>NZ_LMSB01000007.1:0-113243 GCF_001428005.1 Arthrobacter sp. Soil736
GCAGGCAATTACAAATCGGTTATTCTCATGACCAGTGCCGTCCGGACGGCGGCATGACACTCATCCGGGAATCAATTTCCCCACGAACCGCGAAGAGCCCATTAACGTCTCCCTACAGTTGCTCTGATCAACGGTCGTCGTGACGCGCTGGTCTGGCGTGCTGAACATCCAGTAAATCGCTTGAGGAGAACGCCCTCACGAGTAGCGCGTACTCGTCTTAGACCCCCGCCGCGTCTCCCGCTTACTTGGAGTACCCGCCATCCGCGCATTGAGTACGGCGCGGTCCTTTTGGCGCGGTCCTTTTAAGGGGATTCCAGCGGCCGCAGATAAGGATATTTCTCTGGCCGCCATCATCATGGCCAACCTGTCAAAAGCCATCGGAGCGCCCAGAACTGCGATCCTCAGCTGCTTCGGTCAAGCCCACGACGCCTTCGGCTTCCCCGCACGGCAATCCGACGCGGCTGCCACCGCGCACCGGTGACCCGGAGGAACCCCGCGGTCGGGCCTTGCTATTCGGCGGCTCGCGGCTGCTGTCCTACGTCCTGATCGCCCTCGCCGCGCTCATTGCCTTTGTCGGGTCCAATCTGGTGGCCGCCGCTCACGCAAAGACGAACCCGCGCCAATTTTCTTGAAGGTGGCGAGGTGGCCAACGTTGAGCAGTGCGGTGCCGTCGGAGATTTTCAGGAACGTGGTCATGGGATCCTTGGGATGGTGCCGGTTTCGCACCCTACCGCTGGTCACCTCCTGACTGTCATGACGGCTGGCCGTCGGCCCAATGTTCAGTTGCATGTGATGGACCACATGCCGATGATTGTGGACATCGCTTAGTCGGCCGGGTCGCAGGCGTCGACACCGCAGGGGCACGGAGCAATCTACATCCAGCTGAGCATTGAGGCGCACGCCGACGGCCACGACAGGCTGCGTCTCAGCTGCACGACGCCGGCGTCTTCGTCTCGGAGCTCATCGGCAACCGGGAGCCCCGCGGCATCGTTCACTCAGCCGCCCACATCCGTAATGTCAACGAACTGATCGAGCTGGCACAGGAACGCCGGGATGTAACGGCCAGCGCCTACGACCGCTATGACGAGCACACCCATCGCGCAGCCTAAGCCGTGGACATCCTCCTCGCCTGCCGCGTCCTGATTGAGGCAGCCGACTTCAATCTGCGGACCATGTCCGCCCAGGCAGCGTAACCGAAAACGGCGCTAACTGCCCCAGTAACCCTGCAGCGGCTTGCCGAAGGTGAGGCCCTTGTACTCGCAATAAAGCGAATTTTCGATGTCCCAAGTCCTGGTACGTACCCCCACCGAGCCGCTCAGCTTGAAGGCCGTGATTGGCGAGCCGAAGTTCCTTAAGGCCGTCACCGGATCGTTGTGTTCCGTGGCGAATGTTGTACGCCCCGGCCGGATCTCGTACGTGTCGGGCAGGCTGACAAAGCCATCACCCACCTCGGCACCGTTTTCCCGGACAGCAGTGACGTTGAGCGAGTCGCTGATCTCAAGCCCGACCGGAATAGAGAACCTGTTGTCGAGGACGTACGTCAGCTTGTACTCCTCTAAGGGACCGCCACCCGAATAGGTAACTTCGGCTTTGACGATCGTCAATGTCACCCCCTTGTCGGCAGGACACGTGGGCTCAGGAGCTGGGCTGGGTGGGGCAGCGGGCAACGCCGCGGGCTGTTCAGCGACGGGCTGGGGCGGCAGTGCCTGGACTTCAGCAAAGGATTGCTCTGGAAAAGGCGTTGGCGTAACAGGCTCGAAGTGGGCCGGCGCCGATACGGCCGGCCATGCACCGACGGTAACCCGCTCCGGCTCCGGGCTTTCCGCCTGCTCACTCTCAACAGGAGGGGTGCTGGTCGGCACCGCTGCCGGTGACGAAGCAGTAGACGTGGACACCGCATTCGACGGTGCACCTGTCAGCACGGACTGACCAATCCGGACGCCGATGAGCACGACAACCACCAGCACCAGGACGACGCCCATGGCGATGGCGGCAATCATCGACGAACGGAGGGGCCGCCTGCTCCGAGACTCTTGATTCACCGCATCAGTGTAGGGCTGCGGCCGGGAGTTTCAGGCGGCCGCCACGAAGTCTGCGCAACTGTGACGCGCGCGACACCACCGTGCAGAGACATTGAACGCAGGCGCCGGCATGCCATCACATGACCGCCTCCGCAGACACTCACCTGACCAGCCAGCGGGGCGGACGCGTGGGGTCACCGGATCACACAGACCGGACCGGCCGGCGATCCGGTTTCTGCCCCTTCGGTCCCCTGAGCGGAACCGAAGGGGCATGGGCTCCCGCGATTTCGTCTGCGCAGGCACGTCCAGGAGCAGGTTCAAGACGCAATGGTTGGTAGTACAAGACGATCCCCGGGCAGTCCGCCCCCGATTGACCGCTCGGGCCACGTGATGTCGAGTCGCGTGCGGCTGATGAGCCAAACTCCCGACTCGAGGCGATACTCGTCGGCATACGTACCTAGGAGGATCCACCGATCCTGAGTCGGGTCAGTCTGGAGATCAACGAGGTAGGCCCGACCCTCTGCTGTCTCGGGGTCGGTGAACTCGACCCAGTGGTTCGTGATCACGTGGTGGAACGGGTAGGCGCCCGTGTCCGTTCTGTCGTATTCAACAAACGCAGAGCTCAAGCCGTCGACAATAGCCGAGCGCCCTTCCCACTGGCCCCGGCCGACGTCGCAAACGGCATCGTCAGTGAAGAGCTCGCCCAACAGACGGGCGTTGTTGGTGTCGAGGAGATGCCCGTACTTGATACGGAGATTCCTAATCTCCTCAATGGCCAGAAGCCTTTCGATGCGTTCCATTTTTGCCTCTTTCTCTGCGTCTTACGGGTGAACGGGAAAACACTTTGGCCGCGGGCGGGCTGCTGGAACCCAACGCGCACAGCCTGCGGGCGAGTGTTTCCGCTCGCAAATGAAGACTAGACCTTCACATATGTGTGAAGGTCAAGCGGATGCTCGGAGGAGTTCGACATAAGCGCGGCACCAGGGTCCGGTTCTTGCCCCCCCTTGGCCGTGGCGCACCGCTCCGTTTGATGGTTCCCGCCGGTCCCGGCGGCGGATTTGACCTTGACATGGATGGCAAGGTTTACGTTGGTTCTCATCGCAAACAGCGGCAACGATGAGGAGGAAATTTGAAACTGGGAATCTTGGACTATGCGCCTATCGATGAGGATGCGACGACGTCTGAAGCACTAAGGGCGTCCACTCGACTTGTGCAGTTAGCGGAACGGCTCAACTATTCGCGCTTTTGGGTGTCCGAGCACCACGGTATTGAGGCAATGGCGAGTGTTTCGCCCGAGGTCCTGATTGCTCATCTCGCTTCCGCCACCTCTCGGATTCGGATCGGTTCGGGCGGAGTGATGTTGCCGCATTACAGCAGCGTGAAGGTGGCAGAGAACTTCAAGACGTTGGCGGCATTGAATCCGGACCGTATCGATCTGGGATTCGGCCGCGCCCCGGGAGCTAATCCACGGCTAAGCACTGCATTGAACGACGAGAAGTCGGGCTTGCTGCCATACCCACAAAAAGTGGCCGACCTTCTCGGCTTCCTTACCGGTGGCCATGGCGCGGACTCCCAATACAGGGGCGTATCCGCGAGCCCGGATGCTGGATCCCTGCCGCTGCCTTGGGTTCTTGGAGCAAGCGGGTCAACGGCGGAGCTGGCCGCGACCAACGGGATGGGGTTCACGTTCGCCCATTTCATTAACGCTGGCGCCCGTGGACCGAGGGCAGCTGAGCAGTACCGGCGGGATTTCCGCCCTAGTGCGTTCCTGGCGGAACCAGCGGTGATAGCCGCCGTGTTTGTCGCCGTGGGCAAAGACGAGACCGAGTCGGCTGACTTAGCCGACGCGTTCCATCTCTGGCTCTCGCACGCCGAGGGCGCCTCACCCTTCCCACGGATCCCTTCGCTAGAGAGGACACGGAACCACAAGTGGAGCCCTATGGAGCTGGCCGCCCGCGAACGCAATCAGGGCCGGGTCATCGCGGGCACTGCGGCACAGGTTGCGCAGTCCCTCCGAGACCTTGCCGATAGCTACGGGACGGACGAGGTGATGATCAATCCAATGATGCCCGGGGAACATCGCAGGGCTGCTGCCCTGGAATCACTCGCGGTCGAATTCTCGCTGTCCAGGCTTGGGGCAACGCCCCTCGCGGAAGCGATCGCGCAGCCATGACCGGAATGTCCCGCAGAAGTCACGCAGCACTCTCGCTAGCGCACCGTTGGTTCGCCTTTCTGGAGTCGCCCGCCGGTAACGTTGAGGAACACCTGGACCTCTTCGAGAACAATGTCCAGTTGACGGGACGTCGAGGTGAGGTTCATTTCGCTCACGGGCATCTGGAGTTGGCACGGTGGTTCCGAGCCGTTCCCGATGAAGTCAGCTCGCACCGCATCCTCCATTCCAATTGGACGGAGCGGACCGGTGTAGAGGGCACCCTCGACTTCCTCGTCGCCTACCAGACACCAACCGCGAACGGTGGTGTTGGCGGGTCGATCATTAGCTACCAAACCGTCGTCTCATTTGTGGATGAAATTCCCCGGTTCGTGGCACTCGATAAAACGCCGATACTGCCGAATACAATGCGCGACTATGCACCCACTTGGGCGGAACATCGAGTCTCCGGATTTGTGCACGCACTATTGGGAACGCAACTGACCCACGCAGAAGCCGCTGATGCCCTCCGTGACCTCACCAAGGGGGCATCGAAGGTAGACGTTTGGGCACCTGCACGCGAACGCTCCCCCGCGTACGACGCGTTCCTGACCATCGGTACCGCTGACGGAAACCTTCACACGGCCGCGTGGAGATTCCAGGACGACGGCGATACTGCGTTCCCAGCGCCGCTGCAGATCGCGCCGCTGCGCCGTAGCACGGTGCAGGACGACCGTCGCCCGGACTCGAGGAGCACCCGGTGAGCGGAACCTGCGAGCCAACTTGGGGAGGCGTGCTTGCGGCACGTAACAACCGGCACAGCACGCCGCGCCCCGGCGACTATCCGCGCGTGAACAGTCGGGCCCGGACCATTTCGGGCGCCAGCTTCCGGAAAGCCATGGCCCACGTCGCCACCCCGGTATCGGTCGTGACCACGGTTAGCGCGGGCACTGCATACGGAACCACCGTCAGCGCGTTCTTGTCGCTCTCGATGCACCCTCCGATGGTCCTGATATCCCTGGATGCAGGGTCTAACCTCCTCGCCGCCCTCAAGCCTGGCAGCCCGCTGGGGGTGAATGTCCTCGGCGAGGGTCAGGGCGCGATTGCCCGCCATTTCGCGACCAAAAGTGAGAACAAATTCGAGGGCATCGTATGGCAGTCCGACGCTGGTGCGCCCCGGCTCCCAGAGTTGCACGTCTGGATAGCCGGCCGCGTTGCTGAAATCACGCCAGCCGGAGACCACATGCTCGTTCTCGTGAATGTAGAAGAAGCAGACCCTGGCCGCGGCTCACCCCTGACCTATTGGAGCGGGGCCTTTGGTACCCATTCAGCAACTTAGGCAAGTGTCCCAAAACATCGGCAAAAGTTCGTGCCAAGAGCCATCACATCAGACCACTCACTACGGAGATAAGAATTGACCATAAGAGACGACGTCTTGTCCGTCCTCGAATCGTTCCTAGCCGGATGGGCTGGTGGCGACGGAAAGTCACTAGGCCATGCATTCAACGCATCAGCGTCGATACATAGCAGCGCACACGGCGAAGCCTTCGGAGCCGAGAACATCGCCGCGCTTCTCGCAGCCGATCATGGCAACGCCATGCCTATTCAGCTTGTCTCTACCAACCAGTATGTGGCAGGCAACGACACCCACACCGTCCTGACCGCCTACCTGTACGGCCATGTCACCGATCCCACCGCGAGCGCCGCCGTCTTCGGAGCGGTGCTAGTCGCCGACCTCACCCGCGGCGAAGACGGGTGGCGTTTCAGCGATCTGAAGCTGTCGATCCCTTGGACCGACGGAGACTCATCCCGATTTTCCCGCTGGAAAGTACTGCCCGGACAGGGATGGAAACTCGGCGACCCCACGCCTACCATCGTGAGCGAACTGGACTCCCCCTGGGCGCGCGGCGTTCCTCCTCTATCATCCACGGACGCAGTCCAGCAGGTCGCGGACGCCTACACGCGTTATGCCTGGGCAATCGACCAAGGCGACATCGGCCTCTTGAGTGGGTGCTACACCGAAGACGCGTTCGGGGAATTCCCGCCTATGGGCCACCGCGACGGACGTCACGAAATCATTGGACAGCAGAAGGAATTCCGTCGCCACTGGCCCTGGATGCAGCACTTCGGCCGCCCTTTGAGCATCGAGGTAGGTGAGGATGAAACGACCGCTCATTTGGTCATCGGGCGGGTCATCCCCCAAAAGCCGCTTACCCCCGACGGCCAAGACATGTACGGAGCCCATTACAAACTCGACCTTCGCCTGGTACACGGCGCGTGGAGAATCTCCTACTTCGACTACCGCCCCGGCTGGATCACAACGGACTGACGCCGCGTATAGCGATTGGCCGATTCCAGTAATTGTTGCAACACCCGGGACATGGGGTGTTGCAACGGCCGTTAACCGGTCATGCCCGTACCTTCCCTGATTCAACCACGTAGGTCGGCTGATGCGGACCCGAGCATGTAAAGGGAGACGGCGAGCCCGAATCCACACCGAGGCGAGCACTACCCACACCCCGGCTACGCAGCCAACCAACTGTTGACACCCTGTGAGACGCAGGTAACATTATCGAAGAACAAGCGATTGTTCGTTTGTCTCGGAACGTTGAAGTTCCTTGCTCAAAGCGGCGGTGAGAGGTCGGTGCTTCACGATGAAGAGAATCACGGTTCTGGCCGGTGGTGTTGGTGGTGCCCGATTTGTTCGGGGTCTGCTCGCGCACCTTGCCGCAGTCGCTGCTGAGTCCGGTCCGGGCGCTGTCGACGTCACTGTCATTGCCAACACCGGAGACGACATGTGGCTGAACGGCCTTCGGGTTTGTCCGGATTTGGACACCATCATGTACACGTTGGGTGGCGGAGTCGATGAGAATCAGGGCTGGGGCCGAGGTGGAGAAACCCTGCGGGCGTCTGCTGAGATCAGCGCCTACGGCCGTGGATGGGACTGGTTCACCCTTGGCGACCTCGATCTGGGCACGCACATCGTCCGCACCGACATGTTGCGCGAAGGCGCCAAGCTGACCCAAGTAACTGAGGCACTGTGCCGCCGCTGGCGTCCCGGAGTTCGGCTTCTTCCCATGAGCGACGGGCAAGTCGAGACCCATATTCGGCTGGCCCGGGAAATAGATGAACATCAGGCCGGTGACCTGATCCATTTTGAGGAATGGTGGGTGCGCTACCGCGCCGGCGTCCCGGTCACTGAATTCATCCAAGTGGGACTGGACCAAGCGGCCGCCACGCCGGAGGTAATTGAAGCCATTTCTTCGGCGGACGTCATCATCATCCCTCCTTCGAACCCGGTTGTTTCGGTGGGGACCATCCTGGCCGTGCCCGGCGTCCGCAACGCCCTGCGCAGCACAGCGGCCCCGGTCGTCGGTCTTTCCCCGATCATCGGCGGTGCAGCAGTGCGCGGCATGGCAGAGCAGTGTCTGGAGACCGTCGGCGTCGACGCCACTGCGCTTGGCGTGGCCAGCCTCTACGGAGCCCGAAGCCGCGGCGGGGTCCTGGACGGGTGGCTCATGGATAACGCAGATGCCGAATATCTCCCTGCACTTGAAGATTTCGGGATCCGGGGCTCTGCGGCCCCACTCTGGATGACGGACATCCACACGACCGCAGCCATGGCATCTGAAGCACTGGCCATCGCTTCGTCCGTTTCCCCTCACGCGCCCCTGTAGTCACCGCCTTGACACGTTATCGGCGCCGTCCGGCGGCAAAACCTGTTGTCCCTACCCCTGGAGTTTGATCATGAGCGTGATGGAAACATTTGTCCCGTCGGACAGTGCAATGCGGAGGGCACTACGCCGCGCCGATGATGGGGTGACACTCAACCCTGACGAGGCTCAGACGCTCCTTCACGCCCGAGGAGACAATCTCAAACGGCTGATGACCTCGGCAGCCCGGGTCCGCGATGCTGGACTGGAACAGGCCGGCCAGTCCGGCATAATCACGTACTCGCGCAAGGTCTTCATCCCGGTAACCCACCTGTGCCGTGACCGCTGCCATTACTGCACCTTCGTGAGCACCCCAGGCAAACTTAAGAAGGCCGGAAAAGGCATCTTCATGTCACCGGACGAAATCATCGACGTCGCGCGAAAGGGCGCCGAGCTGGGGTGTAAGGAAGCGCTCTTCACCCTCGGGGACCGACCTGAGGACCGCTGGCCCGCGGCACGGGAGTGGCTTGATGCCCATGGCTATGACTCAACCCTGGACTATGTCCGTGCGATGGCGGTCAGGGTTCTGGAAGAAACGGGTCTACTCCCACATCTGAATCCGGGCGTCATGACGTGGGAAGAGCTCCAGCGGCTGAAACCCGTCGCACCATCCATGGGAATGATGCTGGAGACAACGGCCACACGGTTGTGGTCAGAGAAGGGCGGGCCGCACTACGGCTCCCCGGATAAGGAACCTGCCCTGCGGCTCCGGGTTCTGGAGGACGCGGGACGTTCCAGCATCCCGTTTACCACAGGGATCCTGTTGGGAATCGGCGAAAACTACGCCGAGCGCGTCGACGCGATCTTCGCGCTCCGGGCCGTCCATCGCCGATACGGCAACATCCAGGAAGTCATCGTCCAGAACTTCCGGGCCAAGGACGCAACGGCCATGATGGCGGCACCTGACCTTGGAACGGAAGAGTACGTGACCGCCGTAGCCGTCACCCGTCTCGTGCTGGGACCCAAGATGCGTCTCCAGGCCCCTCCGAACCTCACCGACAGCGACGAGCTGGCCCTCCTGATCAGCGCTGGGATCGATGATTGGGGCGGAGTCAGCCCCCTTACTCCTGACCACGTCAATCCCGAACGCCCATGGCCACATCTGGATGATCTTGCCCGTTTGACGGCGGCCAGCGGCTTCAGCCTGCGCGAACGTCTCACCGCCCACGCACGCTACGTAAGGGAAGAGGATCCGTGGCTAGATCCGCGCATTCTGCCCCACGTTCGTGCGCTGGCTGGCCCCGATGGGCTGGCTGTCGAGGGGCGCAACCCCGTAGGGCTGCCTTGGCAGGACCCCGACGTGGAGTGGAGTACCGTCGGTCAGGGCCGGGTCAATCTGCATACAGAGATCGACACTGTAGGCCGCACTGGTGACCGCCGGAGCGATTTCGACGGCGTCTACGGTGACTGGGCGGCGCTCCGGGAGGACGCAGCCGGCAGCCGCAGACCAAGCCACTCCCCCGACAGCCACGACGCCCGCGAGATCCGCCAGGTGCTCGCCCGAGCGGAGAACAACCCGGCAGGACTCTCAGATGCCGATTACGTCCGGCTACTGTCGTCCGAAGGACCAGAGCTGGAGGCACTTGCCGCGCTGGCAGACGCCGTCCGGGTGCAGACCGTCGGTGATGAAGTGCGCTATGTCGTCAACCGGAATATTAACTTCACCAATGTCTGCTACACGGGCTGCCGTTTTTGCGCCTTCGCTCAGCGGCGGACCGACGCCGACGCCTACACCCTGTCGATGAAACAAGTTGGGGACCGCGTGGATGAGGCCTGGGCAATCGGCGCGACGGAAATCTGCATGCAGGGCGGCATCCATCCCGATTTGCCCGGAACGGCATACTTCGATCTTGCCCGCGAGGTTAAGAAGCGGCAGCCTGAAATCCACCTGCACGCCTTCAGTCCGATGGAAATCGTCAACGGGGCCTCACGGCTTGGGATGTCGTTCGAGGAGTTCCTGACCGAGGCACGCGCCGCCGGACTCGATACGATTCCGGGCACCGCCGCGGAAATTCTCGATGACGACGTGCGCTGGCTGCTGACCAAGGGAAAACTGCCCGCGGCGACCTGGATCGACATCGTCAGCACCGCGCACCGGCTCGGCATTCGCAGCAGTTCGACAATGATGTACGGCCACGTCGACAATCCGACCCACTGGGTGGGACATCTGCGCACCCTGTCCAGGATTCAGGATGAAACCGGTGGATTCACGGAGTTCGTTCTGCTGCCGTTCATCCACACCAATGCCCCGGTCTATCTTGCGGGCATCGCGCGACCAGGACCAACGATGCAGGAAAACCGGGCCGTCCATGCGGTTGCCCGCCTGATGTTGCACGGCCGGATTGATCACATTCAAACCTCCTGGGTAAAGCTCGGCACTGTGGGCACTCAGCTCATGCTTCAGGGCGGAGCCAACGATCTCGGCGGAACTCTCATGGAAGAAACAATCAGCCGCATGGCAGGCGCCGACAACGGTTCTGAGAAGACCGTTTCGGAACTTGAGGACATGATCAGCTCCATTGGCCGCATCCCTCTGCAGCGCACTACGACCTACGGGGCCCCGTCCGAGGAACGCCTTGCTGTCGCACGGAAAAACGCCGACACGGGATTCGCCGCCACCGGCAAGAATCTTCGGCTGCTCCCCTTGTCGCTGAAGTAGCGGCGGCCAACCCACGAAAGGAGCTTTCCATGACCAACGGCGGCTCTCCCGCCGGCCCCTCCGGAGGCACCCCCTCATACCCGGCCAGCCAGAACGCCACATGGTCACTCATCGTGCCTTTCAAGGGAGGACCGAGCGCCAAAAGCCGCCTTCAGGGCCACAGCGGAACAGGGAAAATAGGCCCGGCTCTTCGGCACGAGCTTGCCCTAGGATTTCTTCGCGATACCGTCACGGCGGCCGCCGCCGCCGCCAGCGTCCGGCGCATCATCATCGTTTCTTCCGACCCGGCCGCCGTGATGAACGGACCAAAAATTCTGATGCTTGCAGACCCCGGCCAAGGGCTCAATGCTGCTGTCGACGCCGGCTTCGCATTCGCCCGATCACTAACCAGTGGCATCCCAGTAGCGGCGATCACAGCCGATCTGCCGTCCTTGGCCGCCGCGGATCTCGAGTATGCACTCGAGTATGCAAAACATCATCCGCTGACGATCGTTCAGGACCGAGCAGGCACCGGGACCACGATGATTTCGGCGAGGCCGGGCGTGCGCGTACACCCTCTCTTCGGTCACCGCTCCCGCGATGCGCACCTGGCCGCCTGCCATATCTTGTCACCCATCCCTCACCGCTCAACTCTGCGGGCCGATGTTGACACGCTCGATGATCTCGCCGCAGCAGTCCGCATTGGCGTCGGCGACAACACTCGCGCTGCCCTGATCGCCTCCGGCCTCCTATCGCCCCATCCCACGCTGGACGCCGACCGCCCCCTGTCACGCTCATCCGAAAACCCCATCGTGCAAAGGAAATCATCATGTCCGGTGTTCTAATCACCCCTCTGAAGGGCATCCCCGAGATTGCGTCCAATGACAACCTCGCTGGGATCATCGGTGCCGCCTTAGTGAACTCACCCGAAGGGATCCAAGACGGAGACATACTGGTCGTGACTAGCAAGATCGTCTCCAAAGCCGAAGGCCGGCAGGTTCCGGCCGTCGACCGTGAAGCTGCCATCACCGCCGAAACAGTCCGGCTCGTGGCCAGCAGGCCTTACCCGGGCGGGCTTACCCGTATTGTCGAAAACCGGCAAGGGCTGGTTCTTGCCGCCGCCGGCGTTGACAACAGCAACACCCCGGAAGGCACCGTCCTGCTTCTTCCCATCGACCCCGATGCCTCCGCTCGGCGGCTCTGCGAAGATCTGCGCCAGCAGTTCGGTGTGACCATCGGAGTGGTACTCAGCGATACCCTCGGCCGGCCGTGGCGCGAAGGCCAGACAGACGCTGCCATCGGCGCGGCTGGCTTGCGCGTGCTGGAAGACTACCGGGGAACTCACGACCCGCACGGAAACCTTCTTCTGGCGTCCGCGGCGGCCGTTGCAGATGAGATCGCGGGTGCTGCGGATCTCGTCAAAGGCAAGTCCAGCGGGTGCCCAGTCGCACTGGTGCGAGGCCTGGGTCATCTGGTCCTCGAAGACATCGACTCGCCCGCAGGTTCAGCTCGTAGCCTGGTCCGGCCTGCAGCACAGGACATGTTCAGACTCGGCAGTGACGAGGCATACTCCAACGGTTACAAGGATGGCCAGAACGCAGCGTCCCCGTCGAGCCCCCGGGGCTGATAGCCCCGAATGAAGCTGGGAACGAAACCTGGAAGCCCGGCCTTCTAACCCGATCAGGGTAAGAGGGCCGGGCTCCGGCGGGCCAGCCAGCAATCCCTGTCAGCGACGCTGGTCGACTCTGGCGTCGGCGTCGGGGACGTTGAGTTCGCGGAGGGCCAGCTTGGTGTAGATGGCGACGATCTCGTCCAGGCTCATCCGTCCGCCGGGTTTGAACCAGCTGGCGATGTGGGTTGCCTGGGCCACGAAGCTGTACACGTGAATTTTTGCGTCGATTACGTCGGCGAGTCCTGCGCGGCCGGCGTCCTCAACGAGCCCCTGCAGGAACAGTTCGTATTCGTGGCGCTTTTCGATCACCACATGGCGTGCACCGTCGGAGAGAGAGCGCAGTTCAGCGTTGCCGATGAACACCTCCTGAGCACGTTCTGCATGGAAGGTCAGGTGGGCCGCCAACACGGCCTCGAGTCTGTCGATGGCGTCCCCGTCGACCATGGCCGCCTTGCGGGCGCTATCCAGCAGGTCGTCGATGATCCCGCCCATGATCTGCAGCAGCAGGTGTTCCTTGCTGTCGATGTGGTTGTAGAGACTGCCCACCATCAGGCCAACTGCCGAGGCAACCTGCCGGAGGCTCGTCGCATCGTACCCGCGTTCAAAAAATAGCTTTGCCGCCTCTTCGCGGATAGCTTGGGCAGTCCCGCGTTCCGCCGTTGCAACCATTTACGCCACCTCTCGTATCGTCGATGTGCCAAGTTTAACGCACGGACATTCGTTTGCTTGCTATTTCAGCTTTCAAAGCCTGAAGCGGCACTCGTCGGAGCCTACTGGCCGACCCGCACGCTGGTCAGGAACGCATGTCTCTGCGTCTGCGCCTTAAACAAGGCGCAGACGCTGAGACATGCTGCTGTCCTTACCCGCTCCTACGGGTTTACTCGGCCTGCGCGATGGCTGGCAGTCCTGTCGTTTCACCGCCGTCGGCCACGAATTCGCTTCCGGTTGAAAATGAGCTCTCATCGCTGGCCAGGAGAACCACGAGGTTGCTGATCTCCTCAGGATCCCCGGCCCGGCCCTGGGGTACATGGCTGAAGTCCATGTACAGGCCATCGATCATTTGGGTCCTGATGTTGCCCGGGTGTATTGAGTTCACGCGCACGCCGTGCGGCGCCAGCTCGATGGCGGCGTTCTTTGTCAGGCCGCGAAGACCCCATTTGGAAGATCCGTAAGCGGTGAACCCGGCAAATCCTTTGAGTCCCGCGGTGGAAGAGATATTGATGACGGACGACGGCGAAGATCTCTTGAGCTCGTCGGCAGCTGCCCGGATACCCTTGAACGCTCCTGTGAGGTTGATGCCAAGCACGAGTTCCCATTCCTCATCGGAACATTGCTCAACACCACTGTGCCTCAACACGCCGGCGTTGTTGACCAGGACATTCAAACCACCAAATTCCCTTACTGCCACCGCAACCGCGCCGTCCCAGTCGGCGCTATTTCGAACGTCCAGGTGCACGAACCTAGCGCTCGGCCCCAGTGAATCGGCGAAAACCTTGCCGCGTTCATCGTCTACATCACCGATCACAACACTGCCGCCGTGCTGAACGATGGCCCGCGCGTGGCTGGCCCCCATACCCTGGGCGGCGCCGCTGACCAGCGCCACCTTGCCCTCAAGCCTTGGCATGTGCCACCGCTTCGACGTTGGTCAGGCCGACTCCGGCGTGCGTCTTGTACCTGCGATTGACGGCAATCAGATTGGCTGTGAGACCTTCCACAGCACCGGCGGTGCGAAGCTTGCCGGCGTAGATGCCACGCATCCCGGGGATGAGGCGCACCAGCTCCTGCACCTTTCTTGTGCTTTCGGCGTCGTCCCCCAGGACCATGACATCCGTGTCCACGGTTTCCGCTGTGAGGTCGGAAAGCAGCACGGAAGACACATGATGGAAGGCTGCCACAACATGCGAATCCGGGAGGACAGCCTGTGCCTGCTGCGCCGCGCTGCCCTCCTCTACAGGAGGGGCATACGCTCCGCCCTTGTCAAAGGCCAACGGGTTGACGACGTCGATCACGACCTTTCCTCGGGCGGCATCGCGGATTTGTTCCAGCGTTTCCCGGTGGGCGTCCCACGGTACTGCGACCACTACGACATCTGCGTTCGCGGCGCATTCGATCAGGCCCGTGCCTGTGAGGGAATGTGCTGTCGGGATGCCGCTGCTGATCCGGGCTGCTGCCTCTGCGGCACGTTCTTCGTTGCGGGAGCCAATCGTGACGGGGAGGCCGGCAGCGGCCCACCGGTAGGCGAGGCCGCCGCCGAGGGCGCCTGTTCCGCCGAGGATTCCGATCGAAGGCAGCGGGGCGTTGTCGAGTTGCATGATGATCCTTGGAGCTCGTTGAGGCAGTATTTGGGGATCCCGTCATTGACCGATGCGGATGTGAAATCCGCCCGCGGCCAACGACGCGACCAGGGCATAACTGTGTGCAGTGCAGGTGAATCGCTTACTGCTGGAATTCCTGCATGGCCTTCGCTGCGGATTCCAGGTTCTGGAAAGCCTGGCTTGGGTCTGACGGGTCGATCCAAAGGACAGCTCGTTCGATACCCTGTTCGGCGTATTTCTCCAGCACCTTGGGGTCTGGCGGGGCGGACGCTACGGCCACTCGCATGGTCTTCGGGTCACGCCCGGCTTCCTCCACGATTTCCCAGAATTTGGGAAGGGTCTTTTCCAGCGTGGGGTCATCCGGCGGCGGAACGATGTACAGACCGTCGGCCCATTCCGCGGCGTGCTTGAACGTCGTGGGACCAGCACCGCCGATGAACACTGCCGGGCCGCCTGCCTGCTGGGGCTTGGGCCACGACCAGCTCGGGGCGAGGTGGACGTGTTTGCCCTCGTAGCTGGCCTCGTCCTGGGTCCAGAGAGCCCGCATCGCGGCGACCTTCTCCTTGACGATGCTGAACCGCTGCTTCCAGATCACCCCGTGGGCTTCGGCTTCGTCGGCGTTCCAACCGAGACCGACGGCGACGGTCAGACGCCCTCCTGACAAATGGTCGAGAGTTGCAAGTTGCTTGGCTTTGGAGATCGGGTCGTGCTGAGCGATCAGGCATGCGCCGGTCCCGATATTCAGCTTGGTCGTGGCCGCGATGTAGGAAAGCGTGACTACCTGGTCGTACGTGCGCAGGTAAAAGTTGGGAAGCTCACCTCCTCCATACGCAGCCGGGTACGGCGTCTTCCTCGACGTCGGAAAATGAGTGTGCTCGGGCACGTACAGGGATTCGAAGCCGTAGGCTTCCATTTCCTGTGCGAACTTCACGGGATCCGGTCCTTCATCCGTGAAGAAATAGACTCCACCAATATCCATTGATCTCAGGTCTTTCTGTAGAAGGGGTTAGACTTAGTCGTTCTCGACGACGGCGAAATCGTTCACCACGATCACGGAGTGTTTTCCCAGGAAGTTGGGCACGTCAGCCAACGCAGCCTGCCCGGCTTCCGTGGCCCAGCCCTGTTCCATGGCTTCCTGGCTTTCGTATTCCAGGATGGCGATCCCGTCGATTCCGAAGTCGTTGTCCGGTTCGCCGGCTTCGGGGACAATGTGGCGCTGGACGTACCGGGTCACACCGGGGACCTTGGATGCCAGAGGCGCGTGGACATCCCTCCAGTAGGTGCAGAACTGGTCGAACGACATTCCAGGCTTGCGGCCTAGGAGGGCCATGGTCTTTACCGGACGGACGCTGTTCTCGGACATGGTGTTCCTTTCAGTTGTGTCGAATGTGACTGTCGGCGGCCGCTGTGCCGCTGGCAGAGAGCAGAGCTCTGCTCGGAAGACAGGGCTAAGCGGGTCTTTCTTGCCGGCCTCGTAACGGCTTTAGTCGGATCAGTAGGGTCTTTCCCTTGACGGATTGGAGGCCCACGGCCACCGCGATGACGGCCGCTTGGATGAGAAGCTGAGTCGACGACGGAGCGCCCAGCGACAGTACGAGCTGAGTCAGCTGGCTGAGGAAGAGCGCCCCGATCGCCGTGCCGAGGATCTTGCCTCGGCCGCCGTTGAGCGCCGTGCCGCCCACGACTACTGCGGCAATAGCCGGCAGCAAGTACTGGTTTCCAACGTTTGTGTTCGGTGTGCTGATGTATCCGGCGAGAAGGACACCGGCGCCGCTGTAGCAAAGTGCAGCAGCAACATAGCCGCTGACTTTCAGGCTGACCACCCGTATGCCGGCTATCCTCGCGGCGGATTCGTTGGCACCGACCGCGACCAGACGCCTGCCCCATACGGTGCGCTTCGTGGCAAGGGCAACCACAACCACCAGGAGGACCGAAAGCCAAACGGTGTTCGACACGTCCAGGGTCTTGTCCAAGGCGAAGTCCGAGACGGACTGGGGAGCGCGGGTGGGAGTACCTCCGGAGTAGGCAAGTGCTGCTCCAAGCAACAGGGCGTTCATGGCCAACGTCGCCACCAGCGGAGTGACGGAGAATACCGCTATGACCAGTCCGTTGACCAGGCCAACGGCTACGGCGATGAGGGCAACAACGGCCAGGGCGAGGGCCACGTTATCGGAGTTTTTTGCCGCGAACTGTGTACTGACCAATGCGCCCATTGTCATCATGCCGGGAACGGACAGATCGATGCCTTTGAGCATCACGACAAGTGTCTGACCGATGGCTGTGATGGCGAGGATGGCGGCAAAGGGCAGCAGTGAATCTATGGAGCTTCTGGAGACACTTCCCGGGGCGATCAGCCAGCTTAGGAGGAAAAGACCGACCGTCGCGATGAGAATTGGTGAGCGGGTGAGTTGCTGCGCGACGGAACGTGCTGTTCCACCACCTGTGGTCCGGGTTGTGGCGGATTCGTTCGTGATTGTCATGGTTCTACGTCCGTTCCGAAAGGGAGCGTGTCTTTGAGTAGAAGGCCGCGGCGGCGAGCGTGAGTCCGCCAATAAACCACTGCTGCCAGTACATTTGGAGGCCCAGGAACTGAACCACGGTGTTGGCTTGGATCACGAGGATGGCCCCCATGATGGCGCCGAGGAACGATCCGCGGCCGCCGAAGATGCTGGCACCGCCCAGGACGACAGCTCCGATGCTCGCCAGCGTGTAGCTGTCACCGATGCTGGCATTTCCGGTTCCTGCCTGGGCCATGAGCATCAGTGAGGCCGGAACGACCAAAACCGAGCAACCGACGTAGGCGGCCAGCACGACCAGGTTGGACTTCACACCCACTTTTTTGGCCGTCGCCGGATTCGACCCGACTGCCCTGAGCCTGACCCCGAAGAGGGATTTATGGAGGATGACCTCAAGTACGAGGGCAATAACGATCGCTCCGACCAGCATCCAGGGCAGGAATCCCAAGGATGAAGAAACCATGCCGGTGAAGGTCGGGTCCATGCGTCCTCCGGGAAGGGGCCGCAGAAGATAGGCGAAGCCCTGGAGTGCCGTGAAGGTGACCAATGTGGCAATGAGTGGAGTGATCTTGACTATCGTCGTCAGGAACCAGTTGACCACTCCTACGGCGGCCGCAGCGAGCGTGACTATCAAGATGCCTATGGCAATGCCGGCGGGCGATCGGAACTCTGAAAGTACGAAGGATCCCAGCACCACAAGGAAGCCGGCCAACGGACCCACGGACAGGTCTATGGCGCCGACCATCATGACCAGCTGTTGGGCTATTGCGAAGAACGCGAGGATGGCGACGAGCGGCAGAACGAGCCCGAAGTTGCGGGGCGTGAGGTAGAAGCTGCTTTGTGATGCGGCCACGATTCCGAGGACGATGGTGGCGATTAGGAGCACGCCTCCCGGCATCAGATCATTCTCAGCCAGCTGCCGCTTCCATTTTTTCTCGGGGCGTTTCGCCTCAGTTGCAACATTGCGGTGCTGGCTGGCAGTGAGGGCGGCCTCAGTGATCCGACGTTCGGAAACCTCGTCACCGATGAGTTCTTTCGCGGCGTGGCCTCGGGAGAAAACGATGACGCGGTCGCACAGCTCTTCGAGTTCGGCGGCTGAAGAGGACAGGACAATAATTGATGCCCCCTCTGCGGCGGCCGTCCGAAGGATTTGGTAGATCTCCCCCCGGGCTCCGACGTCGACGCCCTGGGTCGGCTCATCCGCCAACAGAACGGGCGAACCGCCTAGCAGGACGCGGCTCAGGACGACCTTCTGCTGGTTTCCGCCCGAAAGCGTATCGATGTCGACGTCAGCCGACGGGGCCTTGACGCGGAGGGCGGCGAACTGTTTGATCACTGACTTCTGTTCGCGCCGGGAGCTGACTATTCCTGCCTTGGCGAACTGTGTGATCGAGCCGATGGATGCGTTCTCGCGCAGGCTTAGCCGCGAGAAGTTCCCTTCGTTGTGTCTGTCATGCGGCAGGTAGACGATTCCATCGCGCGTTGCGTTCGTCGTGCTTCCCAGCCTCACATTGCCACCGTTGACGGTGACCGAACCCTTGCTGCGTGACAGGCCCGCCAAAGCGCGCAGGGCGTCACGCTGGCCTTGACCTTCGATGCCGGCGAAGCCCACGATTTCACCTTTGCGGACTTCCAGATTGAGGTCTGAGAACCCGTGTCCGCTCATCCCCTCGATTTTCAGCTGTACGGGGGCTCCCGGGTCCAGGGTTGTCGCCCTGGCGACTTCCCGGGACTTCTGGTGCCCGACGACGAGGTTGACGATGTCCTGCTCCGTCATCTCGCTGGCAGGGAAGGTCCCTTCCAGCGCACCGTCACGAAGTACAGAGATCGTGTTTGCGATCTTCTTCACTTCGTTGATCTTGTGGGAGATGTAGACGACCGCCCCTCCTCTCTGAACGACCGCGTCAATCAACTGGAAAAGCTCCTCGACCGCGGCGGGAAGGAGATGTTCCGTCGGTTCGTCCAGAACGACCACTTTAGGATCCTCCGCCATTGCCCTGGCGATTTCCACGACGAACCGTGCGTCCGGTTTGAGGCTGCCGACGAGGGACCGAGGGTCGATGGAGGCGACGTTCTTCCAGCCCTCGAGTATTCCTTCGGCCCAACGGACCTGCTCGCTGACAGTTGGACGCAAAGCCTTCGGCATTCCCAGCCGCATGTTCTCGGCCACAGTCAGATGGGGAAGCAGGGCAGGCTCTTGGTACACAATGGCCAGTCCCTGTTCGCGGCTCCACTGGGGTGTCGGGGAGTCGGTGGTGGCGCCGCCGATCTGAACGGAACCCAAGTCGGGTAGAACCGCCCCGGCTGCCACGCCCACAAGGGTCGACTTGCCGGCACCGTTCTCACCGACGAGAGCGTGGACCTTACCCTTTTGGACGTCGAGGGAAACGTTTTTCAGAGCGTGGACGCCCGGGTAGCGCTTATCGACGCCCTGCAGACGGAGTACCAACTCGCCGTCGTCTGAGGCGGGGCCTGGTTCTGTCTGAACCAAGCCTTCGGGATCCTGTTGGATCACTGTCATCTCCTTGTGCACAGTTCCATGGACCGAGGAAGTCACTTGAAGACTGCTTTCAGCTTCTCCTGCGAGAGGGCGGAGGACAGGTCAGCGTCCGGCGGCAGGTCCTTGTGGCAGGTGGGAAGCTTTCCGTTGGCTGTGTCGATGAAGGTCGGCAGCTTGAAGAGTTCCGGTTCGTTGTCCGGGAGCTTGTTCAGTGCAGCGAGTGCTTTGCGGCCGGCGATGCGGACCACCGTAGTGGTGCCGTCCAGGGTCAGGAGCTGGAAGTTGGGGTTCTTGTCCTTTTGCTCCAGCCAGAAGCAGCCGAGTTCGTTGTCCGTCGCGGAGGTGGCGAGGGGAGGAATGGGCCGGTTTGCGTTGACCATTGCGCGAAGTCCGCCCAGATCAGCGACGCCGTAGTCGGAGGCCCAGCCATCGATTTTTTCGAACTTCGTGAGCACACCGGACATCGCGCGTTGCATGTAGGCCGGGTCCCAGCTTGAGGCGATGGGGTCAGGGGTTGCGATTTTGAATGCGCCGGTCTGATTATTGGTCGCCTGGATTCCCTTGAGGAGTTCCACTGTTGAGGGGCTCCCGCTGGGGAGGCCGCCGGTGAAGATGACATTGCCTCCGGCAGGGACCTGCGTGGCCAGCCACTTGGCCATGGTGTCGCCTTCGGTCTTGAAGTCATAGGCAACGTAGCCGTCGTAGTCGGTTCCGACTTTGCCGCCCGGGTCGGCGATGTAGGGGACGACAACGACGCCGGCCTTCTTGGCGTTGGAGAGTGCGCTCAGCGCCTGGCTGCCGAAGTCGTCGTAGGTGACAATGGCGTCGTAGCCCTGGGCGCTGTACGAGTTGATGGCGGTGATGTATTTCTGCAAATCACCGTCGGCCTGGGAATAGTCGACCGTCACGTTCTTGCACGCAGCGAGTTCGTCTTTGAGCTCGGCCTCGGTGATCTTGCGCCAGGAGTTGGCGCCGAATCCTGCCACGTGGGCGATTTTGATCGGCCTGTCGCCGCACAGCTGATCGACCGGGAGCGGGTTGCCCCCTGCGTTGGAGGCCGCGCCGGTTGGGCCTCCAACGGAGGTTGCGTTGGGGCCTTCGACAGTGCAGCCGGTGAAGAGCAAGGCGGTCAGCACTGCGGCGGCCGTCGAAAGGGTCCGCCGGGAAGTTAGCGAGCATTTCATGATGGTTCCTTAGAGGGAGAATCTGTGTGACGCGGACGCACCGTTGCTGTCCACGGCCTCGCGCCGCGAGGGCGGCGCGGAATATCAGAGGTGCCTTAGTTCCGGAACTGCTGTTCGACCCAGCCTTTGTCCCAGTTAGAGACCTGGTGAGTGCGGCCGATCAGTTCCTCGAAGAACCATTTGCCGTCCCGTTTGACGAACTTGTCCGAATAGGTGACGGTGAGCACGACGGCGTCCTTCTTGTCGGAATCGTCTGTTTGCTCGATAGTGCACAGGCAAAGCAGGTAGAAGGTGCCTGTCGCATGCGTGCCGTCCTCTGAAACCACGATGTTGGGCGCCATCACGAAATGCAGGGCCCACGAGATCCTCTCGGACAGAGCGGCAAAGTGGTCTCGAATTTCGTCGCGGCCTACCAGGGTGGCCCCTTCGCCATCGACGATCCACCGGCCGTCTTCAACAAAGAGGGCAGCGATGCCGTCCGGGTTGTAGGAGTCGTCGCAGTAGCCGGCGTATGTGTACTTGAGCTTCTCGATTGCTTGCACATCCTCGAGTCGCGTGAGTCGCCGGCTAAGCTCCTCAAGCGTTGCGGTGGGACTGCGATCTTCATTGATTTCAATAGACATTTCAGGGCCTCTTCTGTCTGAGACATAAATGACGTCTCGGGGCTGCTTCATTGCGGCTCATGCGCCGACGGACTACCTCGGCAGGCTGGTTCAATACGAACATACACTAGTTTGCTGTGATGCACACCACTTGTCAATGCATTTACGGGAAATTGGTTTTGTGTCTTTTTTGATTCAAAACAGTCCAGACTCACGCCCCTGGGAAAGGGCACGCAAAAACCCCACAAGTGAACCAGACGATTACTTGGGGGTCCGTTGATAGGGCGTTTGCGGAGGTGAAATACGCGCTGGATGGCGCCGGGATCAATCCAACTCTGCACGGAGACGCCGCGAAGGCGGTTCCATCGCAGACAGTTGCAAAGCCGTCGCAGCTGGGCTACATAGTCAAATCCCGGCAAAAGTAATTAGCCGGTGATCAAATCATCTCCCCGGCAAGGATTTAGGAAGATCTAGGGATATCAAACAGTTCGCTCACCGAATGCAGCCGCAATTTCGAAATGCCACTTATCGGCTCAGGCTATACCTGTATATGTCGTTCTTTATGAGTCCGATTCAATTTTCATCAATAGTTGTCGATAATGCCCGCGCTCGGCTGGCCAGCCCTCTGCAGGACCAGCCAGCCGTGTCGCCTAGTCGCCGGTAATGGTCTCGATGCCGGCCGAGTTCGTGGACAAGGGATTGGTGAGGATCCCCCGCATCACGATGCTCTTGATCTGCGTGAGCTCCTCGAGCGTGTACAGGAAGCCTTCCCGTCCGATGCCACTCTTCTTGTAGCCACCGAACGCACTGCCGTCGGGGCGGTAGCAGTTGCCACCGTTGATCGAGACCATTCCCGTCTGCATGCGACCGGCAGCGTAGAACGCCTTGTGGAAGTCGGTCGAGAATACGGCGCCGCCGAGGCCAAAGGAGGACGCATTGGCAATGTCAATCGCTTCGTCGATCCCGCGGAAAGGCATGAGCGCGAATACCGGCCCGAAGATCTCGTCATCGGTTGCAATCCCCACCTCCCTGGTAATTTCAAGGATCGTGGGTTCGATGAAGGCACCATCGCGCTTGCCCCCGAGTCGGACCGTTGCACCTTCCGAGACCGCCTGCTGAATCTGGTTCTCGACGTCCTTGGCAGCCCGTTCGTTGATGAGGGGGCCGATTTCGGTGGACGGGTCGGTTGGATCACCAGCCTTCTTGCCCTGGACCTGCTCCGTCAGCTTTTCGAGGAACTCGCTGTAGCGGGATTCCTCGACCAAGATCCGCTTGGTCGCAACGCAGACCTGTCCATTCCCATAGAGCCGGCCGATTGCCGCATGCTGAACCGCCAGATCAATGTCCGCGTCTTCGCAGACGATGAAGGCATCGTTGCCGTTGAGCTCCAGGAAGGTGCGGACGACGTTGCGGGCGGTATTCTCGCCGATCATCTCGCCCACCTTCGTGCTTCCGGTGAAGCTCAGTCCGTTGATCAGCGGACTCCGGGACAGGTAGTCCCCTGTCACGGATCCTGACCCGGTGACGATCTGGAGCGTGTTTCCCGGAACGCCTGCCTCCAGAAGCAGTTCTGTCATTCGAATACAGGTCAGCGAGTCGTCCTGCGGCGGCTTGACGATCACGGCATTTCCGCCAGCGAGAGCTGCGCCGACTTTTTGCGCATAGAGTTCGGCGGGAAAATTGAAGGCCAGGATCGCCGCAATGACCCCCAGGGGTTCACGCTTGGTGATCAGGAGGTCGCCTTCGAGGCCTGGCTGTATGTCCAACGGAATGGACTGGCCAAAAATCCGCTTGGATTCTTCAGCGAACCCTTCAAAGATTCGGGCGGCAGTTTCCAGCTCGTTCCGGGAGTGCGCGAGAATCTTGCCGCTCTCCCCGGCGAGCAGTATCGAAAGTTCTTCGATGTTCTGGCGCAGTGCTGCGACGAACTTTGTGAGGATCGCCGAGCGCTGATGCGCCGGTGTTTCGGCCCAGATCTTCGCACCCTCCTGCGCATGCTCGAGGGCCTCCTGAATATCCTCCACCGAGGCCGAGGGGATGGTGTCGATCACCTCGTTGGTGGCGACATTTAGGGTTTCAGAGAAGCTGCCACCGCGGGCGTCGCGCTTCTCTCCATTGATAAGCATCTTCATTGTCAGAGCCTTTCACCAGTTCAGGAATATCGTTGTGCGTTTGGGGTTGTTACCAGCGGTTGAGGACGCTGATGCCGCTGCCTTTGAAATCACCCATGGAGGAGATGATGTTGCCGGCCTCTTCAAGGCCGACCCGGTTTGTGATCATGCTGCCGGGATTGAGCACCCCCCGCTCGACCATGCGCATCATGTCCGGGTAGCGGGAGACTGGCATGTTTGCGGATCCCACGATCGACAGCTCCTGGAGGACGATGCTGTCAATGGGCAGGGCGATCATGCCCTTTTCTTCCTTTGATGTGAGCCCGACTTGTAGCAGGCGCCCTCGTTTGCGCAGGCTATTGACGGCCGCCTGGCAGGTTATGGAAATACCAAGTGCGTCCACGGCCACGTGGACTCCGCCCTGAGTGAGTTCGCGGATCGCCGCGACGGGATCTTCGTTCCGTCCGTTGACGGTGGCGACAGCACCGAGGGACTTCGCCAGGGTCAGGGAGTCTTCGTTGATGTCCACGGCAATTACGTTGGCGCCCATCGCCGAGGCAATGTGGATTGCCGACAGGCCCAGGCCTCCGCAACCGTGGACGGACACCCACTCCCCCGGCTTGACACTGACCTGGTCCACGATGCCGTGGAATGCGGTCATGAACCGGCATCCCAGACCAGCGGCGGCGTCGAAGTCGACATTGTCCGGGAGACGGACCAGATTGCGGTCGGCGTCGGGGACCTGCACGAAGCGACCGTATCCACCCCAGTAGTTGGTGCCGGCGAAGGAGACGTTTTCGCAGATGTTGTTGTGTCCGGCGAGGCAGTACTCACAATGTCCGCAGCCGTGAGCATGGGGAACGACTACACGGTCGCCCTTCTTGTACCGCGAGACTTCGGAGCCGACCTCTTCGATGACGCCCGCGAACTCGTGGCCCATCACATGCGGAAGATCCAACTTCAGGCCCAGCCAGTCCCAGTCACCCATCCAGAGGTGCCAGTCGCTTCGACAAATACCGTTGGCTTCGACCCTGATGATGACGCCCTTGGCCGTCAGCTCGGGCTCCGGGACATCCAGCACTTCGAGTTCTTTGCCGAATCCTGTAAGTACTAACGCTTTCATGTTTCTCCATCCGTGGCCGCAACAGCCAGATCATCCTTGATCGCAATCGAGACGAACAATCGCTTGTTCTTGCTATTTCAATGTTACCTATGTCTCACTCGCTGTCAATCGGGACTAACCGTGACTTTGGGGCTGCCGCCAGGCTTCTTCATGAAAGGGCCAATCCGCTCTTTCAAATGCCGGGACCATGGACCAATTGACTGGCGCATGTTCGGGCGTCTCTCTGGTTCGAACGTCCCTGTATCGTTGAACTCAACATAACCCTTCACATGAATGTGAAGGTCAAGCCGACGGCTCGTGGCTTCACCCAACTGGGATGCCGCCCAACGAAAGAAACATGATGAAGATTGGTGACCTGGCCGAGGCGACAGGCGTCTCGACGCGGCTACTGCGCTACTACGAAGAGCAGGGTCTGCTGCACCCTGACCGCTCGGCCAACGGCTATCGGAGCTATCCGTACGGCGCAGTGGAAATCGTTAAGCAGATCCGGGCACTCCTTCACGCTGGCCTACCCACCGAGGTCATTCGGTGTGCCTTGCCTTGCCTGGACGGTCACCACATTGATGTTTCGGAGGAGCCCGACGGCCCACTCGCCACCCGCCTGCGTGAAGAAGTAGCCAACATCGACGAACGAATCCGTTCCCTCACCCGCCACCGGAACATGATCAGCGAATACCTGGCTCCGCTCAATCACCCCCGCGCATCCTCAAAGCTCTCAGGTCCCGTCCGCGATCTGCCCTAGCGCGCCGTTCGCGGCCCGATTCCGCTGGGTCCTCCCCCGGCGCGCCGCGCAAGAAATTCGATGCGAGACAGCGGGCTTGGGGACGCTGGCATCACTGGGCACACAAACGTAGCGTCAATTCACAGACTGTGCAGGGACCAGCGCGGAAACGGGGATCCGCGCGACACACCGCCGGGTGCTGAGCGGTTTGAAGTCAATCCTTTGAAGGAGCAGGGATGGCTGGCTGGAATTCTGACACTGCTGCCGGGCCGATGGGGTCCGGATCGGTCACCTTGGTGGAGGGCTCATCTTTCTGCATCTCCTCGGCGGACGGCGATATTAATCCGGAATAGCCCCACGGGGTGTTCTTGAGGACACCCGCATCCTGTCGCGGTGGAATCTGACCGTCAATGGGAGCAGTTGGAGCCGCTGGCCGCGAAGACGAAGGAACCGTATCGCGCCCTGTTTGCAGGCCGTGTTTCCCGCACAGACGGGTAGGCGGACAGCCCCCTGATCGTCGAACGACTCCGCGAGGTGGGTGCCGGAATCCTGGAGCAGATCACGGTCCAAAACTACTCGCCGGCCCCGGCCGAGTGCGTCGTTTCCCTTAGGGCCGAGGCTGACTTCGCGGACCTCTTCGAGGTGAAGGACGCGCGCATCCAACGGCGCTGGGACGAATCCCGCGAAACGGATGGCGACACGCTGACCATCCGGGCCGCCTGGCAGGACGTCCGGAAGGGCGTCGTCGTGTCGGCCAGCGGCGCCGACGTCGCACCGGAGGCCCTGACGTACCGCACCGTTGTCCCGCCGCACGGACAAGGGAGCGCCACGTTGATGGTGGCGCCCACCGCGGACGGAAGCGGTCCGGTGGCGCCCTTCGTTCGGCCGAACGAGGGCGCAATGTCTCCACGCGACCCTGCGCCGGCAGCAGTGGGTGTCCAAGATTCCGGTGCTGCACATGGGCAACCGCTCTATCGAACGAGCCCTTCGGCGCAGCTACGACACCGCAGGCCACGCATGGGCGCGACCCGCGGTGTCGATGATCAGTGCCCCAAACACAGATCGCGGCGAGCGGTCAGTGTTCCTCGTGAAGCGACTGCTTGTACCGCTCCGGCAGCAACAGCGTGGCAACCATAGAGATCAAGACCAAGCTGAGACCGATCGCGGTCAGGGCCGCAGTTCCGTTATCGGTGTTCTGGAAGATCCATGCGGCGATGAACGGGATGGGAGCGCCGAATAACAGTCCCGCAAGGGTCATGCCGAGAGCGGATCCTGTGTAGCGCATCGTCGTGGGGAGTGCTTCAGAGAAGAAGGCCGCCTGGGTGCCTGCTGTGACTTGGATACCGCACAGCGCGAGTGCGATGATCGCGACGCTGGCCGGGTAATTCATGGAGTTCATGATGGGGAACATGGTGCCGGCTGCGATGCCCTGCATGGTCAGGCCAAGGAGGAAGGTCTTCTTGCGGCCGATAAAGTCGCTGAGCCGGCCCCCGAGCACTGCGGCGGGAATGGAGATGAGGTTGGCGATGAGGAGGAGCCCGAAGGTGATCGAGTTGTCGTAGCCGAGTTCCTTGGTCAGGTAGTTCACGGCATAGGTGACGCTGATCCAGAACAGACCTGCAGACGCTGCCCAGGACAGCACCAGCTTGATGACCGTTCCGGGCTTCTTCACAATCACTGCCAGGGCGCGTTCCTGCGGAATCGCCGATTCGGCGGCTTTCTTCTGGCTCTCTTTGAAGGCGGGAGTTTCTTCAACCCGCCGGCGGATGAAGACGCCTACCACGAGCAGCATTACGCCCATCAGGAAGGGGACCCTCCAGCCCCAGGAGGCAAAGTCCTCCTTGGAGAGAAACATCGCCAGCCCGGTAAGGGTGATCGACGCAAAGGTCTGGGCAAGCGGCGAACCGGTCGCAAGGATCCCGCCGTACAGACCTCGATGGTCTGTGGGTGCGTGCTCGACGACGAGCACCTGGACGCCGGTTGCCTCACCGCCGAGGGCGAAGCCCTGGAGGAAGCGCAGCAGGACCAGGAGCGTCGGGGCAATGATCCCCGCCACGGCGTAGCTGGGCAGCAGGCCGATCAGCACCGAGGACACGCCCATGAGTACAAGGGTGAACATGAGGACGTTGCGACGGCCAATCTTGTCACCCAGCGCGCCAAAGAAGATTCCGCCGAGGGGGCGCGCCACCATGCCGGCGCCGAACGTGGCGAAGGAGGCCAGGATGGCCGTATTCGTGTCAAAGCTGGGGAAGAAGAGCTGGGGGAACAGGGTCGCGGACAGGGTGCCGTACACGGCGAAGTCGAACCACTCCAGCGCTGTGCCAAAAGTGCCGCTCATGACGGCCCGTCGCGAGGTCCGGGGATCGAACGTTGGCGCCTCCGGCACAAGAGGCGGCGAGGATTGAACGGGATTAGTCAATTCCGACATTGGAACTCATTCCTTGGATAATTTTAGAGTAAGGGAGATCGGCGTCACCGGCGACGCTTGCGCCCGGTCAACTACTGCTGACCTTCTGCAAATGGGAAGATTAAAAAACAAGCGTTCGTACGGAGTCTAAGGTGTGATGAGGATCGCACGCAAGAGGCAAATGCCTCAGCGGCCTCCGCTAAGCCGTGGCAGCTGCGGCCTTAGGGCCGCCGACCTCAAAAGTTCGCAGATTCTCTATCCGTACGAACGCCCGTTAGTCTATACTTGTGCCAGCGGCTCCCTGGTTAGCGGAGCCAAACCTGTGGCGGACCACGGCCCACAAAGGAGAACAGATGAGCGAGCAAGTCCGAGAAAAGCTGGTCAAGGGACGCCCGGACCACTTCTGGGACGCCCTTGCAACAGGCGACCGGCTGCGGAGTCCCGGAATCACCGTCAGCGAGGCTCATCTCGTGCAGTGGGCCGGACTCACCGGCGACTTTGTATCCCTCCACTTGGATAAGGAGTACGCGGCGCAGACTCCCTTCGGCCAGAGGATCGGCCACGGGCCGCTGACACTTTCTGTTGCGCTGGGTTTGATGACGCAGACCGGATACTTCAGCAATGTCGTCGCCTGGCTTGGACTGGATTCCGTCCGTGCTGTAAAGCCTGTCTTCATCGGGGACACAATCCACGTGGAAGCCTCTGTCAGCCAGGCCAGGGAAACAAGCAAGGCCGACGCCGGGCTGTGGACCATCGATTACATCGTCGTCAAGCAGGACGGCAGCACCGTGATGACGTTTTCCAGCCGTTTTCTGATCAAACGCCGCTAAGGCACCACCACGTTCAGTGACCATAGAAGCGAAGGAGCTTTAGATGAGCATCACCACACACAGCGGACCAACTGTTGACGGATCGAGGCAAGGCGGGGCGGGCGCTGCCGAATCTCCCGAAGAGCTGCGTACCCGGCTGGTTCAGCTCTTGGCCGAGCATGTCACGGCGGAACGCCTGACTGCCCACGACGAAGACGAGACATACGACGTCGAGCTTTTCCGGGTGCTGGCCAAGGCAGGCTTCGTCCAGCTGGAGTCAACGATCGGCGGAACCGCAGCCAAGCACCGCAGCCAAACTGTGGTTCTCGAGGAGCTCGGCGCCCGCGCAACCTCCATGGGGGTCAGCTTCGTGGTCCAGTACATGGGTGTCCAGCTGCTGCATTCATACGGCACCCGCGACCAGCAGGAGCGGTTCCTCGCCCCGCTTTTTGCCGGCGATGCCAAAATGTCGTTCGCCTTGAGTGAGCCGGCCGGCGGTACTGACGTGGCACGAGCAATGACAACCCGGGCCGTAGAGCAGCCCGATGGGTCATTCCTGATCAATGGTGCCAAGAAGTGGATCGGAGGAGCTTCCGACGCGGACTACCTGATCGTTTTGGCGCGCACTAGTGATATCCGCCGATCCTCGATCGACGGAATTACCATGTTCATCGTTCCCCGCGACACCCCAGGGATTGCAACCCAGCCCATCGACACGATGGGTATCCGGGCGCTGGAACAGTGTGACATCGAATTCACGAACGTTACCGTCCCTGCCGAACTGGTGCTGGGCGAGGTAGACAAAGGGTTCCGCCACGTATTAGGAACGCTGAATGGCGAGCGTCTCAACGGTGCAGCGGTCGCTCTGGGAATCGCCAGAGGCGCCCTCGACTACGCCGTGGAATACGTCAAGGAAAGGAATGCCTTCGGTAGGCCCATCGGGGCCTTCCAGGCTTTGCAGCACAAGCTGGTCGACAGCAGCGTCAAGGTGGAAAGTGCCCGGTTGCTGCTCGAGAAGGCGGCCACGGCCTCGGATGACCTCGCAGAAGCGGATGAAACGCTTTCCGCGATGGCGAAGCTCGCCGCAGCGGATGCTGCCACCACCGCCACCGACGTCGGAATGCGGGCTATGGGCGGCTGGGGATTCCTGCGGCAACTACCCATGCAGCGATACTTCAGGGACGCCCGCCTCTATACCTTTGCCCCACTCACGGACGACATGATCCGCAATTACATCGGCGAGAAGCACCTGGGGCTTCCGCGGTCCTACTGAACTTTCGCCGCCGGGCTGCTTTTCCGGCGCAAACGTTTCAGCCGCCGTATTGGCGCTTTCGAAAGCAAATGCCTTAAGCAACGGGCCCGTCCGCTCGGGTCCCGAGGCCGCCGCCAACGCTGCTTCATTCCGCCACCAAGAACCCGGGCCTCGGCGCGTCCGGGCTCCGGTATGCCGGACAGCAGAATTGCCCATCCAGTTCGAAAAGCAGACAGGCTTGTGCCCGGACGCAGTTGGATCCTTACTTGATGGAGGAGTCCAAGCCAGCTTGGGAATGTCCACGATCCGGTTGCACGAGCCGGGTCTCGTTTCAATCCAAGTGGCAGGTGGTCTCTACGGCGCACTATTGGAGGAAATGATGTTCGCTAGAGTCAGCACCTACCGTCCCCAACCTGAGAGCACCGGTGCACCTTCTGAAGGCACCGTCAATCAAGTGCTTGAGTTACCTGGGTGCAAAGGGATCTATTATCTCTTCGGCCAGGACAACAAGTCCCTGTCCATAACCCTCTGGGATGACGAGGATGCGCTTGCAGGCAGCCGGCCCGTCGCGGACCGGATCCGAACCGAGACAAGCGCCGAGCAACACATGGAGATCGTTGGCGTGGAGGAGTTTGAAGTGCTGACCCGGCAACTCAAGGACTGACCCACAGACCCAGATCCAACAGCTTCACTGGGAAAGTCGTCTGCCACGGGGCCAGCTTCTCGCGGAGGGGTCATCCCGAGAAGCGTGCTCGGTTCCACCAAGGAGTTTTGCGGGCCCCCGCTGGTGGTATGGAGAATTCCCGGAAAAACCGTCCGGCAGCGGCTCCCGCGCGCCCCTTATTGCTGCTTCAGGGCCGCAGATGAACTTGATCCGCCGCGATCCTCCGCGGCCGCCGGGCCTTCCCAGCGACGTCCGTCACCCTGCCCTGCACGAGCAGCCTGTGTAGCGGACTTATCCCGGATGAGCTGGAGAACCCGCCCAAGTGCTTCTGTGCTGGCTCTCGGCGGGAGAACTGTTGGCGTCACCGTGGAACAGGGTGCCTTCGGCGCTCGATGTGATCATTTGTCTAGCGCAGGCGGTCAAGTCGTGAATCGTTATTTTTGATCCACTCCAGGAGCGTCCGTCGGTCAACTTTTCCTCTGTCGGTCAAGGGCAGCTCATTGAGTGAGTAGTAGTGGATGGGCCTCTTGTCCCTGGTCAGGAGTGACTCCAGCCCTGCACTGAGGACCGTTGCGGTGAGCCCGCCGCAGGAGGGAACGATTCCGGCAACGACCCGGTGTCCGCGCAGATCATCGGGCATCCCGATTGCCACGGCGGTTTCAACGCCAGGGATGGAGGACAGTGCGAGTTCCACCTCGTGGGGGTATACATTCTTGCCTGCTGTGTTGATCATGTCCGAGCTCCGGCCAAGGATGTGCAGCTCGGCGCCGAGCAAGTACCCCTGATCGCCGACGGTATAGCGCCCGTCGAGACAGCGAAGGGCTTTCCCGTCATCGCCCCAGAGATACCCTTGGCAAACCATGGGGCTTTTGACGCTGATATTACCGGGGGTGCCCTCCGGCAAGGGTGATCCGTGGTCGTCGAGAATCTGTACCTCTACCCCAGGGAAAGGCCTCCCAATGGCGGTTCCCGCAGCGTCGAGTGGTTCCCCCGCGGCGAGGCCGCGGCCGGACACAAAGCTAAGTTCTGCAGCGCCGTAATACTCGAAGATGGTGGCGTTGGGTGCCCAGCGCCTGGCGGCTTCCAGTGTGCGGGCGTCGAGCTTGGATCCGGCACAGATGATCGTCCTGATCGCGGAGGCGTCAACCGACGCCATGAGTCCTCTTTCGCTGAGGAGCCGGAGCATCGTAGGGACGACAACCAACCTGGTGATGCCGTCATGGGCGATGACCGCATGGGCATCTCCGACATCGAAGTGGCGCAGCGTATGGAATTCAGCGCCGGCGTATAGGCACTCGGAGAGTGCGTATAGGTTAAGGCTCGCGGACAGCGGCCCCGGCGCGAGGGTTTTATCGTCCGGTCGGAGGCCGAAAAATGCGATTGAGGCCTCAAAGGAAGCCTGCCAAGACCGGCGGGAGCGAGTAAAGGCCTTAGGTGTCGAGGTTGTACCGGAGGTGAACCCGATGAGGAAGGCCGAATCCGGGTCGCCATCTTCCAGAGCTGTGCCTACCGCGCGGGACGCCGACGGCAGCATCCGGATGATCTCCTCCCGGGTCTGTGGCGTCCAGGCCGGATCGAGTACAGCGATCTGCCGCTCCTTGGCTATCCCTGCGCAGTAAAGCGCCGCGAACTCGGCTGAGTTGGGTTCGGACAGAATGTAGGTTTCCGGGGTGGAGGGGACGAGTTCTTCGGCCGCCCCACGAAGTTCTGCCCAGCTGAATCCGCGGCCGCCGACGGCGATGGCTGTCTCATCTGGGCGGAGCTCGGCCCACATCTGGATTCTGTTCAGAAACGGCATAGGATCACATCCTGTTGGGGTCTGGCTAGGATTTGCCCGGCTCGAGTCCTGCTGCGGGCTTGTCGAAGCGGGAAATCTCCGCGGCAAGCAGGCGGTGCCTTGGAAGCTCTGAATAAATGGCACAGGCCGGCCGGCGTCGCGCCGGCCGGCCTGCAACATAGGGAGGAGCTGTAGGCTGTCTGAGTCTGTCCTAACAAGGCCTATGCGTGCAGGGGAATTTCCGTTTCGGCGTTCTCACGGCGTTTCATCAGGGCGGTGCGGCGGACCACGCAGACCAGATCGCCGTGCTGGTTGTAGCCGCGGTGCTCGATGCCCACGATCCCGGTCTCCGGGCGGGAATTCGAAACGCGCTTATCAAGTGCCTCTGTTTCCACGCGGAGGGTGTCGCCGAAGAAGACGGGTTTGGGGAATTCGATGTCCCGGAATCCGAGATTTCCCAGGGTGGTCCCGAGGGTTGTGTCCTGGACGGGGATCCCGGTGACGAGTCCGAGCGTGAAGATGCTGTTGACGATCTGCTTGCCGTACATGCTTTGTGCAGCAAATTCCGCATCGAGGTGCAGCGGCTGCACGTTCATCGTCAATGCGGTGATCAGCAGGTTGTCCGTCTCGGTAACGGTCCGTGTGACTTCGTGGCGGATCACTTCGCCTACCTGGAAGTCTTCGTAATACATTCCGGCCATGGTGTGTCTCCTGTTGTAGTAGTGGGACTGGTGGATTGCGGTGGTTAGTTGTTCCCTGCGAAGGCGAGGGCCTGCCGGGCGTGGTTGGCATGGGCGAGGTCGATGTGGTCTCCGCGGTAGGAAACGGCGCCGTGCCCTTGGCGCTGGCCGTCTTCGAAGGCTTCGACCAGCCCTTCGTAGTAATCGCGCATGGCAGCAGACAGACCGTATGACTCGTTTGCCACTGGCGCGTGGGTGGGATGGATCAGTACTTGGCCTGTGTAACCGAGGCCGTGGTTATCAGCCGCGAAACGCCGAAGCCCGTCCACGTTCGTGACCTCCTGCCAGAGACCAAGAACGATGCTGCGCAGACCTGCGGCCCGGGCTGCCAGAACGACTTTGCTGCGCAGATAGAGTGTTTCGGTTCCCTCCGGCGTCCAGCTGAACCCCACTTCCCGGGAAACGTCTGCGTCCTTGGCGGCCGCGGCCATGACACCGCCCACCCGGGGACCGGCCAAAATCTCATCGACCTTGCTAATCGAGGCCGCCGTCTCCAGCGAGGGAATCAGTTCCACAGATCCCCGGGGAACCTGGTGCATGATTTCGGCGGCGGTGACCAGTGCGTCGAAGCGCACCACGTCATCGCGTGAAAAGAGCTTGGGCAGCAGGAAGCCGGTCAGGCTTCCGTGTGTGGTCTCCGCGATGTCCGCGCCGAAGTGGATGGTGTCCAGGGCGTTGGGGCGGATGAGGATCCCCTTGTCCCCGGTATGTGCCCTGAGGGCGTCAAGGGCGTTGGCCCGGGCCAGCCCCTTGTCCGGTTCGGGAACCGAATCTTCCAAGTCGATGATGATGGCGTCGGCCTCCGAGGCAAGGGCCTTGTCGATCCAGCTTCTCTTGTGGCCGGGGACGAACAGGAGTGAACGGTAGGGCTTCATCAGATCGCCCCTTCCAGGACCAGCTGGGTCAGCAGGGTTCCTGCTGCCATCGAGTCGCCGACGACGGCGTGGACCTGGCCGACGGTTCCGGCGGCGGGTGCCTGAATGGGGTTCTCCATTTTCATCGCCTCCAGCACGAAGAGGATGTCCCCCGCCGCGACGTCCTGTCCCTCTTCGACGTTGACCTTAATGATGGTTCCCTGCATGGGTGCCTTGACGCTGCCGTCTGATGCTTTGCCTTTGCCCCGTGCGCGGGCGCTGCGCGGGCGTTGTCCGCCGCCGGTGGCGGCTTCATCTGCCGGCGCGGCCCAGCTTGATCCGTGTCCGTTGCCATTTCCTAAGCCCGCGCGGTCCGAGAACTGGGGAATGATGTAAAAGCGTCCGCCGACTTCCACCTCGTTGCGTGCCAGCGGCTCCTCTTCGGGCTCCTCCGAGAAGTCCACGGTCTCCTCGAGCCAGCGGGTTGTGAAGCGGGCTGATCGGAAGTCCTCGTGGCGTATGACCTTCAGTGAAGCTGGGACCGTAGTGGGAACGCCGCGGACCATTAGCCGTTCGAGACCGTCTTCGAGCCTCGCTAGCGCCGTTTCACGGTCCGGCCCGTAGGCGATGAGCTTGCCGATAAGGCTGTCATAGAACGGGAGTACTTCATCCCCGCTCTGGTACCCGGTGTCGAACCGGAGACCCTCGCCTTCGGGCGGGGTGAGCTCTTCCAGAAGACCGGGCGCCGGAAGGAATCGCCCTCCGGCCACGTCCTCGGCGTTGATTCTCGCTTCGATGGCAGCACCGTGGGGGGTCAGACGGTCCCGGATGCTGAGTTCGTCTCCGGCAGCCACTCGGATCTGCTCTGCAATCAGGTCCACGCCGTGGACCATCTCGGTGACCGGGTGCTCCACCTGGATGCGCGTGTTCATTTCAAGGAAGTAGAACTTTTCGCCCTCGACGAGGAATTCCACGGTTCCGGCCCCGGCGTAACCTACGTGCTCGGCGAGCCGCACGGCGGCTGCTCCCATGGCTGCCCTAAGCTCCGGCGACAGGCCCGGCGCCGGGGACTCCTCGACGAGTTTTTGGTGGCGGCGCTGGACCGAGCAGTCCCGGTCCCCGACGTAAATCGTGTTTCCCAGTTTGTCGGCGAACACCTGTACTTCAACGTGCCGAGCGCTGGTCAGGTATCGCTCCAGATACACCTCCCCGTTGCCAAATGCTGATGTTGCTTCGCGGACGGCAGCGGCGACGGCGTCCTCAGCATGCTCTTCGGATTCGACCAGCCGCATGCCGCGTCCGCCGCCGCCCGCTGATGCCTTGACGAGGATCGGGTAGCCGTGTTCGGTGCCGAAGGCAATGACGTCTTCGGCGCCGTTGATGGCGCCCGTGGAGCCCGGGGCGAGCGGGACCTCTGCAGCGATTGCGACGGCCCGCGCGGCAACCTTTTCCCCCATGGTGGATATCGCCTCGGGGCTTGGGCCGATGAACGCCAGCCCCGCTTCTACGACTGCCCTGGCGAAGGCAGCGTTTTCGGAGAGGAATCCGTATCCCGGGTGGATGGCTTGGGCACCGGTTTCACGCGCAGCCGCGATGATGCGTTCGATGTTGAGGTAGTTCTCGCTTGCAGCGCCGGGGCCGAGGTCGACTGCTTCATCGGCTTCGCGAACGTGAAGTGATGCGGTGTCAGCTTCGGAGTGGACCGCGACAGACTGGATCCCGAGGGACCGGCAGCTCCGAATGACACGGACGGCGATTTCGCCACGGTTGGCGATGAGGATTTTGGTAAACATGGTGGTTCCTGTCGTGAGTGAGTCTGTGGCGTCCGTTTATTGGAGAACGCAGCGGTTGGCTGTGGCACCTAGGGTGTTGATGCTCGTCTCAAGCAGCGACCCCGGCTGGAGGAATTCCTTCGGATTGCGTCCGTCGCCGACACCGCCGGGAGTCCCGGTGAGGATGACGTCGCCGGGACGCAGGGTGGTGATGGCCGAAATGTACTGAACGAGTGCCACTGGCCCGAATACGAGTTCGGACGTGCGCGAGTGCTGCTTTGTGTTGCCGTCGACGCTGCAACCGATGTCCAGGTCCGGTTCTGCGCCCGCCTCATCGACAGTCACAAGATATGGTCCGAGCGGAGTCGTTCGGTCAAATGTCTTTCCCTGGAGCCATTCCGGCGTGCGTCGCTGAAAATCACGGGCCGAGACGTCATTGGCCACGGCGAACCCCGCGATGGCGTTGCGCGCAGCCGCCTGGTCCGCGCGGCTGACGGTGGTGCCGATGATGACCGCCAGTTCGCTTTCCCAATCGATACTGGTGGAACCGGGCGGCAGCACGATGTCGTCATGGGCGCCGATGAGGGAATCGGAAAACTTGGCGAACAAGGTCGGGAATTCGGGAAGATCCCTTCCCATTTCCAGGATGTGGTCCCGGTAGTTCAGACCCACGCAGATGATCTTGCCCGGATGCGGAACAACAGGGGCAAAATCCGCGTCCTCGGGCCTGACAGGTGCTCCTGCGACGTGGCCCGACCAGACAGGCGACCCGGCCTGCAACCAGGAGCCCACGTCGGCAAAGGTCAGCGGCAATAGCTTGCCGCTGTCCAAGACCGCGGCGCTAGTTCCTTCGTTTGTACGGATTGTTGCCAGTCTCATGCGCCCCACCCCAGATTCACTTTCAACTGGCTCTTAACCAGCTTTCCGGCAGCGGACCGGGGCAAGTCCTCCGGCCGCACAAACACCATTTTTTTGGGGATCTTGTACCCTGCCAGATGCTGGCGCAGGAATCCGGAAAGCTCGGACGCGTCTGTCTGCACCCCGTTCCGAAGCACTACGACCGCCCGTACTTCCTCGTCCCATTTCGGGTCAGGCACCCCGAGAACCACTGCCTCCAGGACTGAGGGATGAAGGTGCAGGACCTGCTCGATCTCGGCAGAATAGACATTTTCGCCTCCGGTCTTGATCATTTCCTTCAGGCGGTCCCGGAAGTAGAAGTAACCGCGTTCATCCCGCACGGCGAGGTCGCCGGTGTGCAACCAGCCGCCTCGCATCGCCTCCGCAGTTGCTTCCGGGCGACCGAAGTATTCCGTCATCAGGCCCGGTCCCCGGACGCAGATTTCGCCGAGTTCCCCTGCCTTGACTTCCCTGCCGTCGGGATCCTGCAGCTGGGCCTCGGCCAGGAGATACTCGGTGCCGATGGACCCATCCACTGCCGGGTTGAGCATGTCGGAGGGCTTGAGCCGGGTCACCATGGGACCGGCCTCGGTCAGGCCGTAGCGGAAGTAGAGTTCCGCGCCTGGCAGCATCTCGGTGAAAAGTTCCTTGTCCGGCATGCGGAGGAGGCCGGCGCCGGTATGGACGCTCTTGAGGTTCTTGCGAATAGCCGGGTCGCTCAGGATGCCGCCATCCATGAGCCGTCGCATCATATTGGGGATCATGAAGGTGTTGGTGATGGCTTCACGGCCCACGAGGTCCACCACTGACTCGTCGCTGAACTTCTGGGCGATGACGCTAGTGGCTCCGGCGATGAAATGCGGAACGAGCCAGCACAGCAGCGCTGCAGAATGGAAGAGGGGCGTGACGATTAGCCCCCGCTCATTCGCACGGCTGCCGACGCCGCAGTCGTACATTTCGTTGATCGCATTCGCCAGAGCCGACCTGTGCGACAGCACGACGCCCTTGGGCGTGCCGGTGCTTCCGCCGGTGTAAATGATGCACAGCGGCGACTCAGGCTGCGCAAGATCCTCGAGGGGGCCACTTCCGGTGCGAAGTTTGTCGATCTCACTGCCTTGCCGGATTATCAGCGGCAGAAATTCTGCGCGCCGGGCGATGATCTCCAGCGCCTGTTCCAGCAAGTCAAGGTGAGTCTCTTCCACGAGAATCACACTGGCTTCTGTTTCCAGAATGCCGGCAGCAAGTTCCGCGGGTGCCCATCGCCAGTTGTACGCGATGTAGACCCCGCCGGCCGCTGCAACACCGAGGAACGCTTCAGCGTTGAATATCGAGTTGCCGGCGAGTACGCCAACCCTGTCCCCGGCCCCAACGCCCGAAGTGCGCAGTCCCCTGCCCAGCTGCCAGGCCCTTTCTGCGGCTTCGCCAAACGTGACTCTGCCATCCACGCCGACGAATGCTTCCCTTGCGGGGTTACGCCGGCTGTTCAGGCGAATCCAGTCTCCAATAGTTCGCATCGTTGCCTCTCTGGAACGAAATTCAGCTCTCTGAAGTTACCCACGCTGGTAACTGCTGTGATACGAACAAGCGTACGTCCGAACGGCTCTATTCGCAACGCCGCTGGAAATTTTTCGTCCAGCCGTTACCCCTGATCGACCCTGGCGTCGGCATCGGCGACGTTGAGTTCACGCAGGGCCACTTTGGTGTAGATGGCGACGATCTCGTCCAGGTTCATCCGTCCCCCGGGTTTGAACCAGCTGGCAATATGAGTGGCCTGGGCCACAAAGCTGTAGACATGAATTTTGGCGTCGATGACGTCGGCGAGTCCTGCGCGGCCGGCGTCCTCGACCAGCCCCTGGAGGAACAGTTCGTATTCGTGGCGCTTTTCGATCACCACATGGCGGGCACCGTCGGAGAGTGAGCGCAGTTCGGCGTTGCCGATGAACACTTCCTGGGCGTGTTCTGCGTGGAAGGTCAGGTTCGCTGCCAGCGCGGCCTGGAGTTTATGGACGGCGTCCCCGTCAAGGAGCGCCGCCTCGTGAGCTGCAGCGACGAGGTCGTCGATTACCCCGCCCATGATCTGCAGCAGCAGGTGCTCTTTACTGTCGATGTGGTTGTAAAGACTGCCCACCTTCAGTCCGGAGGCAGCCGCGACCTGGCGGAGGCTCGTCGCATCGTACCCCCGGTCAAAAAACAGCTTGGCAGCTTCCACTCGAATCACGCCCGCACTGTTCCGCTCACTCAATACCGTCATCGCTTGCCGCCTTTCCATTTCACCGAGCCGTAGCCGCTCGGCCAGCTGTTGTCCCATGAGACGACAAGCCGAGGTGTTGACATTCCGCTCACGAACTCGTTCACTGTTATGAACGTACGAACGATCGTACTCCTACACAATGAGGTGTGTCTTGCTCGATCAACTTTTCGAACCCATGGTGCTTGGCGGCCAAACCTTGCCCAACCGCTTCGTGCTTCCTCCTCTCACCCGAAGCAGGGCCCAAGCCGACGGGGTACCGACGCCCCTCATGGCCCAGTATTACCAGCAAAGGGCCGGCGCCGGTCTGGTCATCAGCGAGGGCACCGTCGTATCTCCCCAAGGCTCCGCCTACGCCCAGGTCCCCGGCCTGTACAACGACGCGCAGGTCGAGGCGTGGCGCCCCGTCGTCGCCGCCGCTCGTTCAAAGGGAGCAGTGGTATACGCGCAGTTGTGGCACGTAGGCCGTCAGGCCCACTCCTGCGTGCAACCCGATGGTCGCCCGCCGTGGGGGCCCTCACCCATAGCCATTGCCGGGTGGGAATACCGCAGCCCGGACGGACCGGTCCCCTTCGAAGTTCCCCGGGAACTCAGCCAAGAAGGAATCGCCGAAATCGTCAGTCAGTTCGCGGCGGCAGCCCGCAACGCGGCCGCGGCCGGCTTTGATGGGGTGGAACTCCATGCGGCAAACGGATATCTGTTTGACCAGTTTTTCAACTCCAGTTCCAACCAGCGCTCCGACTGGTACGGGGGATCCATCGAGAACCGCCTCCGCTTCCTCTTTGAGGTCATAGAAGCCGTCAGCGAATTCGTTCCGGTCAACCGGATAGGCGTGCGGATCTCCCCTTCTTCGAGTTGGATGGACGTCTCGGACCCGGACAAGCGAGGTCTCTACTCTTCTCTGGTCCGCAGTGTGAATGAGCGCGGGCTGGCCTACGTTCACCTGGTCGAGCCAGGAATCGCAGGAGCCGTCGATGCGCTAACGGATCCGGATGCGATACAGAGCGCCGAACTCAGCGAACTCTTTCACGGCCCGGTGATCGTCACTGGCGGCCATACTCCCCACACTGCAGCGGCAGCCGTCGGATCGGGAAGTGCCGACCTCGTGGGCTTTGGTCGCCTGTTCATTGCCAACCCCGACCTGCCCCGCAGGATCAGGCACGGCGCTGACCTTGCTGACCTCCGTGAAGAAGGGCTCTACGCCGGCGGCCCTGCAGGCTATACCGACTACCCCGAACTTCAGTCCTCCAACTGATAATCCGACGAGAGATGAATCAAGACGTGAACCCGAATCCGCATGCCCCCTACGCCGCCCAGCGCGGGCTCAACGTGCTGATAACCGGGGCGGCGGGAGGAATGTGCCGCGGAATCAACAAACGCCTGGGAAAGGCCGGACACACACTGCTTTGCGTCGACCTCGACCTGGAGCGCTGCCAGGCAGCCGTGGAGGAGCTCCGCGCCGGCGGAGCTACTGCATATGCGTTCGCCGCCGACGTCACCCGGGAGGAGGACGTCAAACGTCTAAGAGACGAAATCAAGGACACGGTTGGCGATGTTCAGGCCCTCATCAACGCGGCAGGGATCCTGGACCGGAAGATGCTCCTGGACCATGATGTCGCTACGTTCGCGCGGGCCATCGATATCAACCTCGTGGGTCCTTTTGCCCTTATCAGGGCCTTTGCGGAGGACCTTTTGGCCGCGAACTGGGGCCGGATTATCAACATTTCCTCCATTGCCGGGACCACGGGCTACCCGTATCCGAGCTACGCAGCTTCAAAGGCGGGACTCTCGAATCTCACCCGGTCGCTGCTCATGGACTTTTGGGGCACCGGGGTTACGGTCAACTCCGTATGCCCGGGTGTCGTGGACACTCCCATGGTCATTCAGGAGGTACGGGACCAGGTCCGGAATAAGGTCCCCACTGGAAACATCGTGGATCCTGAGGAAATCGGTGCACTGATCGCCTTCCTGCTCACCGACGACTCGCGCAGCATCAACGGCGCTGACCTGGTGATCGACGGCGGGGCCACCCAGATTTTCCGGCTGTTTGACCCTTCTCCGGCCTGACTCCATGGAAATCACCGGTGGCCTTCAGCGGGAGGCATGGATAAACAAGGTCATGCCGCCCGTGGAGTGCGTGGCAGAAGGCATTTGGTCTGTTCCCGTCGTGTTTCCGAACAACCCGATGCGCTACACCCTCGCCTACTTGGTGGTCGAGGACGAGGACTGCCTGGTCGTGGATCCAGGCTTCGACAGTGTTCAAGGGCGGCTAGACCTGACCGCCGGCCTGCGCGCGGCCGGAGTCACCGTTTCGGACGTGACGGGAATTCTCGCGACCCATTTCCACACGGATCATCTGGGCATGGCCAGATGGCTGCGACGCTGGTCAGGCGCTTGGATCGCCCTGGGGAAGGCTGAGATACGCTACATTTCCGCGTTCACAAACGCCTGGGAAGAGACGGCCGCCGACCGCGCCCGCATGCGGACATGGGGTGTTCCCGAAGACAGAATCAACGAAGCGGCTCTGGACGTTGACGGCCTGATGCACTTAAGGCGGCTTGCGGACGCTGACCTCCGGGTGGGCGACGGCGACACCGTCCCAATTTCCCGAGGACGCCTGACCGTGGTGGAAACTCCCGGACATACTCCCGGGCACATCTGCCTGCGCGACGAAAGCCGCAAGGTCTTCCTAAGCGGTGACCACGTTCTCCCCCGGATAACGCCAAACGTATCCCTCGAGATGCGGGGCGACCCAGACCCCTTGCGCAGCTGCCTGCAATCTCTTGACCGCATCGAGGGGGACGAAGGCTTCGAAGTACTTCCCGCACACGAGTACCGATTCCGGGGCCTCAGCCACCGCGCTCGAGAGCTTAAGTCGTTGGCCCTAGCCAGGTCTGACGAAGTCCTTGCGCTTCTCGATGCGCAGCAACACCCCACAGTGTGGACAATTGCCACAAAATTGCATTGGTCAAGGGGATTTCCTTCACTGAGCGGCCTTCAATTGCGGCTCGCCCTGAGCGAAACAGCGGCGCACCTGCAGTTTCTGCGGACATCCGGCGTCGGACACGACGTAGAAGGCTTGCCAGTAAGGCACATGAATGGCGCCCCACTCCTAGGCTGAATGCCCCCAGCGCTGCCGACAAACAGGGCGCCGTTATCCCGGGCAAAACGCGGGCCCCCGCAAACTCTCGCCTAAGAGGATCCTGCGGCTGGGTACACCGAGTTGCCCTGAATGGACGTTCGATCTGTTCGGCATCCTTCTTGCGTGCCTGCAGGATGTCCCGCTCGTTGCAAAAGGGACCTGTGAACGGGAACGTTTTGACTACATTACGATGAAAACCGGAAAAACTAGTGTATGTTCGTATCTGACGTGACTTTATGCACTGAGAATAGATCTTCCGATAAGTGAGTATGCCTTATCTTTTAATGACGAAGGATCCATCATGATTGTTGAACCACGCGGAAATGTAACTCGTACCAGCATAAATTCAGAACCAATCCCCCGAAAAGCAGACGCCGCAGCCCCTTTGATGCGGCCTAGGGAAACTTCCATGAAAGCGATCCCCAGGGCCCCGAAGATGCTAATGTCCCTGACCGCAATGCTCACGGCGGTACTGTTTACTGGCTGCACGGCCCCGCCACCGACTGCTGCGTCTCCAGCCAACACTTCAGGCAGAGCAGCAGAGGGAGGCGGCGCACCCTTATCCGTGGAGAAGCTGTGCGGTGACCGACCGATCAAAATTGCACACGTCGACGGCTTCGGCGCGAATTCCTGGAAAAAAATCACGGCAGCCGAGCTTAAAGATGAGCTGTCGGTCTGTAAAAATGTGACCGTCGACTACGCCCAATCCGATGCTGACCTGCAGAAATATATCACTGCGATCAATTCCTACACGGCTCAGGGCTATGACGCGATTATCACTTACGACGACTTCGGCACTCAAGCTCTAAGCGCTCTGGCCAATGCCCACAAAGCCGGAGTTGTAGTCGTTCCCTATATCGGCGATCCCGGCGGCCAAGTCGGCGTGGACTATGACGGCTATGTTGAGTACGCGTTCGACATCGAAGGGGGGATGATGGCGAAGTGGTTGGCCGAACGTATCCCCGACGGGGGGAACGTGATCTTCACCGGAGGGCTGCCAAGCGGCAGCCCCCCGTCTGTTGAAGTTTTCAACGGCCTCACGGACATGAACGCTGACCTGGGCACGCCATTTAGATTGGCTACGGACCGGCCTATTGCTTCAGGCTGGGAACCGGCATACATGCAGCGTGCCATGTCCGGCGTGTTGACCAAGCACGACCAGATCGACGGCTGGGCATCAGACTACGGGGTCGGCGACCTCGGCGGGCTCCGGGCTTTCCTCAATGCGGGCAGGCCGATCCCACCGCTGGCGACCTCCGCCGGATCCAACGAACTCGGCTGCTTCTGGCTGCAACATAAGGACAAAAATCCCAACTTCCAGCTGCTGACCTTGGATGGGACGACAACCGTTGTTCGCATCGCGGGCCGGAAGGCTTTGGCTGCTCTCAACGGGATGCCGGATAACGAGCCAGAGGCATTTGAACTGCCGGTTTTCGTTGACACTGCAAATGGCAAGCTGCCCACATGCAGAGACGATTTGCCGCCGGATGCCGACTTGTCCTCGGGCCTGTCCGAAGAAGCGTTCAAGGCGGTGTTTAAGTGATGAACTCGCCTCGAAAATTTGGACTAACCCAACCATCGAATCAGGACTGTGGAACCCGATCAGCAGGCAGCCGACGAAGAAATCATGTGCCGCATAGAAAGTGAACTACCTGTGGAAGAAAACCGTGTTTATGTCATCACCGGGGCCGCCGGAGGGATCGGTCGTGCGACCGCTGAGGTCCTTGCAGGGGAAGGGCACCGAGTTGTTGTTACGGACATCGACCAGGCAGCTGGAGAGAACCTGACCGCTCAAATCACCTCCGCCGCTGGTGGTGTCGTACGATTCGAGCAGCTGGACGTCAGGAGCCCGGAGGCAGTCGAAGAGCTCGCAGAACAGTTGGAATCCGACGGCTGGCCCGTCTTTGGGGTCATGGCCAATGCGGGAATCGCCCCACCGTCTCCTGCCACAGACTATTCGGCGGACCTGTGGAACACTACCGTGGACATCAACCTCAACGGTGTCTTCTGGACCTGCCAGGCTTTCGGCAAGAAGATGATCCAGCGAGGCAGTGGCTCCATTGTCATTACCTCTTCAATCGCCGGATTCGGTGTCGTATCTCCTGAAAGGCATGCGGCATACGGGGCAACCAAGGCTGCCGTCGCGCACTTGGCCGCCCTTCTCGGGGTCGAGTGGGCGCGGAGCGGGGTCCGCGTGAATGCCGTGGCACCCGGCTACACCAATACCCCAATCCTTGAAAAAGCGAGATCCGAGTCCCCCGATGTGTTTGACCAATGGATGGAGCGCATTCCAATCGGGCGCCTTAACACACCACTTGAAATTGCCAACGCCACTTCGTTCCTGCTCTCAGATCGCGCCAGCGGCATCACGGCCACTACTCTTCACGTCGACGGAGGATACTCGGCCTGCTAAAGGGGCTGCCGTTACGGAATCTGTTGGTCACGGAGCAAGAAGCCTGACAGCTTCCCTGGGAAGTAGCAGGCCGGCTGCCATTACCGGAACGGCGGTGCAAACTGACTGAGTTACCACTGAACCCAATAATCGTTAGAGCAAGGAGAAAACATGGCCCACGTTAGGCAACTGACGCTCTTACAGAGGAAATCCGGCTTGTCACGGGAGGATTTTCACCGTTACTGGATCGATGTCCATGCGCCGATGGTGAGACAGCTTCCGCACATCATTTCCTACACCCAGCATCATGTGACGGGCGCTGCTGGCAGGCAGAGCTATGCTGTGCCCGATGTCGAGGTAGACGGCGTCGTGGAGTTCGTGTTTGCAGGGGCGAAGGAAGCCTTGGAAGCATTTTCGGGGCCCATCGGGCGGAAAGTGCTGGAAGATGCGGAGAACTTCATTTCGGCAATGCTCGTGCTTTCTGTTACCAGCATTCCCGTAGTTTCTGAGTCCTAGGTGATATTCCCACCGACGTTGTGAACAGCGTGGCGTGATGTAAAGGGCGAGGGCCGCCGGTGGTATCGATTTGGGTCACAACACTCATCTCGACGCCCAGGAGGCCCTCGTGTCCCACGTTACCCATGCCAACGCCGACCTGACACCTAAAGCGAGGACGAAACTCGCCCGCCTGATCCTCGGGGGCGGCTGGACCCTGCGCCGGGCAACTGAAAGGTTCCAGTACTCGCCGGCGGCTGCGAAGAAGTGGACGGCCCCGCAAGGCAGGGACCGGATATGCGTACCTGCACCACGCGGTCGATGACCACGCGCGCCTGGCGTACGCCGAAATCCTCGCCGGCGAGACCAAGAAAATCGCCGTCGCATTCTGGCTCCGTGCGGTCGCGTCCTTCGCCCGGCCACGGCATCGCCGTGAAGGCCGTCCTCACAGGTCTAGCCGCGTTCACAACGCCCTTGGGAACTACGCCCAGGCTAGTCGTTCATGGTCCCTTCTGTCTGACGCTAGGACTGCCGGCGAAGTGGGATCGTCGAGATTCAAACGGTGGTCCATCCGCTCCCTTTTGGTCTTCAAGTAGCGGATGTTCTGATCTCTGTAAGGAACCTCCGTGGGCACCATATCGACCACTGCAAGCCCGGCCCGGCTGAGTCGATCCTGCTTGTCAGGGTTGTTGCTGAGGAGCCGAATCTCCCGGAGACCCATTTCCATCAGGATCTGAGCTGCCGCGTTGTAGCATCTCGCATCCACGGGCAGGCCCAGTTGTTCGTTGGCCTCTACGGTGTCTAAGCCGGCTTCCTGCAGCGCGTACGCCTTGATCTTATTGGCGAGCCCGATGCCCCGCCCCTCCTGGCCACGAAGATACAGCAACGTACCGCCGCATCGACTGATGACGTCCAATGCATAGTCGAGCTGTTCGCCACAGTCGCACCTGTACGAGCCAAATACATCACCGGTAAGGCATTCTGAGTGGAGCCTGACCAGCGGCGCTGCTCCGTCCACAGCCGGAACCGGCCAGCTGACGGCAAGGTGTTCGGCGCCGGTTACCCCGTCAGTCCAGGCCTGTGCCCGAAAGACCCCGAACCTCGTGGGCAGGTCTACTACCGGCCCGGAGTGGACCGGGTGAGGACCGCGTACCGCAGTCACAGCAGCGCTTGCTTCCAAAGCTGACATAGCCCTTCCTCATTTCACTGACGGAACAGGCATGTAGTTTGCTCCCCCGCTGGGTCGCAAGCGGCCTGATCCTCCTTGATCGTTCATGCTTACGCGGGAGGAGGCCCGGGCGATCGGATGTACTGCGGTCACCACGGAGTCTGCTACCCCGATGAGGAAGGGCCGGATCCCGCGACCCGGCCCTTCCCCCATTCATGCATTGAGGTCGATTTCCCTCTCTTCGGCCAGGAACCAGCGCATGTCATCGAGGAATTCATGCTCGTGCTCGAAGAGCAGCCTGGCTTCCTCACCGGCATAGGCCTTTTTTACGTCTGCCACACTGTCGAACCAGAGTTCTGCCATGCCATTGAAAGGCCACTGCTTGCCATGTTCGATGGCTGGATTTTGCCTGTACCGCCTTAGCCCCGGTAACTTCCGGACCAGGACCGGGTGCTCGACGTTCCATTTATGGAGGAATTCTTCCCGGCTTAGTCCTGCTTTTGCGGTGAGAACAGCTACGACTTTGATCATGGCAGGCCCTAGACCGGGGTGACGGCCTGGCGCCGCTCCACGGGGACAGCCTTGCGTCGGCCGTACAGATCCAGGCGCACCATCAGATCCGCACGAAGATCGTTAGCGGGAACGACCGCTTCGACTGCGTTGGCATTGGCGATCTTGAAGACGTCTATTCCCTCGGCATACTCGTTGTGCTTTTCCATGATGAACTTCTGGCGTTCTTCAGGATCAGCAATCTCGTGGATCTGGTTGTAGTAGATGCCGTTGACTGCTGCGTCCGGGCCCATCAGCGCCGGACGGGCTGTCGGGAGTGCGATCACCGCGTCAGGGTTCATCGGTGCACCGGACATGGCCAAGTAACCGCCGCCGTAGGCCTTTCGTACCAGCACTGTGATGCGGGGAACCCTGCATTCGGACACTGCGAAGATCATCTTGGCACCGTGTCGGATGATGCCTTGGCGCTCCACCGCAGATCCGATCATGTATCCGGCAATGTCGACCAGGAAGATGATCGGAATGTTGTACGCGTTGCAGATCCAGATGAAGCGCGCTGCCTTGTCGGACGAGTCAGGGAAGATCGACCCGCCCATGTGCTTTGGCTGATTTCCAACCAGCCCTACCGGACGGCCGCCAATCCTGGCAAACCCTGTCAGCATCTCCGGAGCGAACAGTTCCTTATAAGGGAACCAGCTACCCTCATCGACCAGGGATTCGACAAACTCTTCCATATCGAACACCTCTGCCTCCCGCAGCGGCACGATCTCCTCCAGCGAGCGGCCGGGTCGGGGCTCCGCCGCCGGAGCCACCGGAGCCGGCAGCTCCCAGTTTGCAGGCAGGAAACTAAGCCAAACCCGGATTGCGGCAATGGCTTCCGCATCGTCTTCGACTAGGACATCACCCAGGCCGGAGACGGTGCAGTGCATCTCGGCCCCGCCCATCTCCTCCAGGGTGACCTTTTCGCCCGTCACCATCTCAGCGAGACGCGGGGACCCCAGATAGGCGGTCGCGTGTCCGCGGACCATGATGGTCATGTCGCAGAGGGCAGGAACATAGGCGGAACCGGCCGGCGACGGTCCGAAAAGTGCACAGACCTGCGGGACCCGCCCCGAAATCTGCACCTGGTTATAGAAAATGTTTCCCCAAGCGTGACGGCCTGCAAAGCTCTCAAACTGCTCATCGATTCGGGCCCCGGCCGAATCGAAGAGATAGACGAGAGGGATCCCGGCAGCGTTGGATTTCTCCTGGGCGGCAGTGATCTTTTCGAAAGTCCTGTTTCCCCAGGTTCCCGCCTTGACGCTGAAGTCATTCGCGATAACGCAGACTTGGCGGCCATCGACCCGACCGAACGCAATGACGACAGCGTCGCCCGGCAGCCCATCCTCGAACCGGGCCAAGAGCCCGTCCTCAATGTATTCATTGTCATCAAACAGCAAGGCGAGACGGTCGCGAACCAGCAGTTTGCCGGATTCGACGATCTTCCGGCGGTTCTTCTCTGAACCTCCGAGCTTTGCCTGGGCGAGCTTCTCCTGGAGAAGTTCGTGCACGGTCGGCGCTTCGGCTGCCGCCGTCGGCGCCTCGGCTTCCGCGATCGTAGTGGTGCTCATATTGGCCTCCAGTTGAAACAGCAATTTAATTACTTACGCATAACCAGTATACGAACAAGCGCTCGCTAGTCTAGTCTTGACTTATCGAAAACAAGAACGGCGCAACAGGGCGTCTCGGTTTGAGGAGTGACATGCAGGATTACGACGACGAAATCACCCAGGTTGCGACGCAGGCGCCGAAGGGGCGTCCGGACCACTACTGGGACGCACTCACCGAGGGTGACCGCATCCACAGCCCAGGAATCACAGTCAGCGAGGCGCACCTTGTCCAATGGGCCGGCCTGACCGGCGACTGGGTATCGCTGCATTTGGACGCCGAATACGCCGCAAAGACCCAGTTCGGCCAGCGCATCGGACATGGACCGCTTACCCTCTCAGTGGGGCTGGGTTTGCTTACTCAGACCGGATACTTCACGAACGTCACCGCATGGCTTGGACTGGATGAAGTGCGGGCCGTGCAGCCCGTGTTTATCGGAGACACCATCCACGTTGAAGCAACAGTGAGGACGGCGCGCGCAACGAAGAGGCCAGATGCTGGAATCTGGACTCTCGACTACACGGTAGTCAAACAGGATGGAAGCGCCGTGATGACGTTCACGAGCAGCTTCATGATCAAGCGGCGCTGATGGCGAAGGTCACGAGAAAACGACCCTGCAGGCAGCATTGAACCTGATCGATGCCAAACCCAGGGCGATAGCGGAGACCCGGACAGGGCTGCACTACGGAGCAGCGGTCACTGCTCGCCGCAAATCTGGCTCCCGAACGTCTACGCCATTTTGACGAGGTATAAAAATGCGATCGTGAACTCTTCCAGGCACTCGGAGAATCAGGACTGATCCAGCTCGACGGCGAGCTGCACGGGACCGGTCCATCACATGCAGCTCAGAGCACTGTTCTGGAAGAACTCGGTGCAGGGCCGACTTCCATGGGAAAGAATTCAATTGTTCAGTTCATGGGTCTGGAGCTGCACGCGTATGGACCCGCTGAGCGGCGGGAGCGGTTTCTTGCGCTTCTGTGCACACGGGTGATGCCGGGGTCTCCTTCGGACTGAGTGAACCCGAAGGGGGACCGGACATCGCCCGCGTCATGCCCACGACAGCAGTCAGGCTCAGCGGCAGTTCGTAGTCAATCAGCGGCTCAAGAAAGGGACAGGGGGTGCCACGGATTGCGACTTCCCCATCCTCCTGGCCCGCACCAGTGCCATTAAAGGACTCAGCCGTTGACGGGATCACGACGTTCCTGATCCCCCGGTCAAGCCCCGGTATCCGTACCGATGAAATCGACACCGTGGGCATCCGGGGGTTGGCCCAATGCGACGTCACTCTCGAAAACGTGCGGGTACCGCCCGAATTCATACTCGCGCATGAGGGGCGCGGGTTCCGACAGGTGCCCGGCAACCCTTGCACAGCTCACCGCATCAGCCACAGCGACGGAGGTCGCAGACACAGGCATGCGTGTAAAGGCAGGCTGGGGCATGGCCCGCACCCTGCCCATGCAGGGATTCTTCCGGGACGCCAGGCTCTACACCTTCGCTCCGCCGACCCATGAGATGACACGAAATTGCCTGGGCGAGGAATGGCTAGGTCTCCCGCATTCCTACTGAATACGGCAAAAGGAGGGCCGGCCTGAAATCATCGGGCCGGCCCTCCCCTGCTTACGGGTCGCTTGTCAGGACCTGTAATCGATCTCCAAATCGGCCACATCCTGGTCAGCGAGGTTCACCACAATGTTGTCCGGTGTACGGGTCGTCATCCAGATCAGTTCTTCAGTCTTGCTGGCGTTCCCCTCAATGTGGGGCATGAACGGCGGCACAAACACGAAGTCCCCTTCTTCGAGGTAAACGACCTCACTGTAACGCTCCCCGTAACGGATGAATCCCCGGCCTTTGAACACGTATCCGCCGGTCTGAGCCTCACCATGGTGATGCGGGTCCGAGATCTCCCCAGGGCCCGTGAAAACCTTCCCAAACCACAATTTGTCCGCAGCGCTGTTCTCCTTGCTGACTCCGGAAATGCGGCGCGCATTCTGGGTTTGACCCGGAGCAGCCTGCAGGTCGCTGGCTCGGTGAACGCGGAAGATGTCCGTGTTCCTGTTGATATCGAAGGCGACGTCTGTCATCGCTAGTCCTTTCAAGTGGCACCAGTGGCACGTTCTTGGATCGTCCCCCAAGCGGTGAACGTCCCCTAAGCAAGTATCCTGCTGAACGTCGATTGGGTCAATACTAGCGTTTGTTCGTATACTAATTAGGCGAGATTTTCTATTAACCAAGGGTGCTTAACAGATGAATCGAAGAATGCTCAAGTCCAAGATCCACGGTGCAACGGTCACGCAGGCCAACCTGCACTACGTAGGTTCAGCGACCGTGGACCTAAACCTGCTGGACGCTGCCGATATCCTCCCGGGCGAGCTGGTCGCGATCCTTGACATCTCCAACGGCGCGCGCCTCGAAACGTACGTCATCGCCGGTGAACGCGGTTCAGGAGTCCTCGGCATCAACGGTGCGGCTGCACATCTCGTCCATGCCGGAGACACAGTTGTCCTCCTCACCTACGCAGAGATGACGACGGACGATGCTAAGGCTTACAGGCCTGCCGTTGTGTACGTCAACGACCGTAACTCCGTCATTCAAGTAGCAACCGATCCGTCCGCACCCGCACCCCGCGGCCCGGGCATGGCCTCTTCCGCAATGGAGGCACGAAATGTAGTCGATGGCCCCGCGGCACTTGCCTGGTGCGGCCCCATTCCCCACTGAGCATCCGACGTCGACCCTTTCCCGCCGCACCCATTACCGCAGCCTCAAACATCCAGCACCATGAGTGAAAGCAGTGAGATATGAGCCCTGAAACCTTCGACTCCATAACGCTGAAAATCTGGGACAGTTCGACCATGGACCGCACGCTGGACGAAGCGGTGCAGGAGCTTGCGACAAGGTCTAAGACCTCCGAGTACAGCATCGTAGTAGCCCGCAGCGGGCCCAACACTTTTACAGCCAGCCTGAGCCACGGCTTCGGCAACCGCCAAGCAAACTGACACCCAACTACAACAACGGCACTAAGAAGGGCTTTTGCGATGACGAGAATGTTGATTATCGGACCTCCCGGGTCCGGCAAGGGAACGCAGGCGGATCGGATCTCCGAACGCCTCGGCGTCGTTGCGATCTCCACCGGCGACATCTTCCGCGCCAACGTCAAGGGTGAGACGACGCTGGGCGTCGAGGCCAGGAAGTACATGGATGCCGGCGATTTCGTGCCGGACAGCGTCACCAACAAGATGGTGCGCGACCGCCTGAGCGAGGACAACGTCGAAAACGGCTTCCTCCTGGACGGTTACCCCCGCACCACCGCGCAGGTGGACTACCTCGACGAGATCCTGGCCAACGGTGAGCAGAAGCTGGACGTCGTCCTGCAGCTGACCGCCGATGACGAGGAACTGGTGACGCGCCTCCTGGGCCGTGCCAAGGACACCGGCCGCAGCGACGACAACGAAGCCGTCATCCGCCACCGGCTGGACCTCTACCACGAGGAGACCGAAGCCGTTGTGGCCAAGTATGCCGAACGCGGCATCCTGACCCAGGTTGACGGCATCGGCGCTATCGACGAGGTCACCGACCGCGTGATGGACGCCATCAAGGTAACGCAGGCAGCTTGATCCAAACAACAGTTTGAAGGCTCCTCCCGACATCGGGAGGAGCCTTCTTGCTGCAGGCACGGGACACAAGGCGCAAAGGCTCCGCGCGGACTCGTCCCGATGTCTCCGCGAACGCCCAGCGCGGTCCTTCGCGGAAGCGGAATATATCGTCATTCGCGTATCCGAACTGGCGTCCAACGGGCGGACTAAATGACTGGGTTTGGTCGGACCGTTTGCACCGAAAGGCGCATGCCGATCAGGGTTGCTGTCCAAAAAGACGTTAAGGTCCCGATGGCCCGGAAATCACCGTGGCGGCGTAGACGTCGACGGTGTAGAGGCTTGTTCCACCCAGGCTGTTGATGGCCAGGATGTCCAGGCGGCCGTTGCGTACGAACGCGGAGGCTCCGGTGACGGCATCCAGAGCGTATTGAGGCTGGGCGGGATCTGCTGTTTTGGGCGTCGGCGCGGCCGGGCCGTTGACCCGGCAGTCCGGGCAAGGTGGAACAGGTGCGCCCGCTCAGCCTCGTCGAGCTGCAACGCCTGCGCCAGTGCGTGCAGGATGCTCTCGGAAACGCCGCCGAGTTTGCCCTGTTCGAGTCGGGTGTAGTACTCGGGACTCACACCGGCCAGGGAAGTGACCTCGCCGCGGCGCAACCCGGGAACGCGGCGGTGCCCGCCGTAGTCCGGCAGACCGGCCTGCTCCGGGGTGATCCTGGCCCGCCGCGTCGTCAGGAACTCGCGAATCTCCTTCCGATTGTCCAGGCCATCAACGTTAGAGACCGGCCGGCGATTGAGGCAGACCCTGCCAGTGGTACCTACAGCAGGGTCTCCCTCACGGCTCTGAAGTCCTGTTGAGTTGAACGTGTTCCCGATGGACAGCCGCCCAAAGGCGGCTCCGCCGGGGCACAGATTTCAGTGGTTCACAAGTAGAGGACACACCAAATCCATGACTGAGAAGAAGACCTGGTTCATCACTGGCGCGGGCCGCGGCATGGGCGTCGACATCGCCAAAGCAGCCCTCGCAGCTGGCCATGCCGTGGTCGCCACCGGCCGCAACGCGGATACAGTGGCCAAAGCGCTCGGGGCGCACGATGATCTGCTCGTCGTGACGCTCGATCTCACCCAGCCCACTCAGGCAGAAGCCGCGGTGACTTCCGCGACCGACCGGTTTCGGGAACATCGATGTGCTCGTCAACAACGCGGGGAACTTCTACGCAGGCTACTTCGAGGAAGTCAGCCCGGAGCAGGTCCGCGCACAGCTCGAAACCAACGTCTTCGGACTCGAATTCGCCCAGCTCGTTCCCGTTTCTCGTCACGAAGGGACCGATTCTTGGGAAGTATCTGAATAACGGTGGATCCGGGGTTGGCCTGACACGCCGGGCGGTGCCTGGCGGGGAGGACTGATCATCAGCGAAACCATGGATCCCATGGCGACTGACGTGGATCAGCAAGAGTTAGCGCAGCAGCTCCTGGCCCAGGCCAGGGAACAGGGTATCGTCCTGGTCGGCCCGGACATGCTGTTGAACCGGCTAACGAAGAACGTTCTGGAAACCGCGTTGGAAGCGGAAATGGACGAACATCTCGGATACGAAAAGCATGACGTGTCCTGGTGCGGCAGCGGGAACTCCCGCAACGCTACCCGCACGAAGACCGTGCTGACGGAGATCGGGCCCGGTGGCGATCGACGTTCCGCTGGACACCGGGTCGACGTTCGATCCGCAGATCGTGCGGAAGCGGCAGCGGCGGCTGGCCGGTGTGGATGAGATTGTGTTGTCGTTGAGCGCGAAGGGGCTCACGACCGGGGAGATCGCGGCGCACTTCGGCGAGGTGTTCGGCGTCAGGGTCTCTAAGGACACCATCTCGCGGATCACTGAAAAGGTCATCGGCGAGATGACCGAGTGGCAGAACCGGCCGCTGGACCGGGGGCGGTTTCTAATGATCGTTGCGAATCCCAGAAAGAGGGCGCCGCATGCCCAGATACGTGTCGAACAAGATGCCGCAGGAGGTGAAACGCCGGTACTTCGAACTGATCCGTCAAGGGCGCTCCGGCTCTGAAGCCGCGCGAGAGGTTGGCGTGCCACTGAGCTGCGGATCGAAGTGGTTCATCGAGGCTGGAAGCGTGACCGTCAACGAGGAAGTGCCGATCAGTTCCCGCTATTTCTCTCAGGATGACCGCATTGAGATTGCCGACGGACTCACCTCAGGTGAACCCGTGAGATCGATTGCTCTGAGGATTGGCAAGAGCTTCCAGAGTGTCTATCGGGAGATTGGACGCAACCGCAAACCCGACGGAACCTACCAGCCGTGGTTTGCCCCCAGTCAGGCGCATCTGAAACGTCGTCGTCCGAAGTCACGGGTGTTCGAATACGACGCTGCCCTTCGGCAGGTGGTGGCGGAGAAGCTCGCCGCTCGTTGGTCACCGGGACAAATCAGCCGCTGGCTGCGCCGCTGCCACCCGTTCAAGATCGGCTGGCATGTGTGTGTCGAGACCCTCTACGACGCCGTATATCGGGGGCTGATCATCGGCGCCAACCCGGTTCGGGACCTTTGCACTAACAGGGCCTATAGGCACCGCCGCGGACGGGGTCGATCCAGGGGCGGCGCCATGAAACAGTCGCCTGCCGGACCAAGGTAAGGGCCCGCACGGAGTGGACACATATGCGTTGGAGACAGGACCGGATTGCACACCAGTCCTGGCGCGGGAGCGGCAACCGCCCTTCCGGAGGTCGAGCGTCATTGCCGCTCAGAGAGGGCCCAGTAGAGCTCCCCTGTACTAGACCTGCACGATGGATCGCAGCATCCTAAGGGCGACCCACAAGGGTCCCACGTCATCCGAATCATGTCGATCGACTTCGGCTAACACGCTCATGACCCGTCTCAGGGGCTCTGAATGCGTTTCTTCCCATGCATGCATGCAACTGGCCGCTGCGCTCGTCGAGCTCTTTCCCATAGGAAGGGACGGGCTCCGCATGATGGCCGTTGTCATTTCCTTCAGGGCGGAGCAGAGGTCGTCATGAAGGGCTGCGCGGGCAAGTACCTCCCAGCGGTCCCGTCTTGTTAGATTCGCGATGCGCTCAAACAGGCTATCGCCGCGGAATCGGCTGTAGACGGCAAAATAGACCGACGCGACCATTTCAATGGGCTCTTGGATGTCATCAGAGATCCTGCAGATTTCCAGTAGCGCGAAGTCCTCGGCGAGGTGGGACCATTGCTCTGCCGCCGAAGGGGGGATCCCAGAAGCTATTGCCCGTTCGAAACGTTGCCGCACCCGCGACAAGTCCGTGGCCTGCAGGAAGTCGGGGATGCGACGCCGCATCAGGCCTATGTCGTTGAATCTGTCTACAGCATCGACGGTGGGCATATTGGCGAAACCCTGATTGATCCACCAGCACACGGCCCGGTCTATCAGCTGCCGGATATCCCTGTGGATGGCGCACCAGCGGTCCGTCGAGAAGGTTGCACCTAGTCCATTGACTGTTTCAAGCAGCGGCGTCAGGCCGTATATCTCGCGTATCGCGACAAAGGCCCGCGCGGCTGCGGATTCCGTGGCCGATGTTTCTTCCGCGATCCGGAACGCGAACGTAATCCCTCCGGAGTTGATCATGTCGTTAGCGAGGATCGTCGAAATAATTTCCCGCCGCAATGGATGGCTGTCCAGTTCAGCATAGAAGCGGCTGGCGAGAGGCTTGGGGAAATATCCTCGTAAGGTCGCAGCGAACCATGGATCGTCGGCCAGATCGCTTTCCCCCAGTGCACGGGCGAGGTCTATTTTGGCATAGGCTGCCAACACAGCAAGTTCGGGTGCGGTCAGGCCTCGACCTGACCGGTCCAGTCGTGCCCGTAGTTGCGTCGTTGATGGCAGCCCTTCGATTTCCCGGTTGAGCTCAGCTGCGACTTCCAGCCAGCCCATCAGTCGCTCGTGGCTGGATCCGTCTGCCACGGCATTTTGACGGTCATTAACCAGAAGAATGTTCTGGTCGAAGTTGTTCTTCAGGACCAAGCTACTCACATCGTCGGTCATTCCGGCGAGGAACGTCGATCTGTGGGCCGCATCCAGGATCCCTTCGGAAATCATGCGATCGACAAATATCTTGATGTTCACTTCGTGGTCGGAACAGTCCACGCCCGCCGAATTGTCGATGGCGTCAGTATTCAGAAGCACCCCCGCCAGGGCGGCCTCTACCCTGCCCCTTTGCGTCAGGCCTAGGTTGCCGCCCTCAGCGACTATTTTGACGCGAAGTTCGTCGCCATTCACACGGATGCTGTCGTTAGCTTTGTCACCAGCCTGCGTTTGACTCTCCGTTCTGGCCTTCACATAGGTGCCGATGCCGCCGTTGTACAGCAGGTCAACTGGTGCCCTGAGGATGGCTCTCAGCAACTCCGGAGGGCTCAGTTGCGTGATTCGGCCGTCCAACCCCAGAACCCTGCGAACGGCTTCGCTGACGGGAACCGCCTTGATCTGGCGAGAATACACTCCCCCGCCGGCGCTGATCAGCGCCGGGTTGTAGTCCTGCCACGACGAGCGGGGAAGATCAAACAGCCGTCGCCGCTCAGCAAACGAGATTTTCGCGTCCGGTTCGGGATCAAGAAAGATATGACGGTGGTCGAATGCGGCCAACAGCAGGATATGTTCGGACAGAAGCATTCCGTTACCGAAGACGTCTCCGCTCATGTCGCCGATTCCGATGACGGAGAAATCCGTGGTCTGGGCATCGACGTTCAATTCTCCGAAATGTCGCTTGACTGCTTCCCAAGCCCCGCGAGCAGTGATACCCATCACCTTGTGGTCGTACCCCACGGATCCACCTGACGCAAAGGCATCACCCAACCAAAAGCCGTATTCGGCTGACAGCTCATTTGCGATATCTGAGAAAGACGCGGTGCCCTTATCTGCGGCAACCACCAGATAAGCGTCATCACCGTCCTGGCACACGACTTGAGGAGGCGAGATCACGACCTCACCGTCGGAATTAGCGACGCGATTGTCCGTAAGGTCGAGCAATCCTCGGATGAAGGTGCTGTAGCTCTGCTGGCCCTCAGCTAGCCACGCCTTTCTATCGGATGCGGGGGGCAGACGTTTGGCAAAGAATCCGCCCTTAGCGCCGGTGGGAACTATGACGGCATTCTTCACCGTCTGTGCCTTGACAAGACCTAGAATTTCCGTCCGGAAGTCCTCCCGTCTCTCGGACCACCGCAGCCCGCCGCGGGCAATCTTGCCGAAGCGAAGGTGGACTCCTTCTACCCTGGGAGAGTAGACCCATATTTCGTATGACGGCCGTGGGAGTGGAAGCCCTTCGACAGCAGCCGAATCGAATTTGATGCTTAGGTATGACTTGTTTTGAAAGTAATTTGTCCGGAGGCTCGATTCGATCAGATTGTGGAAAGCCCTCAGCACCCGGTCAGCGTCCAATGTCGCAATGGAGTCCAACCCCATTTTCACTTCGACCCGGATCGACGCCAAACGATCCTCACGTTGCCGTGCTCCCATTGCGGGATCGAACCGGACCTCGAACAGGCGAACCAGAGAATGCGTGAGCTGTGGCACGCCCAGCAGCGTATCGGAGATAAGTTCGTACGAACTAGGCATCCCAATCTGGCGCATGTATTTGGCATAACTGCGAAGAACCGCCACCTGTTGCCACGCCATCCTTGTCGTTAGCACAAGGCGGTCTAGGCTGTCGGATTCACTTAGCCCGGACGATGCCGCTTCAAAGGCGTCCGCCAAAAGCGGTCCGGTGGCCAAGGGATCGACCCCCTCTGGGTACTTTAGGCCCAGGTCGTAAAGGAAGAATCTGCGTCCGTCTGCTGTGGAGATATCAAACGGACGCTCGTCCAGCACCTCGATGCCCAAGTTCTGGAAGACCGGGATGATCTGGGCCAGACTCTTCGGTTCTGTCAGATACAGCTTAAGTCGAGAATCTTCATGCGGAACATCCTGTTGGGCAACCGGCAGGTAAACGAACAGAGTTCGTGGCGAAATGTCACCTGCGACATCCATCTCGAGCGCTTGGGCACGTGCCTCAAACCGATTGATGTCCTCGAGAGCATTTTCCACGTCGAAGACCACGCGGTAGGCCATCGGGAATGCATCAGCCCAGCGCTCGGTCAACCGTTGGGCCTGTTCTAAATCGAACTCCGCGTGCAGAATGTCAGACACGCCTTCGGACCAGGAACGCACCGCGGTGACCAAGCGTCGCTCTAGGGCCAAAGCATCCACATGGCTAACTTGTTTGCCGCGGGGAAGCCAGATGCGGAAGAACAGTCGGGCAAAAGCCGACTGCGTGAGGCGCACTTCGAATTCGACGGACTCGCCCTGAAACGTTCGTTTTAATTCTTCCTCAATGCGCTGCCTCACACTGGTGTTGTACCGGTCCCGTGGCAGGAAGACCATCGCGGTCATGAAGCGACCATAGACATCCGGACGCAGGAATAGCCGCGTACGGCGGTGCTCTTGAAGGTGAAGGATCCCGAGCGCGGTAACAAGCAGATCGGGCACCTCGATCTGGAACAATTCATCGCGTGGGTAGGTTTCGAGGATGTCCAGCAAGTCCTTGCGGGACTGCGAGCCTGGAGGGAATCCGGACTCGCGTATGACTGCTTCAGCTTTGTCTCGGAGCATGGGGATATGCAGGAGGGAATCCGTGTACGCGCTACGCGCAAACAGGCCGATAAACTGCCCTTCGCCGCTGACATTTCCCTCAGGGTCGAACGTTTTGACGCCAATATAGTCCAGATACTCCGTGCGATGAACGGTGGAACGCGTTTCGCCCTTGGTGATGACGAATAGGCGCTTCTCCCGGGCTTTTTGCTGCCCGGATGCGGTCAGGTGCTGCACTCTCCACTTCGGTCGAATTACGCGGAGCATCCCCATCCCGGTCTCATCTTTGGCCGCAAGAACAGTTTCCCCTTCCAACACAACCAGGTCATACTCCCGGTAGCCCAGGAAGATGAAATTTCCCGCCGTCAGCCAGCGAAGAAGTTTCTTGGCCTGCTCAATATTTGTCAGGATTCCAACATTCGTGACGTCTGAGAGCGTGTCGGCAAAGCGTTTCATCCGAGCCCGCATCCGCGGCCCGTCTTCTACAGCCTCACGAACATGTGCAAGTACGCGACGCAACCCAGCCAGAAGGGTCTCCTGTTGCTGCGTATCACTGATGCGATTGATTTCGATGGCTATCCATGACTCAACCACCAACCGACTCCCAGCATCCGCCGCTGGCAAGGACTCGCCGGAAGCAGGCAGACGCCCGACGGAAAGGATCCGATCCGTGTCAAGCTGTCTGCTCACGGTCAGAACCGGGTGCACCACGAATCGAATGACAGCATTTTGACGTAGCAGTTCGCCCGCCACCGAATCAACGAGGAAGGGCATATCGTCCGTCACGACCATTACGACGCTGCGTCTGGATTCGCTGAATAGCCCAACGAGCGCGGTCCCGACAGGACGCGTTCGAGCCAATGCGTAGTGGGACAGCGCCCTTCTCTCCAGGATTTGTGCACTATTGTCCTGGGCATCATCTGCTGCAAGGTGCTCGTAATAATCAGAGAGGAAATCATCCCGGTCCTTTTCCGTGAGGGTCGGATCATTGGGGGAAGATTCAGTAGGCATTGACATCGGCTCCATAGAAGCTCTGCGGAACTATTCGAGTTGGTCCTGGCCAGTGTTTCAGTCGTCAGCTACTGGCTGCCCGACGGCCGGTCGGGGGCAGCCGACGCCGACACGATTCAACGCCGAGGCCTCACCAACAGTCCTGAAGGGTCCGTATGCAGCTGCGAGTGAAATCTCGGTATACTCTGCGAGGTCGGCCTTATCGGCAGCGCGTGAAGCGGGCCCAAATATCGATGGCCGAATGCACCACGTGACTACGGTTACGGATAGATCGCTTTGCAGCGGCTAGCTGTCGGATCGCATCCGCACGCTGCGTAGCAACGGCGGCTGTTCCCCTACCCTCAGGATCATAGGATCGCACTACCACCTGATGAATTGGATTGTTGAAGCCATTCGTCGGCTCCCTATCGTTCTCGCGTTGTTAGTCGGGCCACGGCCCAATCAAGAATCGGAATCCTTACTAGAAAATACTTTCGAATTTGAGGAACGTCAATAGTGCGACGTGACTCAGGTTCGGTGCTCACAGAAGGGGCTGCGTTCAAGGTCGAGGACGCTTGACACCCGCTGCCAGCACATCCAAAATCTGACGGTCCGTCTCCTGCATCTGGCGGAGTTCCGAGCGTATTTGATCAGCTTCTCATGGTCGCCTGAGTTGTCTCACAACAGTGTTGTCAGAACTTTCTAACCCCACAGCGCGACAGTGGCGCTGGACCGCTACTTGGTGTGCCTGGCCCGGCGAGTCCTGCATGGGCGGCGTAACAAGGATGTCGACGCCGTGACTGAACCTGCCAGAAGCCATCGTGACCTCTCCCGGCCCTCAGACTGCGCGCTTCCGCTGCAGCTTTAGACAACTCCACCTGCGTCATGCTGCCCCTGCCCGGCAGGTCTATGAATGACCAGAAGCATCATCGCTGTTTGTCATTCTGATATTCCATCATCGCTGGGCGGGCCCTCCGCGCAACCAGGGCGCCCTGCGCCGGCCGCAAATCAAAAGTTTCGTTCGGCGCTCCTCCGTCGCTTATCTCCTCACCAAACTTTTGATGGCGGCCGGTTCCCCAAGTTGCACTCCGGACCCTCCTACCCAGCGGTGATTGCCCCTATCAGAACGGCACCCACATCCCAACGACCACAGTCAGGCCAAGAAACAGGTCAAAGAAGCAGGACCATGGAAACGCTCACCATCAAATCCCCCGCAGACTTGCTCAGCTTCATCGGACACAGCCTCGGCTTCTGGCCGCACGAGAGCCTGGTCTGCATCACCGTCGACACCAACCGCATCGGGGCCACCCTGCGCGTGGACCTCCCCCGGCACGACGGCGGCGAGCTGGGCTACGCACGAACCGTCGCCGGCTATCTCACCCACGATCCGAACGCCACGAGCGTCCTCTTCGCCCTCTACACCTCGACACCCTGGGAGGCCGGCCAGCCGAAACCCCGCGCAGCGATCATCGCCGCCCTGACCGGCGTCCTGGCCGAGCGCGGCATCACCATCAGCGACGGGCTGCTCGTCGGGGACCAGACATGCACCCAATACGACGGCGACCCCCGGAGCAACGCCGCGATCCCCCTGACCGCTACCCAGACCAACGCAATCAACGCCGAATTCATCTACCGCGGCAGCAGCGTCGAAGAAACTGACCGGATCACGTTGCCCGCCCCGACAAAAAACGCAACCCAAGGTGCCGCCGTCAAGAACCACATGGAGACAATCCGGGCCCTGCCCGGCGACGAGGCGATCGACCAGGCCCGAAAACTCTGGGCAAGCATGCTGGACACCAAAACCTACCCGACCGACGACCAGATCATCAGTCTGATCGCCAACTTCCAGTTCGCAGGCATCCGCGACCATCTCATCGCAGAAATCCCGGGCATCAAGGAACCAGCCGAACAAGTCCTCTTTGCCCAAACACAGGGCAAGCCGCAGTGGTTACGCGTCGAATGGGCCCAGCAACTATTGCTCCATGCCTACACCAGAACCAACGACCATCGCGCTGCCCCACTGCTCACTGCCCTCGCGTACATCAACTGGTGGGAAGGCCGTGGAAGCAAAGCCCACCAATTCCTCCAGCTCGCGCTCGAAGCCGACCCTGAATACCGGCTCGCCAGACTCAGCGACCGAATGATCGGCTGCGGAATAATCGCCGGCTGGAGCACAGACAAGAACACCGCTTACCGGCCTCAAGGACTTGAAGGGCCCTGAGGGACCTGTGCATCCGGACCGTGCTCAACGGGCTGTTCGAGCGAGGTCATGTTCTGGATACCGCCACGGCATGGAAGAAGTGCAGGCTCAGGAGGGGAAATAATGACCGAAAATCAGACCAGGCCGGGTTCCCGTCCCCCGGAGCCGCGGGCAAATCCCAAACGCGTCGGTAAACAGCACCAAGCTGCCCGGGACGCAGCTGCTGGCCTGAATGAAGGGCGGATTCTCTCCGAACGGATCGGCACTGATGGAGCGACGCCACCACGGTATTACGACTACTACAGTTTCATGTCCCTCGCCGATTTCATGACCTGGATCCAGAAGAATGACGGCAGCGAACCGGGGATCTCGTATTCGTGGCGATGACCCCTTGGCGAGCCTCAGGAGCCGCCGGCCAACGGGAGCATCCCTGCCGATGTTGTGCTCAGTTGCCTACACCGGACGTCAAGGGCGACCTGGCGGCTCGGTCCCCTCACGTTTTGCCGCGATCGGCCTCGCCTCACCGGTGTAGGAAATTGCTTCTGAAAGCCGAGCCAAAACCACCTCTGCATCGGAGCTGGGGGCATGGCCGGCAAGCCTAGCGGCCGTGTTGACTATTTCAATTGCACTAGGCGTTTTGGCACGGACTTCTTCTCTGGCCCAGAAGCTGGCTGCAAGCGCAGCCTTATCCGGCAGTCCGAGATCGAGGCACGACTGGACAGCTTGCCTGTAACCTTCGCGACCTGCTTCCACCGAGCCGCCCCTAAATGCCACCAGGCCGCGGGTCGCTGAGTAGACGGCCGATTCCTGAGCATCTTGGGGAGACGGACAGTCAGCGAGGATGGCCGCGGCCTCCTCGTACTTGTCTTGGTTGGCTAGGGCGAAGGCAAGGTTATTGGCAATTGTCGCGTCCTGGGGATTGGCGAGCCTGCCAGTTCGCGCTGCCTGTTCCGCGATGTCATACCGTTCCGCGCCAACGGCTGCTACGTATGAGAGGAAAGTGGCCGGTTCCACTGCGAATGGCTGGTCGTTTTGCCACTTGAGTCCGGAGTCCATTGCCGCAGACCAGTCCTTCCGCCAACGTGCTTCAATGGCTTCTGCTTCAAATCTGCGTTCGGGCTCTTTAACCGGTCTGATAGTGAAGCCTCCCCGTTGGGATTCAAAGGCTATTTGCGCAGCAGCGTTTTCCGTCGGTTGCGGGCGGGCCTGATTCAGGAACTTTCGTGCCCTCTTGTCGCGGCCGCCGTTAAACTCCGCGTGAGCGACAGTGCAAGCGAGCTCGCTGAGTTCCCACGCGGAGAAATTCCCTGAGGCGAGGACCAAAAGGGCTTCCTTCATGGAGGACGGAGCGCTCCCGGCAGCTTCGTCGCTCGCGATCTCTGCTGCAAGGATCCACGGATCCGACGACCCTTTCGCATTTTTTAAGGCGTATTGCGCCGCTTCAGGGTCCTCGATGTGCATGAAGAAGCGGACGGCTGATCTCAGAACGAATCGGTTGAGGGGAGCCAGAGTCAACGCCGTCGACAAGGACCTTTTGGCTTTGCCGGGTTGACCTAGAAGTGTCTGCGCGAGAGCGAGATCCACCCACTTAGTGGGGTTGTGGGGCCTTCTCCGAAGCTCGTCTCTAATACTGCCAACGGCGGCGTTGCGATCTTCAACCCGGAACCACGTTTCGTCTCCGGTCATGGGGATTTGCTCCAAGTGCCGTCTGACTTGGGCCGCCGCCGCAGCCAGCAAAGAATTTGTGTTGGTGGACTCTATGAACTCAACGACGGGCCGCAAGGGTGCGGGGTCGTCAAGGCTGAATGCGAGGCCTAGCGCGTCAGCCGCCCTGTGCAGGGTCGGTGCTGCATTGAATGCGTAAAGGGCCTCCATGTCCGGGAGACGTCTGGATGGCCGACTGGGTAAAGAGTTAGATGCGAGTTCGCCAAGGGCCGCCGACACCCGGAAGGGGCGCCAACGCGGCACGAGACTTCGCTCGTCCATTCCTTGAGATGCCGTCACGCTGCTGCGGCTCCCGAGTAGCGGACTTCGGCCATGTGGGCCAGCAAATCCAGCTGAGACACGATGCGGTTCAAAGCATAAGGCTGATTAGCCTTGCGGCTCGCGTGATGCCCCCGTTGTTCCAGATCTGGGTCAGTAAGGCAAGAGATCAACTTGATCAATTCGTCCTTCATGTCGTCCTTCATCGAGTACCGGAGGTCGTTCCCCAAGGCATCCAAGGCAGTCGCGTGCGCAGCTTGTACATACGGAAGCGCATCCTTGTAGGAGCCGCGCCAGTTCTGTGGTGAATGGGTTGGGTCAAGGAACGTATGTAGGAGCGCGTTCATCGTTACGTCGCTGAGTACGAACGTCAGGAGACTGCCGAGCTGGTAGATGTCGCATGCAAGTCGACGTTGCTCGAAGGAAGTGGGTATCTCGCCGAAGCACTGCTCGGGCGGGGCGTAGGAAGGATCCCCCGCTATGACATAGCCATCGTGAATCGCAGACCTTTGTTGGTCTGTCGCGCGGCCGAGATCCCCGATCTTGGCAGTGCGGCCAAGATCAGGGAGAGGATTGAAGACCAGCAGGTTGCTGGGCTTGATGTCCTGATGCGCCACCTGTATCGAATGGAGCTGAGCGATTCCATTCGCTGCGTTGTGAACCATTCTTAGTCGGACGGCAAGCTCGAGATCTCCAACGTCGTCAAGCAGGCCTCGGATATCGCCGTCTGCCCGTTCAAAGATGATGAAACTGACAGGAAAAGAGTGGGTTGGCGGTGCGGGAAGACTGTTGTGGTGGTAGGCCGCTACCACGCGAGATAGGCGACGAGAGGTGCATTTCTGGACGAGTTCACGCTCGAAGTTGTACGCCTCGGTGATCTCCTGCATAAAGCGTGTAGGGTCTGGGCTCCGGAAAATCCCTTCGTAGTTGATGACCTTGACGAATCCCTTCCGGCCATCAGTGTTCTTTGCTAGGTAACCGAGCGAGAAGTTGCCTCCGGTTGCTCCGATAGGTCTGGGAAGCGCCTCCTCGATGGTCCAGCCCTCGCCTAGGTCGAGACCAACTAGCGGTTCGATTGGTACCGACAAGCTCGATGACATGCTGCTTCCCCCATCGTTTGGGCGCCGGCCATGCGATGGCGCGGCGCCGAAGAATTCTAATTCTAGGGGAAGCCCACCGGCGCGGAGCATCACGAGTCAACCAAGAGTTGGTCGACGTTAGACGTCACCTACAGCCAGTAGCTTTTAGTCGTGGGTCCAGTACCTGTTGCCCTGCAAATACGGCAGTTGTGCAGGCGGGCGTAGACATTTTGGTGTCCGAAGTCCCTGCACAAAGCTTCATTTGGTTCAGAAGTCTCCTGCACAAAAAAATGCGCAGGAGACGTGGCCGGGTGGGTTTAGAAGCTCTGGAGTTCCTTTGCCGTCACCGTCTCTGGAGACCTGGGAGGAAGCTGCCGGCACAGGATGGAGCGCATGATGTCGGTGGCTTTGACTATCGAGGCTGGAGAGCGGTCCACCGGAACCAATCCGACAAACCGCTGAATTGGCTTTCGGCAGCTACCATCGACGCTAAAGACAAAGCATATGGGGGAGAAATGACCGAGAACGACCCTGCCGCGCTGCACGCCGAATTCGCGGAGCGGCTCAAGGAATCCGTCGCCCGCCGCAACGCAGAGCTGGCCGCACTGGATCGCGGCTACTCCGCCATTCTGGCCACCCTGACTCCTGACATCGCCGCTGCCTATAACCGATGCGCCGCGGCACGCACCATGGCGGTTCTCCGATATGCCGAAGCCATCAGCAGCATCCAGTCCGACTACGCACAGGAGGCACGACTTGGCGCGCCGCAGCTCCCTGCAGTGGCCCCAGCACGGGAAGGGTACCCGGCCCCGACATCCCCACTTACTCCAGGCGGGGCCGTTTCCTCCTCATTGCCCAGCAGGAGCAGGCGCAAGCAGTCATCAATAGCGGCACCGTTTGGGGAGAGGCCCACTCCGATATGGCGGATCGCGGCGATGGCAGTGGGCGGGCCTCTCGCAGCGGCGGTCGCCCTGGTGGCAGCGGCTGTTTTCCTAGCTCCGGCCAGCAGTTCCCGCCCCACCACCAAGTGACCCCGACGACGATGGCACGCCAGCCGGTCCCGACAGTTCCCGAGCTCTCACCCGTCAACAACATTCAGTCCCAGCTTGCCACCAAACTAGTATCCGCACTCAGTCGCGGCGGCAACGGCACGGCCATGGAGATCGTATCCCCAAGTGTTTCGTTCCACTACAAGGGTGTGATGTTCGCTTTAGAGGGGTGCAGGCTGACTACAGCTGGGTATTCATCCGGTTCAGGATCCGAGTTGAGCGGGGAGATGACTTGCCGTGACAACGACCTCGTCGCAGTGGATGTGACGTTCGATGCGAACAGTAGGGTCACGAAAGTCTTAGGCCAGGGCGCGAACAGGGCATTCGATTCCACAGTGACCGCAAACCGCATCTACTAGCTTCTCGAAGCGGGCGAGGACGAGTCTTCAATAAGCAGATCACGATGGTATGGCGGGCTTGTCTTCACTCAGACTGCCGCATTGCCCCCTGATATGCGAGGATTATGCAACGCAGGCAATATCGATGCAGCAGCAGGGGAGGTCATGGGCCTGGGCCTCGGAACCGCCTTCATGTGCTCCATGGTGCGGCAATGAACACCCGCTCATCGTCTGACAGATACCGCGCCGACATGGTTCGCACCGGCACCACAACGAGGGCGGGTACAGCCTCTGCCGGCTCAACCCGCCAACGCCCGTACGGCCGTTCAACCAGCGGTCGCCTATGCGCCGGTGCTTCCGAGTTTGAATGCCCTGTCGCATCAGCTGAACATACCGTTTGCGGACCTGGCATGAATTCCGTGGGGGCCACCCCAAAGCGGCTAACCACGCAGCCGCTCATATTAGCCCGGCTAAGGCCCACAGCTACATCCATCGCCCGATTCACCGCCGGTTGTAATGGCCGCCACATCTGTCGCTTAGCGCCTCGTCCAATAGCCGTTCGACTCCGCAGCAGCCTCAACGGCTCGGAGCGTCCCCAACCCTTCACACCTCTGGCATCCAAGGTCGCCACCGTGAGATGGGACTCACGGCCGGTCATGTTGCGGTCGGAAGTGGCGTTGATGAACGATCGTGATCAGGAAGATTTGCGAGGAATGCCAAGTGGGCTTCGAACCGTCTCGCAAGACGCAGCGGTTCTGTTCGACTCGCTGCGCCGACAGGCAGCGCGACCGCCGCCGTCGGAATCGGACTCGGGCAAAGTCCCTCCGAGGCAAAGAAAACTCCAGCGCCGAAAGTCCAACCGCTTCAAATGCTGAGCGCGCTGCCGAATCCACCGCGGAACTACGCGCCACGAGAGAACAACTCGATGCGACAACTAAGCGCTGCCAACAGACCATCGATGCTCTATCAACAAGGCTGCGAGCCCAGTCGTCGGATCTTGACCGCCTCGAGGCAGAGAACACCGAGCAACAGGCACGCGTAAACCTCCTCCAAGCGGAAGTCGCTCGCCTGAAACGGGCTCAGCGAATCAATGTCCAGGATCTTGCCCACGTCGCTGCCAGACTCGTCGCCCTCGCACAAGCAAAAGGCCTCCCACTGGACGCCACAACGAGAGACCTTCTCCGCCGTCGAGGGTGGATACCTTCCAGGCGCCCAGCCGGAGCACGACGGCTATGACCATGTCCATCGCCCGGCTGTCTGCGCAGGCCGGCCTGAAATACCTGTTCAAGACCACCATGATGGACGACCTGACCATCGCTCCCCCGGATGCCACCACGTACTACATGAAATCGGGAACGCCTCCGGGTCGCTGGGTCGGCTCCGGCCTCGACGGCATCAACCGCACAATCGGGGACGCGGTCACGGAAACCGACGCCAAAGCCATTTTCGACCTCGCCGTCCATCCAGACACGGGCACCCATCTCGGCCGGCCCCATGGCCAGCCGACGCTCGTCCAAAACAGCCAGGGCCAGGCATCCACCCGCCAAGCCGTCGCCGGTTTCGACCTGACCTTCAGCGTCCCAAAGTCCGTGTCGGTCCTCTGGGCGATCAGCCCCCGCGCCGTTCAGGACCAAATCTTGCAGACCCACCATGAAGCCGCTGAGGCAACCCTGAAATGGCTCGAGGACTTTGTCATCCACACTCGCGCAGGGCGAAACGGCGTCGCCCATCTCGGCACCCGTGGCGCCATCGCCGCAGCCTTTGACCACTGGGAGTCGCGCGCCGGAGATCCACAACTCCACACGCATCTGGTCATTGCCAACCGCGTCCAGCGCATCAGCGACGGCGCTTGGGTCACGCTGGATTCCCGGACCCTCTACAAGGCGACTGTTGCGGCCAGCGAGCACTACAACGGCCTACTCTTCGATGCTCTCCAACGCCAGCTCGGCACTGATACGGACATCCGCACACCGGCCACGAAGACACGCAATCCCAGCCAACAGCTCACCGGCGTCGACGACGCACTGATCCGCGAATTCTCCAACCGCTCCCGTCTCATCGACCTCGAAACCGACCGTCTCGTGGCCGAATGGACCCGGGAGCGCGGTACCCCACCAAGTGCAACGACTACCGTCAAGCTCCGACAGCAGGCAACACTCTCGACGCGCACTCCTAAAGCGGAAGCGATCGCGCCGCTCCACGAGCTCTCCGCTCAGTGGCAGGAGCGCGCCGTCGCCAAGGGATTTGAACCGGACCTGGTTCTCGCGTCGACCATCCGACGCTCGCACGCCAGCCCGTTCCGGGCATGCGACTTCACCGCGACCTGGATCGGTGCCGTCGCGTCCCTTACCCGCGAGCGCGTCGCCACCAAGCGGGCGACTTGGAACCGGTGGAACCTGCTGGCAGAAGCTGAACGTGTCTGCGCCGAAATCCGCTGCCGTACGCCAGAGGACCGCAACGCTCTGATCGACGCCGTCGCCTCCGCAGCCGAAGCCCAATCCGTCCCCTTGAACACCTACCGCTACGGTGTGCCCGCCGATGCGCAGCCTGACCTCCGCTACGCGAACAAAAGCATCTTCGACTTCCATGGGTCCCGCCTCTACACTGACGCGGCGATCCTCGCCAGTGAGGACGCCATCATGGAAGCCAGGAACGACGACGGCGGTCCGGCCGTGCGCGACGCCGTCGCTATGGACTCACTCGCCAACTACAAACACCGCGGCAGCCTTGAGCTCCACAACGACCAACGCGCGGCTGCAGCCAAGGTCTTGGTAACCGGCAATCGGCTTGACGCCATCGTCGGGCCCGCGGGCACCGGCAAGACCACCGCGCTCAGCGCGGTCAAGGCTGCTTGGGAAGCAGAATTCGGAAGTGACAGCGTGATTGGGCTGGCACCGGCAGCCGCGAGCGCAGAGGTTCTTGGCCGCGAGCTGGCAATGACCACGGAGAACGTTACCAAGTGGCTATATGAAGCCGTCGGTCAGGGAGCCGGCAACCGGGCGCTCCAGTTTTTCGATGCGGAGCAACGCCTCCGTGACAACGCGGCTGCGACCAGCCCGCGAGCAACCCGTTTGGTGCAACGGGCCGCCTGGCTGGCTGCAGAGCAGGACAAGTGGCAGTTCCACCCCAACCAGCTCATCGTCGTCGACGAAGCGTCCATGGTGTCCACGCTTCAGCTGTCCGCACTTGTACGCCAGGCCAAAGACGCTGGTGCCAAAGTCCTTCTCGTGGGTGATCCAGCCCAACTGGACGCCGTTGATGCCGGAGGGATCCTCGGCTGGCTCGATCGCCAAGGAAAAACGGCCCGGCTAAGCACCATTTGGCGGTTCGAGCAGGCCTGGGAACAACGCAGCTCTCTGAAACTGCGCGCTGGCGACTTTGCTGCCATCGCCGACTATGACCTACACCAACGGATTCGGCACGGATCCTATCTCGACATGGTCGACGAGGCCTATCTGAACTGGCATACCGATGTTCTCGCCGGAAAGACGTCCGTCCTCATTGCCCCCGACAATGACACTGTCGGCATGCTCAATGAACGTGCCCAGGCAGACCGCGTAGTCCAAGGGACCGTCGATGCAGAACAGACAGTAGCCCTGAGTGACGGTCTGCGTGCCGGCCGAGGGGACATCATCATTGCTCGCCGCAATGACCGGTCCGTCACTGATGGCAACGGCGCCTATATCCGGAACGGAACCATGCTCGACGTCGTCCGTACACGGAGTCGCGACGGATCCCTTTGTGCAATCCGCCGGGATACCGGCGTTGCCGTCACCCTGGACCGCGCCTATGTTGAGTCCTCCGTCGAGCTGGGATATGCGACGACTGCCCACCGCTCTCAGGGCATCACCGTGGATACCGGCCACACTGTCGTAACGCCTGGCCGGCTTACCCGTGAACTTCTGTACGTGAGTATGACGCGCGGACGTGTCGGCAACTACGCGTATGTCGGCGAGAGCGATCCGCTTGAACACGAGCCTTTGGATCCCTCCCTGCAATCGTCATGGCGGGAAATTTTGAGCGAGGTCCTGGCCGCCGAGGGAGCCGAACGGACTGCCCACGAGGTCCGCGAAGCGGAACTTTCCAAACGAGACAGCTTGGAACGGCTCAGCGCGGAGTTCGACTATCTTGCCCAAATCGCAGCCGCCGAAGATCTGACCGCGTTCCTCGAAAGTCACGCACCCGGAAGAGTTGGCGAGTTCCAACAATCTCCAGCGTGGGGTGCGGCTGTCGCAGCTTGGCGCAGGTCGGCATCCACCAGCCGTCATAGCGCCCAACGGCTCGCAGCAGATGCATTGGCAACCCCGAAGGCTTCGCGAGATCCCGTGGCGGTCCTTCACTCCCGGCTCCGTAGGTTCTTGCCCCAGATGCGCTCCGACGCGCCTGACCCACTGGCTGAGGCCATCCACACCGACCGTACCGACCTCGCCGACATGATCTCCCAAGTAAAGGAGCGGGTGCAGCAAAGGGCAGGCCAAGTCACTATCGAGGCGCTGATGGCGGATGGCGAATGGAAACAGAACCTCCTCGAGATGCTGGACCCTGACGTCCATCCGGACGACGCAACCCGGGTGATTCGCCTGGCTGCTATCTATAGGGACAGCTGGGGCATCGAAGATTCGCCGGTTCCGTTGGGACCCGTCCCGGCGGAATACGAATGGGAAAAGCAATCGCAGTTCGATAGCATTCACAGCTTCATTGACCAGCTCGCCGTGTCGTCCGTCACCCAGCGGCAGCCTGAAATGTGGATTGACGAGCCGCTCGCCCCGGAAGCCGGCCTTATCAATGTCGGTTGGCAGCTCTAAACTGAGGGCGACAGGGCAGCCTATGAACTCAAATCCAGTCATCAAACCGAAGGTTGCGACACCCGCTCTGACTCTGGCCAGCGCGGCGGTCTTGATTTTTGTTGCCTATTTTGCTGTCGCCATTGCTACGAGTTCGCCTTTGAGCGGCCCCTTCTTGCTTGGAGATCTTGCCGCGCTCGTGGCGGTCGTTGTTCTGGGCTGGGTCTGGTTGGTCCGCTCGCGCCGGCATACGGCATGGATGACTGCGGCTAGGGAAAAGTGGAACCAATTCGACGACGCGAAGCGAACCCACCGTACGACGACGGAAGTCACCGTGGTCAGCGTCGATGCCCTCGAGCCAACCGGATCCTGGATCACCATCAATTGGAATCGCTTCAACCACGTACAGCAAGCATGGATCGAAGCTCTGCCAGAACCTATCTGGCCCGGATCCGTCTTACTGATTTCGCCAGACCCCGACCAAGTGGGGCCAGGCGCACCATGGCCGCAAACCTACTACATCCAAGCCCCGAGATGTCTTGCCTGGGCACCAACAAAGCGGCCCGGCCACTTCGGAAAGCACGGCCTTAACATGAGATGAGGACAGCTACTTGCTCTGTTGTCGTCTACCAGCAGTTGACGGTGCAGATGATGTTCACCGCATCAGCCGCTCCCTTGCGAACACTGGAGATGGTACCCCTCCGCCGCGTTTCGCAGCCGGAACACTGGGTTTGGCAGGCAGCGGTACTGGACATGGGCATCTACGCCCGGTACAGCCAACACCAGCGGAACGTGGCAGGTCAGCCCGCGCGGACTAGAGAAAGTTTGGGCGATCATACGGGCGGCTGGGACCCGGCCCTGCGCTCTGCGGGTAGTTACGCCGGGTACTTCCACACCCATCCGCCGGATCCATCTGGGTCGAAAGCGACTTCTCCGGCGGGAGTGGTGACGTCCAAAATGACTAGGCCGTTCAGCTTTTCTCCTTTGCCGATGTAGTCGGGCAGGAGCTGGGTGTCGTCGGCGAGGCAGCTGTGGTCAATTGAGGAGTCGATAGCGTTCATCCGGGTGCCGTTGGCGGCATAGCCTTTCCAGTAGTGCGGCCCGAAGCTGATCAGGCCCGGCTGCGAATTGACCGACAGCGGCCCGGAGAACTTGGCTGTGGTGGCAACCTGAAGGGACACCGCAAGGGCGGTCCCCTTCGGTGGCGTCGCGTACGGTGCATCACACGTGATCGGCTTGATTGACGTGACCTTGAAAGTCATCGTCGGGACATCACTTTCTGGGTCGGTCATGAGCGTCGCCGCTTCGCCGATCTTCTTGATGAGCTGCCCGCGGTCGTTTTCGTTGCGCGTGGCAGTCGGCGTCGGCGTAGGGCTTGGACTCCCCGCGGGGGCAACGGACACGTTGGGCGCCGCCTGGGGCTGCGGCGAGGAACACGAAACGAGGGCGAGAGCCAGAAGCGCGGTTCCAAGGACAATCCGTGAAGTATTCATTTTTCCCCAGTTGAACAGAAGGACGATGAGACGACTGTCATCGTAGCCATTGTTCCGGAAGGATTTGAACCATGACGGCGCCACTGTGGGCCTTCGCCTCAATGCCTGGTCCCATCAGCCGTCATCTACGGGGCTTCACTCGCGCGGGCCGCCCACGGTGCGACCGCAAGCTACTTGCTGTCGCCAACCCGTGAAACGCGCACTCGTCAACTGCCTACTGGCGCTCGTTGCCCAGCGTCCCGTTCGTCTGCGGCGTGTCGCACTCCAGGACGATAATGGTGTCATCGATCTCCGAGAGATTAGTGGTGACGCCGTCGCTACGGCTGACGCTCATCAGGAAGTCGGTATCTACCAGCGGGAGCTCGAATGACCATGGGCCGACCGCGGTGAGTTCGCCGCCGCCGCCGAACAAGTGAGTAGCTATCCCTCTTGTCATGCAGCCTCAGGCGGGGTCCGTAGAAGCCGCATTGAGCAAGCTCCGTTATAAAATCGATGCCGGTCAGGGAATGCAAGGCATCGGTGCCGGCGTGGCCTCCGTAACCCAGACAGTCATGCTTCCAGTTGGCCTTACCCTGCCTCCCGTCATTACGGTCCAGGACGCCGCCAACGTGGCGGGCCGCGCATCCCTTCCGACGTTCTACGTCAACGGCACAACGGAAGCTCAGCTCACCCTAAAGATGCAGACCTCCGATAATGCGAATATCGGAACCCGTTACAACATTGTGGTGAATTGGATTGCCACTCAGCGCCGTGTGATTAGCGCCACTAGTTAGGAATATTACGATTCCTCGAGGCACCCTTTTCGTCTCCTGAAGGGTGCCTTTGAGGGATCAAATGGCACCCGCGACACGCCGTCTTTGAGACGACACGCTGGCGTTTAATTGTGGCTAAGTACTCCACAGGGTGTGGATTTCGTCCTCGAAAAAGCCGGAATTCCGGACATTTTGAGAGACCGTGCCTGTGGATTAAAGGTGCATTAAATGACATACTTGTAATACATCATCTTGGGGTCCCGCCGGGGGTCGTGCACTACATGTAGTATCGACATTAGTCCTTCGGGGCATGAAGAAAGCCCCAGGGACAATCCCGTTCCTGAGGTTCGGGGCTATCGACTGAGGCTCTTCGTATCCTTGGCTGGGATTACACGAGCTTACATCCAACGGGACCGTCCGGCGCAAGTCACCGGCGTGTCCCTCGGAGAGTCGAGGCCAAACTATCTCCTGAGGAGGAGACCGCTTTGACCGACTCACTCAAACCCGGGCAGGATGCTCCGGCATCGGGCCTTTACTCCATCGTTGGCCCTCGCGGAGGGGATACGGGACAGCAGCGCACCGTTGTGATCAATGAACCCCTGCCGCCCACTCCCAAACCGGGACAGCGGTATGTTCTGGACGTACCGGCGAGGAATCGCGCGGGACGGGGCGGACAGTAACCGCGTTCCGGGAGGGCCCTTCCGCGGACCTTCCAGACGATGACGAACAACAGTTCTCCTGGGGTTCTCCTGACCATCCTCATCCGTTCACGAAGGCCTACCAGCCAGAGACCGGCACCTGCCATCGTGACCTCTGAGTAGCACCAAGCAAGGCCCCGCCCAAAAGCGGGGCCTTGCTTTTCCCCCGAACCTTAACCTGGGGATACGGGGCAACGTTAGACAGGCAATCTAATCCGGCCAGAAGACCTCCAGCTATGCCAGCAAGAATTAGGCGCGTGCTTTGCAGCGCGGACCTCCGCCCTCGGAGCCGATGACGTTCTGACGAAAACTCTCCTCATGGAGTCTCTCGTGAGAACGTCATGGGTCGAGCACGATCACGATGTCGGTAAGAAGCGCCGTTCAGAAGGTCATCTCATTCCCCTGCGCCGGCGCGAAAGGGGGCACCACCACCGGGTTCTTCGTCGAAACGCTGTAGGCCGGCGCAGACACCACCTCCACCGCAGCTGATGCCTGGACGCCAGCCTCAACCTGAGCATCAGCCCCAGCGACCGCAGTGTGCGACGACCGCTGATAAGCGGCAGTACCAAACCGCAGATCCGGTCCGATCGTGTCCGCAACGATGCGTCGCGCCTCGCGCCGCTCCCCATCCTTCTCGTACCCGCGGAATTCAAGCTCGCCGGCAACGGTGACGGGGTCCCCCTTCTTCAATGAATTCGCAGCGTTCTCTGCCAATGCCCGGAAGGCAGAGACATTGTGGAAGACCGGTTCGCCATCATGCCAGCTACCGTCCGGACCCTGGATGCGCTGGTTCACGGCGACTCGAAGCTTCGCATGGGGCACACCGGATTCCCCGTATGTGAGTTCGGGGTTGGCGACGAGGTTGCCAGCGATGCTGATCGGGATTTTGGTGCTCATAATTCCTGTCCTTTCTATAGCCAACGGGACTCTCCCGTCGAACAGATAAAAGCCGCCACTTTCAGGGTCCGGCCATCACAGGTCCGTCAGCCGATGTAGCCGGCCCTTCCACTCCTGCATACGCCGCCGGCTGGCTGACCCGCGGGTCTGCATCAGCGGCAGCGATCTTCCCTCCAAATCCAGGTGGATGGGTGATTTCGAGGATGCCTTTGGAAGCTGCGGTGACGCGACCTAGGACCGACTTGGCAATGTCCACGCGCGACGCTGGAAGTTTGCTGCCGGCATCTTGGGCCCGGGCATCGGACTCCGCCCCAATGACGGCGTCAGCCCATCCGGCCAAGTACGAGGCAGACTGCGGGCCGCGGTCAATTCCGTGGGCCCGAAGCACGGTGTAGGCAACGGACTCGGCCTCAACTTCCGCCAGGCCACGATGGTCGGCGCTGCTACCGTAGAGCCGGCCCACGTCGTCGTTCGGTCCGTGGAGCAGAACGTGCCCCAGCTCGTGGGCAAGGACTGCGGCGCGCTCCTCGTCGTTCAACCACGCTCCAACTTGGACACTCCGGCTGGCGAAGTCCGTGAATCCACTGGTCAGCCCGTACTGGGCATTGGTCACGTTAAGATCGAACCCGTGCCTCCTCGCGACTTCCGCGAGGGAATGCCAGAGCTCCGATGCATCTGGCGCAGACTCGGCCCCGGCCCGTGGCACCAACAGTGGAGTTCCCTCGGTTTGAGACACGTCGAAAACAGCCTGGCCGCGCCAGCCGGTAATTACAGTCTTCTTGCCGTCTTCGACCGCATTGGCCGGGACTCTCTGGCCAACCGGTATGCGCTGCCGCGTACCGTCGGGCAGAGTAATCTCATTCATCCGCGCAGTCCGAGGCGCAATCACCCACAGCGCGTGCTCCCCGCGCAGGACGGTACGCCCGTGACGTTCCCACTCCTTGTACCCGGCTACTAGCGTGGGCTCTTCCGTGCCGCGTTGGGCCATCTGCATCATCAGCAAGGCGACGTTGCCACCCGAGTACCGCCACAAAGTGGCCGAGGCATCAAGGAGCACCTGCCAGTGTGCCGGCGACTCAACTGCCTTTGCCAGAATCGTGTGGAGTCCGTCCGTGAGTGCTGTAATCCGTTCCTCGGGCGTCATGCGCGAATTGCCGGGCGCGTGGAGGTGCGGCGCAGCGTCAGTCGCCGCGGAAAGAGATTTGTCTTCGGTTGCAGGGGCCACGACAGCCACCCTTCGTGCTTCTTGGGGTCCGCCAGATTAGGTTGCAGATGCTTATTCATGTCTTGCGACGGCAGAACAGCATGACTTCAGAAATCGGCGACGACTTGGTGGTGTTCCACCTGCCACTCGAGAAACGCCGGGTCCTCCGACGTCAGGATTCTCAGCGCGGGTTCCTTGTGTGCCTGCAGGCCGACGCAGCCGGCGGTCCGGGTGTGGATCCGGAGACGTTCGACGGCGTGCGGGAGCCTTTCGTGAAAGGCCAACGGCCCGAAGCCTGGATCGTCAGCGGCATACGACGCCAATTCTGCCCTTTGCAGCGCATAAAGCTCGGCCACAATCTCGGGATGCCGCCACCAACATTCGGGTACCACCGACGTCGTGAGCTGGTACGTGGCAACGAACCACCTGACCCACGCGCCCAATGCACGCCAGGCGCTTTCCGCCTGCTGCGGGTCCATGTCCCGCCAGCGATACGTGACACCGGACGCGCCGCCGGGAGGTCTGAATGCAGATCGGAAAAGCTGCGCAGTCAGCTCGTCGTCGTTCTCTCCAACTGACGGGATTTCAAACTGTTCGCCGTCGTCGTAGCTGTGCATCATTCCAGCTCTTTCGTGATTTCCTGACGCAATCTGTGGCCGGCAATTAACGCGCGTTCGAGCTCCGCCTTGGAGCGACCAAGTTCTGCCGCATCTTTGCGCTTGTGCCATTCGCGCAGATCCAAGAGGATCGGCCTGGTGCGGCGCCCGAGCATGAGCGCTGTGCCTACCGGCAGCCGGCGGATCTCATCCAACCGGATGACAGGACTCTCCCGGATCTGCTCGCCGTCTTGGCGGCCCTGAGCCGACCAGGACCGGGTATTCAGAGTCAGGCTCCGCTCCCCCAGCAGCCCGGCAAGAGAGCGAAGGTCGCGCTCGTCGGAACCGCCGCCGAAGATCACCTTGATAATGGCCGAGTCCCAGATCGTGGCTGCCTCATCAATGGACCACCCGCTGCGCGCCTGAGAGAGGGACTGTAAGACAACAAGGGTGGAGATGCCGATACCGCCACCATCAGAGAGGGCGACAGGCAGGCCTGGCCAAGGAGCCAAGTTGGCAATCTCGTCGAGGATGAGTGACAAGGGCGGATCAAGCCGTCCCCCCGGCGACACAAAGGCCATTTCACGGGCTGCGTTGTCGATGTCGTCGATCAGAGCGGAAAGATATGGCCCAGCGGCAGCGGCTCCCGCCCGAGTGCCGATCAGATACAGGGTCCCTCGGTCCCGGATGAATGTCTTGGGGTCAAACTCCTCGGATTCGTCCTGGGGGTTCAAGGCAGCCAGCACTTTGGGTGAGGAGAGAGGCGCTACCGCGGCCGAGACCCCAATCCAGGAATTGGACGTGTTCCGGGGATCATCCTCCAGGATCCCCATCAAGTCCGCCTGCCACCCCAGGGCGGCCTGATGACGACCGAGCACGTCCAAAGCTTCCCGCGCCAGTACCGGGCTGGAGGACCAGCGACGAAAGGCGCGGACGCCTTCTCCAGACAACGCCGCAGCATGAAGCAGGCACTGCAGGACTATCAGCGAGCGCTTTTGCCACGCCGCGTTCTCGCCCTTCATTTCGGTGTCTGCTGTGATGACCAGCGCCCGTCGGGTCGCGATGTCCGGGTCCTCACAGCCGCGGACGGGAGACCACCGTAGGGTGGAGGGCAATCCGGACATTCCCTGCGGATCGAACACGGTCACCGGTCTTCCGCCGGTGGCGCGGGCTCCCATGGTGACAACCAGGTTGTCCGCACGCGTCGACGTCGTAACCACAGCCCCGGGCGCGTCGAGGATGGCATTGATGACCACGTAGAGGCCTTTACCGGAACGGGGCGCGCCCTGGATGACCATGGACTCCTCGGTGGAGACATGAACTGTGACGCCGCGGGAGCGGCCGAGCGTCCATGACACATCCTGGATAGTGGGCTTTGTCAGCCCAGGCCTGGTGAACTTTCCTCGCCGCTTGACTGCCCTGGCACCGAAGTCACGCAGTATCTCCGTGCGTCGGGCGACGCCGTCCCGGTTCAGGATGTCCAGGCGCAGCCAGGCACCCGATTGCTTCCACGTCCGCCAGAACAAAACGGCGCCCACTGCGAGCGCAACGAGCAGCAGAAGCACCGGACCAACAACCCACCAGACACTGCCGATCCCAATCGAGCAACCAGGCGGTTCGCGGATGATCCAGTCAGTGCGGCCGGCGAGGAGCCCGACGGCGGCTGCCGGATTAAACGGCGACGGCGGACTACCTCCGCAGCGCCAGGCCACCAGGGCGTGGGCCGCGCCTTGAATAAGAAAGCAGAGACACACGTAACCCGCTGCGGCGATGAGTCCGGCGCTAACCAGCGGATTGTTGCTTGCTGCCCGCGCGCTCATGGAACCATCCGCGCGTCGGTGCCGAAAACTTCCAGCTCATCCGTCGTGACCCGATTGGCAACGATGAAGGACCGGTTCCCGACTTTCCAGAGCCCGACTCCTTTGGGGAGGTTCTCCACATGCTCGCACTCGGCCGCGGTTAGCCCGAGGGCATCTTTGGTAAGGCGCATGGCGTCGTGCTTTTGCCGGTAGATGATCCGGGTGTCTGCCTCGGTAAGCAAACCAAGGGCCTTTTGGCGATGCCCGCTAGTGCTATCGCCAATCTCGTTGAGGTCCGCCACCTTGTGCATGATGAGCAGATTCGCGATCCCGTAAGTGCGCGCCAACCGCCATTGCTCGCTCATTTTGGCCAGCATGTAAGGGTCGGCCAGCATGCGCCAGCCTTCGTCGTAAACCACGAGCCGCTTGCCGCCGTCGGGATTGGTAACCGCCGCCTCGAGCCAGGTGGCGCCGCACGCCGCGGCGAGGGACAGGGCCTGTTCGGACGCACCGATCAGGGCCGACGTATCCATCACCATCATGGGCGCGTCTGCATCGAAGGCTACGGTCGAGGGAGCGTCAAACATGCCCTCCAAGTCGCCGGAGACGGTGCGCCGCAATGAGTGGCCGACGGCCAGACCGCCATCTTTGCCGACAAGCCCTATTGTCTCCTTCGACGGGTTCAGTACGTGGTCCAGGACCATGGGCAGCGTTGGGTTCGAATTCTGGGCAACAGTCTCCATTAGCGCCATGTCCAAGGCGGTGTGCTCGACCGGACGCAGCGGCGTGCCCTGCCGCATGAGGGAGACTAAGGCCACCAGCAAATGACGGCGTCGTTGACGCACCACAGCTTGCCATTGTGTTTCGGTCAGGGCACTGGGTCTGGGTCCGGCATCCAGAGGGTTGACGCGTGCGGAACGTCCGGGGCCCACCGAGATGACTTTGCCGCCAACTGCGTTGGCAACGGCGGCCCATTCGCCTTTGGGGTCAGAAGCGACTGCTGCTTTACGCCCCAGCGTGATCGATCGGGCCACCAATGACTTTCCACACATGGACTTACCCGTGCCGACCGTCCCGATGACAACGATCGATGGGCCGCTAATAACGCCCTTGTCGTACAAAATCCACGGATCATAGGAGAAGGCTCCAGAGCCGAAGACGTCGGTCCCGATATACGTGCCTTCGTGCCCCAGACCTGATTCGGTGATGAACGGATACGCTGCTGCAAACGTCATCGTCGAAGCACGGTGTGGCGCCGGCCGCAGACGGTGTGGGCCGCGCAACGTATTCGGCGCCCGACTCCCCCAGTCACCGCTAAGCCGCGGCCTATCCAGCCGTTCTTTGACTAGTTCTGCGAGCCGATACCCGGCTGACACCCACCGTTGACGGTCGGTGGTGACGTCTTGCCGACGTCCCTCCTTCCGCTGCTGGCGGTTACCTGACGGCATGTATCGAATTGAGTGGCTAGTTCGCGTCATCGCAATCCCCTTCCGAATGGAAGTCCCCCGGCGACGAAAGCCGCCCATTGCTGCCCGGCCAGCAGACGCAGTTCAACGAAGGCTCCTGCGGCGGCTGATTCCAGTTCCTGCCGGTGCCGCGCCAGGTCGTCGAGTGTGGCAGCCGATATGGTCACGTAGGCAGCCGGGCGCACATCGCCGTGTCCGGCCACGATCTCTTCCTCTCTTTGAGCCACTTCCTCTTCCTCGGCTCTTTGCTCGCGCGTGAGTGGCCTGTCGAAGCGCGTGTTGATCCGGCGTCTAGTTTCATGAGCCTCCTGGGCGGAGCGGATGTCCCTCAGAGCCTCCACTGTGGGCACGCTTCGGATCACTTGGGTCACGGTATGGCGGAAGTCGCCCACATAGATCAGCGGATGGAGGAATCCGGGGAACACTTTTTGCCGCGGCCACTCTGCAATCCAGAAAGTTTGATGAAAGCCCGAGTCGGTCTGTAAATACGTCCAGCGTTCCTCGATCGCCATTGGCCCCGCGGCCAGGCCGGGCGGTTCGGGATCGGAATCCGGTGGGCGTGCTGACACGGCTGTTGGGAAGACTGTCCTCGCTTCCCTGCCCAGCCCTGCAACCGCGGCCGGATCAAAAGCACCGCGAACGACGTCGAGGATGCCGTCCTCAGGGAGCCACTCATCTACCTTCACGCTGTGCGTTCCCAGAGCAGTGGTCATTGCCTCGACTTCCAGTCGCAGCACTCGCTCGAGACCTGCCATGCCGCCACCTGATTCCCTGATTCGACGCCGGGCCTTTGCCGTGTCCACGACAACTGCGACCAGCAGCTCGTGGCTCATGGCGGAACCGGCGGCGGCTATCAAGTCCTGATACGCCCGTTCACCCCACGTCAGCCCGCTAACGGCATCGGCCCTCCGTGGGACGTTGCGGTCGTAGAAGTCACGCAGGGCCGTCGAAGGGTAGGGAACCGTGTAGTCCTGGACGGCGATTCTCGCAATGCTTGATCTCTGTGCCATACCCGCCTGCACGCGCGACCATGCTTGTACAGCCCAGGCCTTGTCATCGGCGTCGAGGAGCGCAAAGGACCTTGTGCTGCACCGCAGCACCGCTATCGCTTCCCTGCCATGGGGATCCACGAGGAAGCACTCGCCTTTAGCTGTACGCCGAAGCTCCAGATTTCCCAGCCCGCCCGGCAGCACGAGCCGCCCGGCAAGAAGTGCGCTTTCGGGGCGTGCCAGGAACCGAGTCTGTCTGACTGCCGACCGGTAGAGAAACAGGATGATCTGGCTCGCCCAGACCGGGTAAGGGATCCGCGAATACTGCAGGAGACCGAGGAGTATCAGCGACAGCCATGTGGGTCCGGACGTGAACAGGCCCCCTGGCCCACCGGTGGCAGACGCCACACTGGCGGTAATAACGCCGGCTGCGAGCAGCAGCAACTGGTACCACTTCTGCCCCATGAACAAACCGCGACGTTCGTACCGGGGAAACTTGACTGCTTCGAGCGTCCGTGAACTTTCAGACATGGGGCTTACCACCTGATGGGGGTTCAACACTTGGTTGCGTGTGGACCGGAGGCCCTGGCGTCGCGGGGATGGTCAACTCAGAATTCCTTTGATCCGGCACGTGTGTCGGCTTCGGCCGTCCGGTATCTAGAGCCGGGTTCGTTGGACTCGCCGCCGCGGCCACTTTTGTTGCTGGCCGTGAGTGGCCATCTGCAGATCCGTTGCCGTAACGAGGAGTCTGCCGCGGCTGAGGAGAGGGCATACCGGAAGTTGAACCGCCGCCGTCGAAGGCAGGATCAGCTCCACTGGACTGCAGCGACGGCGTCGTAGCCTTCGTGGACCCTGGCAGTGGCATACCAGGTGGCAGCGTTCGCGTTGGAAACTGTGCACGGCTCGATGGAATCGGCTGAGCCATAGAGGAACGCCCCATCAACGAGGCCAGCGTAAGCCGACCGCCCGTCTGGCGACTTATCTGCCGGGCAGCAATACTGCTGCTTCGCGACAGGACGTGCCCGCCGCCGGCAGTTTGTGCGGCGGCCGCCAGCTCACCGCCGGCGAAGCTCACGAGCCTCAGGGCCATCAGGGGCGCACCACAAGCTAGCACCATCCCAACAGTGCCGGCAGCCAGTCCTGCGAACGACGTCGAATCTGCAAAGAGCTTGATTGCCACTGCCAGCACGGTCGCAGCGAGCGGTTTCGCGAGCAGCAGCGCAACGACAATCTCGCACCACCGCCTTGCCCATGCCTTCGTTTTCTCCCATGGCATGAGCATTAGGGCTACGGGGGCGACGGCGGCAAGAACGACCAGTGCGAACGATCGGAAGATCATCGAGCACATGAGAATGAATGCCAGGATCCACACAACGGTGACGGCCATCGCGGTGACGACCACCGCACCTGCGGCTCCGCCTTGGGTACCGGGCGCCAACGAGATGACGTTCCACTCCCTGTCAGAGCCAGCAGGTGCACGCTCAAATCCAAAGAGCCGCATGAACACGACATAGGGATCCTTCCCCATGGAATTGAGAAGTGCCGTCGACGCGGAGTCGCTGACGCTGGTGAGCTGACGAACCAGGTATATGGCAACGGCCACCATCGGGATCGCAGCGGCACCGCCCACCAGCGCCCTCACCAGGCGACGGGGCTGCTGGCTGATCAGGCCAGAGAGCAGTTGGAGGATCATCACAACTACCAGTGGAGTCATCATCACAATTACCCACCAGTTCGTCAGGCCACGAATCGATGTCCACTGCGAATCGTCAACGTTCGACGCGCTGAAAGCGCCGGTAATGAACGCCCACATCCAAGAGGCAATGTTCTGAAGGACATTCGCGAAGATGGATGTGATGGCGCCCTCGACCCCGTCGTTGGCTTGCGAGACGAGCCCGCATCCGGGCGGCCACCAGCCATTGAGGTCGCACTGAACTGGCATGACCCTTGAAACCTAGAATCCGAGCGGAAACGCAGTCTGGGACCAAAGGATGTAGCCGTTGATGCCGCCCAGGATCGCGGCCACCGGGCCGGTCCAAAGCAAGATCACGCCGCCGCCAGAGGCGAGGCGTGACGATTGGCTCAGCTTGCCGGCCAAGAGCATCGCCGCGCCAATGATCGCCACTATTGCGATCACAATGAATGCGCCGACTAGGATCCCTCCTCCGATCTGCTTTAGGGATTCAAGGAAAGGAAAGTTCGCGTTGGGTGTGATCCCAGGATCTACCGCTGCCAGAAACATCTGGTGCTCCATCCGTCGTGTTCCAGTGGAATGAGCAGTTTGAGCTCACGACTTCATGGTGCCCGGTGGAGCTGGGCGACATGACCGACTCGGAAATTGGTACTGAGCCACATACGCCGAGGCGGTAGGCGACGCGGAATCGGATCATGCCAGAGGATCGGCGCAACCCGCGTGGCAAACGAATCCGTACAGCGGGCACCGGCGCTGGGCACTACGTCCTCCTTGCTGAGCAAGTTGTTCTAGGCTCAGTGGCCGGTAACGAGCGTGCAAGCGATCATTCGAACACATATTCGAATTTTGTCTCCTCTGGGTGCATCATTGGAAGTGTGAACAAGTTCGATCCCAGCGGTTTCATGAGAATGATGGCCCGCACCGAGGCTGAATCCAGAACTCCAGCCGACGACGATACACCGGTTGTTTTCTTCCCCATAGGGCAGCAGCCGCTAGTCCAGATCGACATCATCTACGGCCGCGCCCTGGCCTACACGCGCTACTACGGCCTCGTGGAGTGGATAGAAGGCAACGAATACAAGTGCGAATGGATTGAAGCCCCGCACATCAAGAGGGTGGCGGCGGAAGCCTGGGAGGGTAGCCGCTGGCTCTAGGGATAACATTTCATCCGGTCGGTAACCGTCTCGCAAGACGGCGACTCGCGTACTCATGTCGCTGACCAGCTTGGGAATCGTCCTAGTCAGCTCACTGCGCAATCGACGATGTCAGCAAATCGAAATAGGCGCTGCCTGGGTTCCAATCGACGGGGTGCAGCAAGGTCCCCAGAGCAGGATTCAGCGCGCTGTACATCATGCCGTCTCCCGCGTAAATACCGACATGCCCCCAGGTGTCCGGCCCCTGCGGATTCTGGACAACCAAGTCACCTGGCTGCGGACTGTCCGTTCGGTGCCCGACTCTCCACTGTTCGACGCGCGGAAGGTTGATTCCGACCTGCCTGTAGATCCACTGGACATATCCGGAGCAGTCCCAAGCTTTGTACGCTGTTCCACCCCAAATGTACGTCCCGCCGACGCCCGCTTGGGTAAAGCGCAAGATATCCTTGCGGATCTGAGGCAGGCTCGCCGGTGCTACCGGCTGTGCCGCCTCCATCGGCGAATCGTTGCACATGGCCGGCGCGGTGACACCCTCGAGTGAATCGACTATGGCTGTGGCCTGAGACTCCCATCGCGCGTACAGCTCGGGAAAAGCCGACACCTGGACAGCCTGAGCGGCCTGGCCTTTGTCCATGGACTGCCACCCCGATACATCGAGTAACCCCCGAGGACTGCCGCGATTAGGACCCGATGGCCCGCCATAGAAGGCACGGGCGTTGTAGTCAGGGTCCATCAGCTCCTCGACGCTCCCCCAGCCGGCTGCCGGGCGCTGCTGGGCAGTCCCAAGTGAGTCATGATCGCTTCCGACGCCGTCGTGTGAGAACTGGAACGAGGCCGGGACATTCGAGTTAGCTAGGACTCTGAGGCTGGATTCCTGAAGAGCCATCATGATGGCGATAATCAAGGCTTCTTGCGGTACTCCCAGTTGCTTCCCGACCGAAATGTAGCCCTTGGCTACTGCGATCTGGTCTGAAGTGAGCCAGACCGGTTCCGAGCTGCCAGTGTGGATTTCCAGAGCACCCGCACTGCGATCCGCCGAACGATTGTCCGCAGGTATAGCGGATGTGCAGACGGAGTCGGAGCTCGACGGCTTAGCGACTAACACGGTAACAAAGGCGCAGAAAACCACGCCGAACATCAGTGCCACGACCATGGCGACGGCGGTCGCGGCGCGCAGCAGGGTACGACGCTTGGCCACGGCCACAAACACTTGCCGGGAACGGCATCAGTACACGATCCTGCTTGGGGTCGCGTAGAACCCGGCCATCGTGCAACGGTCGGGCGGGGCATTTGCTGCCGGCGGACAATTGACGATGACGCTGACAGCCGCCATGAAGGCGTTGCGGGCGTTGGCCGTCTGATCCACGACTCTCAGAGCGACGGTGCAGACGTGAAGACCCAGCCAGGGTGCCGGGCGCTCTCGCACCTCGGCCAACTCCTCATCACAGGTCATGGATTCAGCCGTGGCCGTTCGGAAGGCCTTCTGCCCGGCCAAGGACGCAAAGGCTCCGGCGTTGATGCCTGTGGCTTCAAATTCATGGGCAAGAACGGCCAACGGATTCGAACCGTCCGGCAGGACGTCCCACCAGCTACGGAGGCGGCCATAGACCTCCGAGTACGACGACGTTCGTGTGTCCCAGGTGTAAATGGCCTGAGCCGCGGCTGTTGCCAGCGTCCGATAGTTCGTGGTGTGCGGAACTCCAGTCGTTCCCTCGGCGGCTGGGGCCTTAGTCGAGGTCGTTGAAACAGACGGTGCGGACGACGGCGGATGGCCAGTGGAAGGTGCCTGCGGCGATGTTGCCGGATCCGCCGTCGTACTCGTTGACGGAGGTCGCGGCGACCCAGGCAAGACAAGCAGCACGGTGGCAACGGCAGCTGCCAGGATTGCAAAAACGAGCCACAAGCGGCGGCCGCGATTCTGACCTCGCCACCCAGATTCTCTGGACCGTAACATTCTCGCCTCCCTCACCCAGTTCATGGCGGGCATGCGGGCTGAGTGCATGACTCAGCGACTTTTCATTGCCCCCCGGAGAGTCCGCCACGCAGTCTGATAGAGCCTACGGGCGCAGCCAATCTGGACCGCAACGTAGCGTTCTGTAACGCCAAGCTCAATGGCTAAAGCAGCTATGGCCTTGTGTCTCTCTGGCCCGCGTACATCAGGACGCACAATAGTTTCGGCCACCCCACGCAGAAGCGGACTAGGCAGGCAGTCGACCGCGCACCGACACAGCTCCTGTAGATTTCGGATGGTTCCAGGCTCGACATCCAGTGCTTTGTTGATCGTCTTCGCGGTCTGGCGCACCACGGTTACCGCATTCCAGCGGCGCCGATCTTGAGGCGACGGCGGTCCGTACTTGCGCGGTCCTGAAAGACTGTCCACCGCAAGTCCCCAAATGGGTGCGGAAACAGAGGCGCGTGTTAGACCCAGCAAGACCTGAGCCGAATGTTGGTCGAGTACCTTTTCAGCGCTTCGATCCTCGTACCGATCCACCACTAAAACGGCCAAGGCGTCGAACGACGCTGAGTCCTCCGCGTTCGCCGGGTCGAGGATCAGCGGGAGTGTCTGATGTGTCAGCTCTCGACGGATGTGTGCAGCACAGACATTGATTGCAACGCCCTGCACCCAGGCCGCAAACCGCACGCCCGGCAACGGTCGATAACGACCTCGGGACACCCCATCCCAAACGGCCACCCTAACGTCCTGCATGACATCATCGACGTCGCATGTGCGGCCAATCCGCGACAAATGCGAGATGACATACCGGCGCACCCCCTCGACGGCCACCATCATCTGGTCCACAGATATCGTGATTTCTTCAGACGACGGCGGACGCTGCAGGGAGACGTCGACGCTGGTTGACTTTGATTGATTCCGCTCGGCGTGATTCGCCTTGGTTTCGACGCGCATGGTCTTCACCGTTTCAACTGACAGTTTCCGACAACTCCGGCCCCAGCACTCGGCGCCTCAGACGTGGCCTCAACATTGCACTTCAACCACAATGGCAATCTCTTATGAAAAGTATTGTCGAAGATAATTAAAGTATCGTCAAGAGTGCTGTTCTTACTTTTCCGGTGCGGTTCCGCAACAATGGTTCCATGCCACGTATCACGCAGCCTCAGGACGACGCATGGTCGCCCGACGTCGAGGCTGCCGTGGCGACGTTTGGCAACAGATCGCGGAACGAGATCCTTCGCTATCTTTCAACGCATGGCCCCGCGACGCGGGGCGACATCGTTGCTGCCGTCAGCGCAGGTGAGCCCAGTGTCGCCAAGCACCTGCTCGCACTGGAGGAAGCAGGCGCGATCGTCGTCGATGTCGAAGTTGGCCGTCGTCACGGCCGCTCGCCGCGCTACTCAGCTAACGCTGTGCGGATCAAGGAGCTCCTTGACGCCCATCTTCGGTATCTGCTGGAGCGCTAGCTGCTGCCTGTTCGCCGCCAGGGTGAAGGCTGATGTCCCTGTTGAGGTACTCGGAGATGGCGCGCAGTGTTTCCGGAGAGACATCTCCTAGAGTTCGAACAGCGAAGGACTTCACACGAGCCGCCCGAAGCGACTTGACGAACTCAAGCTGCGAATCAATGCGTTCAGGCAGGTCGGCGTCCTTGCCGAGCAGGAGATACGAGGCATCCACGTTGAAGATGTCGCAAAGTGCAGTGAGAAGTGCCGGATCACTGACTAGTCGCCCCCTGCCGTCCTTCATGTAGAACCAGCGGGCGCGAGAGAGCTTGACCCCCCTACTCGCCAATTCTGCCTGAATCTCCCGAAAGGTGACCGGCGCTCCCCGTTCGGCAACAACGACGTCCAGCAACAGATTCAGACGACGGGCGAGACGCGCTTGAGGGGCGAATGTCCCGTCAAGGCCAGCATCGTCACCAAGCATCGCCCATCCCTTCGCGTTGGCCGAAACAGGTCGGGTTCAGCCCGCTTCTCCTTGCCCCCAGTATTCCGCGAGTCATCCAGAGGGGCAATCGCTGCCACATGCAGACCGGAACCTTCCCACCGGGAGCTAGGAGGAGTAGCCTTCTGCTGTAGACCCGTCTACAGCAGCTGGCTTACTCTTCATCCTTACTCAAGCTGTGGTCTCCATGTCGAACATCTTGATGAACCGAACGCGAAGCCAAATCCTCCGCTTCCTTCTAAGGAACGGCTCGTCAACGTGTGGCGAGATCGCTTCCCAACTCGGTGCATCGCATTCAGCCGTCCGGCGGCACCTAGCTCTACTTCATTCGGTTGGACTCGTGGTACCCGCATCTGCAAGGAGATTCGAGGCTTGCCCTGAACAGGTTCGCGGACAGCTCCAAGCCATGGCGGCTGTGTTTGCGGGCGAGGTCAATACGACGGGTTCGTCGATGCCAATGGATTAGAACTCCGCCACAGCGCTCGTCAGCTCTCCGACGTCATCCAATTCCGTGGTCACTGCTCCCAGGCCCAGACCCAAGAGCCAGTCAGCGACCGCACTCTCCCACTTCTCAGCATCGACGTTCCATTCCTGAGAGTGCCCCTCTACTTCAAAGGGCACGAGATGAATTAGGTCCGGACGAAGTTTTGCCGTGAGCTGCGAAACTTCGAAGGGCGTAGAAAGATCACCCATTCCGTGCAATATCAGAACTGGCTTGTTGAGCTCAGACGCCCGGCCAACCCAATCTGATGACTGAAAATCGAGTGGCTCCGCAAGCCCTGTGACCCACCGGAATGTCTTGGTCCGCATAAGACCTAACCCCAGAGACGCGATCGGAGCCGGCAGTCCGGTTGCCCGAGCATTCGAGATCAATGTCCTAGTCCAGTCCATGACAGGAGCATCGAGAACAAGTCCAGAGACGTAGCCGGAGTGGGCCGACAAATCATCCAACCGCAGAGCGATGGATCCACCCAGCGACCAGCCGAAAAGCACAATCTGCCGCGCTCCTTCGCCGACGGCGTACCTCACCGCAGCTTCGACGTCGCGCCATTCGGTTTGACCCAGCATGTACCGGGCGTCGGCCGCTGCAGGCGCCTCACGGTCATTTCGAAATGAGACGACCAGCGACGTGCATCCCAGCCGATTGGCAACTGGAACTCCGCGGAGAGCCCCGGCCCTGGTTCCCCCCATCCCATGGATGTGTATTGCCCAGATGTCCGAAGTGGCCGTAATCTTGGTGGGCGCAAACTTCCACGCCGGAGCGGCGCCATGCTCAACTGGAATCTCAACCTCTGAATACGGCAGGCCAAGTTGGTCAGGCTTCGAGAATACATACCCGCTCCAGATTCCTGCCCGGGCGGTCGTCAAATCGCCAGCGTCGACCCGCTCCACAACTCGTGAGACTGTGCCGGCTTCAGCATTCATCCCGGTGATCGGACCTATGCAGGCATGGCCGGAGCCCTTAGCAAACCATAGGCTGTAACGCCCTGGCGCGGTTGTCTGCGGTGAAGTAGGCAGGTCGATGAGTGATGAGCCGTCGGCATCTCGAAAAACCCGTCGGATGGGAAGATCCTCTTTGCGGAAAGTCTTGGGCACGACCACTTGCCGCGCAAAATATACCGCAGCAAGACATGCTGTGGCGCCCCCGAGGGCGGCCGCCGTCGCCAGCCCACCAATGACCCTACGAACGCCCGTTATCGTCGCCACCTTGGTCTCCACCTCCGAGCCGTTCATCAATCACCTTGCGAAGCCGTAAGAGGGTATCAGGGGAGATACCCTGCAGCTGCCGCGCGGCAAAGTTCCGCACACGAGCTTCACGCAAACTACGCAGCAACTCAAGCTGGGCATCAACGAGTCTGGGAACGTCGCTGGAATCATCCAGCAGGTACTCGGAGTCGACGCCGAAAAATTCAGCGAGATTCCGCAAGAGCGCTTCATCAGTGGCCAGCGAGCCATCCCCGCTCCGCATGTATGCCCAGCGCGAGCGTGACAAAGGCGTTCCGCGTTGCGCCATCTGATGACTGATCTGTTGATAGGTAAGGAGCTCCGACCCTTTCGCCTCGAAAAGGTCAAGCAGTAGGTTCAGCTTCCGAGCGAGTTTTGCTTGGGGCGTGTCCGAAGAATTGGCGTCTGATTCTGTCATGAAGCGTGCTCCCCCTTCCGACAGTGTGGGGACCCGTTCCATCTTCCGTCCGCGAAGGAGGTACGGCCAGATACTGCTCCACTCGGTTGAGCACTTGGTGGTCACGATCATCCAATACCTTCAAGAGCTCAGGATCGATAAGGAGGGCATCCTGGATTTCGACCAGCATCCTATGGAGGCGCCGTCTGGCTGAGTCAGGCCGATCGACAATTTCGGCGGAGGAAACGAGCCGGACCTCCCGCCTCTGATCCGTCGTCTTTTCCCAGACCTCGGTAAGGCGACCGACCAAGGTGGCTTCCGTCTTCGATTCCCTCCTGCGGGAAATCCGACGAGCCGTGGGTGGCAGGGCGAGTCCCGCACATAGGAAGGCCATCGCTCCGACGAGGGCAGCATCGTAAACAAGTGAAAGGGCTCTCATCCCTACCAAATCCCCGTGCAGGTGGAGAACGTCCATTCCCAAGACGGCCAAAACTAAGATCACAGCTAGTGAACAGCCCACACCGATAAGAGTGAACGCTATGCGGAAGTAGGGCCTGGACATATTGCCCCGGAACCTAAAGCACGTGTAGCCCGTGATGCCTACGACGATTCCAATGTAGCCAAATTGAACTGCGGAATAGACGGCAGCGGACCACTGATCTCCAAAGTCCTTCATGAAACTCGTGGATGAGTATGGGGCAGCGACAGCGCTGAAACAGACGATGAGGCCCACAATCACGAGTCCCAAAATAGCAAGGCCGAAGTGATCCCGCCGCGACGGAATCTCTTCGGGGTCGGCAGCACGAAGAATCGCCCTTGACAGGAAATATATGCCGACAACCATCAAGATGTTCGCGAGCAGATCCAGCACGTTACGACTACCAACCAAGGCGTCTCCGGCAACGTAGACCTGGTCGATGTTCAGCGTGAGAGCAGTCGCGATGGTTACAGCTGCCACCAAAATGCTGTGATCAGCGCGCCATCGGAGTCCCGGCAACAGGCAAAGCACGAGACCCCAGATTAGGGAGGCCGCCAGGAGCTGGATCATCCGAAAATCCGTTCGAACGATCGTGGTTCGATGGTGCTTTCCCGGATCGCGGCTGCGAATAGGTCTGCCAGGCTTTCCGCTGCGGCCTCAACATGGTTAACAAAGCTGCTTCGCCCAAGGACTCGGGTAACGAGGTCACTGGACAGGTTAGGAAAGAGGACGCCGGCGTAATCCGCGGGTAGTACCAACTCATCGTGGCGGAGAACCATGTGCCCTAGCTCATGAAGTACGAATTGTTGCCTGTGAAGCGCTGACGGCGTCGCGGCGTGCAAGATGATCTCAGCCGTGTCGGTCGACAGCCACAGCCCACAGACTGACCCACCATTGAGCGCACCTGAAACTTCAATCTCAATGCGCCGGCAACGGATGCGCTCGACAACTTCAACAAGGCGCCCAAGAGTTAGATGTGTGGGTAGCAGCAGCGCCTTGAAAGCATGTGCGGCGCGTTCCGCCGGCGTTGTTCCTACGACCTTTGAACGATTTTCCATGAGCATCCCCAGCAATGCCTATGTCATTCCAAAATCAAGCCGGCGTCCAACGACCTCATCATCGCCGGGTTCGGCAAGTGGCAACCACTTGACCTCCATTGAACTCCCATGCTCTGGACATGTCCAGAGGGTGAGTCAACCAGAGATTCGAGGGCTTCCTCTTCGGGCAGTGCGGCAGTCCCCTTACAGCTGAGTCATGTTCCCTGCTGGGTCAACCATCATGAACTGCCAAAGCAGTCGAGAAATTAGTGAGTTCCGATGGATCTTGAATTCTTCGAGCCGGCCGAGGCAGCTGCCCTGATGAAGTGCACTGAGGCATGGCTACGAGACGGCGCCGCCAGCGGGCGATTTCCCCACGCCTGCTGGGGAAAAGGAAAAATCATCTTCACTTCCGAGCACATCATGGAAATCGCCCGGCTGAGTGAGATTCTCCCCGGCGACACAGCGCTGGCCGTCCCCGCCAGTCCAAAGACGGCTCCGAAGGAACGGCTCATTGGCACTCGCGCGAGAGTGCGACTCGCACCGGTCACCTGACCCAGCCGCAGATAGCTCAGTGCCGCGGCAGGATCCGTTAGCGAACAAACCCCGAAATCGAGCGCTCCGTCGCGTCCGCACCCGCCTGCAGGGCTTCCGGCATCAAGTGTCCGTAGACCTGCTCTGTCGTCCGCGTGGAAGTATGACCAAGCCGCCGCGAGATCGTGAACAGCGGAACCCCATCCTGGATCAACCAAGAGGCGTGCGTGTGGCGAAGATCGTGGATTCGGGGATTTTTCTGGAGGCCATTGACTTGGGCTGTGCGCACGGCTGGCACCCAGTAGTGATGCCAGTACAACTTATGGATGATCCGCTGACCCTTGGGCGTGGTGAATACAAGCTCTTTCCCCGGGCGGCTGGCCACAAGCGGAATAAGTAGCTCCACAAGGGCTGGGTTGAGTCCGATGGTCCGTTTGCCTGCCCCGGTCTTGGTGGCTCCGATGTAGAACTGAGAGCGACTATCCCGCTTCCAGGCCTTATTTATCCGCGCCGTCGGCGGCTTTGATAGCAGGTCGACGTCGGCGACGGTGAGGGCTGTTGCCTCACCGAATCGCGTTCCCGTCATGACAAGGAAGTTCGTGAAGGCTTTATATCGCTCCCCCATGCCCTCCATGATCAGGCTGAACTCCGCATGGGTGAGGAACATGGCTTCATCCTCAGCCTTTTCGATGGGCGGCAGCTGCACACCACGACAAGGGTTGCGGGGGACGTAACCAAGCATTTCGGCGGTATTCATGGCCGCCGAGATCAATCCGTGCACGTTGTGGATCGTCTTCGGTGAACGGCCCTTCGCCCGCATCGACTTTACCCAATGCATGATGTGGCGATAGTCGAGCTTGTCCACGGGGATGTGACCGATGACGTTCCGCACATGGAGATCGAGCATTACCTGATAGGTCCTGGTGGTTCCGCTCGACGGGCGAACCAGTAGATCGATGTGCTCTTGGATGACGTCGGCAACAGTCGGCACTCTCGCCTGATTGGTGAGGATTGCGTGCTGGGCGATTTCGAACGATTGCCCGTTAGCATCCAGCAAGCGCCTAAGCGTCTCAGCTTCGGCTTCGGTGGCAACCGTGAGGCCCTGTTGCTCGCGGCTCTTCGGGTCACGCCAGAGCACCATGAAGGACGACGTACCGTCCTTTTTCACGCGCTTGCGGATACTTGCCACATAAAAATGCTAGGCCCGTGTCAACACTTTTGGGCTTTTTGTCAACAGCCAGAGGCCTAATAGGCCCCTGACCTGCGGAAACACTGTGCCCGAGGTGGGACTCGAACCCACACACCTTTCGATACCGCATTTTGAGTGCGGCGCGTCTGCCAATTCCGCCACTCGGGCGCGGAGTACACGGAGTAACAATCGTAGGCCCACAACGTGATTGTGAGCAACGCAGCCACTTCCAGTGCGCGGATTTACTCTACATGCAGATAGGCTAAATTCCAGAATCGCGCCAGTGACGCCGCACGAAGCCATGCAGATCCAAGTACAGCCGCGGGCGCACCTAAGATAGTGATGTTCCCGCCGTACCTTTTCAAGGAGATCCCGTGTCAGAACCGACGGAGTCAAACACCACGTCCCAGCCGGCGCGCCGCGTCATTGTGGCCGAAGACGAAACCCTCATCCGCCTCGACATCATCGAAATCCTGCGCGGCGAGGGCTATGACGTCATCGGCGAGGCGGACAACGGCGAGAAGGCCGTCCAGCTGGCCGAGGAGCTCAAGCCGGACCTCGTCCTCATGGACGTCAAGATGCCCGTCATGGACGGCATCACCGCCGCCGAGAAGATCGTCAAGGCCCGCATCGCCCCCGTGGTGCTGCTGACCGCCTTCAGCCAGAAGGAACTCGTGGAGCGCGCCCGCGACGCCGGCGCCATGGCGTACGTCGTCAAGCCCTTCACCCCCGCGGACCTGATCCCCGCCCTGGAGATCGCCCTGTCCCGCCACGAGGAGATCAAGGCCCTCGAAAACGAGGTCACGGACCTGCAGGAGCAGTTCGCCACCCGCAAGCTCGTTGAGCGCGCCAAGAGCCTGCTCACCACCAAGATGGGCCTGACGGAGCCGGAAGCCTTCCGCTGGATCCAGAAGACCTCCATGGACCGCCGCCTGAGCATGCGCGAAGTGGCCGAGACCATCATCAACCAGGTCAACTAGCGCCAAAAAGACAGAGGAGGATCCCCGCCACGCGGCGGGGATCCTCCTTTTTGTTACAGCCAAAAAGCCAAAAAAGGGAGGATCCCCGCCAATCGGCGGGGATCCTCCCTTTGGTCTCAGCTACTCAGCAGGGGCTGAAGCCTAGTTCTTCTTCTTCTTTTCCGGCCACGGGCCGAGCTTTTCCTTCTTCTCCCCTGCCTCGCCCAGGCGCGAAGTGTCGGCGAGGTCGCCCACCTTGTGCACCTTCAGCGAGTTGGTGGAACCGGCCTTTCCGGGAGGGGAACCGGCAGCGATGACCACAAGGTCACCGTCTTCCACGAGCCCCATGTCCAGCAGGCTGCGGTCTACCTGCGCGGTCATTTCGTCCGTGTGGCCCACCATGGGCACGAGCACCGGCTGGATGCCCCAGGTCAGTGCCAGCTGGTTCCACACGTGCTCCACCGGGGTGAACGCGAAGACCGGCTTGATCGGGCGGAGGCGGGACAGGCGGCGTGCCGAGTCACCGGACTGCGTGAACGTACAGATGTACTTGGCCTCCAGCTGGTCCGCGATCTCGACGGCAGCACGGGTGATGGCGCCACCGCGGGTCTTGGGCTTGGTGCCCAGCGGGGGGACGCGCTCCAGGCCGTGCTCCTCGGTGGACTCGATGATCCTGGCCATGACCTTGACCGTCTCGATCGGGTACTTGCCCACGCTGGTCTCGCCGGACAGCATGACTGCATCGGCGCCGTCGAGCACGGCGTTGGCGCAGTCGGAGGCTTCCGCGCGGGTGGGGCGCGGGTTGTCGATCATGGACTCGAGCACCTGCGTGGCCACGATGACCGGCTTGGCCCAGCGGCGTGCCAGTTCAATGGCGCGCTTCTGCACGATCGGCACTTCCTCCAGCGGAAGCTCAACGCCGAGGTCGCCACGGGCCACCATGATCGCGTCGAACGCGTCGATGATCTCGTGGAGCTGCTCCACGGCCTGCGGCTTCTCGATCTTGGCGATCACCGGAACGCGGCGGCCTTCTTCGTCCATGATCTCGTGGACGCGCTTGATGTCGCTGGCGTCGCGGACGAAGGACAGGGCAACGAGGTCCACGCCGCGGCGGATCGCCCAGCGGAGGTCGTCCTCATCCTTCTCGCTCAGGGCCGGAACGTTGACAGCAACGCCCGGGAGGTTGATGCCCTTGTTGTTGGACACCATGCCGCCCACGGTCACCTGGGCGACGACCTTGACGTCGTCCACCTCGATGGCGCGCAGGGCAACCTTGCCGTCGTCGATCAGCAGGGCGTCGCCCACGTTGACGTCGTCGGTGAGGCTCTTGAGCGTCGTGGAGCAGATCTCCTTGGTGCCGGGCACGTCCTCGGTGGTGATCGTGAAGATGTCACCGACCGCGAGCTCGTGCGGGCCGTCCACGAAGCGGCCGAGCCGGATCTTCGGTCCCTGCAGGTCGGCCATGATCGCGACGGCCTTGCCGAGATCCGTGGCGGCCTTGCGGACGTTCTCATAGGTGTTGTCGTGCACGGAGTAATCGCCGTGGCTCATGTTCATCCGGGCAACGTCAACGCCTGCTTCCAACACCGCGAGGGTGTTTTCATAGCTGGCAATCGCCGGTCCGAAGGTGGCCACAATTTTTGCGCGTCTCATATACCTACCCTATTGGTCTCTTGCATTGGTTAAGTTGTCGCGGAGGTGAATTTAACCTCCAGGCTGCGCTACAGGACGGCGATCGCCCGATCCGTCGGGGCCACGGGAGCGGGAAGAATCGTGCTTCCCATCAGGAACTTGTCCACCGCCGCGGCGGCGGCCCGCCCTTCGGCAATGGCCCACACGATGAGCGACTGGCCGCGTCCGGCGTCACCCGCAACGAACACGCCTTCGGTGTTGGTCATGTAGTAGCCGTCGCGGGCCACGTTTCCGCGCCCGTCGAACTCAGCGCTGACCTGCTCGGCGATTCCGGCCGGTTCGGCTCCGGTGAAGCCCAGGGACAGGAACACCAGGTCGGCGGGAATGATCCGCTCCGTGCCGGCCTTGGGGAGGCGCTTGCCGTCAACGAATTCGGTCTCGGCAACCTTGACGCCGGTGAGCTTGCCGTTTTCGCCGACGAACTCAACGGTCGAGGCGAGGTAGGTGCGTTCACCGCCCTCTTCGTGGGCGCTGGCCATCTCAAAGAGCGTGGGGAACGTCGGCCACGGCTGGTGGCCGGCGCGCTCGACGGGAGGCTGCTTGCCGATGGCCAAGGTGGTCACGGATGCCGCACCGTGGCGGTGCGCGGTGCCGAGGCAGTCAGCACCGGTGTCGCCGCCGCCTAGGATCACCACGTGCTTGCCCTTGGCGTGGATCTGGTTCTCGACCGTCTCCCCCGCCACTACGCGGTTCGCCGGTACGAGGTAGTCCATCGCGAAGTGCACGCCGTCAAGCTCGCGGCCCGGGATCGGCAGGTCACGCGGAACGGTGGCGCCGGTGGCGATCACGACGGCGTCGTAGCGCCGGCGCAGCTGCTCCCACGTCACGTCCGTGCCGACGGCAACGCCGGTGCGGAAGCGGGTGCCTTCAGCCTTCATCTGCTCGAGCCGCCGGTCCACCTGCTCTTTTTCCATCTTGAAGTCGGGGATGCCGTAGCGCAGCAGGCCGCCGATCTTGTCGTCGCGCTCGTACACGGCCACGGTGTGTCCCACACGGGTCAGCTGCTGGGCAACGGCCAGGCCTGCGGGGCCGGAACCCACGACGGCGACCGTCTTGCCGGTCAGGCGCGCGGGCGGCAACGGGTTGACCCAGCCGTTGTCGAACGCCTCATCGATGATGGACACCTCAACCTGCTTGATGGTCACGGCGGGCTGGTTGATGCCCAGCACGCAGGACGCCTCGCACGGTGCCGGGCACAGGCGGCCGGTCCATTCGGGGAAGTTGTTGGTGGCATGCAGCCGCTCAATCGCTTCCTCGCCCTTGTCCCGCCACATGAGGTCGTTCCACTCGGGGATCAGGTTCCCGAGCGGGCAGCCCTGGTGGCAGAACGGTACGCCGCAGTCCATGCAGCGTCCGGCCTGGCTCTTGAGGACACCCTTTTCCTGGGCCTCGTAGACTTCCTTCCAGTCCATGATGCGGACCGGAACGGGGCGGCGTGGCTGGGTTTCACGCTGACGTACTTTCAGAAATCCGCGTGGATCAGCCACCGGTCACCTCCAGGATTCGAGACCAAACTTCTTCGCCGTCGGGGTCCAGGCCCTCTTCGATGGCGCTCAGACGGGTTTGCAGGACGGCCGCATAATCGCGCGGCAGCACCTTGGTTATGCGGGCAGCGGTGTCATCGAAGTTCTCGAGCAGCCGCTCGGCCAGCTGGGATTCGGTTTCCTCGACATGCTTGACCAGCAGGCCGTGGACGATGTCGCGGTCCTCAGCATCCAGCTCCTGGAGCTGGAGTTCGCCGGATTCCAGCGCCTGCTTGTTCACGCGGGTGGTCCGCAGGTCCAGCACGTAGGCCGTTCCGCCGGACATGCCCGCACCGAAGTTGCGTCCGGTCCGGCCGATGATGAGCGTCTGGCCGCCGGTCATGTACTCGCAGCCGTGGTCGCCGATACCCTCGACAACCGCCGTGGCGCCGGAGTTGCGGACCAGGAAGCGTTCGCCCACCTGGCCGCGCAGGAACATCTCGCCGCTGGTGGCACCGTAACCGATCACGTTTCCGGCGATCACGTTGCTCTCGGCCTGGAACACGTTGGTGCGGTCCGGGCGGACGATGATGCGGCCGCCGGAGAGGCCCTTGCCCACGTAGTCGTTGGAGTCGCCGTACATCCGCAGCGTGATGCCGGCGGGCAGGAAGGCGCCCAGCGACTGGCCTGCGGTGCCGGTCAGCGTGATGTCGATCGTGTCCGTCGCCAGCACGTCCGTGCTGAACGTCTTGGTCACGACGTGGCCCAGCATGGTGCCGACGGAGCGGTCCGTGTTGATGACGTCGACGGCGATCTTCACCGGGCTGCGGTCGGTCAGCGCCTCGGCGGCCATGGTGATGAGCCGCTGGTCGAAGTGCTTGTCCAGCTCGTGGTTCTGACCGGTCAGGTTGCGCAGCGGGGCGTCGTCGTCGAACTCCAGCCCGTGCAGGATGGGGTCGAGGTCCAGGCCTTCGGCCTTCCAGTGGTTGATCGCTTCGCGGGTGTCGAGCGCTTCCGCGTGGCCGATCGCTTCCTCGATGCTCCGGAAGCCAAGTTCCGCGAGGATTTCGCGGACTTCCTCGGCCAGGAATTCGAAGAAGTTGACCACGAACTCGGGCTTGCCGGTGAAGCGGGCCCGCAGTTCGGGGTTCTGCGTGGCGACGCCGACAGGGCAGGTGTCCAGGTGGCAGACGCGCATCATGATGCAGCCTTCAACCACCAGCGGGGCCGTGGCGAAGCCGAATTCCTCGCCACCGAGCAGGGCGGCAATGACGACGTCGCGGCCGGTCTTGAGCTGGCCGTCCACCTGCACCACCACGCGGTCGCGCAGGCCGTTAAGCATGAGCGTCTGCTGGGTCTCTGCGAGCCCCAGCTCCCACGGGACGCCGGCGTGCTTGAGCGAGTTCAGCGGCGAGGCGCCGGTTCCGCCGTCGTGCCCGGAAACGAGCACGACGTCGGCCTTCGCCTTGGTCACACCGGCGGCAACTGTGCCGATGCCCACCTCGGAGACGAGCTTCACGTGCACCCTGGCCGAAGGATTGGCGCGCTTGGCATCGTAGATCAGCTGCGCGAGGTCCTCGATGGAGTAGATGTCGTGGTGCGGGGGCGGCGAGATCAGTCCGACGCCGGGCGTCGAGTGGCGCGTGCGGGCAACCCAGGGGTAGACCTTCTGGGCCATCAGCTGGCCGCCCTCGCCGGGCTTGGCGCCCTGGGCCATCTTGATCTGGATGTCGTCAGCGTTGGTCAGGTACAGGCTGGTGACGCCGAACCGGCCGGAGGCGATCTGCTTGACGGCAGAACGGCGCTCCGGATCCAGGAGGCGGTCCACGTCCTCGCCGCCCTCACCGGTGTTGGACTTGCCGCCCAGCCGGTTCATGGCGATCGCGAGCGTCTCGTGGGCTTCCTTGGAGATGGAGCCGTAGCTCATGGCCCCCGTGGAGAACCGCTTGACGATGCTGGAGACCGGCTCCACTTCCTCGAGCGGCACGGCGGGACGCAGGCCGTCCTTGAACCTGAGGAGCCCGCGCAGGGTCATCAGGTTCTCGGACTGGTCGTCCACGCCCTTGGTGTAGGCCTTGAAGATGTCGTAACGGCGCTCACGCGTGGCGTGCTGCAGCCGGAAGACAGTCTCCGGGTTGAAGAGGTGCGGCTCGCCGTCGCGGCGCCACTGGTACTCGCCGCCGCCCAGGAGCGGGCGGTGCGGCTGTTCGATGCCGCCTTCGGGGTAGGCCATCTGGTGCCGGGCAGAAACTTCGGCCGCTATGACGTCCAGCCCCACGCCGCCCAGCTGGGAGTGCGTGCCGGCGAAGAATTCATCCACGAGCTCCTGGCCGAGGCCAAGCGCTTCGAAGGTCTGCGCGCCGGTGTAGGACGCCACGGTGGAGATGCCCATCTTGGACATGATCTTCAGGACGCCCTTGCCGAGGCCCTTGATCAGGTTGTAGACGCCGTCCTGCGGGGTGACGCCGACGACATCGCCGGCGGCGATGAGCTGCTCCACGGATTCCATGGCCAGGTAGGGGTTGACGGCGGACGCGCCGTAGCCGATCAGGACGGCCACGTGGTGCGTCTCGCGGACATCCCCGGCCTCGACCACGAGGGCGGTCTTGGTGCGGTTGGCGCTGCGCAGCAGGTGGTGGTGCACGGCGCTGACCAGCAGCAGCGAAGGAATGGGCGCCCACTGGGCGTTGGAGTCGCGGTCGGACAGCACAACATACTGCACGCCGCGGTTGATGGCGCCGGAAACCTGCTCGCAGATCTCGGTCAGCCGGGCGCGGAGGGCGTTCTCGCCGCCTTCGGGGCGGTAGAGGCCGCGGACCTTCATGGCCACCCTGGTGCCGTCGGCGTCCTCGATGTTGGCGATCTTCGCCAGCTGGTCGTTGTTGATCACCGGGAACGGCAGCGAAATCTGCGGCTGCCGGACCTGCTTGGTGTCAAGCAGGTTTCCGTTGGGGCCGATCGCACACATCAGGGATGTGACCAGCTCTTCGCGGATGGCATCCAGCGGCGGGTTGGTCACCTGCGCGAAGGACTGCACAAAGTAGTCAAAGAGCAGCCGCGGGCGTTTGGACAGCACGGCCACCGGGGTGTCGGAGCCCATGGCGCCCAGCGGCTCGGCACCGGTGCGGGCCATCGGGCCCAGCAGGATCTTGAGTTCCTCGGTGGTGTAGCCGAAGGTCCGCTGGCGGATGTTCACGGACGCGGCCGTGTGCACCACGTGCTCGCGTTCCGGCAGCTCGTTGAGGTCGATCAGGTTGTCCTTGAGCCACTCGGCCCATGGGTTCGCCGCGGCGACCTCGGCCTTGACCTCTTCGTCGTCGATGATCCGGCCCGCCTCGGTGTCCACGAGGAACATCTTGCCGGGCGACACACGGCCTTTCTTGACCACCTTGGAGGGTTCGACGTCGATGACGCCCACCTCGGAGGCGAAGACGACGAGGCCGTCTTCGGTGATCCAGTAGCGACCCGGGCGCAGACCGTTACGGTCCAGGGTGGCGCCGACCAGGCTGCCGTCGGTGAACGACACGGCCGCAGGGCCGTCCCACGGTTCCATCAGCAGGGAGTGGTATTCGTAGAATGCCTTGCGGGCAGGATCCATCGTGGCGTGGTTTTCCCAGGCCTCGGGGATCATCATCATGATCGAGTGCGTGATGGGGCGGCCGGACAGCCAGAGCAGTTCGGCAACTTCATCGAAGGACGCCGAATCGGAAGCGCCCGGGGTGCAGATGGGGTACAGCTCCTCGGGGGAATCGCCCAGTAGCGGGTTGGCGAGCTGTGACTGGCGGGCGCGCATCCAGTTCCGGTTGCCCTTGACCGTGTTGATTTCGCCGTTGTGGGCGATGGTGCGGAACGGCTGCGCCAGGGGCCAGGACGGGAAGGTGTTGGTGGAGAAGCGCGAGTGGACGATCGCCAGCTTGGTCTTGAAGCGCTTGTCGGAGAGGTCCGGGTAGAACGGCTCCAGCTGGGCCGTGGTCAGCATGCCCTTGTAGACGATGGTCCTCGACGACAGCGACGGGAAGTAGACGCCGTACTTGTTCTGCGCGCGCTTGCGGATCCGCCAGGCCCGGGAGTCGAGCTCGTTGCGTTCCAGCTGCTCTCCGGTGGACGAGGCAAAGAACGGCTGCGAGAAGTACGGCATGCAGGCGCGGGCCATGGCACCGACGAGGTCGGCCACGACGGGCACCTCGCGCCAGCCGAGGACGGTGAGGCCCTCGTCGGCGGCGAGGCCTTCGATGCCTGCCTTCGCGGCATCGGCTTCACGCTGCTCGGCGGGGAGGAAGGCGGTGCCCACAACGTACTGCCCGGGCGCCGGGAGTTCGAATTCGGTGACGGCACGGAAGAACTCGTCCGGCACCTGCATCAGCAGGCCGGCGCCGTCGCCCGTTCCCTCGTCGGCACCCACGGCACCGCGGTGCTCGAGGTTGCGCAGGGCGGTGAGGGCGGCATCGACAATGTCGTACCCGGGTTCGCCGCGCAGGGTGGCGATGATCGCAAGACCGCAGGCGTCCTTCTCCTGCTCCGGGTTGTAGAGCCCGGCTGCCTCGGGGAGCGCCGCGAACCGCTTGAACGGTGACATGGCGGCGTCCGGCTGGTTCGGTTCGGACCAGCTGGGGCTGTGAAGAGTTTGGGTCATGGGAGACGTCCTTCCTCCTGATCGTGCGTATGGAAGGGACAACGTTGGCCCCACTCAGAGCGCCGCTGTGATGGGCACAACAAAGTGTTACTTAGTGGAAATTGTAGGGCAGGGAGGCCTGCTGAACTAACAGTTACGCAGGCTCCCGGCCCAGGCTTGACCGGACAGCAGCTCTATGCTGCCCGGTGTTGGCCCTTGTGCCACGACGCTGTGGTGTTGGGCGCTCCAAGCGGTGGCTCTGGCTGCCCTGGTTGCCGGTGCTGAGCTAGCGTGTGCCGTCAGCCTCCGGCGCGGTTCCGGTGGCTTTGGTACCGGATTTTCCGGTGTCCGCTTCCATGGCGGACGCGGTGCCGCCGGTGGATGCCGGCACTGCTTCCGTTGGGGCAGAAGAGCGCCTGGAACCGCTTTGGTTATCAGGCAGATTATCACGCGATTCACTATCTGAGACAACAGGGTCCGCATCACGGACGGGTTCGTCGGCAGGAGCGGCAGCCGGAACAGCCGCGGCGCGGGCCGCGCGCCGTCCGGCCGGGACGGGCGCGCCGGCGTCGGATTCCTTGATGTCTTCTGCGGTGTCCGTTGCGGTGTCCTGTGCGGTGCCGGCTTTTGCGGTGTCTTGTGCAGTGCCGGCCGGCAGGGCATCCCGGTCAGCGTCGCCCTTCGACGGGGAGGCGTCGCCGACGGCGGCAGGTGCCTTGTCGCCGTCGTCGGCCGTTTTGTCCTTGTCGACGGCGGCAACGGCGGCAGCGGCGGCGGCGGGCTCAGCCTCGGCAGCCGGCGCGCGGCCCGGGAGGTAGGGGTCCTCCGGATTGCCGCCCTTGCGGCGGCCCAGCACGATGAACACGGCCAAAGCCCCGACGAACACGAAAATGCTGGTCCAGACGTTGAGGCGCGTGGTGATGCCGAAGAGGCTGATCTGCTCCGCGTCGTCGATGCGCATGGCCTCGATCCACACCCGGCCCAGCGTGTAGTACATCGCGTAGACGCAGAAGAGCCGGCCGCGGCGGAAGTGGAACCTGCGGTCCAGGGCCAGCAGGATGAGCACGCCCACGAGGTTCCACAGGGATTCGTACAGGAACGTGGGGTGGAACAGCGTGTCGGCCGGGAAGCCTTGGGGGAAGTTCGCGTTGTCGGCGTCCACCTGAAGCCCCCAGGGCAGGGTGGTGGGGCCGCCGAACAGTTCCTGGTTGAAGTAGTTCCCCCAGCGGCCCACCGCCTGGGCGAGCAGCAGTCCGGGCGCCGCGGCGTCCAGGAAAGCCGTGAGTTTGACGCCTGCGCGCCGGCAGCCGATCCAGGCGCCGAAGGCACCGAGCACCACGGCACCCCAGATTCCGAGGCCGCCGCGCTGGATCTGCGGGATCAGGGACAGGTCGCCTGTGCCGTCGAATCCCGGACCAAAGTACGCGTCCGGGGAGGAAAACACGTGGTAGAGCCGGCCGCCGATGATGCCGAACGGGATGGCCCAGATGACGATGTCCCAGACGCTGCCCTCCGGTGTTCCGCGCTTGGCCCAGCGGACCGACGTCAGCCAAAGGCCGACGACGATCCCGGCAAGAATGCACAGGGCATAGGCATGGATGCGCAGCGAACCCCACGGCAGCGGAATGTCGAAGCCGGACCAGTCCGGGCTCGGAATGCTCGCGGGGACCATGGCGGCCGCGGTGAGGAACGTCTGCATGTTGGAGGTTACTTCCTGGTCAGTCCGGCACTGAGGTCTTTGGTGAGGCTGGCCACGGCGTCCACTCCGCCGTCCCGTATGGCGGACACGAGGGCGGTTCCCACGATCACGCCGTCGGCGTAGGCGGCGATTTCCGCCACCTGGTCCGCGTTGGACACTCCGAGGCCCACGCACACACGCTCCGCGCCGGCGTCCTTGGCCGCTGCCACCACGCCCTTGGCCGCCGCGCTCACCGTGGAGCGGGCGCCGGTGACGCCCATGATGGAGACGGCATACACAAAGCCGCGGCTGGCCTCGACGGTCCGCCGCATGCGCTCGGGCGATGATGACGGCGCCACGAGGAACACCCGGTCCAGCCCGTACTTATCCGACGCGTCCATCCACTCGGCGGCCTCATCCGGAATGAGGTCGGGGGTGATGAGGCCTGCTCCCCCGGCTTCGGCCAGGCGCCGCGAGAATTCATCCACGCCCATCCGGATCACGGGGTTCCAGTAGGTCATGACCAGGACGGCGGCGTCTGTCTCGGCCGTTATTCCGGCAACGACGTCGAAGACCTGGCGGACGGAGAAGCCCTTTGCCAGCGCCTCGGTGGTGGCGGCCTGGATGACCGGACCGTCCATGACCGGGTCAGAGTAGGGAATGCCGATCTCGATGAGGTCCGCACCGTTGCGCGCGAGGGCGATGCCCGCGGCGATGGTGTCCTCTACGCTGGGGTATCCGGCGGGCAGGTAGCCGATCAGGGCCGCACGCCCCTCTGCACGGGCCTTTTCAATGGCAATGGCCGATTTGCTGGTCATCTGCGCGGTGCTCACAGCTGTTCCCCTTCCTTGCCGATGGCTGCCTCGGCGGAGTCCTTGTCCAGGAGGTCAAACCACTCGGCGGCTGTTGCCACGTCCTTGTCGCCACGGCCGGAGAGGTTGACGATCACGATCTTGTCCGATGCCTTGCCTTCGGCGCCCGCTTCGGCCGCCAGCCGGTGCCCCACCTTGATCGCGCCAGCGAGGGCGTGGGAGGACTCGATGGCCGGAATGATGCCCTCGGTGCGGCACAGGAGCCGGAAGGCCTCCATGGCTTCGCTGTCCGTGATGGGCTCGTAGCTGACCCGTCCGATGTCGGCGAGGTAGGAGTGCTCCGGCCCGACGCCGGGGTAGTCCAGCCCTGCCGAGATGGAGTGGGATTCGATGGTCTGGCCGTCGTCGTCCTGCATGAGGTACGAGCGGGCGCCGTGCAGCACGCCGGGCTTGCCGAGCGTGATGGTGGCCGCGTGGCGGCCGGTGTCCACGCCGTCGCCGCCGGCCTCGAAGCCGTAGATCCTGACCGAGGGGTCATCGAGGAAGCCGTGGAAGATGCCGATGGCGTTGGAGCCGCCGCCGATGCACGCACAGACAGCGTCCGGCAGGCGGCCGGTCTGCTCGAGGATCTGCTCGCGGGCTTCCTCGCCAATGACCTCGTGGAAGTAGCGGACCATGGCCGGGAAGGGGTGCGCGCCGGCGGCCGTGCCCAGCAGGTAATGGGTGTTTCCGACGTTCGCCACCCAGTCGCGGAGCGCCTCGTTGATGGCGTCTTTAAGGGTCTGCGAGCCGTTGGTCACCGGCACGACGGTTGCCCCCAGCAGCTCCATCCGGGCCACGTTCAGGGCCTGGCGGCGGCAGTCTTCGGCGCCCATGTAGACGACGCATTCGAGTCCGAGCAGTGCGGCCGCGGTGGCGCTTGCCACGCCGTGCTGGCCGGCGCCGGTTTCGGCGATGACACGCGTCTTGCCCATGCGCTTGGCCAGGAGGGCCTGGCCCAGCACGTTGTTGATCTTGTGCGAGCCGGTGTGGTTGAGGTCTTCACGCTTGAGGAAGACCCGGACTCCCCCGGCGTACTCGGCGAAACGCTTCGCCTCGGTCAGGAGCGAGGGCCTGCCGGAGTAGTTCTTGTTGAGATCGGCGATCTGCGCGATGAACTCGGGATCGGCCTTGGCTTTTTCAAAGGTGTCTTCGAGCTCGTCCAGGGCCGCGATCAGTGATTCAGGCATCCATCGGCCCCCGTAGGAGCCGAAGTAGGGTCCCGGAGCGTGGCGCAGCGATGTGCCTCCCTGCAGGAATGCATCCACCGAACCTTCGTCAGAGCCGGCTGTTGGCGCTTCGGCCATCAGTCTCACCATCCTGTTCACTTTTCACTAATTGATGTCATGCACCATCCCGCCGCGAATCTATGCGGAGGGGATGGTGCCACGGTTGGGCGGAGCTCAGACCCGGGCGGCGATCGCTGCCGCCCCGGCCGCGGTGAATTCCGCAATGCGTTCCCGCGGCGTGGCGTCGCTGACGAGCGCCTCCCCCACGAGGATGGCGTTGGCGCCGTGCGCCGCGTAGTGCGCGACGTCGTCGGCTCCCCTGACGCCGGACTCGGCCACCACAACTGCGCCGGCCGGAATGCTTCCGGCGAGTGAGTCAAAAACGGAGCGGTCGACGTCGAGCGTCTTGAGGTTGCGCACGTTGACGCCGATGATCCGGGCTTCGGCAGCCACGGCACGCTCTACTTCTTCCGGCGTGTGCGTCTCCACAAGCACGTTCATGCCGAGTTCTCGGCTGAGGGCACTGAATTCGCGCAGCTGCTGGTCGGACAGGGCCGCCACGATCAGCAGGATGAGGTCCGCGCCGTGGGCGCGGGCTTCCCAGATCTGGTAGTCATCCAGCGTGAAATCCTTGCGGAGCAGCGGGACGTCCACCCGGGCCCGGACCGCGTCCAGGTCAGCGAGCGAACCGTTGAAGCGGCGCTGCTCCGTGAGCACGCTGATGACGGCGGCGCCGCCGTCGGCGTACTGCTGGGCCAGCGAGGCCGGGTCAACGATGTTCGCGAGGTCGCCCTTGGACGGGCTGCGACGCTTGATCTCGGCGATGACCTTGAGGTGCTCGCGCGTGGTGGACGGGCCGTCGAGGGCAGCCCAGGCGTCACGGGCCGGAGCCGCTGCCAGCGCGCGGTCCTTCAGTTCCGCGAGGGACACGAGACGCTTCCGGGCCTCCATGTCCTCCCTGACACCGGCATTGATGTCATCGAGCACCGTCACGGTTAATGGCCGACGTTCTTCAGCTTGCTGCCGCCCACGCCGTAGCCTGCTTTGCGCATGATGTAGCCGGCCAGCAGGCCGAGAACCATGACAGCCGCGCCTGCCACGAAGATGGGGGTGTTGGCGATGACGAAGGCGATGGAGGCGATGAGGGCGCCGATCAGCATGACGATCACGCAGGTCCAGGCCGCCGGGCTGTTGCCGTGGCCCAGGTCGATGCTGTGGTCGATGCCGTGGTGGGTCTTGGGGGCCGCCGCGGGCTTGGTACCGGAAACAGTGGCTTTGCTCATGTGAATCTCCTCAGGATCAATACTGCTTACATTCTGCCATTTTTTGGCGCGGCCTTCGGCATCGCCGGCAGGCGCGCGCCTCCGTGACGCTACTGCTCAGGTGGGGTCGTCGCCGCGGGAGAGCCGGTCCCAGCTGTCGATCTCGTCCACGGGGCCGGACTGCGCGGCAGCGCCCCCGTGCGCGACGGCGTCGTACTTGGTCCGGGTCTTCCAGTACCGTCCCGCCGGGATCACCAGCAGTCCGCAAAGGGCCAGCAAGGAACCGGCGACGACGGCGAGGACCGGAAACGCCGTGACACTCACGTCAGCGCTGCTCCCGGTGATCCCGGTGGCCGCGGCGATGGATCCCTGCGCGGCCGCCAGCGGATCCGCGAGGACGGTCGCGGCGGCGGTGATGATGCCCGCTGCCGCCAGAACGATGATGGCCGTGATGATCCAGCGCGCAATCTTGCCGGCGATGGACGCGGCGAGGCCGCCGGCGAGGGCAACGAGGGCCAGGGCAGTTACCGTGGTGGCGGCCTTGCTGCCCTGGACTTGGAGTCCGCCCTGGCCCGTGGCGGCCTGGCCCAGCTGCTGGGGGTCCAGGTTGACGGTCATCCAGGTCTGGGTGGTGGTGCCGAAGACCGCCAGCGCCATCACGGCGATGAGCAGGACCAGCGTAGACTTGCGGGCCCAGGCCGGGGCGCTGCGGGCCTTGGCCTGCGCGCCGGAACTTGCTGGAACCGCCATCAGGATTCTGCCCCGGCGGGTGCTGTCCCGGTTGGCCCTGTCCCGGTTGATGCTGTCCCGGTTGATCCGGCCTCGGTGACGGACTCCGGTGTGATGTTGTGCAGCGAGCCCGCGGTGTGGACGGCCCGGAGCGGTGCCGCCGCCTTGTTGACGGTTTCCTGCGCCTCAGCGGTTTTGACCGAGTCCGCCACTATGCCGCCGCCGGCCTGGACGTAGGCCCGTCCTTCCCGCAGCAGCGCGGAGCGGATGGCGATGGCCATGTCCATGTCACCGGCGAAGTCCAGGTAGCCCACCACGCCGCCGTAGATTCCGCGGCGGTGCGGCTCGAGCTCGTCGAGGAGGCGCAGCGCGCGGGGTTTCGGCGCGCCGGACAGCGTTCCTGCCGGGAAGGTGGCCTTCAGGACGTCGTAGGCCTTCGCCGAGGGGGCCAGGCGGCCCACCACCGTGGACACGAGGTGCATGATGTGGCTGAACCGCTCGACCTCCATGAACTGTGTGACGTCAACGGAGCCCGCCACGCAAACCTTGGAAAGATCGTTCCGCGACAGGTCCACCAGCATCAGGTGTTCGGCGCGTTCCTTCTGGTCCGCGAGGAGTTCTTCGGCGAGGGCCTTGTCCGCATCCACGGTCTTGCCGCGGGGCCGGGAGCCGGCGATGGGGTGGGTGATGACGTCCTCGCCTGTGACGGTTACGAGGGCCTCGGGTGACGATCCGACGATCGAGTATTCGCGCCCGGCCGCATCTTCCAGGCTGAAGATGTACATATACGGGCTCGGGTTGGTGTTGCGGAGCACCCGGTAGACGTCCAGCGGGGAGGCGCCGCACTCCATCTCGAAGCGGCGGGAAATGACCACCTGGAAGACTTCCCCGTCCACGATCGCTTCCTTGCCCCGGTCGAGGGCAGCCAGGTAGTCGGTTTCATCCCACCGTTCCTGAACGCTGGCGGCAAAATCAAGGGCGGCAGGTTCCAGCACGGACACCGGCTGGGTCACGGGAGTGCTGATGCGCGCGAGGAGTTCCTTGACGCGGCGGACAGCGTCATGCCAGGCGTCATCCACCCGCTCGGAGCTGTTGTCGAAGTTGATGGCGTTGGCGATGAGCAGGACGGTGCCGTCCATGTTGTCGTGGACGGCCATGTCCGTGACGAGGTTCAGTGCCATTTCGGGAAGCTGCAGGTCGTCCTCGGGCGGGCTGGTGAGTTTCTCCCAGTGGCGGACTGTTTCCCAGCCGAGGAAGCCAACGAGGCCGGACGTGAAGGGCGGCAGGTCGTCGAACCGGTCGGTGCGCAGGGCATCGATCGTGTCGCGGATGGCATCCACCGGGTTTCCGTCAACCGGAACGCCCGCAGGCGGCTCGCCGAGCCAGTGGGCCTGGCCGTCTTTGGTGGTCAGCGTGGCCCGGGAACGGGAACCAATGAAGGAATACCGGGACCAGGCGCCGCCGACTGCCGCGGACTCCATGAGGAACGTGCCCGGCTGGCCCTGCGCCAGTTTCCGGTACAGGCCGATCGGCGTTTCGGCGTCCGCCAGCACTTTGAGCCTGACGGGGATGACACGGCTGTGCCCGGCGAGTTCACGGAATTCTTCGAGGCCTGGGCTGATGATTCCTAGGTCCTGCATGGCTATTGGTTCTCCGTCTGTTCTGGGATGGTTCCTGGGTTCGCAGGCGGGGTGCCTGATCATTGGCGGCGGGGGCCGGCCCGGTGCTCCCCGTCCGCCTTGGTGGCCTCCGCCACCCGGGCTATTCTGCCGGTCCGGCCACGACGTCCAGGGCCCTGCCGTCGAAGCATGTTCGCGTTCCGGTGTGGCAGGCCGCGCCGACCTGGTCGACCCGCACCAGGAGGGCGTCGCCGTCGCAGTCGAGAGCCACGGACTTCACCCACTGCACGTGGCCGGACGTGTCCCCCTTGCGCCAGTACTCCTGGCGGGAGCGGGAGTAAAAGGTGACCCGTCCGCTGGTCATGGTGCGGTTTAGGGCTTCGTCGTCCATCCAGCCCAGCATGAGCACCTCATGGGTGTCGAACTGCTGCACGATGGCGGCGACCAGTCCGGCGCCGTCCCTCTTGAGGGCCGAGGCTATTTCGGCAGGAAGGGGTGAACCGGAAGTGGGGCTGGGGGCGGGCTGCTCAGACATCAGATCAAGTCTAGTGCCCATCGCCGGGCCCGGGCACAAACGGCCCTCTGGGTCCTGACGGAGACCGTCGGCACCTTGGACATCCGTGACACCGTCCGCCGTTCGGAGGTTTACGGATCCGCTCTGCGGGGAATGCCTGTGTTCGGGAGCGGTTCTTTGGTTCTATGTCGGTATGAAACTTCTCGTCCTCGGAGGCACGGCCTGGCTTGGTCACGAGGTTGCCCGCCAGGCGGTCGGACGCGGCCATCAAGTGACGTGCGTGACCAGAGGACTGTCAGGGCCGATTCCTGACGGTGCGTCGCATATTCAGTCGGACCGGGACGCCGACCACGGCCTCGAGGCCGTGTCCGCCGTGCACTGGGACGCGGTTTTGGACGTGTCCCGCCAACCTGGCCACGTGAAGCGTGCGGTGCGGGACCTGCGGTCAGCTGACTACTACGTGTTCGTGTCCTCGGTGAGCGTCTACGCGAACCACGGCCCGCTGGGACAGGACGAGGATGCCCCGCTGTTGCCTCCCCTCGAGTCCGAGGTCATGGAGACCATGGAGACGTACGGTGAGGCGAAGGCTGCGTGCGAGAAAGCCGTCCTCGAGGGACTCGGTGCCGAGCGGTGCATGATCGCCCGGGTGGGACTCATCGGGGGCCCTGGAGACATCTTCGGCCGCACCGGGTACTGGCCGATGCGGTTTGCCAACCCCTCGGTTGAAGACGGAACGGTGCTCGTGCCTAATGCACCGTCGCTTCCCGTGCAGGTCATTGATGTCCGGGACCTCGCTGCCTGGCTTGTTCAGAACTGCGAAGGGCAGCTGAGCGGCGTCTACAACGCCACCGGAGAGAAACACTCCTTCGCCGAGCACATAGCTGCGGCCCGGGAAGTGGCCGGCCACCAAGGACAGCTCGCCGTAGCCGACGCTGAGTGGCTTCATCGGCATGGTGTCCAGGAATGGGCCGGCCCGAAGTCCCTGCCCCTGTGGCTGAGTGATCCGGAGTGGCAGGGCATGAACGCGCGCTCGAACATGCGGGCGAAGGGCGCAGGGCTGGTGCTGCGCCCGCTCGAAGAAACACTTCGTGACACGCTGGAATGGGAAGAAAGCACGGGCATCGAGAAGCCGCGCCGTGCCGGTCTCACCAAAAATGAGGAAGCAGAACTTATCCCCGAGCTTGGCTAATGGCCCTGTTCTCCGCGACGAGCTCACCGAAAGATGTCAGCCAGTGAAATCTCTGAGGGTGATTTCACTGCCGAGGTCGAGATCGTCACGAAGGTCACGGTCACCGGTATCGCTGTCCAGTTCGCTCCCCGCGGCCATCATCCGGCGGAGTCGCAGGCTTTTGAAGTCTTCCGCGTTGTGCCCTTGCAGCCGGAGGGCACGCACGGCGCAGATGAGCTCAACTGCGAGGATTGTCGGGAGCGCCTGCACAGTGGACTCAAGCCGGGCGGCAGCCTCGCTGGCAAAGCTGGCGTCCTCCTCGGCGCCCAGGGAAAGAACGACGGTCTGCAGACTCGAGGGATGTGAATTGGCCCGGATGCGGCTGGCGGCTGCTGCGGCGACGTATTCGAGCATCATGACGCCCGATTGTCCGGCATCGTCGGCGGCAAGAAACCTGTTCAGTCCTGTATAAACCGGGTCGCAGAGGAGATCTATCCGGCGGAGATTGGTTGCGCAGGCCGAACCGAGGGCCAGCTCGAGTGCATCCAGTCGCCGCGCCAGATTAGTCATCTGAAACAGACCGTGATGCGACACGTCGCTGGTGCCGTCTGCCGGGGATCGGTGGACCATCGGGTTCTCGTGCCCGGACACGACGAGCCGGGCAAGGAGTTTCCCCAGCAATGACAGCTCCTCGGACTGGGAACCGAGCACCTGGGGCAGTGTCCGCAGGCAGTAGGGGTCCTGGATTCGTGCTGGGGTGCCGTGTCCCTCCACGAGGGACCGCAGTGTGTCCGCTGCTTCGGAGACTGCTTCCGTGTCGGCCGCGGCGGCCACGGCCGGGCTGAAAGCCTCAGGGTTTCCGGACAATGCCGTGAACGACATCGCGCTGATCGTTGCGGCGTTATGCAGCAGCCGTTCAAGCACCTGATGGGACAGTGCGGCCCGCGCGATGGTCAGGGCATTGGAACTGATGAAGGGCAGGGCGTCCGCGGTGTCCCAGTCGCTGAGCCTTGTACGGAGCTGCTTTCCCCCCATGGGGCGCCGCTCCCCCAGCAGAGTCAGGGCAGTTCCGGCCAGCGCCGGGAGGTCCGCCGTGCCGATGCCGCCGAACTCCCGGACCTCGGGAATAGTGTCGTCGTTGAGCATATGCACCAGCGCTTCAGCTATGGCCGGGTCGATGCCGGCGGCTCCCGCCGCCAGCTGTGAGAGCCGGACCACCAGCATGCCCCGAACAACTTCCCGCCCGAGTGTTGCTCCGGCATCCGCGGCATGGCTGCGGAGCAGGTTAAGTCCGTGTGGACTCGCCTGCCCGCCGGTGCGGTTCTGTGGAAGGACGATTGAACGGTTGGCGCCGACGCCGGTCGACCGCCCGTAGACCGGCCGCCTACGCGCAGTCTCCCGGGCAGCTTGCCGGGAAGCTTCCATTCTGCTCCGCGCCTCGGGAGCAAGCCGAACCTCCTCGGCCCCGGAGGCGACAGCGGCTATGTCGACCAGGCTGAGGTTGGTGCCATCAATTTCAATCAATTGTGCTTCCTTCGAAATGCCCAGCGAACCGGTTCTGCTGGCGATCGAGCCTGCCGAACCCGCCCTCCCCAACTAGGTCGCAGTTGATGTCGTTTTCGCGTCCCATAACGACACCTACTGCGACCTAGTTGGGTAGGGGATCTGGTTGGGCACGGTCGCGATGGTGGTTAGTTAGTTTGTCTCCTGCATCGGGATGCGGACGCCGCGTTCCTTGGCGACCTCGACGGCGCGGTCGTAGCCGGCGTCGGCGTGGCGGATCACGCCCATGCCGGGGTCGTTGGTGAGCAGCCGCTCGAGTTTCTGCGCGGCGAGCTCGGTGCCGTCGGCGACGGAGACCTGGCCGGCGTGGATGGACCGGCCGATGCCGACCCCGCCGCCGTGGTGGATCGAGACCCAGGTGAGATCAACGTCGCCGCGTCACGGCGGTACGGGGAGGCGACGGAGCCGGAGTCCAGGTGGTCGCGGCCGATCACGATGGGCGCCTTGACCTTGCCCTCGGCGACGAGCCGGTTGAACAGCAGGCCGGCCTTGGCCCGTTCGCCGTAGCCCAGCCAGCAGATCCGCGCCGGCAGGCCCTCGAACTCGACGCGCTCCCCGGCGGCGTCGATCCAGCGGTGCAGGTGCTTGTTCTCCGGGAACAGCTCCTTGATCGCCGCATCCGTGACGGCGATGTCCTCGGGGTCCCCGGAGAGCGCCACCCAGCGGAACGGGCCAAGGCCCTCGCAGAACAGCGGCCGGATGTAGGCCGGGACGAAGCCGGGGAACTCGAACGCGCGGTCGTAGCCGCCCTTGCGGGCCTCGTCGCGGATGGAGTTGCCGTAGTCGAACACCTCGGCGCCGGCGTCCTGGAACTCCACCATGGCCTGGACGTGCCTGGCCATCGAGGCCTGGGCCTTCTTGGTGAAGCCTTCCGGGTCCGCCGCGGCCTCGGCCTGCCATTCGGCGACGGTGATGCCCTCGGGCAGGTAGGACAGCGGGTCGTGGGCGGAGGTCTGGTCCGTGACGATGTCCACGGTCAGCTCGCCGGCCTTGTGGCGGCGCAGGATCTCCGGGAACACGGTGGCGGCGTTGCCGACGTACCCGACGGACCAGCCGCGGCGCTCCTCCTTCGCCTTCAGGACCTTGGCGATGGCGGCGTCGAGGTCGGTTTCGACCTCGTCGAGGTAGCGCTTGCTTTCCCGGCGGCGCAGCCGGGTCTCGTCGACGTCGACAATCAGGCAGGCGCCGTCGTTCAGGGTGACGGCGAGCGGCTGGGCGCCGCCCATGCCGCCGCAGCCGCCGGTGAGGGTCAGCG
>NZ_LMSB01000007.1:113284-166708 GCF_001428005.1 Arthrobacter sp. Soil736
CGCCAGCAGCACCCGCGGCGCCCACTCGTTGGTCCGGAACACACCCACCGGCTTGCCGGACTGGACCAGCAGCGTCTCGTCCTTCTCCATCGTCTCCAGCGTGCGGGTAATCGCGTCGAACGCGGCCCAGGACCGGACAGCCCGCCCGGTGCCGCCGTAGACCACCAGGTCATCCGGGCGCTCGGCAACTTCCGGGTCCAGGTTGTTCATGAGCATGCGCAGCGGGGCTTCGGTCTGCCAGGACCTGGCGCTAAGCTCGGTGCCGCGGGCTGCTTTGACCGGGCGGGCACCGGTGGTGAAATCGGCAGTCATCTTGTCTCCTTGGTCCGGTTGCGGCTTAGGCCAGGTTCTTGGACTTGAGCCAGTCCTTGGCGATGTCGCCCATGTCTTCAAACTTCGCGGCGCGGCCGTTCATCTGGATGAGGTCCTCAGTGGTGAGGGCCGCTGAGACCTTATTCAGGACCTCCTTGACGGTGTCAGTCGCTTTCTTCTCGTTGACCACGGGGACAATGTTCTCGGAAAGGAAGAGGTTCTTGTCGTCCTCCAACGCCACCAGGTTGTTAGCGGTAAGCGCCGGATCGGTGCTGAAGAGGTCGGCAACCTGGATCTGGCCTGAAAGCAGGGCGTTCAGCGTCAGCGGGCCGCCGGCGTCGAGCGCTGAGAACTCCTTGAACTCAAGGCCGTAAACGGACCTCAGACCGGCAACGCCGTTGACGCGGGTCTTCCACTCCGGCGGGCCGCCCAGCACCAACTCCTTGGCGACCGGCTTCAGGTCACCGATCGTCTTCAGGGAGTACTTGTCCGCAATGTCCTTCTTTACAGTCAGGACGTCTTTGTCCTGGGCACCGGATGCCTCCAGCAGCGCCAGCCCCGCGGGGAGCTTGGTTGTCAGTTCCTTGGCAACGTCCTCCGGGGAAGATGCCTTGGTTTTGGGTGCGAGATACTGCAGCAGGGCGCCGCCGTATTCGGGCATCAGATCGATCGAGCCGTCCTTCAGCGCCGGAATGGTGACTTCACGGCTGCCGATACTCGGCTTCTCCTGGACTTCGACGTTCTTGGCCTTCAGCGCCTCGGCGTAGATCTTGGCGATCAGCTGGCTTTCCGGGAAGTCTGCGGAACCGACGATGATGCCGGATCCCGGCTTTCCTGCGGACTGGGTGTTGGAGCTGCTCAGCGGATCTCCGCCGCCGCAGGCGGTCAGGGTTAGGGCTGCGACGGCGACCGCCGTCAATCCGGTCAGGTACTTTTTCATTTCAATTCTCCTAATTAAGGGCAAGCAGTGGCCAGGTCCTGCACGAATGCTGTGCCGGTACCGATCGGGGGCCGGTAAAGTCAGGCGGCGGCCGGGATGAGCGGGGCGTCGGACGGGGAGGTTACGGACTTGAGGGGGCGGCGGGTCAGTCCGGGTGAAACAACCCGCCGTGTGATGAAGGCCAGCAGCTGATCAAAAAACAGTGCAAGCAAGGCGACAAGAACGGCACCGGCGACCATCTGGCTGAAGTCGTTCTGTGCTTTGCCGTCGATCAGCAGCCGTCCCAGGCCGCCCAGGGAAATGTAGGCGGCAATGGTGGCCGTGGAGATGATCTGGAGCAGCGCGCTGCGCACCCCGGACAACATCAACGGCAGCGAACATGGAAGCTGGACATCGGTCAGGATCTTCATGGTGCGGAAACCCATACCCCTGGCGGCGTCGACGGCCGCGGCATCAACAGCCCTGACGCCGGCGTAGGTGTTGGTCAGGATGGGCGGAACGGCCAGGAGGACCAACACGATCAGGCTAGGCAGGATGTAGCCCATCTTGGACGGAAATGCGGGCGAGATCAGCAGGACCAGCAGGATCAGCAGGCCCACGCTGGGAAGGGCCCGAAGGGCATTGGCCAGGCCGGCGATCATGAACACGCCTTTGCCGGTCACTCCGATGTAGATGCCGAGTGGAATGGCAAGGATTGCGGCTATGCCCAGGGCGATCATCGAGTAGAGCAGGTGTTCGCCAAGGAGCGTGGGAATGCCGTCGGCGCCGGCCCAGTGTGCGGGGTCAAACAGGTAGTTCATTACGATGCCACCACCTTGGGGGTCCACGGTGTCAGCCACCGGTTGAGCAGGATAACGATGCCGTCAAGAACCATTGCGAGGATGACGCAGAGAATGATTCCGGCGATGATCGGCGTGAAGAACCGCAGCTGGAAGCCCTGGGTAAAGAGCGAGCCGAGCTGGGGAATGCCCAGAAGTGCAGCCACGGATACGAGGCTGACGTTGGAGACTGCCGCCACTCGGAGTCCGGCGCTGATGACTGGAACGCTCACCGGCAGTTCCACCTTGAGAAAGCTCTGGTAGGCGCGGTAGCCCATGGCTTTCGCCGCCTGGACCGTGTCTTCCGGGACCGAGTCGAGGGCATCTGCCACCACCCTGACCAGCAGCGCCACGGTGTAGATGGTCAGCGCGGCAATAATGTTGATCGGGTCCAGGATCTTGCTGCCCAGCACGAGCGGCAGCAGAACGAACAGCGCCAGCGACGGCACCGTATACAGGAGCCCCGCCACGCCGACCAGGAAGGGGTAGACGGCCCGCTGCCGGCGTGCCCACCAGCCCAGCGGCAAGGCAATGAGGAGCCCTAGGATCAGCGGCGTGACGGAAAGGAAGACGTGCCAACCGAGCAGAACCACGATGTTGTCGAACTGGCGTCCGAGCCATTCAAAGTTCATCGCGCCGTCTCCAGGTGGGGTTCCGCCTCGATCGCCTTGATGACGTCCGTGGCGGTTACGGTTCCCAGCAATTCCCCGGAGGAATTGACGACGACGCCGCGGCGGCTGGGAGAGGAGAGAGCCGCATCCAGCAGCTGGCGCATTGTTCCCGCCGATGACGCGGACGTCCCGCTGAGGTTGAGGTCTTCGCGGCGGACTTCGACGGCGATTCGCTCGGGCTGTGCCCAGCCCAGCGGTTTCCGGTTGCTGTCAACCACCAGCACCCAGGCACCGGAGGCCTTACTCCGTGCCTCCTCGGCGGGGGCGCCGAGCTGCACGAAGGCCTCCTCGCGGATGTCCACGGCACCGGACGAATCCGTGAATCCGAGGGAGCGGTAGCCCCGGTCGCGGCCGACGAAGTCTGCGACGAAGTCGTCGGCGGGCGCGGTCAGCAGTTCGGACGGCGTGGCCATCTGGGCCAGGTGCCCGCCGACGCGCATCACGGCTACCTGGTCGCCGAGCTTGAGTGCCTCGTCGATGTCGTGGGTCACCATGATGATGGTCTTGCCGATCTCCTTTTGAAGCCGGAGGAATTCGTCCTGGAGCTGGGCCCGGACCACGGGGTCAACAGCACTGAACGGTTCGTCCATGAGCATGAATGCCGGGTCGGCGGCGAGTGCGCGGGCAACTCCGACGCGCTGCTGCTGGCCGCCGGAGAGCTGCCACGGGTAGCGCTTTTCGAAACTGGCGGGCAGCCCGACGCGTTCCATCAGTTCAAGGGCCCGCATCTTGGCTTTCTTGGGGTTCTCCCCGAGCAGCAGCGGCATTGTAGCGATGTTGTCCACGATGGTGCGGTGCGGGAAGAGTCCCGCGTGCTGGATGACGTAGCCGATCCGGCGGCGCAGCAGTGCCGCGTCCATGCCGGACGTGGGCTGGTCATCGAGGTAGATAGTGCCGCTGGTGGGTTCAATGAGGCGGTTGATCATCCGCAGTGAGGTGGTCTTGCCGCAGCCCGACGGTCCGACCAGAATGGTCAGCTTCCCGGTGGGCGCTTCAAGGTTCAGCCCGTCGACGGCAACCGTGCCGTCCGGATAGGCCTTGGTGACATTTTCAAACTTGATCATTTCTCTTCCATGCTTTCCTGGGGCAGTTCATGGTCTTCGGAGGGCTCGGTGAGGATGTTGTCGGCCACCCTCACAAGCTCCTCGCCAATGTTTTTGGCCTTCGCCTCGTCCAGCCGGTAGCTGGGTACCACGATGCTCAGGGCGGCCACGGTGCGGCCACCAATCACGATCGGTGCGGCGACGGCTGTGATGTCGTCTTCAACGCCGCTTCGCACAATCGCGAAGCCGCGGTCTGGCTGGCCGCCTGTCAGGACCTGCCCGGCGGCGGACCCTTCCAGCGGGATGCTCCTGCCGACCCAGCTGGTATGCCGGACGGAGCGGGTACCTTCGACAATTGCTATGTAGATTCCGGTGTCCCCAGGACCGGGAATGCTGAGATAGCAGGACTCGCCTGTCTTGGCCACCAGCCGTTTCATGTGCGGGGTGCAGAGCGAAACCAGTGACTCCTGGCCCAACGCCAGGGCTCCCAGCTGGATGACGCTTGCGCCGGGGCGGAAGTTCCCGCCCGGATCCCGTGAAACGAAACCGCTGCCTTCCAAAGTGCGCAGGAGGCGGAGGGCCGTGCTCGCTGACAGGTCCACGACGCGGGCGGCGTCGCTCAGGGTGAGGGAGCCGTCAGTACACACTGCACTGAGCAGCGCCAACGCCCGCTCCACCGTCCGTGTTGAAGAATCTGCAGCCACTTTATGACCCGCTTTCAAGTGGTCCGAATCACTTTGTCTTGCCACTAAGTAAAAACCAACTTTCACCCGATGGCAATAGGTGCCCTCCATATTTCACAGGTTCTTCATCAAGCCGGGGTTGATCGGCGCCGTGTGCAACGCTCCCGTTTCGGCCAGGTTTCAGCCTTGTTAACTGTCCGGACCTCCGCCTCAGAGCCTTGTCATGCAGTGGAAAGTGGTTTTTACTTGGTGGCAGTTCATACCAATCGGAGGTTCATTTGGAAACCGTCACTCAGCTCCTTGATTCGATCAAGGATGTGGGCCGTGATGCGGTCCGCGGAGGCTATTCCCGCGCTGTCTATTCGACGGCGGAACTCGACCTGAGGGCGTGGTTCATCGAACAGGCGCTCCAGCGTGGCCTGGCCGTCGAGACCGACCGCAACGGCATTATCTGGGCGTGGTGGGGCAAACCCCAGGACGGCGCCCTGGTCACGGGAAGCCATCTCGATTCGGTACCCGGCGGCGGCGCCTTTGACGGCCCGCTCGGCGTCGCATCGGCACTCGCCGCCGTCGACATCCTTCGGGCCCGCGGAAAAGTGCCGAGCCGGTCCCTGGCCATCACGGTGTTCCCGGAAGAGGAGGGCTCCCGCTTCGGTGTGGCGTGCCTCGGTTCCCGCCTTCTCACCGGAGCCATCGACGTCGACAAAGCGCGGAACCTGCGCGACGGCGACGGCAACACGTTTGCGGACGTCGCACGGTTGAACGGCCTCGACCCCAGGTATGTCGGTCCGGATCCCCAGGCCCTGGCCCGGATCGGAGACTTTGTTGAACTGCACGTGGAGCAGGGCAAGGGCCTGGGCACGGGCGGCCCCGCCATCGCCGTCGGAAGTTCCATCCTGGGGCATGGCCGCTGGAAGCTGAGTGTCAGCGGCCAGGGCAACCACGCCGGGACCACCCTGATGGCTGACCGTGCGGATCCCATGGTCGCGGCGGCACAGATCATCGTCGCCGTACGCGACGCCGCCGCAGCGCAGCCGGATGCGCGTGCCACGGTGGGGCGCCTGCTGCCGGTGCCCGGCGGCACCAACGTCATTGCCTCCCGCGTGGACATGTGGCTGGACGCCCGCCATCCCGACGATGCCGTGACCGCCCGGCTGATCGAATCGATCTACGGCGCCGCCCGGCAGATCGCGGCGGGCGAAGGATGCTCCGTTTCCCTCACGGAGGAGTCGTACAGCGGCACTGTCCATTTCGATCCCGGCCTTACCCAAAGAATCAGCCGGATCCTGCCCGGCGCCCCGGTGCTGGCTACCGGTGCCGGCCACGACGCCGGGGTGCTCTCCGCCTATGTGCCGTCCGCGATGCTTTTCGTCCGCAATCCCAGCGGCATATCGCACTCGCCTGAAGAGTATGTTGCCGATGAGGACGCCAATGCCGGCGCCGGCGCCCTGGCCGATGTCCTGGAGGGCCTGCTGTGAGCGGGTTCTGGTGCGAGTCGGCTGTTGTGGCGGGCGACGGCGGAACCGGCGACGGCGGTCCTGTTGTGCTCGCCGGGGTGCGGCTGGAAGTACGGGACGGCCGCATCGCGGCGATCAGTTCCGGTGCGGAGCCGCAACCTGGCGACCAGGTGCTGAAGGGCGTCGTTTTTCCGGCCGCGGCCAATGCCCATTCCCACGCCTTCCACAGGATTCTGCGCGGACGGACGCATGACGGACGCGGCGACTTCTGGGTGTGGCGCGAGCAGATGTACAAGAGTGCCGGGGAGCTGACGCCGAAAACATACGAACAACTGGCCAGTGCTGTGTTCGCGGAAATGGTGGTCGCTGGCTTTAGCAGCGTGGCCGAGTTCCACTATGTGCACCACCAGCCGGGCGGGACTCCCTACGTGGAACCGCATGCCATGGAACTGGCCCTGGCCCGGGCGGCAGTGGCGGCCGGAATCCGCCTGACCCTTCTGGACACGTTGTATCTGGCGGGAGGGATCGGCACGCCGCTGAGTCCCGAACAGTCGCGGTTCGGCGATGCCGGCGTCCAGGCCTGGCTGGACAGGCTCGGCTCGCTCCGGGCGAAAATAGCGCAGGACTTTGCCCCGGATATGGTGAGCGTGGGGGCCGCCCTGCATTCCGTCCGCGGTGTCCCGGACCCGGACCTGAAAATCGTCGCCGAACAGTTGCCGGCCGATATGCCGCTTCATATCCATCTGAGCGAGCAACCGGCTGAAAACCAGGCCTGCATTGAGGCGTATGGGGTGACCCCGACCGGCCTGCTGGCCAGGCACGGATTGTTGTCCCATCGGCTCTCCGCTGTCCACGCCACGCACATGACGCAGAACGACATCGAACTGCTGGGCGCGGCAGGCGCCACCGTCGTGATGTGTCCGACCACCGAGGCCGATCTGGCCGACGGGATCGGCCCGGCCCGCGCCATGTCCGATGCCGGGGCAACCATCGCGCTGGGCACGGACCAACACGCCATCATCGATCCGTGGGTTGAAATGCGCGCCCTGGAACACGGACAACGTCTGGGCTCGGGTGAGCGGGGGCGGTTCTCCCCCCAGGAGCTCCTGCATGCCGCCACGTCCGGGGCCGCAGGCTCCATGGCCACTCCTGTCGCGCAGGAGGCTTTGCACATCGGTGCGGTCTGCGACCTGATGGCCGTGGCTTCTGATTCGGCCCGCACCGCGGGGTCCGTAGCGCAGCAGCTCCCGTTCAGCGCCACCGCCAGCGACGTCACCGCCGTCGTCATCGGCGGGGCGTTGGTGGCATCCAACGGCATCCACCGCCGACTGGGCGACCCGGGCCGGCTACTCACTGCCTCCTTGAAGGATTTCTCTTGAACCCGCGTGCTCCTACAGGGCAGCCGTGGAGGCCCTGATCACCAGTTCCGGCTCCACCAGCATGGTTCCAATCTGCACCGCACGGTCCTCCATGCGATTCAGCAGGGCCTTCGCGGCCCCGGCGCCAACCTCCGCGTTCCGGCCGTCAATTGTCGTGAGCCGCAGCAGGTTGGCAGATGCCAGGGGCGAATTGTCGTAACCGATGAGCGACAGCTCCTCCGGGATGCGCCGGCCCCTGTCGCGGGCGGCGCCGGCCGCGCCTAGGGCCATGGTGTCGTTGGCTGCAAAGATCGCGGTGAGTGAGGGGCTTTCATCCAGCAGCTTCAATGCAGCCTGGTAACCGTCAGATTCCGTGGTGAGCCCCTGGCCCCGGGCGATGTGTGGCCGCAGCCCGCGTTCCCGCATGGCGGTGTCGTACCCCTGGGCACGCAGGCGTGCTGCGCCGCCGCCGCCGGAAACATGCCCGATTTCCCGATGGCCCAGTCCGATCAGGTGTTCGGTGGCAAGACGTCCACCCATCATGTCGTCGTTGGCCACTACGTCGGCGCCCGGAACGGCCATGTCACGGTTTCCGGCGACCACCACCGGCACGTCCACGGCGGCGAACATCTCCTCTGTTGGCTCGGTTGCGATCACGATGCCATCCACACGCAGCGACATGAGGCCGTCCACGGGTGTCCGGTCAAGGTGCGCATTGAACGAAGGGTCAGCGACCGCCACCCGGAACCCCAGGGGCGCCAGCTGATCGTGCAGTCCGGCCAGCAAGTCAACGAACCAGAGGTTCCGGTAATCATCCAGGACCACGCCAATGGTGCGGGACCTGTTGCCGGCCAGCGTCGCGGCAGCGCGGCTGGGACGATAGTTCAGCCGTTCAATGGCTTCCTCGACGGCGGCGCGGCGCGCCGGGGACACGCCCGGCGCACCCCGCAACACCAGCGAGACCAGGGACTTTGAAACGCCGGCCGCGGAGGCTACGTCATAGATGTTCGGGCGTCTGCCGATTTCTTGCGTCACCCCTCCATTGTGACTCAGCCTTGCCTAGTTTTGAGATATTGACAGGACAAAGTTCCAGCTCTATCGTGTTTCTGGAGCGCTCCATTTTTATCCCATCTTGATAGCGGCTAAGCCGCGCAACCTCGGCTGAGTTTCGAAGGAGAAAACCAAATGCCCAAAGATATCGGCGTTGCCGTCATAGGGGCGGGCATGGCCGGCAAGGCCCATGCCGCAGCCTTCCGCACCGCGTCCGCACTGTACAACCCCGTTCTTCCGCCCATCCGGCTGGTCTCGATCGGCGACGTCAACGCCGAATTCGGCTCGCTGGCTGCCCGCCGCTTTGGCTACGAGCGCAACGACACGTCATGGCAGGCAATCGCCGAAGCCGATGACATCGACGTCGTCAGCGTGGTCATCGCCAACTCCCTCCACCGCGAAGTGGTGGAAGGACTGCTCGCCGCCGGCAAGCACGTGCTGTGCGAAAAGCCGCTGAGCGACTCACTGGAAGACGCTCGCGCCATGGCCGATGCGGCCCGTAACGCCTCCAGCATCGCCCGGATTGGCTTCACCTTCCGCCGCACCCCCGGCATCGCCTACATCCGGGACCTCATCCGCACCGGCGTCCTCGGCAAGGTGCTACACTTCAGCGGCCGTTACTGGACCGACTACGGCTTCAGCCCGTCCGCACCCATGAGCTGGCGCTACAAGGGCGGGCCCGGCTCCGGTGCACTTGCCGACGTCGGAAGCCACCTGGCCTACGTTTCCGAGTTCCTCTGCGGCGACATCAAGTCCATCAGCGGCGGACGCCTGAGCACTGTGATCGGCAAGCGCCCGCTCCCGCTCGGCGCCGTCATGGGCCATGACCACGCAGCTGTCAGCGACACCTTCGAGGCTGTAGAGAACGACGACTACGCAGCATTCAACGCAGAGTTCGAAAACGGTGCCGGCAGCTTTGAAGTTTCCCGTGTCGCCGCCGGCCACGCCAACAGCCTTAACTTCGAAGTGTTCTGCGAGAACGGTGCTGCCAAGTTCGACCAGCGCCGTCCCGCCGAAATCCAGCTCTTCCTCAACGATGGATCCGGCAACGAGAACGGCTACCGCCAGGTGATCCTCGGCCCGGGCCACCCCTACATCGCGGGCGGCCTCGCCATGGACGCCCCCGAAGTCGGCTTCGGCCAGAACGACGCGTTCGGCTACCAGGCCCGCGCGTTCCTCGAAGAGGTTGCCGGCCTCAGTGAAGAAGAATCCCTGCCCCGCTGCGCCACGTTCGACGAGGGCGTGCGCAACATGGAACTGCTCGGCGCCGTCACGGAATCCGCGCTCAATAACGGAAAGAACATCACGCTATGAAACTCGGCGTCTACAACGCAATCCTGCACGACCGGCCGCTTCCCGAGGCCCTCAAGGTCATCGCGGACCTCGGGCTGACCGGCATCGAAATCAACACAGGCGGCTTCCTGCCGGCCGTCCACGTCCCCAACATGGACCAGATCCTCGAAAGCGACGCCGCCCGCGACGACTACCTGGCGATCTTCGAGGGGACCGGCGTTTCGATTGCAGGCCTGAACTGCAACGGCAACCCGCTGCACCCGAAGCGTGAGATCGGCGAGAAACATGCCGAGGACATCCGCCGCTCCATCCGGCTGGCGCACCGGCTGGGACAGGACCGTGTGGTCACCATGTCCGGCCTGCCCGGCGGGGAACCCGGAGCCACCGTGCCGAACTGGATCGTCAACGCCTGGAACTCGGCCGCACTGGACGTGCTCGACTACCAGTGGGGCATCGCCGCCGACTTCTGGAAGGAGACTGACCGCCTCGCCGCCGACCACGGCGTTAAGGTGGCCCTCGAACTTCACCCGCAGAACATCGTGTTCAATACGGCCGATGTCCACAAGCTCATCGAGCTCACCGGGGCGACCCATGTGGGTGTCGAGCTGGACGCCTCGCACCTGTTCTGGCAGCAGATGGACCCGGTCGCCGTGGTCCGTGAACTCGGTCCGCTGGTCTTCCAGGCCGCCGCGAAGGACGTCCGCGTCAACACCGGGAACGCCGCTCTCTACGGCGTCCTCGACAACAGCTTCCGCCGGCTCTCGCCGGAGGAGAACCGCACCAACCTCGGCGGCGACGAGTGGGCCAACGAATGGCCCAAGAACGCGGCATGGGACTTCGTCGCCCTCGGCAAGGGCCATGACGTCGCGTACTGGACCGAGTTCCTCCGTGCCCTTCGCGAAGTCGATCCGAACATGCTCGTCAACATCGAGCACGAAGACGTCGAACTCGGCCGCATCGAGGGCCTGGAGGTTGCCGCCAAGGTTCTCAAAGACGCCGACGCCGCCCTGAGCGTCTCGGCCTGACAGGCGTTGGGCCGCCGCCACGGCGGCCCAACGTCGGCCCAACGTCGGCGCCCGTCGGACTGCTCTCCGGCTCTCGTTTCCCCCGCACGCCGCATGCCCCTGCACCACTCACGGACCAGTATGAAGAACCCAACAAATTCACGCGTGGACACACTGCGCAAGTCCCCCGGCGACGTGCTAGTTTCACAAGTGATGCATTTCGTCGATCCGTCCCGAGAAGTCCTGGCCGAAACCCTGTTGGCGGCCGGTCCTGACTCCCCCACGCTCTGCAGGGGCTGGAAGACCAAGGACCTGGCAGCCCACCTGTACCTCCGCGAGCGTAAGGCGGCCGTCGGGCTGGGGCTGATCATCAAGAGCCTGTCCAGGGCGTCCGACAAAGCCACCGCCAAGCTGGCCGCGAAGATCAAGACCGCCGATGAGTACACGGAGCTGGTGAACACCTTCCGCTCGGGTCCGCCCGTCCTGTCGCCGATGAAGATCAAGGCGCTGGATGAGACCTCCAACCTCATTGAATACTTCGTCCACACGGAGGACGTCCGGCGCGCCGTCGACCGCTGGGCACCGCGCGCCCTCGACGAAGAATACTCCGCTGCGCTGTGGGACGAACTGATCAAGCGCGCAGCCATCCTGTACCGGGGCGTCGACCTCGGCATCGTCCTGGTCCGCCCCTCGGGCCCGCGTCACGTCGCTAAACGCGCGCCCGTGTCCGTTGCCATCGTCGGCGAGCCCGGCGAGCTGCTCATGCACGCCCACGGCCGCACCCGCCATGCCCTGGTCACCTTCGAAGGCCAGCCGGACGCCGTCGCGCTCCTTCAGTCCGCCGAAGTGGGCCTCTAATCCGCCTCTAAGCCCAACTGGCTCGCATTTGTTGTCGTTTTGAACGCTCTAAACGACCACAAGTGCGAGTCAGTTGGGATGGAACGAGTCAGCGGACTTCGAACCCGGCCTCTCGGATTGCGGCCTTGACCTGCGACATCATGTCGTCCGGGCCCCAGTGGAAAATCGACGCGGCCAGCACGGCGTCCGCACCGGCCTGCACTGCGGGCGCGAAGTGCGCAGGCTCGCCGGCACCGCCGGAGGCGATGATCGGAACCTTGACTGCGGCCCGGACCAGCCGGATGAGCTCGAGGTCGAATCCGTCCTTGGTGCCGTCGGCGTCAATCGAGTTGAGCAGGATTTCCCCGACGCCGCGGTCGGCAGCTTCCTTCGCCCAGGCGACGGCGTCGATTCCGGTGCCCTGGCGGCCGCCGTGCGTGGTGACCTCAAAGCCCGACGGCGTGGGCTGGGAACCGGGGCGCGTGCGGCGGGCGTCCACGGACAGCACCAGCACCTGGGAACCGAAATGGCGGGTGATCTCGTCGATGACATCCGGCCGGGCCACGGCTGCCGTGTTGATGGAGGCCTTGTCCGCGCCAAAGCGGAGCAGCTTGTCCACCTCGGCCACGCCGCGGACGCCGCCGCCGACGGTCAGCGGAATGAACACTTCCTCAGCGGTGCGCCGGACGACGTCGAACGTGGTTTCCCGGTTCCCCGACGATGCGGTCACGTCTAGGAAGGTCAGTTCGTCCGCGCCGGCGTTGTCGTAACGGTGCGCCAGCTCCACGGGGTCTCCGGCATCGCGGAGCCCTTCGAAGTTGATGCCCTTGACCACGCGGCCGGCATCAACGTCCAGGCACGGGATGACGCGGACGGCTACAGCCATGACTTCTCCTGTTGTACTGCAGAGGTGTGCTTTTGGACTGCCGGCGGGGCGGCGTGGGAGGAAGCGGGTCAGATCCGGCAGGCGTGGATGCTGCTGACCAGGATCGCGCGGGCGCCGAGGTCGTACAGCTCATCCATGATCCGGTTGGTTTCCTTCTTGGGCACCATGGACCGGACGGCAACCCATTCCGAATCGCGCAGCGGCGAAACCGTGGGCGACTCGAGTCCGGGGGTAAGTGCGGCAGCCTGTTCGACAAGTTCCTTGCGGATGTCGTAGTCCATCAGCACGTACTGGCGCGCCACGAGGACACCCTGGAGGCGGCGGATCAGGACTTCGATTTCCTTCGCCGTGCCGTTCGCGGCGCCACCCTCGCCGGTACGGCGGATGAGGACGGCCTCGGACTTGAGGATGGGCTCGCCGAAGATCTCCATGCCGGCGGCCTTGAGCGTGTTGCCGGTTTCGACGACGTCGGCAATCGCGTCAGCGACGCCGAGCCGGACGGAGGACTCCACGGCTCCGTCCAGGCGGACCACCCTGGCCTTGATGCCGCGGTCCGCCAGGTAGTCGCGCAGGAGGCCGTCGTAGCTGGTGGCGAGGCGCTTGCCCTCGAGTTCCTCCACACTGGAGAAATCGCCGATCGGGCCGGCGAAACGGAAGGTGGAGGCGGCAAAGCCGAGCGGAAGCAGTTCCTCCGCTTCAACCTGCGCGTCCAGGAGGAGATCGCGGCCGGTGATGCCGACGTCGAGCGTTCCCTGCCCCACGTACACGGCGATGTCGCGGGGGCGGAGGAAGAAGAATTCAATGTCATTGTCCGGGTCCACCATGACCAGCTCGCGGCTGTCACGGCGCTGGCGGTAACCGGCCTCGGAGAGCATGGCGGAGGCGGCTTCGGACAGGGATCCCTTATTGGGTACGGCTACACGCAGCATTGGAGGTCTTTCTGGGGTTGGAAGTCTTGGATCAGCAAACGGGCCACGCGGACGCGGCTACAGATGCTTGTAGACGTCTTCCAGGCTGAGTCCTTTTGCAAGCATCAGAACCTGCAGGTGGTACAGGAGCTGCGAGATCTCTTCGGCGGCGGCGTCGTCGGATTCGTACTCCGCAGCCATCCAGACTTCGGCTGCTTCCTCCACGACTTTCTTGCCGATGCCGTGGATTCCGGACTCCAACTCGGCAACGGTGCGGGAGCCCTCCGGACGGGTGGCTGCCTTCTCACTGAGCTCTGCGAACAGCGTCTCGAAATTCTTCACGCCCTCCAGCCTACTTGCTCCGGGCCGGACGCCGCCTGTCGGGCGCTTGCATGACGGCGGGGATGTGAGCGAATACACACGGTGCGCGTGTCCGCCTCCATCCCCGCCGGGCGTATCAGTACTGCTTGAGCAGCAGTGCGGTGGTCAGCGCGGCGGTGGCTGCCTCGTGCCCCTTGTCTTCGGATGAGCCCGGCAGTCCGGCCCGGTCCAGGCCCTGCTGTTCGGTGTCGCACGTCAGTACGCCAAACCCGACCGGGACGCCGGTGTTGACGCTGACGTCGGTGAGTCCCGACGTCGCGGCCTGGCAGACGTAGTCAAAGTGCGGCGTTCCGCCGCGGATGACGACGCCGAGGGCAACGACGGCGTCGAAGTGCGGTGCCAGCCGCGCGGCGGCCACGGGAAGCTCGAAGCTGCCCGGCACGCGGACGACAGTGGGCTCGTTGATGCCCGCGTCCTTGGCGGCCCGGAGGGCTCCGTCCAGGAGCCCGTCCATGATCTGGGTGTGCCAGCTGGCGGCAACAATGGCCAGCTTCAGCTGCGACGTCTCCGCAGGGTTGAGGGTGGTGAGGTCGATCTGGGGTGCGCCGTGTCCGCTCATAAAGTGATCCTGATCCGTTCAGTCTTGTTCGTGTTCAAAAGTGTTTGTGCCGCTGCCGGGCACTCCTGCGGTCTGGGCGTCCAGGGTGAGCAGGTGGTCCATGCGGTCCTTCTTGGTCTGCAGGTACCGGATGTTCTGTTCCCGGGAGGGCACTTCAGTGGGGACCATCTCCACCACCGTCACGCCGGCCTTGGCAAGGCGGTTCTGTTTGTCCGGATTGTTGCTCAGCAGCCGGATCTCATGCATGCCCATCTCGGCCAGGATCTGCGCAGCGGCGTTGTAGCACCGCGCGTCAACCGGCAGTCCCAGCTGTTCGTTAGCCTCGACGGTGTCGAAGCCGGCCTCCTGCAGGGCGTAGGCCTTGATCTTGTTGGCCAGGCCGATTCCGCGGCCTTCCTGGCCGCGGAGGTACAGGAGGGTTCCGCCGTTCTCTTCGATCAGCTCAAGGGCGTACGCAAGCTGCTCGCCGCAATCGCAACGGTAGGAGCCGAAGACGTCCCCGGTCAGGCATTCCGAATGCAGACGCACCAGGGGTGCCTTGCCGTCCTTGGGAGGGTTGGGTGAGCTGACCGCGAGGTGCTCTGCGCCCGTAACCAGATCGGTCCATGCCTGCGTCACGAAGTTCCCGAACGCACCGGGCAGCTGGACCACGGGGCCGGCACTCACGGGATGCGGTGTCCGCCCGTTGCTGCTGGCCTCCGTTGCTTGAGATGCCGTCATCGTCTTGCTCCTTCTCCGGCCGGACTCGCTTCCGGACTGCTCTCCTGTGAAGATACACGGTCGTTAGCCTCCAGGTAGGCCACGAGGTCCTCAATCGAAATCAAGGGGCAACCGTGCTCGGCGGCGAAAACCCGCAGGCCATCCAGCCGCATCATTTCGCCGTCGTCGTACACAACCTCGGCGATCACGCCCACCGGTTCCAGTCCGGCAAGCCGGCATAGTTCCACGGCCGCCTCGGTGTGGCCGGGGCGTTCACGCACTCCCCCCTTAACGGCCCGCAGCGGAAAAATATGCCCGGGGCGCGTCAGGTTGTCCGGGCCGCTGGCCGGATCGGCGATGATCCGGGCAGTCAGCGCCCGGTCCGTTGCCGAGATGCCGGTGCTTACTCCCGTGGCGGCGTCGCACGAGACGGTGTAGGCGGTGCCCTTGGCGTCCTCGTTGACCTGCACCATGGGAGGCAGTGCCAGGGCGTCGGCGCGCGGACCGTCCAGCGGAACGCAGATGACGCCAGAGCTGTAACGGATGGTCCATCCCATCAGGGCCGGAGTGGCATGCTGCGCCGCGAAGATGATGTCCCCCTCGTTTTCGCGGTCCTCATTGTCCACTACCAGCACGGGCCGCCCTGCCGCCATCGCCCGGACTGCGTCCTCGATCGGATCAAGGGTCAGGGTGCCCGATACGGCCGGGTCAAGCCTTGCCGCCGCGCTCACTGCTGGTCCTCCGCAACTTCGGCGCCGCGCCCGCTGAATGCCAGCAGGCGTTCGGTGTACTTTGCGAGCACGTCAACCTCCAGGTTCACCCTGCTGCCGGCAGCCTTTGCGCCCAGGCCGGTATCGGCGAGGGTGGTGGGAATGAGGCCAACTTCGAACCAGGGGGCAGTTTCGGCAGCGGGGCTGACGGCGGTGACGGTGAGGGAAACGCCGTCAATGGCGATTGACCCCTTTTCCGCGATGTAGCGTGCGAGCCGCAGCGGCACACCGAACCGCAGCCGCTCCCAGTTTCCCTGGGGTTCGCGCTCGAGGAGTTCGCCGACCCCGTCCACGTGCCCCTGCACCACGTGTCCGTCGAGGCGGCCGCCTGCCGGGACACAGCGCTCCAGATTGACGGCGTCACCCGCGGAAAGTTCACCGATGGTGCTGCGGACGAGGGTCTCCCCCATGACATCCACGCTGAAATCCTTGCCGTCGATGGCCGTGGCCGTGAGGCACACGCCGTTGACGGCGATGGATCCGCCCAGCGGCAGCCCGTCAGCGGTTCCGGGGGCGTGCAGGCGCAACGTTGCGCTCGTGTCGCCGTTCCGGTCCACGGACAGGACCTTCCCCTGTTCGGCAATAATTCCGGTGAACATCAGTAGCCTCCCATGGCTGTGCCCGCTGTTGCGCGGGCCGGTAGTGAATCGGTTGAGGTTGACTGGGCCGCCGACGGCGGCTGCGTTGTTTCATGGGGTCCGGTCGCCGTTTCCGGCAGCAGGTGCAGCCGCAGGTCCCTGCCCAGCAGCTGGACCGCGCCGCCGGAGGCGGCATCCCACTCCCAGCGCTGGGCCCCGGCAAGCGTTCCGATGCCCAGTCCGTTGAGGGCGGGCGTCCCGGAACCAAGCAGCGTGGGCGCCAGATAGACGATGAGTTCGTCCACGAGTCCTTCGCCGAGGAAGGCGCTCAAGATCCTGGATCCGCCCTCCACCATGACGTGCCGCGCGCCTGCCGCAAACAGCTGGGCCAAGGCTTCATGGGGATCCCGCGTGGGCAGGTGCAGGACCTTGCCGTCGTCACCGCGCACCGCGGCGTCCGCCGGAACGTCGCGAAGCCCCATGACGGCCCGCAGCGGCTGTTCGCCCGAGGCATCGCCGTTGGCGTCCCTCGCCGTGAGCCGCGGGTCGTCCACCAGGACTGTCTGCGTGCCGACGAGGATGGCGTCGATCCGGCGCCGGGTGGCGTGGTTGTCGGCCAGCGATTCCGGGCAGGAAATCCACTGGCTCGTTCCGTCCTCGGCAGCTATGCGGCTGTCCAGGGTCTGGGCAATGTGCAGCGTGACGAAGGGGCGCTTCGCCTCGACGGCCTGGAACCAGCGGCGGTTCAGTTCGAATGCACGCTCGGCTGCCAGTCCGCTGCGCACACTGACGCCGGCGTTGCGGAGGGTGGCAGCCCCGCCGGCTGCGGGATCGTGGGGGTCATCGACGGCGTAGACGACGCTGGTTATTCCGGCGTCGATGATCGCCTGCGCGCAGGGTCCCGTGCGGCCAACGTGGTTGCAGGGTTCGAGCGTGACCACCATGGTTGCCCCGCGAAGATCCACGCCGGTGCTGATCGCCGTCGCAATCGCATCGGCTTCGGCGTGGGCGGTGCCCGCTCCCCGGTGGTAGCCCGTCACCAGATGCCTGCCGTCAGGACCGACGACGACGGCCCCCACCAAGGGATTGGCACCGCGCGGCCCCTGCAGGGCGGCGTCCAAGGCTTCGTCCATCGCGGCGGTTTCGGCGGCGCTGAAGACGTGGATCGGCTGGCTGCCCACTATGAAACCGCCAGATCCGGCGACACGGTACGAGTGTCCATGCGAGTGTGTCGTTCCTTCCCTCTAGAGCCTCTATGGCTCCGGGGGTATACGACAGCGAAATGCTGCGACGTCCGTGGGACGTCACAAAATACAGCTGTACGCGCTTCTCTCATCCAGACTTTAACTGTCGGTACCGGAATTTCACCGGTTCAACCGTCCGCCGGGCTTTCCTGGGAAAACGCCGGCTCGCGGGTCGCGGACTGTCACCGCCGGTTCGGACTTACACCGACCCCGGAGCACGTAATGTGTGTTGCTATTGTGGCACAACCTTGCGGATGGTCCGGTTATTCCCGTCCATGAACTGTCACAGAATCCGTAACCTCGGCCCGCACGGATATGGCTAGCGAGCCGAGGTTCCCCGTCGGGAGAGTTCCCGGTTAGACGGTTCCGGCCTTGCGCAGGCGGTCAATTGCCTCGGACGGGTCCGCTGCACCGTAAACGGCCGATCCGGCGACGAACACATTCGCGCCGGCCTCTGCGGCACGCAGGATGGTTTCCTCCGTGATGCCGCCGTCCACCTGGAGGGCAACATTGACTCCGGACCCCTCGATGGCGGCGCGCGCCCGGCGGATCTTCGGCAGCGTGAGGTCCAGGAACGCCTGTCCGCCGAAGCCGGGCTCCACCGTCATGATCAGCAGCATGTCCAGCTCAGGGAGCATGTCCAGGAACGGCTCCACGGGCGTGGCGGGACGCAGGGCCATCCCGGCCTTCGACCCCCGTCCCCGCAGTTCCCTCGCCAGCTTGACCGGGGCGATCGAGGCCTCCGCATGGAACGTCACGGAAGCCACTCCGGCATCCGCGTAGCCCGGGGCCCAGCGGTCCGCATCGGCGATCATGAGGTGCACATCCAGGGGAACCGGGCTGACGGCCTGGATCCGCTGCACCACCGGGAGCCCGATGGTCAGGTTGGGGACAAACTGGTTGTCCATCACGTCCACGTGCACCGAATCAGCGTTGCTGATTCTCTTCAGCTCGGCTTCAAGGTTCACGAAGTCGGCGGAGAGGATGCTCGGGTTGATGCAGCACTGCGGCATGCGGGGTCCTTTCGCGGGGTGGGGAAGTTCAGGGCTTCTTGCGGATGAGTGCAAGGAACATGGCATCCGTGCGGTGAATGTGGGGCCACAGCTGGGCCGTGAGCTCGTGGCCGGCGTCAAGGTGCCCGGTCAGGCTGACAGCATCCAGCGCCCTTCCGGCGTCCAGCAGTTCGAGGTCGTCGCGCTTGCGCAGTGCATCGGTGACCACCGCCGTGGTCTCGGCCGGGTGCGGTGAACACGTCACATAGGCCACAACCCCGCCGGGTTTCACCGCGTCCAGGGCCGACTTGAGCAGCTCCCGCTGCAGCGGTCCGAGATCGGCCAGGTCCTTGGGCGTGCGCCGCCACCGCGACTCGGGCCGGCGGCGCAGGGCGCCGAGTCCGGTGCAGGGTACGTCGACGAGCACGCGGTCGAACGCTTCCGGCTGTTCCTGGCCGACCTCCCGGCCGTCGCCTGTGCGCACCTTCCACACGCCGGACGGGACGGCGGACAGTGCCTGTCTGACCAGTTTGGCCCGGTGCGGGGCCGGTTCGTTGGCGAGCAGGGTGGCGCCGCGCTCATTGGCCAGCGCCCCGAGCAGGGCGGCCTTGCCTCCGGGGCCGGCGCACAGGTCCAGCCAGGCTTCGGCGGTCCCCTCCGGGCCGTTGCCTTCCGCGCCGCTGCCTTCCGTAGTGCTCAGCGGCAGCGCAGCCATGGCACGGGCCACGAGCTGGGAGCCGACGTCCTGGACGCGCGTGGTTCCTGCCCTGACCGAGGAAAGCCGGCCGAGGTCGCCGCCGCTGGACAGCGCGGAGCCTTCGACGAGTTCGCCGGGCGAGGCTCCGTTTTCGAGGGCTTCGTCCAGGCTTCCGAGCCCGGGAAGGGCCACGAGGTTGACTACCGGGGCAGCGTTGTCCGCCTCCAGGAGATCGTTGATTTCGGTGACCGGCCTGCCGTGGGCCACGAGGGACTGCCTGAAGGCACGCACGATCCACTCCGGATGGGCGTACCGGACCGAGGCCACCTTGGTTGGATCCTGCTCATCGCTGAGCAGCAATTCCAGCCATTCCTCCAGCGTGTGTGCGGAGACCTTGCGCAGCACGGCATTGATCAGGGCGGAAGGTCCGGCCCCGATCACGGCGCGGGCCAGGCCCACAGTCTGGTCGAGCGCAGCATGCGCCGGAACGCGCATGGCCAGCAACTGGTGCGTGCCAATGCGCAGCGCATCGAGGACGGCGGGGTCCAGCTGGTCCAGCGGCCGGTCCACGCATCGTGCCAGGACCGCGTCATACGTGCCTTGTCCCCGGAGGGCGCCATAGCTCAGTTCCGTGGCGAAGCCGGCGTCGCGCTTGTCCAGGCCGTGGTGCCGGATCCTCGCCGGCAGGACAAGGTTGGCGTACGCGTCCTCGGCGGCCACCGCACGCAGCACTTCGAAAGCGACCAACCGGGCCGGATCGGCGCGCCGGGTGCGCTGGGACGGCGCGTTCTCGGTGTAGCTGCGCTGCGGCCCGCGGTTGCGCTCCCGGCCCTGCGCGTTGCGCCGGCTGGCTCCGCCGCCCCGCTGGCCGCCGCCCTGGCCGCCCTGTCCCGCTCGCTGGGGCCCCCTGCCCCGGCCGCTGCCGCCTGTCCCGGACTCGCTCATTCGAACACCACGCTTTCAAGGGAAGCTTGTCCGCGGGCCCAGTCGGCCGCGGCCATCATTTTCTTGCCCGCAGGCTGGACCCGGGTCAGCTCGACGGGGTGCGAGCCGGTTCCCACCAGCACGCTCCTTCCGTCCAGCGCGAGTGTGCCCGGCACCCGCGCGGCAGCCTCGGGCCGCAGCAGCACCGGCTCAAGTTTCAGGCGCTGGCCGTCGAAGGTGGTCCATGCCCCCGGCTCCGGCGTGACGCCCCGGGCGCGCCGGCCGACGGAAAGGGCCGGTTCCGACCAGTCGATCCGGCCGTCGTCGATGGTCAGCTTGGGGGCGAGGGTAACCTCGCCATGCTGCGGCCGCGGGGAGGCCGCGCCCGACTCGACAGCGGACAGTGTCTGGGCCAGCAGCACGGCGCCGCTGTGCGAGAGCCGCTCCAGCAGCCCACCGGACGTGTCGTCGGGGCGGACGGGTTCGGTCAGCGTGCCGATCACCGGGCCGGTATCCAGCCCCTCCTCCAGGAGGAAGGTCACCGCTCCGGTGACGTCGTCGCCGGCAATGACAGAGCGCTGCACGGGTGCAGCACCGCGCCAGGCCGGCAGCAGCGAAAAATGCAGGTTGATCCAACCATGCTGGGGAATGTCGAGGGCAGCACGCGGCACAAGTCCGCCGTACGCCACGATGGCGGCCACGTCCGGACGGACTGCCGCAATCCTGGCGGTGACGGCGTCGTCCACACGCGCGGCGTGTATGACTTCGAGTCCGAGCTCGGCGGCACGTGCCGCAACGGGCGACGGCGTGAGCACGCGTTTGCGCCCGATCGGCGCGTCCGGCCGGGTCAGCACCGCGACGACGTCGAAGCCGGCGGCGACCAGCGCATCAAGGGACGGTACGGCTACTGCCGGCGTTCCCGCGAAGAGGACCCTCATCCGGCAGCGCCAAAGCTGCCGCCGCCGAAACTGGAGCCGACTGTCTTGGCGCGCTTCGCCGTCGTCCGTTCCGTGATGGAGTCGTAGTTGGCGTTGCGGATGGAGCGCAGCGCTGCCTTGCGGTCCTCGCCCTCAAGGCGGTCCGTGTACAGAATGCCGTCAAGGTGATCGGTTTCGTGCTGGAAGCAGCGGGCCAGCATTCCCTCTGCCTCCACGGAGACGGGGTTTCCGTTGACGTCCACCCCGGTGACGCGCGTGGCGCGGTAGCGGCGGACGGGGAAGCCGAGGCCCGGGATGGACAGGCAGCCCTCCATTTCGTCAGGCTGGAAGTCGTCGCTGTTTTCCAGCACCGGGTTGATGACGTGGCCCTCAACGCCGCCGATCCGGTAGGTGAACACCCTGAGGCTGACGCCGACCTGGGGCGCGGCCAGGCCGGCGCCTTCCACGTCTTCCATGGTTTCGGTCATGTCGGCAACGAGCCTGACAAGCTCCGGCCCGAATTCCGTGACAGGGTCGGCAACCGTGCGCAGCACGGGGTCGCCGATGATACGGATATTCAGAATTGCCATGTGCAGTCATTTCCTCACGGTGGGCGTTAACGGATCCTGTCCAGTTTAGTTGCTGCGGCCGGAACCGGCGCCGCCCGGACCGCGGCTCAGGCGAACACTGGCGGTGCCACCGGCAGCAGCGCAGGTCCTGCACTGACCGTGTCCGCAGACATCTCCCACACGCGGCGCAGCGCGCAGAATTTCCACCAGTGGTGCCGCAGCACGTCCGGATTCGCCCTCACCGGGCGCACTTCAGTTTCGCCGATGGCGACGGCGAGCAGCACGGGAGAATCACCGTGCCGCCAGGGTTCCCACTCCCCCGCCACGGCATCCACGAGGCTTTCCTCAGCCTTCATGCCTGCGACGAGCTGCATGACCACTTTGTCGTCCAGCGGTTTGACCTGGCCGTCGCGGGTGGTTCCTTTGGTCTTGTAGTCAATGAGGCAGGTCCGCCCGTTGATCCGCGCCACGAGATCCAGCGTTCCGGCGTACCCCACCGTCTTGTTCCACACCGTAATCTCCGGCGCCAACGGTTCGACCCGGAACAGCTCCCACCATTCGTCGAAACGGGCCGCGAAGGCCTCTTCACCGTTGGACGCCAGGGCTTCCCGCGTTTCCTTCATCCGGTGGGTCCGGCCCAGGGCACGCAGCGCAACCTGTTCGCAGTAGTTGTGGACGCGGTCCCCGCGCTGGGCTGCTTCGTCGCGGTAGGCCTCGGCTGCCTTGGCTGCACGGTTCACGGCCTGCCGGACCTTTGCCGGGCTGCCCAGGATTTCAGGAAGCGACGGATCCTTGGCGAGACTGCTGGCGCCCATGTAGCCGAACCATCCGTCCAGCCCGTGGGGCTGCTGGCCGATGACTGTGGTGATGGACGGAACCGAGAACGCTTCCGTGGTGGAGCGCGCGTACATCCGGCCGTATTCCGTGGCGTGGGCGAGGAGTGGATCAGTCATGGCAAAACTCTTTCACGGGGGGCTGACAATAAGTCCGGAAACAGAAAAGTCCGCTCCGCCGGGTTTTATCCCGGGCGGAACGGACCATTCATCGGTGGGCGATACTGGGTTCGAACCAGTGACCTCTTCGGTGTGAACGAAGCGCGCTACCACTGCGCCAATCGCCCCGATGCATTTGAATGCTAGCCGACGATGCGGGGTTTTCGGAAATCGGGCCTCCCGGGCATGGAACCCGCAGGGAAGGCCGGGTCCACGCCGGACTCCCTGGCCTGCGGAATTACAGGTCTGTAATTCGAAAATTTCCCTAGAATTCAAGGAAGTAAGGGGGTGTGCGTGACCGCGTCATGCCCCGATTTGGAGATTCCCTGAACCTCCTATAGAGTTTTTACTCGTTGGAACGCGAGGAAATGCCGATCACGGCAAGGAATCAGCGCTCCGAATGCGGACGTAGCTCAGCTGGTAGAGCACCACCTTGCCAAGGTGGATGTCGCGAGTTCGAATCTCGTCGTCCGCTCGCAGGACACTGTCACGGCAAAGATTCCTTGGAATCGACGCTTACACGGTGGGTTGGCCGAGAGGCGAGGCAGCGGCCTGCAAAGCCGTATACACGGGTTCGAATCCCGTACCCACCTCGGTGAAAACCATGGTTTCCGGTCTGACCGGATGCGATGGGCGATTGGCGCAGCGGTAGCGCGCTTCCCTGACACGGAAGAGGTCACTGGTTCGATCCCAGTATCGCCCACCAGAGCAAGGCAACTTGCTTGTTGTTGAACGTCCGGCCATGCCGGTACGGACATCATGCGCGGACGTAGCTCAGCTGGTAGAGCACCACCTTGCCAAGGTGGATGTCGCGAGTTCGAATCTCGTCGTCCGCTCTCTTGATCCTTCGGGATCCGAACCCAGGATTCAGCCGGTCTTCCGGTTCCGGGCGATTGGCGCAGCGGTAGCGCGCTTCCCTGACACGGAAGAGGTCACTGGTTCGATCCCAGTATCGCCCACGATTGAAGCAGCTCCCCGGAGCTGCTTTTTTCTTGCCCTCACACCGTTTGACAATTTCTGTCAATAGATCCTTGGCAGCCACCGCCCCGGCAGCTAGGATCGAATGCGGAGGAGCGAACTGGCTCCGCGATTGAAGGGAGGTGCTCGTGGGACTGATTGACGATCTGAAGGGCAAAGCTCAGGGTCTGATCCGCGGCAACGAGCAGGCCATCAAGGACGGCATCGAAAAAGCGGGCGACTTTGTCGACTCGAAGACAGGCGGCAAGTATGCCGGCCATGTAGATAAGGTCCAGGATGGCGCTTCCACCTTCGTTGACGACGCAGACGGAACGCCCAACCAGGCTCCGGCGGGCCAGGTAGTGCCGCCGGACGAGAAGGCTCCGTAACCAGGATTTGCCCGGGCTCTGCCCAGACACGTCAACCGGGTGCCGGTCGGCCGAGAGGCGGCGCCGGCACCTTTGGCGTTTAAAGTCCTGCCTTAACGCCCGGGAATACCGCGGAAGACTTTCCTAGGACGGCTCGTGATTCTGGCCTTCACGGGCCAGTGCCGTCAGGCGGGAGACTGCCCGGAAGTACTTCTTCATGTAGCCGCCGGTCATCATTTCATGCGTGAAGAGCTGGTCGAACGGCACGCCGCTGGCCAGGATCGGAACGTCCTTGTCGTACAGCCGGTCCGCCAGCACCACGAACCTCAGCGCCACGGCCTGTTCGGTAATGGTCTCCACATCGCGCCAGACAACGCCGTCCACGCCGTCGATGAGTTTCCGGTAGCGGCTCGGGTGGACGCCTGCCAGGTGGGCGATCAGGGTCTTGAAGTCGTCCTCCGCAACTGTCTGGCCGTCGAACTCCGCCTTCATGTGGGCGTGAAGTTCGCTGTTCCGCAGGGGCAGCGGGGCCGCGGGCAGGCCACGGTGCCGGAAGTCCTCGCCGTCGATCCTGATGACATCGAACTGGTCGGCCAGGACCTGGATCTCCCGCTGGAAGTCGACCGCGGCGAAGCGGCCGTCGCCCAGGGACCCGGGCAGCGTGTTGGAGGTGGCAGCGAGTTTGACGCCGGCGTCGGCGAGTTCGCGCATGAGCCGGGACATCAGGACGGTGTCGCCCGGGTCATCCAGCTCGAACTCATCGATGCAGACAAGCTTGTACGAACTCAGCGCCTCAACGGTTTTCCGGAAGGACAGCGCTCCCACCAGGTTGGTGTACTCCACGAACGTGCCGAAGGCCTTGGGGCCGGGCGCCGCGTGCCACAGCGAGGCGAGGAGGTGGGTTTTCCCGACGCCGAAACCACCGTCGAGGTAAATGCCGGCCCGCGATGTGTCCTTCTTGGCGAAGAGCCGTTTGAACAGTCCCGCCCCGTCTCCCGCGCCAACACCGCCGGCAAAAGCCTCGAGGGCATGGACGGCCGCTGCCTGGCTCGGCTGCGAATGATCGGGCCGGTAGCTTGCGAAGGACACCTTCCCGAACCTTGGTGACGGGTAGAAACCTTTGAGGAGCTCATCCACCGACACCGCCGGTGTCCGGGTGGCAAGCTTTTCAATCTGTACCAAGGTGGTCCGTTCTGCTGGTGACTTGTCCCCAGACAGGATACCGGCATTGACGGCGCCGCCCCGATGTGAGAGCGCCGGCCGTCCCCCGCCGTGACCAAGCGCACATTTCGCCCTGTTAACGAGGGGGAGCATTCACCGCAGGCCGTGGCTAGGGTTGAGGCAGTGACCGACCGGCTCTTACGGCGGTCCGACGTGACCGTTTCAGTGAAAGGCCATACGAATGTCCTACCCAGTTGAACAGAACGAGAAGTTCACCTCCTACGCCCACCCGGAGCGGCTCGTCTCCACGGAGTGGCTCGCCGCCGCCATCGAGGGCGGTGCGCTCGGCAACGGAAAGCTCGTGGTGGTGGAATCCGACGAGGACGTCCTGCTGTACGAGACCGGACACATCCCGGGCGCGGTCAAGGTGGACTGGCATACGGACCTGAACGACGAAGTGACCCGGGACTACGTGGACGGCAACGCTTTTGCCGCCCTGGCAGCGGCCAAGGGCATTTCCCGCGACACCACCGTGGTGATCTATGGGGACAAGTCCAACTGGTGGGCCGCCTACGCCCTCTGGGTGTTCACCCTCTTCGGCCACGAGGACGTCAGGCTGCTCGACGGCGGGCGGGACAAATGGATCGCCGAAGGCCGCGAGCTGACAACCGACATTCCGGCGCCGGCGGCCGGTGACTATCCCGTCGTCGAACGCAATGACGCACCCATCCGCGCGTTCAAGGACGATGTCTTCGCACACTTTGGCAAGCCACTCATCGATGTCCGCTCCCCCGAGGAGTACACGGGCCAGCGCACGCACATGCCCGCCTACCCCGAGGAGGGCGCCCTCCGCGGCGGCCACATCCCCACGGCGGCGTCGATCCCTTGGGCACGTGCGGCAGCGGAGGACGGCACCTACCGCACCCGGCCCGAGCTTGAGGCGCTCTACCTCGAGGAAGCCGGACTGGCTGAAGGGGACGACGTCGTGGCCTACTGCCGCATCGGCGAACGCTCAAGCCACACGTGGTTTGCGCTGAAGTACCTGCTCGGATTCGAGACGGTCCGCAATTATGACGGTTCCTGGACGGAGTGGGGCAACGCCGTACGCGTGCCGATCGTCAAGGGAGCCGAGCGCGGATCCGTTCCGGCTGCCGCCAGGTAAGCACCTTTAAGACAGGTAAGCAGCCGTAAGAAAAGGCCGCTGCGGGGCAAATCTGCGTAAGCTGGAAGGGATGAGTACTTATGCACTTCCCACCGCGCTGGCGGAGATTGTCGATGACTTCCAGGCACTGACCGAGCCTGACCGGCTTCAACTGCTTCTGGAGTTTTCCCGCGCCCTGCCCGAACTGCCGGAGCGGCTCCGGGATCACCCGGAACTGCTGGAGCAGGTGGTCGAGTGCCAGTCGCCGCTGTTTCTGACGATCGAGGCAGAAAAGGACGACGACGGGTCCCCCGCCGCTTTCCGGCTGTTCTTCAAGGCCCCTCCTGAGGCACCCACCACGCGGGGATTCGCTGGCGTGCTCCACGAGGGTCTCGACGGCCTCACGGCGCAGGAGATCCTGGCCGTGCCGGATGACATGCCGGAACTGCTGGGGCTGACGCGGGCCATCACGCCGTTGCGGATGCGCGGGATGACGGCGATGCTGGGCCGCATCAAGCGCAAAGTCGCCGCGTCCGCCAGGCTCCAGAGCTAAGCGGTCCGGTACCGGCCGTGGCGCGCAAGAACACCTCGCAGGGAACGCCTGCCACAGCCGCACTGGCTGCGGCAGGCGTTTCCTTTGGCCTGCATCCCTACAGCCACGACCCCGCAGCCGCCAGTTACGGAATGGAGGCTGCCGAAGTCCTGGGGATCGATCCGGCGAGGGTCTTCAAGACGCTGATGGTCGAAGTCGACGGCAGGCTCGCCGTCGGCGTCGTTCCGGTGAGCGGAAGCCTGGACCTGAAAGCCATTGCGGCGGCCCTGGGCAGCAAGAAGGCCGCCATGGCTGACCCTGCCGCGGCTGAACGGAGGACGGGCTACGTCCTGGGTGGCATCTCGCCGCTGGGCCAGCGGCAGCCCTCCCCCACGGTGATTGATGAAAGCGCGCTGGCGCTGGCCAGCATCCTCGTTTCCGGAGGCCGCCGCGGCCTTGACATCGAGCTCGATCCCAAGGACCTGATCCGCCTCACGGGCGCCGTCACCGCCCCGATCAGTACAGCCAGGGCCAGTACAGCCGGCGCCAGGACCGGCAGCCGGCCGCGCTAATCCCGCAGGTCCCGTTCAGCTCCGGATCCCTGCCCCGGATTCAGCCTGGGCGCGAGCTGCTGCTGCAGCCAGGCCTTGACCAGGTTTTCCCAGCGGCCCGGATCAACATTCCATTCCTTCGTGTGCCGCGCCTGCTCGAACGCCTCGAACGTGACCATCTCCGGATTCTTTTCGGCGAGGAGCGCGGAGGGCCGGTACGGGACATATTCGTCGTCCACGCTGTGCACAATGAGGGTGGATGTCCGCAGTTCCACGGCCCTGGACACCCAGTCCATGGCCTTCAGGTCCAACGGAGCAGCCAGCCCGGTCAGGCGGCGCCCCAGCCGGTGGCCCATCATGAGCTGTCCGTACCGGCCGACGACGGACGGAATCCGGTTCAATTCGGCGTGATGGGCCAGCACATTGACCCAGTCGATGACGGGAGCGTCCAGGACCATTGCCCTGATCACCGTCCGGTGCTTCGAGAGATCCGCGGTCTGCAGGCAGATGGCACCGCCCATGGACCAGCCGAAGAGAACGACATCATTGGCCCCGTTGGCGAGGGCGAAGGAGATTGCGGCGTCGATGTCCCGCCACTCGGTGGACCCCAGGCCGTACCTGCCGTCCGGCGCCGAGGGCGCCAGTCCGTCGTTGCGGTAGGACACCAGCAGGCTGGAGAGTCCCAGTTCGCGGGCGGCCCGAACGGCCCTGAGGCCTTCCTGCCTTGTTGCGCCGCGGCCATGGACCATGATGGCCCACGTGCCGGCGTCGGGTTCAGCCCTGATCAGCCAGGCAGGAGCGGTTCCGCCGTCGACCTTGATGCCGACTTCTTCCGACGCCAGCCCGACGGCGGCGGGATCCGGATACACGGCGCCGCTCCACCAGCCGCGCCGGGCAGTCGCGAGGTCGCCGCTGTAGACCGCCTCGACCTCGCGGAGCACCGTTCGCTCGGCCGGCGAGTAGGACACAATCTTGCCGATGCGGGCGTAGCCGTTTCCGCCGTCAAAGAAGAGTCCGTAGACGCCGTCGAGGGTAGCGTCCGGCGTGGCGGCCAGGATGACCTGGAGCCCGCGGCCCTCCCTGATGACCGCCAGCACTTCCTGGTCGGCAGGACGCGCCCGGGACGGGGTGAGCACGCGCCGGGCGAAGTACAGCGCCAGCGCCGACGAGCCGGCGCCAAGGAGACCGGCAGCAGCGCCGCCGGCGATGGCCCCGCCCAGGGTCCACTTCGCCCTCAGCGTCATCGTGCTGTCCTGGGGGCCCGCCAGCGGCAGCCGGTCGGTGTCCGGAACCAGGTGGCGCTGCAGCGCTTCGGGAAGCGTGAAGGAGGAGTCCATGGCACCATTCTCGCCGGAGTGGGCGTCCGAGGCACATCGGGTGGCAAATGCATGCGGGGGCGGTTCGTCGGGGCTAGGCTGATGGCATGAGCGATCCAATCGTCATTCTCACAGAAGAGCCGCTGGGTGCGGACGACCGCGTCAACATCGTACGCCTGGTGGACGGGGGTGATGCGCGCCTGGTAGTGCTCGTGCCTGCCAATACGGAACGGCACCTGCTGGTGGACTTCCTCGAGAATCTCTCAATGCTGGACATCGCCAAGGCCTTCCGCGAGCTAACGGCCCACGCCCCGGACCCGGAGAAGCAGCGGACGGCTGCTGCGGAAACCCTGGCTACGTCGCTAAGTGCGCTCGAAGGCGTGGGCGGCGGTGTCTCGGGGGAGATAGTGGACGGCGAAGCGGTCAACGGCCTCGTGGCAAAGGTGCAGGAACTTGGGGCCGCGCAGGCTGTTGTCATCACCAGGCCGCACGCTGTGGCGGACACCTTCCACACCGACTGGGCCAACAAGGCCCAGGACCGGCTGGGGCTCCCGGTGCTGCACCTGTATGCGGGTTCGGGATTTATCGGGGACTCGTAAGCGTTGACAAGGCTATGAGCACTCCAGAAAAAGCTGACAGCACCAACACCGCGGGCGCCGGAATTCCGGCCGCGGCACGGGACGACGAGGACTGGCGCAAGGAACTTACGCCCGAGGAGTACCGCGTGCTGCGCCAGGCGGGCACGGAACGCCCGTACACAGGCGAGTACTGGGACACCCACACGGCAGGCGTCTACCACTGCCGCGCCTGCGGGGCGGAGCTTTTCACCAGCAACGAGAAATTCGATTCGCACTGCGGCTGGCCGTCCTTCTGGGCCCCGCTGGCAGAGGAACGCGTACGGTACATCCACGACCGCACCCTCGGCATGGAACGCATCGAAGTGCGGTGCTCAAACTGCGATTCCCACCTGGGGCACGTTTTCGAAGGCGAGGGCTACGGCACGCCTACGGACCAGCGCTACTGCATCAACTCGATTTCGCTGAAGCTGGTCCCGGCTGAAGGCAGCGCAGGGGCCGACACCTGAGGCTATGCGCCGCTATATCTGACGAGCTGAATGTCGGCCCTTAGCCTCACAGTTTCTTACGCTAACGCCGATTATGGATTAGGAACTCTGGCTGCTTGCTACGCTCGGCGTAGAAGCTCAGGCAACCAGAAAGGCGACGCCGAAGATGACACTCACCGCGACCACCGCACCTGCCACAATCTCCGCCGACCACCCCGAATGGCAGCGGCTGAAGGCCTCAGCGACGGCCCTCCGCGGACTGCAGGTGCAGGACGGCTCCGTACCGGAAAAAGCCGACCACGCGGCCGCGGCCGGCCACGTCTGTGCCATCGTCGATGCCGTCAAGGCCCTTGCCCCGGCCTTGACGCACGATGCCCGCTACCTTGAACTGCTGGGCCGCGACTTCGGCCGCTGGATGGAGGCCGGCTTCGGCGTTCCCGACTTCCTGGACTCGTTGCTCGCCTTCCAGCCGCAGGCGCACCGCGAAGACGGGCTCCAGCACCTCGTGGTATTCCCCATGTACACCCAGAACGGCAGCAGCAGCCGGCTGGTGGAAGCGGTGCTGATCGAGGTCGTCTGGCCTGAATTCATCGCCGGACTGGAACAGGGCGACTACTCGAACAGGCTCTTTGTCCCCATCCGCTTCCTTGACTTCACGCCCGGATATGACACCAACTCCGCGGTGCTCTTTCCGGAGACTGTGGCCGTCCGCGAGACCCCCAAGTTCACGTGGGGGGCGATCTTCGCAGACCGTGAGGCTGCCCGCTTCCGCCGTGTCCTTCGTGCCGCAGCGGACATCACGGCCCTTGAACTGCCGGCCGATGCCGCCGAGCTCCTCGGGGACCAGGAGCTCACACAGGAAACGTTCGTGATGTGGGACCTGATCCACGACCGGACCCACATGCGCGGGGACCTGCCCTTCGATCCCTTCATGATCAAGCAGCGCATGCCGTTCTTCCTATATTCGCTGGAGGAGCTGCGCTGCGACCTGACCGCCTTCAGGGAGTCCGTGAAGATCGAGAAGGACGAAGAGGCCGACCCGGAAACCCGCCGGCACGCGAAACTGGTCCAGTACGCCGTCATCTTCGACCGCATTTTCCGCTTCGCCATCACCGGCAGCCGGGTGCGCAACTACGACGGACTCGGCGGCCAGTTGCTGTTCGCCTGGCTGCACCAGCACCGGGTGCTCCACTGGACCGACAGCCGCCTCAGCATCGACTGGGACGAAGTCGCCGGCGTCGTCATCGAACTCGGCGCCCGGATTGACGAGCTTTACTGGCGTTCCATCGACCGGCCCAAAACAGCCCACTGGCTGGCCGCCTATGAGCTCATCTCGGGCACCGTCACGCCCAACCCGGCCTCCGTGTGGGCCAAGGGACCCGGGGCCCTCCCCCTCGACGGGCCGCCCCGCGGGCTCACCGACCAGGTGCTGGACGATGAGTTCCCGCTGTCCATGTTCTACGAGGCACTGGAAAAGAAGATGCGGCCCGTCATCGAGTCAACCGCCGGCATCACCGGAACCTCGGACCCGGGCCACTCAAGCACAGGTCCTGCGGCGACGCCGATGACCGCGGGATGACCGCCGGCAACGGCGCCAACGTCCTGGTCACGGGCGGCAGCGGCCCGTCGGGAATAGCCGTGGCGGGCGCGCTGCGGCGGGCTGGCTTCTCGGTCTTCACCGTGGGATCGGACGAGGCGAGGATTAAGGCCGCCGCTGCCCAGGCCGGTCCCGGAGTCACCCCGTTCGCGTGCGATCTCGCGGACCTCCCCGAGGTCCGCGAACTTCACCGAACCCTCGCCCGGACCGCAGGAAGGATCGACGGCGTCATCCACCTCGTCGGCGGGTGGCGCGGAGCGCAGGGAATCACCGACCAAAGCGACGAAGACTGGGACTTCCTGGAACGCAGCGCCATAACCACGCTCCGAAACGTCACCCGCGTCTTCTACGACGACCTCGTGGCCTCGGATACCGGCCGCTTCGCCATGGTGTCGTCGACGACGGTCAGCGAGCCCGCCGCCGGCATCGCCAACTATGTGGCAGCCAAGGCGGCCGCCGAGGCCTGGACCATGGCGGTGGCTGACGGGTTCCGCCGCGACCAGGCCGGAGACGCGGACGTCTCCGGCGCCCCCAAACTGAACAGCACGCCCAAACTGAACAGCGCCGCCGTCGTGTTCGTGGCGAAGGCCCTCGTGGACGCCGGCATGCGGAGCCGGCAGCCGGAACGCAAGTTCCCGGGGTACACCGACGTCGAGGACCTGGCGGCCGCCGTCGTCGGGCTTTTCGGCCAGTCCGCCGCGGAACTGAACGGCAAGCGGCTGCCGCTGACACCCTGACCGCTGACACCCTGACCCGGCACCAACCGCCGGAACTACCTAGACTGAAAGCGTGACCAAAGCGATGACAACCACAGTTGAAACGGCCGGCAACGGCACCATCTCCCGGCTGCACGACGCCACCGTCCGGGGATTTGCCTCCGACAACTATTCCGGCGTGCACCCGGAAGTGCTTGCTGCGCTGGCGGCGGCGAATGAGGGGCACCAGGTGTCCTACGGCGAAGATGACTACACCGCGCGGCTGCAGGAACTCATGGAGGAGCACTTCGGCGAAGGCATCGAGTGCTTCCCCGTCTTCAACGGCACCGGCGCCAACGTGCTCTCGCTGCAGTCCCTGCTCCCCCGCTGGGGTGCGGTGATCTGCGCGTCGACGGCGCACATCAACATGGATGAGAACGGCGCCCCGGAGCGCATCGGCGGCATCAAGCTGCTGCAGGTTCCCGCGCCGGACGGCAAGCTGACCCCGGAGCTTATTGACCGTGAGGCGTGGGGCTGGGGCGACGAGCACCGTGCCCAGCCGCTGGCTGTCTCCATCACCCAGACCACCGAGCTCGGCACCTGCTACACGCCGGAGGAAGTGCGGGCGATCGCCGAGCACGCGCATGCCAAGGGCATGAAGCTGCACATGGACGGCGCCCGGCTGGCAAACGCGGCGGCGCACCTGGATGTTCCGCTGCGGGCCTTCACCCGCGATGCCGGCGTGGACATCCTGTCCTTTGGCGGCACCAAGAACGGCCTGCTGTTCGGCGAGGTGGTGGTGGCTCTGAATCCGGACGCCGCCCACGGCCTGCCCTTCCTGCGGAAGATGAACATGCAGCTGGCCTCCAAGATGCGCTTCATGTCCGCGCAGTTCATCGCGCTGCTGGAGGGCGATCTGTGGCTGCGCTCGGCCGCCCACGCGAACGCCATGGCCACCAGGCTGCGGTCGGCGGTGGATGCCATAGACGGCGTGGAACCCACCCAGAAGACGGAATCCAACGGCGTCTTCGCCATCCTGCCCGAGGGCGTGGCGGACAGGCTGCGGAAGTCCTTCCGCTTCTACGACTGGAACGAGGCCGCCCGGGAAGTCCGCTGGATGTGCTCGTTTGATACCAGCGAGGAGGACGTCGATGCGTTCGTCGAAGCCATCAAGAGGGAACTGTCCGGCCACGGTCCGGCGTCCACGGCAGGCGAGCAGTAGCATGCGGGCGATTGCATGAGCGGGCGGCGAGCCTGCGGGCGGCGGCGGACTCTATTGCGTAACCTGCGAATGTGAACGCACTTGCCCAGGTTCCCTCGGATTTCCTTCACGCCTTGGGAACGCTCCGGAAAGCACGATGCCGCAGCGAGCTGCGCCTGGACGAGATCCCGGCGCCCTCACGGCTGGCACCGTTTGCCGTGGCGCTCGGCGCCGAGGTGCTTGTGCCCAGCGGCGGCGGTGGCGATTACGCTGCTGTCCACGGCCCCGCGGCCATGGCTCTGGCCCGCTCGGCCGCCGCCGGCGACGACCCCGACGGCGACGAGCTCGCCACCGGCAGGTTCATCCTGCTGTACGACCCCGACGGCTCGGCCGTCTGGGACGGTGAGTTCCGCATTGTCACGTACATCCGCGCCCAGCTCGAGGCCGAGATGGGAAACGACGAAATGCTCGGCTCCGTGGCCTGGACATGGCTCGTGGAAGCCCTGGAAACGCACCACGCGCCGTACCGCGCAGCCGGCGGAACAGCCACCCGCGTGCTGTCGGAAAGCTTCGGCACGCTGTCCGACCGGCCGGGTTCCATCGACATCGAACTCCGCGCCTCCTGGACGCCTGCCAGCGCGGACATCCAGGCCCATCTTGAGGCCTGGTCCGACATGGTGTGCACTTTTGCCGGCCTCCCGCCCCTGCCCGACGGCGTCTCCGCACTGCCCCGCAGGCGCCGGAACTAGCGGACGCCGCCTGTGCCGAATCCGCCCGCCGGCCTGCTGCCGGTAAACTAGGGGCATCATGACCCCTCAAAATCCGGAAAACACCACAGCCGGCGCTCCGGCTGCTGAAACCACACCCCACATCACGGTGGAGGGCTTCGACAGCCTCGTACCCGTTGTCATTGATCTGGATTCGCCGCGCGACGGCGTGCCGCTGGTCATCGAGACCCAGGCAGGACTGGAGCGCTGCGCGGCCGCCATTGCGGCCGGAACCGGCCCGGCGGGTGTCGATGCGGAGCGGGCATCCGGCTTCCGGTACGGCCAGCGGGCCTTCCTGGTGCAGATCCGGCGGGAGGGATCCGGAACCTGGCTCATCGATCCTGAACCGTTTGAGGACCTTCGGATCATCAACGATGCCCTCCACGGCGTCGAATGGATCCTGCACGCTGCCAGCCAGGACCTCCCCTGCCTCTCGGAGCTTGGCATGTGGCCGGACGAGCTCTTCGACACCGAGCTCGCCGCAAGGCTGGCGGGACTGCCCCGCGTGGGGCTCGCCGCGGTCATCGAGCAGCTGCTCGGATTCGGCCTGGCCAAGGAACACTCCGCCGCCGACTGGTCCACCCGTCCCCTGCCGGAGCCCTGGCTCAGGTACGCGGCCCTCGACGTCGAGGTCCTGACGGAACTGCGCGAGGAACTCATCGAACTCCTTGAGGCGGACGGAAAGCTTGAATTCGCCGAGCAGGAGTTCGCCGCAATCCTTTCGGCCGGGCTCGCCCCGCCGCGGGTCGATCCCTGGCGCAAGACGTCAGGCCTCCACCAGATCAGGGACCGCCGCCAACTGGCCGCCGTCCGTGAAATGTGGCTCGAACGCGACGCCCTGGCCCAGAAGCGGGACGTCGCTCCGGGCAGGCTGATCCCCGATTCATCCCTCGTGGCCGCCGCCAAGGCCATGCCGGCAACGGTGCCGCAGCTCCTGGGTACCAAGGGCTTCCACGGCCGGGCCGCCCAGCGCGAGGCTCCGCGCTGGCTCCGCTGCATCTCGACTGCCCGGGCACTGGACGAGCTTCCCCCGCTGCACCTCCCCACCAACGCCCCGCCGCCGCCGCGGGTCTGGGCCGACCGCGACCTTGCCGCCGCGGAGAGGCTGTCCACCGCACGGCCGCTGCTGCAGAAAAAGGCCGAGGAATTCAATCTTCCGCTGGAGAACCTGCTGACCCCGGACTTCCTGCGGCGCATCGCCTGGCGTCCTCCGGCGGAAATCAATGAGGCCGCCGTTGGCGACGAACTCCGCGGGCTGGGCGCGCGGCCGTGGCAGGTCGAACTCGTCACGCCCCTCATCACGGAAGCGTTCCTCCACCCGCAGCCGCTGCCGCCGAAGGAGTCCAAGGCCTAGCCAACGGCTCCTTGCGCGCTGTGTTCCTGCACCGCAGGCTCCTTGCACCTCATGTTACTGACGAGTAACATAGGGCTCACTGTCGCCCGGATCCCTGCTGACCTCAGTCAGGATCGGGCACCAACGTCTCAATGAGGAGCAGCACGTGAGCCAACATCGAAGCAGCGGAAACCAACGCATGGTCCGCGACGTCGTCTTCGTGGACGGCGTGCGCACGCCTTTCGGCCGCGCAGGCGAGAAGGGTATCTACGCAGGAATGCGGGCTGATGACCTCGTGGTCAAGTGCATCCGCGAACTGATGCGGCGCAACCCCGCGCTTCCTGCCGAACGCATCGACGAAGTGGCGGTCGCCGCGACGACGCAGACCGGCGACCAGGGCCTCACCATCGGCCGCACCGCCGCCCTCCTGGCCGGCCTGCCGCGCACGGTACCCGGGTTCGCCATCGACCGCATGTGCGCAGGAGCCATGACAGCCGTGACCACCACCGCCAGCGGCATCGGTTTCGGCGCATACGACGTCGTGATCGCCGGCGGCGTGGAACACATGGGGAACCATCCCATGGGCGCCGGCGCCGACCCCAACCCGCGCTTCGTGTCCGAACGCCTCGTGGACCCCGCCGCGCTCAACATGGGCAACACTGCCGAAAACCTGCACGACCGCTTTCCGCGCATCACCAAGGACCGCACGGACGCATACGCGGTGGCGTCCCAGAACAAGCTGGCGGCGGCGTACGGCAACGGCCTGATCCAACCGGACCTTGTCCCCGTCGCCACCATGAAGCCGGGCCAGGGCTGGACCGTCAACACAGTGGACGAGCCGCCGCGGCCGGGCACCACCGTGGAGGACCTCGCCGCCCTGCGGACACCGTTCCGGGCCCACGGCCGGGTGACGGCCGGCAATGCAGCAGGACTCAACGACGGCGCCACCGCCGCGCTGCTTGCATCCTCCGACGCCGCCGCTGAACTGGGGCTGCCCGTCAGGATGCGGCTGGTCAGCTATGCCTACGCCGGCGTGGAACCGGAGGTCATGGGGATCGGGCCCGTTCCCTCAACCGAGAAAGCCCTGGCGAACGCCGGCCTGGACATCGGGGACATCGGCCTGTTCGAAATCAACGAGGCATTCGCCGTCCAGGTCCTCAGCTTCCTGGACCATTTCGGCATTGCCGACGACGACCCCCGGGTCAACCGCTACGGCGGCGCCATAGCGGTGGGCCACCCGCTCGCGTCGTCGGGCGTCCGGCTCATGAACCAGCTGGCCCGGCAGTTCCAGGAAGATCATTCCGTGCGCTACGGCATCACGGCCATGTGCGTCGGCCTCGGGATGGGCGCCACGGTCATCTGGGAAAACCCGCACCATGCCGACTACAGCGGCGCCGACCGTTCCGACGCCGTCGATTCCGCTTCCACCTCAACCGCAGGAGCCTCAGCATGAGCGCCGCAGATTTCCGCAAGCTTGCCGACCTCTTCCCGGATGAGACGGTCACCCATTCCTATGTGCAGGACATCGAGTTGCCGGCCGTGGGCGGCGAGGCCAGTCCGGGCGTCTTCGCGCTGATCACGCTGGACAACGGGCTGGACCACACCAAGCCCACTACGCTGGGACCCAACACCCTGGTGGAACTCGGGACCGTGCTCGAGGGCCTCAGGGAGCGGGCCGCCAACGGCGAGATCGTCGGCGTCGGGGTGACGGGCAAGCCGCACTATCTGGTGGCCGGCGCGGACCTGTCCGCGGTGAAGTCACTCAACAGCCGGGAGCACGGACTGTGGATGGCCCAGCTGGGTCACGACGTCTACGCGACCCTGGCCAACCTTGGCGTTCCCAGCTTCGCCTTCATCAACGGAGTGGCCTTGGGCGGCGGGCTGGAGATCGCCCTGCAGTCGACGTACCGGACAGTGTCGGCCGCCGCCGGGGCGCTGGCCCTTCCGGAGGCCTTCCTCGGGCTGGTTCCGGGCTGGGGCGGCGTCTATATCCTGCCCCGGCTGATCGGTCCGGAAAACGCCGTCAAGGTGATGATCGAGAACCCGCTAAACAACAACCGCACGCTGTCGGGGCCCGAGGCCTACAAGCTCGGGATCGCGGACGCGATGTTCGAACCGGCAGACTTCGTGGAGCAGTCGATCGCCTGGGCGGCGGGAGTCATCTCCAGCGGCGTCACCCCTGAACGGCCCTCCGCCGTCGACCCGTACAGCCCGGAAGTGGCCGGCCGCTGGGCCGGGGCCGTGGCCGCCGGCCGCGCCTTCGTGGAATCCAAGACATCCAACGCCTCCCCCGCACCGGCCAAGGTGCTGGACATCATGGAGGCCAACCGGACCATGAGCCAGGCGGAGTCCGCCGCGCTGGAGTGCGAAACCCTGGCCGGCCTCATGCAGACGGACGAGTTCCGTTCCACGGTCTATGCGTTCCTGGACCTGGTGCAGAAGAGGTCCAAGCGCCCCGCCGGTGCCCCTGATCGCAAGCTCGCCCGGCCGGTGACCAAGGTGGGCGTGGTGGGCGCCGGGCTGATGGCAAGCCAGCTGGCCCTGCTGTTTGCCCGGCAGCTCAAGGTTCCGGTGGTCATGACAGACATCGACCAGGCCCGCGTGGACAAGGGCGTGGGCTACGTTCATGCGGAGGTGGACAAGCTGCTCGGCAAGGGGCGCCTCAGCCAGGACGCAGCGAACCGGACCAAGGCCCTCGTGACGGGATCGGTCTCCAAGGAGCCGTTCACGGATGCCGACTTCGTGATCGAGGCGGTATTCGAGGAACTCAACGTCAAGAAGCAGGTTTTCGCCGAACTCGAAGCCATCGTCTCCCCCGACTGCATCCTCGCGACCAACACATCCTCGCTGTCCGTGACAGCCATGGCCGAAGGCCTGGGGAACCCGGAACGGCTGGTGGGTTTCCATTTCTTCAACCCCGTGGCCGTCATGCCGCTGCTGGAAATCGTGCGCGCGCCGAAGACGGACGATGCCGTGGTGGCCACGGCTTTCGAGCTGGCCAGGGGGCTGAAGAAGACCGCGGTCCTGGTCAGGGACGCCCCGGCGTTCGTGGTCAACCGGATCCTCCTGAGGCTCATGGGCGAGGTCACCGCGGCGTTCGACGAGGGCACGCCGGCGGACGTCGCGGATAACGCCCTGCGGCCGATGGGCCTGCCGATGACTCCGTTCGACCTGGGCGCGATGGTGGGGCTTCCCGTGGCCCAGCATGTCCAGGAATCGCTGCATGCCGCGTTCGGCGACCGCTTCAGGGTTTCGCAGAACCTGCAGAAGCTGATCGACAACGGAGTGCGGTTGCTGTGGTCTCCGGCCGCGGACGGCGGAAAGGAAATTCCGGCATCCACGCTGGCCCTGATGTCGTTCGGAACGTCGCCGTCAACCGGGGAAGACGTCCTGCGCCGGACGCAGAACGCCCTGGCCGAGGAAATTGCCCTGATGCTTGACGAGGGCGTGGTGGCCGGGCCGGAGGACATCGATCTGTGCATGATCCTCGGGGCAGGCTGGCCCATGTTCCTCGGCGGCATCACCCCGTACCTGGACCGGACGGGAGCATCCGAGCGCGTCACCGGCAAGCGGTTCCTTGACCCGGGTGTGGCCTCCCGGCCATAGCTTCTTCAGGACACCCAGTCGCAGGGCGCACAGTTTCGCGAATAGGGCTAACGCCCCTCTTAACCACGAGCACCGCCGGGTGGCCGCGTGTTGCGGCCACCCGGCGGTGGTCATAGTGATGTGTCAGTCTGCGAAAGCTGCACGGAAGGCGGCCAGGGCTGCATCGCCTGCCGCCACGCCGGGCCCGCCGGAAGCGCCAGCCTCCAGGCCGATGACACCGGAGTAGCCGGCATCCCTGAGGGCCGTTGCAACAGCGCGGTAGTTGATCTCGCCGGTGCCCGGCTCGAACCGCCCGGGGACATCGGCAACCTGGATCTCCCCGGTCCAGGGCAGCGCAGCCCTGACGAGTTCGATCAGGTTTCCCTCCCCTATCTGGGCGTGATAGAGATCCAGCATCATCTTCACGTTCGGATGGTTTACGGCAGACACCAGAGCCATGGTGTCCTTGGCCCGGGCCAGCGGTATGCCCGGATGGTCAAGGATCGTATTCAGGTTCTCCAGGGCAAACGTCAGCCCATGCTTCTCCCCCAGCACGGCCAGCCGCTCCAGCGTGCGCAGGCCGGTCAGCCACATCTGGCCGGTGGACCGGTGAACCGGCCGGACGGCGTGGCCGCCCTCGCCAAGTTCGGCCGGGTGGACCACCATACGTTCCACACCAAGTTCCAGCGCCGCGGGAATGAGTTTCTCCGCCGAGGCCAGCACTTCGTCAGCGCCCTCCGGATCAATGAGGCTGCCGCCGAAGTAGCCGCTCATGGAAGAGAAGCGGGCCCCGGTGGCGGCCAGGGCCGTGATGTCCCGGCCCCGGGTGTCCCAGAGTTCCACCTCGAAACCCTGCCCGTGGATGTGCCGCACGCGTTCGATCAGGGGCAGCTCTCCGTAGACCATTTCGGCGCAGGCGGCCAGGCGGAAACTCATGCGCCATCCCCCACAGGGTGGAGCTCGGGCTCGGCGGCCCGCAGTGCGGCGACCGAGGCAACCTCGACCGGCAGCCCGGTTTCAGCTGAACGCAGGGCCGCAAGGGCAACGGCCAGGGCATTGCGGGCGTCGGTCCCGCCCGGGCCCGGGATGGCTGGGCCTTGCACGCCGTCGCGCCGTGCCTTCACGGCGTCGACGAAGTGAGCCAGCTCCGCAGTGTAGGCGTCGTGGAAAAGATCCACATTCAGCCGCACCGTGTCGGCCCCGATGCCGGCCACGGTGTAGCTCGTCGCGCTGGTGGCCTGCGGCCCGCCCGCCGTCACCATGCCGGCGGAACCGAACACTTCGCCGCGCACGTCATAGCCGTAGAGGGCGTTGAAGTTCGCCTCCGCCACCGCGATGGCGCCGTTGCTGTAGGTCACGGTCACGACCGCCGTGTCCAGGAAGCCGCCGTCCTTGGCATCCGGGGCCACGAGGGCGTCAGCGACCGCGTGGACGCGGACTGGAACGGCACCGGGGTTCAGCCAGTTGAGGGTGTCAAAGTCGTGGATCAGGGTTTCCAGGAAGATCGTTCCCGGCGGGGTACGGTCCGGATTGGCGATTCCGGCCACACTGCCGGGGTCCCGTGTCAGGGACCGGAGCAGCTGCGGGACACCCACGCTGCCGCAGTCAATGAGCTTGCGTGCAGCGGCGAAATCGGCCGCGTAACGCCTGTTAAACCCGAACTGAACGGTGATCCCGGCCGACTCGGCCGCCTCGAGGGCTTCATCGAGTTCCTCAATCGTGCGGCCGCCGGGCTTTTCGCAGAACACATCCTTCCCGGCCCGAGCTGCGGCCGCGATCAGGCCGGAGTGGAACCGTGCCGGGGCGGCGATGATGACGGCGTCGATCTCCGGATCGCTGATCACATCGGCCGGGTCAGCACTGATCTTACTGACCCGCAGCCTGCCGGCCAGGGCTTCGACGGCGGGAAGGGCAGGATCCGCAATCGCTTCGAGGCGGGCATTGGGAATCCGGTGCGCAACGGACTCAGCGTGGAAACTTCCGATCCAGCCTGCGCCGATCAGGGCGACGCGGACCGGCCGGACTTCGCTGACCGGATACTGACGGTAACTCATGAATACTCCTGGGCTTGGGTTTCTAGATCGTTCTAGTGGCACCATATTGGCATGTGATTCACGGCATGTCTAGATCGTTCTATAGACTGGAGCGGACGAGGAGGAACATGACGGAACAGCAGCGCCGCCCGACCCTGATGGACGTGGCCCATGCGGCCGGCGTCTCACGGGCCCTGGTTTCCATCGTGATGCGCGGCGCGCCCGGCGCCGCGGAATCCACCCGGCAGAAGGTCCTGGAGGCGGCGCGGGAACTCGGCTACAGGCCCGACAGCCGCGCCCGCCTCCTCCGGAGCAGCCGCACCAGGCTTCTTGGCCTGAGTTTCTTCAGCGCACACGCCTTTCACGCAGAAATCGTGGATGCCGCCTACGCAGCGGCGACGTCGCGGGGGTATGACCTGGCGTTGAGTGCGGTCGCCAGCGGCCGCCCGGAGACGCTGGCCGTCGAATCGCTGCTCGATTTCGGCTCCGCAGCGCTCATTCTGATTTCGCCGACCCTCAGTCACCAGGACCTGGCAGCCTATGCAGGCCAGGTGCCGGTCGTCAGCCTCCTGCGCGACGACGTCGGTGATCCGGTGGACTCCGTCAGCAGCGACGACCACGCGGGCGTCCGCATGGCGGTGGACCACCTGACCGGCCTCGGTCACCGCAGGATCGTGCATGTCGACGGCGGCATAGCCGTTTCCGCCGAGCCGCGCCGGGCGGCGTTCCGCGCCGAAATGGACCGCCACGGTCTGGCGGCCAGGATCATCCCCGGCGGACCCACCGAGGAAGACGGACTGAGGGCCGCCCGGACCCTGGGCGAGGACCTCCCTACAGCCGTCATCGCCTTCAATGACAGGTGCGCCCTCGGTGTGATCGAAAGCCTCCGGGCGGACGGGCTGAAGGTACCCGACGACGTGTCCGTGCTGGGCTATGACGACAGCCAGTTCGCGCGGCTCAGCTATCTGCAGTTGTCGTCCGTCAGCCAGGACGCGCCGTTGCTCGCCGCCGCAGCCGTTGACCGCGCCGTTGACCGGATAGAAGGAGCGCAAACGCCCGCCCACGTCGTCAGAACCCCGCATCTGGTGGTCCGCAAGACCACGGCACCTCCCCGGGCCGGTTAGCGGCCTGCGAGGACACCGTTCCTCAGCTCCACCAGCCGGTGGGCGTGCGCCCGGGCGAAGGCGAGGTCATGCGTCACAAGGACGACGGCGGCGCCGCGGCCGGCCGCCGCTGTCATGGCGGCAGACAGACGCCGCAGGCCGTGGGCATCCAGCGCGACCGTTGGTTCGTCCAGGGCCAGCACCTCCGGCTCGCGCGCCAGGACAGTGGCCAGTGCCAGCATCCGCTGGCCCGAGCCGGACAGCTCATGGGGGTGGACGCTGCCGGCCGCGCCCAGTCCCACCGCCGCCAACGCGTCACCGGCACGGACGGGCGCCTCGTCACCGAACATCCGGTCCAGGCCGAACAGCACTTCGCGAAGCACGGTCCGTTCGAACAACTGGTCGTGGGGATGCTGGAACAGCAGCCCGAGCCGCTGGGCGACGATGCCCGTGGGAACCCCGGCAATGGCCTCGCCGCCAATGCGTACCTCCCCGTGGAGCGGCCTGAGCAGCCCGTTGAACAGCCGCAGCAGGGTCGATTTCCCCGCACCGTTCGGACCCGTGACCGCCACGATTTCCCCGGGCCACACGTCCAGGTCCACGTTCTCCAGCAGGAGTGGACGGCCGGAGTTTTTCGTGTCGAAACCGAAGGACACCCCGTCCAGCTCCAGCGCCGGCGCAGCGCCCGGTGCCGGGCATGCCCGGGACTGCGCCTGAGCTGGGTAAGGTGCCTGAGCTGGGTGCTGTCCCGACGGCTCGCTGACAACAACCCCGGAACTGGCCAGCTCCTCGCCGGCAAGGAGCCGGTCCGGCCGTCCGGCAGCCGTCTCGGCTCCGTCCTCCAGCACGAGCCAGTGTTCGGCCGAGCGCGTCAGCGGGTCCGCGCTCTGGCTCAGCACCACGACCGCGGTCCCGCGGGCCAGCTCGGCGGTCACCAGCTCCGTGACGGTCCGGGTCCCGTCCGAATCGAGGGATGCCAGCGGCTCATCGAGGATCAGGACGGCGGGATCCGCCACAATGGCACATCCCACGGCCAGGCGCCGCAGCTCTCCCCCGGACAGGGTTGCGGGGTCGCGTTGGAGCAGGCTGGCGAGCCCGGTCCGCCGGGCTGCCTCGGCGACGATCCGCACCATCTCGGCGCGCTCCGTCCCGCGGTTTTCCAGTCCGAAGGCAAGTTCCTCTTCCACGGTGGCGCGGACCGCCGAGAGCATGGCGGCCGGGTCCTGTGGCACGTATCCCACCTGCTCGGCCCAGGCGGCGGGGTCGATCTGCGGGTCATTGTCTGCTCCGGAATAGACCAGCGGCCGCCAGGGCTCCTGCTGTCCCCCGGATTCCAGCTGCAGGCGTCCCTTCAGGGTGCCGTCGCGGCCGCCGGCCAGCCAGCCCCCGAGCAGCCGCCCAAAAGTGGATTTTCCGCTGCCGGAACCGCCCAGCACCGCCGTCAGCGAGCCCGGGGCGGCCACGATGTCCACTCCCTGCAGCGCCGGACGCGAGTCGCCGTGGAAGGCGAAGGATTCAATGGCCGCCCGGAGTGTGACCGCGGGAGGTTCGTGCCCGTTCATGCCTGGCCGCCTCCGGACAGGGATGCGGCAACCCGCACGGCCACGGCAGCCGCGGCCAGCAGGGCAGCAAGAATCCGGAAGCCCCGCTGGGCCTCCGAATCGCGGACTTGCGTGTACGTGGTCCTGGGGCCAGTGCGCCGAAACCCCCTCGCGTCCAGGGCCTGCGCCCGGACGCCGGCGTCGTGGACCAGCCCCAGCACGAGTGGCACCATCTGCAGCCGCACGGCCGCAAGGCGGTTTCCGAAGCCCTTCCCCACCACCAGGCCCCGCGATTCCTGCGCCTGGCGGACCTTCTCCAGCCGCGCGGCGATGATGGGGGCGAGCATCAGCGTGGACGCCAGCACGTAGCCGAACTGCGGCGGAAGGCGGAAGGCGGCCAGGGCGGCGACCAGTTCCGGCACCCGGACGCTGAACGAAAACAGCAGCAGGACCAGGACGAACGCAGAGGTGCGCAGCCCCATGTCCACAGCGAATCCCAGGCCCTCCGCGGTGATCCGCGCCGGCCCCCAGCTGGCGAGCACGGTGCGGCCCTCAGGGAAGAAGAGTCCGTGCATCACGAGGAGCGACAGCCAGAACGGCGCCAGGATGACGCCGGCGCCGAGGAGCACGCGGCGCGCGGCGCCGGTGACGGCGGCCAGCAGCGCGGCACCGGCCGCCACGGTGAGGGACACCGCCCAGCTGGACGCCGCCGTCGTGATCACCAGTACGGCAGCGGCCGCCGTCAGGGTGGTGAGCGGGTTGAGGCGGGGCGCCACGGTCAGGCGTTCCGCTTGGCCGGCTCCTTGCCTGCGAGGACGTTGTAGCGGCGGACGAACGGGAACTGGAATGTGGTGCGCCGCGGAAGTGCGTAGACCAGCAACGCCGCGATGGTGAAGACGATGGCCTTGTCCATGGGGTCCGAGATCAGGGCCTGCTTGGTGATGGCGGCCAGCAGGGTGTCGCCCATGGCGCGGAAGGCGCTGACGATCGCGCCGGTTCCGGCTCCGGCGGTTCCGCCGAACACGAACGCCGCGATGGGCGCCGAGACGACGCCGGCGACGATCCCGGTGACAAATCCGGCAACGGGTGCCAGGTAGAAGCGCCGGAACAGCCCGTAGCGGGCGGCGGTGCCGGCGAGGAAGCCGATGAGCGCCGCGCCTGCTGCGAACGGCAGGACCGTGGGGTTGATGAAGGACCAGACGATGCTGCTCAAGGCGCCGGTGGCAGCGCCGGCGGCGGGGCCCGCCAGGACGGCGATCAGTACCGTGCCGATGGCATCGAGGTAGAACGGCAGGCCGGTGCTGCCCATGAGCTGCCCGAGCACGATGTTCAGGACCAGGGCGACCGGCATGAGCACCACCGTGGCGGTGGGAAGGGTGGGAAGCACGCCCACGATCAGCAGGACCGCGCCGAGCAGGAACCCGCCCAGAGCGACGAGGGCGGAGACGCTGCCGAGTCCGCCGGCGATGTCGGCCGGCTGGGTGAGCACCAGGAAGATGAACGTGGCCGCGATCGCGGCGGCGCCCAGGATTTCGAGCAGCCGGCGGTTCCGGCCCGCCTGCTGACCGGGGGTGGGGAGGGTAAGGGACGGCTGTGACATGGTGCTTCCTTAGGCTGATGACGGCGGGTCCCGCACCCGTGGCGTGATGGTCCGCGTACGCAAAAGTGGGGCGCCTATGTCACCTTGGCGCGGCTACCATCCTACCGACCGCCGGGCGCGCCTGCTACGGGGAATCCGGGCTGCAGCGGGCCTGCTATAGCTGCTGCGCAGAACCCTAGCTGCTGCGCAGTGGCAGGGAGCGCGCCAGCGCGCCCACGGACGAGATCAGCTCATCGAAGCACTGCCCGGGATCGTTGGAGGTGACGATCCGTGCATTGGCCGGCTCTTTCCAGATGCCGCGGAAGTCAGCGACCGTGGTGCCGATGAGCCGGGGCGACCCGGTTTCCACGTGGACGGTCGCGGGCCGCGTCGCGTACGGCGTGCGGCCGACTGCGACGGCGGCAGCAAAGGCGTCGTGCATGTGCGCAACAAATCCCTGATCGTATAGCCGGTGGAATTCCATGTAGAAGCGGATGGCGTCAGACAAACAGGCCACGAGAGGATTCCGCGACCGGCTGCGCTGCCCTTCCGGCTGCTCCGGCAGCACGAGTTCCGGTTCAGCCGCGCCGGCCGCTTCGGCCAGCCGCTGCAGGTGCTCCGGCAGCACGAGTTCCGGTTCAGCCGCGCCGGCCGCTTCGGCCAGCCGCTGCAGGTGCTCCGGCCGCATCTCGATCCGCTCGGTGGTCTCCAGCGCGCACACCACCGGCAGGCTGTCTTGGGGTAGGCCGCTGTAGGCGGCGAAGACCTCCTGGGCCGCATGCGGGTCCACGGACACGTTCCATTCCGCCGTGGGCGTGGTGTTGCCCTGGTAGTTGAAGCATCCGCCCATGATGACCAGGCCCTTGAGCAGCCTGGGAAGTTCAGGCTCGCGGCGCAGGGCCAGCGCGAAGTTGGTCAGCGGGCCGGTAATCAGCCCGGTGATCTCCCCCGGGTGTGCCCGGACCGTCTCCACCCACACATCCACGGCATGCCGCGGCGATATCTCCCCTGCGGGCTTCGGCAGCTCCGCGTAGCCGATCCCCTGGGGACCGTGGGTCTCCTCGGTGGTCACCAGCGGAATCTCCAGCGGCACCTCTGCGCCGACGGCCACTTCCACGCCGGTGCGGCCGCAGAGTTCCAGGAGGGCCAGATTGTTCAGGGCCACCTGCCGGGCACCCACGTTGCCGGCCGTGCAGGTGATGGCCTGGATGGTGACCTCCGGCCGGGAGAGCAGGTAGACCAGTGCGAGGGCGTCGTCAATCCCGGTGTCGACGTCCATCAGGACGGACTGCATCAGAACAGGGCCACCTTGGGCGTCTGCGGGAAGATGGCGTCCAGCTCGTCCAATTCGGCCCTGTCCGGCACCCAGGCGACGGCTTCGGCATTCTCCCGGACCTGCTCGGGCCGCGTGGCGCCGGCAATGACGCTGCTGACGGAGGGCTGGGCGGCCAGCCAGGAGAATGCGACCTGGACTTCGGTGAGGTCACGGGCAGCCGCGAAGGCACTGAACTGTTCCAGCTGCTGCCAGTCCGCATCCCGTACCAGGTTGGTGCGGGTGTGGCTGAGCCGCGAGCCGGCCGGGGCCTGGTCCGGCGCGTATTTACCGGTCAGGAGCCCGTTGGCCAGCGGGAAGTAGGGCAGTACCCCGATCCCGTAGGCCTCGGCCGCGGGGGTGACCTCCAGTTCGGCGCGCCGGTCCAGCAGGTTGTAGTGGTTTTGTGAGGAGATGAAGCGCGATCCGCCCCGGGCACGGGAGACGAATTCGGCCTCGGCGACCTGCCAGCCGGCCCGGTTCGAGTGGCCGATGTACCGCACCTTGCCGCTGGTCACCAGCTCGTCGAGGGCATCGAGGGTCTCTTCGATGGGGGTCAGCGGGTCCGGCGTGTGGAACTGGTAGAGGTCGATCCAGTCCGTGCCGAGCCGGCGCAGGGAGGCCTCAGCCGCGCGGATGATGTAGCGCCGCGAACCGCGCGCCCCAAAGTCCTTGCCGTTGGCGCCGTGCATGTCCATGCCGAACTTGGTGGCCACGACGGCTTCCTCGCGCCTGCTGCCCAGCGCCTTGCCGAGCATCGTCTCGCTCAGTCCCGGCTCGCGGCCGTAGGTGTCGGCGACGTCGAACAGCGTCACCCCGGCGTCAAGGGCGGCACGAACGACGGCGTCAGTCCCCTCCTGCGATTCCGTCGCCGTATTGGCCCGGTCCAGGTTGTTGCAGCCGAGCCCGACCACGGAGACAGTCAATCCGGATTTTCCAAGACGGCGGTATTCAGTCATGGAAACACCCTATAACGGCACCGGCGGCCGCCCCCGGCAGCAGGGAGTTTAGCTCAGGCGGATTGGAATTCCAGTCCGTGCTCGTCCAAGGCGTCCTGAAGCTGCGCCAGGGTCTTGGCGCACATGCCCGGGAGCGCCGCCAGCTGCCGCAGCCCCAGCTGCGCCACCTGTTCCAGCGTCTCCACCCCGGAGTGGGCGAGAAGCCGACGGGCTGGCGAGGCTATGCCCCGCGGAAGCGGTGTTCGGCCTGGTTGGACTGACTTCGGTGTCATGACGTCCTGCCTTCCATGTGCTTGGAATTGCTCTTAGAGGTTGAAGCTGGCGGCCTGCTTGGGTGAGTGCTTCAGCTTCAACGCCGTCGGGTCGCTGAACGGAGACGCGCCGATGCTGAGCTTGGTAAAGTCCAGGTCCTCGCCGCGGATGCAGACCTTGATGGCGTTCACGGCCTTGTTCACGTCCGGGCACAGGCAGAAGATGTTGAGCTTGGAGTCGCTGAATTCCGTACGGTCCACAACACCCAGGCCGCGCCAGGCCAGGTGGCTGATCAGAGCGTCCTTGGCCTTTTCCTCAAGGTAGCGGTCCCGGCTGGTGCCTTCCTTGGTCTTCAGCGCATACTGCGCGACGACCCAGAACTGCTCCTCCTCCGGAAGCTCGGCGTAGCCGTCCTCGGCACACTGCACCGCGAATGCGTCCATCAGCCGCTCGGCGGCCCCGGCATCCGGAACGTCCGTCTCGTCGGTCTTGCTCTGGTGCCCCACTGCCCCGTGGTTCATGACGAACTGGCTGTAGTCCTCGTCGAACCAGGCCTCCCTGAACTGGAGGGCCCCTTCTTCATCACGCTTATAGACCCGGATAATTCCGCTCATGCTCGTCCTTTCCTAAACCATTCACGGTCTGTGCCGTCGAATGGTGGCTGTTGTGCCTTTACGGCCTGGTAGAGCTCATCGGATGCCGACCTGATGCGGTCAACAAGCTGCGCGGGATATGCCATCTCAATCCTGTGCTCTGCGAATTCGTCCTCGTCATCGACGAATACGCCGCGGTCCGCCGAGCGGATCACATCGAGGTCCATGTCAATCACGTGGAATTCCGCCACACCGGGCTTGAGGTTCTTCCATTCATGGGCTGTTGCCAGGTCCACGTAGACACGGAAATCGCCGGGGTAGGTGTCGTCATAGAACGTGACGACGAATTCGCCGGTCCGGGGAACCAGGAGCACGGCGTCCGACGCAGTATAGAAAGCCGCGCCGGGCCGGGCACAGAATTCGTTGGTGCCCTGGAAAATCCACCAGCCGTGCGCGTCCTCGCCCAGATACCGGCCGGGAACCACCCAGTGTGCCCGTCCGTCCCACTTGCGGTTGCGGGCCACCACCAGGTCGCCCTGCTTCAGTCCGTGCGGAATCCTCACAGAATCGGCAGGCTGCCCGTGCTGGGATGTTCCTGCCCCGGCAGGGGGCGTGCGAAAGGCACCTTCGTCCCGAGAACCTGCGCCACGACGTCGTGCGTGATCTTCTGGGCGGTGAGGCCCACGCGTTCCAGGACCTGGCTGCGGGTGCCGTGGTCCAGGAAGTCGACCGGGAGTCCAACCTCGTTCAGGGCGGTGTCCACGCCGGCGGCGCGCATCTCCTGGCGGATCCGCGAGCCGACTCCGCCGGCCCGCACGCCGTCTTCGATGCAGATCACGAGGCGGTGGTGGGACGCGAGGGCCACGATGGACCGGCGCACGGGAAGGACCCACCGGGGATCCACGACCGTGGAGCTGATCCCCTGTGCGCCGAGCCGGTTGGAAACATCCAGCGCGAGCTCGGACATGGCGCCGACGCTCACGATCAGGACGTCGTTTTCGCTGGATCCGGCGGGGCGGCGGGCCAGCACATCGACGCCGTCGCCCAGCCTTTCAAGGGCTTCGACTTCCGCGCCGACGCTGCCTTTGGAGAACCTGACCACGCTGGGAGCGTCTTCGATTGCGACGGCTTCCCGGAGCTCCTCGCGGAGGCGGGAGGCATCGCGGGGAGCGGCGAGGTGGAGTCCGGGAACGATCTGGACCATGGCCATGTCCCACATGCCGTGGTGGCTGGCGCCGTCCGGGCCCGTCACGCCGGCCCGGTCCAGGACGATCGTCACGCCGGCCTTGTGCAGGGCCACATCCATGAGCAGCTGGTCGAACGCCCGGTTGAGGAACGTGGCGTAGATGGCCACCACCGGGTGCAGTCCGCCGAAGGCCATGCCGGCCGCGGAGGTGAGGGCATGCTGTTCGGCGATTCCGACGTCGATGACCCGCTCGGGGTGGCGCGCGGCGAACTTGTGCAGCCCGACCGGGATCAGCATGGCGCCGGTGATGCCGACGATGTCCTGACGTTCGTCCGCGATATCGGCAATTTCGTTGGCAAAGATGGAGGTCCAGGACTGGGCACCCGTGCCTTCGGTGGGCTCGCCGGTCTCCGGGTCGATGACGCCGACGGCGTGGAACTGGTCCGCCTCGTGGGCGCGGGCGGGGGCGTAGCCGTGGCCCTTCTCCGTGATGGCATGGACGATCACCGGCCCGGCGTACTGTTTGGCCTGCGCGAGGGCGTGCTCCATGGCCTGCAGGTTGTGGCCGTCGACGGGTCCGATGTACTTCATGCCGAGGTCCTCGAACATGCCCTGGGGTGCCCACCAGTCCTTGATGCCCTTTTTCATGGCGTGCAGGCTGCGGTACGTCAGCTGGCCCAGCGGGCCGCCGTTCTGGAGCTTGTGCTTCCACCAGTCCAGGGTGCCCTCGTAGGCAGGAGCGGTGCGGAAGGAATCGATGGTGGGACGGAGCGAGGCAAGGTAATCGGCGAAGCCGCCCACCGTGGGCGCATACGAGCGGCCGTTGTCGTTGACCACGATGACCACGCGGCGCTTCTTGTCCGCCGCGATGTTGTTGATGGCCTCCCAGGCCATCCCGCCGGTCAGGGCGCCGTCCCCCACCACCGCAATGACGTAGCGGTCTCCGTCGCCGGTCAGCTGCCGGGCCCGCGAAATTCCGTCCGCCCAGGACAGCGAGGAGGACGCATGCGAGCTCTCCACGATGTCGTGCTCGGACTCGCCGCGCGCCGGATAGCCGGACATGCCGCCCTGCTGGCGCAGGGTGCCGAAGTCCTGCCGGCCGGTCAGGAGTTTGTGGACGTAGGACTGGTGCCCGGTGTCGAACACGATGCTGTCCCGGGGCGAGTCAAAGATGCGGTGCACGGCCATGGTGAGTTCCACGACGCCGAGATTGGGTCCGAGGTGTCCACCGGTCTGCGAGACGTTGCTGATCAGGAATTTCCGGATGTCGGTAGCCAGCTGTTCGAGCTGCGCTCCGGACAACTTGCTCAGGTCCTGCGGGTTCCGGATGGTCTCCAAGATTCCCAACGGCCCCTCCTTCGGTGGTAGACGTGCCTTTTAACTCTAACGCCTCTGCCGTCGCCGCCGCGCCGGACGGCGAAAGCCCCGGCCGGTCTGGGACCGGCCGGGGCCTTCGCGTGCGTTACCGGTATTGGCCGGCGACTCCGCTAGTTCGCGGAGATCTGGCGCAGAACGTACTGAGACATGCTTCGATAGCCCCTTACATCGCCACTCGTCGGTCCCTCCTCGACTCCACTCCCACTGACAGCACAAAACGCCTGGTCAGGGGGCCGTCGATAGGAGTGAACGGGCACTACCTCGCAGTTGGTGAAGCACCTCCGATCACATGCTTCGTCAGCGGTACTCGCGTACAGCTCAGCGGCCGGCCCGAGATGAACCTCCGCGGCATGGGCGTGCGCGAAGCCTGGGCAGACGAGCCATTCCGGAGCAGGCACCTTTCCTGACCACGCTTGTCGGTCGCCCGCTGGCATCGGGCCCTAGGGAACCCGTCATCTCCCTGCCTCACGCCTCCCGCCGGGTCCTGCCCTAGGCCGCCGCGGTCATCCTCGGCACATGGGTCATGGGAGCCTTTTACCAGGCCTTCGGCCCTGCCGTCGCCGATGACCAGTTCGGCACCACCAACGCGCTCGTCGCAGCCGCCGTTTTCGCCTCCATCATGCTGCTCAACCCAGTAGGCGGCCTCCTCACCGGCAGGCTCAGCCCCGCCCGCAAGCAAAGCCTCGGCATGGCCGTCTTCCTGCTCTCGATCATCGGCGTCGTCGCCAGCCTCGCCACCGCAGCGACCGTCCCCTTCATGGCTGCCAGCCTCGTCGCCAGCGCCGGATGGGGAGCCGCGTTCTCCGGCTCCGTCCAGTCCCTACCCACCGGGGCCGAGCCGCAGGATCGCGCCGGGATCCTGGCCGCCGTCTCATCGCCGGAGCCCTCACCCACGCCATGTCGCTGTTGCAGGTCGCCGTCGTGATGGGCAGTGTCACTCTCCTGTGCTCGGTCATCGTCCTCATCGCCACTCGAGAGCCCGGTCACGGGTCACTGATTCATAGCAACTTAGGAGGCACGCCTTAGGTCCGGAAATTTGAACTTTTATGGTCACAAACTATTTTCCAGAGATGGGTAGCAGAAGTGTGCTTTGACCTGCGAGTATGCGCAAAATTGCCCCGGTTTGGACCATATAAAATTGCAGATTTTCTTGCCAGTGAAGGTTAAAAAGGGGGGGTGGGTCCGTTCAGGCCCTTGTTTCCCCTGTTCAGGCAAGGTTCTCGGCATTTAAGGCCCCTGGCACGGCGATCAAGTCGACCGGGCCGAGCTTGACCGGAGGACGATAGCGACCTTGCGAGAGACCATGAGAGGAGCTTGATTGACGAACGTTCAAGAACGAGGTGGGTCGGCATGGGCCTAGGTCGCATCGTGCTCGCTTAACCAACCGGCGTCTGTCCGACGGACGAGTAATCGGCCACATGGATGATCATCGTGTGGGACGCGGGCTCGAGCTCGGTCACGATCACCCGTGTCCGGCGGAGGCCGCCGTCAACAGGTGCGCCGCCGATTGTCTCCCGAAATGTTGTCGCCCGGGAGTCCGAGTGGACAGGCTCGAATGGTCACCGCGGCGCAGCGTCATCGCGATCGGGCGAAGTTCGCCGCCCCACCGATCGTGCATGGTCTTACCTCCTCCCGGAGGAGTGTGTATCGGTGCGGTGATGTGCTCGTAAACGAGCGAAAAGCGAGCTTCAGATCCTTGCTAGCACACCAATATCGGCGGGCCGAGTCTCACCTGTGCAGATTGAGGGCACGAACCGTAGGCAGGATCGGCTGATCAACGCCTTTAGAGACCGTCGCAGTTTTCGCTATAGTCTCTCGCCGTCCACAAGCCCTCCGGCCCCGGTACGGCCTGCCATCAGCCCGGGGAGGGCCGGCCTCTTCTTAGGGTGGAAGTTCGATCAGTCCCCCGTGCACACCACTGTCGCCCTCGACCGTTGGTGGACGCCTCCGGGGCGGGGAACTGATCTCCCGCCATTTATCGCTGCGTTCAGGCAAAGGCGTTGGAATGTCTCGCTAAGCAAGCACGCCCAGGAAGAAGCAGGATCGGGAACGGCAGCTCTACGTTTCAGTAGCTGGGCGGGCCCATCTGCGCAGTGCGTCGATGGTGGTTTCTGGTGAAGTGTTGAAGCAGAACACGATACCGGGGACGAGCTCGTTGAGTAGATTGAGAACGCGCTCGAACAGCGACGGTGCTCCGCTGCCATACGCAGGCCCGCTCCGATCATCGCAACCTGGACCGGTCGGGCGGCGAGGCAGTCACGGACCCTTCTTTCGGCCTCGTCCAGGTCGGCCGGGACCAGGCAGGACACGACGTCGAACCCGCCCGCCCGCATTGCGGCCTCGCCAGCTGCAATCCGGGCCGCCAGCATCTCAGGCGTGATCTCCGGGTGCCGGCTGAGGTCGACGGCGCCCGGATGCAGGCCGAGCGACAGGACGGTGTCCACCGTCGATGGGTTGGACTTCGAAAATGCCTCGGTCATCATGCGTTCTCTCCTTTCACGCGATGCTAACGGCAGTCCCCCATGAGGTTTGTGACGTTTGCCACTTCTTGACATTTAGGCACCCCTTTGACTGGACGGCGTGAGTGGTGCCGCTCAAGCCGAGCGGTACCGCGCCAAGAAAAAGGGAAAGATTGGGGCG
>NZ_LMSB01000007.1:166805-167302 GCF_001428005.1 Arthrobacter sp. Soil736
GTGAACCGAGCCGATCGGGTTGTAATGGGACTCGTCGGGGTGACAGGTAAAGGTGGCAGTGCCCGGTGCCGCATCGACCAAGGTCATGTTCAGTAGTTCGCCCATCGGTGGGGGTGGCAGTTTTTTGCCCATCATTGAGTGCAGGTATTCCAAGCCGCTCATGCCGGGCATGGCTGCCGCGCCAATGGCCGGATCGTCCCAGGCTAGGACTCGTTTTCGCTCTCTCACTAGTGCTCCTCTTGTTCGTAGTCGTGGCGGCAGACCGCCGGCATGGATCCACTACTTGTATCTGGGGTAAACGAACATCCTCGTGCCCGACCCGGTTGCCATTCTTTGTTGTGCCTTGAAGGGTTGTTGAGACGCACCCACGCGCTCCGCGCAAGCTAATGCCCAAGCCGGGCATTGAACACGAAGGCTTTGATTGAAATGAACGTCGGCGCCTGGGGGAATCATTTCCGCTGCAGTTTCACGCGTCGGGCTGCTGCGGTGGGCGGACA
>NZ_LMSB01000008.1:0-110705 GCF_001428005.1 Arthrobacter sp. Soil736
AGAAACAACGCCATCAGCAAACTCAACAGCCTTGGCTTCACCGTCACCCTCACCCCGTCCCCGGCGGCCTAACCGACTTCTACTTTCGTGTTAGTTGGGGTTAGGGGACATTGCTCCCCCGGGCCGTGACCCACAGCCGGTACCACTCGGCCCGGGTCATGGTTTCGGCCACGCGGGCGGCTCCGGCACAGGCCCGGATCCGGTCCGGGTTGGCCGTGCCGATGACGGGCGCTATCCCCGCCGGGTGCTTCATGAGCCACCCCAGCAGCACGGCTTCGGACGTGGTTCCCTTGTCCCGGGCCATGTCCGCCAGCAGCGCCGCCGTGGCGGCCTCGGCGGGCGTGGGCCGCTCGGGCGGATTCCCCGTGTAGTGCCCGCGTGCCAGTGCGCCGTAGGCCTGCAGGGTGATCCCCTGCCGGACGCAGTATTCAATCGTGCCGTGGGGGAAGCTGTAATCCGCCGATTCCGGGTGGTTGACGAGCACCGTGCTCTCGAGCCAGGCCCGATTCAACAGGCTCATCTCCAGCTGGTTGGCCACCACCGGCGTTTCCAGGCTGTCCTGGAGGAACGCAATCTGCTGGCCGGACATGTTGGACACGCCCAATGCCCGCACCTTGCCCTCCGCCATGAGCTTCCCGACGGCGGCCGCCACCTCGGCCGGATCCATCAGGGGATCCGGCCGGTGCAGCAGGAGGACGTCCACATAGTCCGTGCGCAGGCGCTCGAGGCTGCCGTTCACGCGCTCTATGATGGCGTCGCCGCTGAGATCGTAGTGCGTCTCCAGCCCGCGCTCGTTGAGGCGGATGCCGCACTTGGTCTGCAGCCGGATGCGCTCGCGCAGGCCCGGCGTCGCCGCCAGCACCTCACCGAAAACAGCCTCCGACTTGCCCCTGCGGTAAATGTCCGCGTGGTCGAACAGCGTGATGCCGGCGTCCAGCGCCGCGTCGACGGCGGCAGCGGCCTCCTCCACATGGTGGACGTCATGCGGTTCGTCGGACCATCCGCCGCCAAGGCCCATGCAGCCGTAAATGAGCTCCTGCGCGGACGATGGAACGTTGTGTTCAGTCATTGCTTCACTCTTTCATGAGTCGCGGCGGACGCACAGGTGGCGGGGCCCGCCGGGCACCGCCACCCGTACTTGACATTGAGTAATGTCAGCGCAGCCAGGCCGTGGCGTTGACCGGCAGCCTGCCGCCTTCCAGCGGGGCGCTGGTGACCAGCACGGTCCCGGCGGGAAGCTCGACGGCGGTGTCGCCGAAGTTGGTCACCGACTGCCAGCCGCCGGGGCGGCTGAAGTGCAGGACCTCCGGGTTGCCGGTTTCGATCCATTCCAGCTCTTCCTCGGCCTGCAGTTCGCGGCGCAGCTTCAGGGCCGTGCGGTAGAGCTCGAGGGTGGAGCCTTCGGTGCCGTCCTGGGCCTCGACCGCGTACTGGCTGAACCAGTCCGGCTGCGGCAGGTGGGCCCCGCCGTCGCCGAAGCCGAAGGAGGTCCCCTCAACCGACCACGGCAGGGGCACGCGGCAGCCGTCACGGCCGACTTCGACGCCCTTGTTGCGGAAGAACGACGGGTCCTGGCGCTCGGCGTCGGGGATGTCCGCGACTTCCTGGAGGCCCAGTTCCTCGCCCTGGTACAGGTAGGCGGAGCCGGGCACCGCGAGCATCAGCAGCGTGGCGGCGCGGGCGCGGCGCTCGCCGAGTGCCACGTCCAGTTCCTCTTCGGGTCCGCCGGCCAGCAGCCAGTCCTTGCCGTCCTGGCCCTTGGCGTGCTTCTTGCCCTTGGAGGTCTTGGGCAGGCCGTAGCGCGTGGCGTGGCGGACGACGTCGTGGTTGGAGAAGACCCAGGTGGAGGACGCCCCGGTGGCGGCCGCCTCGGCGAGGTTGCGGGTGATGATTTCCTTGAACTCCTCGGCGTCGAAATCGGCCTGCAGGAGGTCGAAGTTGAACGCCTGGCCGAGGCCCTCGGGGCTCGCGTAGCGGGGGCGTCGGGTGGCGTGCACCCAGGCTTCGGCCACCGCGGTGCGCGGCGGGTTGTACTCGTTGAAGACCTCGCGCCATTCGGTGTAGACCTCGTGGACTTCGTCGCGGTCCCAGAACGGGTGCGAGCCGTCGTCGAATCCGTCGGTCCCGGTGTTTGCCGCGCTCAGTTCCAGCTTGGACAGCAGGGGTTCGGTGAGGTCCTTGGTCAGGGCGTGCGCCACGTCCACGCGGAAGCCGTCCACGCCGCGGTCGGACCAGAAGCGCAGGGTCTTGAGGAAGTCGTCGCGGATTTCCCGGTTGGCCCAGTTCAGGTCCGGCTGCTCCTTGGCGAAGATGTGCATGTACCACTGGCCGGGCGTGCCGTCCGGTTCGGTGATGCGCTCCCAGGCGGGTCCGCCGAAGACCGAGTCCCAGTCCGACGGCGGGAACTCGCCGTTGGGGCCCTTGCCGTCACGGAAGATGTAGCGGTCGCGCGCAGCGGAGCCCTTGGGAGACGCGAGGGCTTCCCTGAACCATTCGTGCCGGTCCGAGGAGTGGTTGGGGACGATGTCCGCGATCAGCTTGATGCCGGCGGCATGCAGGGCCGCTGCCATCTCGTCGAAGTCATCCAGCGTGCCCAGCTTGGGGTCAACGTCGCGGTAGTCGTCCACGTCGTAGCCGCCGTCGGCGAGCGCCGACGGGTAGAACGGGCTGAGCCAGACGGCGTCGATCCCCAGCGATTTCAGGTACGGGACCTTGGCCGTGATGCCCTGGATGTCGCCCAGGCCGTCCCCGTTGGAGTCGGAGAAGCTGCGGGGGTAGATCTGGTAGACGGATGCCTGGCGCCACCAGTTCGGATCGGCCAGACGGTCGGAATCAGACAGGGTCGCCAGTGTGGCAGTGGTGGACAAGGGGTGATCCTTTTCTTGTGGTTGGGGTTGTTGCTGGACTGGATTGAAGGGTCTACTTGACTGCCCCGCGCATGACTCCGGACAGTACCCAACGCTGGGCCAGGATGTAAACCACCAATGTGGGTGCCATGGCCATCAGGTAGGACGCGAACGCGAGGCTGTAGTTGGTGTTGAACTCGCCCTGGAAGAGCATCTGCACCACGGGGAGGGTCTGGAGGCTGGGGTCGGCGATCATCATCTGCGGCAGCAGGAAGTCGTTCCAGGAACCGAGGAACGCGAAGATGCCCACGGTCGCGTTCATGGGGGCCAGCAGCGGGAAGATGATCTTGCGGAACACCTGCCACGTGGTGGCGCCGTCCATGCGGGCCGATTCCTCCAGTTCCACGGGGATGGAGCGGACGAAGGCGATGTAGAGCAGGGTGTTGAACGAAATGCCGCCGAGGACGTGCAGGAAGACGACGCCGGCCGGGTTGTCCAGGCCAAGGAGTGCCGTCTGCTTGATTAGCGGCAGGATGATCACCGGGAACGGGATGAACATGGCCGAGAGCAGGTACACGAAGGAGCCGCGGAAGAACTTCCGGTTCCAGTTCCGGGCGATGGCGTAGGCCACGAGCGAGCTGCTGGCCAGCGAACCGAGGACGCTCAGCACGGTGACGAAGGCGGTGGAGATGAAGGCCCGCGGGAAGTCCGTGGCCACGTAGGCTGCCGCGAAGTTTTCCCAGTTCATCGGGCTGGGCCAGGCCAGGCCCGTTCCCGTGCCGATCTGGTCGGGTGATTTCAGGGCCATGGCCACGGTGAAGTACAGCGGCAGCAGGACCGTCAGCGAGGCAACGATCATCAGCGCCGTGAGCCACCAGTTGACCTTGTAGCCTTCGCGGCCGGAGCGGCGGATCTTGCGTGCGGGAGCCGCGGCTCCGGCCATGGTCTCGGGAAGTGTGGAAGCGGTCATTAGAGTGAAACCCCCCGGCGCTGGATGAGGCGCAGCTGGATGACGGAGATCAGCAGGGTGATCAGGAAGTAGATGACGGCGTTCGCCATCTGGTAGGAATAGTCGCCGCCGGTGAAGCCGGAGAAGATGCGCATCGCGACCGACTGGGTCGCCATGCCGGGCCCGCCTCCCGTGAGACCCACGATGATCTCGTAGGCGCCGAGGAAGCCCTTGAACCCGAGGATCACATTGATCACGAGGTAGCCGAGGATCAGCGGCAGGGTAAGGCTCAGGAACTGCCGGAAGCTGCCCGCGCCGTCGAGGTCAGCGGCTTCATACACTTCGGAGGGCACGCTCTGCAGGCCGGCCAGGTAGATGATGGTGGCGCCGGGCGCCGCCTGCCACACCGTGACCAGCACGATGGCGAGCCAGGCGAGGTTCTCGTTGGCGAGGATGCTCGTGGCGAGCGGCGTGACCCCGAACCGCTCCGCCAGCACCGGGAGGGTGTTGGAGAAAAGGTAGTTGAACACGAAGGACACAATCAGGGCTGACAGCACCATGGGGATGAAGAAGACGGTGCGGATGCCCGTGCGCCACTTGATCTTGGCGTTCAGGCCAAGGGCGATCGCAAGGGCCACGATGTTGACCACCACGGTGGTGGTCAGGGCGAAGACGAACGTGAAGATGTACGACTGAAGGACGGCCGGGTCCTTGAAGATGTTGACGTAGTTGGACAGTCCGATGAACTTCCAGTCGCCGTAGCCGGCGTAGTTGGTGAGGCTGAAAAAGACGCCCACCAGTGCCGGAAGGGTGATGAAGAAGGCGAAGAGTGCCAGTACGGGCACCATCATCCAGTAGTACGCGGGATCGATCCTGTTCTTGGACCGGAACGTTTCGGTTTTGGCCGGGGCGGAAGTCGGCGTGTTGCGTCCTGCGGGCGGGGCTGTCTGGGCCACCCGGGATGTTGTGGTCATTGGGGCTCCTGGAATCGGGTGGGGATCAGACGGCGGTGCGCTCGGCAACGCGGCGCCATTCGTCGTCGAGGGCTGCGAGGAACTGTTCGCCGTTCTTGCCGTACACAAAAGACTGGACGTAGTTGTTCAGCGGCACGGACGGCGGGAGGTACGTGCCGGCGCCCTGGTAGTAGCGTGCCTCCTTGACCGAGGCACCCAGCCCGCTGATCTGCGGATTGTCGACGGCGGGAGCGTCCTTGAGCGGTGAGAACGCCGCGTTCTTTTCGTTGTAGGTGTTCACCACCGACGGTTCCAGGAGGTAGTTGACGAACCGCTGCGCAGCGGCCATGTTGGGCGTGTTGCGGGTGATGGCGAGCGCCATGTCCACGTTCACGCGGGCTTTGGTGTCCTCCGGGTTGTTCGTCACCGGCAGGGGGAAGCTGCCGAGCCTGATGCCCTTGTTCGCCGCGACAAGCTGGGAAAGCGCCCACGGGCCCTGCAGGTACATCGCCGCCTGGCCCTTGGCAAACGCGGCGTTGCCGTCTGCGTAATTCTTGCTGGCTGCTCCGTTCTGGGCGAAGGACGCCAGCTGCAGCATCTTGGGCAGGGCCGGGCCGAAGTTGTTGGCGAAGGATTCGGGGGCATCAGCGCTGATGTCGGCGCCCCTGGCAGTGAGCCTCGAGAAGAACTCCGCAACGTCCAGCGAGCCGCCGGCGACGTAGTCGAACATGCCCTGCGAGAGGGTCCACGGGTCCTTGTACGTGCCATAGATCGGCGCGATGCCGGCAGCCTTGAACGTCTCGCAGGCCGCAACAAACTCGTCCCAGGTGGTGGGGACCGCGACGCCCTTGGCCTCGAAGATATCCCTGTTATAGATCACCCCGGCGGCTGCCAGGGAAAAGGGCAGCGCGCTGACCTCGTTCCCGTTGTACTGGCCCCAGGAGCTGATGAGCTCCTGCATCTTGGGGTCGATGGTGGCGGCCACCTGCATGTCCGACAGGTCGGCGAAGATGCCCTTCTTGACGAAGTCGGCCGTGGCCTGCGCGAATCCGCGGGTCACGACGTCCGGCGGATCGTTGCGGACCAGCCCGGGAACGAAGTTGCCTTCGTTGAAGTCCTGGATGACGCGGATGTCCGGGTTCAGCGCCTCGAAATCCTTGATGACCTGGTTGAAGTAGGCCACCACCTCGGGCTTGTTCTGCATGAACCGCAGCGTGGTCAAGCCGTTTTGCGTGCCGGGCGTGGCTCCGCAGCCGGAGAGGGGGAGCATGGCGGCGGCACCGGCGAGGCCCGCGAACTTCAGCAGCGCGCGCCTGCCAATCGGCGCGTTTCCGCTCAGCGCGGCGGCGCTCACGGGGCGGATACCGACGTGAGCGAGGGCCGGGACCGGGAAGGCTTGGGATGGAAGGGCCGGGGTGGTCCGGGCGGGCAGTGCTTCAGGATGCTGTTCACGGTTGCTCCTTTGCAAAAGGGTTGAAGGTCTGGTTCTGGAAGACAAAGCCGGTGGTCGGCGGCCGTCCGGCCCACCATGCTCAAAGTTTATATAGAATCTAAATTTAGTTCCTCAAGTATTATGTGGTGAAAAGCACAAGGAGGTCAACACCATGTCTGAGATGACGGCGGCCACGCCCCAGCTGTTGCGGCGGGTGAGTGCCGGAGCTGTCCTGGATTTCATGCGCGCCTCCCAGGCCGTGACGGTCACCGACGTCATGCAGGCCACGGGCCTGACCCGGGCCACGGCCATCTCGGTGTGCGAAGACCTCATGCAGCGGGGCTGGATCCGGGAGCTGGAAAACCAGCGCGCGTTCGGCGGATACCAAAAGGGCAGGCCGGCGCGCAGGTTCGAGCTGAACGAGCACGCCGGCTACGTCCTCGGGATGGATGTGGGCTACTCCAAGGCAACGGTGGTGGTGTCCGATCTCCGCGGCACGGTTCTGGGACGGTCAAGCCAGCCGTTCGCACTGGCCGAGATCACCGCCGAGGAACGCGTGGCAATGATCGACAAGACAGCCATGATGGCGCTGCACAGCGTGGGCGCCTCCCCCGACTCCGTGCTGGCCGTCTGCGCCGGCATCGCTGCTCCGGTGGACCGCAAGGGGAACGTGCTGGCGGCCCAGCACTTCTGGGGGCTTTTCAACGTCGGGCTCAAGGCCGCGCTTCAGGAACTCAGGGGGTGGACGGTGCTGCTCGAAAACGACGCCAACCTCGCCGCCTTGGGCGAGCGCTGGCGCGGCGCGGCTGAAGGCGTGGACGACGTCGTCGTCATTCTCGCCAGCGAGCGCGTCGGTGCCGGCGTGCTCGACGACGGGCGGCTGCTGCACGGCATCGGCGGCGGCGCCGGCGAACTGGCGTTCCTCGACATGGTCGACGGCGTGGGCGACACCTTCGGCATCGCGGCCATGGCGAGGGCGTGGGCGGCGGAGGCCCTGGCCGGAACAGCCAGGACAACGCTCCGGGAGCACGCCAGGGACGGCGCCGAGGCCGAACACGTCTTCGCGGCCGCCGCTGCGGGAGACGCGGTGGCACTGGAAATCCTGGACCGGCTGGCCGACCGGATGGCCAGGATCATCGGCGCCGTGGCCACGATCATCAACCCAGAGCTCGTGGTCATCGGCGGGGCCGTGGCGAACTCGGCAGGCGTGCTGCTTGAGCCCATCGCCGAACGGCTGCACGAGTTCACCGCCACTCCCCCGACTGTGGCGGTTTCCCCGCTGGGCGACTCGATCGTGACGGTGGGGGCCGTCAGGTGCGCGCTGGATTACGTGGAGAAAAACACCCTGGACCTGGAGCTGTCCGTGCCGGCCTAAGCCGCTCCGCCCTCCAACCCCGCCACAACAGCGCGAACGTACACTTGAGGCCCCAAATCACGGCGATTTTGGGGCCTCAAGTGTTCGTTCGCGCTGCCCTATTCCGGCATGATCATGGTCCGCAGGTCGAGCTGGCGGAGCACCCTGTCCGCGACCTCCGGGTCCATGTCGGCCTCGTTGCGCGCGGCCACCACTTCCTGCCGGGCCGCGTCCAGGGCGATGGTCTGGACCGTGATGGCCAGCTCCCTGCCCCGCTCGCGTTTCTCGGCCAGGCTCTCGTTGCGGAGGCTGCCGTCCAGCAGTTCGGCATGCAGCCGCCTCATCTTCTCCTTCACCAGCGCCACCTTCTCCGGCGGCAGCTCCTTCATCAGCTCGTTGTCCTTGAGGGCCGCCACGGCGGCCGCCTGGGCGCGCCTGGCCAGAAGCCGTGCCGCGTCCCGCTCCTCGGTTCCGTCCTGGGACGCCTTGAGGACGCGCATCAGCCAGGGCAGCGTGAGCCCGGGCAGGACCAGCGTGGCGAGCAGCACCGCGCAGGCTATGACCAGCAGTTCATCCCGCGCCGGGAACGGCGTGCCGTCCGCGAGGGTGAGCGGGAGAGCCAGCGCGAGGGCCAGCGTGGCGAGGCCGCGCATCCCGCACCAGGTCAGGATCAGCACCTCTTTGGCGGAGGTGGGCTGCAGCAGGTTCTTCCGCTTGCGCGCCGACAGGGCCAGCAGGCCAAGCCAGCCGAACCGCACGGCGAACACCAGGATGCAGACCACGACGGCGGTGCCCACCATGCCCAAGATGCCGGCGCCTTCCTTGCGGACGACGTCCTGGATTTCGAGGCCCACGAGGCCGAACGCCAGTCCGGTCACGAGGAGCTCCACCACGTCCCAGAAGGCCGTGCGGGTCACCCGCTCGGCGGCGTCCTGCGGGCGGGAGTGCCGCTGCATCTCCAAGGCGGTGACCACGACGGCGATAACACCGGACGCATGGAATTCTTCAGCCAGGATGTAGGCGGCAAACGGTACCACCAGGGTGACTGCGCTGCGCGCGACCATCGACTCCACGAGCCGGGTGACCAGCGACGTCAGCCAGCCCATGGCGATGCCGACCACGACGGCAAGGGCGGCTCCCACCACGAACTTGAGGACGACGTCGGGCCCCAGCTTGGTGCCGGAGACCGCGGCGGCCACCGCCGCCTGGAAGATCACGATGGCGGCGGCGTCGTTGAAGAGGCCCTCACTCTGCAGCACTGTGATCATGCGGCGGGGCATGTGGACGCGGCCGGCAACCGACTCGACCGCCACCGGGTCCGGCGGAGCCACCATCGCGCCCAGGGCGATGGCGGCGGGGATGCCGATGCCCGGAATCATGAGCCATGCCGCGCCGGCGACCACCGCCGTGGAGATCACCACCAGGGCCACCGCGAGCATGATGAGCGTGCGCCACCGGACCCGGAACACCGCCCAGGAACTGCGCTGGGCCGTGGCGAACAGCAGTGGCGGCAGGAAGATGGGCAGGATCAGCTCGGGCGAGATCGCCAGGTCCGGGAATCCGGGGATGAAAGTCAGGCCCACGGCCAGGAGGAGCATCAGGACCGGGTAGGGCAGCCGGAGCCGGTCTCCCAGGCCGACGGCCACCACGGTGGCGAGCAGGAGTCCGATGATGAGTGCCAGCTGGTCCATGTGCTCACTTTCCCCAGGGTGTCGGGCCTGCGCCGTCCCGTGACGGGGTGCTGGCCGTGCCTTTCTACACTACCGGGACCACCGGGCGGCCCCTTCGACGCGACCAGCCACCGCTTCGCCGGCGGCTACTTCACCAGTTCCAGCGCGGCGGCGACCGGGAGGGTGCCGTCCCGGAATTCGATGGTCTTGCCGACGCTTCCGGGCACCTCGAGCACGGCCGTCGCGACGATCGCCACATTGGCGCGGGAGGTGTCGGCGCCTTGCCAGGTGCTATCCGGATTGACGTCGATCAGGCCGGTGCCGGGTCCGCCGGTGAGATGGCCGGGGCCGAGGATGGTCCAGTCCAGGCTCGTGCCGCGGAGGTGTTCATCCGCCGCAGCCTTGGCCTCGGCGTAGGCGAAGAAGCCGTTGTCCTCGGGGACCCCGTGGTCAGGGCGGGAACCGAAGTACGACACCATGACGTAGCGGCCCACGCCGGCCTCCGCCGCCGCATCCATTGAGCGGATGGCGGCATCGCGGTCCACGGCGTAGGTGCGCTGCGGGTTCCCTCCCCCGGCGCCGGCTGACCAGACCACGGCGTCGTGGTTCCGGAGCGCGGCGGCGATCTCCGCCGTCGTCGACTTTTCAACGTCCAGGACCGACGGCGACGCGCCGGTGGCCGCGACGTCGGCGGCGTGGTCCGGGTTGCGGATGAAGGACGTGACGCTGTGCCCCTCTTCCGTGAGGAGGGTGGACAGATGGAGGGCCACTTTGCCGTGGCCGCCGATGATTGCGATTCGGGTCATGCCCCCATTGTGTCCCACGGCGCGCCGGAGTCCCAGCGTGCCCGGGAGTCCCAGCGGCAGCCGGCGTCGCCGTGCCGGGGAGGAACATCAGGTCCGGTTCCGGTAGCGGAGGTAGACCACGCCGTTCCCGAACCGCCGTTCCTCGAGCAGCTCGAGCCGGAGCCGGATGTCCTCCGGGAAGTACCTCTTGCCGCCGCCAACGGCCACGGGCGAGACGAACATCTGGAACTCGTCGACGAGGCCCGCCCGGATGGCGGAGGCGGCAAGGTCCGGACCGCCGATGATCAGGTCCCGTCCGGCTTCCGCCTTCAGCTGCCGGACGGCATCGGCATTGAACTCCCGCTCGATCCTGGTCCGTTTGGTGGACGGCGTGGCCAGCGTCCGGGAGAAGACCACTTTGTCAGCATCCGTCCAGAGCCGCGCGAACTCCTGGATATAGTCCGGCTCCGCGGCGAAGGCGTCCTGGTCCTCCCACACGGCCATCACCTCGTACAGCCGGCGGCCATAGAGGTGGGTCCCCACCGGGCGCTCAAGCTCGTTGACGAACGTGTGCACCTCGGCGTCGGGCTCGCTCCAGTCGAAGTTCCCTTCCCGGTCCGCCACGTAGCCGTCGAGCGACATGATTCCCGAGTAGATCAGTTTGGCCATGGAGACCCTCCCGTGTTCGGCGGTGCACTGTTCTGCGGCGGGCCGCTTCCGGGGCTGTCCTCTGGGGGCGGACCGCCGCAATCCGACCCTAGGTTCGGTGTGGCCGGATGGCAACAGCATGGCGCTGGCCGCGCCCTTCATTGGCCCTCCGCAGCATTGGCACAGGTTTGGATCAAGACCTGATCAAGGACGCGCTTGCCGGGCTTTTCCGCTGTCATGCTGGTCTTCGCATCAATCAGTGCGCATCAGATTTTCATGACCTAAATGGGGGAATTATGCCGGCAGGCCGGTTCAAACACGTCCGGATTCGGGCGACTTCACTAGTCTCACTTTTGCGCGGGGCGGCCCTGGGCAGGTCCCTCGCCGCCTCGGGCCTGGCCGCGGGACTTCTGCTCGCCGGCCTCGCGGTGCCGGCAGAAGCCGCCACCTACTACTCGGCGACGCTGCGCACTGCAGCGCGGTCGCTTCCGGTGGCTGCCGAGAACAACGCGGGCTACGACCGGACCCGCTACTTCGGCTCCTGGCTCGACACCAACCGCGACTGCCAGAACACCCGCGCCGAGGTGCTGCTCCAGGAAGCGCGTGCCGCCGCGACGTACACCACCACCCGGAAGTGCACGGTCCGCACGGCCCGCTGGGTGACCACCTGGGACAACCGGACGCACTACTCCGCCACGGCGGTGGAAATCGACCACACCGTCCCGGTCCACGAGGCGTGGGGCTCCGGCGCGCGCTACTGGTCGCAGGCGCGGCGCGTGGCGTTCTACAACGACCTGGGCGACTCGCGGTCCCTGAATGCCCAGACGGCGGCCCTGAACTCCGCCAAGCAGGCCAGGGGCCCGGAATCGTGGATGCCGCCCGCGAACAAATGCGCCTACATCGGCCAGTGGATCACCGTGAAGATCCGGTGGGGCCTGCGCGTGGACAGCACGGAGAAGGCCGCGCTGATCCGGTACGCGGATTCGTGCCCCAACGTGATGGTGAGCCTCACCAAAGTCTGACGCCCGCCCCGCAGGAAAGCCCCGCACCGTCCGACGGCGGTGCGGGGCTTTTTCTTGCCCGTTTACTTGCCCGCTTGGCGGCGTTGTCGGGTCTACCGTTGCTTGCGTCACGCTGGGCGCGGGACCCCACCGGGACCAGGCGCCCGCGGGTCCGTGACAAGGCGGTGCTGCACCATGGTCCAAAGGTTGGAGACGGTCCAGTAGATCAGGACGCCGATGGGGAAGATAATGCCTCCCGCCCCGAACACGATGGGCAGGATGTAGAGCAGCATCTTCTGTTGCCGCATGAAGGGGCTGGCCGTGGCTTCTTCGGGCATGCTCGTGGCCATGATGTGCTTCTGCGTGACGAACTGCGCGGCTGTCATGGTCAGGATCATCACGATGGTCAGGATGGTGACCGTTGCCGGGTTGCCTCCGGCATTGTGCAGCAGCGTGGCCGAGAGCGGGGCACCGAAGATGCTCGCCTCGTCGAACTGCGCCACCTGGTCGCGGCCCATTGCACCGATTCCCGTGGCCTGGTTGCGGGCCGTGCTGATGCCGGAGAGCACCTGGAAGAGGGCGAAGAAGAACGGCATCTGGATCAGCAGGGGCAGGCAGGCGGAGAAGGGGTTGGTGCCGTGCTCCTTGTAGATGGCCATCTGTTCCTGGGCCATGGCCTGCCGGGACAGCGGATCGGTTTTGCCCCTGTATTTGTCCTGCAACTTCTGCAGGTCCGGCTGCAGCAGCCGCATGCGGCGCTGGGCGTTGACCTGCCTCAGGAACACGGGAATCAGGGCGGCACGGATCACCAGCACCAGCCCGATGATGGACAGTGTCCAGGTCCAGCCGCTCGCCGCCGGCATGCCCACGGCGCTCAGGCCCTCGTGGAAGCCCACCATGATGGCGGACACAAGCCACTTGAACGGAAACATGATCGTTTCGAAGAGGTCCACTGATATCCCCATTCGTCAGTGCTGCCAAGCTACGGGGAAACGTGGTTCTTGTCACGATCTCAACTGAAGACAGAAAAGCCCCCGGAACCTTGCGGATTCCGGGGGCTTGATCTGTAGCGGTGGGGAGGCTCGATCTCCCGACCTCACGATTATGAGTCGTGCGCTCTAACCAACTGAGCTACACCGCCACGAATGAGAAAAACCTGTGTCAAGCCGGTCAAGACCGCCTTGACACAGGCCCTCATTCAGAGCCCCCCACCGGAATCGATCCGGTGACCTCGTTCTTACCAAGAACGCGCTCTACCACTGAGCTAGGGGGGCAACGAGTAAATACTCTACCGGAAGAGTTCCCACTCAACAAATCGGCGCGAGGGCGCTTCCGGAGCCGCCGAAACAGTTGCGCCGGAACCATTTTTATGACCTCGGAAAGGCCCTATTTGACGGTCCGGGAGACCGCCGAAAAGGCCCATATGGGTGCTCCGCGCCGGCACCGGGGACGCCATTCAGGGCAGCACGTTGGCTTTAGTGATTAAACAGATATAGACCCGCTCGGAAGCCGGTCCATATCTGTCATTTCAAAACTACTGGCAGGGAGCTACTCCCCCGGGCCGGTGGTTACCACTTGCCCTTGCGGTTGAAGTCGCGCTGTCCGCCTTCGTTGCCGTGGCGGGGCTTGCGTGAGCCGTCGCCGTGGCCGCCGAAGCGGGAGTCGCTGGCCTGGCCGCGGCTTGCACCGCTGTCAGCACCAACGCTGCGCTCCGAACGGTCGCTGTACGAACGGCCGCCGCGGTCCGCGGAGGACCGCTCGCCGTCGTTCTTGCGGAATTCCTTCTTGAACCCGCCGTTGCCCTTGAAGTTGCCGCCACGGTCTCCGCCGCCGGAGTAACCGCCGCGGTCGCCGCCACGGTTGCCCTGGTAACCGCCACGCTCGCCGCCGCCGCCGGACGGCTTGCGGCCGTTGTCCAGTTCGAGGTGGATCAGCTCGCCGCCGATCCGGGTGCGGGACAGGGCCTTCAGCTGATCGGGGCTCAGGTCCGCCGGGAGTTCCACGAGGGAGTGGTCCGAGCGGATGTCGATGCCGCCGATCTGGGCCGAGGAGATGCCGCCTTCGTTGGCAATGGCGCCAACGATGGAACCCGGCATGACGCGCTGGCGGCGTCCGACGGCGATCCGGTAGGTGGCGTTGCCCTCGGTGAGCGTGCGGGTCGGGCCGCGGGATCCGAAGCCGTCCTTGGAGCGTTCGCGCTTCTGGAACTCGGGGGCTGCAGGCAGTTCCTTGACCAGGAGCGGCTGTCCGCCCTGTGCCATGACGGCCAGCGCGGCAGCGATCTCCGAAGCCGGAACATTGTGCTCTTCCTCGTAGGAGGAGATGAGGTCACGGAACGCCGCAACGTCCTCGGACTCAAGGGTCTCCGTGATGCGCTCGGCAAACTTGCCCAGGCGCAGCGTGTTCACCGTTTCAGCGGTGGGCAGGTGCATCTGCTCCACCGGCTGGCGGGTTGCCTTCTCGATGGAACGCAGCAGGTACTTCTCCCGCGGCGTCATGAACAGGATGGCGTCGCCGGAACGGCCTGCACGGCCGGTGCGGCCGATGCGGTGGACGTAGGACTCGGTGTCGTGCGGGATGTCGTAGTTGACCACGTGGCTGATGCGCTCAACGTCAAGGCCACGGGCCGCGACGTCGGTGGCCACCAGGACGTCGATGCGGCCTTCCTTCAGCGCGTCGACAGTGCGTTCGCGCTGCTGCTGCGGGATGTCGCCGTTGATGGCGGCAGCCTGGAAACCGCGGGACTTCAGCTTGTCAGCCAGGTCCTCGGTGGCCATCTTGGTGCGCACGAAGGCGATGACGCCGTCGAACTCTTCAACCTCGAGGATGCGGGTCAGGGCGTCGAGCTTGTGCGGGCCCATGACCTGCAGGTACCGCTGGCGGGTGTTGGCGCCGGTGGTGGTCTTGGACTTCACCGAGATCTCGGCCGGGTTGTTCAGGTACTGCTTGGACATGCGACGGATCTGGCTCGGCATGGTGGCCGAGAACAGCGCCACCTGGCGGTCCGACGGGGTCTGCTGGAAGATCTGCTCAACGTCCTCAGCGAAGCCCATGCGGAGCATTTCGTCGGCCTCGTCCAGCACCAGGTACTGGAGCTCGGACAGGTCCAGGGAACCCTTGGCAATGTGGTCGATCACACGGCCGGGAGTACCGACGACCACCTGTGCACCGCGGCGCAGGCCGGCGAGCTGGGGGCCGTAGGCGGAGCCGCCGTAGACGGGGAGGACCGTGAAGTCATCGATGTGCTTGGCGTACGAGGTGAAAGCCTCGGCAACCTGGAGCGCGAGCTCGCGGGTCGGAGCCAGGACCAGTGCCTGCGTCTTGCGGGACGGGCCGTTGAGGTCGTGGAGCTCGGCCAGGCGGGACAGTGCCGGTACTGCGAATGCTGCAGTCTTACCGGTGCCGGTCTGGGCGAGGCCCACGACGTCGCGGCCTTCAAGCAGCAGCGGGATGGTTGCTGCCTGGATGGGGGAAGGCTTTTCGTAGCCGACGTCCTGCAGGGCGGCGAGGACGCGGGGGTCGATGCCGAGATCGGCGAACTTCACGCCTTCTTCTTCGTCTTCCTCAGCCTTGGCTGCGGGAGCGGCGGGCGCTTCTTCGGCCTTGGCGGGAGCGTCGGCAGGGGCGGGCTCTGCTGCGGGGGCAGCGGCCTCAGTGAATTCGACGGTCGCGGATTCGGCAGTTGCCGTTTCGGTCTCGATGGCGTCGTTGTGAGTTTCGGGCATAGGGAAGTTTCCTCATCCATAGGGGGCCAGGCGGCACAACCCGAGGTGAGCGGAGCCGCAGTACATGTGCCGTGGTTGCCGGGCATACTTTGACCGGCCGGTCACGTAGAAGTCCGGCGCTTTCGCAATCCCGTGGCAGGACTTCCCGCTGCATCTCTTGGCTGCTATCCCAGCAGTCTGTACAGCGTTTTCTTTAGCCGGCTCTCCCTATGAAAATGCCCGCATCGCTTGTGCGGACTCCAACACTTGCCAGTCCTGCCTCAAAAATTGGGCAGGAATAAGGGATTTCCGGAGTGGGGGATATTTCAAGTGTAAGGCATGGTTCCGTGCCTGGGTAACCGAGAGGCCGCACGCGGCGGTGAGCTTGCGCACACAGGCAGCAGCCAACCCGCAATTTTCCGCCTTGATTCAGCGGAATCGCCGCAGATTTGCACCGCTTTCCGGCGCCGTTGGATCCCGATTCCGCGCCAGCCCAAGGTTCCTCCGCTCCGAGGCTGCGGAAAGCGGTGCAGAAATGCCCAGAGCTGGGAGGCGCTAGCTGCCCACCCGGCGGAGCAGCTTCTCGAATTCGTCGTGGTACTCGGGCTGGAGGCGGATTTCGCCGTCCGCGTCGGCGTCGCGGAGGGCCTCCATGGCTTCGACGTCAGGCTGGCTGAACCACCGGCCGATTGTCACCCCGTGGCTGGGAACGAAAAGCCGGTGGATGTGGTCGCCGGCCTGGATGGAGCCGGTCCGGATCACCCGGAGGTATGTGCCCACGCGGCCCGCCTCGGTGAAGCGCTTGACCCACTGGGCCTCCCCCATGCGGCGCTGGAAAGCCGCACACGGCACGCGGGGTGAAGTGACCTCGACTTCGACGTCCAGGCCGATCTTCCAGCGCTCACCGATCACCGCACCCGTGGTCTCGATTCCGGCCACCCGCAGGTTTTCGCCGAAGATTCCGGGCGGCAGTTCGCGCTGCAGCTCTCCGATCCAGTAATCGGCGTCGGCCTGGGAATAGGCGTACAGCGCCTGGTCCTCGCCGCCGTGGTGGATGCGGCTGGCCTGGACGTCGCCATGCAGGCCAAGCTTGTGCACCCTCACCGGCCCGTCCACGGGACGCTTGTCAATGGCCGTAACGCCCACGCTCCCTTCGTCAGGGAGGAGCTGGTGTACCCGGCAGACGGCAAGCAGAGTGGCGGTATCCATGGCAACAGTCTAGGTTCTCGGCGGTCGCGGTGCCCCTGCTGCGCCAAAGGGAACTCCTGACCGCTTTTTTGTTCGCCGCAGGACCATGCAGCTACTAGGCTTGCTGCAGGATTTCACTGGCCCGCGAGCGCAGGCTCAACGGCATGGAACAGCAGGGGGAACCATGGACCCGGAGAAGGAACCGCAGAAGGACCCTGGCGGGGGCCCCGGCGAGAACGCGCCCGGTTCCGCGCCCGGCTCCGGGCCCGCCAAGCCCCCGCCCTGGCAGGTACCCAAGCCGGAGCTCCATCCTGAGCTGCTGAACCTTGGCCAGGACAAGGACGCCCAGGCCAACAGCCAGCCAAGTCAGGACGTCCCCCGGCCAAGTCCCCTCTTTGATCCGTTCGCCCGTGAGCGCGAGCGCGAGCTGGCCTCCGCGGCGGCGAGGAAGAAGCGGTCGCAGCGCCGCACCGTCGTCGTCGGCCTCGGTGTGACAGCGCTGCTGGCCGGCACCATCACCGCGATCGTGGCGAGCAACGAGCAGGAAGCCGACTACGCACAGGTCTGCTTCAACGACGAAACCGGCGAGCGGGTGGAGGACACCCAGTGCAACAGCACCGCCGGCCGCGGCGGCGGCCTCTACGCGTGGTACTTCTACGCCCGCGGCGCCAGCGTTCCGGCCGTGGGCCAGAACCGTTCGGCCTATCCGAGCTTCACCAAAACGGTGCCGCAGGGCGCCAAGACGTCCACGGGCTACAGCACCAAGGGCGGCACGGTCAGCAGGGGCGGCTTCGGCAGCAGCTCCAAAGGCGGCGGAAGCACTGGAGGCTAGGTGAAGCGCCTACTGTCGGAGCCCCGGCCGGACTGGAAACAGAAAATCGAGGAGCAGGGACTGGTCTTCTCCACCACCACGCTGCCCGGCGGCCGGAAGATCGAGTACTGGAACGAATCCGCCTACTACGAGTTCACCATGGACGAAGTGGAGGCCCTCGAACAGACCGCCGAGGAAATGCACGCCATGTGCCTCGAGGCGGCGAAGTTCCTGGCGACGGGCGCCATGGGGCCCATCGGCATCGGACCGCAGGCCCTGGAGCTGGCGGCCGAATCGCTGCAGGCCGGGGACATGGACATCTACGGCCGCTTCGATTTCGTCTACGACGGCCAGGGCGGCGCCGCCAAGATGCTCGAATACAACGCGGACACTCCCACCGGCCTGATTGAGGCCGCGGTGGCCCAGTGGTTCTGGCTGCAGGACGTCTTCCCGGAGAAGGACCAGTGGAACGGCATCCACGAGGCGCTGATCCGCCAGTGGAAGAAGCTGCAGTACCGCACGGGCATGAGCACGCTGCACATCGCGCACTCGGAAGCCGAGGAATCCGGGGAAGACTGGATGACGGCGGCCTACATGCGGGACGTGGCCAGCCAGGCCGGCTGGACCACCATCGGCATCAACATGTCCGACATCGGCTGGGACCCCAACCTGAACCGCTTCGTGGACCTGGACAATTTCATGATCAGCACCATCTTCAAGCTCTACCCGTGGGAGCTGATGATGAAGGAGCCGTTCGGCCACCGCCTGCTCCAGCGCGCGCACAATCCGCGCTGGGTGGAACCTGCCTGGAAGATGCTCCTCTCCAACAAGGCGCTGCTGGCCGCCCTGTGGCACCTGTACCCGGGCCACCCGAACCTGCTGCCGGCCTACCTCAATGAGCCCGGCCCGCTGAAGGAATGGGTGGCCAAGCCGCTGCACGGCCGCGAAGGGGACAACATCAGGATCCAGGCGGAGGGCATCAGCATGGAACAGCCCGGCGGGTACGGCCGCGAGGGCTGGTGCTACCAGCAGTTCCACTCCCTCCCCGACTTCGACGGCAACCATCCCGTCCTCGGCCTGTGGGTGGTGGACGGCGAGTCGGTAGGCTGCGGCATCCGCGAATCCGACGGCCCCATCACCGATTACTTCTGCCGCTTCGTGCCGAACACCATTGACGCGCCGGCGCCCCTCAGCGTCCAGGCCCACTCCGCCGCAGCCCACTCCAGCAAGGCAGGTATCGCACTATGAGCACAGGAACCACGACGGCGGGAGGCGGCACCGGGGGCCGGTCCCGTGGCGCTGTCCCCTCCAAGGGACTGCACGCCGGGATCCTCGACCTGGGTGACTCCGTCATGCTGGGCCTGGCCTCTACCGCTCCCGTCTATTCCCTGGCCGCGACGCTGGGACTGATCGTGGCCGTGAACGGGAACTACACACCCCTGATCCTGCTCCTGGGCTTCATTCCGGTGCTGTTCATCGCGTACGCCTTCCGCGAGCTCAACAGCGCCATGCCGGATTGCGGCACCACGTTCATCTGGGCCCGGCGCGCCTTCGGCCCGTGGGCCGGCTGGCTGGGCGGCTGGGGCGTGGCGCTGGCCGGCACCGTGGTCCTGGCCAACCTCGCGCAGGTGGCCGGGCAATACCTGTGGCTGCTCATCGGAGACGGCTCAATCGCCGGGAACAAGATTGTGGTCACCGCCACGGGCGTGCTGTTCATCCTCTTCATGACCCTGGTCAACTACCGCGGGATCCGGCTGGGCGAACATGTCCAGCGCGTCCTGACCTACGTCCAGTACATCTCGCTGGGCATCTTCGCTGCGGCCATCATTTTCAGGATCGCGGGCGGGGCTCCTGGCGGGGCCACAACCGGCCAGGCCTTCGACATCGAGTGGTTCAACCCCGCCGGCGCGTTTGCCGATCCCGGCGCGGTGGTGCACGGCGCCCTCCTGGCACTGTTCATCTACTGGGGCTGGGACACCTGCCTGGCGGTGAACGAGGAGACCGAAAACCCGACCACCACGCCGGGCCGCGGCGCCGTGATCTCGGCCTTCGTCCTGGTGGCCATCTACGTTTCCGTGGCCCTCCTGGTGATGATGTACGCCACGGTGGGCACGGAGGGCATCGGGCTGGGAAACAGCGAGAACCAGGCCGACGTCTTCCTGGCCATGAAGGACGTGGTCCTGGGACCGTGGGGCTGGCTGATCGTCGTCGCGGTCCTGGCCTCCGTGCTCTCCTCCACCCAGACCACCATCCTGCCCACGGCCCGCGGCACGCTGTCCATGGGCGTCCACGGCGCCCTGCCGCCGAAGTTCGCCGAAGTCCACGAGCGCAACCAGACGCCCGGGTTTTCCACGCAGGTGATGGGCGGCGCGGCGATCGCGTACTACGTGGCCATGAGCTTCCTGAGCGAGAACCTGCTGTCCGATTCGATCAGCTCCATCAGCCTCTTCATCGCGTTCTACTACGCCCTCACCGGCTTCGCGTGCGTCTGGCATTTCCGCGGCACGCTCCGCGAGTCCGCCCGCAATCTGTGGTTCCGCGGGATCCTGCCGCTGCTCGGGGCGCTGATCCTCACGGCGGCATTCTTTGTCTCCGCGGCACAGATGTGGGACCCGGCCTACGGGGACACCCAGATCTTCGGCGTCGGCGGGGCCTTTGTCAGCGGCGTGGTGCTCCTGGCGCTGGGGGTGGTGCTGGCAGCAGTGTGCCGGTTCCTGCCCTCCACGCGGGACTACTTCGCAGGCAGGCAGCAGGTCTCCCCCAACCACGCGGACCCTGCCCCGTAGGATGCTGCCATGAGCAACGACGACCTTGACCCCGCGGCAGCCACGGCCGAGTTCGGGCTCCCGGACCCCTCCGACATCCTGGCCCTCGATTCACTGCTGACCCCTGATGAGCTTGTCCTCCGGCAGCGGATCCGCGATTTCACCGACCAGCAGATCCGCCCGGACATAGCAGAGTGGTACGACCAAGGCGTCTTCCCGCTGCACCTCCCGGCACAGCTCGGCGAGCTCGGCGTGCTGGGCATGCATCTGGAGGGTTACGGCTGCCCGGGGCGATCCGCCGTCGAATACGGTCTGGCAGCCATGGAGCTGGAGGCCGGCGATTCAGGCATCCGCACGTTCGTCTCCGTCCAGGGTTCGCTGGCCATGACCGCGATCCACAGATGGGGGTCGGAGGACCAGAAGGAGGAGTGGCTCCCCCGCATGGCGGCCGGCGAGGTGATCGGCTGCTTCGCGCTCACGGAGCCGACAGCCGGCTCGGACCCGTCGTCGATGGCCACGTTCGCCCGCCAGGACGGCACGGGCCCTGACGCCGGCTGGATCCTTGACGGCGCCAAGCGCTGGATCGGGCTCGCCTCCATTGCCGACGTCATGGTGGTCTGGGCCAGGACCGACGACGGCATCCGCGGCTTCCTCGTGCCGGCCGGCACCGCCGGCGTCAGCGCCGCGCCCATAGGGCAGAAGCTGTCGATGCGCGCCTCCGTCCAGTGCGACGTGACGTTCGACGGCGTCCGGCTGGGACCGGAGGCACTGCTGCCCGGCGCGCGCGGACTGAGCGGGCCGTTCTCCTGCCTCAATGAGGCCCGGTACGGCATCGCCTGGGGAGCCATGGGCGCAGCCCGCGACTCCTACGAGGCGGCCCTGAACTATGCGGCGGAACGGCAGCAGTTCGGCCGGTCGCTGGCGGGATACCAGCTCACCCAGGAGAAGCTGGTGAACATGCTCCTGGAGATCCAGAAGGGCACCATGCTGGCGCTGCACCTGGGCCGGCTCAAGGACGCCGGGAGGTTGCGGCCCGAACAGATCTCGCTGGCCAAACTGAACAACGTCCGCGAGGCCATCAAGGTGGCCCGCGAAGCCCGGACCATCCTGGGCGGAAACGGCATCACCCTGGACTATTCGCCGCTGCGGCACGCCGCGAACCTGGAGTCGGTGCGCACTTACGAGGGGACGGACGAGGTCCACACGCTGATCCTTGGCCAGCACATCACGGGGCTGCCCGCGTTCCGGTAGCTTTCGGCTCCGCCCCTTGTCCACACCTGGTTTCGACAAGCTCAACCAGCGGAAGATCCGCCCCTTGTCCCCGCCGATGCCGCGGTTCAGAATGCCAGCATGGCAGTTTCCGAAGATACGAAAAGTGAGAGGCAGCGGGCTGCGGTTGGCACGGCAGTGTTCGCCCTCGCGCCGGCGACGGCCGCGGGCCTGGTTCCGTGGCTGCTGACGCGCTGGCGAGTCCAGCGGCCGGTGCCCGGCGGAGCGCCCGCCCAGCTCGCCGGGGCGTTGCTGCTGGGTGCCGGCGCGTCCGTGATCGCCAATTCCTTCGTCCATTTCGCAGTGGAAGGCGTCGGCACCCCGGCGCCGTTTGCGCCACCTAAGCATCTGGTGGTGGGAGGCCTGTACCGGTACGTGCGGAACCCGATGTACGTGGCGATTGCCGCCGCCGTCACCGGGCAGGGGCTGCTGCTCGGCCAGCCAAAGCTGTTCGCCGTCGCCGCGTTGGGTGCTGTCCCTGTGACGGCCTTCGTGAAGTTCTATGAGGAGCCCACGCTCACCCGGAAGTTCGGTGCGGAGTACCAGGTGTACCGGGACAATGTCCCCCGCTGGCTGCCGCGGCTCACGCCCTGGCGGCCCGGTGCTGCACCGGAGCATCAGCCGGCGTAGTAGCGGCGCACAGGAGAACTCGCGGCAAGGCGCTCAGGCCGAGAAACCGCCGTCGGCCTTGATCAGCTGCCCCGAAACCCAGCGGCCTGCCGGGGAAAGCAGGAAGGCCACAGTGCCCGCCACGTCCGCCGGCGTTCCCAGCCGGCCTCCGGGCTGGCGCCTGGTCAGCTCTTCGCGGATCTCCCGGTTCATCCAGCCGGTATCCACCGGGCCGGGGTTCAGCACGTTGGCGGAGATCCCCAGGGGGCCCAGCTCACGGGCCGCCGCAACCACGATCCGGTCCAGCGCACCCTTGGAGGCGCCGTACGGAAGGTTGAACGCCGTGTGGTCACTGGTCAGCGCCACGATAGCTCCGCCGTCGTCCGCTGCCTGCCGCGCGAAGGCGCCGATCAGCTGCCAGCTCGCGCGGGTGTTGACGGCGAAGTGACGCTCATAGCTCTCCAGCGTGGTGTCCAGAATTCCGGAGTCGACGGATTCGGCGTGGCTGAGCACCATGCCGTGGAGGGTGCCTGCCTGTTCGGCCACGCTCGCCATCAGCCGGTCCACGGCCTCCGGGTCCTGGAAGTCCGCGGGCAGGGAGACAACCTTGGCGCCGATGGCCTCCAGCTCCGAAGTGAGCCGTTCGACGTCGTCTGGCTGGATTCCCCAGGGCATCCGCGAGTCGTAGTCCTGCCAGTACGTCAGGACCAAATCCCAGCCGTCGGCCGCGAGCTGACGGGTGATTCCGGCGCCGATGCCGGCCAGGCGGCCGGCGCCGGTCACCAGGGCGGTCTTGCGCTGGGGCTCCAGGGCCTCGGGTTCCAGGCTCATGACGGCACTCCCGTCAGCGAGCCACGCCGAAGCACCACGAGCCAGCAGGCCATGATCGCCAGCGCGCAGAACACCCCGGCGCTGGAGGCCATGATCCACAGCCCGGGCGTCTGGACGTTGAGGTTTTCGGCCCCGAACAGGGTGCCGATGGCCTTGGGAGAGAAGAGGAACACCATAATGGATGCGCCCAGGACGCCACCCATGAGCCAGCGCGTCTTGCGGTGGCGCAGGGGCGTCTCGCGCATGGTCCAGGCGAAGGCGGGAAGCACCGCGGCCATCCAGACCCAGTGATGGGACCAGGAAATCGGGCTGATCAGGAGCATCGTGAGCGCAGTGGCGGAAATGGCCACCACCCTGGCGCCCTGGTCGCTGGCGGCCTTAATGACGGCTGCTCCCAGGGCCACGACCAGCAGGCTCAGGGCCAGCCACGGCGCGGTGACTCCGGCCTCGGGAACTCCGAAGTGGAGCAGCGCGCCCTTGAGGGACAGGTTGTCCACGTAGCCGGCGCCGCCGATCCGGGAGGTGTCCGGCAGCATCTGGAGCCAGAACTGCAGGGATTCGGCAGGGCGGATGAGCCAGCCGAGCACCACCGTGGACCCGAAGCCGGCGGCCATGTTCAGCAGTCCGCGCCAGTCCTTGCGGATCAGGAAGTACAGGCCGAAGGCCAGAGGTGTCAGCTTGATCCCGGCCGCGATGCCCACCAGAAAGCCGCTGCCCGGAAGCCCGCGGCGCCACTTCGGGTTGCCAGCCAGGAGGTCTGCCGCCATCAGTCCCAGGAGCAGGATGTTGATCTGGCCAAACACCAGCGATTCCCGCCACGGGCCGAGGTTCAGGATGGCCAGGAGCAGCACTACGGCGCCTATCCGGTTCCGCAGCGAGCGCCCGGCAGACGGACCAAAGGTCCCGCGCCAGCCGGATTTGCCGGTCCAGTACCGGACTCCCAAGGCGGCGACCCAGGCGGACACGGCCACTCCCGCGGCATTGAAGAGCAGCAGGGCCGTTGCCTGGGGCAGCCCGGCGAGGAGGCTGAAGACGAGGGCAGCGAACGGCGGGTACGTGAAGGCAAGCTCCGGGCCGCCGGCCCATTGCAGGGTCGGCCGGTACAGTCCCGACGGCGCCAGGCCGGCCTCGTTGAGGACCTTGCCTGCGTGCCAGTAGACGCTGAAGTCCAGGCCTTCTTTGCCCCACGCGTCAAGCCGCGACGAGATGAAAACGGCAGCGGCCGCGACGACCAGCAGAGTGACCAGTTCGGCGGAGACTGCCGTTGCCCAGGGCCTTCGCAGTAGCCCCGCGGAGCCTGCCCTGGACACTTCATGCGTGCCGGCGGCTGCGGAGTCTTGCGTTAAGGCCGTCTCTTCTGTTTGGGCCTTGTCTTGAGTGTGGGCGTCGAGCAGAGCCATTCAGTGTCCCCCAGATGCGTGAACCTGTGTGGTTTTGCCTCCGGGACGCACGTCGCGCCATGCCGCAGGACCAGCGCCCGCGCGGGCGCTGAGGCAATCCTACCGAAGCGACCCGCGCCTTCCGCTCACCGACGCGGCCGGGCCGCACATCACGCCGCGCCGGTTACCACCGGGGTGGACTGCCGTTTCCCGGCGTCCTTGCGGATGGTGGCACTGATGATCGCCGCGATGGTGCACATCGCGGCAGCGCCGAACCACGCGTAGGTGTACTGGCCGGTGGCGTCGCGGATGGCTCCGGCGGCCAGCGCGGCCGCGGCGGCGCCGAGCTGATGCGCGGCGAACACCCAGCCGAACACCACGCTGCCGTCGGCACCAAAAACCTGGCGGCAGATGGCGGCCGTGGGCGGCACGGTGGCCACCCAGTCGAGGCCGTAAATCACCACAAACACGATCATGCTGGGGTGGACCGTGGCGCTCAGCAGCAGCGGCAGCAGCAGCAGCCCGATCCCGCGGAACTGGTAGTACACGGCCAGCAGGATTCTCGGGTTGTAGCGGTCGGTCAGCCAGCCGGAGGCGATGGTGCCCAGGATGTCGAAGATCCCGACGACGGCCAGCAGGCCGGCCGCGGTGGTTTCCGGCATGCCGTGGTCGTGCGCGGAGGGGATGAAGTGGGTGCCGATCAGTCCGTTGGTGGTGGCGCCGCAGATCGCGAATCCGGCCGCGAGCGCCCAGAACGTGCGCACCCTGCTGGCACGCCTGAGGACCTGCAGCGCACGGACGGCGGCGTTGCGGCTCGGTTCGGCGGCTGTTGCTGCGGCCGGTTCGGCGGCGGGTCGGGCCCCGGTCGCGACGGCGGACTCCGGCTCCCCGCCGCCAGCCGGCACCTCAGCGCCGTAAGGCAACACCCCGACGTCGGCCGGCGAGTTCTTCAGGAACTTCAGCACCAGCGGAACCACCGCCAGGGCACCGGCGGCGATCAGCAGGGAGGCCTGCCGCCAGCCGGGATCCTGGGCCAGCATGGCGATGAACGGCAGGAAGACCAGCTGGCCGGCGGCGCTGCCCGCTGTCAGGATGCCGATCACCAGGCCCCGGCTCTTGGAAAACCAGGTGTTCGCGATGGTCGCCGCGAAGACCAGGGCCATGGAGCCGGTTCCCAGCCCGATCAGCAAGCCCCAGGTGAGGAGGATCTGCCAGGACTGATTGACCAGCACGGTCAGGGCGCTGCCGGCGCCGATCAGCACGAGCGCGACGGCGGTGACGGCGCGGATGCCGAACCGTTCCATGAGGGCCGCGGCGAAGGGGGCCGTGAGGCCGAACAGCACCAGGTTGATGCTGACGGCGGCGGACAGCACGGTGGTGGACCAGCCGAACTCCTGCTGGAGCGGCACCATGAGCACACCGGGCGCGGCACGGAAGCCCGCTGCGCCCACGAGCGCCAGGAACGCCACCGCGGCCACCATCCACGCGGGATGCAGCCGGCGCTTCCGGGACGGACCCGGCGGGGTCGCTGCTTCTTGGTCTTCTTCATTGCGGGCGGCGGTCGCCTCGGGGCTGCTCATGCGGCTGTTCCTTTGTGTCCGGTTGCGTCCGTACGGTCAGTGTCTGATTGCCCGGGTTCCGGGCGTTCGCGGGCGGTTGCCAGCGGCACCGGGTCCTCGGTGCGGGTCAGGCTGTGCCAGCTGGTGTTCTCTGCCGTGAGCCGCTCGCCGCACTCCGTGCAGGTGTCCGCGGAGCCGGTCCGCTGCCCGCAGGGCGAATGGATGACGTACATGTGCGCATGGCCGGACGGCGCCGGGAGGTGCTTTTCGGACCAGATCACGACGGCGTTGAGCACCGGCAGGGCGTCCTCGCCCTTGGCGGTGAGCACGTACTCCTGGCGGGTCCGGCCGCCGTCGTCATACGGTTCCTTGGCCAGGAGGCCGGACTCCACGAGCGCGGCGAGCCGCCGGGTGAGGACCGAATCCGCCACCTGGAGGCGCGTCTTCATGGCGTCGAAGCGGCCGTTGCCGAAGAACACTTCCCGGAGCACCAGCATGCCCCAGGGGTCGCCGAAGATATCCAGGCCGCGGGCCATGCTGCAGTTGCGTTGGGACCAGTCAGAGCGGAGTGCCATGCGGCGAGACTATCTGACTTTCTTGAAGAAAGCCAGAGGGCCGGGCTGCCGAGCCGCCGTTACTGCATGAACGCCGTTACTGGATGAACCTGAAGGCGTGCTCAAGGTCGGCGATGAGGTCCTCGACGTCCTCGATGCCGCAGGAAAGCCGGATGAGGTTCACGGGGACGGCCAGCTCGGTGCCCTTCACGGACGCGTGCGTCATCTCCGACGGGTAGTTCATCAGGGACTCGATGCCGCCAAGCGACTCGGCGAGGGTGAAGACGGAGGTGGATTCGGCCACCTTCCGCGCCGCCGCCTCGCCGCCCTTGAACTGCACCGAAATCATGCCGCCGAACTTCTTCATCTGCTTCTTGGCAAGGTCATGGCCGGGGTGCGAGGGCAGCCCCGGGTACAGCACGGCCTCCACCTCGGGGCGTTCCAGCAGCCATTCCGCCACGGCCTGGGCGTTGTCGCTGTGGCGGTCCATGCGCACGCCCAGCGTCTTGAGGCCGCGGGTGGTGAGGAAGGCGTCCATCGGCCCGGACACGGCGCCCACGGCGAACTGCACGAAGCCGATCTTTTCCGCGAGCTCGGCGTCCTTGACCACAATCGCGCCGCCCACCACATCGGAGTGGCCGCCGATGTACTTGGTGGTGGAGTGGACCACGACGTCGGCACCCAGGGCGAGCGGGGTCTGCAGGTAGGGCGACGCGAAGGTGTTGTCCACGATCAGGAGGGCACCGGCGTCGTGCGCCACCTTGGCGAGGGCCTCGATGTCGGTGATCTTCATCATCGGGTTGGAGGGGGTCTCCACCCACACGAAACGGGTTTTGTTCGCGGCCACCGCGGCGGCGACGGACTCGAGATCGGACATGTCCACGGGGGTGTTGCCGATGCCCCAGTCCCCGAGCACGCGGCTGATCAGGCGGTAGGTGCCGCCGTAGGCGTCGTTGCCAAGGACGATGTGGTCCCCCGGCCGGGCGAGGGCCCGGATCAGCGAGTCCTCGGCCGCCAGGCCGGAGCTGAACGAATAGGCGTGCGTGCCGCCCTCGAGTGCCGCGAGCTGCTCCTGCAGGGCATCGCGGGTCGGGTTGCCGCCGCGGCCGTACTCGTAGCCGTCGCGCAGGCCGCCGATGCCGTCCTGGGCGTAGGTGGAGCTGAAGTGCAGCGGCGGCACCACGGCGCCGGTGCGGGGCTCGAAGGCCTGGCCGGCGTGCACGGCGCGGGTGTTGAAACCTTGGTTTTCAGAGACAGACATGGGGCTCCTTGGATTAGTTGCTGAGGTACGCGAGGAGGTCGTGGCGGGTCAGGATGCCGATGGGGGCGCCCACGAACGTCACCATCACGGTGTCGACGTCGGACAGGAGCTCACGGGCCGCCGAGATGGTTTCCAGCGAGCCGATCACCGGGAGCCGCTCCCCCATGTGCTCGGAGATCTTGTCCGTCAGCTTGGCCTCGCCGCGGAACAGCTTGGCCGTCAGGGTGCGCTCATCGACTGCGCCCAGGACCTCACCCATCACCACGGGCGGCTCCTGGGACAGCACCGGGATGTGGCTGACGCCGAACTCGTTCATGATGTTGATGACGTCGCGGACGGTCTCGTTGGGGTGGATGTGGACCAGGTCCGGCAGTTCGCCGGTCTTGAACTTGATGACCTCGCCCACCGACGCTTCCTCGCCGCCGGAAAGGAAGCCGTACGAGCGCATCCACTGGTCGTTGAAGATCTTGGCCAGGTAGCCGCGGCCGGAGTCCGGCAGGATCACCACCACCACCGCGTCCTCGGGAAGGTCCTGCGCGGTCCGGAGGGCGGCAACCACTGCCATGCCCGAGGATCCGCCCACCAGCAGGCCCTCCTCGCGCGCCAGCCGCCTGGTCATGGCGAAGGAATCGGCGTCGCTGACGGCGATGACCTGGTCCGGAACGGATTTGTCGTAGTTGGCGGGCCACATGTCCTCGCCCACGCCTTCGACAAAGTACGGGCGCCCGGTGCCGCCCGAGTAGACAGAGCCTTCGGGGTCCGCCCCGATGATCCTGACCCGGCCGCCGTCGGACTCCGGACGGTTCGCAGAGACTTCCTTGAGGTAGCGTCCGGTGCCCGTGATGGTGCCGCCGGTGCCGGCGCCGATGACGCAGTGCGTGACTTTGCCGTCGGTGTCCCGCCAGATCTCGGGTCCGGTGGTCTCGTAGTGGCTGAGCGGCGCGGCGGGGTTGGAGAACTGGTCCGGCTTGTAGGCACCGGGAATCTCGGTGACCAGGCGGTCCGAGACGCCGTAGTAGCTCTGCGGGCTGTCAGGGGCGACGGCGGTGGGGGTCACCACCACCTCGGCGCCGTAGGCCTGAAGCACCGCGCGCTTATCCTCGCCCACCTTGTCCGGCACGACGAAGATGCATTTGTAGCCTTTTTGCTGGGCCACGAGGGCCAGGCCGACGCCCGTGTTCCCCGAGGTGGGTTCGATGATGGTGCCGCCGGGCTTGAGCTTGCCGTCGCGCTCGGCTTCCTCGATCATCTTGGCCGCGATGCGGTCCTTGATGGAACCGCCGGGGTTCACGTATTCCAGCTTCACGAGGACGGTGGCTTTGATGCCGTCGGTGACGTGGTTGAGCTTGATCAGCGGGGTGTTGCCGATAAGGTCCAGGACGGACTGGGCGTACTTCATGGGTACAAACTTACCGTCTTGCCCGGGCTGGGGAGTTTCAGGCTGCGCGGTGGCGTTTCAGGCGGTGCGGGCACTAGCCAAGGTGGCTCCGGGCACTAGCCAAGGCGGCTCCGGCACGGCAAGCTGGCTACGCACGCTTCATTGGCTTCGCCGAAAGGAACTCCCGCCATGGACTGGACCCTCGAAGTGGTAGTGCTCCCGGTGAGCGACATCGGCCGCGCCGTGGAGTTCTACCGCGACAAGGTGGGCTTCAACCTTGACCACGACACAAAAAACGAGCACATGCACGTGGTCCAGCTGACCCCGCCGGGTTCGGGCTGCTCGATTGTCATCGGCGACCTGCCGTCGCAGAACGAGATGGCCCCGGGCTCCATGCGGGGGCTGCAGCTGGTGGTGCCGGACGCCCGGGCCGCGCGCGACGAACTGCTCAGCCGGGGCGTGGAGGCCAGCGAAATAACCGTGTTTGACGAGCGCGACGGCGGCACGTTCTTCGGGTTCAGCGATCCCGACGGCAACACCTGGGCCGTGCAGGAACTGAAGGTCCGGGCCCAGAAGCCGCTGATCCCCGTGGAGGCCCGCGGCCGCTTCGGCGAGGAGTAGGCGAGGAGTAGCTGGCGGCAGTCCCGCTAGCCGGCAGCTCCGCCTGCTTCTCCGGCCGGAAGATTCTGCCAGAGCCCCAAGATGTTGCCCTCGGTGTCCTTGAAGTAGGCGTAGAAGCCCATGCCCGGGATGGCGTCCTTCGGCTTGACCGTCGAGCCGCCGAGCTGCTCGACCGTCCGCAGGGTGGCATCGATGTCGTCGACGTCCACGGTGATGACAGGAGTGGTCAGCTCGCCTTCCCTGGCCATCATGCCGCCGTTGATGGCGCCGGGCTCGGTGGGCCGGCCGGTCTGTTCATCCATCGGGGTGGTGATGACCACGTTGTAGTCCATCTCCGGCATGGGATCGATCCGCCAGCCGAGGGCCTGGCTGTAGAAGTTTCTCGCCCGGTCCTGATCGTCCGCGGGGATTTCGAAATGCACTACTCCACCCATTGCGCTCACCTGTCAGTTCGAAGGAACGACGCGGCGGACCCGCGCCACACCTGGGATTGTAGTCCTCCGCACCTCGCGGGTTAAGGGCCGGTTCCAAGGTCCGCGGGCATGCGGTGGCCTGCGGTGTCAGCGGTCCGTGGGACGATGATTCAATGACCGTCACAGACGTCCCCGCCAGCGTTGCCGCTGCCGCTGACGCCTCCCTGAGATGGCATCCCGGAGGGCCCTACAGCCTGCGCCAGACCCTGGGCACGCTCATGCGCGGCAATGGAGATCCCTCGTTCTCTTCCCGGCCGGAGGGCCTGTGGATGGCGTTCACGACGCCGGACGGTCCGGTCTCGCTGCGGCTCACCAGCGCCGAAACAGGACCTGAACCCTACGTCGACGCGCAGGCGTGGGGCCCCGGCTCCGCCGCCGCCCTCGCCGCCGTTCCCCGCCTGCTGGGCGCCGAGGACGACTGGTCGGCGTTTGACGAGGCCGGGTTCCACTCGACACTTCCGCGGATGGTCCGTGAGGCCCGACGCCGGAACCTCGCCGTCCGGCTGCCGTCCACCGGACGCATGGTTGATTCCCTCGTGCCCACCATTTTGGAGCAGAAGGTCACCGTCATCGAGGCCCGGCGGGGTTACCGCTACCTCATGTACCGCCATGGCACGCCCGCGCCGGGGGCCGGTGCCGTTGCACCGGCGGGCCTGCTGGTCCGGCCCACGCCTGAGGAGTGGCTCCGCATCCCGTCCTGGGAGTGGCACAAGGCCGGAGTGGGGCCCCAGCGTTCGGCGACCGTCATGCGGGCGCTGCGTTCCGCCGTCGCGCTTGAACGGCTGGCTCCGCTGCCGGCGGTGGAGGCTGCCAGGAAGATGCAAACCATTCCCGGAATCGGCGAGTGGACGGCCGCCGAGGTGGTGCAGCGGACGCATGGCTGTCCGGACTCGATCGCCGTGGGTGATTACCATCTGGCGGCCGACGTCGGCGCCGCGCTGACCGGCCTGCGGACGGACGACGCCGGCATGCTGGCCCTCCTGGAACCGTGGAAGGGGCACCGGCAGCGCGTGGTCCGGATGATCGGGCTCAGCGGCTTCCGGAAACCCACCTTCGGGCCGCGGATGACCATCCAGGACCACCGCCGGCACTGACTCCCTTCCGGAGCACCTCCGGGTTTGCCATCGTGGCTCCGGCCTATCGTCTTTTCGTACTAAGTACGGTACGGTTCCGTACTAAGTACGAAAGTACGTTTCGGCCGCACCTCCCCCGTTGTCATTCCCCCGAGAAAGAAGAACCCCATGTCCACAACAGCACCGGTCCCCCGGCAGACAGAAGCCGGCCCGGCCGTTCCAGCGGTCCCTGAGGGCAGGCCGTCCGGGACCGCCCGCACCCTGCGCGCACCGAGTCTGGTTGCCGGGGCCGGGCTCCTCCTCATGGCCGTCCTGTCCGCATTCGGAATATTCGGCCCCCTGGACAGCCTCATGACGCCGGGGGATGCGCCGGGCACAGCAGCGAACGTTGCCGCGTCCGAAATGCTGTTCCGGCTGGGAACCGCCAGCCTCATCGTCGTGGCCGTGCTCGACATCATCGTGGCCGGGGCGCTGTTCGAAGTTTTCGCGTCCGTGAACCGAAGCGTCTCGGCGATGGCCGCAGGGTTCAGGGTCGCGTATGCAGGGGTCTTTTTCGTGGCGATCACCCACCTGCTGGAAGTGCCGAAGCACCTGGACGACGGGGCGCGGATACTCCGCGCAGTGGATGCGTTCGATGCCCTCTGGAAGGCGGGCCTCATCCTCTTTGCCGTCCATCTGCTGCTCATCGGCTACCTGGCCGTCAGGTCCGGATTCATGGCGAGGATCTTTGGCTTCCTGCTCGTGGCTGCCGGGGGCGGGTACCTCATTGACGGGATGGGCGCCGTCCTGGTCCCGGCGTACTCCGTCAGCGTCGCGCAGTTTGCCTTCGTGGGTGAAGTCGCCCTCATTTTCTGGCTGCTCATCAAGGGCCGCCGGACCATCCCCGCCACACACCGGACGGTTCAGTAACCGTGGACGCCCCCGCCCGCCGGGTATAGCGTTTCGCCATAGAGCGCGAAAACCGGATCCCAGAGTCTCGCATCCTCGGGAGCACCCATTGATCCACACGAACAAGCTAAGCAGGACCTTCGTCGCCAGGAAGGAAACGGTGGAGGCGGTCAAGGGCGTCGACATCGACGTCGCCCCCGGCGAACTCGTGGCATTCCTCGGCCCGAACGGAGCGGGCAAATCCACCACGCTGCGCATGCTGACCACCCTCCTGAAGCCCACCTCCGGCTCAGCCACGGTGGCCGGGCTGGACGTCGTGGCGGACCCGGCCGGGGTGCGGGCGCGGATCGGCTACATCGGCCAGGGCAACGGCGGCGGCCACAGCTACCGCGTGATCGACGAAATGGTCATGCAGGGCCGTTTCTACGGAATGAACACCACAGACGCCAAGGCCCGGGCCGACGAACTGCTCAAGTCCCTGGATCTCGCCGACCTCGCGAAACGTACGGTCATCAAGCTCTCCGGCGGCCAGCGGCGGCGGATGGATGTGGCCCTGGGGCTGATGCACTCACCCCGGCTGCTGTTCCTCGACGAACCGTCCACCGGCATGGATCCACAGAACCGCGCAAATCTGTGGGAGCACATCATGCGCATGCGGGCCGAGCACGGAACCACCATTGTGCTGACAACGCATTACATGGATGAGGCGGATTCCATGTCCGAGCGCGTCATCGTCATTGACCACGGAACCATCATTGCGGACAACACCCCCGCCCGGCTCAAGGCCGACCTCGCCGGGGACCTGCTGGCCGTCGAAGTCGCGGCGGCCTCCGCGGCCGAGGTGCGCGGGCTGCTGGGGCGCGCCGCCGCCGAAGGCGAGGTGGAGGAACACGCGTACGACGGCGTCGTCCGTTTCCGGCTGCGGCTCAGCAACGGCTCCCGGCTGGCGCCGGAGCTGCTGCGGAGGATGCACGACGCCGGTGCTCCCGCCCAGTCCCTGGAACTGAAGCCGCCGACGCTCGATGACGTTTTTCTTGAACTGACCGGGCGCAGCCTGCGGGAAGGGGCTGAGGTGTAATGCCTGGGCAATCGGCGCGGACAGAGCCCGCCGAACGGAAGCCCGGGCTGGACCGGATCCTGCGGGACGTCTGGTATGTCTTCTGGCGGGAGATGCTGCTTCCCCTGAGGGACCCGTTCTCGCTGGTCTTCTCCCTCCTTCAGCCGCTGGTGTTCCTCGGCCTGTTCGGCCCCCTGCTCGGTTCGGCCGTGGGAGCCCCGGCCTTCGGCGGCCAGTCCACGCTGCAGTGGTTCCTGCCCGGCGTGGTCGTCATGATTGCGCTGTTCGGCACGTCAATGACCGGATCGAACCTGCAGTACGAACTGATGACCGGCTCTTACGAGCGGATCCTCGCCACTCCCCTGTCCCGCTCGTCGCTGATGATCGGACGGGCGCTGAAGGAGTGGGCGCCGCTGGTGGTGCAGGGCCTCCTGATCTCAGTGGTCTGCATTCCCTTCGGCTTCGTCCTCCACCCGCTGCACGTCCTTTTCGGGCTCATCATCCTGGGCATCTTCGGCATCGGGCTCGGAGCGCTGTCATATGCGCTGGCCCTGGTCTCGCAGACCAAGGAATGGATTTTCTGGGGCGTGCAGCAGACCCTGCTGTTCCCGCTGATGATCCTCTCAGGCATCATGCTGCCCATCGAGGCGGGACCGGAGTGGATGAGGGTGGCCAGCCTCTTCAACCCGCTGACCTACCTGGTCAACGCCGAACGCGAACTGTTCGCGGGCGCCGTCGGGGCCGACACGCTCCTGGGTCTCCTGGCCGCGTCGGTGACAGCCGCCGTCGGGCTCGTGGTCGGAGTCCGGGCCATCAACCGCAACATCAGCTAGGGCGGGGCCGGACCTTAACTGTCCGTTCGCGCTGGTCCCCGGGCAAGCTGAGCGCGAACGGACACTTGCGGCCCTTCACACTGCGCGAACGGACACTTGCGGCCCTCGATGTCAGAGGCCCAGCCGTGCCACGGCTTCCTCGCGCATCTCCACCTTGCGGATCTTCCCGGAGACGGTCATGGGGAAGCTCTCCCGGACATCCACGTAGCGCGGGATCTTGTAGTGCGCCAGCTTCCCGCGGCAGAACTCCGCCAGGGCAGCGGCGTCCAGCGGCGCAGCGCCGGGCCTGAGGATGACGCAGGCCATGAGTTCCTCGCCGTACTTCGGATCCGGGACGCCGATCACCTGCACGTCCTGGATGTCCGGGTGCGTGTAGAGGAACTCCTCGATCTCGCGCGGATAGATGTTCTCGCCGCCGCGGATCACCATGTCCTTCATCCGGCCCTCGATCACCACATAGCCGTCGTCATTCATGCGCGCCAGGTCCCCCGTGTGCATCCAGCCGTCGGAGTCAATTGCCTCGGCCGTCTTGTCCGGCTGGTTCCAGTAGCCCTGCATGACGGCGTAGCCGCGCGTGCACAGTTCGCCGATCTCGCCGCGCTCCACGACATCGCCCGTGACCGGGTCCACGATCTTGCTTTCGAGCAGCGGCATGGTCCGCCCCACCGTTTCGGTGCGCTGCTGCACCGTGTCCCCGTCCCGGGTCATGGTGGACACGGGCGAGGTCTCGGTCATGCCGTAGCAGATGGCCACGTCCTTCATGTTCATCTCCGAGATCACCCGGTTCATGACCTCGATGGGGCACAGCGAGCCGGCCATCACCCCGGTGCGGAGCGTGGAGACGTCGTAGGACGCGAAATCGGGCAGCGCCAGTTCGGCGATGAACATCGTGGGCACGCCGTACAGCGAGGTGCCGCCGAAGTCCTGCACCGCTTCGAGCGCGGCGGCCGGCGTGAAACCGCGCCCCGGGATGATGGTCGCAGCGCCATGGCTGAGCGCGTTCAGGTTCCCGATGACCATGCCGAAGCAGTGGTAGAACGGCACCGGAATCACCACGCGGTCGTGCTCGGTGTACCGGAGCAGTTCGCCGATTGAGTACCCGTTGTTGAGGATGTTGTGGTGGGTCAGGGTGGCACCCTTGGGGAATCCCGTGGTTCCCGAGGTGTACTGCAGATTGATGGGGTCATGCGGGTCAAGTTCCGCCATGCGCGCCTTCAGCCCGGAATGCCCGACGTCGTCCGCCCGCTTGAGCAGTTCGGCGTACGTGAGTTCCTGGTCGCTTTGGGGGTCGCCGGCGTCGAGCTCGGCGGAGCCGGCATCCGGCAGGAACACGAGTTCGCGCAGGTCCGGGCACTCGGCGAGCGCCTGCCGCGCCATCCCCACGTAGTCGCTGTTGCGGTCCGACGGCGCCGTGACCAGCATCCGCATGCCGTTTTGCCTGACCACGAACTCCAGCTCGTGGCTGCGGTAGGCCGGATTCACGTTCACGAGGATCGCGCCGATCTTCGCCGTGGCGTACTGCAGGATGGTCCATTCAGCGCAGTTGGGGCTCCAGATGCCGATCCGCTCCCCCTTGCCGACGCCCAGGGCGAGGAGCGCACGGCCGACGCGGTCGACGTCGTCGTTCAGTTTGGTGTAGCTCCAGCGGCGGGCGTCGGCGCCAGGTACCGCCGCCGCCTCGATCAGCGCATCGTGATAGGGGAACTGTGCCACCACCCGCTCAAAGTTGTGGCCGATTGTCTCCTCGAGCAGCGGGACGTCAGTGTCCCCGGCTGTGTAAGCGCGCATGATGGCACGCTATCAAGAGGCCCCGGGCAAGAGAAGCGCAACAGTCGGGTGTCCGGCGTAAAGAGGGCGGGGCCGGTGGGCGGCGGCCGGTATTGTGAAAACCATGAGTGCACCCATCGACCTGCAGGCAACGTTCATCCCCAACGACGGCGAATTCTTCCGCGTGAAGCTCGCCCTGGAAATCGCCATTGACGAGGTAGTCAGCGAGCCCGGCTGCATCCAGTACGAGCTCACGGAAGCCACCGAGGAGAAGCTGGTCCTGACCGAGCAGTGGGCCTCGGAGGATGACCTGGACAAGCACTCCAAGGGCACGGCCGTCCAGGACCTCAACGAATCCCTCAGCGCGCTGCTGGCCGAACCGGTCCGCCTCGAACGCCTCTAGTCTCCTCAACGAAGCGAGTCCGCTTTAACAAGACAACGCGGGGTCACTTCGCGCCCATCGAATTCGGTTCCGGGGGCGCGGAGTGACCCCGCGTTGCTGTTGGTGCGCTTAGTTGCTGTTTGGTGCGCTTAGAAATCCGGGATCTGCGTGCCGTCTTGCGTGCCGGAGCCCTGGGCTGGGCTGCTGCCCGCGGCTGCTGCCGCTTCGGCCTGCAAGCGCGCCACGTGGGCATGGACTTCCTCCATGTCGAGCGCCTTGACGGCGTCGATTACCTGCTCCAGCTGCGGGGCGTTGAGCGCGCCCGGCTGGGAGAAGACGAGGACCTTCTCGCGGAACGCCATCAGCGTGGGGATGGACGTGATGCCGGCCTCTGCGGCCAGCTGCTGCTCGGCTTCGGTGTCCACCTTGGCGAAGACGACGTCGCCGTGCTTTTCCGAAACGGCGGAGTACGTGGGCCCAAACTGCTTGCAGGGACCACACCATTCGGCCCAGAAGTCAACGAGGACAATGTCGTTGCCCTCGATGGTCGATGCGAACTGTTCACCTGTGATGTCAACGGTAGCCATGGTTCAACGGTACGCGAGGGGCGTCAGTAAGTCCCCCCGGAGGCCGGTTTGTTCGCTCCCCGCGTCACCGGGAATATTGCCGACGTCGGTGCATGGTCACGCTCGATGTCCGGCCCAGGCATGCGGGGCAGGCCGCCGTGCGCCCGGCAATGCGGTGTTTTGACGCCAGTCGTGAATCCACTCGGGCAGTTCCAGTCCGGCCGGCGGCTGGCCGAACTCCGCGAGGATTTCCTCCTGCGTCACGGGCCCGGCCTTGCTCACGAGGCGCGTGGCGATATAGGCACGGGCGTAGATCTCGCCGCCCACCACCATCCGCTGCTCGAAGTAGATGGCCTTGGCGTCCAGCCCGATGATCCTGGTCTCGATGGTGTACTGCTGCCAGAGCTGCAGGGACCGGCGGAACGCTATGGTCTCCCCGGCAGCCACCGGGCTCCAGCCCCGCCTGCGCATTTTCTGCCAGGTTCCGCTCCTGACCATCAGGTCAAAACGGCCCAGGTCCATAAGCGAGAAATACATGCCGTTGTTGACATGCATCGCGATGTCTATGTCCGTTGGCAGCACGCGGAGGGTCAGGGATGAGGAATCCCAGACGCTGAGGGGCGGGCGTTTGGCTGACCGGAGCAGTATCAGGAGTGTTCGCAGGAGCAAGTGCATGCCCCTTATGTTACTCATCAGTAACAAATCCCGAAAGACCAGCGGTCCGGCTGTGTCGGCGCAAGCGGGGCACCTGCGGCCTACGGCCGAGTCCAAGTGGTCCTGACTGGAAAAACAGGTAACGGCTACTCGTGCGGCGCCCCGCCGGCGCTTCTTAGACTCGAGTCAGGCGCTGGGGCCGGCACGTTAGCGAGCGTGCCTCATTCATGAATAACGGTCATGCGACCCAACGCCGTGCTCCCTCCCTCCTGGTCAGAGCGCCTCCTTTGTTGTGCGCGTAACCGTCCGACGAGCGCCCGGTCACCCGGCAGCGCACGAATAAAGGGCACGCCATGAACCCTCAGGAGAACCCAGGAACCCAGGAAGACCCCGGTCTCCAGGAAAGCCCGACCATCCGGATGGGCCCTCCCGGCCGGTCCCGCCTGAGTCCCGGACGGCACCGGGCCCGGCTGATCATCGCGGCGGCCGCCGTCGCCGCGGGCCTGCTCGGGGCGTCTGCAGTGGTCAACGCCGTCGTGCCTCCCGGCAGCGGGGGTGCCAGCGCCGCCGGCCAACCGGCTTCAGCGGCGGAAGCAACACCCGAGCCTGCTGTCGCAAATCCGACGCCGTCCGCCACAGCCGCAGCGCCGGTTGCCAAGGCTCCGGCTGCCAAGGCGGCTGCGGTCAAAGCGCCGGCCAAAGCTCCTGCCACCGTCAGAACGGCGGCGCCCGCCCGGGCGCCTGCCGCCAATACATACACGGTGGTGGCCGGCGACACGGTGGGCACCATCGCAGCGCGGTTCGGCGTCGATGTGAACATGATGCTGGCCGCCAACGGACTTGGCCCGTACTCCGTCATTGTTCCGGGGCAGACGCTGAAACTCACCGGGCCTGCGGTGGAAGCCCCTAAGGCCGCGGCTGCACCCGCGCCCGTACAGGCCCCTGCCCCTGCCCCTGCGCCTGCGGTAAGGACCATCTACGTGGCCGGAGCGGGCGGGCAAGCAATGGTGGACAGCTGCATCGGACCCATCCACTTCACGCCGACTGACGGCTATTCACTGTTCATCACCGAACACGACTTCTGCGGAGGCTGGGCGCGCTTCTCGGGGATCGGCGTCGGCGAGAGAGTCGACATCCCCGGGTACGGATCGTACACAGTTGCGGCCCGCAGCCAGGTGCCCAACCCAGGCACGACGAACGACGTAGCGGCGGTCTTCGGTGGGTTCCCGCGGGCTGTTCTGCAGACATGCATTCCGGGGACAACCCAGATGCTGGTCATTGCCCTCAACTAGCGGCAGGGCGGAGACGAACTGCTGATCGTGGCGGTAACGGGTGAACCATTTTTAATCCCGGGCATACCGATGAGAATCAATCGTTCCAGGTGCTGGTCCACACAGATCGATACGCGGGTGCTGGTGTGAGGAGTCGGCGGCGGATCATCCGGGTTCTGGCCCTGCCGCAGGGGCCTGCGGCAGGGAGTCCGGCGGACCGGCTGATTCCGCTCATCGCGGAGATGATCCTGGAAACCCGTATGGAATCGCTGGGATAGAAGCAGCACGCGCGGCAGTGCGATCTGGCCTAGTGGCAGCCCTACCCGAACTCGCGGATCAGTGCAGCGCTCATAGCCCGTATTTCGTCCAGGCCTGCAGCGATCCCGGCAAGGACAATGCCGGCGTCCGCCGTCTGCGTGGCCGAATCAGCGTCCGCAAGGCCATCGGCACGAAGATTGATCAGGGATTCGACCAAGCGGAAGAGGAGATCGCCAAGCGACGCCGCGCGTGGCAGGGGGGCAGCCGGGGCGAATTCCTCCACGGTTTGGCCCAGCTCCCGGTACAACTGCCGGAGTTGCAGCCTGTCATCCATGAAGCGCTGGAACCTCGGCGCGCGGGCTTCCGGCAGGTGGTAGAGGACACCGAGGTTCCAGCGGGCGCTGCACAGTTGGCTTCCGTCGTAAAGTGCCACGGCGTGCAGGCGCGCGGCCGCGGCCCCAGGGCCGGACGGCGGCGGGGCCGCGTGGACAGCGACCGCGAAGGCCAGGCCTCCTGCCACGGTGCCGTTGAGGAGCTCTGCCAGAATGTCATCCTTGGTGCCGAAGTGGTGGTAGAGCGATGACTGACGAATCCCCACGGCGTCAGCGATCGCCCTGGTGGACGTATTGGCGAACCCTTGGCTTGTGAAAAGTTCGGAGGCGGCATCCAGGATCTCGTCCCGGGCTGTCGCGCCAGGGCGCACGGGTTGCTGTTTGCGGGGTCGGCCCGGTCCGGCTGAGGTCACCCCACATTCTTACATCGCCAAAGGCGCCTCCATGCCCGATTCCGCCGTCGTCCGGCGGGGCCAGTCTTCCGGTGAGTTTATATTCACATGCCGGAAATGCGCCGTCATCCATCTTTTACATCAGCGAAACGGAAGCGGGACATCCCGCTGGAAAACTATCAATTGACCGGTATTACGGACGGCTGTCAGAGCCTTCCCGCTTCCGTCGTCACCATCCCCCGTTCCAGACACGGAGAAACCCGATGACTTCCACCATTTCGACGGCGTCCGCCCACGCCGACGATGCAGACCTGACATCTCTCGGCTACCAGCCGTCGCTGCATCGCAAACTTGGCCGCTACGCTTCCTTCGCCGCAGGTTTTTCATTCGTCTCCATCCTGACCACCATCTTCCAGCTGTTCGGCTTCGGCTACTCCTTTGCCGGGCCGGCCTTCTTCTGGACCTGGCCCGTCGTCCTCGTCGGCCAGCTTCTTGTGGCGCTGAACTTCGCCGAACTGGCTGCGCGATACCCGATTTCCGGGGCCGTCTACCAGTGGTCGCGGCGGGTCGGCGGCGAAACCGTCGGCTGGTTCGCCGGCTGGTTCATGTCCATCGCCCAGGTGATCACCGCCGCCGCGGCCGCCATCGCCCTGCAGGTGGTCCTCCCTCAGCTCTGGGACGGGTTCCAGCTCGTCGGCGGTGACCCCGCGTTGAATACTGTCACCGGGGCGAGCAATGCCGTCATCCTCGGCGCCGTGCTGCTGGTCGCCACCACGGCGATCAACGCCGTCGGCGTAAAGCTCATGTCGCACATCAACTCGATCGGCGTCACCTGCGAACTGGTCGGCGTCGCCGCCGTGATCCTGGCGCTCGTTTCCGTGGCGCAACGCGGCCCCGACGTCGTCCAGGACACGCAGCTTGTCAGCGGTTCGGACCTCGGCCCGGTGGGCGCGTTCCTCGTCTCTGGCCTGATGGCCGCGTACGTGATGGTCGGGTTCGATTCCGCCGGCGAGCTGTCCGAGGAGACCAAAAACCCGCGCCGCACCACGCCGCGCACCATCATCTCCGCCCTGCTGATCTCCGGACTCGGCGGCGGGCTCATGATCGTCGGCGCCCTGATGGCCGCCCCGAGCCTTGACGACGGCAACCTGGCCAGCCAGGGGCTGCCCTACGTGCTGACCGCCGTCCTCGGGACCTTCTGGGGCAAGGTCTTGCTGGTCGACGTCGCGATCGCCATCTTCGTCTGCACCCTCGCCATCCAGACTGCTGGCTCGCGCCTGGTCTTCTCCATGGCCCGCGACCGCCAGCTCCCCGCTGCGAGGGCACTGTCCGCCGTCAGTCCGCGCAGCGGCACCCCGCTGTGGCCTTCGGTTATCGTCGGCCTGCTCGCGATCGCCGTTCTGGCCATCAACATCGGCAACGCTGCTCTGTTCACCACGCTGTGCAGCGTCTGCATCGTGATGCTCTACCTCGCCTACCTGCTGGTCACGGTGCCGCTGCTGATCAACCGGCTGCGCGGAGACTGGGACCGCGCCGGCAAGACCATGCCCGAAGGACTGTTCTCGCTCGGACGCTGGGGGCTTCCGGTCAACATCCTCGCAGTCCTCTACGGCGCCCTGATGGTGGTGAACCTCGCCTGGCCCCGGCCCGAGGTCTATGACCCCACCGGCGAAAACGGACTCCTGCTGTTCTCCGCCCCGCTGATGGTGGGGGCCGTTCTGCTCCTAGGTATCTGGGTGCGGAAGCGGAAGACCGCTGACCTCACGCCGGCCGACTGACGCCGGCACCAAACGAAACCGCCACACAGAAATGACCGACATGACCCAGACCCTCGAAACCCACGCCGGAACGGCGACGACAGCAGGCGCCCGCGCCCATGCACGCTCGCAGCACGGCCGGACCGCCGACACCATGATCCACGTGCCCGCCGCATCGGCCCCAGAACGTCTGACGTCCGGGCTGGACGCCCGAGCGCTGGCTGCCACCACTTGGACCGAGTCGCTGGCCTTCGGCCGCTACACGCACATGGAACTTGCGAGAGGGATGCGGATCCGGCTGACCGACACCGACGGCGACGCTTGCGTCCACGCGGTTCTCTTCCGCGGCGGCTCCCACCACGAGCGGATCAACGTCGCGGATACCGTCAAGGTGCCGTGGCAGGCATACCTCGGGCAGGGCCACTCGCTGCTTTCCGACGCCGGCCGGCTGATGGCCACGGTCGTCGCCGATTCCTCGGGGCGGCACGACGTCCTCACCGGCACCACACACCGGGCCGGCAACGAGGCCAAGTACGGTGCCGGCAGCGCCCACAGCGCCTCACCCGCCGGCCGCGAACTGCTGACTCTCGGCTCACTGAAACATGGGATCAGCCAGCGGGACCTCCCGCCGTCGGTGTCCTTCTTCAAAGGCATCGCCGTGGACGCCGACGGCGGCATCCGGTTCGACGGCAGCGCCGGCGCGGGAACCGCCGTCGAACTCCTGCTCCACATGGACCTGGTGCTAGTGCTTGCCAACACCGCCCATCCCCTCGACCCTCGCCCGGCCTTCACGGGCAGTGCAGTGGACATCGTCGCCTGGCATGCGCCGCAGGACCTCCGGGCCCTCGCCGCTGGAGAACTTGGGCTGGATCTCGGCCCCGAGCACCTCTTGGCACTGCAGAACACCGAACACGACCACAAAGCGAGGACCTCCGCATGAACGCCACCATTGCCACAGCTCCCCAGTCGGAGGCCCAGAGCCGGCAAGATGCCCTGTCCCAGCCCGATCCCAAGTTCGCTGCGCTGGTTTCCGGACGCGTCATCCTTGACGAATACGTTGAAGCTCGCGGCCCCTGGTCGGCCGTGGTCGCAGCCGGGGATGTCCTGACCATCGTGGACCTAGAAGGCAACCAAGCCGTGGATTGCCTCCTCTACTCGGCCGCCGACGTCGCCACTCGCTACTCCGCCGCCGTCACCATTGCCGCCCAGCAGTCCATCATTCTCACCACAGGGTCCGTCCTTCGCTCAGACGACGGCGACGCCCTGATGACCGTGGTGGCCGACGAGGTGGGTGTCCACGACACCATCGGTGGAGCGTGCTCCCAGGAATCCAACACGCTTCGCTACGGCCAGCACACCCATGAACAGCATGCCTGCGTGGAGAACTTCCTGATCGAGGGGTCCAAGTGGGGCCTTGGGAAGCCGGACATGGTCTCTAACATCAACTGGTTCATGAACGTCCCAGTCGATCCCGACGGTGCCCTCGGCATCGTGGATGGGCTGTCCGCTCCCGGCAAGCGCGTGGCCCTCCGCGCGGAAACGGACACCCTGGTCCTGGTCTCAAACTGCCCCCAGATCAACAACCCTTGCAACGGCTTCAACCCGACGCCCGTGCGCATGATCGTCACCCGACCGGAGGCATGACCGTGAACCGTTTCGATACCCTGCTGGTCGCCAACCGCGGCGAGATCGCCTGCCGAATCATCGAGTCCGCGCGAAAAGTCGGGCTGCGAACCGTGGCAGTATTCTCCGAGGCGGACCATGGCGCCAAGCACGTTCGCCTCGCAGACGAAGCCGTGCTGCTCGGACCGGCACCGGCCAAGGAGTCCTACCTCCGGGTCGACGCCATCCTGGCAGCAGCGGCCTCCACTGGTGCGGGAGCCGTCCACCCCGGCTACGGCTTCCTCTCCGAAGATGCCGGGTTCGCCGAGGCCGTGGAAGCCGCGGGCCTGGTGTTCGTAGGCCCGACCCCCGAGCAGCTGCGGATCTTCGGGACCAAGCACACCGCCCGTGACGCCGCCCAACGAGCGGGCGTGCCCATGATCGCCGGTTCTGGCCTGCTTGAAGACCTTGACGCCGCCATCGGAGCCGCCGCGGAGATCGGATTCCCGCTGATGCTGAAGGCTACCGGCGGCGGCGGCGGCATCGGCATGGCCGTGTGCCGGAACGAAGCAGAACTGACGGAAAGCCACGCTCGGGTGGCCCGGCTCGCCAGCTCCAGTTTCGGCACCGCGGGAGTGTTTGCCGAACGCTACATCGAACACGCCCGCCACGTGGAGGTGCAGATCTTCGGCGACGGCGAAGGCCGAGTCGTAAGCCTCGGCGACCGCGACTGCTCCCTGCAGCGTCGGCATCAGAAGGTATTGGAAGAAGCCCCCGCACCGGACCTGCCGGCAGCGCTCCGGGAAGAGCTCCACCGCAGCTCCCGCGCCCTGTGCGCCTCGGTGGGCTACCGCTCGGCGGGGACCGTGGAGTTCGTCTACGATCCCGTCCGGCAGGAAGCCTCCTTCCTCGAGGTCAACGCGCGGCTCCAGGTGGAGCACCCAGTTACCGAGGCGATCACCGGCGTCGACCTGGTGGAGTGGATGCTCAACGTGGCCCAATCACGGCCCGTCCTCGCGGGTGTCCCCGATAGCGTTCCGGTGACTGGCCATGCGGTTGAAGCCCGCATTTACGCCGAGGACCCTGCCCGCAACTTCCAGCCCAGCGCTGGAACCGTCACCAACGCACAGTACCCGCAGGACAAGCAGTACCCGCAGGGGAAAGAGGGAGGGGCCGACCATTCTCGTCCCGCAGTACGCGTGGACGCGTGGGTAGAGACCGGCAGCGAGGTGTCCACCAACTACGACCCCCTACTGGGCAAACTCATCACCTTCGGTGACAACCGGGATGCGGCACTTGACGCCCTCTCCGATGCTCTCGCTCAGACCCGCATCGACGGCATCGAGACCAACCTGGGCATGTTGCGCGCAGTGACCGGGCTGGACGCGGTTCGGGCTGCGAACCATTCCACAGGAACCCTGGACACCGTGGGTGATCCCGAGCCCCGGATCACTGTGGAACGCCCCGGCCTCCAGACGAGTGTGCAGGACTGGCCGGGCAGAACTGGACTCTGGAAGGTGGGGGTGCCGCCCAGCGGTCCGATGGACGATCTCTCCTTCCGGCTGGGGAATAAGGCCCTGGGCAACACTGAGGGTGCGCCGGGCCTTGAATTCACCATGGCCGGGCCCGCTCTGCGGTTCACCCACGACACCACCGTGTGCGTGACCGGAGCCGACGTGGAGCTACTGGTCAACGGCTCCGCGGTGGCCGCTTGGGAACCCATTGCGGTCCCCGCTGGCGGCCTGCTGGACATTGGCTCCGCCGACGGGGCCGGCTTGCGCGGCTATGTCCTGTTCCAGGGCGGACTCGACGTCCCGCATTACCTTGGCAGCGCGTCCACCTTCGCGCTCGGGCAGTTCGGCGGCCACGGCGGCCGGCTGCTCCGCGCCGGTGACGTGCTGCGCACCGCTAACGAGCTACCGGCGGATGCCCCTTTGCATCCGGTTCTTGCCGAGAGCCGCCCGGCCCTTACGTCCCGCTGGGAACTGAGGGTGGTCGAAGGTCCGCACGGCGCCCCGGAATTCTTCCGGCGCGAGGACGTCGACGAACTCTTCGCCACGGACTATGAGGTGCATTTCAACTCGGCACGCACGGGCGTCCGGCTGATTGGCCCCAAGCCGCGCTGGGCACGTACCGACGGTGGCGAGGCAGGCCTTCACCCCTCCAACATCCACGACACTCCCTACTCCGTGGGCGCCCTGGACTTCACCGGCGACACTCCCATCCTTCTCGGCCCTGACGGCCCGAGCCTCGGCGGCTTCGTCTGTCCGGTCACGGTGGTGACCGGAGAACGCTGGAAGCTCGGCCAGCTGCGTCCGGGCGATAGAGTCCGCTTCGTGCCGGTGACGGACGCCCAGGCTCCGTCGGCGAAGGACCTTGGACCGGGACGGCAGTTGATCCTGCCCGATGGTGCCGGCATCCGCACAGGCGGTCTGGCTGCCGTCGGGCACGCCGGGACGCCAAAGGGCGACGGCGACGACGGAGTGCTGGGCCGCGTACCCGAAAGCGAGGGACGGCCCGCAGTCACTTACCGCCGCTCCGGAGACGACAACCTTCTGGTGGAATTTGGCGCAATGGTGCTGGACCTCGGCCTCCGTGCGCGGGTCCATGCCCTGCACCAGCGCATCGAGCAGCTCCGTATCCCAGGTGTGGTGGACCTTACGCCCGGGATCCGCTCACTGCAGATCAAGGTGGACCCGTCGATTCTGTCCACCCGGCTGCTGCTGGGCCGCATCCAGGAGATCGAGGCCGCGCTGCCCGCGAGTTCCGAGCTCGTGGTGCCGAGCCGCACTGTCCGGCTGCCGCTGTCATGGGACGACCCCGCCACGCGCGAGGCGATCGAACGCTACATGACCGGCGTCCGGGACGACGCTCCGTGGTGCCCTTGGAATATCGAGTTCATTCGCCGCATCAACGGACTGGATTCGGTGAATGACGTCTTCGACACCGTATTCAACGCCGAGTACCTGGTCCTGGGCCTTGGCGATGTGTACCTTGGCGCTCCCGTGGCCACGCCGCTTGACCCGCGGCACAGGCTGGTCACCACCAAGTACAACCCAGCCAGGACGTGGACGCCGGAGAACGCGGTAGGCATCGGCGGGGCCTACATGTGCATCTATGGCATGGAAGGCCCCGGCGGCTACCAGTTTGTTGGCCGCACCACCCAGGTGTGGTCGCGTTACGCCGACTCTGCACCCTTCGAACCCGGGTCGCCCTGGTTGCTGCGTTTCTTCGACCGCATCTCCTGGTACCCCGTCAGCCCCGAAGAGCTCCTGGACCTCCGCGCCGACATGGCCGCTGGCCGTGGACGGGGTGTCGAGATCGAGGACGGCACCTTCTCCCTTGCCGAACACGAAGCGTTCCTGGAGCAGAACCGCGAATCGATCGGTGTCTTCAGGAAGCGGCAGGCGGCGGCGTTCGCGGTGGAGCGCCAGGCGTGGGCGGATGCCGGCGAGTTTGACCGTGCGGAAGTCGCAGCCGCCGTCGCCGTTCCCCATCCCGGCGAAGTGGTGGTGCCCGAGGGCGGAACACTCGTTTCTGCACCTTTCGCCGCCAGCGTTTGGAAGGTGGACGTCGCGCCTGGAGACCGCGTGATGCAGGGACAGCCGCTGGTTTCCCTTGAGGCTATGAAGATGGAAACCGTCCTGTCAGCTCCGTGCGACGGCGTGGTGCACCAGGTGCTGCCGACCGCCGGTTCCCAAGTGGTGTCCGGTGAAGGCGTTGTGGTGCTCGTCGGCGCGGACGAACCGAGCGAACGTGAATTGGAAGAGGCAGCCGCATGACCACTCAGGGGACATCGACAGGTAAAGCCACCGCCGCCAAACGCATAAGGGACGCGCTGGCCGCCATTGACGCCGTGGATCGGCCCGAGATCTGGATTGAAATCCGCGGAGAGGAAGAGTTGCTGGCCGAGGCGGCCCGTATCGACGCCGCGGTGGCATCCGGCGCCGAGCTGCCGCTGGCCGGGCTCCTGCTTGCGGTCAAGAACAACGTGGACGTCGCCGGTATCACGACGACGGCGGCGTGCCCCGGGTTCGGTTATGACCCGGCGGAAGACGCGGTAGCCGTGGGACGGCTGCGCAATGCGGGCGCCCTGGTGCTCGGAGCGACGAACCTTGACCAGTTCGCCACGGGTCTGGTGGGCACGCGGAGTCCCTACGGTCCGGTCCGGGACTCACGCCAGCCGGGCCGGATTTCCGGGGGGTCCAGCTCCGGCTCTGCCGTTGCAGTGGCGTTGGGACTCGTGGACATCGCCATCGGTACGGACACCGCCGGGTCCGGGCGCGTTCCGGCCGGTTTGCAGGGCATTGTTGGCATCAAACCGACGCTAAACGTGGTTTCCACCGCCGGTGTGCTTCCGGCGTGCCGATCCTGGGACACGGCCACCATCTTCGCCCGGGACCTGGACACCGCCGAACTCGCGATGGGTGTCTTGGCCGGGCAGGGCAGGACTTGGCCCACGGACATCCGATTGGCCGCGCCCTCGAGGCCGCGTATCGCCTTCCCGGCAACGCTCCCGGCCTTGGATCCCGCCTGGGCTGCGGAGTTCTGGGTCCAGATCGAGCGTCTGCGCGCTACCGGCGTGGATGCCGAGCCGATCGAACTGGATGTCTTTCTGCGGGCGGCACGGCTGCTTTATGACGGTGCGCTGGTCGCCGAGCGCTATGCCGCCGTCGGGAGTTTCATCGACGGGGCGCTTTCCGGCACCGCGGCCTTGGGCAGCGGATTGCCCGGCGGCCCTACCGTCGGGCTGGACCCGACGGTGGCGGGCATCGTAAGTGCGGCCGGCCACCTGCCTGCCCACCAGTATGTGGCGGACACCGCGGCGCTGGAGGAGCTGAAGCGCGAGGCGATGTCCCGGCTTGAGGGCTTCGACGCCCTGATCGTGCCGACGGCGCCGTTCCATCCGACGCTGGCGGAGGTGGCGGCGGACCTGGTAGGCGTGAATTCCCGCATGGGCACGTACACGAACTTCTGTAACCTGTTCGATCTGTGCGCGGTATCGGTTCCGGCCGGCATTGTGGAGGACAGCAGCGGAACCGATGACGGCGGGGCGCTGTGGGTGTCGCAGTTCGGCCTGACGGTGGTCGGCCGGACATTCGACGACGCCGTCGTTGCCGACATCGCGCGGCGCATCGAGTACACCCCGGCGAGGCCAGAGCTTTTCGCGGCTGGCGCCGCGCCGGCATGTGTCTCCTCGCCGCGGGTGCCGTGGCCCGTAGCGGCGGGGGCCGCCGTCGTGCCCTTGGTGGTGGTGGGCGCCCACCGGAAGGGCCAGCCGTTGGTCGCAGAACTGGAACGGCGCGGCGCCTTCTGGGACGGTCCGGTCAGGACGGCGCCCCGGTACCGGATGGTCTCGCTGGACACCCAGCCGCCCAAGCCCGGCGTGGTCCGTTCCGACGACGGCGCCGAACTCGCGGCTGAGCGATGGCTGCTCTCCGAGGCGGCTCTGGGTTCCTTCCTCGCGGAGCTGCCCGAACCCATGCTGTTGGGCTCTGTGCTGCTGAGCGACGGTTCGAGGGCAGTGGGCTTCGCATGCGATGCGGTCGCGGCGTCCCGGGGTGAGGACATTACGCACTTTGGAGACTGGCTGGCAGCCCAGGCGGCGAGGACCGGTCCCACGCGGGAGGCAGGCGCTGCGCCGGAACTGGAACGGGAACCGGCCTGGAAGGGCTTCTGGCGCGAGGTCGGCCAGGCACTTGTCAGGGGGTTACAGCGCGGGAGAGCTTGAAGCCATTTACGCTCCGGATGTCCGTCGGCTGCTGGGCAAGCGGTTGTTGATCGCATAATCCATCCGTAGAAAGGTGGCGGTTCACTCCTAGTGGTGGACCGCCACACCTTTTTGGCTGCGTCGTTCCACCGATCCCGACCTCTCGGATCTCATCGGTGAGCTTCCACCAAGAGCGAGGACTTCCGGATCATGTGGGCGGCGCAGAACGTCCGACTGGACCGCACCGGAGTGAAATCCTTCCACCACCCCGTTGTCGGGGACTTTGAGCTCACCTTCCAGGCGATGCAGCTCCCCGCGGACGAAGGACTCACCCTCATCGCGTACAGCGCGGAGCCCGGCACGCCTGCATATGACGCGCTCAACCTCTCGAGCTTGTCTGCCACAGTCCGCAAATGAAACTAGCACAACGGCACAGGATGTCTCGGCCCAACACCGCCGGGTCTGAAACAACAGCTCATGCACCGCGACCGGACTTCCGTCGCGACGCTGCGCTATCTCCCGCAGCTAGGCCCCGACATGACGCAGGGTTGAGGGGGCGGGGAGCTAACGCCCTTCATCTCGGCCCACTCTCTGGGATGGGCAGTCTCACTGGGACTTCGACGTTGGCTGGGTCCAGTTCGGGACGGACCCTGCGGAAGCGCAGCGCATGCCGGAAAGACTGACCCGACCATGCCGCATCGGCTGGGACTTCCACCACGAGGGGTTCAACGAGCGTGAGTTCAACCGGTGAAGCGTCGCGGTTGAACCGATCGAGGGCGGTCCCTTTGATGGTCGAAGGCCAGGGGTGCGCGCCGATGGCGGGCCGGATCCAGCGAGCGAGGGCCCGGCTGTCTGCTGACTTCAGCGGCGAAACTGCGGCCAACGATCCGTAGCTCGCCACGGATGGGTAGTCCTGCCACGATTTCCGTGGGCCGTTTCACGGGACCGATGACAGCCCCGCACACCTTCTGTAGCCAAGCTGTTGTTGGAGGTCGTGGGGACCTTCGAGAGCTTTCGACTTTCTTCTGGAGCTGCCCAGGCGGGTTTTCTCATCTCCTACTGGTTTGTCCTTGAGCAGCGAAACATGGCACGAACTTCGGCGCGTCTGGCGTTCTATGAGGAAGCACTCAGTGGTCAGCATCTGTGCATTGGGCATCGTTCGGCACCTGCAGTCTTCCTGCGTGCGTTTTATGCCGCTCTCTTGTGTTCAGGTGCCCGCAGGTATGAGGTGAGAAGATCAAAAATTGCTTCGAGGTGAGCTGTATCGCCGGTCGAGCGGAGAACCGTCACTCCCCCCTGAATGCCGGCGATGAAGGCTGCGGCCGTGCGTTGTGCGTTTAGCTCCGGGTCAATGTCGCCTTGGGCCTGCATGGTGGTGATGCCTTGCCTTACATACTCCTGCCATCGGTTCAGAAGAGACGTAGCCACCTGAGATGCACCTGCAACCGAATCGACTTGGCTCATAAGGGAGGCCAGAGGGCAACGGGCCCCTTGCGCGCGGTAGCGGGCAATAACAGCCCCCTGCCACCTATCCCACGAGGCCCACGAGTCGAGCGCCGCCAGATGGGGTTGCTGATCCTCCAGCACCCGGTCCGCCTCATAGCGAGCCACCTCGAGCAGCAGCTCTTCCTTCCCTCCCGGGAAGTAATGAAATAGCTGACTCTTGCTCGTGCCCGTCCATGCCCGAACATCGTCGAGGGTGACGGTGCCTGGCTCATCGCTTCGTAGGTGTGTGGCTGCTCCCTCAATAATCCGATTTCTCGTCGCGAGCCCCTTGGCCGTAAATGTCATGCATGCATCGTACCTACAAATTGGACTTGCTGGTCCAAAAATGGTTTCTTAGAGTTGCCGTATGGACCAGAAATTGAAAAATAAGACAGCACTGATCACAGGATCGACCAGCAACATCGGCCGCTCCGTCGCCTACCGCCTCGCAGCCGAGGGAGCACACGTCATCGTTTCGGGCCGCGACCAGACGCGCGGCGAAGCAGTGGTTAATGACATCCGAGGCAAGGGGGGACGTGCTGATTTCGTGCGAGCTGACCTCGACGGTAGCCCCAGGGCGAGCAAGCAACTAGCCGAAGAGTCCCTCGCGCTATTGGGTGGCCGCGTCGATATTCTCGTCAATAATGCCGGCATTTTCCCCGCGGCAACCACGCTAACTGCCGACGACGAGACGTTCGACCGTGTTTACGGGGTCAATGTCAAAGCCCCGTTCTTCCTTACACAGTCGCTAGCTCCGGTCATGGAAGCAGCGGGCGGCGGAACCATCATCAATCTCGGGAGCTGGGTTGCGCGGATGGGCCTGCCCTTTGGAGCCCTTTACAGCTCCACCAAGGGTGCACTGGAGACACTGACCCGGGCATGGGCATCTGAATTTGCCTCAAGTAACATCCGGGTCAATGCAGTAGCCCCTGGGGTAATCCGCACTCCGGACCTCAATCCCGATGAAGAGTATCCCGGTGAAGCGCTCATGATCGGCACACCTGCAGGGCGTGCCGGACATCCGGACGCGATCGCAGCAGCCGTTCTGTTCCTTGCCTCGGACGATGCTGAATTTGTCCACGGATCGATCATTGACGTCGACGGTGGCCGGGTCGGAGTCGCCGTCGTGGCGAGCTCCTGACCTCGGGTCCACTTTCGCAACACATCCCCAACGGGTGGAACCGCACCAACCTGCAAAACGCCGGGGGTCAGCGAAGTAAGCCAGCGCTACCTGGGCATGGGGATGGGAATGACCCTCTCTCGACGGGAGAGGGTGTCTCTTTCCTCGAGCACGACATGGCGAGAGTTCAGACGACCTCCACGGTTTCCCGGTGCTTGTATTTGAGGGTCGCGGACCACTGCGCGGAAAAGTAGCGCTAAGGATCAAACCGATCGCAACGATTGCTAGCGTCGATCGTTGAGAGAGCATGGCTGGTGAATATTTAACGGCTGCCGAAGAGGTGGCGTACGGGCGGTATGCGCATGAAGCTCCGACACTAGCGAGATGGCGCTGATTCCCATTTGTATTCAATCCACACCGTAAGACCTTGAGCACGTTCGAACATGGCGCGTCGTTCTGCTCCATCGGCAGATATCCAGAGGATTCTGCCGTCGGTCGTCACTGCGTCGACCACGCCTGTTCGCACGGTCCCTTCCCCGCGTCGGATTTCGACGGTTTCACCCACTACGGGCAACCAGTCGTGCTGAAGATGTAGCTTCCTTGTCACGGAATTCCTTCTCAAGGGTATTTGCAGGGTGTCAGTCAGATTGCGGGATACCTCAAGCCAGCGACGGATCCGCGGTGGGTTACGACCCCGCCAGTTGTGTTTTTGTTGCAGGGCGAACGTTCCCCCAGCCATGTAAGTGGTGCCAGATGACTGGCGCTGCTGACTCAAAAACGTCCCTCAAGCTGGGCCGGGCCAGCGCATCAGCTGGAACAGGGGCCTCTGCCGCCCGGTGGTCCGCCAGCACCGGCTCCGGCCGTGCATTGCCGGCCCGGCACCCGTATTGCCAGCCATCAAGCGAACCTGACAACGAAAACGAGCGGGACCGCAGCATTTATGCATCAGGGGGCAGCTGAAAGTACGACGGCGGGTCCCCGGCTTCGCGTGGAAACCGGGGACCCGCCGCACTGCGTTCAGCTAACGCCCTGAACAAGCGCGTTGGCTTAGGCCGAGACCAGGTTGTGCCAGTCGTTCACGAGGGGCAGGTTGTGCGCCTCGGAGACGGAGCGGTGTGCCACGTGGCCGGCGGCGATGTTCAGGCCGGCGGCCAGTGCAGGGTCCCGGTCGAAGGCGGCATTGACGCCCAGGTTGGCCAGAGCCACTCCGTAGCGGAGGGTGACGTTGGTCAGTGCGTAGGTGGAGGTGTTCGGGACGGCGCCGGGCATGTTGGCGACGCAGTAGAAGATGGTGTTGTGGACCTTGTAGGTCGGTTCCTGGTGCGTGGTGGGGTGCGTGTCCTCGAAGCAGCCGCCCTGGTCCACGGCGATGTCGACCAGGACCGAGCCGGGCTTCATGCGCGAGACGAGCTCGTTGGTGACCAGCTTGGGGGCCTTGGCGCCCGGGATGAGCACGGAGCCGATCACCAGGTCCGCGTCCACCACGGACTTCTCGATCTCGTACCTGTTGGAGGCGACGGTCTTCAGTCGGCCCTGGTACTGGGCGTCGAGTTCGCGCAGGCGGTTGATGTTGATGTCCAGGATGGTGACGTCGGCGCCGAGGCCGATTGCCATCGCTGCGGCGTTGGTGCCTGCGACGCCGGCGCCGAGCACTACGACCTTGGCCGGGCGGACGCCCGGTACGCCGCCCAGCAGGACGCCCTTGCCGCCGGCGGGGGCCATCAGGGACGTGGCGCCGACCTGGACGGACAGCCGGCCGGCGACCTCGGACATCGGCGCGAGCAGGGGCAGGGTGCGGCCTTCCTGCACGGTCTCGTAGGCGATGGCGGTGACGCCGCTGTTGATGAGTTCCTGGGTCAGTTCGGGCTCGGCGGCCAGGTGCAGGTAGGTGAAGAGGATCAGGCCCTTGCGGAAGCGGTGGTACTCGGCCTCGACCGGCTCCTTGACCTTCATGACCATGTCAGCGCGGGCCCAGACGTCGTCCGGATCGGCGACGATCTCGGCGCCGGCAATGACGTATTCCTCGTCAGTGATGCCGGAGCCCAGGCCTGCGCCGCGCTCGACCAGGACCGTGTGGCCGTGGGTGCGGAACTCGTGAACGCCGGCGGCCGTGATGGCAACGCGGAATTCGTTGTTCTTGATCTCTTTGGGGACACCGATGATCATTTTTGGGGCTCCATCCAGAATAGGTCCGCCTGTGAGGCAGGCGACAGGAACGGTCCCCGGACCAGCGGCCGGAACCGCGTGTTTCCGCGGATTCTCGCAATCATCCTTCGACGTTTGTCGAGTCGCAGGGCGTCAGGTGTCGCCTGCTGTCCGTTCGTCGGCAGGCCCTTCGGGACGTAGTCTTGCAGCATGCAACAGCTGGACGTGGAACAGCTGTGGAACAGGTTGCCCTCAGTTCGGCCGCGGGCTGTCGCTGGAAGACCCCAACGGAGTTCTCCTCGCCCACAGCTCCAAGCTTTCGCCCGCCCTGCACGAAAAAATACATGGAAATGAGCCATCTTTTTCTTCACCGAACGGCTGAGTATCCCTATTTGACATTTTGGATGAGCTTGATCACACTCGTCACTGTGGCTCCGGCAAGGAGGCCGGCCACCCTGAATCCCAGCTCCGAACCGAATGAATCGGACTGAAGAAATACCCCGACGGAACTCCCGAATCCAACCGGGTCAAGAGTCAATCCAAGCCTGACCGTGCCGCCGTATGCGTCGGCGCCGGTGTTTGTCGCGCCTATTTTGAGCCCTACGCCGCACACGAGGAAGAGTCCACATGACAGAACATAGTTCAACCCACACAGCTGCCAGAGCAAATCCACACCCCTCATCACCACCCCACCTTGCCCGCTCGCTGAGCAACCGGCACATCCAGCTCCTGGCTATCGGCGGCGCCATCGGCACAGGCCTCTTCATGGGCTCCGGCAAGACCATCTCGGTGGCCGGGCCGTCCGTCATCTTCGTCTACATGATCATCGGCTTCATGCTGTTCTTCGTCATGCGCGCCATGGGCCAGCTGCTGCTGTCCAACCTGAACTACAAGTCCTTCAGCGACTTCGCCGGCGACCTCCTGGGCCCGTGGGCCGGCTTCTTCACGGGCTGGACCTACTGGTTCTGCTGGGTGGTCACCGGCGTGGCCGATGTGATCGCGATCGCCGGCTACGCCGAACAGCTCTGGCCGGGCATCGAGCTCTGGGTCCCGGGCATTGCCACCATCATCATCCTGCTCCTGCTCAACCTCCCCAGCGTCAAGGCGTTCGGCGAGACGGAATTCTGGTTCGCCCTCATCAAGATCGTGGCGATCGTGACGCTGATCGTGGTGGGCCTGGTGATGATCTTCACCGGATTCAAGTCCGGCCCCGGGACTGCCGGCTTCACCAACCTGTGGAGCCATGGCGGCTTCTTCCCCAAGGAATTCATGGGCTTCGTGGCCGGCTTCCAGATCGCCGTCTTCGCGTTCGTGGGCATCGAACTCGTGGGCACCGCCGCGGCCGAGACCAAGAACCCGGAGCACAACCTGCCCCGCGCCATCAACGCCATCCCGCTGCGCGTCATGCTCTTCTACGTGGGCGCCCTGATCATCCTCATGTCCGTCATCCCGTGGACGGAGTTCAAGGCCGGCCACAGCCCGTTCATCGCCATGTTCTCCCTCGCCGGACTGGGCATTGCCGCCACCGTGGTGAACCTCGTGGTGCTCACCTCGGCCATGTCCTCGGCCAACTCGGGCATCTATTCCACCTCGCGCATGGTGTTCGGCCTGGCCAACGACGGCGACGCCCCCAAGCTCTTCGGCCGGCTCTCCCGCCGCAAGGTCCCGCAGAACGCCCTGTTCCTCTCCTGCGTCCTGCTCCTGGCCGGCGTCGCCCTGCTCTACGCGGGCAAGGACGTGGGCGTGGCTTTCGACATGGTCACCACCGTCTCCGCCGTCTGCTTCATGTTCGTCTGGTCCATCATCCTGGCCAGCTACCTGGTCTTCCGGAAGCGCCGCCCGGAGCTGCACGCGGCGTCGCCGTTCAAAATGCCCGGCGGCATCCCGATGGTGTGGGTGGTCTTCGCGTTCTTCGCGTTCCTGGTCTGGGCGCTGACTACGCAGCCGGACACGCTCACGGCGCTGCTTGTCACCCCGGCCTGGTTTGCGGTCCTCGGCGTTGCCTACACCGTCGTCCGCCGCTCCCCGGTGCACCAGGCCCGCGTGGCCGAGTGGAAGGCCATGGCGGACTCCGAAACGGACACCGTGAACAAACTGACCGTGAAATAGACCGAAGTTACGACTGCCCCGACAATGAAACCCACCTGCTGCTGCCCTCCGCGACGCCGGAGAAACAACTCATCACCGTCCTGCCGGACACGATCAAGCACCTCGCGGCGGGTCTGCGGAGCACCCCAACCGCTGCGACACAGAACGAACACCCAACGGAGCATAGGATGACTTACCCAGCAACAACAGGCGACTTCCGGCGGCCACGAGACCCGGCACCGGGCCCTGCCTATGAACGTTCCGCCGTGATTGATCTCGAGGCCATCCGCCACAATGTGCGGAGAGTGGCTGCGGCCGCTGCACCGGCGCGGGTCATGGCCGTGGTCAAGGCTGACGCCTACGGCCACGGCGCAGTTCCCGTAGCGCGGGCCGCACTTGAGGCCGGGGCCCGCTGGCTCGGCGTCGCGCACATCGCCGAGGCACTCACGCTGAGGGCGGCGGGAATTGACGCGCCCCTCCTTGCCTGGCTACACACCCCGGAAAGTGACTTCGGCGCGGCAGTTGCTGCCGGCGTCGACATCGGCTGTTCAGGATGGGAGCTGGACCGGATCGTCGCGGCCGCCAGGGAGCAGGACCGCCCGGCACGGGTCCACCTGAAGGCGGACACCGGCCTGGGCCGAAACGGCGCCACCATCGATGCCTGGGACCAACTGGTGGGCGAAGCCCAGAAATACCAGAATGAAGGGCTGCTACGGGTGGTGGGAATCTTTTCCCATTTGGCCGTCGCCGACGAACCCCACCGGCCGGAAACCGATGAACAACTCACCGCCTTTCGCGAGGTCCTGACCATTGCCGAGGATGCCGGCGTAGTTCCGGACGTCAGGCACCTGGCCAATACTCCGGCAGCGCTTTCCCGGCCGGACACCCACTTCGATCTGGTCCGGGTGGGTCTGGGTATCTACGGGATGTCGCCGTTCGAAGGACAGACGTCCGCCGAACTGGGGCTGCGTCCGGCCATGACTCTGCGCACTGTTGTATCCCATTGCAAGGACGTGCCGGCGGGCCAGGGAGTCTCGTACGGACTGAATTACCGGACCGTTGGCGCAAGCACGCTGGGGCTTATCCCGTTGGGCTATGCCGACGGCGTGCCGCGCGTGGCCACGGGTGGTCCCGTACGTGTAGACGGTGTGACCTACCCTGTGGCGGGCAGGATCGCCATGGACCAGATGGTCATCGATCTCGGCGGTCGGGAAGTTTCCGCCGCCGGGAAGAGCCTGCTGGGTGCCGAGGCTGAACTGTTCGGAAACGGTGCCGACGGCGGACCCACCGCAGATGACTGGGCACGGGCCGCGGGCACCAACAACTACGAGATCGTGACCCGCATCAGCCCCCGCGTGCCGCGGCGCTACATCAACGAATCGGAAACGCCGCTTGTGCCCATAAGCCGGTCCATGAAGCGTCCTGTATAAACAGGATCGTGGGCCAGCGTCGATTTCGGTCGTACGTGGCGTTGCTTTCGGCGCCCGTCAGGCCAGTTCGCCGCTTCCCATGCTCAGGTAGCGGTACACCGTTGCCCGGCTGGACCCGATCATCTTTCCGATGTCGGCGGGCTTCAGCCCTAGCGCCCTGAGCTCGTGGGCGCGCTTCACAGCATTACTTTCCGCCGTGACCTCCCGCCGTCCTGCCTTACGCCCGTTGGCCGCGGCGACGGCCATGCCGGACACAGCCACCGGAGAGATCATCCGGGAACTCACCATCGACCCCACTCGGGACTACCAACCCAGACAAAGAAAAACACCCCGGTCCGAAGACCGGGGTGTCAACGGTGACTCGACTCATCCGTAAAGGATGTCTCGACTCACCACATGGGTGGCAGATGAGGGATTCGAACCCCCGTAGGCGTTGCCAGCTGATTTACAGTCAGCCCCCTTTGGCCGCTCGGGTAATCTGCCGAACTTCAAAAGAAGATCACCGCGGTTGTTGTTTCAGCACCGCGGCAAGACAACCTTACAGAACTTCCGCCCAAGAATCGAATCGGGGCCCGGCGTGCCCAAAAAGCCCGGAATCTCAGGCTTCTCCGAGGATGCGGCCGGCGAGTTTGGCCTCGAACCGGATGGCCTGGTCCTCGGTGATCTGGTTGAGCTGCACCGCCCGCTGGAGGTCCGCGTGCACGCCGTCGAGCCGGGACGATGCGTCGGCGACGGGGCTGAGAATAATGGACGCCGCCACAGCGGCGGCGGCCACGGACGAGGCGGCGGTGGCGATTGTTCCTGCGGCGGCGGACGTGGACCGGGTGACGTAGCGGGCGGCCTTGTGGGTCATTTGCTTTCCTTTCGGAGCGGCTTCCAACTGCTACAACTTTGCCCGCCGAAGCTTCGTTCCCGCCCCGCCTCCGCTGTGAGTGAACTGTGAATGCGGCGGCAACTTCACATCCGGGCCAACCGTACTACGCTGGAATCCAGATATTCAGGCCCTCCCCGGGCCCGCACCGCCCGGGCGAAGCACCCACCAGCATAAGGAGAGTCATGGCAGGCGAGTCCACATTCGACGTCGTAAGCAAGGTAGACAAACAGGAAGTTGCGAACGCGCTGCACCAGGCGCAGAAGGAACTGGCCCAGCGTTACGATTTCAAGGGCGTCGGGGCCGAGGTCGACTTCAGCGGCGACAAGATCCTGATGAAGGCGAACTCCGAGGAGCGCGTCCTTGCCGTCCTGGACGTGCTGCAGTCCAAGCTGATCCGCCGCGGCATTTCGCTCAAGTCCCTGGACACCGGCGAGCCGTACGCATCCGGCAAGGAATTCCGGCTGGAGGCCTCCATCAAGGAAGGCATCGCGCAGGACCTCGCCAAGAAGATCAACAAGCTGATCCGCGATGAAGCCCCCAAGTCCGTCAAGTCGCAGATCCAGGGCGACGAGCTCCGCGTCACGTCCAAGTCGAGGGACGACCTCCAGGCCACCATGGCGCTGCTCAAGGACTTTGACGAGGCCGACCTCCAGTTCGTCAACTTCCGCAGCTAGGACACGCCGGAGGTCAGTCGACACGCAAGGGGCCAGAACAGACGCCAAGGGCCGGGTGCCCGCATGGTCACCAGCAGATCGCCGCGCGCGAGGCCGAGGTCGCTGTCGGCCAGGATGGCTGCGTAGAACTCCGGAAGTCCGGCTTCCTGCTTAGGCGAGCCTTACCTCGATCGGGGACCTCTCGAGACCCAAGGCGCGCGCAGCACCTCCCCAATGACATCCCCGCACCGACATCCCCAAGGACACCATGACTGCGTCTCACTCTTCCCTGCCGGCAAGCACCGGGCGTGCGCGTTCGGCACGCCGCGCCTCCGGACTCAGCCTGCTGGCTGGCGCCGCCCTGCTCCCCTTCGTCCTGAGCTCCTGCGCAGGGACAGCGTCGCCCGCGCCTTCTTCGGACGGCGGCAGCATTGCCGTCTCAAGCACCAAAGATGACTGCAACGTCTCCACCACGGAGGCACCCAGCGGCAACATCACTTTCTCCGTCAAGAACGACGGCGACCAGGTCACCGAGTTCTACCTCCTCGCCGAGGACGGGCTTCGAATTGTGGCCGAAGCGGAAAACATCGCACCGGGAATCACCCGGAACCTCGTGGTGAACGCGCCCGCAGGGTCCTACACCACGGCATGCAAGCCGGCCCTCCAGGGCGACGGAATCCGGGCCGCGTTCACCGTCACCGACTCCGGCAAGCCGGTCACGGCCGACGCCAACCTCCGGAAGCTGAGTGACACCGCGGTCACGCAGTACACCGCCTACGTCAAGGACCAGACGGAGCAGCTGGTGACCGGCACCAAGGCGTTCGCGGCCGCCTTCGCCGCAGGAGACGCCGCCAAGGCCCGCAGCCTGTACGCCGATACCCGCATGCACTGGGAAAGGATCGAACCCGTGGCCGAGTCCTTCGGCGACCTCGACCCCAAGCTGGACCTGCGCGAAGCGGACCTTGAACCGGGCGAAAAATGGACGGGCTGGCACCGTGCAGAGAAGGACCTTTTTGCCCCCGCCGGCTACAAGCCGATGGCCGCTTCCGAGCGGGCTGCCCTGTCCAAGCAGCTGGTGGCGGACACCGAAGACCTCTACCAGCGGACCCGCACCGTGACCCTGACCGCGGACAAGCTTGGCAACGGAGCCAAGGAACTCCTGGACGAAGTTGCCACCGGAAAGGTCACCGGCGAGGAAGAAATCTGGTCCCACACGGACCTTTGGGACTTCCAGGCCAACATTGATGGCGCCAGGATCGCCTTTGAAAACCTGCGGCCCGTCCTGGGCCAGAAGGACGCCGCGCTGGCGGCCGAACTGGACACCAAGTTCACCGCCCTGCAGGCCGAGCTGAAGAAGCACGCCACCGGGGGCGGCTTCAAGTACTACAACGAGCTCTCCCCGGCCCAGGTGCAGCGGCTTGCCGCGCTGGTGGACGCCCTGGGCGAGCCCCTTTCGAAGCTGACGTCGGCGGTGGTCCTGTGAGCCAGGTAACGCGCCGCGGGTTGCTGTCGCTGGCAGGCGTCGGCGGCGTGGGTGCCGCCGCCGGACTCGCCGCCGGGTTCCTGGGCCACGATGCGTTGGCCGCAGGCGCCGCCGGATCCACGGATCCGGTAAGTGACACCGTCCCTTTTTACGGTGAGCGGCAGGCCGGGATCACGACGCCGGCCCAGGACCGGCTGCACATGGCCGCCTTCGATGTCATCACCGAGGACCGCGGCGAACTTATCCAGCTGCTCAAGGACTGGACGGAAGCCGCCGCGGCGATGTCGGCCGGGCGCGAAGCCGGAGCCACCGGAGCAGTGAGCGGCCCCTATGACGCGCCGCCGGAGGATACCGGCGAGGCCCTGGGCCTGACCGCCGGGCGGCTGACCCTCACCTTCGGGTTCGGCCCCACGCTCTTCGAGAAGGACGGCAAGGCCAGGTTCGGGCTGGACGGGCGCCGGCCGGCGGCGCTGATCGACCTGCCGCACTTCCCCGGCGACGATCTCCAGGAACAGCGGACGGGCGGCGACCTGGTGGTCCAGGCCTGCTCCGACGATCCTCAAGTGGCCGTCCACGCCATCCGGAACCTTGCCCGCATCGGGTTCGGCAAGACCAAAGTGCGCTGGTCCCAGCTGGGCTTCGGCCGGACGTCCTCCACTTCCCGCGCCCAGCAGACTCCGCGCAACCTCTTCGGGTTCAAGGACGGCACCAGCAACGTCAAAGCCGAAGACACGGAGCTCCTCGACGAGCACATCTGGGTGCCCGGCGGCGGCAAGGCAGCGGAGGCATGGATGGAAGGCGGCAGCTACCTGGTGGCACGCCGCATCCGCATGCACGTGGAAATCTGGGACCGCACCTCGCTGCGTGAACAGGAAGGCCTGATCGGCAGGACCAAGGCCGAGGGTGCCCCGCTGTCCGGAGGCACCGAGTTCACGGCCCCTGACTTCGAGGCGAAAGGCCGCGACGACGAGACGCTGATCGCCAAGGACTCCCACGTCCGGGTGGCGCACCACTCGCACAACAAGGGCGTGCGGATGCTGCGCCGCGGCTACAACTTCACTGACGGTTCTGACGGACTCGGCCACCTGGATGCCGGCCTGTTCTTCATTGCCTTCGTGAAGGATCCCCGCACCAACTACGTGCCCATGCAGATGGCCATGGCACGGCAGGACACGCTGTCCGTAGAATACCTGCAGCACACCGGCTCGGGCCTGTTCGCTGTTCCTCCTGGAGTGCAGCCCGGCGGTTACATCGGCGAAGGGCTCTTCAAGGCATGACCGGAACTCACGGCGTCATCCAAGACCGGCAATTCACAGTGGCAGCCGAGCCCTGGGACGGCGACGACGGCACCCGGCTGCGCGCCATGCAGCGGGCCGAACTGGACGCCCGGTACGGCTGCGACGATCACGAGCCGGGATCGGCACCCACGTCAGAGGACATCACCGTGTTCCTCGTGGCACGGGATTCCGACGGCGCGGCGGCGGCCTGCGGTGCGCTGCGGCTGCTGGATGCGGAGTCCGCCGAAATCAAGCGGATGTACGTGCTGCCGGCCCACCGCGGCAGCGGGGTGGCCACGGCGGTTCTCCGCAGCCTGGAAGCCGAGGCGGCCGGTCTTGGGCTGGGTGAACTCAAACTCGAGACCGGGACAGCCCAGCCAGATGCCATCAGGTTCTACGAGCGCGAGGGCTACCGGCTGATCGACAACTTCGGCCCCTACGCTGGCGAGCCGCTCTCCGTCTGCTATGCCCGGCCGCTCTGATCTGCCGACGCGGTCCCGTGTCTGGCGACGCGCGCGTTGCCCCGCGCTACGGATATTCCGGCCGCGCCAGGTAATGTGCGCGTCGCCAAGCAGTTTGCGCGTCGCCAGGTCATCTGCGCGTCGCCAGCCAGGAAGTACGACGGCGGCGCTCAGCCGAGCGACCTGCCTGCCATCCGCTCCAGCCGGGCGATCCGGTCCTGCATGGGCGGGTGGGTGGCGAACAGCCTGCTCATCCCGCCGCCGCGGAAGGGATTCGCGATCATCAGGTGGGAGGTGTTGACCAGTTTCTGGTCCTGCGGCAGCGGTGCCACCTGGACCCCCTGGTGGATCTTGCGCAGGGCGGAGGCGAGCGCCAGCGGATCGCCGGTGAGCTGCGAGCCGTCCTCGTCGGCGTCGTACTCCCTGGTGCGCGAGATGGCCACCTGGATGAGCGACGCCGCGAGCGGTGCCAACAGCGCCATGGCGATGAGGGCAAGCGGGTTCGAGTTGCGGCGGTCGCCGCCGCCGAAGAACAGCAGCATCTGCCCCACCGAGGTGATCACGCCCGCCACGGCAGCGGCCACGGAGGACGTCAGGATGTCGCGGTTGTAGACGTGCATGAGCTCGTGGCCCAGCACCCCGCGGAGCTCCCGTGGAGTGAGCATCTGAAGGATTCCCTCGGTGACGCACACGGCGGCATTCTGGGGGTTCCGGCCCGTGGCAAAGGCATTGGGAGCCATGGTGGGCGAGACATAGATGCGGGGCATCGGCTGATTGGCGCGGGCCGAGAGTTCCCCGACCATCTCGTACAGCTGCGGGGCCTGGGCCTGGGCCACCGGGTAGGCCTGCATGGCCCTCAGCGCGATCTTGTCGCTGTTCCAATACCCGTAGGTGGTGGTCCCGATGCCGATCAGCGCCATGATCCAAATGGGTGCCGCGCTGCGGGAGTTGACGCCGATCAGGGCGCCCAGGCCCAACAGCACCGCCCACAGCACGCCGAACAGCGCCGCGGTCTTCAGGCCGTTGTAGTGTTTGTGCACTTTTGCCTCCACAGGTCGTGACTTCAGGTCCTGACTCCGCCGGCGTCGCTACGGAACCGGGTTCCCGGCGTCGTACTTCAAGAAGCCGGACTGCCAACGCGCCGCCGCCCAGGCAACCGCCATGCACAGGAGGCCGCCGATCAGCAGGACCCAGCCCTCACTTAGAATTTTAGTGCCGCCGCCGGCCAACATGTCGCCCACCCTGGGGCCGCCGGCCACCACCACGATGAAGACGCCCTGCAGGCGGCCGCGCAGGTGGTCGGGCGTGGCTGACTGCAGGATCGTGGTGCGGAAAACGGCGCTCACGGAATCCGCGATGCCCGCCAGGCCGCAGCACAATGCGGCGGGAATCAGCCAGGCCGTGACGCCCCCTGCGCCCGACCTCCCGGCCAGGACCACCACCAGACCGAACGCCGCGATGGATGCTCCCCACCCCATGACGGACCAGACCACGGCACTTCCCTGCCGCCGAATGCCGCCCAGCGGTCCGGAAAACAGCCCCGCCAGGAACGCGCCAACGGCCGTGGAGGCCAACAGTATGCCCACAGTGGTTTCGCCGCCTCCCACCATGAGGGCGCCCACCGCCGGCAGCAGCGCCCGCGGCTGGGCGAGAATCATGGCCACGAGATCGATGACGAACGTCATGCGCAGGTTGGGGCGGGTGCCCAGGAACCGAAAGCCCTCCACGACGGACCGCAGCCCGGCCCGGCCCGCCTCCCTGCCGGGCGGCATGGGTGGGAGCTTCAGCAGTGCCCAGAAGGCGAACGCGAAACTCACCAGGTCCAGGGTGTAGGTCCAGCCGAATCCGACCGTGGCCACGAGCACGCCGGCCAGCAGCGGACCTGCCGTCATGGCCAGTCCGAACGTGACCATGCTGAGCGCGTTCGCCGCCGGGAGGAGTTCTTTGCGGACCAGGACGGGAATGATGGCGCTGCGGGCCGGCTGGTTAATGGCCTGGGCGCCGCTCTGCACGGCCACCAGCGCGTAGAGCAGCCACACGTTTCCCAGCTGCAGCCAGGCCTGGAGAGCAAGCCCGCCCACGGCCGCCCACATCACCGAGGAAGACAAAAGGGCCACGTTGCGGCGGTCGTGCGAGTCGGCAATCGAGCCGCCCAGCAGCCCGCCGACCACCAGCGGAAACAGCGCGAAGATGCTCAGCAGCCCCACGTAGAGGCTGTCATGGGTCAGCCGGTAGACCTCCAGGCTGACGGCCACCAGCGTCAGCTGGCTTCCGATGTTGGATATTGCCGAGCCGGCCCACAGCCGGCGGAAGGCCGGGCTTTCGCGCAGCGGAGTGATGTCTGCCAGTAGTTTCCCCACCCGGCAACTGTAGCCGCGCAGGGAACTTAGCCCAGCCTTATTGTGATCTAGTCAAAATAAGTGGTTCAATGGAACCATGACCGAACACCCGGAAAGCCACGCAGCATGGGCCGCGGCCCTGCGCGCCCACGGCCGCCGGGTGACCAAACAGCGGCTGGCGGTGCTGGCCGCCGTCGAGCATCACCCCCATTCCCCGGCCGACAGCATCCTGGCCGCGGCGCGCGAGGAACTTCCGGAGCTGACCGCCCAGTCCGTCTACGTTGTGCTGGGCGACCTCACCGACCTGCACATGCTGCGCCGCTTCGAACCGCCGCACTCCCCGGCCCTGTATGAGACGCGCGTCGGCGACAACCACCACCACGCCATCTGCATCAGCTGCGGCCGGGTGGAGGACGTCGACTGTGCCGTGGGCCATGCCCCGTGCCTCACCCCGCACTGGAACGAGAACTCCCATCCCATGACCATCCAGATCGCCGATGTGATGTACCAGGGCATCTGCGGGGACTGCCAGCGGGCCCAAAAACTTCCTTCTGAACGCAACTGACAAGTAATCAATAAAAAAAGGAGAAAGATGACTTCGAACATCTCTGCGCCCGCCGTGTCCACGACACAGTCCGGTGCTCCCGTCACGTCCGACGCCCATTCCAAGGCAACCGGTGCCGACGGTGCCATCATCCTGACCGACCACTACCTCGTGGAGAAGCTCGCCCAGTTCAACCGCGAGCGGGTTCCGGAGCGCGTTGTGCACGCCAAGGGCGGCGGCGCATTCGGCAAGTTCACCACGTCCGAGGACGTCTCCAAGTACACCAAGGCCGCGTTCCTGCAGCCGGGTGTGGAGACCGAAATGCTGATCCGCTTCTCCTCGGTCGCCGGCGAGAACGGCTCCCCCGACACCTGGCGCGATCCCCGCGGCTTCGCCGTCAAGTTCTACACCTCCGAGGGCAACTACGACCTCGTCGGCAACAACACCCCCGTGTTCTTCATCCGCGACGGCATCAAGTTCCCGGACTTCATCCACTCGCAGAAGCGCCTTCCGGGCACCCACCTGCGCGACGCCGACATGCAGTGGGACTTCTGGACCCTCTCCCCCGAGTCCGCGCACCAGGTCACCTGGCTCATGGGTGACCGCGGCCTGCCGGCGTCCTGGCGCGAAATGCAGGGCTACGGCTCGCACACCTACCAGTGGATCAACGCCGAGGGCGAGCGCTTCTGGGTCAAGTACCACTTCAAGTCCAACCAGGGCGTGAAGTCCATGACCGGCGACGCAGCAGAGGCGCTGGCAGGCTCGGACGCGGACTTCTACATCCGCGACCTGCAGGAAAACATCGCCGCCGGCAACTTCCCGTCCTGGGACCTGCACGTCCAGGTCATGCCGTACGAGGATGCCAAGACCTACCGCTTCAACCCGTTCGACCTCACCAAGGTGTGGCCGCACGCGGACTACCCGCTGATCAAGGTCGGCACCATGGAGCTGAACCGGAACCCGGAGAACTACTTCGCGCAGATCGAGCAGGCCACCTTCGCGCCGTCGAACTTCGTGCCGGGCATCGCCGCGTCCCCGGACAAGATGCTGCAGGCCCGCATCTTCTCCTACGCCGACGCACACCGCTACCGCGTGGGCACCAACCACGCCCAGATCCCGGTGAACCAGCCGAAGAACCAGGTCAACAACTACAGCCAGGACGGCGCCGGGCGTTACCACTTCAACGCCCCGTCCGTTCCGGTCTACGCCCCGAACTCGGTGGGCGGCCCCGCAGCTGTTGAGCCGCAGAGCCCGGCCGGCGGCTGGGAGAACGACGGCGCGCTGACGCTTGCCGCGCACTCCCTGCACGCCGAGGACGGCGACTTCGTCCAGGCCGGCGCGCTGTACCGCGAGGTGTTCAACGACGGCGAGAAGTCCCGCCTGCTGGACACCATCACCGGCGCCGTGGGCGGCGTGAAGAGCCCCGGCATCAAGGAGCGCGCCATCCAGTACTGGACCAACGTTGACGCCGAACTCGGCGCCAAGCTGCGCGCCAACCTGGGCGCAGCCCCGGCCGCCAGCTCCGACGCTGAGGCCGCCAACAAGATCGGCTAATAGCCTTTCGGCCTGACAGGAACCCCGCTGCGGCACTGCCGCGGCGGGGTTCTTTGCGTCCCGCTGCACGCGTCATCATCCGCCGGCACCGGCTGCCAGGCGCACGTCCCCGCCCGCGGGGCGATATAGTCGTCAGCATGCAGTCGGGCCTCATTTATCTGATCGGCCCTTCGGGCAACCCCAATTTCGGCGACGAGTTCATCGCCGCCGCATGGCTTAGGTATCTTGCCGTTGAGCGGCCGGACGCCGAGGTGTGGCTTGATTGCCCCCAGCCGGGCCTCGCGCAGGTCCTCTTCGACGGACTTCATCCGCGCCTGCGGGTCACGAATACGCTGTGGCGGCTGGTGCACGAAAGTGCCGAGGTCCCGATTGAAACTGCGGCGGAAACCATCAGGGCGCGGGTGACGGAGCTGGGCTCGCCCTCCTACGACCTTGGCATCCTCAAGATGCGCGAAGCAGAATCGCTGCACCTGATCGGCGGCGGCTTCATCAACGAGAACTGGTCCCATCACGCCGGACTGGTCCTGGGAATGCGGGCAGTCCACGATCTGACCGGCGCCCGGCTCATCGCAACGGGCCAGGGACTCATGCCGATGGTGACGTCCGCCCCGGCCGAGATGCCGTTATTTCAAGGCTTCAGCCACGTCACATCGCGGGATGAGGCGGGCGCCGAGGCCTATGGAGTACCCCGGGGCCTGGATGATGCTTTTCTCGGCGTGTCTGAGGAAATTGCCCGGACTGAAGCCCTGTCGGGCCTGTTCGTGTGCATCCAAAGCGACACCGCCGACCCGGAGCGTTTCGAAACGGCGGTGGCGTCGGCACGCAAGGCCGTGGAAAGGGCCCGGCAGCAGGGCACTCAGGCGTATTACGTCGAGGCCATTCCCGGCGCAGACCGCGCCGCTTATGACCTGCTGGCCGACCTCATCCCGGAGGAACGGTTCTTGCCGTTTTCGCACATCTGGACACACGGCCTGCCCCTCTCACGCAATCAGACCTGGATCACGAGCCGGTTCCACTTCCACCTGCTTGCGGCCGCCGCGGGTGCCCGCGGCGTCGCCGTCAGTATGAAGAAGGGCTATTACGACGTCAAACACGAGTCACTGACCGCGCTGGGAAGTGGCTGGTCGCTCACCACGGACTCTGAGGAGCCGGACATGCCTCAGTACCGGGGAACCCTGCGGGATGAGCTGCCTGCACTTGTGGCGCAGAAACGTGCTGAGGCCGGCAGCATCTATCCGCCGCTGACCGGCCAGGCCGGATCCCTGACAGCCGGCGCCGCCAAGCTTTTCAACAAAGCCCTGGCCGCCCCGCTGAGGAACAAGATCCGGCCCGGAGCGCGCTGACACGCCCATGCTCGATTGGCTTCTTGAGCTGCTTCCACATGCTCTGACCGTTGTGCTCCTCGTCGCCGCGTTTTTCCTGCCGGGGCTTTTGGTGCTCCTGCCGCTGAAGCCGGGCTGGCCCGCGGCCACCGCTCTCAGTCCGGCCATCACCCTGCTGATCTTCCTCGCCGGGAGCTTCTTGGCGGACTCCGTGGGCGTGCCCTGGAACGCCGCCACTGCCGCCGTTATGGCTTTGCCGCCCATCCTTGCCGCCTGGCTGGCGGGCCGGCGGTTCAGCTTCAGCACGCCCTTGTCGCCCGCAGGCCTCGGTTTGCCGGCGAAAATTGCGGTCGGTGCGGGCGTGGCGATCGGTTCGGCGGTGACCTGCCTGGCGCTGCTCCGCGGAATCGGCGACCCGGCCACAGCCTCGCAGGGCTGGGATCCGATCTTCCATCTGAACGTCCTGCGGTGGATCCAGGAATCCGGCAGCGCCTCGCCGTGGGGCATAGCCCCGATATTCGGTGCCGGCCAGCCGACGTACTACCCCGCAGGCTGGCACAGCGCGGTGGCGCTCGTCCCGGGCAGCGTAACGGAAACAGCCAATCTGTCCTCTATCGTCATCGGAGGCATGATCTGGCCGATCGGCCTCACGTTCCTGGCCGCCGTCGTCCTGCCGCGGCATCCAGCGGCCTGGGCACTGACGCCGCTGATCGCGGCCTCGTTCGTCAGCTTTCCGTTCTCCCAACTCCTCCGTAGCGGCCAGTGGCCGAACGGTCTCGCCACCGCCCTGGTCCCGGCCACCCTGGCCGTGACCGTGGTGCTTCTGCGGCGCCTGACCTCCGCAGAACGGGCCGGAATGCAGGCCAGGGAGCATGTCCTCCTCGCCGTAATTCTGGCCGCACTCCTCGGCGGCTGCGTCGCCGCGCACCCCAGTGCCGTTTTTGCCACCGCCGTTGCCGTCCTTCCCTTCGTCGCGGCCGGCTTGCTGCCGCCACTAGTGCGGGGTGCGCGCCGCAGTCCCTGGCGTGCGGTAGCTGCGGCCGCGGCGGCGGTTGTAGCGGCGGTGGCGGCATATTCTGTCCTGGCCAACTCGCGGCTGCTGGCGGGCGTGATGGCCTACCGGCGGGCGGTGCGTGCCGAAATCCCGGATTCACTGCGCCTTGCCTTCTTCGACCTTCCGCGGTTTCCGGCCCTGTCCCCGCCGGCCCCGGACGATTTCAACCTCGCGGTGGGGCTGCTGGTGATCGTTGGCGCTGCAGTGGCTGTCTTTGTCAGGGGGGCGAGGCCACTCGCCATCTCCTGGCTGGCCTTTGTGGCACTCTATGTGCTGGCCGCTGGACCGGAAAACGGGCTACGGTGGCTGACAGGCTTCTGGTACAAGGACACGCAAAGGATCGCCCCCTTCATCGCGATGACGGGCAGCCTGCTGGCGGCCCTGGCCATCGCCGTGCTGGCAAGGGCAGCCAAGCGTGCAGTGTCGACGCGGCTGCCCTCGGCCCGCACCGGTGGCAGGTGGCCTGTTCCCGCGATCCTCGCCGCCCTGTCCGTTGCCGTCATGATCTACGGAATCTACTCGGGATCGGGGAGCTACCGGTCGGTGGAGCGGGTGGCGGTGGCCGCACAGAACTACGTGGTGTCCGACAATCCCGGAACCGGCGTCCTCTCAAGAGGCGAACAGGCCTTCATCGAGCGCGCCGGCGCAATGCTTCCGGCCGACGCAGTGGTAATCGGTGACCCGTTCAACGGCGAAACATACTTCTACACCCTCACCGGACGGCATGTGGTGTACACGCAGTTGGGCGCCCCGACGTCCGGGAGTCCGGCCAAGGAACTGCTCCGCACCGGCTTCAATCGGCTCAGGACAGACAAGTCGATCTGCGAGGCCTTGCGCAAGGTCGGAGCCACGCACTTTTATGAGGATGCGCCAGGCGCGGCGCACGGCAGTGCCAGCCTGAAGCGTTGGCCCGGTTTTTACCATGTGCCCACCGACCTGGGCTTTGAAAAGATCGCGTCCGCCGACGGCCGCGCCCTGTACCGGATCACCGCCTGCCGCTAGCCGGTAGCCGCTAGCCGGACAAATGGGGCGAGCGGTCCGTTTTCCACATACGCGGCCACGCCGGTGGCCCGCAGCGGTTCCAGTGCCTAGTCTTCAGTCATGAGCACATTCGAGGGCATCCCCGTCGCCACCGCGGCGGCCTTCTACGCCGAACTGGAAGAGAACAACACCCGGGACTGGTGGCAGGCCCACTCGACCGTGTACCAGGAGTCCGTTAAGGAGCCCCTCACTGCGCTCCTGGCCCGGCTGGAACCGCAGTTCGGACCCAGCAAGATCTTTCGGCCGAACCGCGACATCCGGTTCTCGCAGGACAAGTCACCCTACAAGACCGCCCAGGGGGCGTTCGCCTCGTTTCAAGAAGGGGTGGGCTACTACCTGCAGCTGAGCGCTGACGGCCTGCTCGTGGGCGGGGGCTACCACTCCCATTCACCCGCCCAGCTGGCCCGCTACCGGAATTCCGTCGATGCGACAGGCACCGGCCAGCAGCTGCAGCACATTGTGGACGCCATCGCCGCAGCAGGGTTCACGGTTGAAGGTGAAAAGCTCAAGACCGTGCCGCGGGGCTTCCCCCGGGAGCACCCGCGCGCGGAGCTGCTCAAGCACAAATCACTCTCCGCCAGCGTCGCTCTGGGTCAGCCGGACTGGCTGTCCTCCCCGGACGCCGAAGACGAGATCGCGCGGCTATGGGACAAGCTGCGCCCGCTGGTCGACTGGGTCGGGCGGAACGCCGCTCCGTGAACGGCGTTCCGCCCGGCCTGGTGGGACTGCAGCAGATCAGACCTTCGTCAGGACGTCGTCCTCATCGTCCTCGAGGCTCTTGGCCGGGCCGTCCACCGCGGCTTTGGCGCCGGCGAACTTCTCATTGAGCCGGGAGTGCCGCTGTCCGTAGGCGAAGTAGATAGCCAGGCCCAGGACAAGCCAGATACCGAAGAAGATCCAAGTCTCCACGGCAAGATTGGTCATCAGGTAGAGGCAGAGAACGGCGGAAAGGACGGGCAGCACCTTGCCGAACGGCACCCGGAAGGCAGGCTTCAGGTCCGGGCGCTTCTTGCGCAGCACCAGGATTCCCAGGCTGACCATCACGAACGCGGAGAGGGTGCCGATGTTGATCATTTCCTCGAGCAGGTCCACGTTGGTCAGCCCGGCAACCAAAGCGACAGCGGCACCGCAGATGACCTGCAGGCGGACCGGCGTTGCACGCTTTTCGCTGGTCTTGGACAGCGACCGCGGCAGCAGGCCGTCGCGGCTCATGGCGAGCACGACGCGGGAGAGGCCCATGAGGAGCACCATGATCACGGTGGTTAGGCCCACCAGCGAGCCGAAGGCAATGACCTTGGCGGCATCGGTGTTGCCGACGGCTTCGAAGGCAGTGGTGAGCGTGGGGTTCTTGACTTCCGCGAGCTGCTTGTACGACACCATGCCCGTCAGGGCCAGGGACACCAGGATGTACAGCAGCGTGACCAGGGCCAGGCCGCCGAAGATTCCGCGCGGCAGGGTCTTCTGCGGGTTCTTGACCTCTTCCGCGGAGGTGGCCACCACATCGAAGCCGATGAAGGCGAAGAAGACCAGTGCCGCCCCGGCAAAGATGCCCAGCGTTCCGTACTGCGCCGGGGCCGCGCCCGTAAGGAATCCGAAGAACGACTGCTTCATCACGTCCGCCGCCCCAGCGCTGGCCGTGGGCTCCGAGGCGGGAACGAAGGGAGTGTAGTTGGAGAGCTTGACGTAGCTGAAGCCGACAACGATCACGAAGATCACGACGCCGATTTTGATCAGTGTGAAGATGTTGCCCACGCGCGCGGAAAGCTTGGTTCCGAGCACCAGCAACACGGTGAAGATGGCGACGATGAGGAAGGCACCCCAGTAAAGGTCGACTCCGCCAAGCGAGATGGCGGGCGGAATGTCGACGCCCATCAGGGCAAAGACCTTGCTGAGGTAGATGCCCCAGTACTTGGCAATCACGGCGGCGGCAGTGAACAGCTCCAGGATGAGGTTCCATCCGATGATCCAGGCCAGCACCTCGCCCATGGTCGCGTAGGTGAAGACGTAGGCTGACCCTGCCACCGGGATGGCGGTGGCGAACTCCGCATAGCACATGATTGCCAGGGCGCACGTGACGGCGGCGACGGCAAAGGAGACCGTCACGGCGGGGCCGGCGAAGTTAGCCGCAGCCTTTGCGCCGACCGAGAAGATGCCGGCGCCGACAGCAACTGCCACGCCCATGATCATCAGGTCCCACGTGCTCAGGGAGCGCTTCAGCTTACGTCCGGGTTCATCGGCGTCGGCCATTGACTGCTCGATAGATTTGGTCCGCAAAAGATTCATAGGGAGTCCACAATCCTGGTTGGGGTTGGAAACAGACCTATCAATCGTAGTGTCCATCCAGTGGACGGCCACATTTGTCCCGCATGGTGAGACGCTGTGCACGCAAAACCACGCCCGGCCCTCCCCGCGCTGCGGCTGCGCGGTGTGGTGGAGGGTCGGGCGTGGGGTCTTGGGAGGAACAGCTGGCGGCTCCTTGAGGGAGCCCCCCAGCCGGCCTACTGGATTACGGTGCCGCTATAAGGCCGTCCCCGTTGTGAACGTCCACGGTGGAGTGGAGATTTGGTTACCGGCCAGGTCGCGGACCGAAACGGCCATCGTATACGTGCGGTTGGCCAGCAGAGTCGCTGAGGGGTTCAGCGTCGCTGTCCTCGTCGTAGCGTTATAGCTAACCACCGCCGGGACCACGCTACCGCCCAGCCGCAGGACAACGGTCCCAGCTGTGGGCAGCCTAACCGGTTCGCTGAACCTGACCGTGATGTTCGCCGTCCGCCTGACATTTGTCGCGCGATTTGACGGAGTGGCCGCGACTACGGTTGGGGCCGGACCAGTGGTGAACTGCCACGGCGAGGGGGACATCGAGTTTCCAGCGGTGTCCCGGATCGATGAGAATGCCATGTTGTATGTACGGTCAGGCAGGAGGGTCGCGTTCGGATTGAGCGTCACCGTCCTCGTAGTGTTGTTGTACGTGACCGCTGCGGGGATGGGCGTCGGGCTGCCGTTGAGCCTGAGAACCACCGTTCCCGTAGTAAGGTTTGTCACTGCCTCACTGAAGGTCGCCGTGATGTTGGCCGCCTGGCTGACGGACGTGGCGCCTGAGGCAGGCGTCCTGGCCGTAATCGTCGGGGCCACAAACTCGGTCCGCGGCGTGATCAGCGGGGTACGGGCGGAGGGTGCACCCGTTCCTGCCGAGTTGATCGCCGCGACGTCGAAGGTGTAACCCGTTCCGTTGATCAGGCCGGTCAGCACGGTGTTCGTGACGTTCCCGACCGTTGTCTCACGGGTCGGAGTGGCGCTCGTCCCGACGAACGTGCGCACCCGGTACTGCGTGACGGCTGTGGCATTGGGGACTGCCGCGGGGGCCGTCCACCGAACCGTTACCTGCGCGTTGCCGGCCGTTGCCGTACCGATCGCCGGAGCAGCCGCGAAAACGGGAGCCGCCGGGGTCACCGGGTTGGACAGTGCCGAGAAAGCGCTGGTTCCGATGGCGTTCTCAGCTGCTATCTGGAACCGGTACGCCGTTCCGTTCGTCAGTCCGTCCACGACCAGGCTGGTCGTACCCGCATCTGCGATCCGGATGTCCCCGACCTGGGCGCTGGCCGCATCGACGACCCGCACCTGGAAGGCGGTGGCCGCTGCCCCTGCTGCCGGTGTGAAGTTGACCGTCACCTGGGTGTTGCCGGCAATCAGGGCGCCGAGGACGGGCGTGGCGGGAGTGACACTGTCAGAGAACACCAGGCGTTCGATGTTCCTCAGGGTGTCGGTACCGTCGATGCCGCCGCCGTTGTGGACCACAGTGGTCACGGAACCGGGTGAACCCAGTTCGCCGGTTCCTCCGGTGGTGGTCACCGTGTAGTTCGCCGCGACGTCAGAGAACACTGCCGTGTCCGTTCCGCCGCCGGCGGACAGGAGCTCGCGGACTGCCACAATGTTGCCGACGTCCACCGTGCCCGCGAAGACCGCTTCCTGGAGTGTCGGGCCGGTCAGCGCTCCTGCTGCGTCCCGCAGGTACTTCGCGGCCATGCTGGTGGCGCTGCCGATCTCGGCGCCGCTTGCATCCCGGACGCTCAGCCGGACGTTGAGGTAACGGTCGCCGTCGATGATGTCGTTGGCGCCGCGGCCTTCGAGAGTGTCACTGCCGCCGCCGCCGAGGATGATGTTGCCATCGCCCCAGACGTGCGTGCCGCTCAGGATCGGGCAGTCCTTTGAAGCCGATGCCGCCACCACGTCAGCCAACGGAGTCGGCAGTGTCGGGATCAGCTCGTTCAGGCCGGCAATCCGGTTGACGCCGTCCTGGTCAAGAACGCTGCAACCGATGAACCCTGCGCCGCCAACCTGGCTGGGAACAACGTCGTCACCGCGGAGCTTGTCGTCCAGCGGACCGCCTGACAGCGCCTCGACTTCGTTGTACCTGTCGCGGACGCCCACCTGGAGGATATCCAGCGGCAGGATGGGCAGATTGAGGTCCGCGTCCTGCGGCTGGGGATCCTGGAGGCCGATCTCCCAGTCGTAGCCGGAGGCTCCGGCAACCTTCTCAACGCCGGGACCTGCGAGGCCGATGTCGTCGCCGCCTTCCATGTCGTAGTCGTCGTCGCCGCCCTGGCCGAACAGGACGTCGTGGCCCGGCTTCTGGGAGTCGTCCAGGAAGAACAGGTTGCTGGAGTCACCGATCAGCAGGTCGGGCTGGTCACCGCCCTCTTGCCAGTCGTCTCCGCCGTCGCCGAACACCGCGTCCAGGCCCTGGCCGGCGATGATGAAGTCGTTGCCTTCACCGGCAAAGGTCTCGTTGGAATTGGCGCCGCCGTTCATGAAGTCCTGGCCGTCGCCGCCCATGAGGATGTCGAGCCCGGGGCCGCCGTCGATCGCGTCGTTGCCCGGACCGCCCTTGAGGACGTCGTCGCCGATGAGGTCGGTGATGATGTCGTTTCCTTCGCCGCCGAGCGGAACGTCCGCACCGGAGCCGCCCTCGATGACGTCATTGCCTTCGCCACCCCAGAAGGTGTCGTTGTCGTTGCCGCCACGGACCCGGTCTACCCCGGGAGTGCCGTTGAACACGCTCTGGCCGTTGATGCCGGAAGGATCAACAGTGTTGAACGAACGGTACTGGATGGTTCCGTCGGGCTGCCGGATCAGCAGCGCCGACTCGTTGCAGTCGGATGCAGGATCGTCGGCCACGGTGTTACCGGAGGTGGTGAAGCCGAGCTGGGTTCCGGCGAGGTTGCCCAGCTGGAACTTGCAGTCCGCGGTGGCGAAGGCATCAGCCTTCAGGGTGTGCACGTTCGTGTTCCGCATCATCATCTCGGCGAAGGAGTTGCCTTCGAGGGACGCCCGGAGGTTCATGCCGGGGGTGCGGGCCAGGTAGTACAGCCGGTCACCGTTCTGCAGGTCCGTGAGCTGGTTCTCAAAGACGTAGTTGAACGTCGAGCCGAGCAGTCCGCCGAACGGAGTGGTCATCTCCGCGAGGCCGCCCACCCAAAGGTCGATGTTGTCGACGCCCGTCTTCGAGTTGGCTCCGTCGTTGGCCCAGGCATCCGTGCTGTTCATGAATGCCGCTGCGTCGGCGGGTGCGACGTCGCCGGCAAGGGCGTCAGGGCTGACGAGCAGCCGTGCAGCCTCCCTCTTGTCCGCCAGGGTGGTGGCGTTCTTGATGGAGTCGTGCTGGCCGTATGCCGCCACGAAGTTGATGAGCGATGCCGGGTGCTTCATGTTTTCGCCGAAGTCCACCCAGCTCTTGTACGGCGTGAGTGCACCGTCGTTAGTGGAGGAGAACAGTTCACGCCGGAGGACGTTCAGCGTGGGGATACCTTCGGACCGTGCACGCGTCATGTTGATCGTGGCGAGGTCGAGCGGGAGGCCCAGCAGGTTGTTCCGCAGGGTGTCGGTGACGAACTCGTCGAGTTCGTTGCCGGCCTGGTCGGACATGCCCATGATGATGCTGCCGGCAGCCTGCTCGGACGTGAGCTGGCCTGCCGTACCGCCGTTGGTGTAGGCGGGCGGGTTCAGGAACCCGTTGAGCAGCGAGATGTCATTGCTCGTGCCGTCCTCGTTGGTCCGGGCAATCGTCTCAGTCAGCATGGAGTGGCCGAAGCGGTACACGGCGTGGGCGAACTCAGCCTTGACGGCGGGGTTGATGTCCGTCTGCGTGAAGGCAAACGGCTCGAACGGGTTGATGGCCGGCTGGATCTTGCGGGCAAACTCCTCGAAGACCAGGTGCTGGTATTCCATCTCGGTGATGAACCGGGCTGCCTGGAACAGGCGCTCGCCGTTCCAGCCGTCCGCACCCAGCGCCAGCTTCCATTCCGCCAGGGCGGCCCGGCCGGTGGCCGTGCCGGTGACTGCGCCCCCGTCCTTGGTGAGAATGTTCTTGATGTCACCGATGAGGCGGTCGTGCTCGGAGTGGAAGATCTGGTGGATGGCCGTCAGGCCGATGTTTTCGTTGACGCGTCCGTCACCTGCGACAAAGTGCATGTCCAGGATCTCGTCGTCGTACTGGTTAACACAGCCCGTCGGGAAGCCCGGCTGGACGCAAGGCACGAGGCCCGGCGTGACCACGGAATCCGGATCGGGAGTGAAACCCGGGTTCGGCACTGCGTTGTTCGCGATGTCCGTCAGGAACGGCGTGTCGAAGTGCTTGGCGTTTGCCGGAACGGCCACCGGGGCTGCCGTGTCGCCTTCGACCAGGCCGGTGTCCGTGACGTACTGCGGGAGGCCGCGCGCGGGTCCCGGGATGAACTTGCCGTAGGCGTCCGAGGCGATCATCGGAATATCAAGGGCATCCTTGTCCGTGAGCTGCAGGCCCAGCATCGTGGCGGCCTGTTCCTTGACCGTCGCCCAGGTGGCCATGCCGCCCGCAATGGGGCCGGCAGGTCCGCCGAGGAGCTTGCCGGTGGAGACAGGACGGCCGGCGGTGTTGTTGACGTACTCCCGCACGAAGACCTGGTGTGAGGGGTGGGACGTGTACGTCTGGCTCTGGTCCACCCAGGGCGAGTCGGTGTTGTTGGCGTCCTGGATGTCATCCGCGGTGCCGAACGCGCCGTCGGGGCCGGCCTGGTTCTTGCCCCTGGTCAGTACCATGAAGCGCAGGTTCGGGTTGAGGTCGTCCGCGTTGCCGAAGACGTGGTCCGGACCGGCCACCAGCGGGTCATCGGCCTTCAGCGGCACGAACACGGATCCGCCGCTCTTGACCGTCTGGTCCACGCCGTGGTCGAAGAACTGTCCGAAGAGCGTGAACAGCGAGTTGTAGGGTGGCGAGAGCCCGACGTCAGTGGTCACGTTCGGGATGAACAGGGTGTTGTGGGACGGCACGCATCCGGCCGGAACACCGGCAACGGGCGGGTCCACCGTTGTGTCGGGATCCGTGGTGCAGGGCACCACACCTTCGTTGCCCTGGGTCCTGACCGGGAAGCCGGCCGCCTGGATGGCGGCGGGGTTGGTGGAGGTCTGGTCAACGATCAAGTTGCTGATGGTGCGCGGCTGCGAGTCAAACACGTTGCCTGACTTCTGCGCGTAGCTGGTTTGCGTGGGAGGCCCAAAGAGGGATCCCGACTCCGCATCCCGGAAGGACTTGGAACCCAGGCGCGGGAAGGGCTGGTCAGCAGCGCCGAAGAACTCCTGGCCGGCCTGGAGGTTGTTGCAGCTGCCGTCAACAGTCCGCAGCCCGTAGGACAACAGAGGGCTGGCGAGCTGGTTGGGGCCGGTGCCGACCAGCGCCCCGCAAGGGCCGGTGGCTGAGGTGGTGTTGGCCACGTGGGCCTCGGCGATCTTGATCTGCTTCAGGATGAACGACAGATCCGACGGGGTGACGGTGAAACCTTCACCAACAACGGCGGCCGCCGCCGGGGCCCCCACCACGGGCAGCCCGACGGCGATCGGGAGCACCAGCGACGTTGCCGCTGCTATCAGCCGGAAGGGGGCGGAGGTCTTTCCTGGCCTGCCGAATCGGAGACCGCGATGTAAGGGTTTGCTGGCGCCGGCCGCAGATTTTTCCGCGGATCCGCCGTCCTTGCGCGCTAAAAGCTTCATGGGACACCTGCCGCTAGGAGGTATGTAACCGTGCCATCGTGCGTTGGCCTGCCCATGGAAACCTTGTGGATGCGCTCCATGCGTAGTTGTTCCCACTTGTCCTGATCCACCTAAATTGGGGGTTCCCAACCGGAGCCTTAAACTGCAAGGCCCGGACGGGGCCGCCGGATAGCGGCCCCGCCCGGGCTTTCAGGTAGCGGGACTTCAGAGCGTCACAAGCTACTCTCCGGTCCGGCCGGTCACACCGGCCAGTCCATGAGCGTCGATCGGATCAGGAAACGCTTTCCCTCCGGCGCTTCCACCGAGAAGCCGCTCCCCCTGCCCTGCACCACGTCCACGGTCAGGTGAGTGTGGCTCCAGTAGTTGAATTGCTCCCTGGACATCCAGAACTCCAGCGCCATGGGGCTTCCTGCCGTTCCGGGACGGGCCCCGCCGCCGTCGGAAATATCAAAGCGGCCCAGCAGGACGTCCGCGTCCCCGGTCAGGAACTCCCCGGCCGGGAAGCACATAGGCGAGGAGCCGTCGCAGCAGCCGCCGGACTGGTGGAACATGAGGGGACCGTGCTGCGTCCATAGTTTCCTGAGCAGCTGCACGGCCTCGGCAGTGAGCGCCACCCGGGAGAAGTCCTCTCCGGGCAGCGTCACCGCGGCGTCACGACCGGCTTCAGTCATCGCCGAATCCGCCCATCAGAACCTCAGCACCACGCGGCCGTCGATCTTGGCGTGCTTCATCTCATCGAAGACCGCGTTGACCTCGGACAGCCCGCGGACCGAAACCGTGGGGTGGATCTTGCCCTGCGCGTAGAAGTCCAGGGCCTCTTCCAGGTCCTGCCGGGTGCCCACGATGGAACCGCGGACGGTCAGGCCCTTGAGCACGATCTCAAAGATCGGCGCCGGGAAGTCGCCCGGCGGCAGGCCGTTGAAGACGATCGTTCCACCTCGGCGGGCCATGCCGATCGCCTGGCCGAACGCCGAGGGGTGGACTGCCGTGACCAGGACGCCATGGCAGCCGCCGGTTTCCCGCTGGATGACCTCGGCCGGATCTTCGTGCAGGGCATTGACGGTCAGCTCGGCGCCGTGCTGCTTGGCGAGGGCCAGCTTGTCGTCAGCGATGTCGACGGCCGCAACGCGCAGGCCCATGGCCACGGCGTACTGGACCGCGATGTGGCCCAGGCCGCCGATGCCGGAAATCGTGACCCACTGGCCAGGTTTGGTTTCGGTCATTTTCAGGCCCTTGTAGACCGTCACACCCGCGCACAGCACAGGGGCGACTTCCACCGGGTCCGAACCCGCCGGGATGCGGGCTGCGAAGCGGGTGTCCACCAGCATGTACTCGCCGAACGAGCCGTCCACGCTGTAGCCGGCGTTCTTCTGGGCCTCGCAGAGCGTCTCCCACCCGGTGCGGCAGTACTGGCAGTCGCCGCAGGCGGACCAGAGCCAGGCATTGCCCACCATGTCTCCGACGGCGAGGTCGGTGACGCCTTCTCCGAGGGCCACCACTTCGCCGACTCCTTCGTGGCCGGGGACAAACGGGGGTGAGGGCTTGACGGGCCAGTCGCCTTCGGCGGCGTGGAGGTCGGTGTGGCAGACGCCTGTGGTCAGTACCTTGACCAGCGCCTCACCGGGGCCGGGCGTTGGAACGGGGATGGTCAGGACTTGGAGGTCCTTGCCGAATTCGGTTACTACGGCTGCTTGCATTGTCGTCGTCATTGGCGAAATCCTTGCGTCGTTAGAGCGTTGGTTGAACTGGGTGTCGTGACGGGTGGTGCTGCCTTCCTGAGCAGTGGCCAGGGTGGCCGGCGCTGCGGCCTGGAAGATCTAGAAGAATCCGAGCTTGTTTTCGTTGTAGCTGACCAGGAGGTTCTTGGTCTGCTGGTAGTGATCCAGCATCATGGCGTGGTTTTCACGTCCGATGCCGGAGGACTTGTAGCCGCCGAACGCGGCGCCGGCCGGGTAGGCGTGGTAGTTGTTGACCCACACGCGGCCGGCCTGGATCTCGCGGCCGGCGCGGTAGGCGACGTTGCCGTTGCGGGACCAGACGCCGGCGCCGAGGCCGTAGAGGGTGTCGTTGGCGATGCCCATGGCGTCGTTGTAGTCGCTGAAGCGCGTCACGGACACCACCGGGCCGAAGATTTCCTCCTGGAAGATCCGCATCTTGTTGTGGCCTTCGAAGACGGTGGGCTGGACGTAGTAGCCGCCGGCCAGGTCCCCGGGCAGTTCGGCCCGGGCGCCGCCGGTGAGCACCTTGGCGCCCTCCTGCTTTCCGATGTCGATGTAGGAGAGGATCTTTTCCAGCTGGTCGTTGGAGGCCTGGGCGCCGACCTGGGTTTCGGTGTCCAGCGGGTTGCCCTGGATGATCTTCTCCACGCGGGCCACGGCGTCGGCCATGAACGAATCGTAAATGTCCTCCTGGATGAGGGCGCGGGACGGGCAGGTGCAGACCTCGCCCTGGTTGAAGGCGAACAGCGTGAAGCCTTCCTGTGCCTTGTCGTAGAAAGCGTCGTTGGACTCGGCGACGTCGTTGAAGAAGATGTTCGGGCTCTTGCCGCCGAGTTCAAGCGTGACCGGAATCAGGTTCTGGCTGGCGTACTGGCTGATCAGGCGGCCCGTGGTGGTCTCGCCGGTGAAGGCGATCTTGCGGATCCGCGGGCTGGAGGCCAGCGGCTTGCCCGCCTCGACGCCGAATCCGTTGACCACGTTGAGCACGCCGGCCGGCAGGAGGTCGCCGATGAGTTCCATCAGGACCAGGATGGAGGACGGCGTCTGCTCGGCGGGCTTGAGGACCACGGCGTTGCCCGCTGCGAGGGCCGGTGCCAGCTTCCAGACGGCCATCAGGATGGGGAAGTTCCAGGGGATGATCTGTCCAACCACGCCAAGGGGCTCGTGGTAGTGGTAGGCCGTGGTGTCGTCGTCGAGCTGCGAAAGGCGTCCCTCCTGGGCACGGACCGCGGATGCGAAGTAGCGGAAGTGGTCAGCCGCGAGCGGGATGTCGGCATTCAGCGTCTCGCGGATGGGCTTGCCGTTGTCCCACGATTCGGCGACGGCCAGCATTTCGAGGTTCTCGTCGATCCGGTCGGCAATCTTGTTCAGGATCGCCGCACGTTCGGCGACGGACGTCTTGCCCCAGGACGGCGCAATCTTGTGCGCCGCGTCCAGGGCCAGCTCGATGTCCTCGGCCGTGCCGCGGGCCACCTCGCAAAAGACCTTCCCGGTGACGGGCGTGATGTTTTCGAAGTACTGGCCCTTGACGGGGGCAACCCACTCGCCGCCGATCCAGTTCTCGTAGCGGTCCTTGAACGTGACCTTCGAACCCTCGGTACCGGGCTGTGCGTAAACGGTCATTGCTGGCTCCTTTGCTCTGCAACCTCGTGGCGATCCGCATGGTGATCGCCGTTGCACCCAGCGTAGGAGGGGGAAGGTTGCAGGCAGGTTGCAACCTGGGGCCACGCCTGCAGGGTTCCCTGGCCGAGCTTGCGAGGCCAGGGGGCAGGTGGGGAGGAGTCAGCTCACGTGGAAAGTTGCGCTCCCGATGTGCCGGTCAGGCGCTCAGTTCCGTTTCCAGCCGTTCAAGATCGGCGACGACGGCGGCGCGCTTGGGCGAGCGCGGCGGCAGGAGCTTCAGGGCGGCCAGCCGGACGCCGACGTCGTCCCTCGCCTCCGGCAGTTCCGCATACTTCAGCAGCGCCTCGGCGCTGCCGTCCGTCAGGACGGCCTCGCGCAGCAGCGCGGACACGCGGTCGCGCAGCTCCGCCACGCCCGGCGCCTCGGACCGAGGGAGCACGGCGCCGCGGTAGATCTCGAGGGCGATCCTGTGGGCGCCGCGCTGGAGGCAGTTCAGCACCTGGCCGCTGTCCGGCACGAGGTTCATGGTCAGCTTGTACGGGCGGGACTCCGGCACCGCCGAAGGGCTGAGCTGCTGGAGGACCCTGCGGAGGCGCACCATCTCGGCGCGCAGGGTAATGCTGGAGCCGTCGCCGGGATAGAGCAGCGTGCTGAGTTCCTCGGCGCTGAGGCCGTCCGGGTGGGTGCTCAGCAGGGCCAGGATTTCGCTGTGCCGTGCCGACAGCGCGACGGTCCGGCCCTCAAAGCTGAGCAGGGCCTGGTCCCGGCCCAGCAATTGCAGGCTGTTGCGGTACAGGCTGCCTTCCGGCGCAGAGCCGGACTTGGCAAGGGAACCGGGGCTCCGCCGTCGTGCCGGCGTCCGCGCCTGGGCGGCCGCCAGCTGGAGCCGTTCGACGCGCAGCTGCGCCTGCGCCGCGGCCACGGTGGCCTCCACGAGGGACAGCGTGTGGGGTGCCACGGCCGACTCCGTGCCGGTAATGTCCACGACGCCCAGCAGTGCACCCGAATCCGGGTCCTGGAACGGAACGGCCGTGCAGCTCCACGGGTGGACGGAACGTTTGTAGTGCTCGGCGCCGGAGATCTGGATGCCGCGGCCCAGGGCGAGCGCCGTTCCCGGAGCACTGGTTCCCACCTTGGCCTCGGACCAGTCCGCGCCCGGAACGAACATCATGCCCTCTGCGCGGCGCCGCATCACGGGGTCGCCTTCCACCCACAGCAGCCGGCCCATTTCATCGCCGACGGCAACCAGCAGGCCGCTGTCGTGGCTGGGCTGGATGAGGAGCTTTTGGATCACGGGCATGATGGTGGCGAGGGGGTGCTGGCGGCGGTATTCCTCCAGCTCTTCCCGGTCCATGGCCAGCGGCGCCTCGGGGACGTCCGGGTTGGCCTTCAGCTTCGCCGAGCGCTGCCAGGATTCCCGGATCAGGCGGCGGAGGCCGGGAATCTCCTGCGCCTGCGGAAAGGCGTGGACCTCGGGCATGGTGCCGCGGGCGTCCAGTTGCCCGTCCAGATATTCGTGGCCTGCCAGGGCGCGCCGCTGGGTCAGCTCCGCGGACTCGCCTCCGGGTGTTGCCGGCTGGATCAGGTTCTTCATCGAACTCCTGTGTGACACACTTGCTCGCGCCTGCCGCCGCCTTCTGGCGGGGCTGCCGCCGGGCGCGGCCCATCAAGGTGCGCGCGCTATGTCGGCCCAGTCTAACCTCGCGCGGACTCCCCCGTCACTCCCCGTCACTCCCCGGCGGAGGCCGCCCGGTCGCTCCGGGCGGGAACCGGGCGGAACACCGGGGCGGAGAAAGTGGCGCTACTGGGACGCTACCGGAGAGCTCAGGTCGACGAAGGTTCCGTCGGGGCAGCGGAGGTAGGACACGGTCTGGCCCCACGGCCTGGCGGAGGGTTCGAGCAAGGGTTCCGCTCCGGCGTCGACCGCCCGGCGGAAGTCCTCTTCCACCGTTTCGGTGAGCAGCGCGACCTCGAAGCCCATGTCCGTGGAGCGGCCCGCGCGGTGGCCCTGCGGGAGGTGGGACTGGCCGGCGTCGTACGACGCGAAGGCGAGCGTGGCCCCGCCGGTCTCCAATTCCCCGTAGTTCGTGCCGTAGCTGACCTTGGTTGCCAGCCCGAATGCCTTGTCGAAGAACGCCAGCGATTCCGCGACGTCGGATACGTAGATGATGGTTTTTGCGAATTCCATGGGAGGTCTCCTTGCCTGATGGGCGCTGTCACAGTTGCCGGTTGGGTTCCGTCAATACAATGACGGAACAAGGCGGAGGAATGTGACATGGACCAGAACGAGCTGCTCGCCCGGGGGTTCGAGGCGCACCGGGGACATCTGCGGTCGGTGGCCTACCGGATGCTGGGCTCGCTCAGCGAAGCGGACGACGCCGTCCAGGAGTCCTGGCTCCGGCTTAGCCGTGCGGACACGTCGGGCGTCGAGAACCTGCGCGGCTGGCTGACCACCGTGGTGGGCCGGGTGTGCCTGGACATGCTGCGGTCGCGGACGTCGCGCCGCGAGGACCCGCTCCCCGACGACGCGCCGCTCCTGCCCGGAAGTTCCGCAGGCCTGGCCCGGGGTGCCGCGGAACTGGCCGGGGACCGGGGCGGTTCGGGCGATCCCGAGCACCAGGCCGAGCTCGCCGACTCGGTGGGCCTGGCCCTGCTCGTGGTGCTGGAAACGCTGAGCCCCGCCGAACGGCTGGCGTTTGTCCTGCACGATTTGTTCGCCGTGCCGTTCGATGAGATCGCCGTCATTGCCGGCCACTCCCCCGCAGCGGTGCGGCAGCTCGCGAGCCGCGCGCGCCGCCGGGTCCAGGGCGCAGAGGTCCAGGGCTCAGCGGCGGTCCACGAATCTGCAGAGCCCGACGCCGGCCGGGCGCGTCAGCGGGCCGTCGTCGAGGCGTTCCTGGACGCCTCACGGAACGGAAACTTTGACGCCCTCCTCGCGCTGCTGGACCCCGACGCCGTGGTCCGGGTGGACGCCGCGGCCGCCGGTTTCGGCGCCGAGGGCGCGGACGGGGCGCAGGCGGTGGCGGTCACGTTCTCCGGCCGCGCGCAGGCCGCCGAACTGGCGCTCATCGACGGCGCCGCCGGCGCCGTGTGGGCCCCGGGCGGCCAGCCGCGCGTCGTGTTCGGCTTCACCCTGGAGGGCGGCAGGATCGCGCGGATCGATATCCTGGCGGATCCCGCCGTGCTCAGCGGGCTGGAGCTGGCGTTTGTGGACAGGTAAGAAGCGCGATCGAACAGTTGAGGCCCGCCGCTGCGGGCCTCAACTGTTCGTTCGCGCTGTTGTTGGTGGGTGCTAGCCGCGGGAGATCTCGATCATTTCCTCGCGCGGGACCACCTTGATGCGTTCACGGACGACGCCGTCGGACGCCCCGGACTCCGACCACGCCGCGCCGAGGGCTGCTTCGTGCGCGTTCAGCCTGTTCCAGCCTTCCCACGTGGTGTACTCGATGCCCCGTTCTTCCAGGAGATCGATGATAGCCTCCGGGTCGGGGTTCTTGGCGGGGGGCAGCGTCAGCCGGTCCTCAAGGAGGAAGCCGATGGTTTCCAGGGCATCGCCCTTGGTGTGCCCGATCAGGCCCACAGGTCCGCGCTTGATCCAGCCGGTCGCGTAGATGCCGGGAACGGGGTTGCCGTCGGCATCCAGGACGCGGCCGCCCTCGTTGGGGATGACGCCGCGCCTGGCGTCGTACTCCAGCTCGTCCAGCGCGGAGCCGTGGTAGCCGATGGCGCGGTACACGGCCTGCACCGGGTAGTCGATGAACTCCCCCGTGCCCTTGACGTTTCCGGTGCCGTCCAGCTGCATGCGCTCGAACTTGATGCCCGCCACCTTGCCGGACCCGGCGTCGTCGTAAATCTCTACCGGGCTGTGCAGGAAGTGCAGGTGCAGGCGGCGGGAGGACGGCTCCTCAGCCTCGGCGTGCTCCTCCACGAGCCAGTTGGTCATGGTGTTCACCATGGTCTTGGTCTGGTTGTTGCTGCGGATCGCGTCGTCGGAGGCCTCGTCGAACTCGAAGTCCTCGGGGTAGAGAACGATGTCCACGTCCTCGGCATGGCTGAGTTCACGCAGCTCCAGCGGCGTGAATTTCACCTGGGCCGGGCCGCGGCGTCCGAAGACGTGGACGTCCGTCACGGGCGAGTTCTTCAGGCCCTGGTAGACGTTGTCCGGAATTTCCGTGGCGAGCAGCTCGTCCGCGTGCTTCACCAGCATGCGGGCCACGTCCAGGGCCACGTTGCCGTTGCCGATCACGGCGATTTCCTTGGCGTCCAGCGGCCATTCGCGGGGCACGTCCGGGTGGCCGTCGTACCAGGACACGAAGTCGGCGCCGCCGAAAGAGCCTTCAAGTTCGACGCCCGGGATGTCCAGATCGGCATCCTTGATGGCCCCCGTGGAGAAGATCACGGCGTCGTAGAAGGCCCGGAAATCGTGCAGCTTCAGGTCACGGCCGTAGGTCACGTTGCCCAGAAAGCGGATGTCGCCGCGGTCCAGGACCTTGTGCAGGGCATTGACGATGCCCTTGATGCGCGGGTGGTCCGGGGCAACGCCGTAGCGGATCAGGCCGTACGGCGCAGGGTAGGCCTCGAAAAGGTCGATGCTGACCTCGAAGTCCCCGCCCTTGACCTCGTTGGACTTGGTCAGGATGTCCGCAGCATAGACACCGGCGGGTCCGGCGCCGACGATCGCGACGCGGAGCGGCCGTTTGGCGGCGGATTCAGCTGAGTTGGACACCGGGAGCCCTTCTGGAACGGGAGACTGCGCCCGATCAACAGGGCGCACAATGGTCAATTCTAATTGTCCGCGCCATTCCGCGGTGAACGCGTGACGCGGGGCGTCAGCCGCCGCTGCGCAGTGCCACCACCTCGCCCTCGCGGTAGAGCAGGGCGCGCAGCTCCGATTCCACCGAGTCCAGCCTCTTGGGGTCGATGGTTTCGCCGGACGAGAAGTGGTCCAGCAGGCGGGGGTCAACGTAGCTTTTCCGGGCGATCGAGGCGTGTTCCCCAGTACTGCGGCCGCGTCCTGCATGGCGGTGCTGATGACGCTCTTCCGCCCAGCCACCGTTTTCTGCGGTCCGCCCTGAGCCAGGCCGGCGGCCGCGGCGGCCGTGCCCCGCAGTGTCCTGAAGACCTTCGCCGTGAAGTCGGAGCCCGTGCGTTTCTTCACGTAGCCGTTGATGTCGGCGCTGGTCAGCGGATGCCACTTCCGCCCCTCCTTGTACGCCAGCAGCCGCGCGTTGCCGCCGCGCCGTTTGAGCACCCGGACCAGGGCGGCGAGGTCCTGGTCCGCGATTTCGGACTCCCAGGTCTTGCCGCTCTTGGCCGGAAAGCTGAGCTGCAGGCTGTCCTTGCGCACACGGACATTGGCGCAGAGGAGGGTGGCCAGGCCGTGGCTGCGGTTTTCGTTGGTGTAGCGCTCGGAGCCGACACGCAGCGATCCGCTGTCCAGCATCCGGAAGGCGGCGGCCAGGACGCGTTGCCGGGTGACGCCGTCGCTCCGGAGATCCATGGTGACGAGCCGGCGCGCCGCCGGCAGCGACTCCGCGAGCTGGAGCGCACGGTCGAATTTCACCCGGTCTTTCCGCTCCCGCCACTCGGGATGGTAGATGTACTCGCGGCGCCCCACGGCGTCCAACCCCGTGGCCTGGATGTGGCCGTTCTCAAACGGTGCAATCCACACGTCCGTCTAGGCCGGCGGAATGCCGATGCTTTCGAGGCGGTCCCGCACGGGCCCGGGCGGCAGCGTGTTCCCGTCGAGGTCCCGGTAGCTGAAGCCGGTTCCGGCCGCCACCCTGCGGTAGCCGCGCCCGGAAGCGTTGCTGTGGCGGAGCCTCATCGGGCCGATTCCTGCCGGTGCGTCATGCTCATAGTGGCAAGCCTACTGACTAATCCGGCGCGGTAGGCCAACACGCTTCCGCGCAGACGGAATACCTGCCGTCCGGGTGGTGTTATTGCTCTTGTGCCTACGCCCAACGGATCCGTATCCTCCGCTGTCCCCGCTGCCGCCCGTCCCGGCGCAGCGCCTTCCGACGTGGTCCGGCCCGGCGCTGGCCCTTCCGGCGGTCCGGGCGGCCTGAAGGCCGTGGACAAGGAGACGACGGCGGGTGTTCTGTTCGGCATCGGCGCCTACGGGCTGTGGGGCCTGCTTCCCCTGTACTTCTTCGTGCTCCAGCCGGCAAGCGCCGTCGAAATCGTGGCAAACCGGGTTGTCTGGTCCCTGCTCTTCTGCACGCTGCTGATCACCGTCACGCGGACCTGGCGGGTCTTGGGTGCGGCGTTCCGGAACCGTTCCGTGCTTCTCACCCTGGCGATCGCGGCCGGGCTGATTGCGGTCAACTGGCTGACGTACACCTACGGCGTGACCACCGGGCAGGCCGTCGAAGCCTCACTCGGCTACTTCATCAACCCCCTCGTGTCCGTCCTGCTCGGCGTGTTCGTGCTCAAGGAGACGCTCCGGCCCCTGCAGTGGGCCGCCGTCGGAATCGGTTTCATTGCCGTGATCGTGCTGACGTTCTCCTACGGCAAGCTGCCGTGGATTGCACTCACGCTGGCCGTCAGCTTCGGGCTGTACGGGTTCGTCAAGAAGCGGGTGGGGCCGCGCGTCGACGCGATCACCAGCCTCACGGTGGAGACCATCGTCCTCGCTCCCCTGGCCGCCGCCACCATGATTTTCCTGGCGGTCAGCGGGAGCGCGTCGCTGGCGAGCCACGGCGCCGGGCACTTCTGGCTGTTCGTGTCATCCGGCGTCATTACCGCGGTGCCGCTGCTGTTTTTCGGCGCATCCGCCCGCCGGCTGCCCATGACCACCATCGGGCTGTTGCAGTACTTCGCGCCGGTGCTGCAGTTCGTCGTTGCCCTGGCGGTGTTCCAGGAGGCCATGACCCTGGACCGGTGGATCGGGTTCGGCGTCGTGTGGCTGGCCCTGCTGGTGCTCACGGTGGACATGCTGGCCGTCGCCCGAAAGAACTCCGTCGCCAAGAGGCAGTCCCTGCGGGAAGCGCGAACGAACACTTAAGCCCCCGCCGCTTCCTCGCCTGCCCTCACCCGCCGAAGCGCGAACGAGCACTTAATGCCCGATTTTCCCGCGGTTTGGGGGCATTATCTGTCCGTTCGCGCTCAGGGGAGGGCCTTAAGTGTTCGTTCGCGCTCAGGGGAGGGCTCAGAGTTCGTGGGCCGGGCCGACCCGTTCGTAATCCCGCGGAACAACCACCATGGGCACCGGCAGGGCCCGCAGCACCTTGTTGGCCGTGCTGCCGAGGAACATGCGGTTCTTCTGCGCCAGGCGCGAGGAGCCCACTATCAGGACCTCCCCCTCGTCCCATTCGAGACCGTCAATGGCTTCCTCGATGGTGCGGCCGTGGGCCACGATCACACTGACGCCGTGTCCGCCAGGCAGTCTTCCGGCGGCGTCGGCCAGCACGGTGTTGGCATGGATGTGTGCGGCGTTGATCGCCTCGCCGGCATCACCCGCGGCGTCCAGCTCGACGAGCGACACCAGGCGCAGGGGAACGCCGCGCCTCTTGGCCGCATCGATGGCGACGTCGATCGCGGCGTCGGCCCCGGCGCGCTGGCCCACGGCCAGCGTCAGCCGTGTCATCGGCGCTTTCCGCTGGTACCCCCGTGGCGCCAGAGCCACGGGAACGGGCGAGGCGTGCAGCAGGGCGTTGGCGACGCTGCCCACCGAATAGCGTTTGAACAAGCCGTTGCTCGCCGCGCCCACCACGATCAGGCCCGCTTTGAACTCCACCGCGGCGTCTATGAGCCCGCCGGCAAAGGAGTCCCCTTCCCGGACATGGAACTTGACCTCGAGGCCCTCGGGGACCTGGCCTAGCCCCTGCCGTTCGGCCGTCAGCACCTCCTGCTCGGCGGCGCTCGGGGCGCCCTTCTTCACTGCATAGACAAGGTCCAGGTAGGCTCCCTGGGCCATCGCCATGGATGAGGCCAGGGCGACGGCGTCCGCGCCGCGCTCGGTGGGTGTGTAGCCGACTACGTATCGCATGGGAAACCCCTCTTCGGGTCAGGGCAGGGCAGTGCCGCCCGGAATCCCGGCGTCGCTGCCCGGCCTGCGTTATCTGGTGCAGTGGTGAGACTGACTCTACCCGCGGAAACGACGGCGGGCCGGGCACCTGGAAAAGTGCCCGCGAACGGGCAGATAATGCCCTGTTCAGCGCCTGCTGGGGGCGTTATCTGCCCGTTCGCGCTTCTACGCGGTGACTACGCAGTGACTACGCGTTGGCCTTGATGGCCGCGGCCAGCACGTCGAGGCCGTCCGTCAGGAGTTCGTCGCTGATGACCAGCGGGGGCAGCAGGCGGATGACGTTGCCATACGTGCCGCAGGTCAGGATGATGACGCCTTCCTTGAGGCAGGCGGCCGCCACAGCCTTGGTGAGCTCCGGGTTCGGCTCCTTGGACCCGGCCTGGACCAGCTCGATGGCCAGCATTGCGCCGCGCCCGCGGATGTCGCCGATCACGGAACGCTCAGAAAGCTCAGCTGCGAGCTCGCGGAGGCGGCCCACCGCCAGTTCCTCGATGTGCTTCGCCCGGCCGTTGAGGTTGTATTCCTTCATGGATCCGATGGAGGCCAGCGCAGCGGCGCACGCCACCGGGTTGCCGCCGTAGGTTCCGCCCAGGCCGCCCGGGTGGACGGCGTCGAGCAGGTCGGCCCGGCCGGTGATCGCGGACAACGGCATGCCGCCGGCGATCCCCTTGGCCATGGTGATGATGTCCGGGACGACGCCCTCGTGGTTCACGGCGAACCATTCGCCCGTGCGGCAGAAGCCGGACTGGACCTCGTCCGCGATGAAGACGATGCCCTTCTCCTTGGCCCATGCTGCCAGCGCCGGCAGGAAGCCGTCGGCCGGTACGATGAAGCCGCCCTCGCCCTGGATCGGTTCGATGATGATCGCGGCAACCGATTCGCCGCCGATCTGCTTTTCGATCATGGTGATGGCGCGCTTGGCCGCCTCGGCACCGGTGATCTCCGGGTTTTCCTCGCGGTACGGGTAGCTCATGGGCATGCGGTAGACCTCGGGCGCAAACGGGCCGAAGTTGGTCTTGTACGGCATGGCCTTGGCGGTCAGCGCCATGGTCAGGTTGGTGCGGCCGTGGTAGGCGTGGTCAAAAGCGACGACGGCGTCCCGCCCGGTAGCGAGCCGCGCCACCTTGACGGCGTTTTCCACGGCCTCCGCACCGGAGTTGAAGAGGACAGTGCGCTTCTCGTGGTCGCCCGGGGTGAGGCGGTTCAGCTGCTCGGCGACCGCGACGTACCCTTCGTACGGGGTGACCATGAAGCAGGTGTGGGTGAAGTGCTCCACGGCTTCCTTCACGGCGCCGACGACGGCGGGATCGGACGCGCCGACGCTCGTCACGGCGATGCCCGAGCCGAGGTCGATGAAGGAGTTGCCGTCGACGTCGTGGATGATGCCGCCGTCGGCGTCCGCGACGTAAACCGGAACGCTGGAGGCGACGCCGGCGGCAACCACTGCCTTGCGGCGTTCGGACAGTGCCACGGACTTGGGGCCCGGGAAGTCGGCCTGGACGCGCCGCTTCTGCTCGAGACGGTAGGTGATTTCGCTTGCGGTGGTGGTCATGGGAATGCCTTTCTGGTGGGTGCCGGTCCGGGTCTCGACTAGCTCGACCACCGGGTGCTCTTGTTTCGTGACGGGGGTCTCGACAGGCTCGACCGCCGGAGTTGTTATGCGCCTGAGTTATGCGTCTGAGTTATGCATCAAGTGCACTCATGACGTGCTTGATGCGCGTGTAGTCCTCGACGCCGTACATGGACAGGTCCTTGCCGTAGCCGGACTGTTTGAACCCGCCGTGGGGCATTTCGGCGGTGAGCAGGATGTGGGTGTTGATCCAGACAGCGCCGAAGTCGAGATCCCGGCTGAGCCGCATGGCGGTGCCGTGGTCGCTGGTCCAGACGCTGGACGCCAGGGCGTACTCGACGTCGTTGGCCATGTCCACGGCTTCCTGTTCCGTGCTGAACTTCTGCACGGTGATGACGGGGCCGAAGGTTTCCTTCTGCACGATGTCATCGGTCTGCCTGGCGCCGGTGATGATGGTGGGCTCGAAGAAGAAGCCCTTGTCGCCGGCGCGGTGGCCGCCGGTCTCGATCCGGCAGTTTTCCGGCAGCGACTCCACGACGGCGCTGACCGCCTTGAAGTGGTTGACGTTGTTCAGCGGGCCGAAGTAGTTGTCTTCGTCGTTCTGCGAACCGGTGTGCAGCGTCTTGGTGTGCTCCACCATGGCTGCCACGACGTCGTCGTGCACCGAGTCCTCGACCAGCACGCGCGTGATGGCGGTGCAGTCCTGGCCGGCGTTGAAGAAGGCAAACTCGGCGATGGCCGCGGCGCTCTTCTTGATGTCGGCGTCCTTGAAGACGATGGCCGGGGCCTTGCCGCCAAGCTCCAGGTGGGCGCGCTTGAGGCCCTTCGCGGCGCCGGACGCCACGGCGATGCCGGCGCGGACGGAGCCGGTGATGGAGACGAGGCCGGGGACCTTGTGCTCCACCATCATGGCGCCGGTTTCGCCGGTGCCGAGGATGACGTTCAGGACGCCTGCCGGGAAGATGTCCTTGGCCAGCTTTGCCAGCACCAGGGTGGATTCCGGCGTGGTGTCAGAGGGCTTCAGCACAACCGTGTTGCCGGCGGCGAGCGCGGGGCCGATCTTCCAGATGGCCATGAGGAACGGGTAGTTCCACGGCGCAACCTGGGCCACAACGCCGATCGGTTCGCGGCGGACGAAGGAGGTGTGCCCCTCGAAATACTCTCCGGCCGACTTTCCTTCAAGGATGCGGGCCGCGCCGGCGAAGAAGCGGAGCTGGTCGGCGCCGGCGGCAACTTCCTCGGACGCGATCAGGGAACGGACCTGCCCGGTGTTGCGGTGCTGCGCCTCGACGAGTTCGTCGCTGTTGGCCTCGATGGCGTCCGCGAGCTTGAGGAGCATGAGCTGCCGCTGGCCGGGCGTGGTGTGCTTCCAGGACTTGAAGGCATCCTTGGCGGCCGTCATGGCGGCGTCGACGTCCTCCGCGACGGAGACGGGCGACTTGGCCACCACTTCACCGTTGGTGGGATTCACGATGTCAAGCAGTCCGGTGCCGGCGGGCGTGACGAATTCGCCGTTGATGAAGTTCTGCAAGGTTTGAACCACGGTGTACAACCTCTTTTCGTACTGAATGATGTGATGCGGCTGCTTCGAGCCTATGCCAGCCCGGCAAGCCGGGGAATAGCCACCTGCACACCCTTGGCCGGAAGCTTTAGTGCGATCGGCCAGCATCCGGCTACGCTTGATGGCATGGCAATTTCCCTGGCGGCGCTGCTCGCCGTGCACTCCCTGGGGCTCAAGAAAGCCGGACTGGCCGAGACCACGTCCCACCAGGACATCCACTGGGTGGCGGTCACCGAGCAGGAGGATCCGCAGCGTTTCCTCAACGGCGGCGAACTGGTGCTCACCACCGGCATGCGGCTGCGCAGCGCGCCGGAACAGCGGCGCTTCGTCCGCCAGGTCCAGCGCGCCGGCGCGGTGGGGATCGGGTTCGGCGTGGGACTGACGCACGACGCCGTTCCGCCGGCCCTGATCGCGGAAGCCAACCGGTGGGGGCTGCCCGTGGTGGAAGTCCCGTATGAGACGCCGTTCATCGCGATCGGCAAGCTGGTGGCCGACGCGCAGTCGGCCGACCATTACTCGAAGCTGGAGCGGCTCATCGCCGGTCACCAGATCCTGGCCCGTGCCCTGCTCACCGGCGGCGGCCTGGCCGAGCTCCTCAGGCACCTGGGCGGAATGCTGCGCACGGATATTGTCCTGACCCAGTTCACGGCACAGCTCTACAACAGCAGCACCGAGTCGCCGTCGGCAGGTTCCTGGGCGTCCTATCCGATTCCCACCGGACGCCGGGACGCGTGCACGCTTTGGGTGAAGCAGCCGTTCGAGGATTCGGGCATCGTGGGATACGCGCAGAACCTCATCAGCGTGGAACTCAACAACATGGTGAAGCAGCGCCAGGCCGAGCGCGCGCTCTGCGGTCAGGTACTGGAGGACGTGATTCACGGAACCCTGGACCCGAGCGAGGCCACCCGGCGGCTCGCGGGAACGGGCATCAACAGCACCCGCAAGAACGTGGTGATCCTGGCCGGCTCCGAGGCGCACCACAAGCAGCTCGTTACCTCATCGCTGCCGCGGGCCCTCGAGAAGGCGGTGACCGCCGTCGTCGGGAAGGACCTGATCACGGTGATTCCCGACGACGGCCGCGGCGCCACGGCGCTGGCCAAGAGCCTCAGCGATCACCTGGCCGAGGCCGCCATCCACGCCACGATCGGCATCGGCGGCGCCTACACGAAGCCCAACGGCCTGCGCTGGAGCTACTTCGAGGCGCGCGACGCCGCGAGCCACGGACTGCCGGTCAACGAGCCCGAACGGCTCAGCCTGACATCGCTGCTGCTCGCGAGCGAGGACGTGCCGCTCGCGGACATGGCCAACGAATCGCTGACGCCGCTGCGGACCTTCGACGCCGCGCACGGTGCCGAGCTGATGGCCACGCTGGAGAGCTACCTGAACAACAACGGCTCGGTGGCAGCCGTGGCGGAGGCCCTGACGCTGCACCGGAACACGGTCCGGTACCGGCTCGCGCAGATCACCGAGCTCACCGGCTACGACCCCTCCGTCACCGCCGACCGTGTCCAGCTGTGGCTGGCGCTGGCCGTCTCGCGGCTCGGGGCACGGCACTCCTGACGTCCGGGCCGAACCAACAGACGCGCTATTTGACGCCGCGCTTCAGGAGCTTGCCGGCCTTCCTGCGGGCCTTGCGGTATTTGGACTCGTCGTCGGCGGCGATGCGTTCCTCCAGCTCCAGCAGGGACCCGTAGGCCAAGGCCACGGGTTCCGGCAGATCTGTGGGCGATCCGAGCTTTCCCAGCAGGTCCCGGGCGATGACGCTGTCGTGGTGATCGCCGAGGATCGTCTGCTGCTTGTGCGCGGCCTTAGCGAGTTTCGCGGCACGCTTGCCGTAGACCGGGTCAACCGATTCCGCGGCATGCCGGACACGCTTGGCGTCCTTGCGCACCTGGTGCAGCGCGGCATCGCGGGCCGGGCCCTCCGCGGAGCGGGCTGCTGCCTTGTGGGCGCGGCGCAGTCGCCTTACCGTCCTGTTCACCAGCTTGCCTGCCACCTTTCGCGCCGGCGACGACGCGAGGGGCCGGACCGGCGGGTAGTCGCGGAAGCCTTCGAGGTCGTCCAGGAGGCGGAAGTAGCGATCGGTCAGCAGGACGTCCTGTGCCTTCCGGTAGCCGGCGTTGAACCTGGTGCCCAGTTCCCGTTCCACGCGCGCCTTCACCAGGTCCCCGGCCTGCTCCGGCGGGAGCTCGGCGGCGTGCTGCCGCAGCCGTTCAAGCATGACTTCCGCATCGCGGGGAGCACCGAGGATGCCGCCGATCCACTGCAGTTCGTCCCTGAGCCTGCGGACCGCGGCGCCGCCGAAGAGTTTGCGGTAGACCGCCAGGGCCGACCGCACCCGGCGGGTGGCTGACCGCATGGCATGCACCGCGTCCGGTTCCTCCAACCGGACGCGGGGATCCTGCGCCAGGAGTTCCTCGATCTGCCCGCCGAGGTACGCGGTAACGACGGCGGACGCCGGCCACTTCTTGCCGGGTTTGTTTTTGCCGGGCTTCTTTGCGGCTTGCGCCGTTCCCGCTCTGGCGGCGCCGTCGTCGTGCGCCGCTTCCAGGCGCTGCGGCCATGCCTCCCCCAGCGCCCGGCCCACTTTGGACTCATGCGGCGCGGGCCGCGCGCCTGCCGCGGCCAGGCAAGCCGCGGCGGCGGGAAAAAGATCCGGCCGCCCGTGGACGAGTTCAAGTTCCCATTCGCGCCACTGCCGCTTCCGCGCAGCTGCGGCCTGATCCGCCCCGGCCTGATCTGCCGCTTCCTGACCCCCTTCGGCCAGCCCCGCCCCTGCCATCACTTCGGCGTCGACGTGATCGTCGGCAAAGTCGGCGAGGTGCACGCCGTCGTGCCCGTAGAGGGCGACGGTGGTGCGCCGGGTGTCCAGCCGCGCCACCGGCTCCAAACCGGAGCCCCGGAGGTAGACGTGGAGGTGCGCCAGCAGTTTGTCAGGCACGACGTCGGGCTGGCCCAGCGGCGCGTGGATCTCCCGTCGCTGCCCGGCTTCCGAAGCTGACGGAGGCGCCGGCGCCGACGGCAGCTTGAGGTGCCAGCCGGCGTCGGACCCGCCGGTCCGGCGCCGCAGCGTGATGCGGCGGGCGGCCAACGCCAGGTCCTCTGTGTCGAAATAGACCGCTTCCAGGTGTGCCTTGTGGGGTTCCGCCACGCGCCCGACCCCCGGGATGTCCTGGAGGGCCGGCAGCGGAGCCGCGGCGTCGACGTCGTACTTCTTCTCGGTTTCAGTGCCCTCGGCAGTCATGGCCGTACGGCGTCCTTTCCCAGCGGCGGGCCGCTGCGGCCCGGATGTCTCGGTGGCCTGAGTCTATTCCCAGGACCGCAGCGCGGCGAGAGTTTCGCCACAAAACCCTAGACATCAAACGTCAAACGTCTAACCTTAAGGAATGGCCATCACTTCTACAGCTTCCCCCGCGGCAACCGGCCTGCCTAGGCCGCGTGCCGCCGTCGTCACCGGCGTCATTGCACTCGTGCTGATCGGACTCAACCTCCGCGCCGGGATCACCGGGGCGTCGGCGCTGCTGCACGACCTTCAGCTCGTCCTGGGCTACGGACCGCTGGTCGCGTCGATCATTCCGTCCATTCCCACGCTGTGTTTCGCGGTGGCGGGGGCGGGCACCTCGTGGCTCACGGGGAGGCTCGGCGTCGAGAAGTCCATCCTGCTGGCCCTCGCGATGCTGGCGGCCGGGCTGCTGGTCCGCGGCATTCCGTCGACCGGCATGCTGGTGGCCGGCACGGTGCTGGGGATGTCCGGCCTCGCGGTCTGCAACGTTGCCATGCCGTCCTTCATCCGTGAGCATTTTGCCCGGCGCACGTCCCTCATGACCGGGCTGTACACCGTGACCATGACCAGCGGCGCCACGGTCACCGCAATTGTGGTGGTACCGCTGGCCCAGCTGCTGGGCTCGCCGTCGGCGGGTCTGGGCGCGATCGGGATCCTTGCGGTGTCCGCCTTCCTCGGCTTCGTGCCGGTGGCCCTCCACGCGCACCGCAACAGCGTCCGGAAAACTGCCGGCCATGTCTCTCCGTGGCCGCTGCTGCGCACCAGGAAAGGGCTCCTGATCACCGCGATCTTCACGCTGCAGGCACTGCTCGCCTACGCGCTGCTGAGCTGGTTCCCCTATATGCTGACCACGATGGGGCTGAGCGCGGCGGAGAGCGGCCTGCTGTACGGGCTCATGCAGCTCGTCTCCGTCCCGGCCGGCATGGTCCTGATCGCCATCGGATCCCGCCCCGGCATGCTGCGCCCGGCCTTCTATCTGGCCACCCTCGCCATGGCCGTCGGGGTAGCAGCCCTGCTTCTCCTGCCCGTTGCGCTGGCGGTCATCCCCGCTGTCCTGCTGGGCTTCGGCCTGGGCATTTTCCCCCTGGTCATGGTGATAATCAGCCGCAGCGGACAGAGCACGGCCGAGACCACGGCGCTCTCCACCCTGGCGCAGTCCACCGGCTACCTCCTGGCTACGGTCGGCCCGTTCGGCATGGGCCTGCTGCACAGCGCTACCGGCGGCTGGACGCTGCCGCTGGCGCTGCTGCTGGCCATCGCCCTGGCCCAGATCGTCGTGGCCCACCTCCTGAGCGGCGGCCGCACGGCCAGGACGCCGGCCACTGCTGGAATGAAAGAATAGGACGCCATGACTCTGAGCACCTCGCACCGCCCGCCCCTGGCGGACGAAATCACCACCAAACTCCGGGAGATGATCCACTCGGGCGAGTGGCCGCTGCAACAGCGCATCCCGTCCGAAACCGAGCTCATGGCCGGGCTGGGCGTATCCCGCGGAACGCTGCGGGAGGCCATCAAGGCCCTGGCCCACAGCGGGATGCTCGAAGTGCGCCGCGGGGACGGCACCTACGTCCGCGCCACCAGCGAGATCTCGGGCGCGGCCCGGCGGCTGTACCAGGACCACACTGATGAGCACATCCTCGAAGTGCGGGTGGGGCTGGACACCCAGGCGGCACGCCTCGCCGCCAGGCACGCAACCGCCGACGACGTCGCCGCCATGCGCGCGCTGCTCGCCGAACGCGAAGACGCGTGGCACGCAGCCGACTATGCGCGCTGGGCCCGCGCGGACTGGGGCTTCCATGAACGGGTGGCACAGGCCTCCGGCAACCCGCTCCTGCACGAGCTCTACGTCAGCTTCGGCGACGTCTTCCACAACGACCTGCTGAAGCAGCAGCGGCGCAGCGGCTTCAACGGGCTGCCGCACGAGGGCCATGGCGAGCTGGTGGACGCCGTCGAAGCTCACGACGGCGACGCCGCCGTGGCCAGCGTGCACCGGAACCTCAACTCCTGCGCGGAGTGGCTCCGGGAGTAGCGCCGGTTCCCGGGCGGGCGCCGGCGGCCGGGCGGATTGCTTACCGAAGGCGATTACACTGCCGAACGGTTAGCCGGGCCCGAAACCGATTAAACCGGGCCCGAAACCCCGCAGATTGGGGGCTTCCCGAAGGCTTTGAGGCCGTTTTCCTAGGGTTTTCCCAAGGTTTTCACGGTATCGGCGTTTGATGCTCAAGCCAGCGGTTTACCCAATGGCAACTCCGGGCGGGCCGTGGAGATAGTCCTTCAAGCCTTTGGAGGTACACCATGACCTACAGCGCATCAGCCGGCCGTGCAATGCCGCCCCTCGCCCACAAGTCGTCCCGGCGCCTGGTCGCCATCCTGTGCGTGGGCGCAACTGCCGCCTGGACGCTGGCCTTGGTGACGGGAATGTACATAACCGCCGAGGGACCCCTCCGGGTCTTTTCCGTTGCCTCGCACATCCTCGCGATGGTGGTCGCCTTTGGCGCCATCCTGCTGGTGGACAGGCACGGTTTCCTGTGGCTCATCGGCAGGCGAAAACTCTTCGAAACCATTCGGCTGGACGATGCCGCGAGTCCCCTGATCTGGACGGGCATAGTCGGCCTGCTGTTCACAGGGGTGTTCCTGAGCCCCAACCTGGCCAATCCCCTGACGCTGATTAAGCTCGTTGCCGTACTCGTCCTCATGCTCAACGGCATCATGCTGATCCCCCTCATGCGCCGCCTGCTGGTCATGCCGCCCACCACCACGTTCGGTGCACTGACCCCGGGCCAGCGGTTCCACATGCTGTCCTGCCTGACCATTTCGCAGGCATGCTGGTGGACGGCGATAGTCATCGGGTTCGTCAACGCCGAGTTTTGAGGCAGGCGGCGTCCTGCCTGTCCGTGGTGTTTCGCCAGGTTTCACCATCCCCAGACACATCAGTCCGCCGCGGCCACTTACGGCCTCCTGCAGGTCAGGCTCCTGGCCATTCCGGTCGTGATCGCGCTGATTCTGGCTGCCGCCATCGGCCCGTTCGGTCAACGTGCTGCGGCGGCGGGGCCTGCCGGGCGGCGTTGCCATATAAATGATGCCCTCCACGACCCCCCCCCCCCCCCCCCCCCCCCCCCCCCCCCCCCCCGACATCGGGCATCAAATCTGGGGAGTTCCAGCGGGTCTCCGCTAAACAACCTCCAAAATGCTCACATAGTTGGCGATGCCCACGCCGCCCATGTTCTGCACGGCACCGCGGCGGGGGTTGGCCAGCTGCATATCTCCGGCCGTGCCCGTGAGCTGCATGGCGGCGATGACGTGCTGCGAGACCCCGGTGGCACCGACGGGGTGGCCCTTCGCCTTGAGTCCTCCGGAGACATTGATGGGCAGCTTGCCCTCCTTGAAGACCCAGCCTTCCTCAATGGCGCGCTTGCCTTCCCCTCGCTGGGTCAGGCCCATTGCCTCGTACATCAGCAGTTCGGCGATGGTGAAGCAGTCGTGCACCTCGGCGAAGTCCAGGTCCTCAAGCCCGACGCCGGCCATCCCGAACGCCCGCTGCCAGGATGCCCGCGTGGCGGCGAACTCGGTGGGGTCGCGGCGCTCCGCAGGGAAGAAATCGTTTGCGTGTCCGAATCCCGCGAGCCGCACCGGGGCGGTGGCCGCGGAAGTGGCAGCGCCCGACGTCGGGCCAACGGAAAGCACGACGGCGGCGGCGCCGTCGGACACCGGGGAGCAGTCGGTACGACGCAGGGGGTCGGCGACCACGGGGTTCTTGTCCGAGACTGTCCGGCAGAACTCCTCGCCCAGGTCCTTGCGCAGCTGGGCATAGGGGTTGTCGACGCCGTTGCGGTGGTTCTTCGCAGCGATGGAACCCAGCACATCGGAGACCGGTCCGTAGCGCTTCTCGTAGTGCTTGGCCACCTCGGCGAAGAGGCCCGTGAAGCCCGTCGTTGAGGGCTTGCCGGCCATGTCGTAGTCGGCGCCCAGCAGGGCGGCTCCTACGACGTCGGCGCCGGCGTGGGTCATCTTCTCGGCGCCGATGACCAGGACTGTCTTTGCGGTGCCGGCCAGCAGGGACTTGGTACCCTGCTGGAATGCCGCAGAGCCGGAGGCGCAGGCGTTTTCCACGCGGGTGGACGGCACGTTGGCCAGCTGCTCGGACACCTGCAGCGCGAGGGAGGACGGGAAGGCCAGCGGCATCATGCCGGAGTTGAACTGGCCGAGGTAGATTTCATCGATCTGGCCGGGTTCGATCCCGGCGTTGCCGATCGCCTCGGTGGCCACCTGGACGATCAGGGACTCGAGGGTCTCGTCGGTGAGCTTGCCGAAGCGGCTGTGACCCCATCCGGTGATCAGGACATCTTTTCCAAACTGTTCTTTCAGGCTCATGCTGCCACTCCTTCATTTTCGAACTGGACGTTGAATGCCGCCCCTGTCTTCTCGCGGATCTCCTCGACGGTGACGCCCGGGGCGAGGCGGGTCAGCGTCAGCTGCCGGCCGCCGTCGGACTTTTCCAAATCAAAAACGGCGAGGTCGCTGATGATCCGGTCCACGCAGCTCAGCCCGGTGACCGGGAGCGTGCACTCCTTGACGATCTTGGCGGTGCCGTCCTTGGCGTTGTGTTCGGTGAGGACCACCACACGCGGTGTCCCGGCCACCAGGTCCATGGCACCGCCCATGCCCTTAACCATCTTGCCGGGGATGGTCCAGTTGGCCAGGTCGCCGGCGCCGGAGACCTGCATGGCGCCCAGGATGGCCACCTTGACGTGGCCACCGCGGATCATGCCGAAGGACGTGGCGGAGTCGAAGATGCTGCCGCCGGGAAGGACGGTGACGGTCTGCTTGCCGGCGTTGATAAGGTCGGCGTCTTCCTCGCCCTCGTAGGGGAACGGGCCCATGCCGAGCAGGCCGTTCTCGCTCTGCAGGACCACGCGCACGCCCGCGGGCAGGTTGTTGGCCACCAGCGTGGGGATGCCGATGCCGAGGTTGACGTAGTCGCCGTCGTTGAGTTCCTCGGCCGCGATGGCGGCCATTTCATTCCGGGTCCAGGCCACGGGGGTTCTCCTCAGATGGTTTCGGGGCTGCGGATTTGGTTCTTGGCGGTGGGCAATGGCGAAATCTTCCACCTTGGCCACCACCCGGCTAGTTCGGTATTACGGGCGGCACGAACTGGAAGGTCATCCCCAGCAGCCAGACCAGCAGCAACACAACCGGCAGGTGGAACAGGAACTGCAGGAAGGTGAAGCCCACCAGATCCCGGGCTCGCAACTTCAGAACCGCCAGCAGCGGCAGCATGAAAAATGGATTGACCAGGTTGGGCAGCGCTTCTGCGATGTTGTATATCTGTACTGTCCAGCCAAGGTTCATGTTCACATCCGTCGCGGACTGCATCACGTAGGGCGCCTCGACCAGCCACTTTCCTCCGCCGGATGGCACAAACATGCCGAGAACGGCCGTGTAGATGGCGATGATGACGGCGAAACCCCCGTTGCCGCCGATGCTGGTGAAGAAGTGCGCCAGATGCTCGGAGACGGAGAGGCCCCCTACCCCGGTGGCTTTGGTCAGAATGGCAGCCATCGCCGCGTACAGCGGGAACTGCACCAAAATTCCGGCCGTGGCTGGCACTGCTTTGGTCACGGCCTGGAGGAATTTGCGGGGAGTGCCATGCAGCACCAGCCCCAGCACCAAAAAGACCAGGAGGTAGGCGTTGAGCGAACTGACCACGCTAAGAACGGGCAGGGTCAGAACCTGCGAGATAAGCCAGCCCAAGGTGAGAACACCCGCGAGGATGGGGAGGATTCGGCTGTATTCCAGCCATTCGCCCGGCCGCGACCGTGGCTCGGAGTCTTCGGGCCGGTCGTCCAGATCAACACCCAGATCGGCGGCCGTCCTTATGGCGCTGCCCCGAGGAGCCGAGAAATGGGCGATGACGGTGGTGAGCAGCATCAGGACGGCCAGCGTCAGCAGGGACTGCCAGGTAAAGATGGTGGTGCCGAAGTCTAGGACTCCCGTAATTTTCAACAACGCCGGCGGAATGGAGGCCTTGGTCGCCTGGAGCTGGGCCGCCGAGGAGGACAGTCCCAAAGCCCAGACAGCGCCGAGTCCCATGAAGGCGGCCGCGCCGAGGGCGCGGTAATCGACGACGAGATCCTTGCGGCGGGCAATGGCTCGCGCCAGGAGGCCGCCGAAGATCAGGCTCAACCCCCAGTTAAGGAAGGATACAGACATGGCCAGCACAGCGACAAAGCTGACGGCGGTGCGGGCATTGCTCGGAATGTGCGCCAAGCGATCAATCATCCGCGCAACCGGTGGCGACGTGGCTACAACATAGCCGGTCAGCACCACCATGGCCATCTGCAAGGTGAAGGCTGTCAGGTCCCAGAAGCCGTTGCCGAAGGAATCGACAATAGCTTTAGGGGAAGCCCCTATAGCCAGTGCCGCCACAGCGACCAGCACGACGCCGGCCAGGGCAAAAATGTAGGCGTCCGGAAACCACTTCTGCGTCCACCCGGCGAGCCATTGCGCCAGTCGGGCCAGACCCTTCTGCGGGACGTCCTGCTGCTTGAGTTGCATAGTATTCATGATCAGGTTTCTCTTTCCGTTGAGTGTGTGACCGTTGCAGGGTGAGGTGTCGCTCAGGCGGGGACAGGCATCGCTTCGGCTCGAGTGCGGACGGTACGCTGCTCGATGTCCTTGACGCGGGCGTTCGCTTGGACGAGCCGCTGGACGTACACGCCAGGCGTGACGATGTGGTTGGGGTCAAGGGTGCCGGGTTCCGTAATGTACTCGGCTTCCGCGATAGTCACGACGCCGGCGGTGGCCACAACAGGGTTGAAGTTCCGGGCTGTGTAGCGGTAGATCAGGTTTCCGTCTGTGTCCGCCGTGTGGGCGTGGACAAGCGCAACGTCGGCCACGATGCCGCGCTCCTGGACGTACGTCACGCCGTCGAACACTTCCAGCGGCTTGCCTTCCGCCACGAGGGTCCCGACGCCGGTCCGCGTGTAGAACGCGGGGATGCCGGCACCTCCGGCGCGGAGCCGCTCCGCGAGCGTGCCCTGCGGTGTGAACTCGACCTCCAGGAGGCCGGACAGGTACTGCTCGGCGAAGAGCTTGTTCTCGCCCACGTAAGAGGCGATAACCTTGCGGACCTGGCCGGCTTCGATGAGGACGCCCAAGCCCTTTCCGTCCACGCCCATGTTGTTGGAAACAACCGTCAGATCCTTGACACCGGAATCGCGGACGGAGTCGATCAGGTCGGCGGGGATGCCGCTGAGGCCGAAGCCGCCGACCGCTAGCGTCATGCCGTCGTGGAGCAAGTCCTGCAGCGCGGCGGCTGCGGAAGTTTGAAGTTTGGCCATGGAAACTCCTCATTGAGTCTTCGTATCCACTAAGTGGACATTGGGGTCTGTCACAGGAGCCTACGGTGGCACAGGAATGAGGGTCAAGGGAAAAAATCAGCGAGTGCGCGGGATTCCGCACAGTGTGGACTGTATCCTTGAGGGGTCCACATTGTGGAGGAATTCTGAGAGTGGAGGCCCGATGACCAACACGCCAAGTCAAAATGTGCAAGGCACCCAAGTGGTCCGCCGGGTGGCGGCCCTGTTGCGCATCGCGGGCAGGAAACCGGAGGGAATCTCCATCGCGGGGCTGGTCCGTGAATCGGGGCTTACCCGGCCCACGGTCCACCGGCTCCTTGCTTCCCTCGCGGCCGAGGGGCTGCTGGACCATGATGCGCACACCGGCAACTGGATCCTGGGACCTGAAGTCTTCCTCCTGGGTGCAGTGGCTGCGTCGCGCTTCCCTTTCGAGGACATTGCCCGTCCCAGCCTTCGGCGCCTCGCCGAAGAGACGGGGGAGAGTGCGTTCTATTCGATTTGCCGCGGCCAGGAAACTGTGTGCGTGCTCCGGGAGGAAGGGAGCTTCCCCGTCCGCTCCTTCGTGCTGCATGAAGGAGTCCGCTTCCCGCTCGGCGTCGCGTCGGCAGGGATCGCCATCATGGCGTTCCTTCCCGACGACGAACAAGAGACCTTGCTCTCACGCTGGGAGGAACACGCGGGCGGGTTCGCCGCCGGCCACAGTGCCGCCGTCGTTCGCGGCAGCCTGCAACAGACCAGGCTCAAGGGATACTCGGTGAACCCCGGGCTGGTGCTCGAGGGAAGCTGGGGCATGGGGGCCGCTGTTTTCGACCAGCAGGCGCGGCCCACGGGCGCCCTGTCCCTCACTGGTATCGAACCGCGCTTCCGTCCGGAACGGCAGGAGCTCCTCGGTAGGCTGCTGCTCGAGGAGGCCCACAGGATCACTACTCGCCTGCAAATCGGCGCCCCGGCACCCTCTGGAAATTAGCCGACGATGCCTGCCAGGCCACGCCATTGCTTGAAGGTATTGAAGTTCCGTTCTACAACGTTCCGGCCCTTGTAGCCCTCCTTGTCAAAGACCGCCGTCCTTTCGGTGCCGCTGGCAGCGGTGACCTGGGCGATCATCCAGGTGTGGACGGCGGAAGATCCGGGCCTCGAACCCATGCACCCGGACCTGTCCCCTGCCAACAGCCAGCCGACGTAGCAACGCACGACGGCGGGCCGCACCTTGGGCCGTCAGGAACAGTTGGCTTCCGCAGCCCCGGCTTCACCGGAGGCCGCCTGCCGCACCAAAGTCACGGTGCATGCATGGTAAGCACACTTACTAACGTTACGATAGCCCGTTATATCGGCCTTCCTGTGCGTAAAATCAACGCCATGGGATCAACTGGAACACTGTTCGGCTGGGCATTCGGCGACTCGGCGCGCGAGGACGACGCTGCGTACGTCAGCGGGCTCAAGCGGGAGGCCCTGGACAACGCCACCCAGGCTGCGAAGTCCAAGGGCTTTGACGTTGAGCCCGGTTCGGAGGTCTTCACCGTCCTCAGCGCCGGCGATGCCCTGGTGGATGTGGACACGGCACCGGACAGCCTGGTGGTTCGCTGCACGGTGAAACTCGTGGGTGAGGGAGCAGACAAAATCCACGCCGAAGGGCCCATGAACGGCTAATCGGGCCCCGGCGGACGAGGAGTCCACCATCGGCGAAGCGGCCGACGCGGCAGAGGCGGCGTCGAACACCAAGGTGCTGGACGTCGTCGCGCGTTTAGGCTTTGCCGTGATGGCCCTGCTCCACATGGTGGTTGGCGCCATCTGGCCATCGGCGCCGGCTTCATTTGCTACGGCATCTTTGCCCTGGTTCGGTCAAAGTTCGGCAGGATGTGAGTCATGCGCCGGCGCAGTATGACAGGCGAGTTCCGTGAACCCGCCCGGCAGGCAAGCGACAGCCTCCGCAGGTCGGGGCCCCATCCCCGACTAGGTAGCAGCTCACGCCGTTCTGAGCCGTCAAAACGACGTCAGCTGCTACCCAGGTGGCGGAACCTGGCGGACGTTAAAGCGACGCGGGGTCCCTCCCCGCCCGGCTAACGGGCGGGGAGGGACCCCGCGGCACTGCAATGAACTAGACGCTGGCGGCAACCCCGTCGCGGGAGATGGCAACCATGTCCTCGCGCGGCACAACCTTGATGCGCTCGCGCTTGACCTCGACACCGTGCGATCCGCCGGCCGCGGTGGCCTCGGCGCCCAGGGCGAGTTCGTGCGCGTCCAGGGCCAGCCAGCCTTCCCAGCTGGTGTACTGCACGCCGCGGCTTTCCAGAAGGTCGACGACGGCGCTGGCGGCGGGTGCCTCGGCAACCGGCAGGTTCTCGCGGTCTTCGAGCAGGTACGTCACGGTTTCGAGGGCGTCGCCCTTGGTGTGCCCGATCAGGCCCACGGGGCCACGCTTGATCCAGCCCGTGGCGTAGATGCCCGGAACGTGCTCGCCGGACGAGTCCAGGACGCGGCCGCCGGCGTTCGGGACCACGCCCTTCTTGTGGTCGAACTCGATCTCCGGCAGGGCGGAACCGAAGTAGCCGATCGCGCGGTAGACGGCCTGGACCGGGTAGTCGATGTATTCGCCGGTGCCGCGGGCGTTGCCCGTGCCGTCCAGCTCGGTGCGTTCAAACTTGATGCCGCTGACGCGCCCGGGGTTCTCGGCGTCGTCGTAAACCTCCACCGGGCTGTGCAGGAAGTGCAGGTGCAGGCGGCGGGAGGCCTTGAGCTCGGAGAGGTCCTCGGGCTGCTCGGCGATCCAGTTGGTGAGCGTGCCCACCATGGTCTTGGTCTGGTTGTTGCTCTGGATCTGGCGGTCGGATTCCTCGTCGAACTCGAAGTCCTCCGGGTACAGGATGATGTCCACGTCCTTGGAATGGGACAGCTCGCGCAGTTCCAGCGGGGTGAACTTGACCTGGGCGGGGCCGCGGCGGCCGAACACGTGGACGTCCGTGACGGGAGATGACTTCAGGCCGGCGTAGACGTTGTCCGGGATCTCGGAGACCAGGAGGTCGTCGGCGTGCTTGGACAGGACGCGGGCCACGTCCAGGGCCACGTTGCCGTTGCCGATCACGGCGATTTCCTTGGCATCCAGCGGCCATTCGCGGGACACGTCCGGGTGGCCGTCGTACCAGGAAACGAAGTCCGCGCCGCCGTAGGAGGCGTCCAGCTCGATGCCCGGGATGTTCAGGTCCGCGTCCTTGATGGCGCCGGTGGCGAAGATGAGGGCGTCGTAGTGGGTGCGCAGGTCCTCGATGGAGAGGTCCGTGCCGTAGTCCACGTTGCCGAAGAAACGGATGTCGCCGCGGTCCAGGACCTTGTGCAGGGCGTTGACGATGCCCTTGATGCGCGGGTGGTCCGGCGCAACGCCGTAGCGGATCAGGCCGTAGGGGGCCGGGTAGCGGTCAAAGAGGTCGATGCTCACGGTCAGCTCGCCGCTCTTGACGGCCTCGCTCTTGGTGAGGATGTCCGCTGCGTAGACGCCGGCCGGGCCGGACCCGACGACGGCCACACGCAACGGGCGGGCAGCGGTTCCTACGGTGGTGCTGGTTGACACGGCTGTGTTCCTTTTCTTCGGTCCCGCCCAACTAGGTAGCAGCAGACGTCGTTTTGACGGCTCAGAACGGCGTGTACTGCTACCCAGTTGGGGAACGGGGGCTAGGGGGTGAGAACGCGGGTGGTGCTCGTACGGGGCTTGTTGGGGCTGGTGGTGCTGTAGTCAGCGGTCTTGAAGTGCGACGGCGCGAAGGGGCTCACGCGGACAACGTCACCTATGACGATCACGGCAGGATTCGCGACGCCGGTGGCCTCGGCCTGGTCGGCGATGGTCGCGACAGTGCCGATCGTCACGCGCTGGTTCGGCAGGTAGCCGTTCTCCACAATACCAACCGGGGTGTCCCCGGGCAGACCGGCGAGGACCAGGGCGGCCGCGGATTCGCGCAACTGGCCCACTCCCATGAGGAGCACCACGGTGTGGTCGGCGCGGGCCGGAACCTCGGACAGTTCCTCGTGGCCGGTCACCACGCTGAAGCCCTTGGCCAGGCCGCGGTGCGTCACGGGAATGCCGGCGGCGGCGGGCACGGAAATGGCGGACGTCACGCCGGAAACCACTTCAACTTCGACGCCGTGGTGGCGGCAGAACTCTGCTTCCTCGCCGCCGCGGCCCAGGACGTAGGGATCCCCGCCCTTGAGGCGCACCACGCGGTGGCCGGCGAGGGCTTCCTCCACGAGGATGCGGTTTATCCCGGCCTGCGGCACGGGGTGGTGGCCCGGCGTCTTGCCGACCTCGATTACGCGGACATCCGGGGCCAGTTCGTTGAGCAGTTCTCGAGGGCCCAGGCGGTCTGCGACCACGACGTCGGCCTGGCCCAGCAGCCGACGGCCGCGCACGGTGATGAGCCCGGTGTCGCCGGGGCCGCCGCCGACGAGGGCGACGGAACCCCGGTGATTGGGCTTGTCGAAATCAGGCTTGGGCACGCGGCGCCGGCGCAGCGGGAGGTCGCCGGTTTCGAGCGCGGTGGCGACGGCGTCGCGCAGGGCCATGGCGCGGCGCGGGTCTCCACCTGCGTTCACGGCGATCTTGACGTCGTCCACCACGGCGACGGCGGGGGTCCAGGCCGCGGAGGCCTCGTGGTCGGAGGCGTTGACGCACCAGACGCGCTGCGCCTCGGCGTCGGCCGACACCCGGGCGTCCACGGCGGGATCACCGGTGGCGGTCTGGACGAACCAGACGCCGTCGACGTCGGAAGAAGAATAGGTGCGCGGCTCCCAGGTGAGCAGGCCGGCGTCGGCGAGTTCGCGGAGCCCTGCGGAGGCGTCAGGGGCCACGACGGTGACGCGGGCACCGGCGTCGAGCAGGCCCTTCGCGCGGCGCGTGGCCACCGGTCCGCCGCCCACCACGAGCACGGGGCGGCCGAGCAGGCGCAGTGCCGTCGGGTAGATGTCCTGAATTGCCATGAATCAACGGTAGGGCCGCGTCATATACCGGACCAACGGCGCGGAAACACCAGTTCACGTAAGGTAACGCTGCGTCACATAGGGCGGGGGCAGCGTCCGGCCGCCCGGCCCCGCGCGGTCCGCTACTTCACGGCGATGAGTTCAATCGGCCGGATGTACGGATCCACGGCGAGCAGGGACGGACCGCGTTCGCCCAGGGCGGCAGGAATGGCCCCGTCGAGGTGGGCCTGCCGGTCCTCCTCGGTGTCAAAAGTGTCGAAAATGCCGAACGTGTCCTCGCTGATACGGAACGCGTACCAGGTCCTGGTGCCCGGCTCGTTGAGCACTATCTCGCGGCCTCCGTTGAGGAAGTCCCAAACTTCCTGTTCTTTCCCGGGCTTCGCCTCAACCAGTGCCAGCAAGCCAAATTTTGGTGCCACGGCTATCGCCTCAAATCATTGTCGGGATGGGCCGGGTGCCCGCCTAGTCGCGAGTCTAGGCACGCGGTACGACGGGGACAAGGGTCCGTCGGCAGCGGCGGTTTGGCGGCAGCGGCTGGCGGGGCCGGCGCCTGCCGGGAGGGTCCCATCGCGGCGCGCGGAACAGGCAGCAAAACAGACAGCGGAAAGCCCGACGGCGATGGTCGCCGTCGGGCTTTCCGTGTTGCGTATTGCGGAGGTGCTTTAGCGGGTGCTGCCGGAGAGGAGGCCGCGGCGCTGGAGCAGGCGCTTCTCGATCGGCGCGAAGACGAGGAGTTCGATCAGGATGCCGACGGCCAGGATCAGCAGGATCGCGGACATCACGATGGTCATGTCGGCGAGGTCGCGGCCCTGGTTCAGCATGGAGCCGAGGCCGAAGCCGATGGTGCCGCCAACCGCGATGATTTCCGCGGCCATGAGCGAACGCCAGGAGAACGCCCAGCCCTGCTTGAGCCCGCTGAGATACCCGGGAAGGGCCGCGGGAAGGATGATCTGCACGGCCATCTGCAGGCGTGAGGCGCCCAGCACCGTGCCGACGCTGCGGTACTGCGGCGGGATCTGGTCCACGCCGGAAATCAGGCCGTTGATGATGGACGGAATGGCGCCCATGAACACCACGAAATACACAGTGGCGTCCGTGAGGCCGAACCAGATGATGGCCGCGGGCACCCAGGCCACGGACGGCAGCACCTGGAGCCCGGAGATGAGCGGACCGAAGGCCCGGCGCAGCGGAGCCACCTGGGCCAGCAGCAGTCCGACTGGCGTGGCGATAGCAACGCTGATGAGGAAGCCCAGGAGCCCGCGCTGCAGAGATGTCCACACGGCTTCCTGCAGCGATCCCTCTGCCCAGAGCGTGCCGAACTGCTCCGCCACATCGAACGGGCCGGGCACCAGGTCGCGGCGCTTGAGGCCGAGCGAGACGTAGGCCTGCCAGATGATGATGAGCACCACGACGGCGGCCACCGGCAGCAGGATGCGGCTCCAGTCGACGCGCGCCTTGCGGATGGCGTCCGACTGCAGCGAGTCCAGCCCGGATTCGAGTTCGCGAAGGTCCGCGGAGCCGGTGGAGGACCGGGTCAGGGCGGCGTGCACCTTGCGCGTCTCTTCGTGCTCGCTGACTGAGCCTGCCGAATCGTGGTCGCTGATTGAGCTTGCCGAAATCCGGGTCCCGGCAGGCTCGACCAGCGGGGACTCGACAGGCTCGACCAGCGGGGACTCTGCAGGCTCGACCAGCGGGGACTCGGTTGCCCGGGGCGTCTCGGCCACGGGAGATGAATTATTTGGCATGGCGGCGGATCTCCTCTCGCAGCCGGGCGGTGATGACCCCGGTCAGCTGTCCGGCAAGACCGGCGTCGGTACGGTGTTCCTCGGTGACGTTCCATTCCTGCACCACGCGGCCGGGCCGGGAGGACAGCAGGAGCACGCGCTGGCCGAGGCGGACAGCCTCGCGGACGTTGTGCGTCACGAACACGATGGTGCGGCCGGTTTCCTTCCAGATGCGTTCGAGTTCGTCGTGCAGCAGGTCGCGGGTGATGGCGTCCAGGGCGGCGAACGGCTCGTCCATGAGGAGCAGCTGCCGGTCCTGTGCGAGCGAACGGGCCAGGGCAACGCGCTGGCGCATGCCGCCGGAGAGCTCGTGCGGACGCTTGTCCCCGGCCTCGGCCAGGTGCACGAGGTCCAGCAGTTCGCCGGCCTTGGTGCGGCGCTCGGCCTTGCCCACGCCACGCAGCTTCAGCGCCAGCTCCACGTTCTCCCGGGCGGTGAGCCAGGGGAACAGCGCGGAGTCCTGGAACATGAAGGCGGCGCCGTCGCTGGGCACCTCAAGAGCGCCCGACGTCGGGACCTCCAGTCCCGCCATGATGTTCAGCAGGGTGGACTTGCCGCAGCCGGACGCACCGAGGAGGGCGACGAACTCGCCCTTGCCGATGGTGGCGTTGACGTCGTCCAGCACCGGGGCGCCGTCGCCGAAGCGTTTGCCCAGGTTTTCCAGTACGACTGGCATGGTCCCGTCCTTTGTTCGTGGTGTTCGGAGTGCGGTGGAGCGCGGGCTGCGGCTAGTCCTGGCCCAGCCCTGCTGCCGAGGTCTTTTCCTCGGATACGGAATTCAGCGTGGTGAGGTCGAGGAGGCCGTTGATGTCGGCCTTTTTAGTGGTGCCGGCGTCCACGCCGTCCTGCAGGAGCTTGGTGAAGGTTCCGGCCAGCGGGTCAACGGTGAACACGATGTTCTTCAGCGAGCGGTCGATGACGTCCTGCGGCAGNGTCCACGCCGTCCTGCAGGAGCTTGGTGAAGGTTCCGGCCAGCGGGTCAACGGTGAACACGATGTTCTTCAGCGAGCGGTCGATGACGTCCTGCGGCAGCGCCTTGCCCGAGTCCTGCTTCAGGGCGGCATTGACCACGGCGGCCTTCTGCGCGGCCGGGGTGTCGTTGAGCCACTTCACCGCTTCGACGTGCCCCCTGAGCAGCCCCTCCACGGTTTCCGGGTGTTCGGCGGCGAACTTCCTGTTCACGATCAGGATGGTGGTGGGGAACTCGCCCGGCTTCCCGGTCAGCGACCCGTCCCACAGGTCCTTCTCGTCCACCAGGACCTTCGCGCCGGCCTGGAGCACCAGCCGGGAGGCCCACGGCTCCGGCAGCCACGCGCCGTCGAGCTTGCCGTCCTGGAACAGCT
>NZ_LMSB01000008.1:110738-138875 GCF_001428005.1 Arthrobacter sp. Soil736
CGGCGTTCAGCGCCTCGATCGCCGCGGGGCCGGCGTTGAACACCTGCGTGGACAGCTTCGTGCTGCCCAGGTTCTCTTTGATGAAGCCCTGCTTCACGCCCACCAACGCGGCGGCGTGCGTGATGTTGCCGAAGTAGCCCAGCTTCAACTCCGCGGCCGGGCCGGCGGGGGACGTTGACGCGGCGGTGGCGTCCGAACCCCGCGACACAGCCGAGGCCACTATGGCGCCCACGCTGATCAACAGGACCAAACCAAGGGCCAGGGCGATCTCCAGGGTGCGCCTGCGCTTGGGCACTTGGCTGTCGCCGGCCTCAATGCGGGTCATACCCGGCCTGGAACTAGTCATGGATTCACCATAGGGAGTGTGATAAACCCGGTTCAATGAGCCGGAAACCGGGGGTCATGCAGGTTCATGCAGCGTCACATTCGGCCACACAAATCTCCATGCCCCGGCGATCCCTGGATTTTAGGGCTCAGTCCCCCTTGACATTGATGAGCTGCCGCAAACGGTGGCGCACCTTGACCAGGTCTTTGGCGTCACGCATCACGACGTCGATCGGCTTGTACGCCGCGGGAATCTCATCGATGAAGGCCTCGGTGGCACGGAACTCGATGCCGTGCATGGCCTCCTTCAGCTCCGCCAGCGAGAACGTCTTGCGGGCCGCCGTCCGGGAGTACTCCCGCCCGGCGCCGTGAGGCGAGGAATTTAGCGAGACGGCATTGCCGAGTCCCTCCACCACGTACGACGCCGTGCCCATGGACCCGGGAATCAGGCCAGGGTCCCCGGCTTCGGCCCGAATCGCGCCCTTCCGGGACACCCAGACGGACTTGCCGTAGTGGGTCTCCTGCTGGGTGAAATTGTGGTGGCAGTTGATCCGCTCCCTCTCCTTCACGCTGCCGCCCACCCAGTCGCTGAACTGCCGGATGACGCGGTCCATCATTTCCTCGCGGTTCAGCAGGGCGAAGTGCTGGGCCCACCGCAGCTCCTTGATGTACCGGGTGAACTCGGGCGTTCCCTCCTCCAGGTAGGCGAGGTCCGGGTCCGGCAGTGTGACGCGATTCTGCCGGACCACGCCCTGTGCCACCCTGATGTGGTGCTGCGCGATCTTGTTGCCCACGCCCCGCGAGCCCGAGTGCAGGAACAGCCAGACGGCGTCCGTCTCATCCGCGCACACCTCAATGAAGTGGTTGCCCGATCCGAGCGAGCCAAGCTGCAGTTCCCATTTCCCGGTGTACTGGGCGGGGTTGAATCCCGCCTGCGCGGCCAGCTTATGCAGCTCGGCGATCCGCGGTGCTGCCGTGGCTGCGACCTTCCGGTTGTTGTGGCCGGCGGACAGCGGAATGGCACGCTCAATGGCCTCACGCAGCCACTTCCGGTCGCGGGGCAGGTCCTTCACCGAGTACTGGGTCCTCACCGCGATCATGCCGCAGCCGATGTCCACGCCGACGGCGGCCGGGATGATGGCGCCGAGGGTGGGGATGACGGATCCGACCGTGGCGCCCTTGCCAAGGTGTGCGTCCGGCATCAGCGCCAGATGCGGGTAGATGAAGGGCAGCCGGGAGGTTGCCACGGCCTGCTCACGGGTCTTGGCATCTAGGATGGATGCCCAGTTGATGAGCCGGCTGTTGATGGTTTCCACGATTTCCTCTCCTGCTGACCGTTGGGTCCTGGCTGCTATGGCCCAGCTGGATCAGGGCGAGACTATCGCCCACGCCCCGGGCTGTGTCAACACTCGGCCGGCCTTGGCGCCAAGTCCTTTCCCGCACCCACACTTTCGCATAACCGGCCCTAGCCCGCACGAACGGCCCGGGGCAGGGCCGGTCATGCGGGGCAGGGCCGGTCAAGCGGGGTGAGGCCGGTCGGGTCGTGCGGGGCGGGTCGTGTGGGGCGGGACATGTGCGGCGCGGCCAGCCTAAGCGCACCAGTTCCTTCCCGCACCAGGTCGTATCCCGCACCCACACTTCGCCTAACCGGCCCTCGCCCGCACGAACGGCCCGGGATAGCACCGGTCAAGCGGGGCAGGGCCGGTCGTGCGGGGCGGGACTGTTCAAGCGGGTCGGAACATGTGGGCGCGGCCGGCCTTGGCGCGGCCGGCCTTGGCGCGGCCGGCCTTGGCGCGGCCGGCGTTGGCGCGCCAGGTCCTTCCCGCACCCACACTGCGCCTAACCGGCCCTCGCCCGCACGAACGGCCCGGGGCAGCACCGGTCGAGCGGGGCAGGGCCGGTCATGCGGGGCAAGGCCGGTGGTGCGGGAATGCAGGAAGACCCCGGTCCGGATAATTCCGGGCCGGGGCCTTCCTCAGTCGCCAAGCGATCAGATCGAGTAGCGCTCGTCCTCGTGGTCACCCGGGTGGTCGTTGACCAGGCCGGCGGCCAGGGTGTTGCCGTCCAGTGGATCGATCACCAGAAACGCGCCGGTGCGGCGGTGGTGCAGGTAGTTCTCCAGCGGCAGCGGTGCGGCGAGCCGGAGCTGCGCGTGGCCGATGTCGTTGAGTTCCAGACTGGACGCGCCCTCGAGCTTGAAGGTGGCGAGGTCCAGCTTGCCGCTGACGCTGCGGACCAGCGCCTGCACCGTGCGGGTGCCGTGCTTGACCAGCACCTTGGCGCCCTCGCGGAGCGGCTTCGGGGACAGCCAGCACAGTGCGGCGTAGAGGTCGGCCGAGCTTTCGCGGACGGTGCCGGCTGCGGCGATCGTGTCACCGCGGGCGACGTCGAACTCGTCAGCCAGGCGAAGTGCCACGGACTGCGGAGCCGCGGCCTCGGCCAGCTCCGCACCCGCGAAGTCGATGCCGATCACGGTGGTGGTGCGCGGGTCCTGGCCGGGGGTCAGCACGCTGACCTTGTCCCCCACCTTGACCGAGCCTTCGGTGATCTGCCCGGCGTAAGCGCGGTAATCACGGTACTTCTCCACGTCGAGTCCGCCAGCAACCGCGTCGGGAGCCAGCGCCCCCTGCGGCCGGACCACCAGCTGCACCGGGAAGCGGAAGCTCTCCAGGTGGCTTTCCAGCTCGTCGGCGGCGGGCAGGGTCTCGAGCACCTCGAGCAGGGCCGGCCCGGTGTACCAGGGGGTGCGCTCCGAGCGCTCCACCACGTTGTCGCCGTCGAGCGCGGAAACCGGAACCACCAGGAGATCGGTGATGCCGTCCGAACCCAGGCCGAGCTCGCGGCCCACCTGCTGGACGTCGGCTTCGATCTCGCGGAACACCGATTCGCTGAAGTCCACCAGGTCGATCTTGTTCACGGCCACGATCACGTGGGCCACGCGCAGCAGCTGCAGCACGGAAAGGTGCCGGCGGGTCTGCTCCAGGACACCCTTGCGGGCGTCAATGAGTACGACGACGGCATCCGCAGTGGACGCGCCGGTCACCGTGTTCTTGGTGTACTGAACGTGCCCGGGGCAGTCCGCGAGGATGAAGCTGCGGCGGTCCGTGGCGAAGTAGCGATAGGCGACGTCGATGGTGATGCCCTGCTCGCGCTCGGCACGCAGGCCGTCGGTCAGGAGCGCCAGGTCGATGCCGCCGGCCGATCCGCCGAACCCGCGGTCCGCGGAGGTGCGGGCAACAGCGTCGAGCTGGTCAGCCAGGATCGCCTTGGAGTCGTGCAGGAGGCGGCCCACGAGGGTGGACTTGCCGTCGTCGACCGATCCGGCGGTGGCGAAGCGGAATAGTGAGGCGTGGGCGAGCGGAGCCTCGTCAAGAAGGGCAGCCGCGCGGGCGGTGTCGATTTCGGTGCTCATTAGAAATAGCCATCCTTCTTGCGGTCTTCCATGGCGGCCTCGGAGATGCGGTCGTCCGCACGGGTGGCGCCACGTTCGGTGATGGTGGAGGCGGCAACTTCAATGACGACGTCGCGCACCGTGGCGGCAGCTGACTCAACTGCACCGGTGCAGGACATGTCGCCCACGGTCCGGTAGCGGACGGTCTTGGTGATGACTTCCTCATCGGGGCGGGGCTGGGAGACCTCGCCCACTGCGCGCCACATGCCGTCGCGGGCAAAGACCTCGCGGTCGTGGGCGTAGTACAGACCGGGCAGTTCGATGTTCTCGCGCTCGATGTAGCGCCAGACGTCCAGTTCGGTCCAGTTGCTGATGGGGAACGCGCGGACGTGCTGGCCCACGGTGTGGCGGCCGTTGTACAGGTTCCACAGCTCGGGGCGCTGGTTGCGCGGGTCCCACTGGCCGAACTCGTCGCGGAGGCTCAGGATTCGCTCCTTGGCGCGGGCCTTGTCCTCGTCACGGCGGCCGCCGCCGAAGACGGCGTCGAACTTGTTGGACTGGATGGCGTCCAGCAGCGGGACGGTCTGCAGCGGGTTGCGGGTGCCGTCGGCACGCTCGGCCAGCTCGCCGCGGTCGATGAACTCCTGGACGGAGCCAACAACCAGCTTCAGGCCCAGGCGCTCAACGGTGCGGTCGCGGAAGTCGATGACCTCGGGGAAGTTGTGGCCGGTGTCCACGTGCAGCACGGGGAAGGGAACCTTGCCCGGCCAGAAGGCCTTGGTGGCGAGGTGCAGCATCACCACGGAGTCCTTGCCGCCGGAGAACAGCAGCGCAGGCTTCTCGAACTCGGCGACGACTTCGCGGATGATGTGGATGGCCTCGGATTCGAGGGTGTCCAGGCTTGAGAGGCGCGTTGAAACGGCTGCGTCAGTCACCTGGGTGGGCTCCTCAGTTAGGAAAGTGCTCATACGTGTAGTCCGCATTCTGTCTTGTCGGATCCTGCCCAGCGGCCGGCGCGGGGGTCATCGCCGGGCGCTACCTTGCGTGTGCAGGGCTGGCAGCCAATGGACGGGTAGCCCTGTGAAAGCAGCGGGTTGACGGGAAGGAGGTTGTCGTCGGAGTACTGCACCAGCTGGTCGAAGCTCCAGGCCGCCACCGGGTTGACCTTAACCAGGCCGTTGGCTTCGTCCCAGGTGATCAGCGGGGTGTTGGTGCGGGTGGGGGCTTCGTCGCGGCGCACCCCGGTGAACCAGAGTTCGTAGCCGGCCAGGGTGCGGCGGAGCGGGGCCACCTTGCGGAGCGCGCAGCACTGGGCGGCGTCGCGGGCGAAGAGGTCCTTGCCCAGGAGCCGGTCCTGCTGCTCCACGGTGTTCTCCGGAAGCACGTCCACCACGTTGACACGGAGGTTCGCGGCCACCTCGTCGCGCGTGGCGTAGGTCTCCGGGAAGTGGTAGCCGGTCTCCAGGAACAGGACGTCGACGCCGGGAATCTGGTCCGCGACGAGCGCTGGCAGGACGGCGTCGGCCATGGAGCAGGCCACAGCCACGGCGGGCATCTCGAAGTTTCGCTCCACCCAGGCGATCACGTCGCGGGCGGGGGCATCCCAGCCGAGCTCGGCGGCGCCGGCCTCGGCCAGGGCCTTGAGCTCCTCGACGGAGCGCTTGGGCACGCTGGTCGAGTTCGGGGTTTCGACAGGCTCAACCACCGAGGCTGCGGGCTCCGCCACCGGGTCAGTTCCTAAAGAGGGGCCACGGCCACCGGGGTCCCCGGCCGAGCTTGCGAGGTTGGGGAGTGGCTGGGGATTCACTGGAGTGCCTCTTCGTCCGCCGCGTGGGCCCATTCGGCGAAGGTCTGGCCTTCGGCGCGCTCCGCCACGAACTTGCGGACAACCCGCTCAACGTAGTCCGGCAGGTCCGCAACGTACACCTTCAGGCCGCGGACGGTACGTCCGAGGCCGGCCTCTTCGCGGTCCGACGAAGCCAGCCCGCCGCCCAGGTGGACCTGGAAACCGGGGCTGGGATCGCCGTCGGGTGTGGGGAGCATCATGCCCTTGAGTCCGATGTCCGCGGTCTGGATGCGGGCGCAGGAGTTGGGGCAGCCGTTGATGTGCAGGGACAGCGCGTGGGGCAGCTGGCCGCTGTCCGCGAGGTCGGCGAGGCGGCGCTCCAGTTCGGCGACGGCCGTGGCCGCGGTGACCTTGGTCTCCACGATGGCCAGCTTGCAGTACTCGATGCCGGTGCAGGCGATGGTGCCGCGGCGGAACACGGACGGCCGGGCGGAGAGGCCCAGGGCGTCGAGCTCTGCCACGAGCGGCTCAACTTCGTCCTTGGGGACGTCCAGCACAACGAGCTTCTGGTGCGGGGTGGTGCGCAGGCGGCGCGAGCCGCGGGCCTCGAGGGTGTCCGCGAGCTTCACCAGCTGCGTGCCGGAGAGCCGGCCGGCCAGCGGGGTGGCGCCGATGAAGAACTTGCCGTCCTTCTGCTCGTGCACGCCCACGTGGTCGCCCGGGGTGGTCGGCTTGGGCGCGGCGGGGCCGTCGGCCAGCTTGTAGCCGAGGTATTCGTCCTCAAGGATCTGGCGGAACTTTTCGGGTCCCCAGTCGGCCATCAGGAACTTCAGGCGCGCCTTGGTGCGCATGCGGCGGTAGCCGTAGTCGCGGAAGATGCTGGTGACGCCGAGCCACACGTCGGCTGCCTGCTCGGGTGTGACGAAGGCGCCGAGGCGCTTGCCCAGCATGGGGTTGGTGGACAGCGCGCCGCCGGCCCAGAGGTCGTAGCCCACGCCGAGTTCAGGGTGCTTGACGCCAACCAGGGCGAAGTCGTTGATCTCGTGCACCACGTCCTGGCTGGGGTGGCCGGTGATGGCGGTCTTGTACTTGCGCGGCAGGTTGGACAGCAGCGGGTTACCGATGAACCGTTCGCCCAGCTCGGCGATGAGCGGGGTGGGGTCGATGATCTCGTCCTTGGCGATGCCGGCCACCGGGGAGCCCAGGATGACGCGCGGGACGTCGCCGCAGGCTTCGGTGGTGGACAGGCCCACTCCCTCAAGCCGGGTCCAGATCTCGGGGATGTCCTCCACGCGGATCCAGTGCAGCTGGATGTTCTGGCGGTCGGTGAGGTCGGCGGAGTCCCGGGCGAAGTCGACCGAGATGTTGCCGATGACGCGCAGTTGCTCGGTGGTGAGCGCACCGCCGTCGATCCTCACGCGCAGCATGAAGTACTTGTCTTCGAGCTCGTGCGGCTCAAGCGTGGCGGTCTTGCCGCCGTCGATCCCGGGCTTGCGCTGGGTGTAGAGGCCCCACCAGCGGAAGCGTCCGTGCAGGTCCTGGCCCGGGATGGAGTCGAAGCCGTCCTTGGAATAGATGGACTCGATACGCTCGCGGACGTTGAGGCCGTCGTCTTCCTGCTTCCAGGTTTCGTTGGCATTCAGCGGGGTGGTTCCGTCCACCTTCCACTGGCCGTGAGGCTTTGCGGCGGGGCGGGAGGCACGGGCTGGGCGCGCGGGCTTGTCCGTGGCCGCTCCGGCTAGAGCTGTATCAGTCATGCATCGACTGTAGGGCCGCCCCGAAACCCGCCACAAAGGCCCCGGAAACGCTAAGTCACCTAGGGAAATATTTCGTCATGAATCGCCGATGGGCCTTGAACGGGGCGCCGGGCTGTGCTTCGGCGGCGCGGCGTCAGGCGGCGGCCGCGTGTGCGGCCAGCGCAGAGTCGTAACGCTCCAGCGCAATCTCCGCCAGCACCGGCGACGGCAACAGCGGCGCCGTCACGAGGTCCGCGCCCGCCTTGGCCAGCTGGTCGTGGAAGAAGCCCGGCGCGAGGAGGTACGACGCAACAACCACCCGGCCGCCCAGGTCCACTGCCCCGGCGGACTCCCCCGCCCCGGCACCGCCCGCAGCCTCCTCGCGGAGCATGGCAACGGCCTCGGGCACTGAAGGCTTGGCGGATGCGCCATAGGCGGCCACGATCCGGTTGGACCGGAGGGCTCCGAGCTGTTCGGCGAGCTTCTCGACGCTGAGCGCGGCGTTGGGGTTCGAGGAGCCGGCAGCGGCCAGGACGATCGCGTCATTGTCCGTCACGCCGGCCTCGCGGAGCCGCTGGTCCAGCAGTGCGGCTAGGCGGGGGTCAGGCCCAAGCGGTGCGGCGGCGAGGGTCCCCGGCCGGCTCTTGACGGCCCGGGCGATATCCACCTTCACGTGGTATCCCACACTCAGCAGGAGCGGCACCACAACCGCGGAGGCTGCCGGCGCGCCCTCTCCCCCGCCGCCGGGAGCCTCGGGAAGCCCCGCCACCACGTCCACCAGATCGGGCTGCTGCACGTCCACATAGGCTTCGCGGACGTCGAGCCCGGGGCGGAGTGCGGCGATGGCGTCGCGGAGGGCGTTGACCTCGGCGGCTCCCTGGGCGTTGGAGGTCCCGTGGGCACAAGCGATCATGATCGGGCTGTTCATAGGGGCTAGCGTAACGTTGGAGCCGCACTGTCCGCCCCTTGAATTCGCCGGGACGCTCCATGACATTCCCTTTTGACATCGCCCTGGTATGGCTGGACCTGGCCGGCGTCTTCTTCTTCGCGGTCTCCGGCTCCCTGCTCGCGGCGCGGAAACAGTTCGACATCATCGGTTCCCTCCTGCTCGCCTCCCTCGTTTCGCTGGGCGGCGGCGTGATCCGCGACATCATCATCAACACCGGGCCGCCCGCCGCCTTCACCAACCCGGCCTACCTCGCGCCGCCGCTGCTCGCGACGGTGCTGGTGTATTTCCTGTTCTCCAGCGTCCAGCGCTTCACGTCGCTGCTGACCCTGTTCGACGCCGGCGGCCTGGCCCTGTTCTGCATTACGGGCACGCTCAAGGCGCTGTCCTCCGGGATGAATCCCGTTGCGGCGGTGCTGTTGGGGGTCACGACGGCGGTGGGCGGCGGCCTGCTGCGCGACATCACGGCCAATGAGGTGCCCCAGCTGTTCGATGCCAGGGACCTTTACGCCCTGCCCGCGTTGACGGGCGCCGCGCTGACCGCCGTGCTGTGGGTTTCGGGTTCATTCAATGCGTTGACCGCGTGCGCCGTGGCGGCCATTGTCTTCACCTTCCGCGTGCTGGCCTGGCGCCGCTCGTGGCACGTTCCGCTGGCCGTTCGCGGGTGGCACCGGCTGGGGCTGGACACCGGGAATTCGAGGGGCCGGGATTAGCTAGGATAAGAGCCATGACTGACATGTTCCTCGAGAAGTTCCGCGCGCTAGTTCCGAAGTATCTCGAAGACGAATGGCAGGAAGAGGACGGGCTGCCCGCCGAGGAGCTCGATTCCGCACTTGCCGAGCATCAGTTCACCATCCCGCTCGTGCTCCGCGAGTTCTACCTGGCCCTCGGCGGCTGCGAGGACCTCATGGAGGCCTACCACTACTTCTGGGACCCCGAGGAACTCGAAGTGGACGACGACGGCTTCCTTATGTTCCTTGAGGACGAGGGAGAGCAGTTCACCTGGGGCTTCCGCGTGGGCGACCTCAGCGTCCCGGACCCCATCGTGTACCGCCGCAACAACCTCCGCGGCCAATGGAAGAGCGAAGAAGGCACCTTCTCGGAGTTCGTGTTCGACATGTTCGACTGGGCCTTCAACGAGGACGACGACTGACCCTTCCGCGGGCCTTCCTGCACCTCGCGCCGTCCTGACCTTGTTTGGCCGCCGAGGGGCCGCGACTCGCCGCTGAGCGTGCGTGTCCTGGGCCTAGCTGCGGCAAAGAGGGTCACGACGGCGGCACTCACCCGTGGGAGGCGCTCACCAGTCTGGCGCGAACCTGCCCAATGCCCGCAGACGCAGCACCGCTAGGACCTGTTCCACCATGGCCTCGGGGTGATGAACCACGTCGTCGTAGTAATAGCGAAGCGTGAGATGGCCCCCGAGCATGCCGGCGTTGTTCCGCCGCTGATCCTTCTTGACCTGCCGCGGTTCAAAATGCGTGGAGCCGTCCAGCTCCACCACCAGACATTCCTCAACCAGGCAATCCACCTCGCCCACCCCCGGTAGGTGGACGTGCATGCGGACGTTGAGGCCGGCGCGGACAAAATGCGTGTGGGCCAGTATCTCCAGCACGGAGTCTGCCCGGGGGATCAGCAGAGCCAGCACCGCGCGGCCGCGTCCGTTCCTGTTCCCAACGAGTTTGCTCCGTAGGAAGTCGGCGGAAATCTGGCCTCGGCCGGTGGCTGACTGTACCAGGGCCAGCGCTTCGAGCTCCGGCAGGCACCTCACGGCATGAAGGAGCACATCGGCGAGACCCGCCACAGGATAAGCAGGGTCTGGGTCGTGCGTACACGGCGCATGGTCGATCACTCCCGTCTTTGGAACACCGTTGCCGCAGCTCAGGTGCACTTCTTGCGGTGGATGCAGGGCCCACAGACTGTAGAACCGCGCTGCGGACACGCACGTGAGCCGACCGTTCGCCCTAAAGGCGGCCAGGACGCCGTCGTCCGCGTTGCGCAGAGAGTACACACCACGTAGCGGCCGGTACAGGCGGCCGGCGTCGACGGCGGCCTCGAGCGTGGGTCGTAGGAAGCCGGCGCGCAGGAGGTCGCTCCTGCGGGCCGCTCCGCCGCGTCGTGCCAGGAAGGTTGCAAGGTCCATCACCCCACGGTCCCCTTGCTCGGCGGCGATGGGGAGCCATTTACTTGCCTATGTGCACAAACCAAGTCCGTCGTGACCCACTTTCGCGGCCAACTGCCGACGGCGCGCCGTCCCGTCGGCGTGTCCTTTCAGGACGGAGACCAAACAGGGTCAGGACGGCGGCGACACAGGAGCAGCATTGTGACACGCCCGTTAACAACAGATTTGAATTGTGTGACAAACCTGTCATAGACAGTTTCACGGATCCACTAAATGCCTCCGGTGGATCTGATGCGAACGGAGAAACGGCCCCGGTTCCATGCAGCGTATGACTCGTAACGCTGCAGGGAACCGGCGCCGTTCCGTTTAAGCCTGCCCGGTTCAAGCCTCCCGGGAGGCGAAGGCCCTAGCTCGCGCGGTCCACCACGGCCCGGGCGAAGCTGGTCAGCGAATCCTTCACAACGCCCTCGGGCAGCGGCGCCAGCGCGGCGATGGCGTCGTCGGCCCAGGCTCGGGCTACAACCCAGGACTCCGCGGTCACGGGGTGCTCGCGCAGGCCGGCCACGGCTTCGGCGAGGGCTTCGTCGGAGGAGAGGTCGCCGTCGATCAGCTTGAGAAGCTCGACGGCGGACTGGTCGCCCTGCGTCGCGGCGTTGCGCAGGAGCAGCACCGGCAGGGTGGGGACGCCTTCGCGCAGGTCGGTCCCCGGGGACTTGCCGGACTTGACCTTGACGCCGGTGACGTCGATGACGTCGTCGGCCAGCTGGAAGGCCACGCCGACTTTCTCGCCGTACTGCACCAGGACATCCTCGTAGGCTTCGTCGGCGCCGGCAAAGATCGCACCGAGCTGGCCCGAGGCCGCCACCAGGGAGCCGGTCTTGTCCGCGATGACCGACAGGTAGTGCTCCACCGGGTCCTCGTCCGGGCGAGGGCCCACGGTTTCGTGCAGCTGGCCCAGGCACAGCCGCTCGAAGGTGCGGGCCTGGATGCCCAGGGCGCGGGAGCCCAGCTCGGACACGAGGATGGAGGCGCGGGCGAAGATGAGGTCGCCGGTGAGGACGGCCACGGAGTTGCCCCAGACCTCGTGCGCCGTGGGGGCGCCGCGGCGGAAGGGCGCGGAGTCCATGACGTCGTCGTGGTACAGCGTGGCGAGGTGGGTCAGTTCCACGACGACCGCGGCCTGCACCACCGCGGGCCGCGAGGCGTCGCCGAGGTGCGCGCAGAGCAGGGTCAGCAGGGGGCGGATGCGCTTGCCGCCGGCTTCCACCAGGTGACGCGACGTTGCGTCAGCCAGGGGGTCGGAGTTGGCGATGGCTTCGCGCAGCTTCTTTTCCACGCGGGCCAGGTTGTTGGTGATCGCAGGCCCGAGTTCGGGGTCCCCCGCGATGGCCGCGAAGCCTGCCGGCAGCTGGAGCCCGGTGGCGATGGCGGTGGTGTTGAGGCTGGGTTCGGAGGCCGGCAGGCCATGCCCGGCGTGCGTCCAGCTGTGGTTCGCGGAGTTGGTCACGGGTTAACCCTAACTTTTTGTTGCGGAAACCGCTGATTTGAGGCCTGACGGGGCATGGGCAGACGTATTGGACGTGGCGGGCACCAGCAGTTCCAGGACCCGGATCACGCGGTCCTCGAAGCCCTTGGCGGCCGGATCGGTCAGGTTGGCCAGGAGCCGGACCACGAAGCGCATGAGCACCGGGATGGGCATTCCGGTCCGCAGCGCGAGCTTCATCACCGCGGGCTTGCCGATCAGCGCGGCAAAGGCCCGGCCCAGCGTGAAGTGCGATCCCCACTGCCCGCGCACATAGTCCGCGTACCCCGCGAGGCGGGCGTCGGCGTCGGCCGTGGCCCACCCGGCAGAAGCGGAGCGGGCGGTGCAGTCGATGATGAACTCGGCCGCAAAGCGGGCGGACTCCATGGCGTACGAGATGCCCTCGCCGTTGAACGGGGACACCATGCCGCCGGCGTCGCCGAGGAGCAGCAGGCCGGGCGAGTAGTGCGGCGTACGGTTGAAGCCCATGGGCAGGGCGGCGCCGCGGATCTCGCCCACCTGGTTTTCCGGCGTGAAACCCCATTCGGCGGGCATGCCGGCGGTCCACTCGCGGAGCACCTGCTTATAGTCCAGCTTGCCGAATTCCTTGGACGAGTTGAGGATGCCGAGGCCCACGTTGGACGTGCCGTCGCCCACGCCGAACACCCAGCCGTAGCCGGGCAGGAGCTTGCCGTCGCGGCCGGGGAGCTCCAGCCAGCCTTCCATCCAGTCGTCGTCATGGCGCGGGGAGGTGAAGTAGGTGCGCACGGCGACGCCGAGGGGGCGGTCGTCGCGCTTCTGGATGCCGAGGGACACGGCGGTGCGGGTGGAGTTTCCGTCCGCTGCGAGGACGACGTCGGCCGTAAAGTCGAGCGTCTCGCCCGTCTTGCGCCCGGACTCGTCCAGGAGCGCTGCGCGGACGCCGGCCACGCGGCCGTCCTCGCCGCGGAGCGCTTCGGTGACGCTGTGGCGTTCCAGCACGACGGCGCCCGCGGCCTGGGCGTGGCGGGCCAGTTCCTCGTCGAAGCCGAGCCGGGTGCGGATCAGCCCGTACTGCGGAAAGTCGGACACCTCGGGCCAGGGCAGTTCGATGGAGCGGCCGCCGGCGATCAGGCGAAGGCCCTTGTTCCGGCGCCAGCCGTCCGCTTCGTGGTGCGGCAGGCCGAGCTTCTGGATCTCCCGGACAGCCCGCGGCGTGAGGCCGTCGCCGCACACCTTTTCGCGCGGAAAGCTGGTCTTTTCCAGCACCGTGACGTCAACGCCGGCCTTGGCGAGGTAATACGCGGCGGTGGATCCGGCCGGACCCGCGCCGACAATCAGTACCTTCACAGTGTCAGCGGGCGGAACGCGGGATGTTGCGGCGCAGCTTGGCCACCGGGCCGGTGTGGGCGGCAATGGCGGCAGTCCCGCCGTCGGGCGCTGAATCAAGGGGCTTGTGGGCGCGGTGGACCGCCACGATGCCTCCGCTCAGGTTGCGGTAGGTGACGTCCTCCCAGCCGGATTCCTGCAGCCATGCGGCGAGGTGGTTCTGGTCCGGCCAGGCGCGGATGGACTCGGCGAGGTAGACGTAGGCGTCCGGGTTCGAGGACACCTTGACGGCGATGGCCGGGAGGGCCCGCATGAGGTATTCGGTGTACATGGTGCGCCACAGCGGGACCACGGGCTGGGAGAACTCGGCGATGACCACCTTGCCGCCGGGCTTGGTCACGCGGAGCATCTCGGCCAGGGCCTTCTTGGGCTCGTTGACGTTGCGCAGGCCGAAGGAGATGGTGCTGGCGTCGAAGGTGTTGTCCGCGAACGGGAGGTTGGTCGCGTCCCCGGCGATGAAGTCGATGTCCGGGCGGCGGCGCTTGCCCACCTTGAGCATGCCGAGGGAGAAGTCGCAGGCCACCACGTCTATGCCGGCATCGGCATATGGCTCGCTGGAGGTGCCCGTTCCGGCCGCCAGGTCCAGCACGCGCTGGCCGGGCCGCATATCCATGGCCTCGACCACAACCTTGCGCCACCGGCGCGTCTGCCCCATTGACAGGACATCGTTGACGACGTCGTACTTCGGTGCGACGTCGTCAAACATCGTGGCTACTTCGTCCGGACGCTTATCCAAGGATGCTCGGTTCACCCTGACAATCTACCCGAATCTACCGTCAGGTACTTGCCGCCGCCGGCGGGAAGCCGGCGGGAAAAGGCAGGCCCGGCGCAGCGAGCGGCCGAAGTTGCTGATTTCTACCGAAGTTTGCCGCGCGGAGTACTGTTGACCCATCATGACCAGAACGCTCCGCACCTTGACAGTCCCTTTGGATGGAGAATCGACTCCCGGGGGGCTGCCGTCGTATCTGGTGCGGGACGATGTCCTCTGCTGGACCCGCCGGGAGGCCGGCCTGGTGGGCTTCGGCGAGGTGGCCCGGTTCACCGCCACGGGACCCGAACGGTTCCTCGAGGCGGACATCTGGTGGCGGCACCTGGTCATCGAGGCCGACATCACCGACCACGTGGAGTGCCCCGGCACCGGCCCGGTCGCGTTCGGCTCGTTCGCGTTCTCCAAGGTTTCCGCCCATGAGTCCCGGCTGATCGTGCCGGAGATCGTGGTGGGCGTCCGCGACGGCCGCACCTGGCTCACCCAGATCAAGGCCGACGACGGCGAACTCACCGAAGCGGGCGCCCTCGCCGCGCTGAAGGGGTGGCTGGAGTCGCCGGCGGGCGCTGCCGCTTCCGACGGCGTTGCCGTCCCCGGAGGCGGGATGCTAGCGGAGGCGGGTGCCGCCGTCGTACTTCCCGAGCCCGCCACGCTGGCGACCGGGTCCCTGAGCGAAGCGGACTGGATGGCCGCCGTCGCCGCGGGTGTTGCCGAGATCCGCACGGGACGTCTGGAAAAGCTGGTGCTGGCCCGGGACGTGGTGGCCACGCTGCCCGACGGCGTCAATGCGGCGGAGGTGCTGCGGCAGCTTGCCGTGCGGTACCGCGAATGCTGGACGTACGGCGTGGACGGACTCGTGGGTGCCACGCCGGAGATGCTGATCCAGGTGGAGGGCCGCACGGCCCAGGCGCGCGTGCTGGCGGGAACGCTGGACCGCCGCGACGCCGTGGGCGAGTCCGGGCTGCCCCTGGACTATGCCGAGCGGGTCCTCGCCGGGTCCGAGAAGCAGCGGCACGAACACGAGATCGCGATCCAGTCGCTGACCACCCAGCTCGCGCCCTTCTCCGAGGCCATGAACGCGCACAGCGAACCGTTCATCCTGGAGCTGCCCAATGTGTGGCATCTGGCATCGGACGTCAAGGCAGAGCTCACCGAGGTGGAGGGGCACGTCCCCACATGCCTTGCCCTGATCAATGCACTCCACCCCACGGCGGCCGTGTGCGGCACCCCGACGCAGGTGGCCGGCGCCCTGATCCGCAAACTCGAGCACCTGGACCGCGGGCCGTACGCCGGGCCGGTGGGGTGGCTCGATGCCGCGGGGAACGGCGAATGGGGCATCGCCCTGCGCGGCGCCGTCATCGAATCGCCGAACACCGTCCGGTTATATGCCGGCTGCGGAATAGTCGAGGGATCGCATCCGGAGGCCGAACTGGCGGAGACGTGGGCCAAGTTCCGCCCGATGCTGGAATCACTGGGCATCAGCAACTAGGCCTGGCCGCCGGCAATGCCGGCGTGGGGCTGGGCTATGTGGACGGGGTGGCGTAGATTGACAAGAGTCCGGGATTCCAGACACGCGAGGGTGCCAAGGTCTTGAAATCCGGTGTGATTTAGTTATCCAATAGTGAAACTAAGTTTTCTGTGATGCACATCTCTTATTCAGAGCTACACTATAAACCGCTTTAGTCCCGCATACTCCTGCAACAAAAGGTAAGAAACATGCAGCTCAAGTCCCTTGCCACGGCCAAGCTCAGCGCCAAGGCTGCCGCAATCCTCGCTGTCGGGGCCCTCAGCCTCACCGCATGCGGCGGTGGCGGAACAGCTCCGGCGGCAACCAGCACCCCTGGCAGCGTTCAGCTCATTAACGCCGGCAAGCTCACTGTCTGCTCGGACATCCCCTACGAGCCGTTCGAATTCCAGAAGGACGGCAAGAACGTCGGCTTCGACATGGACATCGCGGCCGAGCTCGCCAAGGACATGAAGGCGGAGCTCAACGTGGTGGACAGCTCCTTCGAGGCCATCGAAACCGGGACAGCCCTGACGCAGTGCGACGTCTCGATCTCCTCCATCTCCATCACGGACACCCGCAAGGCCGTCATGGACTTCTCCAGCCCGTACCTGAACGATGACCTGACCCTGGTTGCCACCGAGGCTTCCGGCATCACCAACATCGACAGCGCCAAGGGCAAGAAGGTGGGCGTCCAGCAGGCCACCACCGGTGCCCAGTACGCCAAGGACAAGGGCCTCGACGCGCAGCAGTTCGAGGACACCGGACTCCTGGTCCAGGCACTCAAAGCAGGCACCATCGACGCCGCGCTCGGCAACCAGTCAGTTCTCGGCTACGCCATCAAGGACGATTCCAAGATGAAGCGCGTCGAAAACTACGCCACCGGTGAGAAGCTGGGCATCGCGATCAAGAAGGGCAACACCGCCATGGCCGATCAGGTCAACGCCACCCTCAAGCGCCTGACCGACGACGGCTCTTTGAAGAAGTTCGAGACCACCTGGTTCGGCGAAGCAGCCAAGTAAGCCAGCGCTTCGGCCTGAGACCTTCGCAGCCGAGGCCCCGTTCAGGATCTGCTCAGCAGTCCGTGCGGGGCCTCAACTGCGCAAAACGAATGTGAGCACACCATGGCAATGACCGCACGTCAACGAGCCAAAGTCAGTCTGTACATCCAGGCCGGAATCTTCTTCGTGGCCATGGCCGCGCTGATTCTGGCCACGGACTGGAAGACCGTCGGCAACAGCGTCTTCAACTTCGGCAAGCTCGGCCCGATGTTCCCCGGAATCATCGTGGTGGGCCTGAAGAACACCCTGATCTACACCGCATTGGCGTTTGTCGTCGGCCTGTCCGGCGGCCTCCTGCTGGCACTGATGAAGCTTTCCACCTTCCCCCTGTACCGCTGGATCGCCACCGGCTACATCGAGTTCTTCCGCGGCGTCCCTGCGCTGCTCGTGTTCATTGCGTTCGGCTACGGCGTGCCCCTGGCCTTTGGTGTCTCCTGGGACGTCACCGTCGTGGTGATGGTGTCCCTCGGCATGGTGGCCTCCGCCTACATCGCCGAGACACTCCGCGCGGGCCTGCAGGCCGTTCCCAAGGGACAGATGGAAGCCGCACGGTCCCTTGGCATGCCGATGTGGCGGGCCATGGTCACCATCGTGATCCCGCAGGCCTTCCGGATCGTGCTGCCGCCGCTGACCAACGAGGTCATCCTGCTGACCAAGGACTCCTCGCTGATCTACGTGCTGGGCCTCACCACCGCGCAGTACGAGCTCACCAAGTTCGGCCGCGACGGCATCTCCAGCCTGGGCGCGGGCCTCACGCCGCTCCTGGTGGCCGGCGCGTTCTACCTGGTGATCACCATCCCGCTGAGCCTGCTGGCCCGGAAGTTCGAAAGCCGCTCCGCGCGGACCAAGCGTTAGGCTGAGAAGACAATGAACGACGTCGTAATTCCCTCCCGCAACCACACCGGGCCTGTCCAAGCCGCAGGGGTCTCCATCAAGGACCTGCGCAAGTCGTACGGCTTCAACGAGGTCCTCAAGGGCATCAGCCTGGACGTTGCCCCGGGCGAGGTTGTCTGCCTGATCGGACCGTCCGGTTCCGGCAAGTCCACGCTGCTGCGCTGCGTCAACCTGCTGGAGCAGCCCAACGAGGGCACCATCCACGTGGGCGGCTTCGAGGCCACCGACCTGGACGTGGACATCGACAAGATGCGCCGCAAAGTGGGCATGGTGTTCCAGCAGTTCAACCTGTTCCCCCACCTGAACGCGCTGCGAAACTGCACTATCGCGCAGACCAAGGTGCTCAAGCGCTCCCAGGCCGAAGCGGACAAGGTGGCCCACGCCAACCTTGACCGCGTGGGTCTGGGGCACCTCGCGGACCGTTTCCCGGACCAGTTGTCCGGCGGCCAGCAGCAGCGCGTGGCCATTGCCCGGGCGCTGAGCATGGACCCGGAGCTGATGCTCTTCGACGAGCCCACCTCGGCCCTGGACCCGGAGACGGTGGGCGACGTGCTCTCCGTCATGCGGAACCTGGCCAAGGAAGGCATGACCATGCTGGTGGTCACGCACGAGATGGGCTTCGCCCGCGAAGTGGCGGACCGCGTGGTCTTCATGGACGGCGGCGTGGTGGTGGAGGAAGGCGTGGCCGAACACGTCATCAGCAGCCCGACCCAGGGTCGCACCAAGGAATTCCTCAAGCGCGTGCTGGACCCGACGCACATCGAGATCACGGAGTAGGCTTCTTCGCTTCCGCGCTGCGCAAATGCCCTGACGCTACTGGAATTCCGGTAGCGACAGGGCATTTGCGCGTCACGGGGTGATTTGCGCATCAGCCTGCTGAACGTGCACGACGGCGGGGCACGCCGGCCGCCGCCAGCTTCCGTTCCAGCCGTCCTGGCGTCATCAGGTCCGACCAGACCCACCGGACCACGGCACGACCGGTCGCCCGGATCCGGTCCTCCCTGTACTTTTCATCGACCACGGCTTGAGACGGGCTTCGGCCTCGGAGATACTCCGGCTTCAAGTACTTGTCGACGCCGTCGAACTCGCCGGCAACCCGGACGCCGCGCCAGTAGTAATCTGCGTAGCCAACGAGCCCATCCGCATCACGGACCTCGTACTGCAAGGCCGGTGGCTCAAAGCCGTTAACGCTCATGAGGGCACGGCCATACGACTCTCCCGCTGAACCAGAGAGCGGATCCGCAAAATCAATGGCCACCGCGATCCTGCGGGCGGCCGCGGACGTGTAGTTTCCTTCGATACCAGCCAAAAGCGCTTCCTTGGACAGAGCCGGGAGCCCCTTCGCCGTGTCCGGCCTGAGCACGTGGTCCAGCGGCACGATGGCCTCGGCAAAGGACGTGAACGCAGCGAGATCCAGTACAGTGCGCACCCGTCCGGTAACCAAGAGTCCTTCGCGCCGGACCGCCGTCAGGCCGGCCGGATCCGCGTAGTGGCGGCGGACTCCGGCACGCGACCGGCCGCCGTCGTTCTGGAGGGTCAGGGCGTGCACCACTTCCTGGCGGCCAACCGTCGGAATGCCCCATACGCTGGCTGCGGAATAGCGGGCAAACACCGTGGGCGAACCGCAGGTCTCCGCCGCGGCATTCACCCGTAACCGGTACTGCTCCCAGGGTTTGAGGGCATGCCACGCGGTCCCATCCACGTACACGCCGTGCCGAATCCTGACCAGCGCACCGGTGCTGGAGCGCCGCGCCAGGTCCTTGGGCGTCAGCCCGTGCTGTATGTGGTCGCGGGCGAGAATCAGCCTGGGTAATTCGGTCATAAATGGAACATTCGCAGGTCCGGGCAGAGCCGGACAGCGGCGATTGGGGCTATGTGGAAATCCGCTCCTTCGCGACGCGCACATTGCCCGGCGCGCACGGGATTCCCGTAGCGTCAGGTATTTTCCGCGTCGCCAGGCGGAAAGCTACTCCGCGAGCACGCCCGCCACGGCTGCGCTGACCGCCGCCTTGATCCGCCGATGCAGCGCCCGCAGCTCGTGCCGGTCCGTCCGCACCTCAATGATGGTGCGGCCCGCGAACGGCGCGGCAAGCGCCTCGGCAAGTCCCGCCGTCGTACTCACCGCGCAATGCCCGACGCCGTACGCTGCGGCTAGTGCCGCGATGTCTACTGAGTGGGGGGTGCCGAAGAGGCGTTCGACGGCGTCTCCGTAGCCGCCTGCCTCCGCCACCGCGCCGTGCTCGAGGAGGCTGAAGATGGCGCCGCCGGAATCATTGAGCACCACGATCCGGAGCTGCGGCTCGCCCTCGCCGGCGCCGAGAAGGAGGCCGCCGGCGTCGTGCAGGAAGGTCACGTCGCCAAGAAGCAGGGTGGTCTCCTGGCGGCCGCCGAGCGCGATGCCCGTGGCGGTGGAGATGGTGCCGTCGATGCCGGCGAGGCCGCGGTTGGCGAAGACGGTGGCGGCGGGTTCGGTGGCGGGCTGGCCGGCGAGGTCGACGTCGCGGATGCCGTTGGAGGAACCGAGGACCAGCTGGCCGCGGGTGTGCTGCCAGACGACGGCGCCCACGGACGGGCCGGTCGCTGCGTCGGCCGTGGCGAGCACACCGTCGAGGGCATGCTGGCCAGCGGCGCCGGCGAGCAGCCAGGCATCAAGCCACGCCGAGGAGCCGCGCCCCGCGAATTCCGCGAGTTCGGTCAGGCTGGCGATCGGGGTTTCGCGGCGCCGGCCGGGCTCGTACCAGGCCACGGGAACGGGCTCGTAGAGGGCGGCGGGGACGTCGGCCCGGGCCAGCAGTGCCGAGACGGGCCGCGAAAGCGTGGGGCGCCCGAAGACCACGACACGCTCGATCGGCATCACCGAGTCCGGTCCGAAGTGCTCCAGGAGCAGCCGGTACGGGCCCACGGCGTTCGGGCCGAAGCGTGAGTTGGACGACGGCTCGGCAAGAAGCGGGAGGCCGTGGGCGCGGGCGAAGGCTTCGGCGACGGGCCCGGCGTCGTGCCCGGCGAGGACCACGGTGCGCAGCTCCGGAAGGTCGGCCGTGGCGTGGGTCAGCGTCATGGTGAGCGGTTCGGTTGCGATCCGGAACGTGCCGCGGCCGTGTTGCTCCGGCAGCCGCTCCCCTGCCTCGGGAACCAGCGGATCCCGGAAGGCGAGATTGAGCTGGACGGGCCCGGGCGGCGTGTCCTCGAAGGCTCCCGTGGCCGCGGCCAGGGCCGTATCGACGGCGCGCTGCGGGCTGTCGCCGGCGGGAACATCGACGGCGAAACGCACGTGCTCGCCGAACAGGTCCAGCTGGACAGTGGTCTGGTTGGCACCGGTTCCGCGGAGCTCTTCCGGCCGGTCGGCCGAAACCACCACGAGCGGCACGGCGGCGTGGTTGGCTTCCATGACTGCCGGCATGAGGTTTCCGACGGCGGTCCCCGAGGTGGTCAGTACAGCCACCGGAGCTCCGGTCGCCAGGGCGAGGCCCAGGGCGGTGAAGCCGGCCGCGCGCTCGTCGATCCGGACCAGCAGCTCCACCTTCCCGGCCGCCGACGCCTCGGCCAGAGCGTACGCCATGGGCGCGGAGCGCGACCCCGGAGCAACCACAACAGAGCGGACGCCGCCGTCGAGCAGCGCCGCGACGGCGATCCGCGCAGCTCCCAGCGAGGTCAGTGTGTCCTGCGCTGCGTCGGTGCGGCTGATGGTATCCGCGGAGGCGTTGACATGGCTGTCCGCGTCGCTGTGTGCTTTCGAGTCGCTGTGTGCTTTCGCGTCGCTGTGTGCTTTCGAGTCGGCCGGGGCGCCCGTGGGGTCGCCTTCGGAAAGAGGGGCATCATCGGCGGCTGCATAGGCGTTGAGCGGGTCCAGCGGGTTCTCAGAAGTCACCAATCCAGTCTCCCATCAACCAAACGCTCTCTCACATCCTGCATCTCAAACCGGGACCCTCTCTCACTTCCTGCACCTCAAACCGGGACGCTCTCTCACTTCCTGCACCTCAGACGCTGAAGGTGAGAGAGCGTCTCAAGAAAACCCGCAGGAAGTGAGGGAGCGTCCCTGAAAAACACGCAGGAAGTGAGAGAGCGTCCGTTAGCTCACACGAGTTAGGTAAACTGCAGCAAAGCAGTGATTTTCCCACACAGAGGATCAGCCCATGAACCGCAAGGCCACCGCACTGGACGTCGCCAAGCTGGCGGGTGTCTCGCGCAGCGCTGTATCGCTCGTGCTCAACGGGCGCGGTGAAGGCAACGTTGCCCCCGAAAGCCAGCAGCGCATCCGCGAAGCAGCCGCCGCGCTCAATTACTCGCCGAACAAGATTGCCCTGAGCCTGCGCAATCAGCGGTCGCGGGTCATCGGGATCGTATCGGACCACGTGGTCGTGAGCGCCTTTGACGGGAACATCATTGGCGGGGCCGACGACGTCGCACGCAGCCGCGGCTTTGTCACCGTAGCCATGGACACGGAGTTCGACGCCGCCCGGGATGAGAGCGCCGTGGAGACCCTTCTGGACCGACAGGTGGAGGGACTCATGTACGTCACGGAGGGCCTTAAGCCCCTAGAGGTGCCGCCGGGGATGCTGCGCGTTCCGTCGGTCCTGGCCAATTGTTTCGACAGCGCCCCGGCCCCGGCCCTTTCCCACGTGATCCCGGACGAAGTGCGCGGCGGCAGGGAAGCCGCTAACCACCTGCTGGAGCTGGGCCACCGCGACATCGCCCTGGTGGCTGGCCCCGCCGAAGCCTCGGCCGCACCCCTTCGCGTCGCCGGCTACCGCGAAGCCTACTCCGGGCGCCACCTTCCGGTCCGGGAAGACCGGATCAGCTTCGCCGGATGGGACATTGACGACGGATTCCACGGCGCCATGAAACTGCTCGACGGCGTGTCTCCCGCCGAGCGGCCCACCGCCATCATGGCCGGCAACGACCGCGTCGCCATCGGAGTCGTGCTGGCCGCCGCCCGACTGGGCCTCAACGTGCCCGGCGACCTCTCGATCATGGGCTACGACGACGAATTGCACATCGCCGATACCATGGTCCCCGCGCTCACCACCATGGCCCTGCCGCATCGGGAGATGGGAGCCGCGGCCATGACCCAGCTGTTGGAACGGATCGAGGGCGACGGCGGTTCCGAAACTGCGCGAGTTGACGGCCTCGAGACCTTGGTCCCCTGCCGCCTCATAATCAGGGAGTCCACTGCGCCCGTACCGGCGGGCCGCAGCTGATTCCCGCCCTGCGACGGCGGCACGGCGGCCGAACGGCACGACGACGGCACCCAGCTGAGTGCCGCCGTCGCTAAGTAACGCCGTCCTCTATTCGGGCTGGGCGAGCTCCCAAACCTCGGCCTGTGCCCGGCCGGGAAGCTCCAGGTGCCATTCCTCGCCGGGTAATGGGTAGGCGCGAACGGTTGTTGCCACGCCGTTTGTCCGGTACACCTCCACGATGGACGCGTCCACGAAGATCCGGAGCGACCCACCCTCGGGCAGCGGCTCCGCGAAGACAACCTGGCGGTCCCCGCTAGTGTCACCATCCCCTCCGCCAACAAGCACCAGCCGAACCTCGCCCGAGCCAGCGGCTATATTGCGGCCGTCCATCACCAATGCCTCCGCCGCACTTGGCAGCACCACGGTGCCGCCCAGGGCCTTCGCCACGGACTGGCCACGGTACGCGGCAATCTCGGGGGAAGGACTGACGGCCAGGGCGCCGTCGACCACCGAGAGTTCACGCGGAAAGGTCAGGACCCCGGCCCAGCCGGCAGCGTCAATTTCGTCCTGGCTGCGGCCGCGGCGCCCGTCGCGGCCCGGGCCCTCATTGGCCCATCCCCACAGCAGGGCCCGGTCCTCCAACGACACGATCTGCGGCGCGTAGAAGTCGCGCCCGAGGTCGGACTTCCCGCCGCCGCGGGGCGTGAACACCGGCAACCCGGTCTCCGCGTCCTCGGTCAGCGAACCGACCAAGTGGCCCACTCCGTTGGCGTGCTCGTGCTCGTCACCGGCGAGCCACAGGGAGAACATCATCAGCCAGGTTCCGGAGTCCCCGGCGGTTCCGGAGTCGCCTGAGGAGTCCCCGGAGGAATCGGGCACCTGTACCAGCTGCGGGCATTCCCAGATCTCAGCCGGCGTGAATTCGGAGGCCACCGGGTTCTCCGAGGTCAGCCAGATGCCCTGGTACTTCCAGTCGGACATGTCCTCCACCGTGTACAGGAGCAGTGCGGCGTGCCCGTTGGCGAGGCCGGCGCCCTGCATGGCGTACCGCTTGCCGTTGAAACGGAAGATGAACGGATCGCGCACGGCGGTGACCTGCCCGTCGTCGGGCATGGTGGCAGCCACGTGACCCGTCTGTTCCCAGGTGACCAAATCGGAAGAACCGCGGGCGATGACCACCTGCGAGTGGCCCCCGTCGCCGCGGACGCCCGAGTACGCCGCGGTGGGAACACCGCCGTCGTCCGTCACCACACCGGTCCAGCAGCCGTACTCATCCGGCCCGCCGTCCTGCGGGCGCAGCGCCACCGGGTGCTCCTCCCAGCGCACCAGGTCGGCGGAGCTCACGTGGCCCCAGGCGATCCTGTGGTGCCGGGCAGAGTCCGGGTTGTACTGGAAGAACACGTGGTACCGGCCGTTGATGTAGCTGATGCCGTTGGGGTCGTTGATCCAGCCCTGCGCGGGACGCGGGTGGAACCGCGGGAAGGCGGGGTCGGTGCGCGCGGCTGCGACGTCGTCGAAGTGGACGGCGGCGAGGTCCGGGGAGGGCATGGTGCGGCCTTTCGGTGGGTAGGTTATTTTCCGGTGCCGGCTGTGAGGCCGTCCTGGAGTGCGCGCTGGCCGAACATGAAGACCACCAGCGCCGGAATCATGGACAGGACCACGCCTGCGAGCACCACGGAGATGCTGCCGGTTCCCAGGTTGCCCTGGAGCGACACAAGCCCCAGCGGGAGGGTGAAGTTTTGCTCGGAGATGGTCAGGATGAGCGGGCGGAAGAACTCGTTCCAGTGGAAGTTGAACGCGAGGATTCCCACGATCGCCATGCCGGGCATCGCCAGCGGTGCGTAAACGGAGCGGAACGTCCGCCAGGGCGAGGCGCCGTCGATCGAGGCGGCCTCCGCGAGCTCGGCCGGGAGCCCCATGAAGTACTGGCGCATCAGGAAGGTGCCGAACGCCGTCGGAATGGCCGGCAGGATCAGCGCCAGCAGCGTGTCCGAGAGGCCCATGCCGCGGATCAGCATGAAGACGGGCACAATCGTGACCTGCACCGGCACCATCATGGTGGCCAGCACGATGGAGAAGAGTACACCGCGGCCGCGGAACTTCAGGTGCGCGAACGCGTAGCCCGCCATCGCTGCGGAGACCATCTGGCCCACCGCGATCAGCCCGGTTACCAGGGCGCTGTTGAGGACGAGGAGGAAGATATTCAGTTGCTGGAATACTTCGCCGTAGGACGTGAAGTCGGGGTTCCAGGGAAAGAACGACGGCGGCAGCTTGAAGGATTCCGACGGCGACCGCAGCGATGTGGACAGGGTCCACAGCACCGGGCCCAGGGTCAGGGCGGCAGCGATCAGCAGCAGGATGATGCGGACGGCGAAGTTCCAGCTGAACCTGCGCGGGTTGGGTGAGGTTTCCGGGAGGCCTTCAGACAGCCGGGGGGAATGCCCAGCCAGGCCGTGGTCTGTTGTGGTTGTCATGGCTGGCCCTACTGGTAGAAGACGAATCGTTTGCTGAGCCGGAACTGCGCGGCCGTGATGGCCATGATGATCAGGGTGAGAAGCACGCCGATGGCCGACGCCTGGCCGAATTCGAGCCGCTGGAAGGCCGATTCAAAGATCACCATGACGGCGGTGCGCGTGGAGTCGCCGGGGCCGCCGCGGGTCAGCACGTAAGGCTGGTCGAACACCTGCAGGGCGCTGATGATGGCCATCACCGAGGCCACCAGCGTGGTGGGGCTCAGCAGGGGCAGCGTCACGTGCAGATGCTTTCGCCAGCCGGTGGCGCCGTCGATCGATGCCGCTTCATATGTCTCAACGGGAATGGAGGCCAGGCCGCCGATGAACAGCAGGAAGGAGAACCCGAAGTTCTGCCACACGTACACAAGGATCACGACGGCGGCGGACCCGCCTGGTGTGGTCAGCCACGGCACCGCGGGGATGCCCACGAGGGACAGGAACCAGTTGACCACGCCGAACTGCTCGTTAAAGAGGTACCGCATGAAGATGGAAACCGAGGCCGCGGACAGGATCAGCGGGAAGAAGAAGGCCGAGCGGAAGAACACGCGCAGCCAGGCCGGCATCTTCTCCTGCACCATGATGGCCAGCGCGAGGGCGAGCCCCAGCTGGAGGGCCACGGCCACCACCACGAACAGGATGGTGTTCAGGAAAGACACCCGGACGGTGGGGTCCTGGACCACTTCGGAGAAGTTGTCGAAGCCCACGAAGGTCGGCGCGGAAATGATGTCCCAGCGGAAGAAGGCAAGGACCACAGAGGCCACGATCGGAATCAGGGTGAACAGGCCCATGCCGAGGATGGTGGGGGCCAGGAAGATCCAGGTCAGCCAGCGCTGGCTGTGCCTGGCGTTCGGCACGGGTGCCTTGGCGTGCGTGGCCGACCCGGCCGCCTGCCTCGGCCGCTCCCGCGGCGGGGTGGTGGTGCTCATGACTGCCTCCTCAGGGCCAGTTCAAGGTCGCGCTGCATGGAGGCGAGGGCCTGCTTGAGCTGGCGCTCGTCGCCGCTGACAGCCAGCGATACGTTCTTCATCAGGGCCGTTTCGACGGCGGCCTGCTGTGGTGGTGCCGGAATGGGGCCGGTGGTGGGGAACCGGTCCAGCGTGTCGTAGAAGACCTTCCAGTGGACGGGTCCCTTGCCGGCGTAGAGCTGCTCGTTGACCATGGAGCGGCGCGCCGGCGTGGTGATCGGGTTGGGAAAGATCAGTTCCATGGCCTCGCGGCTGGAGCTGAACTTGATCCACTCCCAGGCGGCGTCCTTGTCCTTGGCGGTCTTCATGATCGCGTAGCCGGCGGTGCCGAACTGGTGGCGCTGGGTCTTCCAGCGGGGGAAGAACTGGACGTCGAAATCGCTCTCGCCCATCCCGGCCTCGTGCAGCCCCTGCACCCAGTAGCCGCCGGCCGGCGTGGTCCCGATGCGGTTGGACGCGAACAGCCCGACGAGCGAACTGCCGCCGCCTTCCTCCGGACGGACACCGAGCCCGTCCTTGACCAGCCCGCGAAGGTAGTCGAAGGACTCGAACACACGGTCGTCATTGGCGTTGGGCTCAAGCCATTGATACCCGCCCGAACGGAGGCTGCGGGAGGGATCGTTGGCGTAGAAGCCGTCCCAGAGCCACTCCCCGCCGGTGGACCTGGTTTCCTTCAGGAAGCTGGTGTCGTTCGCGTAGAGCCACGGCACCACGCCGCCGAAGAGCCGGTTGGTCCAGTAGTACGGGGTGAAATCCGAGGTCCGGGCCTTCCGCATTGCGGCGAGGCTGTTACGGAAATCCACGTGTGTCCAGTCGTCCGCCGGGCGCTCCAGCCCTGCCTGCGCGAACGCGGTGGTGTTGTAGTACATGTTGGCCGCGTTCCAGTCCATGGGGAGCTGGTACAGGCTGCCTTTGTACATGAAGGCCTCCACCAGGCTGGGGTGGACGTCGTCGAAGAACTCGGTCATGTCCGCGGCGTCGCGGCGCACGTACTCGTCGAGCGGGTGGGCGAGCTTTTCCGCAAACAGCTGAGCGCCTTCGGTGGCCACGTAGACCACGTCCGGCGGAGTGCCCGCGGCCACCATGGTGAGGATCTTGGTGAAGAAGTCTTTCCAGTCCACGGCCTGAATAGCCTGGACCTTGACCTTGATCCCCGGGTGGAGTCGGGTGAATGCGTCGATGGCGCGCTGACGGGCGGCGGCGTCCGCGGCGGTGCCCATGATGGCGATGCTGAGGCTGTTGTCCCCGCGGCCCGGAATGTCCGTCCCGGAGAGCCGCGGCCACGATGCCACGGTTGCTCCGATAATTCCCGCGCCGAGGGCACCGAGGGCGGTACGACGGGTTATTTCCCGCAGGTGCCCGTTTGTGGCTCCGGTCATGTCATTTCCTTCCTAACACGTGTTAGGAAGAGTAGATGAACGACCTAACACGTGTCAAGCGTCACAGTGTGGGTGCGGTAATGCGACGCTCTCTCACTTCCTGCACCCCAAACCCCAACGCTCTCTCACTTCCTGCAGCCCAAACTCCGACGCCCTCTCACTGAACCGTCCCGGGTTTGATGCCGCTATCTTCTTTGAGAAAGATAGTGATTATGCCCAAGCAGTTCCCGCCCGAAGTCCGTGACCGTGCAGTGCGCATGACCTTGGNCAGTCCCTTCTCCGCGAGGGCCTGCTCGATGAGCTGGAGATCCATCTGATCCCGGTGCTGCTCGGTGGGGGACGGCGACTGTTCGGCGCAGAACGCGCCGAACTGGAGCTGACGCGTGTAATCGACGCACCCGGCGTCACGCACATGCACTACCGTGTGGCGTAGCGCCTCCCGCCGCGTCGGCCCGGCCGAGCAGCCATGAACCGTCCCGGGTTTGATGCCGCTATCTTCTKTGAGAAAGATAGTGATTATGCCCAAGCAGTTCCCGCCCGAAGTCCGTGACCGTGCAGTGCGCATGACCTTGGATCGGTTGTCCGAATACCCGTCTGTTTATGCTGCCTGCAAGGCACTGGCGCCAAAGCTCGGGGTCGGCGCTGAATCGCTGCGCCGCTGCGCCGATGTACGGCCGGTTTTCCGC
>NZ_LMSB01000008.1:138886-139193 GCF_001428005.1 Arthrobacter sp. Soil736
CCAAGCAGTTCCCGCCCGAAGTCCGTGACCGTGCAGTGCGCATGACCTTGGATCGGTTGTCCGAATACCCGTCTGTTTATGCTGCCTGCAAGGCACTGGCGCCAAAGCTCGGGGTCGGCGCTGAATCGCTGCGCCGCTGGGTTGTCCAGGCCCAGGTCGATGCCGGCGAGAAGACCGGACCAAGCAGTGACGAGCTGGAGGAAATCAAGCGGCTTCGGGCTGAGGTGCGGGACTTGAAGGAGTCCAACGAGATCCTCAAACAGGCCTCGATTTTCTTCGCGAGGGAGCTCGACCCTCGCCGCCGCTA
>NZ_LMSB01000008.1:139251-193568 GCF_001428005.1 Arthrobacter sp. Soil736
AAGCGGCTTCGGGCTGAGGTGCGGGACTTGAAGGAGTCCAACGAGATCCTCAAACAGGCCTCGATTTTCTTCGCGAGGGAGCTCGACCCTCGCCGCCGCTGATCTGTCGATTCATCGACGAAATGCGCGCTGTTGGTTATGCGGTCGAGTCGATCTGTGCCGTCCTGCGGGAGCAGGGCGTGCAGGTCGCCGCACGAACCTACCGGGCGTGGAAGAAACGCCCTGTTGGTTATGCGGTCGAGTCGATCTGTGCCGTCCTGCGGGAGCAGGGCGTGCAGGTCGCCGCACGAACCTACCGGGCGTGGAAGAAACGCCTGCCAGCCCTGCGCACCMTYGAAGACGCRCGCATCACCGAYGCACTCCGCGGCTTGAAAGTCCCCGATGCGAAGGGACGCCCCCGGCCCGAGATCATYTACGGGMGGCGGAAAATGACGCAGTGGCTGCGCCGKAACGGMTTCCCGGAAGCCTCCAAACACACCGTGGACCGGCTCATGCGCGAAGAGGGCATGAACGGCCTCATCAGAGGCCGSAAGACCCGCACCACCATCCCCGGCAAGGACGGCCGCCGCGCCGGCGACCTGCTGAACAGGAACTTCACCGCCCCGGCCCCGAACCAGATCTGGGTGACCGATTTCACCTACGTTCCCCTGCTGAACAGGAACTTCACCGCCCCGGCCCCGAACCAGATCTGGGTGACCGATTTCACCTACGTTCCGGTCTACTCCGGATTCGTCTACGTCGCCCTGGTCATCGACCTGTACTCCCGCGCGATCGTCGGCTGGGAAACCTCAACCATCAAGGACACCGCGTTCGTCGAACACTGCCTGAGGATGGCCCTGTGGCGGCGCCAGCACACCGGCCGCCCGGCGCCGGCGGGACTGATCCATCATTCCGATGCGGGCAGCCAGTACACCTCCATCCGTTACACCGACACACTGGCCCTGGAGGGCCTGCAGCCGTCCATTGGCAGCGTGGGTGATGCCTATGACAATGCCGCCGCCGAGACCGTGATGGGGCTATTCAAGAACGAGGCAGTCGCGAAAGACTCACCGTTCCGCACCGGCGCGCTGAAGACCGAAACCGACGTAATGGAGATCGTCTTCGAGTGGGTCCACTGGTACAACAACGAACGCCTGCATTCTGCCCTGGATCACCAGACGCCAGAGGAGTACGAGCAAACATATTATGATCTACAAACCGGCCCGTTACCCGACGACGCCGCCAACAAACAGGCGGCATGATTCCCGGGACGGTTCACACTTCCTGCGGTAGAACGAGAAACGCTCTCGCACATCCTGCGGTCATGCCGCGAGAGGTGAGAGAGCGTTTGAGAAAAACCTGCAGGATCTGGAGGAGCGTCGGCCAAAAACCTGCAGGAAGTGAGAGAGCGTTGCAGGCGGAAGGCGGAAGGCGGAAGGGAGGCGGGCCGGGCCAGGGCCGGCCGCGCGGCTACATGTTGGCCGGGGTCTCGATGCCCAGCAGGTCCAGGCCCTCGGAGAGCCTGTGGAGGACCAGTGTGCACAGGGCCAGCCGCGATTCGCGAACAGAGTCGTCCGCCTTGAGCACGGGGCACTGGTCGTAGAAGGACGTGAACAGCTGCGCCAACTCGAACAGGTACCCGCACAGCCGGTGCGGCTCCAGCAGCTCGCCGACCCTCCGCAAGGTGGCGCCGTACTCCAGCAAGTGCAGCGCCAGTGCACGTTCGACCGGTTCGACGACGGCGATCGTCGCGGCCGCCGTCGGCTCCCCCGCCGCCCCGCCAGCGGTGAGCGTACCAGCCGCGAGCGCCGAGGGTGACTCGCCCGCCTTGCGCACGATGGAGCGGATCCGCGCCGCGGCGTACTGCACATACGGGCCCGTGTTGCCGCTGAGTGCGAGCATGCGGTCGAAGTCGAATACATACTCGGTATCGTGCCCGACGGAGAGGTCGGCGTACTTCACAGCGCCGATGCCCACCTGCCGCGCGGTCGCGGCGCGCTCCTCCGCCGAAAGGTCCGGGCGGCTCGAGTCCACCACGGCGCGGGCGCGGTCCACGGCCTCATCCAGCAGGGCCATAAGCTTCACCGGCGTCCCGGAGCGGGACTTCAGGATCTTGCCGTCTTCGCCCAGCACGTTACCGATTTGCACGTGGGTGGCCTCGACCGTGTCCGGCAGCCAGCCAGCCTCGCGCGCCGTTTCAATGACCATCCGCAGGTGCACGTTCTGCGGTGCGCCCACCACGTAGAGGATGCGGTCGGCGTGGAGTTCCTGGACGCGGTACCGGATGGTGGCCAGGTCCGTGGTGGCGTACCCGTAGCCGCCGTCGGACTTGCGGATGATCAGCGGCAGCGGCTCGCCGTCCCTGCCGGTGAAGCCCGCCGGGAAGGTACACAGGGCGCCCTCGCTGACGCGCGCCAGGCCACGCTCCTCCAGTTCCTGGCACAGCTGTGCCAGATGGGCATCGTACGAGCTTTCGCCGGCGATATGGTCATCCTCGAGGCTGACCCCCAGCTTGGCGTAGATGGCATTGAAGTAGACCTTCGAATGATCGACCAACCGCTGCCAGACCTGCAGGGTCTCCTCATGGGCCGACTGAAGTGACACCACGCGAAGGCGTGCCCGCGTGGCAAAGTCCGGGTCGCCGTCGAACTTTGCGCGCGCTGCCTGGTAGAACGCGCTGGGGTCCTCCACGAGCAGCGCAGCCTCCGGCGAATCCTCGCCGATCTCCAGCCAGTGCTCAATCAGCATCCCGAAGGGGGTGCCCCAGTCGCCGATGTGGTTCTGCCGGATCACGGTGTGGCCCAGCGCCTCGAGGACGCGGACCAAGCTGTCGCCCACCACGGTTGTGCGGAGGTGCCCCACGTGCATTTCCTTCGCAACGTTTGGGGAGGAATAGTCGACGGCGACGCGCTGGGCTTGCGTCTCGGGCCCGCCCTGCGTCTGGGATGCCTGGGTGTTGAGCAGCTCCTCGATCCAGGTGCCGTCGAACGTCAGATTGATGAAGCCGGGGCCGGAGATTTCGACGGCCGTGCACATGCCGTCGAGCTCCAGCGCTTCGACGATCCTGGCGGCAGCATCCCGCGGAGGCAGGCGCACCTTCTTGGCGAGCGCCATGGCGGCGTTGATCTGGAGGTCGGCGAACTGCGACGGCCGCACCACCGGATCAGTGTCGCGGTACTCTTCGCCGAACGCTTCGGCAATGGCTGCCTGGACTCTGGGGACAACCATTTCCGCCGGATTATTCACAAGCCCAAATTATCAGTCCTGGCCTCCCTGCGACGCTCTCTCACTTTTCGCAGCTAAAGCCGAGACGCTCTCTCACTTCCTGCTGTCGAATTGGCAACGCTCTCTCACCTCCTGTCCGCATTGCCACAGGAAGTGAGAGAGGGTCACCCAAAAACCGACAGGAAGTGAGAGAGCGCCACCCAAAAACCGACAGGAAGTGAGAGAGGGTCGGCCAGGAACCGCTAGGCGGCGATACGGAAGACCTGGATCACGGACGGGCGCGGGGCGCGGACCTGGCCGGGCTTCGGCGTCGCACCGGCCGGCACGTAGTCCGGGAAGTACGAGCGGGGCGCCGCGAAGGTGCCTTCCTCACCCGGGTGCTGGACGGAGACGAACACGTGGCCTTCGTCGTCGTGGACGATGGGTCCGCAGGTCTCAGCATCGCGCGGCATTGCCAGGAACTGTTCGACGCGGCCGCGCTCTGCGCCGTCCACGGTCACCTTGAACAGGCCGTCCGCCCGGCCGATGCCCGAGGGGGCGCCGTCGGTGGAGATCCAGAGGTTGCCCACGGAGTCGAACGCCAGGTTGTCCGGGCAGGAGATCGGCGAGACCTGGCCTGCCGGGAAGCCGGAGAAGTAGGTGACGTCTCCCTGTGCCGGATCGCCGCAGACCATCAGGAGGTTCCAGGTGAACTTCCGCGAGGTCTGGTCGCCGGTCTCGGTGATTTCCACGATGTGCCCGTCGCGGTTCTCGTTGCGCGGGTTGACTTCCGTGGCGCCTTCCTTGCCCGGCTTGCCGCGGTCCGAGTTGTTGGTGCAGGCCACATAGACCTTGCCCGAGTGCAGGCTCGGCTGCACGTCCTCGCAGCGGTCCATCTTGGTGGGGCCCACCTTGTCCGCGGCCAGGCGGGTGTAGACGAGGACTTCCTCGACGGTCATGCCGGCAACCATGGACTTGCCGCCGACGACGAGCGGCAGCCATTCGCCCTTGCCGTCGAAGGAACCGTCGGCCGGAACCGTGCCCGTGCCGTCGATCTCGGCGGCAGGTGCGTCGCCGCTGAACTTGGCAACGTACAGGTCGCCCTCGGAGAGGAGCGTCATGTTGTGCTTGCGGTCGCCCTCGACGTACTTGGCCTTCGAGACAAACTTGTACAGGTAGTCGAAGCGCTCGTCGTCGCCCATGTAGGCCACCACGTTCCCGGACTTGGCCACGATCACGTTGGCGCCCTCGTGCTTGAAGCGGCCCAGGGAGGAGTGCTTCTTCGGGGTGGAGGCGGGGTCGAACGGGTCGACTTCCACGATCCAGCCGAAGCGGTTGGTTTCGTTCTCGTAGCCGGGGTTGTTGGCGTTGAAGCGCCGGTCATCAAGTTCCCACTGGCGGGCCGTGGGCTTGTTGGTGAGCCCGTAGCGCTTGTCGGAGGCGGACGTGCCCGGCGCCACGAAGTAGCCGTTGAAGTTCTCTTCGCCGGAGAGGATGGTGCCCCAGGGCGTGGTGCCGCCGGAGCAGTTGCCGAGGGTGCCGTTGATCCAGCGGCCTGCGGGATCGGCCGTGGTCTTGACCAGGGCGGAACCGGCCACGGGACCGGTCAGCTCATAGCGGGTGCTGTTCAGGTAGCGGCGGTTGAGGCGGGCGCCCTTGACATAGCTCCAGGGCGTGCTCTTGTTCGTGCGCTCCAGCTCCACAACCGAGAGGCCGTGGGCCGCCGCACCGATGGCACGCATCTCGGCGGCAGGCATGGTGGCCGGGAACATGATGTTCTCGTTGGTGTACTCGTGGTTTGCGAACAGGACCGCACGGCGTCCCTTGCTGCCCGGGATCTCGAGGATGTCCGAGTAGTCGTTGTTGTAGCCGAACTGGCGCTCCTGGGCTGCGGCCGTCTGGTTGGCGAGATCGAACGCCGGGGCGTCGTTGAAGATGGGGTCGCCCCAGCGGATGACGGGCTGCCAGGTGAAGCCGGCCGGCACGGTCACGGCGTCGACGTCGGCCCCGATGGAGGGGATGGCCGTGAACTGCAGCTTCGATGCGCCTGCACCGTAGCCAGTGGTCGCGGCGGGCGAAAGGCCGGTCCCGGCGTCGGCCACTGCGGTCTCGGAGGAGTTGAGGGCACTTCCGAGTACGACGGCGAGGGCACCGGCGGCGCCGAAGCCCAGGGCGGCGCGGCGCGACAGGGTGGTGGAGGCGATGTCACGGAAGTAGCTGTTGGAGCTGGTGTTGCAGACGTCGCCCGCGCAGGCGTTGTCGCACTTGAGGGCGCAGGTGACAGGGCTGCGCTTGCCTTTGGTGTGGCCAAGCATGGGCAGCAGGGCAAACTTGCGTCCGGGGATTTCAGACATGGAGAGAGACCTTCCAAGGTGTGAGATGCGGTCCCGCCTCCCCTCCTAGGGGTGAGATGCGGCATCGCCCACCCTGCCAGCGTCAACCAAATATGAGAGGACACTCTGGTTAAGTGCCGGTGAACATCACTGGCCCGAAGGACGCAGCCCAGATCGGGGCTTCAGGCAAGCTCGGCGTAGGTCCGGCGCAGCCGGGCGAGCCACCACTCCCTCCGCTCGGGAGCCGCGGCGTACTGCTCAAGCAGCCCCTCGTCGGCGGCCACATCGCGGAGCCGGATGGCGCCGTCGTCGGCCACGAGCGGATCGGTGGTGACGTCCGCGGCGAGCAGCGAGACCGTCCCCAGTCCGCAGGCGTACGGCAGTTCCGGCAGCGCCGCGGCGAGCGCCAGTCCTGCGCGGATCCCCACCGAGGTATCCAGCGCGGAACTCACGACGGCGGGCATCCCGGCCTGAGCCACGAGGTCCAGCGCGCGCCGCACTCCCCCCAACGGGGCAACCTTCACCACGATCAGGTCGGCAGCCCCGGCGCGGGCCACCTTCAGCGGATCTTCCTCTTTGCGCACGCTTTCGTCGGCGGCGATCAGCACCGGCACGCCGGCCGCGCGGAGCCGGCGCCGGACCTCCGCCAGGCCGTCGATGTCCGGCACGGGCTGCTCCGCGTATTCCAGTCCTACGGCGGCGAGCCGGGTCAGCGCCTCCACCGCCGCCGGCACGTCCCATCCCCCGTTGGCATCCACCCGGACGGCGGCCTCCGGCAGTTCGGCCCGGACGGCGGCAACCCGGGCGGCGTCGTCGTCGAGGGACTGGCCGGGTTCGGCAACCTTGACCTTGACCGCGTCCACGCGGCCGAACCGGGCCAGGATTTCCCGCACACGCTCGGCAGGAACTGCCGGCAGCGTGGCATTCACCGGGATGCTGGCCCGCAGCGGCTCCGGGAAACCGTGCCAGCCGGCTTCGATGGCCGATGCGAGCCAGCGGGAGGCCTCGGCATCGCCGTATTCGGGGAAGGCGCCGAACTCGCCCCAGCCCGCGGGTCCGCGCAGCAGCAGCGTTTCGCGTTCCAGGATGCCGCGGAACTTCACGCGCATGGGCAGCGCCACCACACGGGCGCTTTCGAGCAGTTCCGCAAGCGGCGGCATTCCGCCCCACGACGGCAGCGGGAACGCTTGAAGCGGCGGTAACTTGGAGGCCCCGAAAGGCGAAGCGGCAGGCATGATTTCACTGTACCGGTGGGGCCGGCCAGCCCCTCAGCACTTATGCGGCTATGTGGACAACCCGGACAGGAACCAGCACCAGCGCCTCAGGCCGCCCTCAGTCGGCCGCCCTCAACGGGCAGGACTCAACGGGCCCACCCTCAAAGAGCCGGACTCGTCGCGTGGCCCAGGATGTGGGCCACCCTCGGCGCCAGCGGATGGCCTCCGAAGCCGAAGCGCTCATTGTCCTGGACACGGAAACCGGCGGCCGTGATGGCTTCCAGCGTGTCCCGGTTGGGATGGCAGCCGCCCGCAAACCGCTGCCAGGCCGGGCTCAGCAGGTCCTCGGCCGCGGCCAGGACAGGGTTCCCGGACCGGACGTGCTCGTAGTAGGCCAGCGTCCCGCCCGGACGCAGCACCCGGCGGATTTCCGCCAGCACCGTGGCCTGGTCCGCGACGCTGCACAGGACCAGGCTGGCCACCACCGCATCGGCGCCCGCATCGGGGGCCGGGATCTGCTCCGCCACTCCGGCCACCAGGACGACAGGGACGGGAGCCGATTCGGCCCGCCGCCGGGCCAGGTTCCTCAGGTAGTCGTTGGGCTCGATGGCCAGGACGTCAGTCACCGTTCCCGGGTACAGCCCGAACGAGGACCCCTCCCCCGCGCCGATCTCGATGACGCTCCCGTGCAGGCCGGCCAGCAGCCGGCGCCGGTGCTCGGTGCCGCCGCGGCGGTTCATTCCGACGACGGCCCTTGCGTACGCGCGCGCAAACCGCGTGTGCTGCAGCCCAGCCGGCCCGTCGGGTGCGCTCGGGGTCATCAGGGGGAACTCTTTCCGGGGGTTTTACGCCGGTCCCCACGCCTTTGGAGGGGCCGGCGGCTTGTGGGCCGGCGCTAAGGCACCGGTTGCGGGACTTCCCGCAGGACAACATCCATTTCGGCGCCGAAACGCGCGATCACGGTGGTCCCGCGCCCCGGAGCGGACATCACCTGCAGTGTACCGCCGGCCTCGCCGATGGTGTCCTCCATGATGCGCAGGCCGAAGTGGCCTTCCGGCGACCCAAGGCTCTGGTCGAAGCCGCAGCCGTCGTCGTGGATGCGGATTTCGGCGCGGTTGCCGTCCTGGGTAAGCCGGAGCCGGGCTGTGGCCGCCTTGGAATGCTTGGCCGTATTGGCCAGGGCCTCCCGTGCCACGCGGTAGAACAGCGCGGCACGGTCCCTGTCCAGCTCGCACTTGGGCGGCAGCTCGAGTTCGAGGCTGATCCCGCGTTCCTCGAGCGGATCCCCCAGCCTCGCGAGGGCTCCGCTGAGCCCCAGCCTGTTGAGGTCCGGCGGATAGAGTTCGGTGGTCATCGCCCGGAGGCTCCGGACATTGTCCTGCAGGATCCTGCGGGCATCGGCGAAGAGCGCACGCTGCGCCTGAGGGCCGTGGCGTTCCTCGGATTCCAGCACATAAGACAGGCCCGAGAGGTCCTGGATCACTTCATCGTGGAGATCCCTGGCAATGCGCTGGCGCTCCAGCTCCGAGGCCTCGATGGCCCGGCGCAGCAGGCGGCTCCGTGCCGCCTCGTACGCCTGGATCCTGCGGGCCAGCCGGACAGCCGGGAAAAGCTGTGCCAGCTGCAGCACGCCGAGGGCCAGGAGGAACGGCGGTGCCATGCCGAACAGGACCGCAGCCTGCTCCGCCCGGACTCCGTCGTTGTCGTAGTAGGCCTCGAACACCAGATGCTGGCCGTCCGGGGCGGTGACAGGCACGTAGACCTCCACCAGCTCCTGCTGCGTCGCATCGGGTGTGTTCACTTCGTCCTTCTGCATCTCAAGATTGGCTGGCACGTGACCTCCGGCCAGCACCTCCGCGGCCTCGTGCGGAAGGTCGAACTTTTTGCCAATCAGCTTCGAGTCGTCCGAATAGATAATGCGCCCGTCCTTGTCCCACAGCCGGATCTCGAAAACCGAGGTTTCCCCCATCCAGGGGCGCAGCCGCTCGTCAAGGCGCTCCACCGCCGTCGGGTTCCCCGACAGGACTTCTTCGTCCAGGAGGGGCGCCACCACGTTGCTCGCCAGATGCTCGGTCGCTTCCTTCGAGTTCTGCAGGGCGTGGTGTTCGGCCTCGGACCAGATCCAGAAGGCTACCGGAGTGGTGACGACGACGAGGGCAACCAGGCCCATGAGCAGGAACCGCCGGACGGCCCTGAAGACCTCGGAATTCTCGGACGCCGGCGATTCAAACGGGCGGAACAGGGCAGGCTTTCGAAGGGACGGCCTAGCCATGGGACGGCTGCTCAAGCATGCCGCGCCGTGACGCTTCCATTACCGATTCCAGCTGCGAATGAGTGCCTAGCTTGGCGAAGATTGCCTTCACGTAGCCGCGGCAGGTGTTGAGGGAGATGTCCAGCTTGCTGGCCACCTCCTTCGAGCCGTGACCGCCTGCCATCAGCCGGAGCACATCAAGCTCACGTGGCGTCAGCACCGGACCGCCCGCCTCCACCGCCCGGACGGCCGGTGCCGGCTTCGGCGTGCTCATGCCCAGCTGGGCCACAAGGGACGGGTGGACCACCATGTTCCCGGCCCGCGCATACCGGAGCGTATCCAGCAGCGTGGACAGCGAGCCGCCCTTCGGCAGGAAGGCGCAGATGCCCATCGAAGCAGCGGTCCGCAGCGCATCCGGCGTCGGGTCGCCGGTCAGCATCACGATCCGCGTGTTCGGTGCATCGGCCAGGATGCGGGCGGCGGCGGTGAGGCCGTCGCCGTCGGGCAGGTGGTAATCCATGATGACGACGTCGGGCTTGAGCGCCATGCTCTGCTCCACGCCGCTCTTGGCGGTGGTGGCCGAAGCCACGCTGCGGAGGTCCGGCTCGCGGTCAAGGGCGGCGGTCAGCAGCTCGGTGAACGTGCTGTGGTCGTCGATGGTCAGGATGCTGATTTCCCGGGAGCTTTGCACGGACAGTGCCGGCAAAGGCGCGTCGCCGTCGTCGGACATCTCAGAGGATTCCTCGTCGCTGGCAGCGGTTGCCTGCAGCAGCCTGGCATGCGCATCGCGGAGGGCACGTCCCGGCAGGCAGCCGATCTCCTGGTCCATGACCCGCCGGCAGCGACCGTAGGCCCGCAGCGCTTCCATGTACTGTCCGGATTCCTCCAGCCCCAGAACCAGTGCGGTCCAGGCCCGCTCGTTGATGGGATCATCCAGCAGCAGTTCGCTGGCCAGTGCCACGGCGCGTTCGGGCTGCCCCACGGTGACGGCGGCTTCGGCGGCACGGGCCTTGATGCTGGCCACACGGGCCGAGTGCAGTCCGCGTTCCTCTTCCGCCCAGCCTGCCAGGAGCTCATCGCCGAGCAGAGGCACCGAGGCGATCTCCAGCGCCTTCTCGAGCATCCGGAAAGATTCCTCCGGGCCGGCATGTCCGGCCTGCTTCAGGAGTTCATCGAAGCGGTCCAGGTCAAGGTCCACCATGGAACGGTCAATCAGGTAGCCGCCGGTGACTGTGCGGAGTGCGCCGCCCTTGCCGGTGCCCGGCTGCAGGTGTCGCCGGAGGACGCTGACGTAGCTTTCGAGGGTGGACAGGGCCTCGGCCGGAGGCTGCCCGTTCCACAGGACGTCGATCAGGTGGTTCTTGGAGACCGGTGTACCCAGCTTGAGCAACAGGATCTCCAGCACCTGCCGGGGCTTTGGTCCGCCCAGCTCGTGCGATCCGATGACCACGTTTCCGCGGCGGACCCGGAGCGGACCCAGGATGTTGATGGACAGCCGCGCTGACTGCCCGCCTTTCAAAGTCGGCGGAAGGTACTCGTCTTCGCGGGCCCTACCCGGCCAGCGGGTGTCCTCTGCAACTGACTGAACCATCTGCGCACCTACTATCCCCATGAACTGCATTCCCCATGAATGGCTTGTCCTCATATTTGTCACTCGGCCATGTAGGGGCACGAGTAGCGAGTACTCGATTTTTGGCACGGGGACTACTTGGATGCTCTGGCGGCCTTTGGCGACCACCTGTCTGCTGCCTGCCGGCGGACCCCCTGAGTACTTGGGGTAGGGCGTCCGTGGGGGTGCTGAAACACCAAGTTTTTCCCAAGATCACGGGGCTAGTTTCGTATTACCGCAGTTCCAGCGGTGATGCGGCGATCCTCGTCCCCGGGGGACCGCCTAATAACCATGAAATGGGTGATCCAATGACACGGGCCATGGCCGTGGCGGGTGCAACCAAGTATTCCGAGTACCCGGCGTTGAGGGGCGTACCGGGCGACTTCCGCGGCCAAAAATTTTTTGCCGAACGGGCAATTTCATGTACGGCGTTAAGTTACCGGCACGTAGTCCGGCGGCACGTACCGGCAGAGGCAGCCCCGCCGGCATCACCCCGACAACCACAGGCAGCACCGTGAACCCGGCCAGCGCACTGCGGGCGGAGGTCCACTCCGTCCGGTTCCGGGTGCTGGCCACACTGCTGATGTTCATGGCCGTGGGGCTATTCGTTTCCGGCGCGTTCACCCACGCCGCGCAGCTGAAAATCCTCAATGAGAACGTCAACGAGCAACTCCAGCTGCCAAGCCAGAACCTGGACGCCCTGGCGCAGCGCGGCCGGCCGAACTCCGGCGGTGCGGCCTACACCTCGCTTGAAGAGCTTTTTACCACCTACCTGCGGGGCGGGTCGCCCGGAGGCTCCGAGTCCGTCATGACCATGGTCCGCGGCGGCAACATCATCCTGCCCATAGGGGACCAGCGCACCAAACTGAATTCGCCACAGGTAATCCAGCGCCTCTGGGACTGGCGGGTTCCCGGCCAGACCGTGCTGAGGGACACCGTGATTGACGGCCGCCAGGTCCGGCTCGCCATCACCTCCGTCTCCCTGGAGGGCCGGCCCGACCAAGGGCTGATGGTGGTCTCCAACGAGATCGGCGCCCAGCGCGCCGAAGTCATCCAGTCCATGTGGATCTACGGCCTGGCCTCGCTGGCAACGCTGGCGTTGGCGGGTGTGGTGGGGTACCTGGTCACCGGACGGCTGATGAGTCCTATCCGGCGGCTGCGGGAGGCCACCCAGAGCACCACGTTCGACGACCTCACCAAGCGCGTGGAGGTTCCGACCAGCACGGACGACGTCGCCCAGCTGGCCATGAACTTCAACCACATGCTGGAGCGGCTGGAGTCCGGCTTCGAGAACCAGCGCCGCTTCGTGCACGATGCCAGCCACGAACTCCGGACACCCATGACCATCATCCGCGGCTACCTGGAACTGCTCCGCGCCGGCGATCCGGCCGACGTCGACCAGACCCGGGAGTTGCTCCTGGACGAGCTGGACCGGATGCAGGAACTGGTGGATGACCTGCTGATCCTGGCCCGCAGCGGCCGTCCCGACTTCATTTCCCCGGACTGGATCGAAACCGACGAGTTCCTGGTGGCCGTCATGAACCGGGTCAAGGTCCTCGGCGAGCGCCGCTGGCTGCTGGATGCCAAGCCCGGCGGCCTGGTCCATGCGGACCGCCGCCGGCTGACCCAGGCCGTCGAGCAGCTCGCGGCGAACGCCGTGAAGCACACGTCGGAGGCGGACCGGATTTCGGTGGGGGCTGCTTGGGCGGAGAACGACGACGGCGGCGCTCAGCAGGGCGCGCGGCCCGGCCTCGCGAAAAACCTCGAGATCTGGGTCGCGGACACCGGCGCCGGCATTCCCGCCGAAGATCACCAGCGCATCTTCGAACGATTCGGGAAGGGCCGGAATGCCGCCGGCACGGAAGGCTCGGGCCTGGGCCTCTCGATCGTGAAAGCCATTGCCGAGGCGCACGGCGGTACGGTCCGGCTGGAATCCGAGGTGGGCAAGGGGAGCCGCTTCGTGCTGGTCATTCCGTCCGGAGGCGGTGACAGCAGCGGCGAAGAAGGCAGCGGTGAGGCGGACAGCACAGCTGGCGATGCCGTCCAACTCCACGTGAGGGGGCCGTCGTCGGGCATTGAGATCCTGACCAAGGCCGGAGGAACGCCATGACGCGGATCCTGATCGCCGACGACGAGCCCCGCATTGCAGCATTCCTCGCCAAGGGCCTCACGGCCGCCGGTTACACCACCACCCAGGTGTCTGACGGGGTGAAGGCGCTGGACTACGCCACCTCCGGCGAGTTCGACCTGCTCATCCTGGATATCGGAATGCCGCGGATGGACGGCCTGGCCGTCCTCCGGAACCTCCGGGCCATGCGCACCACGGTTCCGGTGATCGTCCTGACCGCGGCGGACAGCCTCGAAAACACGGTGGCCGCGCTCGACGGCGGGGCGGACGACTACATGACCAAGCCCTTCAGGTTCGAAGAGCTCCTCTCCCGCGTCAAGCTCCGGCTGCGCGGGACACAGGGCGTTACCCCCACGCCGGCCCTCGTCTGCGGAGACCTGACCCTGGACGTGAACCTGCGCACCGCGGAAATCGGCGGCCGCGTGATCGACCTGTCAGCGCGGGAGTTCGTCATGGCGCGGACCTTCATGGAGAACGCAGGCCGGGTCTTGAGCCGCGAACAGCTCCTGAGCCGCGTGTGGGGCTACCACTTTGAGGGTTCCTCCAACGTCGTGGACGTATATGTCCGGTATCTGCGGCACAAGCTCGGCGCGGAACGCATCCAGACCATCAGGGGCGTGGGCTACCGCCTCATGTGCATGCCTGCCCCGCTTGCGGACACCCGGGCCGGCAGCGACCCGGCAGCCGCCGACCCGGCCGGCAACGACCCGGCCGGCGCCGAAAACAGCGGCACTGAAGGCTCCGGTGACCAGCCCGCGGACCAGCCCGGTAACAAGGACCGCAACGGCGACCCCAACGGCCAGGAGCCCGCGGCCGTGTAGGCGGTGGATGAGAAGACTCTCATCCGCGTCTCATCCTTGCCTCACCTTCACCCCTCACAGTGGAACCACCAATGAGGGAAGGCAAGCCGATGAAGAAGTGGTCCTTGCTGAGCATTCCGTTGCTCGGACTTGCCAGCATTTCGGTCTGGGCGCAGGCCGTCGCCGGGGCCCCGGCTGACCAATTCTCCGGCGTGGTCGTGCGCGAACCCTCGCCCCAGGACTCTGTCCTCAACATTGACGGCTTCACCCAGCGCCCCGGCCTGGCCCCCATTGCCACGCCCAAGGCCACCTCGCCCGCGCTCAAGTCGGCCCCGCTCAGCCCCGCAACCTCGCCCGCCTCAAAGGCCGCCGAGGCGCCGGACGCCGGGACCGCTGCCCCTGAGGATTCGGTCATCGTGGAGCGCGTGGAACCGGCGCAGGTCACCTCCCCCGCTGTGGCCCCCACTGACGACTCGACGTCACACAGCAGCCTCGACGATTCGACGTCGGGCACCACCCTCGACGACAAAGGCGGTCTCTCCGGAAACAACGGCAACGGAGGCGGCAGCAATGAATAAGCGCCCGCGGCGGCAGCCTGAATCAGATTCACCTCTCATGAAGGAGCCCGTGATGCACACCGAATTTCGCGACCTGTACGAACCCATTCCGCCGGAGCGGTGGGGTCATGCCGGAGCGGGCCAGCTCGGCCAGCCCTCCACCACCAGTGTCGACGATTCGGAACTCCATCAACAGGTGCTGGACATCATCCAGAGCGTGCTGGCCACCGCTGACCCCCGCTCCGACGTCCGGCGCCGGCTCCTGCGCCACCTGGCGGAGAATCCGGGGCAACCGGAGCAGGCGCTCCTGGATCACCTGCGGGACAGGAACCGCCGCGGCGGGCGGTCCCAGCGCACTCCCGGGCGCGGCCCCAGCCTGGATCCGCACGCCTAGCGGAAGCAGCAGTCAGCGGACGCAGTCAGAACAGCAGCAGCACAAAGCCCCCCACGGTGCACAGGATGCCCACCGAGGTGAGGATCCAGCCCAGGATCAGGACGGTGTTGTCATGCTTGGGACGCCCGAGGGCCCAGCGGGCGGGGTGGCAGAGGTCGTAGTGGAGTTCCACCTCGTTGCCTGCCACGAGTCCCCGCGCAACGTCGGCGTCCACGAGGGTCTGGCGCTGCACGTTGTCCTGATCGGTCCAGCGGAAACCGGTGAACCCGCCGGCGCTGTAGACCTCGCCCGTGGTTCGGGTCCAGACGCAGCGCCGCCGGGCAATGATCAGGCCCCAGACGAGCAGCGGCACACCGGGAACAAACCCCACCCACGTCATCAATTCCAGGATGGGTCCCAGCGCATCCACCAGTCCGGCCATGCTCCAACTCTATCGGCCAGCCGGCGCCGAATGAGCCGTTCGGTGAGCCGCCCGGTGAGCCGTCCGGGGGGCTAGGCCGGGGGACGGATTGGCCCTCCGTGCGCCCACCCGGCGGATCCGTGCGCCCACCCCGCGGACAGGCAGCTCCCAGCAAACTGTGACACCCTTGTTACGATGACTTTCCAGCTCAGGGACCCTCGACGCAAGCAGGCAGCGGGCCGGACCCGCCTCGCCAGGGGCACCGGCTTCCTCTTTGCCGTGGCCACCCTGGCCTGCGCTACCGGGCTCGCGGCCACCTACTACTACTTTGTCCGCACCACCACCGGGCAGTTCATCGACGAGTCCGCGCTGGTGGAGGCTGTCGCCATCCACGGGCCTGCGGGCAAGGTCACCACCCAGTTCCTGGACTGGCTGCCCACCATCTCACTGGTGATGGCCGCCGTCGTGGTTCTGCTGGTGACGGTGATTCACCGCCGATGGCGGGCCGCGGGCATTGCGGTGGCGGCGTGCGTGGCGGCGAACATCGCCACGCAGGTGCTCAAGGACCTGCTGCCGGTGCGGCCGTACCGGGGCGTGGAGACGCTGGAGCTGAACTCGCTGCCGTCCGGCCACACCACCCTGGCGGCCTCGGCGGCTGCCGCCGTGTTCCTGATGGCGTCGCCGAGGTGGCGGCCGCTGGCGGGTTTTGTGGGCGGCAGTTTCGCGATTGCGTCGGGAATGTCCACGCTGGTGAACCAGTGGCACCGGCCGGCGGATGTGGTTGCGGCGTTCCTGCTGGTGGGCTGTTTCATGATCCCGGCGGGCTGGCTGATCATCCGCAACGACGGCCACGAATGGAGCGTCTGGGACGGCTTCGGCGGGCACTGGGCCTCGGCGCGGCTGTGGATCGCGCTGCCGGTGGTGCTGGGGCTGGCATCGGCCGCGGTGGCCGTGTATTCGCTGATCAAGATCGCCCCGGGCCTGGGCCAGGAGGACAGCACCACCAACTACTTCTGGGCGGGCATGTCGCTGATCGTGATCGCCGGGTATCTGGCCACCGTGGCCACGACGTCGCTGTTCGCCTACGCGGCCCGACGGCGGGACTCGCCGGAGCGGTAGCCGCACCTCTCGGCCCGCCCCACCCAACTGGGTCGCAGTTAAAGTCGTTTTCAGCCCTCAAAACGGCATCAATTGCGACCTACCTGGGCAATCCGGTTCCGAATTCTCCTTTACAACCCCTTGATCGAAGCCCACAATAAAGCGCACCACAGCCTCCACTGGCTCTCCAGCGCGCTGCCACCGGTCCTGCACCAGCAGAGGGGCGCCGACATGAACGACAAGAAGGATTCGGCCAAGGCGGACCGGGCTCTGAAGGAGAAGCACCGGGCCATGTGGGCGCAGGGCGACTACCCTGCCCTCGCCAACGAGCTCATTCCGGATCTCGGAGCCATCCTGGTGGAGGCGTGCGGGCTCAGGCCCCGCCAGCGGGTGCTGGACGTCGCCGCCGGCGCCGGCAATGCGGCAATTCCCGCGGCCCTGATGGGGGCCGAGGTGGTCGCCAGCGACCTGACCCCGGAGATGTTCGACGCCGGCCGTCGCCAGGCAGCCGATCGCGGCGTTGCGCTGGAATGGGTCGAAGGTGACGCCGAGGCACTTCCGTTCCCGGACGACGAGTTCGACGCCGTGATCTCCTGCCTCGGCGTCATGTTCGCCCCGCACCACCAGGCGGGCGCCGACGAACTGGTCCGCGTGTGCAAGCCGGGCGGGACCATCGGGCTGCTGAGCTGGACGCCCGAGGGTTTTATCGGGCAGATGTTCACGACAATGAAGCCGTTCACTCCCCCGCTCCCGCCGGGCGCGCAGCCGCCGCCGCTGTGGGGAAACGTGGACCACGTGCGTGGGTTGTTCGGTGACCGCGTCGCGGACATCCAGGCGCGGAAGCAGACGGTCACCGTCACCAGCTTTCACGAGCCGGACGATTTCCTGCGCTACTTCAAGTCGCATTACGGCCCCACCATCTCCGTCTACAAGTCCCTCGCCGGGGACGAAGACCGGGTGAAAGCCCTTGACGCGGCCCTCATGGAGCTCGCCGAGACCTTCAGTGATGCGCACGGCGATGCCCCGTCGCAGATGGACTGGGAATACCTGCTGCTCACGGCCCGGAAAAACACCAAGGCCGGGTCGTGAGCGCCTCGCCCGCATCCCGGCGCGCGCAGGAAGTGGCCTCCATTCCGTCCCTCCGAAGGATCAACGAGTTCCTCGGCAACTCCACCTACTCGCGCCGCCAGCACGTTCCGGGCATCTGCGACTTCACGCTCGGCAATCCGCACCAGATGCCCCAGGACGCTTACGTGGACGCACTTCGGGAGGCCCTGGCTCCGCAGAACGATCAGTGGTTCGCGTACAAGACAAACGTGGCGGAGGCGCGGGCCGCAGCAGCAAACGGGCTCCGCAGGCTGCTGGGCGTTCCGTTCGAGCCGGAGGACCTGTACCTCACCACAGGCGGCTTCACGGCAATCGCCCTGGCGCTCAAAGCCGTGGCCGATCCGGGTGACGAGGTGGTGTACAGCCTGCCGCCGTGGTTCCTCTACGAGCCGCTCGCCGTCGAGGCCGGCCTGGTTCCGGTCAAGGTCCGGATCAACCCCGAAACCTTCGACCTCGATCTGGCGGCCATCGAGGCGGCCATCACCCCGCGCACCCGGGTGGTCATCATCAACTCGCCGAACAACCCCACCGGCAGGATCTACCCGCCGGAACTGTTGCAGCGGCTGGCCACGCTGCTGGACGAGGCGTCAGGGCGGATCGGCCGGCGGATCTACCTGGTCTCGGACGAGCCGTACAACCGGATCGTGTTCGACGGCGCCCGCTTCCACAGCCCCGTGGAGTTCTACCCCTACACGTTGCTCGCCTATTCGTACGGCAAGACGCATCTGGCTCCGGGTGAGCGGATCGGGTACCTGGCCCTGCCGCCCACCATGCCGGACAGGAAGGAACTCGGGACGGCGGTCGGCGCGATGCAGCTGGCCATGGGCTGGATATTTCCCAATGCCGTGCTGCAGTACGCCCTCCCCCGGCTCGAGGAATTCTCCATCGACGTCGGCCAGCTGCAGCGGAAGCGTGACCGTCTCGTCGAAGAGCTGGGCCGCATGGGGTACCGGCTCCGGCCGCCCGAGGGCACCTTCTACCTGTTCATCCACTCGCCCATCGCCGACGACGAGGCGTTCACCGAAGCGCTGTCCCGGGAGGACGTCTTCGTGCTGCCGGGGGTCCTGTTCGAGACTCCCGGCTTCTTCCGGATGTCTCTGACCGCCAGCGAGGACATGGTGGAGCGCAGCCTGCCCGCGTTCGCCGCAGCGATCGAACGAACCGCCAACTAGCTCGCATTTGTGGTCGTTTTGACAGCCCAAAACGACCACAAATGCGAGCTAGTTGGGTGAGGGGCCGTCAGTAGTTCCGGCGGTGCCTCAGTTTGGGAAGGACGACGGCGAACACGCCTGCCGCCGCGAACCCCAGGACGCCGGTGGCCGTCACGCCCGCGGCCAGGGAAGACACGGCCGTGACCGCGGAGAGGAGCACGGGCCCGCCGGTGGATCCGGCGTCGGCAATGAACCGCCACAGGCCCAGGAACTGCCCGCGGCCGCGGTCGGGTGAGAAGTCGGCGCCCAGCGTCATCACCAGCCCGGAGCTGATTCCGTTGCCGAAGCCGATCAGCAGGGCCACGAGCAGCAGGCCGGTGAACCCCGCGGTGAGGGGTATCAGCATCAGGGCCGTGCCCATGATGAGCGTTGACGGGATGGCCACCCACAGCCGCCCGCGCCGGTCCATCACCTTGCCCGCGGGGTAGAACACCAGCATGTCGATCGCCCCGGACAGCCCGTACAGCAAGGAGGCCTGCGTCGCGTCGAGGCCCACATGGTCGGCCCACAGCGGGATGACCACCTGGCGCGATGCACGCAGGGCGCTGAGCAGCAAGATCCCGGCCCCGGCGGTCAGGAACACGCCGGCGTGTGACACGGCCACGCCCCGCAGCGTGGGCTCCGGCCCGGCCGAGGAGGACGACGGCGCCACCACCAGGTCGGGGATGGTCACGGCCAATGCGGCCGCCGCCGCCATCCCGGCCACGCCCACCCAGTAGGCGCCGCTGATGCCGGCGAAGTGCATCACCGCGGCCCCCACGAACGGGCCGATGAAGATGCCGATCCGGTTCACGCCGCCCAGCGTGGACAGCGCCCGCGCCCGGAACTCCACCGGCACAGCCTCGGTCAGGTACTTCTGCCGGGCCAGGCTGAAGACGCTTGCGGACATCCCGACGACGCCCATCGCCACGGCGAGCAGCCACAGTCCGTCCGGAATCATCAACGAGAGCCCGGCGGCCAGCAGCGCCAGCGCTCCCGCTGCCGCGGCCCCCACGATGGACCACCGCTCGCCGAACTTCAGCGTGATGAGGGACGCCGGCAGGTTGAAGAACCACGAGCCCAGGCCGATCAGCGTGACGATCAGCGCGGCCACGGCCACCGAGGCCCCCAGCTCGCGGGCGGACAGCGCCACCACGGGCAGGATCGCACCTTCGCCGATGTTGAACAGGAGCGCCGGCCCGAACGCCGGAACAGCAATGCTGCGGAGGCTGAAGGGCGGCGGGCTGTCTGGCGGAGTCATCCCCTTCATCCTAGGCAGGGCGCCCGGCGGAGGCCTGCGGACTCCTCGGGTGAGGACGGCCGGAGAGGCGAGGATCACAGCTTCCCGGAACCCGGACCGGCAAAGTGCTTGGCGAATCTACCAAGTCTCCTTAGCATTGTTTCAGGACGTGGCGCGCGGAACCCGGCCGGATATGGGAAATCTGAATAGCCACGGGAGTGACCATGGAAGTCTGGCCGGGCCGCGCGTATCCGCTAGGTGCAACCTTCGACGGGGCGGGAACCAACTTCGCTGTGTTCAGCGAGGCGGCTAGGGCCGTCCAGCTGTGCTTGATGGCCGACGACGGCACAGAGTCACGCGTGGACCTCGTCGAAGTGGACGGTTACGTCTGGCACTGTTACCTCCCGCAGGTCCAGCCCGGACAGATGTACGGGTACCGCGTGTACGGCCCGTACGATCCGTCGAAGGGCCAGCGCTGCAACCCGAACAAGCTGCTGCTGGACCCGTACGCCAAGGCCATCGCCGGGAAGATGGACTGGCATCCGTCGCTGTACTCGTTCAACGCCGGCGATCCGGCCTCCCGCAATGACCAGGACTCCGCCGCGCACACCATGCTGGGCGTGGTGATCAACCCGTTCTTTGACTGGGCCGGGGACCACCCGCCCATGACCCCGTACCACCGCTCCGTCATTTACGAAGCCCACGTCAAGGGGCTGACCCAGCTGCATCCGGAGGTTCCCGAAGAGCAGCGCGGCACCTTTGCCGCCGTCGCGCATCCCGCCGTCATAGCGCACCTCCAGCTGCTCGGCGCGACCGCGATCGAGCTGATGCCCGTGCACCAGTTCGTCAACGACGGGGCGCTGCAGGAGAAGGGCCTCGGCAATTACTGGGGCTACAACACCATCGGGTTCTTCGCGCCGCAGAACACGTACAGCGCCATCGGCGAGATGGGCCAGCAAGTCCAGGATTTCAAGGCGATGGTCCGCTCACTGCACCGTGCGGGCATCGAGGTGATTCTCGACGTCGTCTATAACCACACGGCGGAAGGGAGCCACCTGGGGCCCACGCTGAGTTTCAGGGGCATCGACAACGCGGCGTATTACCGGCTGGTGGACGGCGCCAGGCAGCAATACGTGGACTACACCGGCACCGGGAACACGCTGAACGTGCGGCATCCGCATTCGCTGCAGCTGCTCATGGATTCGCTGCGGTACTGGGTCACGGAGATGCACGTGGACGGCTTCCGCTTCGACCTCGCCGCGGCGCTGGCCCGGGAATTTTACGACGTCGACCGGCTCTCCACGTTCTTCGAACTGGTCCAGCAGGACCCCATCGTGTCGCAGGTCAAGCTGATTGCCGAGCCGTGGGACGTCGGCCCGGGCGGCTACCAGGTGGGCAACTTCCCGCCGCAGTGGACCGAGTGGAACGGCAAGTACCGGGACACCGTGCGGGATTTCTGGCGGGGCGAGCCGGCCACGCTGGGCGAGTTCGCGTCCCGCCTGACCGGCTCGTCGGACCTGTATGAACGCTCGGGCCGGCGGCCGGTGGCGTCCATCAACTTCGTCACCGCGCACGACGGTTTCACCCTGCGGGACCTGGTCTCCTACAACGGGAAGCACAACGCTGCGAACGGGGAGGACAACCGGGACGGCGAATCGCACAACCGGTCGTGGAACTGCGGCGCGGAGGGGCCCACGGAGGACCCGGAAATCCTGAACCTGCGGGCAAGGCAGCAGCGGAACTTCATCGCCACCATGCTGCTCTCGCAGGGCGTGCCCATGATCCAGCACGGCGACGAGCTGGGCCGGACGCAGCAGGGCAACAACAACGTGTACTGCCAGGACTCGGAGCTGAGCTGGGTGAAGTGGGATGAGGTGGACCAGCCGCTCATGGAGTTCACGGCCGCGGTGAGCAGGCTGCGCGCCGCGCACCCCACGTTCCGCCGCAGCACCTTCTTCGACGGACGGCCGGTGCGCCGCCTCGGCAAGGGCGAGAAGCTGCCGGACATCGTGTGGCTGACCGAGGACGGCACGGAGATGCTGCCGGAGGACTGGGGCCGCGGGTTCGGACGGACCATCGGCGCCTTCCTGAACGGCGACGGGATCCAAGGCCGGGACGACCGCGGCCGGCAAATCACGGACGTGAACTTCCTGCTCTACTTCAACGCGCACGACGACGACATCAAGTTCACGCTTCCGGCCGGCGAGTTCGCCGAGTCCTGGGACATGGTGATCAACACCGCCGGCAACGGAGTGGAGCGCGGACCCCTCGTCGCCGGCTCGATACTCAAAGTCACCGCGAGATCCATGACGGTGCTCCGGGCACGCGACCTGACACGGCACGACCCGAACCTGTCCATCGCGCCCTCCCTGGCCGTGTGGGCGCATGACCGCAGCGCTGACGTGCCGGCGGTTACGCCGCCGGCGGCGGCCGGGCCGGCGGCTGGGCGGGCGGCGGCTGGGCGGGCGGCGGTCCCGGTGCGGAGGGCGCGTCGCGCCCGGGGAACCCGCGGTGCGGGGCGTGCGGGGAGCCCGTGGCGCGCGTAGTGTTTAAGGGCAGCAGCTCTGCGCGCGGAGTGTGTCATACCGGAAATTGGACACGGCGAAATAGGACATGGGGAAATCACCTGGCCGAAACGGCGCGGCAACGTGGGGGCCCCATCCTGAAAGGGCGCCAACCCGGCGCAGTGCGCCAGTGGACGTCAAGGCTCAAGGGCGTGCAGGGTCAGAGCGCACAGGGTCAAGGGCGCCAGCAACGCCAGGATGGAGCCCGCCATGAACGAGGCAACGACGCGAAGGATCACCCACTGCGGTGACCTCTCCCCCGGCGACGTCATCGAGGCCCGCCACAACGGCATCATGTATTACCAGGGGAAGGTCACGGAAACGGTGCCCATTCTCGGCATGTTCTGGATCCTCGACTCACGGACCGGAACCCGCAAGCTGCTGGATCCCCTGGCCTTCGAGGTGGTCCGGGTGCCGGTAGCGGGCACCGCCGCGTGATTGCCGCCGTCGCCATCGCGAATCCGGCAGCACAATCGCAGGAACGGATCAGGATCGTCCGGGATTCCCGTTGCCGGCGGAGGCCGGGACGTCGTCAGTAGCTGCCTCAATGATCCACGCGGACCAGTCAAGGGGATGAACGGAGGGCCTGCCCAGCAGATAGCCCTGCCCCGCGGCCAAACCTGCCTCCGTGACGGCGGCCAGTTCCGCCTGGCTTTCGATGCCCTCGGCCGACAACGCTGCCCCGGTTTGCTCCGCAAGCTCAACCACGTCCACACCGGGCGACTGCGCCTCGCCCGGGTGAATGAGTCCGTTGATGAAATTGCGGTCAAGTTTAATGATGTCGGGGACTAGCTGCAGGATTTGGTCCCGCGACGCGGCGCCGGCACCGGAGCCGTCAACCGCCAAGCGCAGACCCCGCTGACGCAGCGGCCCCAACGCCCGTATCAATCCGTCCAGCTCCGGGCCAACCCGGCCCGCCAGTTCTATGACGATTCTGTCCAGAGCCACCTGCCCGCTCTCCAGCAGCGCCTGAACGCGCGGGTCCGTGCAGGTTGCCGGGCTGAGATTGAAGGCAACGAACAGGTGAGCTGGAATCTCCCGGGCCGCCGACAGCGCGCTGTGCAGGGCGGCGATTTCCAGGTCCGCACCCAAACCGATGGCCGCTGCTTCCCGAAACCAAGTGTCAGCGCTGGCCCCGTCCCGGCTGACGAACCGCGCCAGCGCCTCGAATCCGACCACGTTTCCAGCCGGCAGTTCCCTGATGGGCTGGAAAGCGGTCAGCAGCATCCTGCTCCCCAAGACAGCTGTGATGCGTTTTCTGCCCTTCCGGTCAGGGGATGCGGGCAGGTAACGGGGGGTCGCCGGCGCCGACGATTCCTGGCCCCGACCCAACCCCCGGTGTGGAGCGTCATCAGCCGGGGAGTCTGTGAGGTCCGTGGTCGTCACAGAGATCAGGTGCTGCAGCAGCGCACGTTCCGGCTCGTCCGGATTCGCCGCCAGCAGGCGCCGCAGCTGAATCCTGGCCCACTCACCCTCCGGGGCCGTGTCCGTCAGGACATCGTTGATCAGCTGCAGCACTTGGCATCGCAGAGTCGATTCCTCCACGTCCTGTGGCGGTGAGACCTGGCCCCACGGCTCCGGACTCGGTTTTGCGCCGGTGGCTGCCGGAAGCGACGACTCGTCCCTGGACATCGGCTGTTCCTTCTACGTAGGTACACCGGCTGAGCCCGGTGCTGGCCAAGGAACTTCTCCCCGCGGTATCGGCCCCCGACCTGCAAGAAGACTACATCGAACGGAATGAATCGTCGCCGTTCCGACCACTAAATTTGCTGGGCACCAAGGGTTAGCCCGGGCACCCGGGGCTTACGGCTGCATCTGTGATCTGGAGAATTGCCTGGGACAGAAGTGCCTTCGCTGAGGTGGCACTTGGCCAATGACCAGATTGCACCTGACGTTGCAGGTTCCGGGCATGGTCTTCCACTCGCGAGGCGCCGGCCATGGCAGAGCTGACCCCCAGGCTGACCAGTGCATCCAGGGTTTTCTCCCGGTCCTCGGAGTTGAGACCGTCGATGATCGCGGCGGATCGGGCGGGCAACAGGCCCAGGTAGTCCTCAAGGAATTTCTCCGCCGCACGCGGACCTGCCTCCTCAGCGAGGACCCGAATCGGGGCACTGTCCAGTACCGGCAGGGACCCCCCGTCCTGCCGCCCTTCCTGCCTGTGGCCAGCGCCTGGGACCTGAACGTTAGCCGGAATTCCGGTGCCGGCGATGTCTCGCCATGGGGTGCTCATTGCTGACCTTCCTGGAAATGGGTTAAGGGCACCGCGGCGCTGCCGCACGGTGCGTAACCACCTTCTCCTATCAGGCTCAAGCCCGAGGCAGCTTAGCCCCTAGATATGCGCAAGACCGCCACACTGGGGGCGCGATAGCCCTCGGTCCTGACGGGGCTGGGCCCGGTACAAATCGCTTGGGGACTGCCGGTGGCGTTCACCCGTTGATAGAGTGCGTTTAAGGCTTTGCTGGGGCGGGTCTAAGGGGGATGTGCGATGCCGGGTACGTGCGCGGCTGTGGTGATTGAAGATGATGCGGACATCGGACGGCTCGTTCAAACAGTCCTGTCCGCGATCGGAATGCAGGTCCGCCTGACTGCAACAGGGACCGACGGCGTTGCCGCCGTCCGGAGGCACGTCCCCGATCTCGTGGTCCTGGACTACGGCCTTCCCGACATCACGGGTTTGGAAGTGATCAGGCTTATCAGGAGCTTCAGCGCGGTGCAGATCCTCATGCTCACCGGTCACGAGGAACTGGCCGAAACGCTGCTATCTGCCGGTGCCAGCGCGGTCATGATCAAACCCTTCCGTGTCCGGGCACTTCGGGAGCAGGTCGAAAAAATGCGGGTTCCACACCTCGAGGAAATCCTCTGACTACAGCTCGAGGAGCAATAACAACGGTGCCCGACGGGGAACCTACCGCACTTGTTGGGCAGGTTCCCGCCCGTGAGGGCCGGCCGGAAGGGCAGCGAGCCATACCGGGATGCTCTCCGCGGCTATCGGTTTGCTCCACAGATAGCCTTGGGCGTGGCGGACGCCCAGGCGCCGGAGTTCGGTGAGCTGGTCCGCGGTTTCCACGCCTTCGGCAACGACGTCGAGATTCAGGCTGCCGGCCATGCCCATGACGAGTTCGATAATCGTCGCACCGTGAGGGTCGCTGCCGAGCTCTTCTACGAAGCTGCGGTCGATTTTCAGGGTCCGGGCCGAGAGCCACTTGAGGTAGCTCAGGGATGAGTACCCGGTGCCGAAGTCATCGATGGAAAGTCCCACACCCAGACGGGAGAGCCGTCGCAGGGTTTCTTTGGGCAGATCGGGCTGATCCATGAGTACAGTTTCGGTAATTTCCAAGTGGACAGCGGCTGGACCGATGCCGGAGCTGAGCATTGCTGCTTCCACGACGTCCGGGAAGTCGCCCGCCACGAACTGTCGCCCCGAGATGTTCACTGCCGCCGAAAGGTTTTCCGCCCCGGGAAGCCGGCTTCGCCACTGCTGCACCTGGCGCAGGGCTTCATGGAGAACCCAGCTGCCGATAGGAAGGATAAGGCCCGTTTCCTCGGCGATGGGAATGAACGTGTCGGGCATGATCACGCCGTGTTCGTGATGGTGCCACCGCAGCAGCGCCTCAAAGCCGACGGGGCATTCGGTGGTGATGTCAATGATTGGCTGGTAATTCAGGGAAAGCTCTCCGCGGTCCAGGGCCAGCCTCAGGTCAGATTCCAGATCTAGCCGGCCCGCGGCCCGGCCCGTCAGGCGCGCGTCATGAACGGCCGAGGAATCGCCTCCAGCGGATTTGGCGCGGTACATGGCAGCATCTGCACCGCTGAGCATCGTCTCGGCGGTGTCATCAGGGCCCGCCAGTGCGATGCCGATGCTGACGTTCAGGTAGACCTTGCGCCCGTCGACTTCAAAGGGGTGGCGGGTGGCGTCCCTGATCCGTTCGGCCAACGCCTTGGCTCCACCTCTGAGCAGGTTCTCGCAGACCACGACGAATTCATCGCCTCCGAACCGGGCGACTGTATCGCCGGCCCTGACGGCGGTCCTCAGCCGCTCCCCCATGAGAACCAGAATTGTGTCACCGGCTCCATGGCCGATCCCGTCGTTGATTAGCTTGAACCGGTCGACGTCTACGAACATCACCACGGGTCGGCAGGCCCGGTCAAGGCAGCCCTGGAGCACTTCGGTGATCATGTAGCGGTTCGGCAGGCCGGTCAGGGCGTCGTGGCGGGCCTGCCACTCCAGAACCTGTTCGGCGTTCTTACGTTCGGTGACGTCCAGGACTGTGTCCAGGAACCTAACGGGTTTCCCGTCCGGGCCGTCGACGCTCCGGACCCGTGAATGCAGCCATCGTTGCTCCCCGTCGGGCCGGATAATCCGGTATTCGAAATCCGCGAATCCCTGTCCGTCCTCCAGGCTCTTCCATACCTGACGGACCAGATCGCGGTCCTGCACATGCGTCAACTCAAGCATCGAATCCCTGGCCGCGGGGGTACCGGCTGCCACACCCAGAATGCGGGCGAACTCCTCCGAGTGCCAGGTCTCCCCGGTCGCGACCGTGTATTCGACACTTCCGACATGGGCCATCTCCTGAGCCGCCAGAAGCCGCTCCCGCTCGGCGGCGGCCGCTGCTTTCAGCCGCTGGATCTCGGTGATGTCCCTGGCGATGGCAGACGCTCCGACCTGTGCGCCGTCTTGGCCATAGACAGGGGACACGGTCAGCTCAACGTCGATCACCGACCCGTCCTTGCAGCGCCACCGCGCTTCCACTCCGGTCGCGAACATCCTGGTTCCTATGCGCGCGGTAAGTTCCTGGTCGTGGTCCGCCGCGTCACGGGTGGTCAGCAGGCGATAGCTCTGCCCGACAGCTTCCCGGGCACTCCAGCCGAACATCCTGGTAGCGGCTGCGTTCCAACTGGCAATCTTCCCGGTCAGGTCGGCGCCGATGATCGCGTCCCCGGAGGATTCCACCATGGCTGAGAGCCGGCGCAGAATGGCCTCGCTATGTTTCCGGTCGGTGATGTCCTTGGAGATCGCTACGACGGCGACGGGCACCGTGTGCCGGCCGCGGATCGGGCTGACCGTGGCATGGACCGGGAACTCCCTCCCGGTCCGGTGGTGCATCCAGAGCTCGCCGGCCCAGTCCCGGCCGTGGGCGAGTCTGTCTGCTATCTCCTGATCGGTGGCATCCTGCCCCGGGCCGTCAGCGCCGCCCATGATTCCGAGATCCGTGATCTTCATCCCCAAAGCCTGGGCCAGGCTGAACCCGTACAACCGCTCAGAGGCGCGGTTCCAGTACGTGACCCGCCACTCACTGTCCATCCCGATGACCGATTGTCCGATGTCATCGAGCAGCAGCGACTGCATGACCAGATCATCATGGTGTTCCTCAGCCATTGGTCCCCCAACCGCGTCCGAGAGTAATGACTCTCATCTCCACGCCGGCGACCTCAGGCTGAAGCACCGTCTTGAGCTTGTAGCCTAGCCGCGCGTGACAGCCTCGGCCATAGAAGGGGTGCACTTTTTCGGACAGGACCTCAACCCTCCCGCACTTCCCGCAGCGAAACGACCAACCCTCCCGCACTTCCCGCAGCGAAACGACCAACCCTCTCGCACTTCCCGCAGCAAAACGACCAACCCTCCCGCACTTCCCGGAGCGAAACGACGAACCCTCCCGCACATTGCGTGCGGGAGGGCCACATCGCGTGCGGGAGGGTGCAGGACGCTACTGCCCGCGGGCGCCCAGGAACTTGTCCAGCGCGGGAAGGTCGTCCGTGTTGATGTGGTCAACGCCGGCGTTGTGTAGCTCGGTCCACATGGCGTCGCGTGCCGGTCCCGACTGGTCCGGCGTGGCCCAGAAGCGTACGCGGTAGCCCTTGGCGTGGGCGGTTTCCACGTAGGCGCGCAGCTTGGTCCGTTCGGTCTCCGGCATCGGGCCGACGCCCTGCCAGGTGAACAGCTTGGTCCAGTTGTCGCTGACCAGCGGCATCAGTCCGGCCGGCATGCCGGAGGCGAGGTCGGCCGAGCGGCCGTCGAAGAATCCGTACCGCTTGGCCTGGGCCTTCATCGTGGCCAGCGGGCGGTTGCCGCTGACGACGGCGGTGACCGGTCCTGTGGACACCTTTCCATTGGCGAACCGGCTCATGAGGGCCGGGTGCTGCGCCAGTGCCTTCTCCACCGCGGCGTACGTGGGCTCGCCGTCACTCTTGATGTCGATCAGCAGCTGCAGGCTGCCGTCCCAGCCGGGGTAGACGCTGTGGCCGTCCCGCCGTACCAGCTCGTCCAGCGGGTCGAGGTACAGGCTCTCCAGGGTGACGCCGGCCTTGGCATCCACGAGGTCGTGCGCAACGCGGAGCTCGCCGTCCACCAGCCAGACGTCCGCCTCCACGCTGGTGAAGCCGTGCTCCAGCGCGTCCAGCAGCGGACGGTCATGCTCGTAGTCGTTGTGGGCGTGGGCTGCGGCGTGCGGCTGCCCCAGGACGACGTCGGACGCCGGCCCCGCCGAGGACGGGGCGGCAATTCCGGCCAGGGCCGTGAGGGCAACGAGTGCGGTGACGGTGCTTTTGATCAGCACAGGGTTCTCCTTCAGTGCGGGATGGGTCCGCCGCCTGCCTCCCGGATGGGAAGGCCCGACGGCGTGCCCCACCACACTGCCCTCCGGCAGCTAACGCTTCCCCACCGGAGACTGGCGCCCCGGTGAACAGGACATGTCGCGAGCTTTCGGCCACAAAAATGCCCCGGACCTGAATGGTCCGGGGCACTCGTGGCCACCTGTTACCGCTCGATGCAGACGGTGAGATCCACGTGGATGTCATCGTCGGCGACAAGGCGGTCCTGGAGGTAACGGGCAAGGCTCGCGTCGGTGGCAGTGTGAACGCTTTTCGGGACCGCTCCGCGCAACAGCGCCTGGGTGTCGGTGGACTTGACCACGTCCAGCGGCGCCCACCCACGATGGCCGGAGGTGAGACGTTCTATGTCGGTGCGGAAGGAGCGCTTGTGGTCCTCGCGGACGGTGGCGCGCAGATTGAACGGGATAAAAACGGTGGGCAAAGCGGTCCTTTCAGGAGGCAGCCGATCGTCGACGCCCCAGTTAGAACAAGGACCTGCCGGTGCTGGGTATTCCTTTGAAGCAGGTAACGAGTCCGAAGTCACGCCGCCGTCGATCAAGACGTCGGACCCGGCGATGAAGGTTGGGGTGCCGCCGCTGTCCTGGACCCGACCGGCACGTGGCTGGCCCACCCCACACCGGGACGCCGTCTGCGCTCGGCGAGACAATCCTGGCCACCGGATCAGCCTTGTCAGCGACGCGCACGCATCGTCGCAGCGGCTGGGCTCGTCCTCGCCGCCGCTATTTCCCGGCTGATGCTGCCGCCCCTCGGAGCATCACTGCTCGTAGCCGTCGTCCTCGGCGTTCTGGTTGGTGTGGTCGTCAGGCGCGAGCCCGTTCAGAGCGAGCATCCCGCAGGAAGCGACAGGAAGTGAGAGAGCGTCGGGAAGGAAGCGACGGGAAGTGAGAGAGGGTCGGGGAAAAGGCGACGGGAAGTGAGAGAGCGTCAGGAAGGACGCGACGGGAAGTGAGAGAGCGTCGGGTTGCGGGTCAGCCCACGTGGATGCGCGGGCGGCGCTCGCGGTCCGGTTCGTTTTCGCGGATGATTTCGCGGACCACGGGAGCCGTGTCCCCGCGGCCCAGGAGCAGGTACCGCATGAGGTGGGCCAGCGGGTTTCCCTCCGCCCATTCGAAGTACGCGTGGGGAATGACCCCCGTGCCGTCGCGCAGGGCAAGGAGGGTCGCGGCGATCGCGTTGGGCGCGGCCGGGCTCTTCGCGCGGAGGACGCGGTGGCCGTCCACCTCAACGCCCTTGACCTCCAGGACGTCGCTGAATTCTGACGGGTCCGTGACGACGATTTCCAGGAACATTACGTCCGCGGTCCCCGGCACCGGGTTCATGCCGCGCTGCTCCGCTTCCTTCGCGGCGTACTCCGCGGCGTCCCCGTCCTGCACCCGGTTGGCGATGAGGTTTATCCGCCCGTCGAACTCAAGCGTGTCGGTGACGAAGCGGCGGGCGTTATCGTCGAATTCGATCCGGTGCACGCGCAGCTCCGTGGTCCGGCTGATCCGGGAGACCAGCGAAATCACGACGATGCCCAGGATGAAGAACCCTGAGATGGCCAGGCCGTCCGGTTTTTCGATCACGTTCGCCGCCAGGGCATACAGCAGGATGAGTGTCAGGACGGAGAAACCGACGGCGGCACGTTGCCGCTTGTGACGCGCCGCGGAAATGCTGACGGCCAGGGCGCCGGAGACCATCATGGCCAGGATGCCGGTGGCGTAGGCGCCGGCCTGGGCGTTGACGTCGGCCTTGAAGCCGATGGTGATCAGGATGCTGATGGCCGTGTACACCAGGACCACCGGACGTACCGCCCGGGTCCAGTCCGGCGCCATGCCGTAGGACGGCAGGTACCGGGGCACAATGTTGATCAGCCCGGCCATCGCCGAGGCCCCCGCGAACCACAGGATCAGGATGCTGCTGACGTCGTAGACGGAGCCGAAGCCGTTGCCGAGCCGTTCATGGGCCAGGTACGCCAGCGCCCGGCCGTTGGCTTCGCCGCCCGCCTGGAATGCCTCGGCCGGGATCAGGACGGTGGTCACGAAGCTGCTGCCGATCAGGTACACGCTCATGATCACCGCGGCCGTGGTCAGGAGCTTGCGGGTGTTCCGGATCCGGTTCTGCAGCATCTCCTCCGGCGTGGCCCCCGAGGCCGAAACCAGGGGCATCATGCTGACCCCCGTCTCGAAGCCGGAGAGCCCCAGGACCAGCAGCGGGAACGCCAGGATGGCGGGCCCGGCGATGCTGCCGAGTCCGCCGTACGAGGTGAGTGCAGCGGTCCAGTCGGACAGCGCACCCGGCTGCGTGACGGCGTCGTAAATTCCCGTGCCGATGATGACGGCGTTCAGCAGCAGGAAGACGCCCACCAGCGGAATGGCGACGGCCACCGCCTCGGAGAAGCCGAGCAGGAAGACGCCGCCCAGGATCAGCAGGAGCAGCACCGTAATGAGGACCGCCTGGCCCTCCAGGAACGGCGGAAGGTAGGGGTTCTCCAGCATGTGGACCGTGGCGTCCGCGGCGGAGAGGGTGATGGTGATGATCCAGGATGTGGCCACGAACCCGAGCAGGATGAGCACAAAGAGCTTGCCCCGCCAGAACGGCAGCAGTTTTTCCAGCATGGCCACCGATCCCTGCCCGTGCGGGCTCTCCTGCGCCACCCGCCGGTACATCGGCAGCATGCCCAACAGCGTCAGGGCCACGATCAGCAACGTGGCCAGCGGGGAAAGCGCGCCGGCCGCGAGAGCCGCAATGCCGGGCAGGTAGGACAGCGTCGAGAAGTAGTCCACGCCGGTCAGGCACATGACCTTCCACCAGGGCTGCTGGTGCGCCCCGGCCTCGGCCACTTCCGGCCCCACCGGCTGGTGCACCTTGTGCTCCAGCAGCCACAGCGTCAGGGGGGTGCCTGGGCCAGTTTCCTGCTCCGGATTGGGCACGCTGGCGGGAACGGAATACTGGGCGGGTGCGGTCATGAATGGTCTTTCTGGGGTTCCGGGTGCATCGGTTCAGGCTCGGACGGGGCGACGGCGGGGGCTACTTGGTTGCCCTAATGAACCGGTAGATCATGTAGCCCGTTACGGCGCAGCCCAGAATCAGCAGGAGCCAGGGGGCGGAATCAGCGAGCATGGCCCGCCTCCGCTTGCGCGCTTCTGGTGGCCACGGGGTCCTTCGATTCGAATGGAAAGTTTGCTGATGACCACGGGAGCCTAGCACCGGGCACTTCGCGCGGCAGGCCGGGACCCGCGATCTTAACGCTTTCTTAACGCCCTCGTTCAGGCAGTCCCCGGCGGATACTGCGGTGGTAGCGTGACGCGTATGCGCGACGTTGCGGGTTCCAAAGGGCGGCAGGACGCCTCCGGTGGAGTCCGCCACGGCCATTGGCACCGGGCGTCGAAGGCGTTTCCGGCCATCCTGAACATTCTTGCGCCGCAGCACCCCGCCCAGGTGATCGTGCTCGGCTTCGCGGCGGCGGTTGCCGCGGGAACCCTGCTGCTGATGCTGCCGGCAGCGCGGAACGGGCCGGAGGGCGCCCCCTTCCTGGATGCCCTGTTCACCTCCACCTCATCGGTCTGCGTCACTGGCCTGATTACCGTTGATACGCCGGTGTACTGGAGCGGCTTCGGCAAGGCCGTAATTCTGGCCCTGATCCAGGTGGGCGGATTCGGCGTGATGTCGTTCGGCACCCTGCTCGGCGTGCTCATGGCCCGCCGGCTGGGCCTCCGTTCGCGCCTCTCGGCGGCGGCCGAAACCAAGAGCACCGGCTTCGGCGATGTCCGCCGGGTGCTGCTGGGCGTACTCGCCATCAGCCTGACCGTCGAGATTATCCTCGCCGGGATGCTCGCGGCCCGGTTCGCGGCCGGGTACGGGTACCCGCCGGACCGGGCGCTCTGGCACGGCGTCTTCCACTCTGTGTCCTCGTTTAATAACGCCGGCTTTGCCCTGTACTCGGACAACCTCATCGGGTTCGCCGGGGACCCCTGGATCTGCCTGCCCATCGCCGCGGCGGTGATCATCGGCGGGCTCGGGTTCCCGGTGCTGTTCGAACTCGGCCGGCAGTACCGCAAGCCCATCCACTGGAGCATGAACACCAAGCTGGTCCTGGTGGGCACCGCGGTGCTCCTCGCCGGCGGCACCGTCTTCCTCACCGCCGTCGAATGGTCCAACCCCGCAACGCTGGGAGCCCTCAGGCCCGGCGAGCGCGTCCTTGCCGGATTCTTCCAGTCGGTCATCACGCGCACGGCCGGATTCAACAGCATCGACATCGGCCAGATGTACCCCGTGTCCTGGATGGGAATGGACATCCTGATGTTCATCGGCGGCGGTCCGGCCGGCACCGCGGGCGGCCTGAAAATCACCACGTTCGGCGTGCTGTTCTTCATCCTGGCCACGGAGCTCCAGGGCGGGACGGCCGTGAACATCTTCGGCAAGCGCCTCTCACGGGCAGTGCACCGGCAGGCCATCACCGTGGTCCTGCTGGCCATCGCCCTGGTGGTGGGCTCCACCATGTTCCTGATGCTCATCACGGACTTCGGGCAGGAACGGATCCTGTTTGAAGTCGTTTCGGCGTTTGCCACGGTGGGGCTCTCCACCGGGATCACCGCGGCCATGCCGCCGGCCGGCCAGGTGGTGCTGATCCTGCTGATGTTCATCGGGCGCCTCGGCCCGGTCACCCTGGGCGCCGCGCTGGCACTGCGCGAACGCCCCCCGCTCTACGAATACCCGAAGGAAAGGCCCCTCATTGGCTAAGAACATTTTCTCCCGCCCGGCCGACCGCGCGGCGCAGGCCGACTCCGTCGTCGTGATCGGGCTGGGCCGCTTCGGCGGGGCGCTGGCGCTGGAGCTGGAGGCGCAGGGCACCGAGGTCCTGGGGATTGACGCGAGCGAAGAGATCGTCCAGTCCTACAACGGCCGACTGACCCACGTGGTCCGGGCGGACTCCACCAAGGAAGAGGTGCTGCGCCAGCTCTCGGTGCATGAGTTCGACCGGGCCGTGGTGGGCATCGGCTCGGACATCGAGGCCAGCATCCTGACAACGTCCCGCCTCCTCACGTTCCGCAAACCCCAGATCTGGGCGAAGGCCATCAGCGAACCGCATGCCGAGATCCTGAACCAGCTCGGCGTGGACCACGTGATCCGGCCCGAGCACGACATGGGCAAGCGGGTGGCCCACCTGGTCCGCGGTTCCCTGCTCGACTACGTGGAGTTCGAGGACGACTTCGTGATGATCCGCACCAGCCCTCCGAAGGAGGCCCAGGACCGCCCGCTCGGCGTGCTGGGGCTCCGGGACAAGTACGGAATCACCATCGTGGCCGTCAAGCGCCCCGGCGGCATCTGGGGCCACACCACGGCCCAGACCGTCCTTTACGAGGAGGACCAGATCATCGTCCAGGGCAGCAAAACCCAGGCGGAGAGATTCAGCAACATCCCCTGACGGACGTCACCGCGGCTCGATGAAGGTGACCTGCCTCAGGCTGGCGGCCGGCTTCGGTTTCACGGCGGCCGGCTGATGCTTGGCGACGGCGGCGGGCTTCAGATTGCCGACGGCGGCGGCCGGTTTCCGTTTGGCGGCGGCGGCCGGCTTCAGCTTCCCGACGGCGGGGGCTGGCTTTACCACGGGGATCCGCCTGACGCTGAGCTGCTCGAGATCCAGCAGCCGGCGCGCGCCGGTCCGGGCATCGATGATCCACAACAGGTCAATCTCTTCGAGCGTGCTGGCAACTGTCCCGCGGTGCGCGAGGCGTCCCCGGTGCCAGGCCTCGATCTCCTCCCCCGCCGAGAGCTCCGCGCACGAACGCACCTCAAGGTCCTCATCCGTCATCATCACTGGGCTCCTTTCACCGATCCGGTTCTGCATGCCCAGCCTGCACGATGAACTTTTCTGGAGGGTTTCGAAATAGTGCCCCTTGTGTGTCGGCCCTGTTTCCAGACGGGCGCATAACCGCACCACTTGGATATGGCCCCGCCAACCGGGCGCCCGGACAATACCACCGCCCGACGGAATTTCGACTTTTTCCTAAAAAACTGCGCCTTTCTTGATCCAATCCTGAGCCATTCTTAGGTTACGAACTTCTTATTCCGGAATGTTTAGAAAGAATTCAATTTGCCGGCCGCGAATTTCCACTCGGACAGGGCAATTATGCGTCTCGGATCGGGGCAGCCCGCCGGGGAATTCCCCACAGCTAGCGCCTGGACAACGCATCCGCGCGCTGGCTGGCGGCCTGGGCAGCTTCGGCATTGCCCAATCGCTGATAGATATTCGAGAGGATGCGCCACGGCGTGTCCAGGCCAGGATCCAGGGCCGCCGCGTGCTCCAGGTCCGCTATCCCCTCGGCGGCCCGCCCCAGGCCGAACTGCGCGACGCCCCGGTGGACATAGAGCCCGGTGGAATACGGGGCCTCCCGGACCAGGCCGTCCAGCAGATTTTTGGCCGCGCCGGGATCCCCGCTGTACAGGTACCCGATGGCCAGGGCCGTTCCCGCCTCCTGCGAGCGCGGCGTGCGTTCGCGCGCGAGGCTCCCCCATTCAACGGCGTACCGGGCCGCCTGCTGGTCCCCCGCCGTCGCCGGGCCGGCAAACGCCTGGGCGGCGAGCAGTGCGGTGTCGCTGTCCCACGGCCTGAGCTGCCGGGCCTGCTGGAACGCCTGGTCGGCTAGGACAACATCCCCCTCCGCGGCAGCCTTGGCGCCGGCGCCCATCGGCCATTCTGCAATGGTGGCCGGGACGGCAATGGCCAGGCCGGCCGCGACGAGAACCGCGCCGGCCGCCGTCGAAACCGCGGGCCGGAAGATGCCCGCAAAGATTGCCGCCAGCCTCGCCGGAATCACGCCGGCCATCGCCCGCGACCGGAGGACAGGGACGCCCGTGCCCTCGCACCCCACCAGTCCGCCGCACAGGAAAGCCACCACGGCCGTGGTGCCGATTGCCGTGAAGTGCGTCAGCAGCGCCAAACCGTCCGCGGCCACGGTCACCAGCACCACGGCAAGGTACCGGCGGTCTGCACCGTACTGGGCTTCCTTCATCCGCCGGACCACAGCAAACACGGCAACCGCGCCGAGAACCAGGACGAACGAGAGCAACGGGACGCCGCCTGCCGCCAAGAGTTGCAGGGGCCAGCTGTGCGGAGAATCGGCGGGGAAACTGTCGCCCACGGATCGGGCCCACTCCCCGTTCAGGTACGCCGGCAGCGCGTCAACGAAGCCGCTCGGCCCAACGCCGAAGACCGGATCGGCGCCTATCAGGCCGAGGCTCCGGTCCCATAGCAGCCAGCGTCCGTCCACGGTTCCCGCGGACAGCAGGCGGTCGCGCGCAGCGGGGACCAGCAGGACTCCGCCGGCCACGCCCGCGGCGGCCAGCATGGCACCCGCCGCGATTTTGGGCCGTGCCCAGGACCGGCTCCGCATCCACATGCAGGAGGCAAACAACGCCACGATCAGCAGCCCTGCCAGTGCCGCCCGGGAGCCGGAAAGGATCGCCACCCCGGCCGCGGCGAATAGGCCTGCATGCCGCAGCCACACCTGCCATCCGCGCTCAGAACTAGCGCCGGCGGACAGCACCCCCGCGATGACGAAGCCGACCAGGCCCTGGTCTGTGGCATTCCCCAACGTGGCGCCCGGCCGCACGTCAGCGGCCCCGCCCAGCGGCCGCAAACCCGCGCTTTCGAGCACTGCGATGAGCAACAGAACCAAGGCGACGGCGGCGAGCGGCATGCTGAGAAGCTGGCGTCTCCGGCCGGCCGAAGCGCCGCCCAGGACCTTCGCGCCCACCGCGAATACGGCCACGTACACCCCAAGGGTCAACAGTCCCTCGTAGCGCGGCCAGCGTCCGGCCATGCTGGCCAGCGGGGTATCGGACACGAGCATGGCGACGGCGCTCCACACCACGCAGGCGGCGGTCGCCGCCTGCACCGCCCAGGGAAGTCGGGCCCGCAGCGGAGACAGCAGGCCGGCAAGGACGGCGATGATCACCACCACGAGTTTGATCCAGACGAACCGGAAAAGGCCTCCGGGCTGAAACACCAGGATTGACCCTGCCATCAGGATGATGCAGAGCGCGGGCAGCCGGGTAATCGCTTGCTTCATGCGCGGGTTGGTGACCTTTCACGGGAGACTGCTCCAATATAACCGCCACGTTCTGACAAAGGACTATGGCAAGCCGACAAGAAGCATGGTTACTAACTCAATTGGACATACAGCGATAATTTCTGGAAACAGGGCTTTGAATGCCGTTTATAACGGTTACACTGAGGCGTTCTTTGACAATTAAATGGTGCAGCCCAGCTGCTGCAAGACCCATGGGGGGTAAAAATGCTCGCTTTGAGCAGGCGATTCCGTTTTCGAATCGCCGTTTTATTATCGGTTCTGTCAGCGCTGGTGCTGCTCGGCCTAACGCCGGCCAACGCAGCCGACCTGTCGGATGCTTCCATCAGCGGAAAGGTGACGGCCCCCGCGGGCGTCGATCTCGCTGCTACGCAGGTCTACGCATACGCGGCCGATGGGCATTCGTACACCGGCTACGGCCAGCTCAACGGCGACGGTAGCTACACCGTCACCGGCCTTCCGGCAGGCTCCTACAAGGTCCAATTCACGGGAAGCAACTCCGGGGCCCTAGACCAGTGGTACTCGGGCTCAACGTCCTTTGACTCAGCCACACCCGTCACCCTCTCGGCCGGCCAAAGCCTTACCGGCGTCGACGTGGTCCTGGTCAAGGGCGCCTCGATCAGCGGCAAGGTCACTGTGCCCGCTGGTGCCGACGTCACAGGTGTTGGTGTCATGGCCCTCGCGACGGAGAGCCCTTGGCAAAACGGCTACGGCCAAGTGAATGCGGACGGCACCTACACGCTCCGCGGACGTCCGGCGGGATCCTACAGGGTCCAGTTCAGCGGCAACAACTCTGGTGCTGCCAGCCAATGGTACGGCGGGGCCGCAACGTCCTCCGCCGCCACACCGGTGACGCTCACTGCGGGCCAGGATCTCGCCAACATCAATGCAACCCTCGTCCGGGGAGCCTCTATCAGCGGCACCGTGACCGCGCCCGCAGGAGTGGACCCCAGCCGTGGGCAAGTGAACTTTGTCCTACCGGGAGGCAGCTGGCAAAATTCAGTACAAATCGGTTCCGACGGCACGTACAAGGTGAGCGGCCTTCCGGCCGGCAGCTACAAGGTACAGTTTTCCGGGAACAGCGGCGGCTCGTTGGACCAGTGGTACCCAGGCGCCGCATCATTTGAGACCGGAACTATGCTGACCCTCAACGAGGGCGACGACCTCACCGGCATCGATGCCACGCTGGTGAAAGGTGCCTCGATTAGCGGAACTGTGACTGCACCAGCCGGCACCGATCTTGGCTCCATACAGGCCACCGTCTATGAAGCCAGTGGGCCAAATCCAAATTATGTGGGTTCCTCCTCTGTCAATGCCGACGGCACGTACAAAGTGCTTGGACTTGCCACGGGAAGCTACAAAGTGCAGTTCGCCGGGATGAACAGCGTCGTGCTGGAGCAGTGGTATGAGGGTGCCTCGACATCTGAAACGGCCACTCCCGTGGACGTTACGGCCGGCGAGGACCATGGTGGAATCAACGCCACCCTGGTGAAGGGCGCGTCTATTAGCGGCAAGATCACTGCCGCCGCAGGGGTCGACTTGGCCGGAGTTCGGGCGTACCTCTACCATTCGGACACCCTCTCGTATGCATCATCCGTCCAGGTCAGCCCGGATGGCGCATACCAGTTTGTGGGCCTCGCCGCCGGGTCATACAAAATCCAATTCAGCACAGGCAATTCGGGAGCCCTGGAACAGTGGTACGGCGGCGCCCCCACATCAACTACCGCCACCGCCATTGCAGTCTCCAGCGCCCAAGAGCTGACAGCAAACGACACCGTACTCGTCAAGGGCGCATCCATCAGTGGGAAAGTCACCGCGCCAGTTGGCGTCCAGCTCTCCGCCGTGATGGCGACCTTGTACAACACGGATAAACCCACGGCGTATCCGACGTACGCCTACGTCCAGGCTGACGGCACCTACAAGGTCACCGGACTCACTCAAGGAAATTACGTCGTCCTCTTTTCGGGGTACAACTCGGGAGCCTTGGACCAGTGGTACCCGAATGGCACGTCCCGGGAAACGGCAACCGTAGTCTCACTCGCCGCTGGCCAGGATAAGACGGGCATAAACGCCTCGCTCGTCAAGGGCGCAAGCATCAGCGGCAAGGTCACCGTTCCGGCCGGGGTGACACTGAACAACATCATGGTGTCTGCCTCCGGCGCGGGAAGCCAGTTCGGCACATATGCAAGCCTAAACGCCGACGGCAGCTACAAGATCAAGGGCCTTGCTGCTGGAACGTACAAGGTTAATTTCTCCAACTACAATTCCGGGGCACTGGATGAGTGGTACAACAACGTCCAGACCCAGGCCGCAGCCACGCCCATCGTCCTGGCCGCTGGCCAGGACAAGACGGCCATCGACGCCACTCTAGCCAAGGGTGCAACGATCAGCGGCAAGGTCACGCTCCCCAGTGGCGTGAGCCCCTACAGCATCAGCGTCAGTCTCTTCAAAGGCGCCGACACCTCTCCGATGTACTCAACCCAGATCAACAGCGACGGCACGTATTCACTCCGCGGACTCGCGGCCGGCAGCTACAAGCTGCAGTTCGGGGGCTACGGTTCGGGTGCCCTGACTCAGTGGTACAACAAGGCCACATCCTTGGCCATGGCGACTCCGGTGACGGTCACCGACGGCCAGGCCCTCACTGCCATCAACGCCACACTGGATAAGGGTGGCGTAGTCAGCGGCAAGATCACCGCACCCGCGGGGACCAACCTGGTTTCGGCACGAGTCTCCGCCACGAAGACCGGAGCCGCCAGCGAGTTCTTCTCCGCCGGCGTCAATGTGGACGGAACCTACAGCCTCATCGGGTTGGAACCCGGAACCTACAAGCTGCGCTTCCTCGGCGGCCGGAGCGGCGCTGAAGACCTTTGGTATGGAGGCGCGACAGTTGAGAATGCCACGCCCGTAACCGTGGCGGCAGCGCAGACCATTACCGGTGCCGACATGACAGTTGTTACAGGCGCCACCATCAGCGGCAAGGTCACCGGCGCCGCCACCTCCGGCTATCTGCTGTCCGTCCTGGATACCGCGGGCAACCTGGTCAAGAACGACTATACGGACGCGGCGGGCAGCTACAGCGTGGTTGGCCTCGCGGCAGGCTCGTACAAGGTGGCCTTCAACCGCTCCACGGGATACTCCCAAGAGGAGGCGCAGTACTACCAGAACCAGCCCGAATCCGCCGGAGTAGCACAGGCTCAGGCCATCCCTGTTGCTTCCGGGCAGACTGTCCAGGACATTGACGCGACGCTCACGGCAGGCGGTTCCATCAGCGGTACCGTGCTGGACAAGGCCGGGAAACCGGTTGTCAGTGCCCTCATTCAGGCATACACACCGGACGGCTCACTTGTCACCCGCAGCGCCATTACTAACAGCATCGGCAAGTACACCCTGGCTGGCCTCACCACCGGCAAGTACACGCTTAGGGTTCATGGAGCACTCTCCGGACGCGGGGACCTCTACTCCGGGAACGTGACCACCGAGGCTACGTCAACCAGGGTGATCGTTGTCAGGGGCAGCACCACAACGCACAACCTGTCCTACGCAGCGGTGGTGCAGACGCTCACTGCACCGACCCCCACCGTCAAGGGAACGGCCAAAGTGGGCTACGCGCTGACGGCGACACCGGGTACCTGGGGACCCACCCCTGTCACACTGAAATACCAGTGGAAGGCCAACGGCGTCGCGATCACCGGTGCCACCGCCGCCATGTTCAAGCCGACAGCGGCACAGGTGGGCAAGACTCTGACGTTTACCGTTACGGGCACCAAGACGGGCTACACCACGGCGACCAAGACCTCAGCCGCAACCGGAACGGTCATGGCCCTCAACCCTGCACTGACTGCACCAATCCCCAGGATCACGGGCACGGCCAAGGTGGGCTACACCCTGACCTCGGTTCCCGGAACGTGGGGTCCGGCGCCCGTCACGCTGAAGTACCAGTGGAAGGCCAACGGCATCGCCATCGCCGGCGCCACCGCCGCTGCATTCAAATCCACGGCGGCGCAGGTGGGCAAGACCCTGAGCGTAACGGTCACCGGCAGCAAGGCAGGCTACAACACAGCGGCCAAGACATCGGCAATCACCGCCAAGGTCGCCGTCGGAACCCTTACCGCGACAGTCCCGAAGATCACGGGGACTGCCAAGGTCGGATACACCCTGACCGCAACACCCGGCGCATGGGGACCGGCACCGGTCACTTTGAAGTATCAGTGGAAGGCAAACGGCGTCGCCATTATCGGTGCCACGGCAAGCACCTACAAGCCAGCGGCGGCAGTCGTGGGCAAGACGCTAACCGTCACGGTCACGGGTAGCAAGGCTGGATACACGTCGGTGGCCAAGACGTCGGTACTCACCGCACGGGTCGCCGTCGGAACCCTCGCCGCACCCGTTCCTGTGATAAGCGGTGCCGTCAAGGTGGGGTCCGTCCTCACTGCAACGGGCACATGGGGCCCGGCTCCCGTAACGCTGAAGTACCAGTGGAAGGCGAACGGGGTCGCCATCACGGGCGCGACTGCTGCCACGTACAGGCCAACAGTTTCGGACCTGGGCAAGACACTAACCGTCACGGTCACCGGCAGCAACGCCGGCTATGTGACGGTGGCCAAAACGTCGGCACTCACGGCAATCGTCGCTGTCGGGACCCTGGCCGCACCGGTCCCAACGGTCACGGGGACACCCACAGTCGGAGCAATTTTGACCGCGACGCCGGGCGAGTGGGGGCCGGCCCCGGTCACGCTGAAATACCAGTGGAGCGCGGACGGCGTGGCCATCACGGGCGCTGTCGCCAGCACTTATCAGCCGGTGGCGGCCGACGCGGGCAAGACGCTAACCGTCACGGTCACCGGGGCCAAGGCAGGTTATGCGACGGCTAGTCAGGCCTCCGCGGCCACGGTTGCCGTGGCCGCGGTCGCCGTCGCCACGGTCGCCGTGAGCTAGTCGGCAGCCTGCCCGGCCAAAGGCAGGTTGATGTAGCTGGTCCACGGCCGCTGCAGCCCCCAGTAGTTGAGGGAGTTGCGGCGGCCGTGTGGCTTAACGGTGGATCCGCCAGCGCCATCCGCCGCCAGGAACTGAGTGGCATAAATCACTTTTTCCTCATCCGACAGGGGCAGGCACTAGCCCCCTCGCCGCGTCGAGAACCGCTCGAGGATCCGTTCGAGCCGGCGGACGATGCGCGTCCACGGCCCGTACGGTCCCCAGATCTCCGGCGGGAAGAGCCGGCGCCAGAAGGTCAGGAATCGATCCGCGATGCGGTGCCACCAGGCGAGTTTCCAGCACAGGATCACCTGTACCCAGCTGGGGGTCGCGTACTCGCACAGGTTCACCAGGCCGGCGTCGACGTCGAGGATCATGTCCTTCATCTCGGCCCAGCTCGGGAAGAAATTCTGGTTCCTGTTGAACTCGATGCAGAAGCCGCCGAGCTTGCCCTTCCGCGGGTTGAGGAACTCGCGCGTGAAGGCCCAGTCCTCGCTGGTGCCGGAGGTCGGGTAGGTGGTGCTCCAGAGCCAGAAACCCTGCTTGCTCACGTACCCCTGGTTGCGGACGGCGTTGATCCCGTCGCGGAGCACGGCCGCGGCGGCCGTGACTTCCGGCAGCCGGGCCGCCGGGATGTATTCCCCGTAGGCGTCGCCGGAGACCCCGCGCTTCCCGTCCCAGGCGGTGTTCATGAACGACTTGGACGGGTCTGTGCTCTGGTTCTCGTCGTCGCCCCAGGGGTAGAGGACGTCCCCGCTGTAGGAGTGTACGTCCACGAAGTAGCGGGCCTTCGGGAACCGGTCCACGAGCCATTGGACGTTCCGGGCTTCCGGCTCGGAGAACGGTCCGGTCCCGTGGAAGATGTCTGATCCCGGATCGGCCGATGCCAGTGTCCCGGGATTCGCCGACGGGGAGAACTTGGTCTGGAAGTCCCAGAGGAAGTCGTAGTTGCGGTTGACGTCGACGCCGGCGCGTCCGGTTGAGCCGCCGCCGCTGGCCGGGTTGCGGTTCTTCCGCCACATGGCCTGGTTGGATCCGGCGGTCCCGCCCATGCTGTAGGCGCGGCCGTCCGGGTTGATGTCGGGGAAGACGACGACGTCGGTCCGGTTCACGATCCCGCGGACGTCCGCTGCGGAGAACGTCTTCGCGCCGTAGGCGAGACCCGCGTTGGCGGTGTACGCCTCGAGGAGGTCGGCGGCGAGGTTGACCAGGATGTCCGGGCCGCCCCACTCGCGGGCGTGGACGCCGCTGACGAACACGAGCGCAGGGCGGCAGCGGAAGCTCGGGTTGCCGCGGATCAGCAACGCGTGGCTGCGGCGTCCCTCGTGGGTGGGGTTCGGCAGCGGGAGCAGTTGCGTCAGGCGCGGGTAGGCGTTGTTCAGGCCGATCAGCGCCGACTCGATTTCGGTGACGTTGAGGAAGGTCATTGCCGTGCCTTGCCGGTCGGTCCGCCCGGTTTGCGGCCAGTGTCCCTGTGGACCTTGCGGCCCAGGCCCTGCGGCGCGGTGATGCCGCCGTCGTACCGGTCGCCGTCACCGACGTCGGCGAGGCGAACGCGCGCCAGCTCCGACAGATTGCTGCTGACTTGGATCTCGTAGCCCTCGGCGCGCAGGGATTCTATTTGCCGGGAGGTGAGGAACAGGTCCAGCCACCCTGTCCCGTCGCGGTTGTCACTGATGTGCGGGTGGTCGCCGATGTCGAATTCGCCCCGGCGGAGCAGTTCGTCGACCTGCTCCGGGTTGCCCTTGAGTTTGACGGCGAACTGGTCGTCTGCGCGCTCCGGTCCGCTGTCCTCGGCTGTCTGGTCCGTCATGGTTTGGCCTCGATCCGCTGGGTTGGTTCGGCACCCACGCACAGGGTACGGCAGTCTTCGGGCCGGCGACAGACCGCAGGCCTATCCCGGTCCGACGGCGAGGCTAAGCCACCACACTCTGTCCAGGCCATTTCAGTGACAGGACGCCAGCCGGAATGCGCCAACAGGCAAGGAAATTTCCCGTAGTGCCCCGGAACTGACCGGAGTATCCTGTGTCGAGTCCGGACAATGCCGCCCGGTCAGGCAGCAATTAGTGCGCACAAAGCGTCGATTGAGAATCGCCTAGGAGGTGCCATGACTTCGCCCAGCGTCCCCATACCGCAGCCTCCCACGAAGCCGGTGGTCGGCAACCTGCCCGACATCGACTCCAGCAAGGGAATCCTGGGAATAGCCGAGGTGGCCGAGCGGTACGGCCCCATTGTCCGCATCCAGTTCTTCAACCGCAGCGTCATCGCCATCTCCTCCCAGCAGCTCGTCAACGAAGTGTGCGACGAGTCCCGTTTCGGCAAGGTGCTGGGCGTTTCCCTGCGGGAGGTGAGGGACTTCATCGGCGACGGCCTGTTCACCGCAAGAACAGAAGAACCGAACTGGCAAAAGGCGCATCGGATCCTGATGCCGGCGTTCGGGCCTGCGGCGCTGAAGCGGATGTTCAGCGGCATGGACGACATCGCCGAGCAGCTGCTCCTCAAGTGGGAGAGGCTCGGCCCCACGGCCCGGATCGATGTTCCGGACAATGCCACCCGGCTGACGCTGGACACGATTGCCCTGTGCTCGTTCAGCTACCGTTTCAACAGCCTCTACCGGGAGGAGTTGCACCCCTTCGTCGGGGCCATGGTGCGTGCCCTGGTCGAATCCGGGAGCCGGGCGCGCAGGCTCCCGGTCCAGAACAAGATCATGCTGCGCCGGCGCCACCAGCTCGAGGAAGACAACGCCCTGATGTTCGAGGTCGCGGACCAGATGATCAGCGACCGGCGGCGCAACCCCAGCCCGCCGGGCAGCGAAGACATCCTGGACACCATGCTCAGCGCGGCGGACCCGGTGACCGGCGAGCGGTTGTCCGAGGACAACATCCGCTATCAGATGGTCACCTTCCTGGTGGCCGGGCACGAGACCACCAGCGGCCTGCTGTCCTTTGCACTCTACGAACTGCTGCGCCATCCGAATGTGCTGGCCAAGGCGCGCGCCCAGGTGGACGAGGTCCTCGGCACCGAGAGCGCCCGGTTCGAGCACCTGCCCCGGCTGGGATACCTGGACCAGGTCCTCAAGGAAACGCTCCGGCTGTGGCCCACCGCCCCGGGGTTCAACGTCGCCCCGTTCGAGGACACGACGCTCGGCGGCCAATATGAGGTCCCGGCCGGCCAGGGCATCCTGGTCCTGATCCCGCAGCTGCACCGGGACAAGGCGGCGTGGGGCGAGGACGCGGAGCTCTTCGATCCGGACCGGTTCTCGCCCGAACGTGCCGCGGAAATCCCCGCCAATGCCTGGAAGCCCTTCGGAAACGGCCAGCGTTCCTGCATCGGCCGGGGATTTGCCCTGCAGGAGGCCATGCTGTTCCTGGCCAAGCTCCTGCAGCGCTTCGACATCACGCCGGCGGACCCCGGCTACGAACTGAAGATCCACCACACGCTGACCATGAAGCCCGAAGGGCTGTTCATCAACCTGCGCCGGCGGAACGTCCGGATCGAAGCGGCAAGCGGGGCCGCCGTCGAACATGCCCGGCAGGTCGAAGCGACGGCCGCAGCGGCCGCCAACGGCGTCCCGCTCCGTGTGCTCTACGGTTCCAATGCGGGAACCTCCCAGGACTTCGCCCAGCGCATTGCCAACGACGCCGGGCGGCGCGGTTACAGCCCCACCATCGGTCCGCTCGACGACGCGGCCGGCGGACTGCCTACGGACGGGCTCGTCGCCATCGTGGCCTCCTCCTACGAAGGCCAGCCGCCGGACAATGCCCGGAAGTTCATGGCCTGGACCGAGGGCCTGCCGCCTGGCAGCCTCGACGGCGTGCGGTACACGGTGTTCGGCAACGGCAACAAGGACTGGGCGCGGACCTACCAGGAGGTGCCCAAGGCTATCGACGCCCGGCTCGAAGCCGCCGGCGCCGAGCGGATCTACGCGCGGGGCGAGGCCAACGCACGCGGCGATTTTTTCGGCGATTTCGACGAGTGGTACGCGGGATTCTGGCCCGCCGTGGACGGCGCGCTCGGGCAGAGCACCAGCTCGCCAGCCGCACAGCCCGAGCTGGAGATTCAGTTCGTGGGCAACGTCCGGGAGCCGCTGCTGCGCCAGAACGGGCTGGCCCTCGGCACGGTCGTGGCGAACCGGGAACTGGTGGACATGGGCAAGCCCGGCGCCAAGTCCAAGCGGCATGTCGAGATCGCCCTGCCCGAAGGGATGAGCTACCGGACGGGCGACTATCTGGCCGTGCTACCGCTGAATCCTAGCGAACTGGTGCAGCGGGCCCTGACCCGCTTCAACCTCGACTACGACTCGCACGTCCTGCTGAGCATGGAGCAGGGTGACACGTTCCTGCCCACGGGCATGCCTGTCGCCGTCGGCGAGCTGCTGAGCAGCTACGTCGAACTTGCGGTCCCGGCCACGCGGACCCAGCTCGAATATCTGTCCAATGTCGCCGAGGATCCTGCCCACCGCTGGGAGCTTGAGGCCCTGGCGGACGACCGCGAGCGCCATGCGGCCGAGATCCTGGACAAGCGCGTCTCCCTCCTGGACCTGCTGGAAACGTACCCGTCGTGCAAGCTGTCCTTCAGCTCGTTCCTGCAGCTGCTGACCCAGCTGGCCCCGCGGCGGTACTCCATCTCCTCATCCCCGCTCTGGAGCCCCGACCATGTGACCCTGACGTTCGCCGTCATCCAGGCTCCGGCGTGGTCGGGCCGCGGCGTCTTCGAAGGTGCCGCATCCACCTATCTCGCCCAGGCGCGGCCCGGGACCAGGGTCGCGGTGACCGTGCGTCCCTCGAATACGGCATTCCACCCGCCCCAGTCCCTGGAGGTCCCGCTCATCATGGTGTGTGCCGGAACCGGGCTGGCGCCCTTCCGGGGATTCGTCCAGGACCGGGCGCTGCGGGCCGAGGCCGAGGGCACCAAGCCGGCGCCCTCCATGCTGTTCTTCGGCTGCCGGGCCCCGGACACCGACTTCCTCTACCAGTCGGAACTGGCATCCTGGGCGGACGAAGCCAACCTCGATCTCCGGCCGGTTTTTTCCACCGTTCCTGAAGACGGCCGGAAGTACGTCCAGCACCGGCTCTGGGCGGACCGCGCCGACGTGGTCGAGCTGGTCAGGCAGGGCGCCACGGTCTACGTCTGCGGCGACGGCAAGAACATATGGCGCCGCAGGTCCGCGACACGTGCGCACAGATCTACCAGGAGGCGACCGGCGCCTCCGACGCGGACGCCGATGCGTGGATGGATGAGGTGGAACGCACGCACGGCAGGTACGTGGCGGACATCTTCACGTGAAATTCCCTAGGTAGGACGCGGTTCCCTAGGTAGGACGCGATATAAAAGCGAGTACTCACTACTGGTGTTTAACTGGCCGGGCCGGCCATATGCTCAATTTCCGGGCAGAGCCGGTCGGGGGTTTCGAATCCCTCTAGGGGCACTGGCTGGACTAGTCGCCGGGCCGAAGAATGACCAAGGCCCGGTGAGCGCTGGGGGACGTCAGCTTGCGCATTTTCCTGGACGCCCCCTGAACCAGCCGGTCCTGGCCGGAGTCTGTCCGTGGCGGGAAGTGCAGTGAACGGGGTTTCGTTAATGGACGGTGCAAACAACGAGGATGAAGCCCTCCAGATGATTCCCGGGCGAGGTGAGCCGGCTACCTGGGCGGTCGCGTCGCCACCGGTCCACTCGTCACCACCCGCCACCCGCCACCGCGACGACACCGCGGACGCCGTCGACACGGCCGACCCGGCCGACACCGTCCACACCAGCAACACCATCCGACCGACACCACCCAGACAGGGGACGACCATGCGCACCCGGCACACCAAGGCACTGCACTTCGACATCCACGGCCGCGTCACGATCCGCGTCGACGCAAAGGCGCCGGCAGCGGCCCAGCTCCGGAGCATGTTGGCGTGTTTCGCCACCGACACCGAACGGCCGGCCGACGTCGTCGTCGATGACCGGCCGGAGCCGATGCCGGATGCGGGTCTGCTCGAGCACGAGCTCGCGTATACGGGGAGCAGCGTGCGTTTCCAAGCCGATCGGGTCCAGGTCGTGAGGGACGCAGAGCAGTGGCGCATTCACGGGCCGGGCGAGCTGTTGACCTCCGTGGTCCCTGTTCTCGATGCCGCCATGGTCGGTCGAGGAGCCGGCATGATCCACGCGGCAACGATGGCGTACCGGGGTCACGCGATCGCGCTTCCCGCCGCCGGAGGGACCGGTAAGACGAGCACCGTCGCCAAGCTGATGCGGCGCGAGGGGTGGTCGTTCATGGGCGACGACTGGGCCTTCCTCGCCGAGGACGCCACGCTGCTCGGCTACGCGAAGCCGATGTTCATGAAGCCCCACCACCGGACCATCTACCCGCACCTGTTCGAAGGTGTCCGGAAGCCCCTCATCCCGTCACGGCTCTCGGGGACCGTCGGCCGTCTCACCACGGTGGTGCACCCGTACGTCATCCGTTATCCGCGCCTCGCGGACTTCTCCCGGCGATGGTCGCCGGAGCACCGCATGGTCGAGCCGGGGACCGCGTTCCCGGGGCGAGAAGTGACCACCTCGGCCCCGCTCGCGGCCGCCGTCTACGTCGAGCGCTTCGAGGGCGCCCGGTCTCGGATCGTCGAGCGGACGACCGAGTGGATGGTCGACCGAATGCTCGGCAACTTCCACATCGAGATGGCGGGCTTCTCGCAGCGGGTCGTGACCGGCCTGGCGGCCACGTCCGTCGTCCCGTGGCGCGAGCACTTCGCGGCGAAGGGGCTCGTGCTGAGCAAGGCGCTCGACGGACGGCCCTGCCACCTGCTGCAGGTGCCCTCCGTGTACACCGCTGACGAGGCATCGGACGACATCGTCCGGCATCTCGAGCAGCTGCTGCCGTCGGTCCTCGACGAGCAGGCCTGAGGGGGGACACAGTGGGTCACAGTCTTGCCGAGGTCACCGCTGTCGTTCCGGCCCGCAACGCGGAGCACATGCTCCCGCGCTGTCTGGAGTCCCTGCGTCAGTCCGGTGTCGCCGAGATCATCCTGGTGGACGGGTGCTCCACCGACCGCACCGTCGACCTCGCCCTCGAGGCCGGTGCCCGGGTCGTAAGTGACGAGGGCCGCGGCCTGCCGTGGGCTCGAACGCTCGGTGTGCGGAGCAGCAGCACCCGTTGGGTCCTGCTCGTCGACTCCGACGTCGTGTTCGGGCCCACGGGGGTCGCCGATCTGCTCACGGAGCTGGTCGAGGGCGGCTACGACGCCCTCCAGGCCGGTCTGGAGAGTGTCGGCGGACCGGGCTACTGGGGGCAGGCGCTGGCACATCACCATCGCACCGGCCGCAGCCGCAACTGGTTCGGGCTCGTGGCGACGCTCGTCGACCGAGACCTGATGCTGGGCGTGGGTTTCGACGACTCGTTCAAGTCGGGGGAGGACATCGAGCTGCGTTGGCGGATGCGGGAGTCAGGGCTGCGAACGGCGGTGTCACGCCGGGTCGTCGTCGAACATCGTTTCGCCGCAGACGACTTCGACTTCGCGCTCGACCAGTTCCTCATGGACGGAACGGGACTGGGACGGATGATCCGCAAGCACGGCTGGCGCGGTGCGAGGTTGGCGCTGCTGCCCGCCGCTGCGGCAGTCCGGGGCAGCGCCTTGAGCCTGGCCGCGGGCCAGCCCCGGTGGCTGCGCTACTACGCCGCCTTCTGCTGGTACAACTACGCGGGCCTGGCGAGGGGTCTCGCGTCGTGAGGGCTGAGCGCGGGACCGCTGTCACGGACGCCTCGACCGTCCGGCACTCCGCCCTGCGCAGCTCGCTCGGCCTCATCGTGGGCAAGGCCGCCCAGACGGGCGCGGGTTTCGCCTTCTGGGTCGTGGCCGCGCGCGCGACGTCCGACCGTGAGGTCGGGCTCACTACGGCCGCGGTCGCGGCGGTGATGATCTGCACGCAGCTCGCGGTGCTGGGCGCCGGGTCTGCCGTGATCGTCGCGGTGGGGCGAGGGGAGCCGCCCGCGCGGGTGCTGGACGCGGCGTTCGCCATCGTGGGGGTAGCCGGCACCGTGCTGGCCCTCGGCTACCTCGTGCTGACGTCGGCCGTGACGCCGGACACGGCGTCGGCATCGGTTCTCTTCTGGCTCACATTCCTCGTGGCTGCCGTCAGCGGCACCCTGGTCATCGTTCTGGACCAGGCGCTCGTGGCGTTGGGACGCGGTGCCAGCGCGACCTTGAGGTACGCGTTGGGCGGCGGGGTCTCACTTGGGGCTGCAGCGCTCGTGGCCTGGCAGGCGCACGGCGCCTCCGCCGACGTGCTGATGGCCTGCTGGACCCTCGGGACGACCGTGGCGTGCGTCGTCGGTGCGGTCCAGCTGCGAAGACTGGTCGGCTACCGGCCGCGACCGTCCTTGCGCCCGACGCGCGGCCGTCCACTGCTGGCGATGGGCATTCCGCTCCAGCTCCTCACGCTCACCGAGCGCGCCCCCGGGCTGGTGCTGCCGCTCCTGCTCGCGCACACGGTGTCGCCGGAGGCCGCTGCCTACTGGTATCCCGCATGGATGATGGCCTGGGCCGCCTACACCGCTCCGACGCTGATGGGCATCGTCCAGTTCTCTGAGGGTGTCCGCGACCCGGACCGCCTGGTGTCGACCACCTGGGCGAGTCTCCGTTGGTCGCTCGCCGTAGGAGGTCTGGCTGCCGCCGTCCTCGTCGTCCTCGCTCACCCGCTGCTCAGTCTGCTGGGGGAGCGGTACGCCGACTCGTCCGCCGACGCCCTGCGGTGGTTGGCAGCCGGACTGGTGCCGTACGCGGTGCTGCAGGCCTACAACGCCGTGTGCCGGGCCCGCGGTCACTACGCGGAGGCGATCGTGGTCGGCGTGACGCTCGGAGTCGCCCTCTGCGCCTCATCGCTGTCGGCCGCCGACAGGGGCGCCAGCGCCATGGCCCTTGCGTGGCTGGTGGTGCTCTCCATCGGGGCCGCGGCGGTCGGCCTCCGGCTGGTCGCCGTCCTCCGGCGCGTCACGCGGGACGCGCGATGACCGCGCGTCACGCAGCAGGGCGCGCGATGACCAGCACACAGCCTCAGGCTGGTCGCCGTCCTGCGGCGCGTCACGCAGGACGCGCGATGACCAGCACGCTCGATGCGACCAGCCGCACCAAGGGACGCTGGAAGCCCCGTGACGTGTGGTGCGCACTGGCGGGCGTCGTGTCGCTGGCGCTTGCCGCGGGGGCCGCCTCCACGGTGACCGTGCCCGTGAACAGCGACCTGGGGCTCGTCGGCGTGCTGCCCTACCCGTTCTGGGCGGGGGTCCTGCTTCTGAACGTCGCCTTCGTCGTGGCGCTGCGGGGGGATGCCGCGGGCCCGGCCCGCCGCCCGGTCATGATCTGGCTCGTCGTGGTGCTCGTGCTCGTGCTCTTCGGGACCGCAGCCTTCGTGACGGACGTACCGCGGGGTGAGGTCGCGTTCCGTCATCTCGGCATCGCCGACGCCCTCTCGCGCACCCAGGGGATCGACCCGGACATCGACGCGTACTTCAACTGGCCGGGTTTCTTCGCCCTCCTGGCGACGGCGCTCCGGGCGACCGGTCTCGACCCGGTGGCCGTTGCCCTGTGGGCACCGGTGGTCGACATGGGTCTGTGGCTCGCTGCCCTGGGCGTGCTGACGCGCTACCTGACGCGTGATCCGCGACGGCGCTGGCTCGTGCTCTGGATCTTCTGCCTCGGCAGCTGGCAGGACCAGGACTACCTGTCTCCCCAGGCCTTCGGCTTCTTCCTGCACCTCGTCGTGATCGCGCTGGTCGTCGGCCCGTTGGCCGCGCGGCCCCCCGAGTTCCGCGGCTTCCGACGCGCCGACCTGGCGGCGTGGTGGCGAGGGCGGTCGCCCGCCGAGCCCCGGCCGGGGCACCGGGTGAGCGCCCTCGCGGTGACCCTCTTGCTCGTCACGGTCATCTGCGCGAGCCATCAGCTGACGCCGTTCATGTTACTCATCGCCATCACCGCTCTCACCCTGAGCGGACGTGTCTGGCCCAGCCGGCTGCCCCTGATCACCGCAGTCGTGCTGGCGCTCTGGCTCGTCTACCCCGCGAGTGCATACCTCGTCGGGCACCCACCCCTGGCGGACGCAGGACTGGAGGCCGCGACCGAGGCGAACGTCGTCGACCGCCTGAGCGGGAACGCTGGGCACGTGCTCGTGGTGCAGGTCCGGGTCGTTCTCACCCTCGTGCTGTGGGCGCTCGCCGCGGCGGGGGCGGTGCGCGACTGGCGCAGAGGGCGTCTCGACATCCGGGTGGTCCTCCTCGCCGTCACCCCACTGCTGCTCTTCCCCGCGCAGTCCTACGGCGGGGAGATGCTCATCCGCGTCTCGCTGTTCGCCCTGCCCTTCATCGCCATGCAGGCGTGCTCGGTCCTGCTTCCCACGGACGGCAACACACGCCCCTCCTTCCGCGCCGCGGGGGGCCTTGCGCTCACCTGCTTCCTGCTGGCCGTGCTGACCGTGACGGGCCGGTACGGGAACGCCCGGTATGACGTCTTCACCGACAGTGAGATCGCCGCCGTCGCCGCCGTACAGCGTCTCGCGCCCCCCGGCTCGGCGATCATCTCGGCTGCCCACCCGACGCCGTGGCAAAGTGAAGACTACCTCGAACACAAGTACCGGACGATCGACGACCTGTGCCGGTCCGACTTGTCGACGGCGACGTGCGGCCCACTCGTCTACGGCTACGCCCGGCACAACCCTGCCGGTGCCGTCGTGCTGCTCACGCGCGCGTCGCAGGCGAGTCTCGTACTGAAGGGGGCCAGCAGCACGCGCGGCTTCGCCGAGCTGGAGGCGTGGCTGAGCGCGCAGGACGGCGTGGAGCTCGTGTTCAGCAACGTCGACGCACGCGCGTACCGGGTGACGCCATGAGCGGCGGCGGCGTCAGCCGGCCCACCGTGGCGCTCGGTCTCGCGGCCGTCGCGCTGTCGGTGGTGACGCTCGTCGGGCTGCCGACACCGCTGCAGACGGTCGCCGCGACAGCCGTCCTCGTCCTGCTCCCGGGGCAGGCACTGGCCCGACTCACGCAGGTGACCGATCTCGCGCTCGGCGCGCTGCTCGTCCTGGCGCTCGGCCTCGCCGCGCTCACGGCGGTGTCCACGGCGATGTTCTACCTCGCTGTGTGGTCGTGGCAGGCGTGCGTCGTCACGATGGGCGTCATCACCGTCCTCGCGTGCATGGCACGCGCACGGCAGGAGGCGGCGTGCTGATCGACCTGGCGGGACTGCTCGCGACTGCCGCCCTGCTCGTCACCCTCGTCGCGCTCGAGGTCCGACGCGCCGGACCAGAGACCGGGCAGCCCACACGCCCGAGGCTCCTCGGCCTAACGGTGAGCCGCAGGGTCGTCGCCGTCATTTGGACGATATACCTGCTCCTCTTCCTTCCACGCTTGCTGGGACTGCTCGCGTGAGCCGCGCGGCGCGGTGGTGGCTCCTCAGCGACCTCCACATGGGCGTGTCGGACGACGACCCCCGGCGCCCCGGCAGAATGCTGCCCGAGTTCCTGCGCCGCGAGGTGCTCGCAGCCTCCGGTCCGCAGCAGCACGTCGCCTTCGTCGGTGACACGTTCGAGCTGGTCGGGTTCGCCGAGGACGAGAGCCTGACCCGGCTCGAGTCCATCCTCGCCCGCCACCTCGACGCGTTCTGGGCGCTGGAGGCGTGTGCGGCGCGCGGCGTGCAGCTGCACTTCGTGTGCGGCAACCACGACGTGGAGCTGGCCCGGCCCTCGGTTGCCGCCCGCCTGTCGGCGCTGCTGTCACCCGTCGAGCCCACGCGGGTCCGGGTGCACCCGTGGTTCCTGCATGTGCCCCACGTGCTCGTGGCCGAGCACGGGCACCAGCACCACGCGCTGCACCGGATTCCCGAGGTGCTCCGCGCGGCGGTCAACGGCACCGACGAGCTGCACCTACCACCGCTCGCCGCCTGGAACGCCCATCCGTCGAGGTCGCGCCTGAGCCGTGCCGGGGCCGTTGCCCGGGCCTGCCTGGCGTCCGAGCTGGCGGAACGCCGCGTCCGGGAGCTCGCGTACGACGAGCTGTTGCAGACCGAGTCACTGCGGCTCGCGCTCGACGGGGTGGCCGTTCGGGACCTGGCGCGCCTGTCCCGGTTCCGGACGGTGTCGGCGCTCCTGGCCACCGCGACTCGCATGGTGCTCGGGGCCGCCGGGCGCAGAGTCGCCGGCGAGGAGGCTCCTGCTGCAGCGGGCCGGTTCGCACGTACCCTCGAGGCGCACGGTTCCGGGGTGGCCTGGTACGTCTCGGGCCACACCCACCGGGCCCTCGAGTCGGCGCTCGAGGCGTGCCCCACCCGGTACGTCAACACCGGCACGTGGTGTTCGGACGTCCGCGGTCGCGGACCTGACCAGTCGGACCGTCGGGCGTTCCCGTACGCCGTGGTCGACGTCGCCCGCGACGGCGCCACCAGCGGCGGGCTGCGGTACTGGCGTCCGGACGGTGGCTGAGCCTTACCGTTGTCAGCGCACCAACCTACTTCTTCAGCGTGAGCACCAGTGTCATTTTCAGCGGTCCAGGGGCGTTACCGCGCCGTGGGGGTCGAAAATAGGGGGCGGCTGGCTTACCGGCTGTAGCTTGACGGCGGGGACGGCTGC
>NZ_LMSB01000009.1:0-95077 GCF_001428005.1 Arthrobacter sp. Soil736
GGAGCCGGTGCTCAGAGCGGGGGAAAGGTCCATCATGGATTTCGTTATGCCTGTCCGTGCTACGAACCGGAAACACTTCACTACCGACCAGAAGCACGCGATTCTGGACGAGTACGACAAATGCCTCGAGTGGGGCTCCAAAGCCGCATTCATCAGGGCGGTGGGCATCACCGAAGGCACCATGAACCACTGGTGCCGCCAGCGGGAATCCGGGGAACTCAAGTCCAGATCCGACACATTAAGGGAGGATCAGCGATTGAACGCAGGCGATAAGCAACTGCTCAAACGGGTCTTGAAGGAAAACGAAGTCCTCAAGGCCAAACTGGCACGGTCCGAGGCCGCGGTGGACATTCTGGGAAAAGCTTCCGCGCTCTTGGAYGCSATGGCCAAGAGCGCGGCGGCAACGGATCCAAAAGTGGAGGAACCGGAGCCGGGACGGCCGGAATGGCTGACGCCAAAACCTGGAAAGACCTCGCCCTGACCTTTGCCGGGAAACTGATCACCGCCGGCTGGTCCGCGGTGAAGGCCTGTGCCCTGGTGGGMGTTCACCGCACGGCCTGGTACCGGCGTCTGAGCCCGGCTACGCCGGCCGGGATCACCGTGCCCCATGCCGACCGGGMCTACCCGAACCGGATCACCGACGCCGAAGGTGCGGCGTTCATGGAGCTGTTGAACTCCANCGGCGTCTGAGCCCGGCTACGCCGGCCGGGATCACCGTGCCCCATGCCGACCGGGMCTACCCGAACCGGATCACCGACGCCGAAGGTGCGGCGTTCATGGAGCTGTTGAACTCCARGGAATACGCCAACCTCTCCGTCACCCAGGCCTACTACCGGATGCTCGACGCGGGGCRCTGCTTCTTCTCCATCGCCGCCGCCCACCGCATCGTGGCCCGGAACGGGCARAACGGCGACCGCCGCGAACAGCGCMCGGGAACCGGCCCCAAACGAGCCAAACCCATCGTGCACGCGACCGCCCCGAACCAGCTGTGGAGCTGGGACATCACGATGCTCCACGGMCCGGGSAAACACACCTACCGGCTCTACGCGATCCTGGACGTGTTCTCCCGCAGAGTCGTCGGACACCGCGTCGAACACACCGAAACGGCGTCCCTCGCCGGCGCCCAGCTGTGGAGCTGGGACATCACGATGCTCCACGGCCCGGGGAAACACACCTACCGGCTCTACGCGATCCTGGACGTGTTCTCCCGCAGAGTCGTCGGACACCGCGTCGAACACACCGAAACGGCGTCCCTCGCCGGCGCACTGATCAAGGGCGCGGTCACCGAAAACCGACAGCACCCTGCCGTGCTCCACGCCGATAACGGCGCACCCATGCGGGCCGGCAGCACCCTCCAGCTTGCCCAGTCCCTGGGCATCACACTGTCCTACTCCCGCCCGCGGGTCTCCGACGACAACCCCTACTCGGAATCCCTGTTCAAGACCGTCAAATACGACTTGGACTTTCCCCGCCGATTCCAGCACCTSCAGCACGCCCGCGAAYAYATGGCGGCATTCTTCGCGGACTACAACACCAACCACCGCCACAGCGGCCTGAACTACTACACGCACGCCCGACACCGTCCACGAAGGACGAGCGGACCACGCACGCCGACGCCGGCAGGCAACCCTCGACGCCTGCCACGCCCGGCATCCTCACCGCTACCGAAACAAACCCACCGCACCAGCCGCCCCGGCCCACGCCGGCATCAACTACAAAACCAACCAGCTGTCACAAACAGCTTGATATATACCGAATCCGGCCGAGTCCGGCCGATGTACGGCCCAGTCCGAAGCCAAATTTGTTGACATTGTCCACACACCCTTCCTGACCGATTTCGAGCCACACAATTGTTGCCGCGCTCCCCAACCGGGGGCGCGGCAGCTTCATGTTCCGGGCCAGGAACCTTCCGGAATGGCTTTCCGGCCAGTCGATTCCGGACGCATTAGTTCGCATCACATGTGTTGACTCGAAATCCCTCATGGCTGCTCTTCCTCCCTTCAGGCATCTCATGGGCTCAAGCCCGGGAACTAGCATGACTGGATGCCGATCAGCCAGACGGCCGGGGCGCTTGCAATTGGCAGATGTCGATAAACGTCGACGAAGAGCATCGTCAAGGTCCAACGCAGCATTAGGCAGCCGTCCACGTCGGCCGACGAAAGGCAGGAAATCGGCGTTAAAGGATCAGTCGAAAACGTGTGAGGAATTGCGAACGACCCCGGCCGGATCGCGCTTCGCCGTGAGCCGCCTCACCGTGCGCAAATAGGATGGAGGCCAAGACAGCAACACTTAGGAAAGGACCCATGGCTGACACCATCGACCTCAAGACCCAGGCCGCCCCGGAATTTGCCCACATCATCTCCGCGGGAGCCCGGCTGTCCAAAGACGATCTCGTCGATCTCGCAGCCAGACTGCTGCGCGGCCACGAGAACGCCTTCCTCTTTGGCGCACCCCGAAATATCCTGGGATGACGACCCTATGAGGACCGCTAAGCAGGGCGTAACCAGCGCCTGCAACCCACCGTGAGAGAAAGGGAGCGTCCTTGGGCGACACCGGAGAAAAGACCAACCTCGCCGACATTGGGGGACTTGAGGCACTGCCTGACGGGTCCGTCATCATCAGCGCGGCCACGACAGTCATACCGCGGCGGCCCTACGTGAAGGCCGGGAGGTCATGGCTGCAGCCGGGCAGCGAACTGGAGTTTGCCGCCAGCGAAATCCAGCTGCCGGCGACCGTCCTGAACCTTCCTAGAGCCTGACTGTCGCGCAGGCCTCCTGCGGCGATGCCCGACGCACCGGAGGAGGCCGAAGGCTGTCCGCCCACCGCCGGCAGACACGTCCCGCCAAGCACGGCCGACGTCGACTCATCTCCGCGCTCACCCTTCTGGCGCCAGCTTCACGCTTGGGTGGTCTGGGTTTGCAGGACCCGCTCACTCACGTCATTGCGGAGTACGTGGAACTGCCCGCCGTTGCCGTTGACCGTGCCGTCCAGGACGTAGAAGCCTCTCCCGGCATCCGGACCTCCCGCTGCACGGTCAAGGGCCGCAATCAGGTGCCGCCCCAGGTGCCCCTTCGGCCCAAGCGCCTTGATCTCCTCGAGCTCGTCGAACGTCAGCCCAGCCAGTACCGCGTTGATGTCAGCCATAACACGCCTCCCCCAGTTGTGCAGGCCCATTGGTGCCTGAGATCACAGGCTAGGGCACGGTTGTTGACTCGGCAAGAACAGCAATAACCGGGTGCTGACGTCCTACATGGCTGGGAGCACGTGCCGATTGATCTTTCGGCAGCGCCCCCACCGCCGGAGGACGCGCGCTGTCATCTAGCGGGGGCTGCAGCGCCGGAACACCCGGGCCGACACTCCCGGCGGCTCCGACACGCCAGCGATTTCTGGTGGGTAACCAGAAGGCGCGTCTTCACAGGTCCCTGATCTGGCCCGGCGAGGGCCGTGGACAGGCTGTGTACAGCCGTCGCCGGGGCTTTTCCGGCCCCTCAAAGTGTCAGCACCCTGCCCCTACGATGGTCGAGCCCAGTCGAAGGAACAGGTGGTCTCAGGTGAACGAACAAGGCAGTGGCAAGGCGACCCGAGTCCAGGTCGCGGGGCTGTGGATCGCGGCATGCAGCCTCGCCCTGGCGCTGCTCCCACCGTGTTCGACGTGCTCGAAGTGATCGGGCGGTGAGCCGCTGCCAACGGGTGGGCAGCCCAGGTGTCTGAGCGTCGGGCCGTTCTACACCAGTTCCGCTCGTTCAGACGGAAGCTTTAGTCTGCATCGGCCTATTGGCCGCGAGAGTCGAGCCAAGCAAGGGGAAGGCGACCGCTCCCCCAACCTCATGTACTGAATGGATCTCCGGCCGATAGGGGAGAATTTGTCGCGCTGATTTGGCCTGTCCGAGCCGGCGTCCCAGTGGAGGAATGTCTTAGCCTTCGCACTCGATGCAGTATGCGTGGCCGTTGCTCTCGCGCGCGAGTTGGGACCGGTGCCGGACCAGGAAACAGGTATAGCAGGTGAACTCGTCCGCGGCCTGGGGAATGACCTGAATGATGAGCTCCTCGGCGACAATCTCTCCGCCGGGGGTCAGGCCCTCATCGAGTGCTTCGGCTTCGTCCAGATCACTGACGACGCTGCGGGCATCCGGGGCGTTGGCAGACTGTAGTGCCTCCAGAGAACGGTCCTGAGATTCCTTGACGTCGGAACGGACTTCGTCGTAATCGGTTGCCACTTAGGTGATTCTCATTTCTGACGTTTTTCTCTGATGTTCTTTTCTGACGAGACTGCAACGTACACCGATGCGCCGTTGTTCCCGGGTCAGGAGAACTGGATGAGGTCAGGGCCGGGCTACGACACGGACCATGTCGGCGGATTCACTGCGGCGTCCAGTGCCAGAGCACTTTGCCGCCGCCCAATGGCTGGCCCGTCGCCGCGGTCATTAGCCCGCGTCTTCAGTCCACACCCGTGCGGCGGTGATCCGATCAGCGTCGGGGAGTTCGTTGCGGACCTCGCAAGCCAGAGCGTCGAAGGCCCGGCCGATGCTGCAGACCAAGTCATCGACGAGGACGATGTAGAAGGTGAGTTTGCCTCAGGCCGCTGGTTCGGCGGAATGCCCATCCATCGGAGGTGGCACCTGCGCAGGTGAGTAGCCGGGCACGCACTAAGTCAGGTATCCGCCACTGATGCAGGGCACGGGCGGCCAGTGTTGAATTGAAGGCGAAGCAGCCCTTCAGGCCCCGCCGCGGGGGCTCAGCGGCTGCTTCACCACTTCCAGCGCGGTGCGTTCGCGGGTTTGACCGGGCCGGCGACGAACTGAAGCCCTCCGAGACCGGGGCTCTGGTACCCCAGCCGTCGCCGGCCCTTAGCTCAGCAACGGCTGCCCCATCGGAACTGGTCAGGATCAGCGGTGATGGCCTGTGTTGTCGAGACCGACGAAGTGGGACCTGCCAAGGGTTTGGGGCCGCCGGAAGTCCCGGATCGCACGTTCCGATTGAGGATGCGGTGTATGGGGTTTGCGTGTGGCCATCACCCACAGCCGGTAGCCTATCGAGACTGCCACTGTCGGCCCGGCAATAACAACCCGCACCATCCAGTCCATGTCGCCTCCCTGCCCTGGTCGAGTTGCCTTCTGCACGCCAGGCCGACCGTGTAGATCGTCCCGTCCATGCACGGGGCGGCCTATGCCTTCTTACAGAATCCGTGGCCTTGGCGCTGCGCCTTCCAAGTTTCTAAAACTCACCGGCACCTTTTCTTCCCCCTGATGCCAGGTCTTTAGTTCAATTTCTTGGCCGACGATCAGTAAGCGAAAACCATGGGAGTAGCAACAGTCATTGGAATTAGCAGCGCTGATACTACCGAAAGTAATACTCAACCTTGGAAGCAAAACACCATAAATGCTTCAATGGTTTGGCACCTAGCATGGGCGGAATGCTGCTGGGGAAATTAGGGTCAGAAGCCCAAATGAGCTCTGACCCTAGTTGTGTACGTGTCGTCCGGATTTTCGCCGTTCTAGGCTTGTTTTAGCCGAAGTCAGTCCGTCGAATCTCTAGCCTCCTAGCGGTCATGTGTTGCTAGTGGGCAGCTCGGTACTGCTCCACTACGTCGGCCTGAATCCGGCCGCGGGTGTTGACCTGGATACCGTTGTCGAGAGCCCACATCCGAATGGCCTTGGCGTCGTTGGGGCTCGGTTTGCGTGCCGACCGGCCGCGGCTACCAGAAGACTTGCGGGCGGCATCGGTATAACGGCGAAGCGCTTCGCGGAGTTCGTTTGCGTGCTCGTCGTTGAGATCAATCTCATATTCCGTACCGTCAACAGCGAAAATCACGGTTTCGCTGGCCTTTGAGCCGTCGAGGTCGTCTTCAAGAGTAACTATTGTTTTACGTGCCATACTATTGGCTTCCCCATTATGGACTTGCCGTGGATGAAGGATTTCGCAGCTTTCTAAATGACCTCGCCACGATAATTCTTTCCCTTATCGGCCATTCCGGCCACCCGTTCAGCCGATGACCGGCGGCTCAAGAAAGAGCGACTCACAGCCGAACTGGAGCTTCTCCGGCCGGGCTCGCCCTCCTCGGCCGGACAGCCAAGTGGCGACCACAACGCCGAGAAGGAAGACTACGTCAAGCTGTACTCTGCGTATCTCATCTGATGTACGTCAGCGAAGGGCTTGCCCTCCCGCCAATGTCCTAGCCAACGCTTCAGCGGCATGTTTGCGTCCGATTGTTTCATAACCAACAACAACGATCGCGGGTGAAAGGGTAACGATAATGAGGCATAAACCAATTGAAGACCCGAATGCTGCCAGGGCTAGGGCTGTGGCAATCAGCAGAATCGTTGCCACGATGAGTGCGATATGAAATATGTCGAATTCCTGCATCATGAACGTATAGAGGGCAAAGAGGACTATCTCGAAAATCAGGACTGGAACAGCGACCGCGGTGACGGCACCTAGCGTGCCTATACGCGAGGTGCCCTGAATCGTGTAGGCAACGACGTGCAAGCCGGCCCCCGTTGCGGCAATCGCAGCATAAGTAACAATGTGGCTGCATGCCCAGATCACCGCCCGCCTACGGTGGCGGGCGAGGACTTGGGCCGAGGGAGTGATGAAGTAATTCCACCAGAGGCCAAAGGTTAGTCCCACCCCCGCGACGATGGCGACGACTGCTTCCGTACTCCATCCTTCTCTCTCCACCAGAGCCGAAACCGAAGCAACCGTACCGAATACTCCCTCTCCCAGCGCGATGATGGTGAGCAAGCCGTAGCGCTCCGCGAGATGGTGAGCGTGCCAAGGCGTACCGCCGTGCCTCTTTTCGACCAAAACCGGGCCGGCGAGTTCCAGCAGGATAAGAACCGGAAACATTGCCAGTACCGTTGCCGGCGGTGCGTCGGTTAGTGCCAAGGCTACCCATCCTAGCTGCGCGACAAAAATAAAAGACGCGTGCGCCAGTGCCGCCCTGCGGTGCTTAGGAGCCTGGGAAATCGCTCGAAGCCATTGGGCAACCATTGCCACGCGCATGATGACATAGCCCGCCACCATTATCCGGTTGTCTAAACTGCCGCCCGCTTCGAGGGACAACAGCGAGTGGAACATAGGCGGCAAACCCAGGGCCAGGATGACAACGCCTATCATCTGGACCATGGTCATGATTCGGTAGAGCCAGTCATTGGTGTCGAATGCTGAAGCAAACCAGGAAAAGTTCGTCCAAGCCCAGCAAATGGCAAACATTGCGAAACTGAAGCCGCCGATTCCCTCCCATATGTGTGCCTCTGCAAGCATGTGGGCGAGCTGATCCGCTGCCAGTCCGAAGGCAACCACGAAGGTCAGGTCGTAAAGCAGCTCCAGAGGTGTGGCAGAACGATCAGTCTCGTTCGGGTCGCGGCCGCTCATGTTCGTCAAGCCGTGGCCCAAACCTATCTGGGACATTCGGTCTCCCATCCGTAAATACGCGCATCCCGCGGCATGTGGCGTCAGCTCGCCTGTTAACTACTGGCCGGCTGTGCGTAGAGGCTCTTTCCGCCGCATACGTACAGGACTTGTCCGGTCACGGCATGATTCGCCGGGTCTGCGAAAAACCGTGCCGCCCATGCTACATCGTTTACCGCGCCGAGGGATCCCATGGGTTGGGCCCGGAGGAGACGGTCCATGACTTCTTGTGGCTCCCGGCGCAGCAGTGGTGTGTCGATCAGTCCGGGGGCCAGGCAGTTCACCGTGATCCCGTATTTGGCGAGTTCGATCGCCAAAGACCTGGTGGCTGACACGACTCCCCCTTTGGACGATGAGTAGGCGAGCTGGCCGAACCATCCCAGCCAGGCGCGGGATGAAACGTTGATGATTCGCCCCGTCCTGCGGCTGATCATGCTCGTGGCTGCTGCCTGCGAGCAGAGAAAGACCCCCGTTTGGTTGATGGCAATGGTGCGCTGCCATTCTTCGTCGGTGATTCGGCGTACCCCGCGGTCGATGCTGATCCCGGCATTGTTTACCAGAATGTCCACGGGGCCCAGTTCCGCTTCTGTTTGTTTGAAAAGCGCCTCGACCGCTTCCCTGTCGGTGACGTCCACGGCCAGACCGATCGCTGTACCGCCGTTGTTCGTAATGCGCTTGACTGCCTCTGCCGCGCGGTCGCCGGCGATGTCGGCGATGACAACTTTGGCTCCGTTGGCCGTGAAGTCTTCAGCGACTGCGAGACCGATGCCGCTGGCGGCCCCGGTGATCACGGCGACCTTTCCTTTGAGTCTCATGAGAATTGTCCTTTGTTGATTGTGGGGTTCTGACTTTTCGCCATTCTGGTCAGACCGAGAGGCTGGAGAGCAGGCTCGCGCCGCCGCAGCAGTACAGCACTTGGCCCGTGATGTAGCCGCTCCGGTCATCGAGGAAGAATTCGCTGGTGCTTGCGATGTCCTCTGCTGTGACGGGTGCCGGGGTGAGGGGCTCCGGTTCGCGCAGGTGTGTTCCGGCGGGCTGGCCGGCGTCCCGAAGGATGCTGCCCTGAGGAGGGAGGGCAGCCACCACGTTCACCGTGACGCCGTCCTGACCCAGCTGCAGCGCGAGACTGCGGGAGACGGCGACGAGTGGCCCTGCGGCAGCGGCAATGTGTGGACGGTCTGGCCACCCGAGCCCGTCGCGGCTGCTGATGGCCACGATCCTTGCCCCGCCATCCGCGCGGGCACGGAGATGAGGGCGCAGCTGCTCGACTAGCTTGAGCAGGCTGCCCACCACGCCTCCGGCGCTGATGGCGTTGCCCCCGTCCAGCAGTCCCGGTTCATAGATCAGCCCGTCGATGGCTTCCTGGCCTGCCAGGAGAGCGTTGATTTCCCCGGGATCAGGATCTTGGCCGATGGTCTTCACCACCCACCCGCCCGAGCGCAGTCTGTCGGCCACTGCCGTTGCGATTGCGGTTCCCGGGGAGGCGAGGACTGCCAGCCTGGGGTGTCGCGGTTGTGAGTCAGTCATTGGTACCTAGTCCTTGTTCAGGTTGTGGTCAGGATGTGTATGGAGCAGGCGCCGTTGTCGACCCCGAAGATCCCGCCGCCGGTCACATGCGTGAGGGCGACCTCTGCTCCCGGTACCTGTAGGTCTCCGGCCTCACCGGTCAGCTGCCAGTAGGATTCGCAGATCTGCGTCACGCCGGTGGCTCCTACCGGATGCCCACGGGAGAGCAGGCCGCCGCTGGGGCAGATGGCTACACGCCCGTCCCGGTCGAACTCTCCTCGTGCCGTGGCTTTGTATGCCTGCCCGCGCTCGGCGATTCCGAGCGCCTCGGTGTGCAGAAACTCGGCCACGCTAAAGGCGTCATGGAGCTCCACGAGGTCCACGTCGTTCGGTTTGAGGCCGGCCATGTCGTAGGCGGCTTTGGCTGCCCGGGCGGTGATGTCCGGCCAGGTCATGTCCCTGTAGGAGGTGTGGAAGTCCCCTGAGCGCACCACGCTGGCCCGCAGGCGGATGCTCGGTGTGGTGAGCTGCTTGGAAAATTCCTCCGAGCACAGCAGGACTGCCGCGGCACCGTCGCTGTTGGGGCAGCAGTGCAAGAGCCGCAAGGGGTCGGCCACGGGGCGTGACTGTTCTACGTCCTCGGGGCTGATTGCCTGCTGGAAGTGGGCGCGTGGGTTCAGTGCTCCGTTGCCGCGGTTCTTTACCGATACCCGGGTCAGGTCATCGGCTGTCGCCCCGAAGTCATGGAGGTAGCGCTGGGCGCGCATGGCGTAAGCCGCTGTCATCACCATGCCCTGGGAGATTTCGACGTCGTTGGTCGTGAGGGGAAGAGTTCCACCTCCAAACCCGGACAGGTTCTCGGTTCCGAAGGCGATCACGCAGTCGGCGAATCCGCCGGCGATGGCCTGCCATCCGAGGTGGACTGCGGAGGCACCGCTGGCGCAGGCGTTCTCCACCGTGTAGACGGGAGGGCCGGACACGCCTATCCGCTGGAGGACACGCTGGGCAAGAAGTGAACCGCCGTATGTCGACCCGCCGTATCCGGCATCGACCTGTTCGGGGCTGATTCCGGTGCTTGCGAGGAGCTCCTGAACGGCCCGGTAGCCCAGTTCTGCGGCGTTGACGCCCAGGTGCTTGCCGAAGGGGTGAACCGCGGCGCCTGCGACGTACACCGGCCTCATTGTGCGTCTCCGGGCGTGGTCACTTCACTGGCTTCGGTGACAATGTATGAGGACAGCGGGCCGGTATCATCCTCACCTATGGCTCCCACCCTCAACTCCACCGGTGTATTGGGAGCGAGTGCTTCGTCGGTATCGACGTGGGCGAGGAAGCGGGCTCCGTCGAGGTCCACGTACGCCCCCCGGACCGTGCTCAATGGGGCTGTTTGAGCGAGGTCATGTTCTGAAAACCGTCACGCGGCAGGGACAGAAGCGCAGGGAGTCAGGAGGGGAAATAATGACCGAAAATCAGACCTGGCAGGGTTCCCCTCGCCCGGAGCCGCGGGCAAATCCCAAACGCGTCGGCAAAAAGCACCAAACTGCTCAGGACGCAGCTATTAGCCCAAATGAAGGGCGGATTCTGTCCGGACGGTTTGGCACCGATGGAGCGACGCCGCCACGGTATTACGACTACTACAGCTTCATGTCCCTCGCCGATTTCATGACCTGGATTGAGAAGGATGACGGCAGCGAGCCGGCGATCTCGTATTCGTGGAGATGAGCCCTTGCCGAGTCTCAGGAACTGCCGAAAGGCCCAGCTAGAAGCAGGCGCCGGGACAGGGATGCCGGCGGCCGTTGCCCCGCCGGTCAAGGTCGCGCTGGCCCGGGCCGTCACCACAATGCCTCCGCCACCGCACTGCCCGGCGGGAGCCTGTACGAGCGCAAATTGGACGGCTACAGGCCACTCTGGATCAGGGAAGCAACGGGTCAGCCTGTGGTCCCGGCAGGGCAACGATCTCACCAGGTACTTCAGGAACTGGTCAAGGCCTTGGCTGCCGCGGTTTCCCCAAGATGCGTGATCGACGGCGCAACGTCTGATCTGAACTGACGGCTGACTGGACTTCACCGCGCTGCAGCAGCGGCTCGGCGCCGGGTCCAGGACCCTGCCTGGAACGGTGTAGCAGACCCACTCCTGCTACATCGCATTCGATGTGCTGGCGGTCGCCGGCCACGACGCCCCGGGACCGCCGCCCGCTGGGACCCGCCGCTCTCCCTCTCCCCGGCCAAAACCAACCCCGACGTCGCCGCCCAGTGGTTCGCCGTCCGGAGCTGGCTCAAGTACAAGCAAAGGGAACCCAGCGACGCCGTGTGAACTCTCGAGCTGACCGTCGGTCAGTGTCTGCCCGCCAAGGCGCCGAAGCCCGTGACGGTCCCGGCCGACGCCAGTCTGCTCGAGGTCGCCGCCCTGATGGCCCGCCTGCACAGTCCGATCGTCGCCGTCGTTGACCGGAACGGCATCCTGACCGGCGCGATCACCCTTGAACGTCTGCTGACGAGTCTGGCCATCGCGCGCCTCGACGAGTAGCACTACCGCCCTCGCGTCACCCGACCCTCGCCGGTTACACCGAGCCAGGAGGAGTACTCCGTGCGCCCGTATCCAGTCAGCACCAGCGGACCGTCGGGATGCCGGCCGTGACCGGCATCGTAGCGCTCGTCATCTTCCTGATCGCCTTCGTCTTCATCGCCAGCGAGAAGGTGGACAAGGTCAAGGTCGTGCTTATCGCGGCCGGTGCGATGGCCGTCCTGGGGCTCATCCCGGGGTCCGAGGCCTTCTACTCCGAGCACGCCGGCATCAACTGGAACGCAATCTTCCTGCTGCTGTTCGGGATGATGGTCATCGTCGGCATCATCAAGCAGACCGGTTTCTTCGAGTTCCTCGGGATCTGGGCGGCCAAGATGTCCCGCGGTCGCCCCTACCGGCTGATGGTCATGCTCATGGTGATTACCGCGATCGCATCACCGTTCCTCGACAATGTAACGACGATCATGCTCGTCGCTCCGGTCACGATCGTCGTCTGCCACCGCCTCGGGATCTCGCCGCAGCCCTATCTCATCGCGGAGATCCTCGCATCCAACATCGGCGGTGCTGCCACGCTCATCGGGGATCCGCCGAACATCATCATCGGCAGTCGCGCCGGGCTGTCGTTGAACGACTTCCTCATTCACATGACGCCGATCGTCACGATCGTGTTCATCGCCTTCGTGCTATTCACCCGAGTGCTATTCCGCAACTCCTTCCAGTTCAACCCCGAGAAGGTCGCCAACGTAACGGCGCTCCAGGAACGACGCGCCATCACCAACCCCGCGTTACTCGTACGCGCATGATCGTGCTCGCCGGCGTGATTGCCGGGTTCTGCCTGCACGCCGTCCTGCAGGTCGCGCCGTCCATCGTTGCCCTCGTCGGTGCCGGGGTGATGCTGCTGGTCTCGCGCATCGACCCTGTCGACGCGCTCCGCGAAATCGAATGGCGCACCCTCGTCTTCTTCATGGGCCTGTTCGTCATGGTCGCCGGACTCGTGCACACGGGCGTAATCAAAGCCATCGCACCTGGGCAATCGACGTGATCGGCGACAACTACTTCGGCGCCGCGACCGCCCTGCTACTCGGATCAAGTTTGCTCGGTGCGTTCTTCGACAACATCCCCTACGTTGCAACGCTCGCCCCCGTAGTCGAGGACCTCGTCGCCGAGGTCCCGGATCCCGGCACGGGCCAGGCACTGTGGTGGGCCTTCGCTCTCGGCGCTGACTTCGGCGGCAATGGCACCGCCGTCGCGGCAAGCGCCAACGTCGTCGGGATTGGCATCGCAGCGAAAGCCGGGCACCACATCTCGTTTTGGCAGTTCACCAAGTACGGCATCATCGTGACCGTGCTCAGCACGCTCATGGCCTGGCTCTACGTCTGGCTGCGGTACTTCACTTGATGCGCAGAGACACCCGCAAAGCAGCCGTGTCGTTGCCCGGTAATGAGCATCTGATCCAGATGACAGTCGAAGCGCTCGAGCGTCCACAAGGCCTCCAACAACAGCTTTGTGGGTACAGAAGGTGTGGATGTCCGGACATTGACCAGCTGCGCTGCGGGCGTCCTGGTGGTTATAGTGCGGCAGGGCCGGCGGGCCTTCGGTCTTCCCTCAGCAAAAGGAAATCCATGTCAGCGCACTCGGCGGTTGCCTCGGCCTGCAAGAGCTGCGCTTGGATTCGCCCGGGACGGCATGCTTGCCCGGGTGAAGGTCGTCGACCCGAGCTTCTATAACTTGCCGGCGCTGCCAGTGGCCGGCACGCTCGTGCCCGACTTCCCGTTGGGCAACAAGAGCTTCAACCTCTCAACGCAGGCAAAGACCTCCCTCCGGACGCCCGGGCAGCCCAGGCATATGCTAAAGAGCCTCCCGGAGGAGCCGGGAGAGGCGGCGATCACGGTGACACAGCACTATCTCGCGGGCGGGCTGTCGCTGCTGCTGGCCCAGCTGCAGCGGGCGGCGGACCCGGCGTCTGGGAGTGCATTCGAGGAGCTGCGCCGGGAAGCTGAAACTGCCCCGGTGGCAGTGCTGGGCTCGGTGGCTGCACGGGCACTGCGGCTGGGCGACACCGTCTGTTGGGAATCGGTATCCCGCGGCGACAGCGCGGCGTTTCGCCGTCAGGCCGCGGCGGCCGCGGAACTGTACGAGTTCGGGCTGTGCGCCGGTCTGCTCGATGAGGAGTAAGAGCCCGGGGCGTCTGAATCTTACAGAGGGCCGCCTGGACGTTCCGTGCGGTCGACTTCTGGAATGCCCATTCACACGGCGAAGGAACGTCATTCAGGCGGCAGATTTCTGTCAAGGCGTTTTGCGGAGTCCGTGGCTCCGGGGGCACTGTTAAGGATGTAGTCGGTTGCTGCGGGGCCGGTCATGGACAGGCCCGGGTAGATGCTGTGGTGGCCCCGCCCGACCGGGCGAATGCCGTGTGCTGCGAGGGCGGAGCGGAAGTTGCGGTCGCTGGCAGGGGGAACGTTGGCCAGAAAGCACCAGCTGACGTATAGCCCATATAGTTCGTCGGGTGTCAGGCCTTCTTCAGTCGTTTCGTGGGTGATGATGCAGTCGCGGAGGAAGCTGCCGAGCTGGGTGACCGTCATGGATGACCTTCCGTGGTGCTCAGGCCGCCGGGGCCTGCGTCAAGGGTGAACAGCGTGCAGCCAATTAGGCTTGAGGCCCTGTCTTGGGAAATCCTGGCCACTCCGGCCGCGTGCTCATAAGAGGACGGCGCGTGTCCGGCGAACGCGTCGGCATCGCGGCGAACAACGTCACCGCCCAGCCGGCCGGGTCTGGAGCCGTTCATGGTGTGGTGTCCTTCCTGCCGCGGTCCCCGGACGCGGCGGGCTCCTCGATCACCCAGGCTCCGTACCATTCAGCTTTTTCGTAGAGTTTCCGGATCTGTGCCGGGTTCACGAGCCAGAGGATGGCGCCGTCATCGGTGACAGCGTCGACGCAGCCGCTGTCCACCAGCTGTCCTTGCATCCGGATCTCGACGCATGCGCCTGCAAGGGTGGTCCAGTCTTTGACGTAGCGGGGCTTCAACACAAGCGGACTTTCGTGGACAGGTCGACGGCGGACGACGGACGGGGCGGGGGGTGGGTGCCAGGAAAAATCCAGGCGGTGTTCGCAGCATCGGGAAGGGGCCCTGCGGTTTACTGCGGTTTTCGGCTGGGGGTGTTTATTGCCGTTGTCAGCTGTAGTTCCGGGCCGGGGAGGGCTCGCTGGTGGTGCCAGCCAGGTAGTTGAGGCAGGCGTTGTACTCGGCCATGACTTCTTCGAAGTTCCGCAGTCGGGGCTGGGCGCCGGTGGTCCCGGCGGTCTCCGTTTGGGTTAGTTGCGGTTGGCAGCTGCGTTTGCCGGTGCTCAGAGTTGCGATGCCCCAGTCGGTGGTGGCCGGGGTGGTGGTGACGCCGACTCCTTCGAAGGGGTCGGTGAGAATGTTCCGGGCGACGGATGCCCAGGCGATGAGGTGGAATTTCCGGGCGGTGTCGAGTTGATGTTCGTCGCCGCCGGCCCAAGCCTGACGGACCTTTTCGGAGAGTTTGTTCCATTCATCGGCGGGGCGGACCAGCAGGTGGGTGGCGCGGACCTTGTCCTGGAGTTCTTTGAGCAGTGGCATGTGCTATTTCCCTTGTCTTGGCCTGGGCGTAAGGTCTTGGTGGTGCGTCAGGCCCCGGGCGGGGTGCCTGCGGCGGGAGTCCGGACGACCTGGCCGGCGTAGGAGAATCCTCCGCCGAAGCCGAACAGCAGCACGGGGCTGTCGGACGGGAGTTGGCCGCCGCGGATGAGCTTGGCCAGCGCGATGGGGATGCTGGCGGAGGAGGTGTTCCCGGAGGTGACGACATCGCGTGCCGTGATCGTGCGGGGCATCCCGAGCTGCTCGGCAAGGGGCTCGATGATACGCAGGTTTGCCTGGTGCGGGACGAAGCCGGCGAGATCTTCCGGCAGGATACCGGCCATCTCGCAGGTACGCCTGGCCAGCTTCGCCGCCTGGGAAATGGCCCAGCGGAAAACGGACATCCCTTCCTGCTGGAATTGAAGGGTGGGTTGTTCGATCCTGACCGCGTGGGACAGCTCCGGAACCGAACCCCAGTGGACCGGCCCCACCCCGGGCGAATCCGAGGCCTGCAACACGAGCGCTCCGGCGCCGTCGCCGACCAGCACGCACGTGCTCCGGTCGGTCCAGTCGGTGAAGTCGCTGAGCTTTTCCGCCCCGATGACAAGGGCCGTTCCGGCGGATCCGGCCCGGATCGCCTGGTCCGCGACGGCCAGGGCATGCGTGAAGCCCGAGCAGGCGGCGTTGATGTCGAAGACGGCCGGGTTGCGCGCTCCGATCCCCGCCGAGACCCGGCCGGCGGTGCTCGGGGAGCGGTCCTGCGCGGTGACGGTGGCCACGATGATCAGGTCCAGGTCCCCGGCGTCGATTCCGGCGTGCTGCAGCGCGTCCAGCCCGGCCGCGATGGCCATGTCCGCTACCGTCTCGGTGTCGGCGATGCGGCGTGTTTCGATACCGACCCTGCTGCGGATCCACTCGTCGCTGGTCTCCACGATCCGGCTGAGTTCGGCGTTGGTGAGGACCCTGTCAGGCTGGTAGGAACCGACACCGACGATCCGGGATCCGCGGGCGGGAGCCTTCGGTGTCGGGCTGTGCGTGGATGCGGTCATGGTCGCTCCTTGGAAGGGGTCAGGGAAAGGGGGGGCGGATGGTTGGACGCGGGCGCGTTCAGGATGGTTTGGGCGGCTGCCGGGAGGTACGTCCTCAGCCGTGCTTCCGTAGGGTGTTGAACAATTCGCTGAGGCTCATGTTGGCAGCTGCTGCGGCGTCGGCGGGTGGCATTTGTGCTGCCATGGCCTCGCACAGGACCTGGACCAGTTCGGCGTGGGCCTGATCGTGCTGGAGCGGAAGCCTGTCGCGGTTTGAGGTGGCGCTCCGGATGGTTTTCAGGTGTTTTTCCATCGGTTTCATTCCTCGGCGGTGTCGGTTGCGGCTGGACCGGATTCCGTTTCCCGGCCGGGGTCGCGGGCGGCGCGGGCGCGGACCACGTGGCTGCGGGCGTGTTCCACGGCGGGGGCCAGTTCGGTGAAGAGGTGTTTGTGGTGGCGAAGGGAGTCCAGGACCCCGACCTGGGTGACGAGTCGGAGGTGGCGGTCCTGGATTCCTTTGATCAGCACGGTGATTCCACGGCGTTCCAGGGCCTGGATGATGTCTGTGATGACCCTGGCCCCGGTTGCGTCCAGGATCTGCAGCTGTGACATGCGGATGATCACGACGTCGACGTTCCGGATGGCACTGACCCGCTCCAGGACGCGCTCGGCTGCGGCGAAGAAAAGTGCCCCGTCGAGCCGGAAGACAGCAATGTGCTCATCCCCTTCATGGACCGGACCGGGGATCTCCTCCCGGTGCACGCCGCTGGATCTGACCAGGGCGCGCAGGGCGAAAAAGGCGGCGACCGCGATTCCGATCTCCACGGCCTCGATCAGATCGAAGGACACGGTGATCAGCGCGGTCACGAAAAACACGACCGCGTCGGCACGGGTTGATCCGATCACGCTGCGCAGCGTCCTGAGGGAGACCATGCGCGTCGCGGTGACCATCAGCACCCCACCCAGCGCCGCAAGGGGGATGCGGGAAACCGGGCCGGTGGCCAGATACACCACGGCCAGCAGGACCAGTGCATGGGTGATGGCGGCGAGGCGGGTCCGGCCGCCCGAGCGGAGGTTCACCGCGGTGCGGGCGATGGCACCGGTGGCGGGCATGCCGCCGAAGAACCCGGACGCAACGGACGCCAGGCCCTGGCCCAGGAGCTCACGGTCCGCGTCATAGGGGCCGGTATCGGAGATCGACGCCGCGACCCGTGCCGAGAGCAGCGACTCGATCGCGGCCAGGGCCGCGATCGTGGCGGCGGACCCGGCCAGCCCGGTGATCGTCGCCAGGTCCAGGGACGGCATCACCGGGGCCGGCAGGGAATCGGGCAGGGCTCCGATCCGGGTCACGGGCAACTCGAGTAGCTGCGCGGCCACACTGGCGATGATGATCGCGATGAGCGAGCCAGGGAGCCGGGGGTGGATCCGCGGCGCGGCAACCATGATCACCACGACCAGGCCCACCACGGCAACCGGGGCAAGAATCGAGGTTGGGGACGCGGTGCCGAGGGCCTGGATGGCCGAGACGACGGCGTTGCCGCTGGGCCCGGGCTTGACGCCGAACGCGGCAGGGACCTGCTGAAGGAAGATGATCACAGCGATTCCGACGGTGAAGCCCTCGATCACCGGCCAGGGCAGGAACGTCACGACCCGCCCGAGTTTGAGCAGCCCGGCAGCCACCACGATCACCCCGGCAAGGACCGAGACCGCGGCCAGTGCACCTAGCCCGTGGGCGGCGATGACCGGGCCCAGAACCACGACCATGGCTCCGGTGGGTCCGGAGACCTGGATGTTGGAACCGCCGAACACGGCCGCGATCACCCCGGCGATCACGGCGGTGATCAGTCCGCTGGCAGCACCCGCGCCGGAGCTGACACCGAACGCCAGCGCCAGCGGCAGCGCGATGATGCCGACGGTGACCCCGGCGAGCAGGTCCCCTTTCCAGGTACGCGGCAACAGCGCATAGTCCTGCCGCCCGGGCAGGAAGGCCCGGGCCGCGACCAGAGCCTTCACCGTGTGCTGTCCGCTGCGGCCGACGCCCGGGCAGTCTTCTCTGAGGATTCCAGCTGCTCCCGGGTGGTGTTCAGCATGTCATTGAGCAGCAGTCTCGCCACGGAGAGGAGGTCCGCGACCTGCGGGTACGCCAGTGTATAGAACATCTGCAGTGCCCGGCGCTCCCCCCTGACCAGGTGGTACCGGCGCAGCACCGAAAGGTGCTGGGACAAGTTCGTAGCCTCCAGCCCCGTTGCGGCAAGAAGCTCCGTCACCGACACCTCAGGCGCGGCCGACAGCAGCTCCAGCACGCGGATCCGCACCGGATGGGCCAGCCCCTTAAACAGGTTGGCCTTCACCTCGTACAACGGCGCCCGGAAATCCGCGAAATCCTCCACGCCCGCCTCCCTGCCCATCGCAACACCCTTTGCTTGACTATTTTATAGATTCATAATTTAGTATAACAATGCCAGCAACAGACCGCTCGGGAGGCAGGGTTTCGCGGGGCGCACGAAACCTCCAAGCAGGGCAGCCCCTCGTTCGGGCGCCAAGAGGATGTGGCGCATGAGCGAGTACCTCACGAAATTCCTTTGGCAGAGCTCTGGCCGGGGCGCCGTCCGTGACTACGCAGTGTTCATCACCGAGAACGACGCGGGCGATCCGTCCGGGGCCGCGGAGCAACTGAACACCTACCTCGGGCAATGCGGCTTGCTTCGCCAGTGGGCCGCCAGCGTCGGGGGTCTCTCCGACACCGCCGAAGGACTCGAGGTCCTGGAGGGGCTCCTCGCCGGCCGTGCCGCGGGCAGGCCCCCGGCTCCGCGCCTCCGCATCGAGACCGGCCTGTTCATCGGTACCGTCCTGATCCGGAATCTATCCGCCTCGTGGCGGCTGCTTCCCACCGGCTACCCCGTGATCCACCTGGCCGAAAACAGCGACCTCGATGTCATGGCCATCGCCCGGGAGCGCCTGGCAGCCGGCACGCCCGACTTGACGACCGTCCTGCCTTACGCGGAAAGCCTGAGACGCTGACAGGGAGTGTGGGGTGAGTCATCGTCGGTCCGAGAGACACAGGGGAGTCAGTTTCGTGGCACCGCCGGGCTCGGTTGCCGGCTACGGGGATCGCGGTGTCAATGGCGCGGCGTACCGGCATGCGGCTGGCTTTACGTTCACGGACACCGCGGGAGAGAACTGGTGGGTCATATTCCAGCCCGTCGCCCGCGATGCCGCAGACAATCCCCCGGTGCGTGGTGACGTGTTGGCCTGCAGGGGTGCGTATGGGGAACCGGTCCAGGTGCGCGTGCTCGCCGGAGATGTCCTTCGCGCGGATGCCGACGCCGCGTTCCGGAAGACTGCGCCGTCCTCGTATGAGGACGCCGCCCGCATAGCCGCCGGAGTTTCAGAAGGAATCGCTTGAAGTCTCTGCCGCCGTTCCAACCTCCCGGCAGAACCCGCAGCTGCAGGTAACGCCGGCATCACCCTGCCGGACGCCCACGTTCACGGGCTGAGCGTCAGCAGCACAACCGGCCAGGTGCTCCTGGCCACCCACGATGGCCTGTTCGACATCACCAAACAACCCGCCGCCAAAATCGGCGCCACCGACGACCTGATGGGCTTCGCCGGCGGCACCGACCACGGCGTCCTCTACGCTTCCGGACACCCCGGAGAAGGCTCCGACCTGGCCAACCCGCTCGGGCTGACCAGATCCACCGACGCCGGTAAAACCTGGGAACAGCTCTCCCGTCAGGGTGAATCCGACTTCCACGCACTCACCGCGACCAAATCCGGACTCGTCGGCTTCGACGACGCAATGCGCACCAGCCCGGACGGGAAAACCTGGAAAACTGTAGCCGCGGATTTCGTCCCGGCCATCCTCGCCGGAACCCCGACCAGCGACACTGTCCTGGCAACCACGCCACAATCCGCCGCTCAACTGACGGCGGCCAGTCCTGGAACACGGTGAAATCCGGACCCGTGATCCAGTTCGCCGCTTTCGCCAGCTCTGCGGAGGCTGTAGGAGTCGGACCCGACGGGACAGTCCACTACTCCACAGACGCCGGCGCGACCTGGACCCGAAAAGGCAAAATCCACGACACGGTCCAGGCCGTGGCCGCAGTCAACGGCCAGGAGGCCGGCCCGACCATCTGGGCCGCCACGGCCAGCGGGCTCGTCCTCTCCACCGACGGCGGAGTCACGTTCCGTCCCGCCGACGCCTCCTGACCCGCACGAGCACTGCAGGATCTCTGCCGAGGCCGGCCACCGGTCTGAAGCGGCCCGCGTCTCCCTCCTGGCTGCATCGGCCTGAGTACCAGCCGGCCTTCCGACGGCTGGTGCGGATGCGTAGAAAACCGGCCCGGGTGGACCGGGACCTCGGACTCTACCTGTCAGCGGAGGCCGCGCGAAGACTCGGAGTAACTCTCTGAAGGGAAAGGCGCCGATCATGATGTGGGGTTACGGACAAGGCATGGGGTGGATGTGGCTCTGGGTTCCTCTGCTTCTCATCGGGATCGCGCTGCTGGTGGTGCTTGCGGTCAGGGTCGCTGGCGGCGGCGTCCGTGATGGATACGGGCCGCCGGGCCCGGCGGGGCCAGGCGGACCGCCGCCTGCCGGAGCGAGCAGGGCCCGCCAGATCCTCGACGAGCGCTTTGCGAGAGGAGAACTCACCGCGGACCAGTACCGCGAGCACCTCAGAGTACTCGGTGAGGGCCCGTAGTGAAGCCCATCAGCCGCCGCCAGGCGTTGTTGCTGGGAGGTCTCGGCATTGCGGGGACAGCGGTCGGCGGTGCCGGGCTGATCTGGACCCTGGCGTCGCGGGAGGCCCCCGTTACGGGAAGCGAACTGATCCAGCCTCCGGAGGAGCGGAGCACAAACGGCCAGCTGCAAGTACGGCTCGAAGCCGCACCCGGTCGGATGCAACTCGCCGGCCAGCCGCATTTGTCCCTTGGCTACAACGGCGGCATCCCCGGCCCCACTCTTCGCGTGCGCGCTGGCGATGTTCTCAACGTCCGGCTCGTCAACAAGCTGACCCAGACCACCAACCTGCACGTGCACGGCCTCCACGTTTCCCCCGAAGGCAACGGGGACAACGTCTTCGTCTCGATCGACCCCGGCAGCACTTTCGACTACGAATACAAACTTCCCAGGGATCATCCCCCGGGCGTGTACTGGTACCACCCCCACCACCACGGCATGGTCGCCGATCAGATTTTTGCCGGCCTCTTCGGAACAATCATCGTCGAGGACCCTGAACCCATCGAGACGAGTGTGGAACGGGTACTGGTCATTTCGGACACCACCCTGGACGGCCTGGGGAACATCCCGGAAGTCCCGGCGATGGAACGGATGATGGGCCGGGAGGGTGAACTGATCCTGGTCAACGGTCAAAGCAACCTGCAATTAAGCGCCCGCCCGGGCGAGCGTGAACGGTGGCGCATCATCAACACCTGCGTGGCCCGCTACCTCCGTTTACGGCTCGACGGACAGCAGCTGCAGCTCCTCGGCATGGACTCCGGCCGCTTCCCGACACCCGAGACACTGGATGAACTGCTCCTGACGCCCGGAAACCGGGCAGACCTCCTCGTGACCACCACGGCCGGGGACTCCGTGCTGCGCGCGCTCTACCAGAACCGGGGAAGCATGCCAGGAATGATGGGCCCGGGATTCGGAGCACGCAACCCTGCAGACCAGCCGGACGGCGCCGCACTGGCCACCCTCCGCGTATCCGGCGAACCGGCCGCACCCCTGATGCCCGTGCCTGTCTATCAGGGACTGGCAGACCTGCGGTCATCCGCCGTCGCGGCACGCCGACAGGTCGTCCTGGCCGCCGGCATGGGCATGGGCATGGGCGCAGGCATGATGCGTTTCACCATCAACGGCAGAGAATTCAACCAGGCAAGAACAGACACAACAGTGGCAGACGGGAACGTCGAGGAGTGGACGCTGATCAACACCAGCCCCATGGACCACCCGTTCCACCTACACGTCTGGCCGATGCAAATCATCGAGGTAAATGGCCAAGGAATGGACAACGCCGTTTGGCAGGATGTGGTGAACGTGCCTGCACACGGTCGGGTGAAGGTCAGGATGGCTTTCAAGGACTTCCGCGGGCGTTCCGTCTACCACTGCCACATCCTTGACCACGAAGACCTCGGCATGATGGGCGTCATCGAGGTGCAGTGAGGAAGACGTGGGCCCAGAACGGGTTCAGATTCTAGGCTGGTTCCAACTCCCAGGGAGGTTGCAGATGCGGATTCTCATCGGCCATGCGAGTAGACAGGGCGCCACCGCGGAGATCGCCGAGCGGATCGCCGAAATATTCCGGCAGATTTCGGACGAGGTGGATGTGCTCCCGATGAAGGAAGCGAAGAGCGTCGAGGGCTACGACGGCGTTGTGCTGGGCAGCGCGATCCACAATCAGGCGTGGCTGCCGGAAGCCTCAGACTTCCTTTACCGCCAGTCCGGTAACTTGGCCGGTACGCCGATATGGCTGTTCAGTGTCGGCATGTCGGCCGGGTTGCCGGCCCCACTCCGTGGGCCGGGACGCAGAGCGCAAGAGAAACGCATTGCACAGGCCTTTCCAGTCGAAGTCCGGCCACGCAACCACCGCGTTTTCTCTGGAGTGGGCAGCCCCGACCTGCTTCCCCGGTGGGGGCGATTCCTGTTCCGGGCAGCCGGGGGCCGATTCGGCGACTACCGTGACTGGGCAGGCATCGAGGAGTGGGCCAAGTCCATCGCTCGGGACCTCCACGGGCCTGAATCAATGCCACAGCCCTAGGACCACCAACTCCGAGTCAGCTGGTTCGTGGCCCTTAAACATCATCGCCTTCTGACGGCCATGCCTGAGCGCCAGCCCTCCACCCGACGTTGTGCCTCCGTCAACCTGGCTACTCTGGCGGTGTTGCCGTTGCGGCCCACCTGCGCGCGGGACACAGGGTTCCTCCCCGGCCTCAGCATCACCGTACTCCGACCCCATGTTCCGGAACTGTCGTCGCACAGGCGCCAAAGGTCGTGGGTCCTGGCTGCGGCCGGGGAGATCCCGTCTCCCGTCTACAGGATGGGGCGGCTGCGGTAGCTTGCCCGAACGGGCGGGTCTTTCGTCCCTGTCGCATTGTTCCCGGAGGGTATCAACTGGAAGAGCACCGGACCCCGGCTGTGGGTCCTTCCCCGTTTCGAGTTTGGAGAGATTGTCATGTCTGATCTGCTCAGGTGGTCCCCGTTCGCGACGCCCCGGTGGACTACTCCATTTGGCACCCTGCTGAGGTCTCCTTCGGACCTCCTGGAATCCGTGGAGCGGATGTTTGATGCTTCCACCGGACCCCCGATCCGCGTCGAGGAGTTCGTCGCTGGCAAAACCCTGGTGGTACGCGCCGAGATGCCCGGGGTCGATCCCGACAAAGACGTGGAGATCACGATCGACAGTGGATCACTGCGGATCCGCGCCGAGCGCCAGGAAAAGGAAGAGCACAAGGACAAGGGCTACTTCCGGTCCGAGTTCCGCTACGGTTCCTTCAGCCGCAGCATCCCTCTTCCGGATTGCGTAAAGGAAGAAGACATCAAGGCCTCGTACGTCGATGGCGTGCTGGAAGTCCGGACTCCCCTTCCCGAGGAAGCTGCCCAGCCCGAGACCCTGAAGAAACTTCCGATCGCACGCGGCTAGGCGTGCCCTTCCCGGCTGCGCGCTGCCGGCAATTACGTGACGGGCCGCCTCGGGGCGCCGTCTATCCCCCTTGAGGTATGTCCATCGTGATGCATGAATTTGGCGTCAGAGTTGACGCCGGAAGGGCCGCTACCTCGTTGTTCCGGGGTCGCCACACGGCGGCGTTCCGGTCGCGTTCCCGCAACACTCTTGCCTGGCTTCCTGGCCCCAGGCAACTCGATTAGCGCGCAGGACCAGGCAATCCAGCCGGAGAGCGGAGCAGCCCGAGAGCAACGCAGGCCATCTCGCCCGAAGCACCGCGCATGACAGGGCGGGCGTTCACATGGCACGCGGAACATAAAGCATCACTGAGTTATGGCGAGCGCGCAGCTGACCTCCTTCGCAACGGAATGGGAAGTTGGCCCTTCGTCAGTGTGTTTATTGCTTTCATGCTGGTGTGGGCCGGGATTAATATCTGGATCTTGCAGGGCTCCGCTTGGGATCCCTATCCCTACATTCTGTTGAATCTCGTCCGTTCGATGCTGGCAGGGCTTCAGGGTGCCATCCTCCTGATTGCAGCCAAGCGTCAGGATGCCATCGCGGCCGCTATGGCCCAGCACGATTACGACACGGACGTCGCCGCGCGTGCGGAGATTGAACTGCTGATGAAGGTCAATGCCAGGCAGCTGAGGTTTCTTGAGCAACTGGTACGGTCGTTGACTGGCGACACCTCGGACCTGGCGGGTCCGGGCCGATGACTGTCCACGGTTGGCCGCCACCTGGTCCGCCGCCGGAGACACTGGACGAGCAGAACCACCGTCCGTCACCAGCCGATTGACGGTCGCGGAAGCATCCTGGCACGACCGTGCGGCGCTGCCAGACGTGCCTATCCGGTCTGGTGGCGGACTGTCGTGCTCGCATCTCCCCGGCACGGGATGGTCTTGTTAGCCGCGGATCCAGCTTGAGAACTGCCGGGTCCGGAACGCATTACCCTATGCCTAACCCCATGCAACCTTTATGTAGAGGGTCGTGACTTTCGGCCCTACAGCCCCGCAGAGGAACAGACCAAGCTGTAGAGCGAAGGACAGGCACAGCACGGCAACGGCACTCATCACGGAAGCCGCCTGGCTAGCCCGTCCGCCCCGGTCGGCGTCCTGCTTCCTGTGCCAGTGTTGCGGTACGCGCACCGCCCGTCCTTGTTGGCAAGCAACAGGGAGTAAATCAGGAAGGTAAGTCATGAGCACGGGTAAACCAATCGCCGTCGGCACCAACGATTCCGCCCAGAGCCAGGCAGCAGTGGCGTGGGCAGCGCGCCGGGCCGAACGTGCCAACGTACCGCTGGTAATCGTTCATGTCGTTGACGACCGCTGGCTGGCAGCGGCTCGTCCCTGGGTCGAGGCGCTGCAAGATACGGGCAACAAACTCCTCAAAGACGCGGCCGGCCGTGCCCGGGAAAGCTTCCCGATTGAAATCATCACCAAACTGATGACAGGAAGCGTCGGAGGCTCGTTAAGGAAGTACTCGGGCAAGACATCAATGCTGGTGGTTGGGTCCGGGAGCGGACACTTGGGCGGTTCACTGACCGACCTGGCCTTACAAGTGGCCGCGGCCGCCAAGTGTCCCGTAGCCGTCATCGGAACGCAGGATCTCGATGGCCGCCATGGAATTGTCGTAGGAGTTGACGGGTCGGAAGAATCCATCCAATCCGTCGCCTTCGCGGCTGCTGAGGCGGATAGGGACGGCCAGGAACTCACGGTGCTTCACGCATTCAGCGGTCCTGACCGGCTTGTTGACGCGGGTCTGACGCCGGACAACCTCGCCGGGCTCATTGTTGAAGAGGAACGCATTGTTCTCGCCGAAACAGTAGCCGGCCTCCGGGAAGACTATCCTGACCTCATCGTGAATAAAGTGCTGGAAGCCCGTAAAGGGCCAGTCGAGGCGCTGCTGGAAGCCTCCACGGAGGCAAAAATGCTGGTGGTGGGGAGTCGCGGCCGGGGCGGCTTTAGACGGCTCTTGCTCGGCTCTACCGCACACGGGGTCCTGACGCACCTGCCGTGCCCCACCGTCATCACCCGCGTACAGCGCATAAAGCACCAGGCATAGCGCTCGGCTGGCCGCCGCGCGCCTGAACAATCGGGCAGTGTTCCCGGGCCACTAATTCTTGCTGGCGCCTCTGGTGGCTCCGGACCTCAGAGTCTCCCAACGGGGTCGGAGAAACTGGCAGGAGCGGGCTATCAGATGACACCCCTGCGAAGTCGCTTATCAATCCCGACAATGAAGGAAGCGAGCACGCCGATAAGGAGCACCCAGGGCCAGGCCTCCGGACGGACCGGCGCCGTGTGAAAGATGGCATGCATCACCGGCAGATACGTCAAGGCCAGCAGGGCGGCCGCTTGGGCGCTCACTCCGGCGATAACCCATGGATTGCTGAACAAGCCAAGCCTCCACGCGGACTTAGTGAGGGAACGGCAGCTGAAGAGGTAGAAGATCTCGACGACGACGAAAAGATTCACCGCTGCCGTGCGCGCTTCCGCAACAGAGGCGCCTTTTGCCACTTCCCATTCGAAAATCCCGGAGGTGCCCGCGACGAGCAGCGCAGAAACCAGGAGCGTGCGCACGATGAGCGCCTTTGTGAGCAAGGGCCGCTCCGGGGGACGGGGCGGTCGGTTCATGATCTCCGGCTCTTTGGGTTCGAACGCTAGCATCAGGCCGAGGGCGACTGCCGTAGTCATGTTGATCCAGAGGATCTGAGTGGGCAGGATCGGCAACGTGGCACCGGACACGACCGCTGCCAGAATCACCAGACCCTCCCCCATATTCGTCGGCAGCGTCCAGACAATGAATTTGGTCAGGTTATCGAAAACCCCGCGTCCTTCTTCGACCGCTGCCTCAATTGTCGCGAAGTTATCGTCGGTGAGGACCATGTCGGCGGCTTCTTTGGCCACTTCGGTTCCATTGCCGCCCATCGCGATTCCGATGTTGGCCTGGCGGAGGGCAGGCGCGTCATTAACGCCGTCTCCGGTCATCGCCACGACGTGCCCGCGGCTCTGGAGTGCTTCTATCAGCCGCAGCTTCTGCTCTGGGGAAACTCGGGCAAAAACCTGGGCAGCATCGACAGCGTCCCCATACTTGTCAGCCGGAAGCGCAGTAAGTTCAGCGCCTGTGATGACTGTTGTCTTCGTGCTCCCTTGATCGACCAGATCCAGCTGCGTTGCGATGGCCGCGGCTGTCGCAGCGTGGTCGCCGGTGATCATCTTCACTTTGACGCCGGCGTTGTGGCAGGCCTCAACAGCGGCGGCCGCGGCCGCTCGGGGCGGGTCGCGCATGGCCTGCAACCCGGTCAGGACCATTCGCCCTGACTGCGCGGCACTCTCAAACAATGCGGGATCTTCCACCTCAGCTGTTGCTGTGGCGAGGACCCGCAGTCCCTGGGCTGCCAGCTCATGCGTGGCTTGAAGTACGACGTCCGGCTGCAGCCTGCTTGTGCTCCCATCGGCACGCATCGCCCGCGAGCATAGCTCTACGATCTGTTCTGGCGCTCCCTTCGCGAGGACGACGTGCCGGCCCGTGGCTGCCTCCCGTCGAAGAGTCGTCATGTAGGGCGCCTCGGAACTAAACGGCAGAGTAGCGAGGCGTGGGTACAGTTCCTCGAGCTGATTTAGGTCGATTCCACCTTTGGCGGCAACGGCAAGCATAGCTCCTTCCGTCGGGTCACCGACTAGCTTCCAGCTTCCGTCGCCGGGGACCAGTTCTGCGTCGCTGCAGCCGGCCCCGGCGAGGAGGGACCAACGCAGGGCCTGACTCGCCGAGATGTTGACGGTACCACCGTCACGGTCCAGGACAACTCCCTCCGGACCGTACCCTGAACCGGTCACAGTAAACGTGCCGTCCACTGTCCACAGCGATTGCACGGTCATCTGGTTCTCAGTCAGTGTTCCGGTCTTATCGGAGCAGATGACAGTCGTGCTGCCGAGCGTTTCAACAGCGGGCAACCTGCGGATCACCGCACCGTGTCGGGCCATTCTGGCGACTCCAATAGCCAGTTTGATGGTTACTGCTGCTGGCAGCCCTTCTGGAATGGCGCCCACGGCAAGGGCGACGGCGGCAGTAAAAGTCGATACCGCTTCCTGCTCACGGCTCACCCCAATGATGAAGGCCAAGGCCGCGAGGGCGAGGATAGCTGCGGTCAGAATTTGACTGAAGCGCGCGAGCTTCGCCGTCAGCGGGGTCGCGAGGTTCTGAGTCGAACCCACCAAACGGTGGATTTCGCCGAGTTCCGTTTGGGCACCGGTTGCTACCGCCATCCCTGCCCCACTGCCGCCTGTGATCAACGTGCCTGAATACACCATGTTGCGCCTGTCCGCCACGGCGGTCGAAGATGCCAAAACAACTTCGTCTTTGACAACCGGCAAAGACTCGCCTGTCAAGGCCGACTCGTCCACTTCGATCTGCTCCACGCGGGTCAACCGAAGGTCAGCCGGAACTTTTGCCCCCGCCTCAAGCACCACGACGTCACCTGGGACGATGTCCTCCGACGGAACAGACTGTTGAAGCCCTTCACGCACTACTGTTGCCTCGGTGCTTACCATCATCCGCAGAGCGTCGAGAGCCGCTTCCGCCTTCGACTCCTGAATGAAGCCAACAACGGTATTGATCAGCACTACGCCCAGGATGACAGCCGAATCAACGTACTCGCCGAGGCCAAGAGTGATCACCGCAGCGGCCAATAGGACGTAAACCAGCGGGTGATGAAGCTGCCGAAGGACCGTGAGCAGAGGCCCACCGGCCCGTGGCACCGGAAGGCTATTGGGACCAAAACGCTCCCGCCGCCGACTCACTTCCACGTCGCTCAAACCGGCCTCAGGATCCACTCCCAGGAGCAGCACGACCTCGTGAACGGGCAGCGCATGATGCGGCTCTCCCTTGGCGGAACCCTCTTCACGGATGCCGTGCTCACGTGCTGCGCTCACTGACCACCTCCGTTTGCCCCATGCTCCGGACCAGTTGCTGCATGTCTAGTCATCTCACGGGCCAGACTGCTCAGGACTGGAAACATCAGTGAAATGGGGAGTGAAGAGCTCATCGGCATGGATCAAGCTTTTGCCTTTGGGATGGCAGTGACAAGGGCACAACGTCCCACATCAGCCATACCTGAACACAGAATGCGGGTCCGTGAAGCGCAGCTGCATTCGTGCTCGGAGGTGGATCTATTGATGGCATGGGAGCAAGACGGCTCATCGACACGAACAGCCCCCCGCATTGACGGAGAAATAGTGCGGATGCCTGGTCACGGGCACTGCCGATGGACCTCATCGGGCCGTAGTATCTGTGTTCATGAACGAAGCACGGAAAGGCCATGAGCTTTCATTCGACGACTGCTGGGATCTGCTGTCCTCTGCCAACGTGGGGAGGCTGGCGGTCATCGTCGAAGGCCATCCCGAAATCTTTCCGGTGAACTTTGTTGTTGAACGCCGCAGCATCGTGTTCCGCACGGGCGCGGGGACAAAGCTGTGGGGATCGGCGAAGGAGGAGCCGGCTGCCTTTGAAATCGACGGCTACGAGCCCACAACGGAGGAAGCTTGGAGCGTCGTGGCCAGGGGCGGCACGGCATTGATCGACAGTGTGGATGAGCAATCCGCGGCGGATGCCCTCGGCTTGGAGCCGTGGGAGCCAGGGGCCAAAGCGCATTATGTCCGGCTGTCACCGAAGGCACTCACTGGCCGGCGTTTCAGGGTCAACGCGCCGGACATATGGAAGACCCGCTTGAGCGATCAGCGTCGGGCGTCCTTCGAGTAGCCTCGCCTCCTCGTGACGTGGGCGCCGTATAGTGTCCCAAAAAGCGTCTCTGGCGATGGTGCACAGCTGCCATTGTTCGGGCGACATGGAAGTGGGAATCACGGTGTCAGGTCGCTGCGGTGCACCGGTCCGTGGACGACGCCGCTGTCGCCGCAGGCATCACCGCTGCTCTGGGGTGAACGTGCGGTCAGCGCCGACGTCGTCGCAGGAGGAAGGACGCGTCATCGCCCGCCCATCAACCCGCGCACGAACGGCGCCTTGCCCAGGGCTGTCCTTTCAACTTGTTCCACCAACTGCACGTGCACCCGGGTCTGCACCACGCCAGCTGCGGTGAGGGCGGCGCCCACTGCGGCGCGGACTCCGTCTATTGAGCCTCCTGACGCGAGGCCTGCAAGGAGGACCCGCAGTCCGGAGGCCTCCTGGATGACTTGCCACCCCGAAACGGCAGTTTGATCCAGTAGATGGTGGAATACGATCGGGTGGATGGTAACCGGGCCCTCCCTGCCCGGCAGCTGCAGGACGTCTTCGAGCCGGCCTTCGATGTCCTCCAGGAGGGTGAAGGAGCGTCCGCAGGGACAGCCTCGTCCGCCCAGCCGCACGGTGTCGGACATTTCGTAACGGATCAGCGGCAGGTCCGCGAAAACAGGACCGTGACGAGGAGCTTTGCGCCGGTTGTTCCGGGCGACACGAGGGCCCCGGCCTGGTCCACGGGTTCGATGATCAGCAGGTCCTCGTAGACATGGCGGTTCCGGAAGGTGCACGGGGAGGCGATCCCGGCCGTTTCGGTGGCGGCATAGACATCGAAGGGGGCGCTTCCCCATGCAGCCTCCAGTTCCGACGCGGTATGCGGGCTGAGCACTTCCGAGGCGGACATCACGCCCTGCGGGGAGATGTGCAGCCGTCCGGCGCGCTGCTCTGCCGCCAAGGGCTTAAGGGCTGAGGCGTAGCCAACCAGGACCCTGGGCTGGAACCGGTTCAGCGCGGCCACCGTCTCAGCCATGGGTGCGGTGACATCCAAGCGCAGGGCGGGGACGAGTCCGGAGCACAGGGAAGCTCCGACCACGGCGGACTGGTGCGTGGGGACGCGCGAGCTGACCAGGGTCATTTTCAGCGGCCGGGTGGGCCCGGCGGAGATCCCGGCCCAGTCGTTCGCGCGGGCGTAGGACGCCAGGACGGTCCCCCATTCCGTGCGGTTCCAGACGAAGGCTCCGCGCCGGCCCGTGGTCCCGGCCGTTGCCGCGGCCCACCACCGGCCCTTCCACGGCACCCCCGGGTCTCCCCCGCGCTCTGTCAGGGACCGCAGATGGTTCTCCAGATCCGCCAGCCTCACGTCCGGCGTGGTGACCGCCTCGTCGAAGTGCTCCATCAGGTCCGCTTTGGTCACGGACGGCAGCCGGTTCAGGGGAGCCTCGTGAAGGCCGGCGTGACGGCGCCGGTAGAACTCCGAGCCGGCTTAGGCTGCGCGGCGCAGTTCCTGCAGGGCATGGTCCTGATGCGCGGTGATCCGGGCGGCGTCCCAGTGGTCCCTTCTCCGCCATGCGGCCCGCAGGAACAGCACGCGGCAGATGAGGCGGAAGTCCATAGCGGGTGGGCCTAGCGGGTCCCGGCCGGGGCAAGCGGCCGGGAAGCACGCGCCGTGGTGGCCTCGGGCGTTTCCGGCCGAGGCAGCCGGAGCCTCTTGAGCAGGAGGGCGTTGACGGCGACCAAGAAGCTGGAACCGGACATCGACAGGGCCGCAATCTCCGGGCTGAGGACGATCCCGGCGAACGCGAACACCCCCGCTGCGATGGGCAGCGCTATCGCGTTGTACCCCACGGCCCAGCCCAGGTTCTGGCGCATCTTCCGCAAGGTGCCCTTGCCGATCCGCAGGGCGATGGGCACATCCAACGGGTCCGAGCGCATCAGGACGACGTCGGCCGTTTCGATGGCCACGTCGGTGCCGGCGCCGATCGCGATGCCGAGGTCGGCCTGGGCCAGGGCCGGGGCGTCGTTCACGCCGTCGCCGACCATGGCGACCCTCCCGCGCTGCTGCAGCTCGGCGATCTTCGATGACTTGTCTCCGGGGAGCACCTCGGCGATGACGGTGTCGATGCCCAGCTGGCCGGCGATCCTTTGGGCGGTGGCTTCGTTGTCCCCGGTGAGCATGACGACTTCGATCCCGGCCTCGTGCAAGGCAGCTATTGCGGCGGCCCCGGTTTCCCTCGCGGCATCCGCCATAGCGATCACCGCCGCGGCCCGGCCGTCCACCGAGACGAGCACCGCGGTCCGTCCGGTGGCTGCGAGTTCATCGCGCACCGCGGCCAGCGGGCCCAGGTCGATGCCTTCGTTGGCCATGAGTTTGCGATTGCCCACCAGCACCCGGTGTCCGTCAACGGTAGCGCCGGCACCGTGACCGGGAACGTTCAGGAAATCCGACGCAACCAGAGCAGGTGCACCGTGTTCCCGGGCGTGCCGGACCACGGCCGCAGCGAGCGGGTGTTCGGATTCCTGCTCCACCGCCGCGACCAGCGCCAGCAGCTCGTTGTGGCCGATCCCTTCAACAACGACGTCGGTCACTTCCGGTTCGCCCTTGGTCAGGGTGCCGGTCTTATCCATCACGACGGTGTCGATCCGGGCAGAGACCTCCAGGGCAGTAGCGTTCTTGAACAGGACGCCCCGTTTGGCGCCGAGCCCGGTGCCCACCATGATCGCCGTCGGCGTGGCGAGCCCCAACGCGTCGGGGCAGGTGATCACGACAACGGTGATAGCGAACAGCAGGGCCGCCTGGACGCCGGCGCCGATGGCGAGCCACGCGGCGAACGTCACCGTTCCGCCGATCAGGGCGACGAGGACCAGCCAGAAAGCTGCCCTGTCGGCCAGCCGCTGGCCTGGCGCCTTGGAGTTCTGGGCTTCCTGGACAAGGGCCACGATCTGCGCCAGGGCGGTGTCGGCTCCGACCTTGGTGGCCCGGACCCGTATCGTGCCGGTGGTGTTGATGGACGCGCCGATCACTTCCGACCCGATGGCCTTGGTCACCGGAAGGCTCTCACCGGTGACCATGGACTCATCGACCTCCGACTGGCCATCCTCGACCTCCCCGTCAACGGGGATTTTCGACCCCGGCCGGATCAGCAGCAGATCCCCGGTCTGGACTTCAGAAGTGGGGATCTCGACCGTATCGCCGTCACGGATCACGACCGCGACCGGCGGAGCAAGCTCGAGCAGCGTGCGGATGGCCTCGTTCGCGCCTCCCCGCGCGCGCATCTCGAACCAGTGGCCCAGCAGCACGAAGGCCGCAAGGACGGTCGCGGCTTCATAGAACACCTCACCGCCGCCGGTGACGGTGACCCAGACACTGTAAAGCCACCCGGTGCCCACGGCGATCGCGACCAGGACCATCATGTCCAGCGTGCGGGCCTTCAGCGCCCGGTAGGCGCCATCGAAGAAGATCCAGGCCGAGTAGAAGATGACCGGCAGGGACAGGATCAAGGCCATGACATCGTCACGGAGCCCGAACGGCGTCGGGGCGGTGAAGCCGAACATATCCCGGCCCATCGGGGACCACAGCGTCACGCCGATGGACAGGACCGCGGCGACCAGGAACCGGTTGCGCATGTCCTTGACCATGTCATCCATCGACATGCCGGCGTGATGTCCGCCGTGGCCCATCACGTCCTGCGGGGTCCGGGGCATCTCACCGTGCTGGCCCGCGCCGTGGCCGGCATGGCTGTCCGCCGGCGGATGGCCGCCGCCGGTCTTCCGGGCGGTGTCATGCATCATCCCGGAGGTGCGCACTGTTTCTTCCATCGGGTAGCAGACGTGGTCGGGGACCGATTCGCCCCGGCAGTGGTATCCGCATTCCCGTATCCACCCGGAGATCTGCTCCACGGAGGTCACTGAGGGGTCAAAGCTCACCGTCGCGGTCTGGGCAACCGGGTTCGCGTCGACGGCGGCGACTCCGGGCCGCTGAAGCAGGACGTGTTCCACGACCGCCTTGGAGGTGGCCCAGTGCAGGCCGCGGACCTCCACGACGGTGCTTTTCAGAGGCGTGCTCACTGCTCCTCCTTCAGCGGCGCTGCCGGATCGGCCACACGGGCAGCAGGAATGCTGCAGGTCCTGGCCGGTGCGGGCCGGTGAGCGGATCCGGGTGCGGGCTTCGGGTAAGCAGTCATGGTGCGTCCTTTCGCCGAGGTGTACGGGGAGGACAGGGGGCTCGGTCCGCCCGTTGTCGGACCTTCACTGCGTAGGGGCTTGGCCCGGGATCGCTTTCCGGTTACACCGAAGATATACCGCTAGGTGTATCGGTCAAGGGTCTCCGGACGGACATGGCGGATACGCCGGCGGGTCACGCTCCGCGGCCTCGGCGGAGCGTCGTGAGGCGGGCGGTGTACTCGCTCTCGTCGATTTCACCGCGAGCAAACCGCTCCGCGAGCAGATTCTCCGCGACGCCCGGCCCGGTTCCGCCGCCCTCGTACCGGCGGCTGCCCGCTCCCATGGAGCGGGCGAAGAGGATGATGGCGGTGATGATGGCGCCCCAGAAAAGCACAAAGCTCACCCCCATCAGGATGTACCCCCAGACGCCCATATTCCCGTCCCAATACATCATCGCTGTTTCCTCCTTTTCCGCGGACGCACCAGTGCCCCTGCGGTTCACTATCGTCCCGCCCGGCCTGCGGCGTCAGAGTCTTTGGTCCCGCCGGCGGGACGGCGTCCGAACCGCGGGAAAGAAGCCCGGGACGCGCCGCCGGTAGGCGGCATAGGCTTCGCCGAACTCGGCGTCCATCAGGCGTTCCTCCATCCGGGCCAGGCGGAGGTACACGACCACGAGCACCGGGAACATCAGCAGGGTCAGCAGCGTGGGCCACTGCAGCAGGAACCCTGCCATGATCGTCAGGAAACCCACGTACTGCGGATGCCGCACCGTGCCGTAGGGACCCGTGGTCGCGAGCCGGTGGCCACGTTGGGCCGCGAAGAGGACCTGCCAGGACCGGTAGAGCAGGATGAACCCTGCCGCGATCAGCACGTTGCTGACCAGGTGCACCGGGCTCAGGTGCGGATCCCCTTGCCAGCCGGTCAGGTCCTGCCACAAATGACCCGAGTTGTGGTTCAGGAGGTTCAGGCCCGGTATCCGGTTCCCCAGCCATCCCGAGACCAGGTAGATTGTCAGCGGAAAGCCGTACATCTCGGTGAACAGCGCCACGATGAACGCGGAAAAACCGCCCAGCGCCCGCCAGTCCAGTTTCGTCCTGGGCCGGACGAAACTGAACGCGAAGATGATGAACACGGCCGAATTGACGATCACCAACCACCACAGGTCATATCCGTAGTCCGTGGACATGTCTAACTCCTTCCCGCCCCCGGGCCGGCTGGCGCCGCCGTGGCGGCCGTGCATGAACAGGTGCATGCCCATCATGAGCACCATGCCCAAGTACGGCAGGGCGTCCAGGACCGGATTCTTGGGTGTCCCGGACCTCTTGGGCGTTCAGTGGTCTGCGGTGTGGTCTACGGTGGGTACCGGGCCAGGGTTCACCTCACCTCCGGTGCCGCTGATTGCCGGGCCGATGACAAACGCGGACAGGGAGAACATGGCGGCGAAGACCAGCAGTCCCAGCGCCGGTGCGATCCAGGTGCTGAACCGCCGGTAGAGCCGGACCATCATGGGAGTGCACGCAAGCAACCCCAGCACGCCGAACAGTACAGTGCCGCCGGATCCGGCCACAAGTGCGGTCCCGGCGAGCAGCCCGATGTGGTGCAGGACGTGCGGCAGCAGCCCCATGATCAGGCCCACCGCGCCGACCACTGTGTGCCACAGCGCGTGGAGCCTGCCTCGGAAGGTCGGCCCTGCCGGAACCGTCACACCGTGCGGGCCGGCCGTTGGATGCAGGTGGGAGGAGTGGTCACGGGTCACGGTAGCTGCTTTCGCCGTATGGACGCTCCCTGCGGGTCAACGGATTCCTCATTCCTCGCCGCCGGTCCGGAACCGGGTTCGAACCACGGGCACAGGACAGAGCGGGTGATGAACCACCTGCGTCGACACGGGGGCCGAGCAGCATCCCGGTAAATCCGCCGAGACCGCCGGATACAACCAGCAGGCCAGCATTCTCTGCCGCCCGGAGGAGCACGGCGGCCGCGCTTCCCTGAATAACATCACCGGTCACCGTCACGCCCTCGCTGTCCACGCGGTCCAGAGCTTCGTTTTGGAAGCGGCAGGAAATCTGCGGGGAGACGTCCGGGTCCCGGACCAGGCCTTCCATCCCGACGGTTACGGGCGGGAACTCCCGCGCGGCCACGACCCTGACCCGGATGTTGCGCAGGCGCGCCTCCGTGACTGCCCATTCCAGAGCGACACGTGACGGGGCCGAACCGTCTCCACCGGCCACGTGCCTGAATACTCGATCGCCGCTCATGAGCGCCGCCCTCCGCCAGGTTGTTTACATGTGTTGCCCTTAGTGTCTTCCCCACGTGGTTTTGACCGCAAGGGCCGAAGATCCCGGCCTTTTCGAACCAAGATAAGGGTGATGGAGGTTGGCCTGACTGGTTCGTTTCATGGCTGCAGTTTTAGAGGCCGCTGAGTGCCTCCTCGCGTCTGAGGCCGAGGTCGATGTGGTCAGGACCCGGCAGTGCACAGGCTAAGCGGCGCGCTGGGTAGCGGGACGGGTGACGATCGTGGGGCAGGGAAGATGCAGGAGAATTTTTTCAGCAATGGCGCCGACAGGCTTTCGAAGCCCACCGCGTCCGCGGCAGCCGATGACCAGAAGCCGAGCGTGTGCAGCGGCACGGAGGAGCGCGTCGGCAGGAGAATCATTCATTTCGAGAGTTTCGTTTACAACGAGCCCCGGGTTCGAATCTCGGACCGCACCCGCGGCAGAAATCAGCATTTGACCGTCCTGCCCCGGCTCACGGCCACCGGGTGAGGACTCCCCCGCCGAGGGGGCATCCACGTTTGGTTTCACGTACACAACGGTCAATTCTTCACCCATCCGCAGCGCCTCCACACCCGCCAGATCCAACGCGATCGCGGAGTCCGCTGAACCGTCGACGCCGACCACGACCCCTGCACTGTCCCGGGGGCCGAGGCCAAGGCCAGGGATGATCGCCACGGGACTGCGGCTGAGGACGGCCACCTGAAAACTGACCGAGCCGAATCCTTCTCCGTGCCTATCCGGCGGCCGGTCCGACCCGACAACCACCGTCTCGGCGCCATCGGACAGCAGACGCAGTACCGACGGCGTTTCGCCGGTACGCCGCGTCACGACGATCTCCACCGAGGGAACGAGGGCCGAAACGCGGGCGGACTCTGCCTCCAGCAGCGCCTGGGCCTGCGTCATTGCGTCCCGATATTGCGAGGGCCGCCTGTACGCCCATGGACCGGGGACAACTCGTACAAGATTCAGTCGCAAACCCAGATCGTTCGCCCTCTGCGCAGCCCAATCCTCGGCCTTCCGGCCGGCAGCCGAGCCGTCAGCCCCTACAAGAACCTCCTGCATTCCCATTCCGCGCTCCCATCCTGTCGGCCTGCCTCGGGGTCTTAAATCCTTCCTCCTTGCTGTGGGAGAGCCAGTGCCGGAAGGCCCTGCCGGACTAACAGGGCCTGTTCTTCTTCCCAAGTTCCGCAGCGCATGCGCCCCAGCATCTGGGCCCAAATACCCTGTTAGCAGGGAGCAGGACACCTAATACTGTGAAATTGAGCGGCCCTTCCCCAAAGACACTGGCGATCCCGTGGTAGTGGTCAGGCTCGGCCATGTGTTCCGCGTGGAAGAGAAAAGGAGGCGGGTTGGATTACCCGTTGTCCAGGAGGGGGCAATCTCCGGTGTTCAAGAAATTGCCTGTGTCACCGACGGTTCGGACCCAAGCTGCCGGTCTGGCCAGGAGTGACAAGTAACGATTGCAGGGGGCGGAGAACAATGAATATGCAGAAGGACGACCGATCGGAAAGACGGGCTTTGGAAGCAGTCGAGCATCATCACGCCGATATGATCACCCGACTCAAGGCGCTCGTGGCGGCACTCATCCACGCCGTCGAAGCTCATGATCCCGCAGCGGAGGTCAACGCCCGCGAGGTGCTGGTCGAATGGTGCGAGACAGAGCTGATACCCCATGCGCTGGCAGAAGAGGGGCCGCTCTACAAGAGACCAGGCAAGACCGAACAGGGCAGGCTGCTGGTGGAGGGGATGCTGGCCGAGCATCGAGTGATCGTGGGACTCGTCGACGAGCTCAGGCGCGCTCAAGGGGTAAGTGCCGCGGTGGCCGCCGGAGCAGTTCAACACATCTTCGCACTTCACTTGGACAAAGAAAACCGGCTTTTGATGCCCTTCATCGCGCTGTCACCCGAGCTGTCACTGGCGGATGCTGTTGAAGGGCTCCATGAACTTGTAGGCGAAGCACACATCCACTCTGACTACAGGACCAAACCCGCCATCTGACTTCCGTCCCTGTCACCCGGCCCCGAGCCAGTATGTCCAAGGGCGGACCTGCAGGGTCCGTCCCTCCCCACCCCACTGCAGGAGAAACAGCAATGTCCCCTATATCGAAACGGCCGCCCTTCGACCCGTCACCGATGACATCAGTCTTCGATGCTCTCGAGCCCGATAAGAGGGAAGCGCAATGGCAACCATAACAATCGTCGGAAGCGGGCACATGGCCCGCGGGCTCGCTACCGCCATGCTCCGTGGAAACCAGCCGGTGCAGATACTGGGACGGGATGGGGCACGGACCCGCGACCTGGTCGAAAGCCTGGGGCCTGGAGCCACCGGCGGAATTACCGGCGCACCCGTCACCGGCGGCATCGTCATCCTGGCGATTCCCCACAGGGAAGTCCGGAACGCCATTTTGGAGGCCGGAGACTCCCTTGATGGAAAAGTCGTCGTGGACATCAGTAACCCCGTGGACGTCTCGACTTTCGACCGCCTGACGACGGAACCCGGCACCTCTGCCGCTGAAGAAACAGCTCACCTGCTCCACGGACGAGCAGACGTGGTCAAAGCCTTCAACACAACATTTCCCTCAACGCTGGAAGCAGGAACGGTCGCGGGCCAACACCTGGACGTATTCATCGCCGGCGATTCGGAAGAGGCCAAGGAGAAAGTCAGTGCAGCTGTAGCGCATGCAGGAATGCGGCCCATTGATGTCGGTCCCCTCCGGCGTGCCCGCGAGCTTGAGGCCTTCATGATCGTCATCATGGGTCTGCAGGTTAGCGCGGAGCACACGCACTTCAACTGGGACACCGCACTGCGAGTGTTTCCATGATCCGGAATGCCACCGCCACACGCCAAGGACTATCGGCCGCATCCCCATCTTGATTCAGTCACGGAACAGCTCTCACCCGAAAAGGACGGCCGCCCCCTGGTAGCGGTGTTCTGGCACGGTCTTCAGCTGGCCCAGCGCTGAATCGAAATCCACGGCGACCACCTCGGTGCCGCGAAGGGAGACCATGACACCCCACTCGCCGCGGGCCGCCTTATCGACGGCAGCCATTCCCATGCGCGTGGCCAGCACGCGGTCAAACGCTGTCGGCACACCGCCTCGCTGGATATGCCCCAGCACCGTGGCACGCGTTTCAATCCCTGTTAGTACCTCCAGCTCAGGTTCCAGCATGAGGCCGATGCCTCCGAGGCGCGGCCGGCCGAAGGTGTCCACAGGCACGAATGCCTCCGCGACAACGACCAAAGGTGCCCGACCTCGCCTGCGAGCCGACATTACCCACTGGGCAACTTGGTCCAAGGACACCCGGTGCTCCGGAATCAGGACCGCATGGGCTCCGGATGCCATCCCGGACTGCAGCGCAATCCAGCCGGCGTTGCGCCCCATAACCTCCGCGATCATGCAGCGGTGATGTGATTCGCCCGTCGTACGCAGCCTGTCGATCGCCTCCGTTGCGATCTGCACCGCCGTGTCAAAGCCAAAAGTGTAGTCGGTTGCGTTGAGATCATTGTCGATGGTCTTGGGAACTCCGACGACCTTTAGGCCGGCCTCGGTTAGGGCCCGTGCGGCGGCGAGAGTACCCTCACCGCCGATGGCAATGAGACCCTCTATTCCGAGTTGATCCAACGTCGCCTTGACTGCCCTTCGTCCGCCGTTTGCCAAAGGGTTTGTCCGGGATGTGCCAAGAATGGTCCCGCCCTGCTTCGAGATCCCGCGAACGCTCAACCGCGGCAGCGGCATGCTGTCAGCCTCCATGACCCCGCGCCAGCCATCCTTGAAGCCGACGAACTCCTGGCCATGGACCGTAATTCCTTTCAGCACGGCGCCGCGGATCACTGCGTTGAGCCCCGGGCAGCCACCACCGCTGGTTAGGATCCCGATCTTCGTCACGTCTGCACCGTTCCTGTCGTTTGGGGTGGCCGGTCCGCGGGAGGGAATAGCCATGCTTCGGGGCGCGAACCTGAGCGCCGTATCCGAACCGTTCCCACTCCATCCATTCCAGTGACTGCCCCCGCGCCGAACAGGGCCGAAAGGCTCTTCAAAGACCGGTGCCAGTGCAGGACACTGGCAAGAGGGTCGCCCGAGCGGTCCCAAGGCTCGCCAGGAGGAAGAAATGGCCCGACTCGATGGAAAGGTCGCCCTGGTCACGGGGGCAGCGCGAGGCATCGGAGCAGCAATCGGCAAACGGCTCAGCTCGGAGGGAGCCCGGGTTGTCCTGGGCGACATTCTCGACGAGGAAGGCCAAACCTTGGCTGCGCAGCTGGGCGAGGGCGTCCTGTACGTGCACCTCGACGTCACCGACCCCGCACAGTGGGGTCAAGCCGTCGACCGGACCACGGACGCTTTCGGGGGGCTGAGCGTTCTCGTCAACAACGCCGGCATCGTCAGCTTCGGCAGCGTCGAGAACTGCACGCATGAGGAGTGGGCCCGGATTCTGGATGTGAATCTCACCGGGGTGTTCAACGGGATCAAGGCTGCTGTGCCGGCGTTGAAGGCTTCCGGGGCTGCTTCGATCATCAATATCTCCTCGATCGCGGGTGTCCAGGGCTACGAGCAGCTATCCGCCTACACGGCGTCCAAGTTTGGTGTCACCGGTTTGACCAAGAGCGCGGCCCTGGACCTCGCCCGTTATGGCATACGCGTGAATTCGGTGCACCCGGGTGTCGTCCTCACACCCATGACAGAGGGTCTTGGCCTCAGCACTTCCCACATTGCTCTCAACCGAGTCGGGAAGCCTGAGGAAATCTCCGAGCTGGTGCTCTACCTGGCCGGTGACGAATCAGCCTTCGCCACCGGTTCATCCTTCGTTATTGACGGAGGAGAGACCGCTGGTCTGGCCCACAACGCCGCGCCCGGGGACTGAAGAGATGTTGTAGACCATGGGCAGGCGGGCCTGTACGTCAGGACTTTTTGCCCTGGTGAGCGATCCCTGTGGTGGGTAGGATCCCGAGCATGAGTACCTCAGAAGCTGGGCCGAAGACAGAAATTCTCAGTGTTCATGATTGCTGGAAGTACCTGCGGTCCGCTTCCGTGGGCCGCTTGGCAGTGATCAAGGGTGCCGTGCCAGAGATTTTCCCGGTGAACTACCTGCCGGAGGACGGAACGGTGATCTTCCGGACCGGCCCGGGTACCAAGCTGGACGCTGTCCTTCAAGGGGGAACCGTGGCACTGGAAGCGGACGGGCTGAACGACTACGGCACTATCGCCTGGAGCGTCGTTCTCAAGGGACAGCCCGAAACTGCAGCCGTGGAAGGGGACCGCCTGCAAGCGGCCGATCGTGACCTGGCCCCCTGGGAGGAAGGGGTCAAGGACCAGCTGATCCGAATCACGCCGACAGAACTCAGCGGACGCCGCTTCGTCATCAGTTCGCCCCAGCACTGGTGGCAGCCCCGCGACGCGGCTTCATCCATGGACTAGCTGAATCGGGTGTCAGGCCTGATGTCGGCGCCCTCCCTAAGAGAGTTCCCCGCCGGCAGAATGGTTGACGGAGCTCTGGCATGGATCAGTTTCTCCCCCGGCGGAACCGGCAACCGCTTAGGCAGGGTTGTCGGAGAGATTCGGTTTCGAGGTGTTCCGGGACCCGGGCGCTCCAGCCCAACCCTCTTTTGATGCGTAGTCGCAGAGCGTCCGAAGCGTCGGGATCTCCGTGGGTGATGTAAGTCATGCCCGGGATCTGAGGGGCAGCGCGCATCCAGTCGATGATTTCATGAAAATCGGGGCTGAGAATTCGTCCACCGGCACAACCTCGGCCCCTATGGGTATGGGACATCTTCGCCGTAGATCCGCAGATACTTAACGCCTTCGGCAAGGGCGGCACCATGGGGTTCCCGCCGCCTGATAGCCGCAGTATCACGACGTTCTTGGGATCGGGGCCGTATGCCTGCAGGTGGTGCAGGACACGGCCGCCTGTCAGCATGCCGTTTCGCCGAGATAATGATCATTGGTCCACCCCGGAGGTTGAGCAGCTTTGAATCATCGACGCTCCGCGTCAGGGTGGCTACACCATATATTTCCTTATACTCCTGCGGCTCCAAGCGATGCTCGTCCGGGTGTCGCTGGTACATGACTGATGCGTCGATGGCCATGGGGCTGTTGAGATAAATGGGATGTCCCGAATCGCCTTCCAGCGCCGGAGCCGGCAAAGATGGAGCATCAGTGTTTCGGCCCGTCCCACGGCGAAGGCGGCGATGAGGATCTCGCCTCCTCGCTTCGCTGTACGAGTGACGATCTCACCGAGCTCTGTCTCCGGGTTCGTCGTCGGGTGGGTCCGGTTGCCATACGTTGACTCGGTCACCAGAACGTCCACGGCGCCACGATGACGGGGCGGATACATGAGCGGATCGTTCGGCCTGCCCAGGTCGCCGGTGAACTGCACCCGCGTGCCTTGGACCGTCAGCAGGATCTGCGAAGCTCCCAGTATGTGTCCTGCCGGCAGGAAGGTGGCCTCGATTCCTCCCCCAAGACCGAGGGAAGTGTCGAAGTCCTGCTCCCGGAAGCTGTTCAACGACCTGACGGCGTCGGCGGCTCAATATACCGGTACGGGCGGGTGATGCACGGAGTAACCGCGGAGGTCTGCGTAGCGCGCCTCTTCTTCTTGAAGGTGGCCGCTGTCAGGCAGAAGCAGCGTGCTCAGTTCTACGGTGCCCGGGGTGGCGTAAACAGCACCGCTGAAGCCATTCCTGACCAGCGCCGGAATGTAACCGCTGTGGTCCAGGTGTGCATGGGTCAGCAGCACAGCGTCAATCGACCGGGGCGGGACGGGAAACGGTGAGCGATTCCGGTCACGGATGCGTTTGAAGCCTTGGAAGAGCCCGCAGTCGATCAGGATGCGTGTTCCCTGGGACTCAAACAAGGTTACGCGACCCGGTGACGGTGTCAGCCGCTCCGCAGAAGCATATTCCTGTCCTTCATTGCAACTGCTTTCAGAGAACAAGCGGAAACGGAACTGCCCAACGTGCCGAGCCCTCTTTGGCTGCCGCCCGGACGACGAGCACAGGGCAATGGGCGTGGGCGACGCAGGCTGAGCTGACCGACCCGAGCAGCAAACCGGCGAAGCCGCCGCGGCCTCTCCGTCCGACCACTAGCAGGTCGGCCTCGTTGCTGGCATCGACGAGCACAGACCGGGCGAATCCTTCGACAAGCCGCGTGTGCACATTCCGCGGCCGTTCGGCGCCAAAGGCCATGGTCACGGCCTCCTGAAGGAGTTCCTCGGCGCGCTCCTTGAACCCTCCGATGCCCACGGCCACATAGCTGTCATACATGTTCGGGTACTCCCAGCACGCCACGGCTTCAATCTCCGCTGCCAGCGGCTTCGCAAAACGCTGCGCCTGCCGTAAGGCTTCGACGGAGGCTTCCGAGCCGTCGACGCCCACCACAATCTTGAATGCATCGTCCACTCTCGCCATCGCGGGTCTCCCGTTCGTCATCGAGCCGTTGGCACCACTTTCTGCCGGACACGACGACAAAAGTATGGCCATAGGTCACAGGTCCTCACGGAGAGCCCAACGTTCCCGGGCCGTTGGACCCTTGTGACCCCACCCTGGTTCCTAAAGAATTAGTCACACGCAACACGCAGGTCGCATCGCACCCGCGGCGCATGGCACGAGAGGAGACGAACATGGACGGGCCAGCATCATCGGTCGGAGGCGGTGACGCTTCTTCTCCTGCCCCCATCCGGGTGTTCATTCTTGACGACCATGAATTGGTGCGGCGGGGGCTCCAGGACCTGCTGGAAAGCGAAGGTTTCGTCGTCGTCGGTATGTCCGGCTCGGCCGCGGAAGCGACGCGTCGGATTCCCGCGCTGCACCCGGACGTCTCTGTCCTGGATGCCCGACTGCCGGATGGCACCGGCATCGAGGTCTGCCGGGACGTCCGCTCCGTGGATGAGACGCTTAAGTGCCTGATCCTGACGAGCTACGACGACGAACACGCCCTCCGGGGCGCAGTGCTGGCCGGCGCCGCCGGGTATGTGCTCAAGGAGATCGGTGGTTCGGACCTCATCGGCGCCGTGAACAGGGCCGCGCGCGGGGAATCGTTATTTGACGCGGACCTGAAGGCAAGAATCATTCAGGGACTAGCGGAGCCGAAGCGGGTGGATCCCAGGGTGGCTTCGCTGACGCCGCAGGAACGTCGCGTTCTTGAACTTGTCGGACAAGGCCTGACCAATCGTCAGATCGGTGACCGGATGCTTCTGGCGGAAAAGACGGTCAAGAACTACGTTTCATCCCTGCTGGCAAAGCTGGGCTTTGAACGCAGGACGCAGGCGGCTGTGCACATGGCACATGAATCAGCGTCCGGCCAGTGAATGTTCCGGCCGGTGTCATTCAAAAGACGGGGACTGTCCAGGTCAGGGCGGTGCCCGATTCCGGGGAGGACGTGACCGCTAAGGAGCCGGCCAGGGCGCGGGCACGGTGGTCCATGTTTGCAAGCCCGTTTCCCGGCGCCGGGTCAGCGAAGCCGGAGCCGTTGTCCTCGATTTGGACGACGGCGCTACCGTTGTCCACCGAGACGGAGACGCTAATGGAATCCGCCCCTGAATGACGGACCGCGTTGCTCAGACCTTCCGAGATGACAGCCAGCATGTTCGAAATCGTTTCTTCATCCCGCACCGCGTCGATGGGCCCGGTGAGTGTCAAAACCGGGGCGAATGGGAGGGACCCTCCCGTGCTCCGGACGGTCTGGAGGATGCGGCTGCTAAGTAGCTCCGTCTCACCGGACGTGGCACGCAGCGAGTAGATGGTGTTGCGAAGATCCCGGATGGTCTCGTCAAGTTCAGCGGTCACCGTCTGGATTGTCTGGGCGGCGGAACTGTCGGTGATGAGTCGGCGAAGGCTCTGAATGCTCAGCCCGGCTGCGAAGAGCCGCTGAATGACGACGTCATGGAGGTCACGGGCGATCCTGTCCCTGTCACTGAACACCGCGATTTGTTCCCGCAACCGGTGTGCCCGGGCAAGTTCGAGGCCAAGGGCCACGTGGGAGCCGAACACGGCACCCATTTCGACATCCGTCCGGCTGAAGACCCCGTTTTCACGCCCTCGCACCAGCATGAGAAGCCCATGGTGGCCACCCCTGGAATTAAGCGCTATCACCAGCACACAGCCCGGTTCGGGATCGTCGCTGCCTCCAAGGACGAGCGCGGGATCATCAAGGACGGCGGCGTTCCCCGTAGCGACGACAGCGCTGATTTCGGTCGACTCCATAGCCAGAACCCGACCCGCCCACGCCGCTGCGCTGTCTCCTGCCGCTCCAGCGACCCTGAACGGCCCGGAGGGATTCTCCGGAACGAGGATAAGTGCCAGCTCGGAATTCGCCTCCCTCAGCGCCCGGGCGGCGATCATGTCCAATCCCCCGCCCTCACCTTCCGGCGTGTTCTCCTCCCCCATCATTTTTCCGGTCACGTCCATGCACGCCTGAAGCCAGCTGCCCCTGCGCCTCGCGTCGTCATAAAGACGGGCGTTTTCGATCGCAACCCCCGCGGCAGCTGCGAGAGCGACGGCCAGGTCCTCGTCTTCAGCGGTGAAGTCCCCGCCGCCCTCCTTCTGTGTCAGATAAAGATTGCCGAACACCACGTCCCGGACACGGATGGGCACACCCAGAAAAGACTTCATCGGCGGGTGATTTTCAGGGAATCCATAAGCCTCGGCGTGCTGCTGCAGGTCATGGAGCCTCAACGGTTTTGGGTCACGTATCAGCAGCCCGAGAACCCCGTGCCCCGTGGGCAGAGGCCCGATCCGCCGGGCCAGTTCTTCATCGATGCCCACGGTGATGAAATGGCTCAAAGCCCTGTCCTCGCCGATGACTCCCAAAGCCCCGTATTCAGCCTGCAGGAGACGGCAGGCTGAACTGACGACGCGGTGCAGGACGGATTCCAGACTTAGATCCTCCGCTACTCCTACAACAGCCTCCAGGAGTCCCTGCATGCGTTGTTGGGCCTGCAGAAGTTCCCCGGCCCTGTCAACAAAGTCGGTTAAGAGTTCCTCTATCCGGGCCCCCGCGGCCGGTTGGCGGGTTCCCTGATCGGATGGCTGGATATGTTGATTCAAGGACACCGCCTCCCGGCGGAAGGTTATCCATGCGGTCGGCTTGCCGCTCCCCCGTCCGGCACCCGTGCAGCCAGACTACCCCTCGAGGGGCGGAACATCTACGCTTGGGGGCTTCCGCATCGAGGGTCTTTGGGCCCTGTTTAAGGGCCGTACGACGGCGTACGCTCGGCCCCATGATGAACGAAGCATCAGTACCGGAGGCGGAAGTCCTCGCAAGTCATGAGTGCTGGCGGCTGCTGCGCAGCGTTTCGTTGGGTCGCCTTGCTGTCTGGGTGAATGACCACCCGGATATTTTCCCCATCAACTACAAAGTTGATCACGGAACGCTGGTCTTCCGCACCGGTGCCGGGACCAAACTTTCATCAGCACTGGCTGGAGCACCGGTTGCGCTGGAAGCCGACGGTGTCGACGCGGATGCGGGCGTCGCCTGGAGCGTCGTCGTCAAGGGCCAAGCCAACGCCGTCGAACGGACGCAAGAGCTTCTGGACACCGTCGGACTGCTCCTGTTTCCGTGGGAGACCGGACGCAAAGACCACTTCATACGGATCGTCCCGGACACCGTGAGCGGGAGACGCTTCACGATCGCCCCGCCGCTGACCTGGTGGAGCCCGCTGGACGACGCCACACGTGCCGGGCTGGAATGAGACCACGGTACGCTGCCAGGCGCGTCGAGAAGCAAACGCACCACTGCGCCAGGACGTAAGGCACCTTTCGGGTCCCGACCCAGCCCCGCGGCCCAGCAGGTATGAAATCGTGACCGCCATTCGCCGTTTCGCGCTACTTACAACGGCCGTTGTAGCAGGAGCCTGCACAGCCGCGCTTCTAGCCTTTGGTCAGGATAGTGCCGCACAGTGGGTGGCGAGTGTCTACGCCCTGACGGTCGCAGCATACCGTTCGATCATGATGGCGAAGGACATCCTCCGCGGACATTGGGGCATTGATTTGCTTGCAGTGACAGCGATCATCAGCACCGTCGCGGTCGGGGAATACATCGCGTCCCTCATCATCGTGCTGATGCTGGCTGGAGGTAACGCGCTGGAAGACTACGCCGAGGGAAGGGCCGTCCGGGAGCTTCGGTCGCTGCTCGAACGGGCGCCCCAAAGCGCCCACCGTGAAGGCAACGGCGCCACCCTGGAAGACATACCGGTGGCTCAGGTCCGCGTCGGTGACGTTCTTGTCGTCAGGCCCTCTGAAGTGGTGCCCGTTGATGGCCGGCTCATCTCCGCGATCGGCGTTTTCGATGAGTCTGCGCTCACTGGCGAAAGCCTTCCGGTGGAACACCGTACCGGGGACGGACTGCTGAGTGGTTCGGTGAACGGTGATGCCGCGGTGCGGATGAGAGCGACGGCGACTGCGGAGGACTCCCAGTACAGCCGAATCGTGGTCCTGGTGCAGGAGGCTTCGGCCAGCCGCGCACCCGTGGTCCGGCTGGCCGACAGATACGCCGTGCCCTTCACGGCGCTGGCATTCCTGCTCGCCGGGGCCGCCTGGTACATCAGCCGGGACGCAGGGCGGTTCGCCGAAGTCCTCGTCGTGGCCACTCCGTGCCCTTTGCTCCTGGCTGCCCCGGTAGCTTTCCTTGGTGGCATGAGCCGAGCAGCCCATGCAGGAATCATCGTCAAGAACGGCGGAACCCTCGAACGGCTCGCCCGAGTAAGGACTGCTGTCTTTGATAAGACCGGCACTCTCACTCAAGGCCGTCCGACCCTCAGGGAGATCCGGGTCTCCAAGGATGCGAAGATGACTTCAGGGCGGCTCCTGCAGCTCGCAGCTTCCGCAGAGCAATACTCATCCCATGTCCTGGCCGCGTCCGTTATCGAGGCGGCCAGGACCCGAGGTCTCGCGCTGCTGACCGGGCACCTCGCACAGGAACATGCCACACAGGGCGTGACAGCAGTCTGCGATGGCCACGCGGTGTCCGTGGGAAAACCCCTGTTCATCAGGTCCACCACGTCAGGATTCGAAGAGGCAGAACTGGACGGCGGTCAGCTCGGAATTTATGTAGGCGTCGACGGGCGGTACGCCGGGGCTCTGATCATGAGCGATCCGCTGCGGGAAAATGCCATACGCACTCTGGCGGAGATGCACCGCCTGGGCGTCCGGGAAACCATGCTCCTGACCGGCGACTCCGAGCCAACGGCAAGGCATATCGCCGCGGAGGCCGGAATCAGGCACGTCCGCGCCGACTGTCTGCCCGCGGACAAGGTCGCGGAAGTAGCGGCACTGGGCAACCGTCCCGTGATGATGGTCGGCGACGGAGTCAATGACGCCCCCGTTCTGGCAGCCGCCGACATTGGTGTCGCGATGGGCGCCAAAGGTTCAACTGCCGCCAGCGAATCGGCCGACGTCGTCATCATGATTGATGACCTGTCAAAGGCCGCTCTAGCCGTCGATATTGGCCGTCACACCACACGCATGGCGCTGCAAAGCATCTGGATCGGGATCGGGCTGAGTGTCGGACTGATGCTCGCCGCAGCCTTCGGACACATTCCCGCTGTCGCTGGCGCGCTGCTGCAGGAGGTCGTGGACCTCGCGACGATCCTGAACGCCCTCCGGGCACTCAAGCCCCGCCGGTCAAAGCGCTCGGGGGCTAATGACCGCGCTCCAGCCCCCGACATGCGGCGGAAGCAGCCCTCCTAGGACGGATCAGCACCCAAGCGTCCATCATCCAAGAGTCCCATCGCGCCCGGCGGGTCCGGGCATTGGAATCTCCGCCTGACGGCATCGAACTGCACGTCTGAGAAAGGAGAATTTCCCATTTCATGTCCAACATTCCGAGTGCAGTCCAGTTCAGGCTACTTCCATTGAGTGCCGGGGCTTTCGGCCCTGTCGGTTTGCGCTCTGCTCATTCAATGCTGGACGGAGAAACTGCCGGCCGGAAAGGGACTGACGGCAGTCCCTTTCTTGCACGAGAAAACGGAGACGGTCATGCGCGCATGGTGGGTTGAAACTCCAGGACCTATCGCGTCTGGACCACTGCGGCAGGGCGACCGGCCCGATCCTTCACCCGAGACAGGGGAAATCCTGATCTCAGTGCATGCGTGCGGTGTGTGCCGCACCGATCTGCACCTTGCGGAAGGAGACCTTCAGCCCCGCGCTTTTGGGAGGATCCCGGGGCACGAGGCTGTCGGCGAAGTCATTGCGACAGGACCGAGTTGCAGCAGGTTCCGGCTGGGTGAGCGTGTAGGTGCGGCCTGGCTCGCACGTACGTGCGGTTTGTGCCGGTTCTGCCAACGCGAGGCCGAGAACCTGTGCCTCTCCCCCACGTTCAACGGCTGGGACAAGGACGGCGGTTATGCCGAACTGATGACCGTTCATGAAGACTACGCGTACCGGATACCGGAAGACCTGACGGACGAAGAGGCTGCCCCCCTGCTGTGTTCCGGCATTATCGGGTATCGCGCCCTTCGGCGGGCAGACCTTCCACCCGGCGGCAGGCTCGGCATCTATGGTTTTGGCGGATCGGCGCATCTCACCGCGCAAATGGCCCTTTATGAAGGTGCCAGCCTCTACGTGATGACGCGCTCGGCTGCGGCGCAGCGACTCGCCCTTGAACTGGGGGCGACTTTTGCCGGCGGGATCGAAGACGGGCCTCCGGTGCCTTTGGATGCCGCCATCCTCTTCGCTCCGGCGGGCGAACTGGTCCCGCAGGCACTACGCGCACTGGACCGCGGCGGCACGCTCGCCGTCGCCGGCATCCACCTGAGCGACATCCCGGCCCTGCACTATGAAACAGACCTTTTCCAGGAACGCCAGCTCCGCAGCGTGACGGCGAATACCAGAGCGGACGGTCAGGAGTTTTTCGATCTGGCCGGACGTATACCCCTCCGCGCGACAACAGTGCCGTATCCGATGGAGCAGGCCGACCGGGCACTCTTGGATCTGTCCCAAGACAGCTTCACTGGCGCCGCGGTATTGCTCATGGACGCCGCACGGAAGGACTAGGGTGGCGGGGAGCGCGCCGGTCGCCACAGGGCTGTCCACCAGCGAGGCCCTGGCGCTGCTCGCTGAACACGGCCCGAACCGGATCCCGACGGAGGCGTCCGTCCCGGCGTGGCGCCGGTTTCTGGCGGAATTCACACACTTCTTTGCCGCCCTGCTCTGGTGCGCCGCAGGGCTGGCCTTCGTCGCCGGCATGCCGCAGCTCGGGGTCGCGGTGGTGGCCGTGGTGCTCATCAATGGCATGTTTTCTTATGTGCAGGAAGAACGCGCCGAACACGCCGCCACCAAGCTGCGTGCCTTGCTGCCATCACAGGTCCGGGTCCGCCGCGACGGTCATCCGGCCCGGTTGGAAGCAGCTGACCTCGTGCCGGGGGATCTCGTCATCCTCGCAGCGGGCGACCGCATACCAGCGGACCTGTGGTTCGGCGCAACAAGCAGCTGCACCGTCGATGAGTCAATGCTGACCGGTGAAAGTGACCCCGTCCCCAAACAAACCATGGATGCCGGGATCGGAGGCACGTTCCTGGTCAACGGAGAGGCCGAGGGCATCGTCACTGCCACCGGACGCCGGACCCGGCTGGCGGAAATTGCGGCGCTGACCACCACGGTAAAACCCCCGCAAAGCCCGCTGACGATGGAACTGCGGCGGATTGTCCGGACTATCGCCGCTGTTGCCCTGGGCGTGGGACTGCTGTTCTTCGCGTTGTCCGCACTGATCGGTATCTCCTGGCAGGATGCGTTCCTGTTCGCCATCGGAGTCTCTGTGGCCCTGATCCCCGAGGGACTCCTCCCCACAGTCACGCTGTCGTTGGCAATGGGAGCCCAGCGGATGGCCCACAGGAAGGCGCTGGTCAGGCACCTCCAGGCAGTCGAGACCCTTGGTTCAACAACCTTCATCTGCACTGACAAGACCGGAACCCTAACTCAGAACAGGATGAGCGCGGTGGAGGTGTGGACGCCGGAAGGCACGGTGACGGTGGCCGGTGCAGGCTACGAACCCGTGGCCTCCGTATCGGGGAACGAGCCGGCCATTGCCCGGGCCGGCAGGGTCAGTCGTGCTGCCGCCCTCGCGTCCAGGGGAAGGATCGTCATGCGCGACGGAACCTGGCAGCCGGAAGGTGACCCCATGGAGGCGGCCCTGGATACCCTGCTGCACCGGCTCCCCGGCCCGCAGAACGGCCGGAACTGTCTTCGGCCGTCCGATTCAGTTTCAGCCCGGCGCGGCGGCGCGAATCGGTGATCGTTGACAGCACCGTGTCCACGAAAGGCGCTCCGGAGACCGTCCTTCCGCTGTGTGTGCCGACGGTGCCCGGCCCCGGCACACCCATGACCGACGGCTTCTCCGAGGTGCAGCAGCAAATACAGCGGATGGCCGCCAAAGGACTTCGTTTGCTGGCTGTCGCAGAACGCGGGCTGTCGGCGGCGGAATTAAGCGAGCTGGCGGCGGGCTCCCTCGGGGCGGACCAGGCCGAATCCGGCCTCACTCTTCTGGGCCTTATCGGCCTCCATGATCCACCGCGCCTTTCAGTGGCGCAGGCATTGCGGACCGCCCGGGAGGCGGGCGTCAAGGTCGCCATGGTCACCGGGGACCATCCGTCGACAGCGGCGGCGATCGCCCGTGAGGTGGGCCTGCTGCTGGATGATGAGCGGGTGTTGGTTGGCTCTGACTTGCCCGGGGACGAAAAGGCCCTCGGTGTGCTGCTGGACCATGACGGTGTGGTCATCAGCAGGGTCTCCCCCGAGCAGAAGCTGCGGGTCGCCCGGGCGCTGCAGGGACGCGGGCATGTGGTGGCGATGACCGGGGACGGCGTGAATGACGGCCCCGCACTGCAGGAGGCGGACGTTGGCGTCGCCATGGGAATTGGCGGCACCGATGTAGCGAGGGAGGCGGCGGACCTCATTCTGCTCGATGACGACTTCGCCACCATTGTGGCCGCCATCGAACAGGGCCGCGCGACCTATGCCAATATCCGCCGCTTCCTCACGTACCACCTGACTGACAACGTGGCAGAGCTGACTCCGTTCGTGATCTGGGCTCTCTCCGGAGGTTCCTTTCCGCTCGCCCTTGGCGTGCTGCAGATCCTGTTTCTTGACATCGGCACAGACCTGCTCCCGGCACTCGCCCTAGGAGCTGAGCAGCCGGGCAAGGGCCTCATGCGCCGCCCGCCCGAGCGACGGCACCTGATGGACGGGGCGCTGATGGTCCGCGTCTTCGCCGTGCTAGGCCCTGTGGAGGCACTAATGGAGATGTCAGCGTTTACCGTGGTGCTGACGGCAGCAGGCTGGCACCTTGGGGGTTCGCTCCCCGCCGGGGGCGCGCTGATTGCAGCCTCCGGGGCGGCCTTCGCCGCGGTGGTCCTGGGCCAGCTCGCCAATGCTTACGCCTGCCGCAGTTCCACTTTCCCCCCGTGGCGGCTGGGTTGGTTCACCAACAGGTTGCTTTTGTGGTCTGTCCTGATTGAACTTGCGGCGCTGGCAGCATTTCTCGGCGTGGGCCCGGTCGCGGCGCTGCTGGGGCACGCCCCGCCGCCCCCGCTGGGATGGGGTGTGGCATTCCTGGCGATACCTGCGGTGCTGGCCGCGGACTATGTGTACAAGGTCCTGCGGCACGGGCGGCTTTCACGCTGAAGGGCGGATGAGGAAGCCGTGCGACTGCCCGGTGTGCAGCAGCACGATGTCAAGGCCCATGCGTACTCGGACGGGAGCTGCCACACCGGGGGCAGCGGTCACCGTCAACCGTTCATGGTCAAGGGCCACCTCCAGTACCTGATCCCGGTAGCGGACGGTGAAGCTGACTCTGTGCAGGCCTGTGGGCAGCCGGGGGGCGAAGACCAGCTCGTCCTGCGCCATCCGTAGGCCGGCGAAGCTCCGCTGGACGGTGTCGATACTGCCGGCCATGGCGCCAAGATGGATGCCCGCACGGGTTGTACCGCCTTGCGTGTCGTCCAGGCCGGCATCAAGTGCCTCACGGAACGTGCTCCAAGCCCGCTCCGGGTCCGTGGCGGCAAGCACCGATGCATGGGCCATGCGGCTCAGCGTTGATCCGTGGGCGGTTCGCGCCAGATAGAAATCAACCGTACGGGCCAGCGTCGCTGAGTCGATGGCGTAGCCGAGAGTTCCCAGAAATCCGGTCAGCTGCTCCTCTCCCAGCAGGTAGAGCAGCATTAGGGCGTCTGCTTGTTTGGCCAGCATGTACCGGTTGGGCGTATCGTCCTCTGCCTCCAGAATCAGATCGAGGCGTTCGATGTTTCCGTAGGTGCGCCGGTAGTGCTCCCAGTCAAATTCTTCGAGCTCGCCGTATCCCTGGAACTGGCTGATGATGCCGTCGCCGTGGAACGGTACGTACATGCGGTGGCTGATGTGCTCCCACGTGTCCAGCTCCTCCGGCCCGATCTCCAGTCGGGCGGCCAGCTCCTGCTGTTCGTGCCCCGGCAACACGGATCTCATGAGATGCAGGGCCGTTGCGCAGAGCCAGGCGGCCATCACGTTGGTGTAGGCATTGTCATTGACTCCCTGCCCCGGCCGGTCGGGGTAACCGGTGTGGTATTCGTCGGGCCCCATGACGCCGGTGATGTGGAATCGGTCGGTCTCTAGATCGTGCACGGCCATGGAAACGAACAACCGTGCGACGTCGACGATGATGTCCGCCCCCCGCTGCATCAACCAGGCACGGTCCCCTGTGGCCTGGAAGTATTGCCAGGTGTTATAGGCTATGGCCAGCCCGGAATGGCGCTGAAGACTGGAATAGTCCGCTGCCCAGTCTTTGAGGCGGGGACTGAAAGTCCAGTGCGGTGTTTCCTCCCGCCCGTCGCTTCCGCTCTGCCAGGGAAACATCGCGCCGCGCAGTCCGGCATTCCTGGCGGCGTGGCGGGCCATGTCAAGCCTCCGCCAGCGGTAGTCAAGCAGCGACCTCGCAACGGCCGGCAGGCGGGATGTGAGAACGGGCAGGACGAACGGCTCATCCCAAAACACGTGGCCGCGATACCCTTCTCCGTGCAGCCCCCGGGCAGGAACGCCGGCATCAAGATCAGAGGTGTGCGGCGTGAGGGTCTGGAGCAAATGAAAGATGTGAAGGTTGAGGATCAACTGGGTTTGTCGGTCTGTGTCCAGTTCGAGCGTAAAGGCGGCCAGCCGTCGGAGCCAGGCAGACTCATGTGCTGCCAGGATCTGGTCGAATGCCGCAGGCGCCCTGGCCAAGACCGTCAGGGCCCCTCCAAGCGGCGATGAGATGGCCGTGTCCCTCGAAGACACCACCGCTACGACCTTGCCTATGGCTGTCGGAACACCGTCCTGCAAGTCAAGCACCATCTCCCGGTAGAGCAGCCGGTTCACCCGGGTGGCGGGGACGGCGTCCGCCCCCGTTTCATCACCCAGTACGCGGGCAGCGGTGCCGATCCTGATATGACTGCTGGTGGTCTCTACCTCGATTAAGTCGATCCCGTCGGCTGTCGTTCCGAAGGCCACGGGACGCAGATGCCGGTGGGCCAGCAGGGCGTCGGCAGGAATGTTGGAGTTGGTGATGCCCGCGTCCAGGCCGACGCGCATGACGACGTTCCCGCTCCAGCCTCGTGCGGTTAGTGTCGTTTCCAGCGCTGCCAAATGCGCTTGGGCCGCGGAGACGACCCGGCGCTGCGTAACCTCCAGCCGGCGGCCGTCATCGGTGGCGAGCACGACGCGCCGGGACAATACCGCCCGCCGCATATCTAGTACGCGGTGCTCGCTGCATAACCGGAGCCCCTCGGTCGACCACCACCGGCCCGGGTCCACGGCAAGGTCCACCGGTAACCAGTTGGGCACGTTAACCATGTGCTCATCCTCGCTCTGCTGGCCGTGGACGTTGCTCGTAAGCCGGTTGTAGATCCCGGCCATGTATGTCCCAGGGTAGTGAATCCCGTCCGAGGTGCTTTCCGGAGCAGCTCCCCTGACCGCCATGTACCCGTTACCCAGGGTGGTCAGCGCCTCACGGTGGCCTTCGTGGGCAGGGTCCATGCCTTGGTAGGTGAGAAGCCAGGGCTGGGTGAGTACAAGGCCGATGTCGAACTCGCTGACGTCGTTCAGGACAATGTCCGCGCCTGCCGCTTCCAGTTCGGCCCGTTGCTCGGCCCTGTCTATCCCGACGACCAGCCCGAATCCTCCGGCCCGGGCGGCCCGGACGCCGGCCACGGAATCTTCAATCACGGCCGCGCGGCCAGCCGGCACGCCGATTCTGCGGGCCGCTTCGAGGAAGAGGGCAGGGTCAGGTTTCCCTGGCAGCCGGAGGGCCGCCGCGATCTGTCCATCCACGATGAGATCAAACTTATCCAGCAGCCTGGCACGTCCCAGAACGGCTCGGGCATTCCTGCTTGAGGAGGCAAGTATCGCCGGGACGCGTCCAGCGTGAAGCCTCTTGAGCAGGTCTACGGTACCCGGAAAGACGCGGACGCGGCCGTTCTTCAGCCGCTGGTTGAAGATCTCGTTCTTGAGGGCACCGAGCCCGGCGACGGACCATGTGCCCGGCGGATCGCAAGGATGTCCTTCGGGGATGGTGATCCCGCGCGATTGGAGGAAGACACGGACGCCATCTTCCCGCGGACGCCCATCAACGAAGCGGCGGTAATCGCTGTGCGAAAAGGGGGCCTGACTGGCCGGGGTGTGCACTCGGGGATCGCGGAGGACCGATTCGAAAAGCTCCTTCCAAGCCAACTCATGGATCTCGGCTGTGTCAGTGACGACGCCGTCGAGGTCAAAAATGACGGCATCGAACGGGGACAGGGCCGATGCTGCCGTCGGGGATGAACTCCCGTTGTACTGCGCGGGCGCCATGCGTCGTTCCTTTCTGAGCGGACGTGCGCTGCACTGCTGGCCGAAGCCTGGCTAATACAGTGCTACTCCGCTGTGTGCGGGACGGACAGGGGCCTTGGACCCGGCCAAGGTCCCATTGGGCCGTGACCTTCGGCCCTAGACCCGTGCCGTGGCCGGGGGCAGGGTAAATCGCATGAATGAAAACCAACGCATTGTTGTCGGTATCGACGGTTCCGAATACTCCCCGGCGGCGCTTCAAATGGCCGGGCGCATCGCCTCGGCGCTGAATGCTCCGATCGATGTCATCACCTGTCTGGGGTGGTCCGACTTCTATCTTCCCTCCCACCTGCCGCCGGGCAACTTGGAGATCACGGTGCAGTTGGAGGCGATCGCCAAGCGCCTCGTGGAACAAGCCATCGAAAGGGCCTATGGACAGGATCGTCCACAAAACCTCACAACGGCGGTGAAGATCGGACCGCCGGCGAAGGTCCTCGTCGAAGAGAGCCGGGATGCCCAACTTCTCGTTGTGGGCAGGCGGGGTCACGGCGGTCTCCTTGGCCAGATCATGGGCTCGGTGAGTGCAGCCTGCACCGCGCACGCTCACTGCCCGGTGCTGGTCGTGGGCCAGGACTCCGAGGCCGGGCCGGAACCTGAGAGGAAGGAATCGAGGATCTAAGCCGGTTTCTCCGCGGACGGTTGTGCGCGCGGACGGTTGTGCGACGGGCGTCGGTACCCTCGTCCTCGCCTGTACCCTGATCCTCTCCGTGCCCGAACTCACCGCGCGTCAGGCCGGCGATTCTGCCTGGGCGACTATATGCACCGTTTGCAGGAAGCTGTCTGGATTCAGTGATAGCGAATCTATGCCTTCTCTGACGAGGAAAGCGGCAAAGTCTGGATGGTCGCTGGGCCCTTGGCCGCAGATGCCGACCTTGATGCCGGCTCCATGCGCCTTGCGGATGACGTCAGCGATCATTGAGGTGACCGCTTCATTCCGTTCGTCGAACAGTCCAGCCAGGTCCTCGGCGTCCCGGTCGACGCCCAGGACAAGTTGCGTCAGGTCATTGGAGCCTATGGAGAAGCCGTCGAACCGGCGAGCGAATTGTTCCGCCAGGATCACGTTGGACGGTATCTCGCACATCATGTAGATCTGCAGGCCCTTGTCGCCGCGGGTCAGGCCGTTAGCGGCCATGGTTTCCAGGACGAGGTCGGCTTCGGCCGGAGTGCGGCAAAACGGCACCATGATGACGACGTTGGTGAAGCCCATGACTTCCCGCACACGCTTCAGGGCCTGGCATTCCAGGGAGAACCCCTCTTTGTAGCGGGCATGGTAGTAGCGGGAGGCTCCCCTGAGACCGAGCATCGGGTTTTCCTCCGGCCGTTCGAAGAATGCCCCGCCGATCAGGTGGGCGTATTCATTGGACTTGAAATCGCTCAGGCGGACGATCACAGGACGGGGATGGTATGCAGCGGCAAGTTTGGCGATACCTAGGGCGAGTGTTTCGACAAAGAAGTCCTCAGGGTTGGTATGGTCCCGGGTAAGTTCCTGAATAGTCCGCCGCGTTTCGTCATCTGTCACCAGTTCGGGATGGATGAGGGCCATCGGGTGGACCCTGATGAGATTGGCAATGATGAACTCCATGCGGGCCAGTCCCACGCCGTCTGCCGGTAGCCGCCACCATCGGAAGGCCGCGGCGGGGCTGGCAATGTTGACCATGATCGCGGTCCGGGTACGGGGCAGTGTGCCCAGGTCGACTTCAGACGTGTCAAAGGCCAGGGTTCCCTCGTAGACATGGCCTTCGTCGCCCTCGGCACAGGAGACCGTGAGTGCCTGGTCCTCGGTGAGGACGGAAGTGGCCATGCCGGTGCCGACGATCGCCGGCACTCCCAGCTCCCGGCTCACGATGGCCGCATGGCTGGTCGGCCCGCCATGGTCGGTGATGATGGCGGCCGCCCGCTGCATGACCGGCACCCAGTCAGGATCAGTCATCTCGGTAACCAGTATTGCCCCGTCACGAAAATTCCCGATGTCCGCCGCCTGCCGGACAATGCAGGCTTTACCGTGGGCAATGGAGTCGCCGATGGCTGACCCGCTGAGCAAGAGCTTTCCGCCCTGGAGAAGACGGTGAACAGTGAACTTGCTGCTGCTCTTTCGTGCCTGGACGGTTTCGGGCCGGGCCTGGACCATAAATAACTCCCCGGTCAGTCCGTCCTTTGCCCATTCCATGTCCATGGGGCACCCGTAATGCTCCTCCACAAGCAAGGCCCAGCGTGCAAGCCGGATGATCTCCGCGTCATTGAGGACCACGGATCGCCGTTCCTGTTCGGAGGTGTCCACGGTTCGCGTGCGTGCACTTCCGCCCACGCCGTACACCATCTTTCGCGCCTTCGAACCGATGATCTTTTCGATGATAGGAACGAGCGACGGTTCGTCCAGGAGAGGCTTGTAAACCAGGTATTTGTCAGGGTCCACACTCCCCTGGACTACCGGCTCACCCAGGCCCCACGCCGCGCTGATGACTGCCGCGCGGGGGAATCCGGAGTCCGTGTCTATGGAGAACATGACCCCGGAGGCGCCAACATCAGAACGCACCATCCTCTGCACGCCAATGGATAATGCCACGTCCAAGTGGTCAAAGTTCTTCATTTCCCGGTAACTAATGGCCCTGTCTGTGAACACGGATGCAAAACAGCGGCGACAGGCGTCCAGCAGCTCCGTTTCGCCCACCACGTTCAGGAAGGTTTCCTGCTGACCGGCAAAGCTGGCATCGGGCAAGTCCTCCGCCGTTGCACTACTCCGCACCGCCACGGGCGGATTTTCGATTCCGGACCGTCGCGCCAGCGCCTGGTATTTTTCCCTGATCTGCAGCGCGAGTGCTTCCGGGAACATACCGCTGAGAACAAGCGCCCTGAGCTTTTCCCCTGCATTCCGAAGCGACACGGCCCCGGAGCGGTACTGCCGGACGCTTTCACGAAGCGCCGGCTCGATCCCGTTTACGTCGATGAACGCCCTGTAGGCGGTAGCCGTGGTGGCAAACCCCTCGGGAACATGCACACCACTGGCCTTGAGGGAACGGGTCATCTCGCCCAGTGACGCATTCTTTCCACCCACTCTCCGGACATCACCCATGCCGACGTCGTCAAACCACACCACCTGGTGTTCCGCCATTGTTTTCTCCCACCCCAGTCCAGATACCGCCGGATTGCTGCCCTCGGCCGGCACCTATCTGTGAAGACCATCGTTCACCGCCGCACCTCGCCGCAGTAGGGACCAAGGGCCCTCTTCCAGTCTGCTCCCACCCACATGGCCTAAACTCCCCGTACAAGCCGGACAGGCGCCGGTTGCATCGGTTGCACCCCGCCGGCTCCGAAACGGCAGGGGGCCAGAGGACTTTTGACCCTACGCCTGAGGCGCCGGCGTGTGTAGGCTCCAGCCACATGAGCGATTCAGCTTTCCCTGGGTCCGTCTCGAGACCGACGAAGGAACACATGGATCATGAACCAAGCGCCCCAGGGGCCGGCCGTCGTCGTTGGCGTTGACGGAAGCGCTCCCTCGATTCTGGCCCTGCGTTGGGCCGATGCGCTGGCGCCTCTGTTCCAGACGCACATAAAAGCCGTGACCGCCTGGCAGTTCCAGATAGCCTTTGGCACCTTCACCCCGGTTGTGTGGCGTCCGGATGAGGAAGCCAGGCACATCTGCGCGGAGGCTGTCGCAAAGGCCTTCGGTGGTGCACCGCCGGAAGGTCTCGAAATGACGATACGGCAGGGCCCTGCCGCCAAGGTCTTGATTGACGAGAGCCGAAACGCTCCACTTGTAATCTTGGGAAGCCGCGGCCACGGCGGATTTGAAGAGCTGCTGCTGGGGACGGTGAGCGCAGCGGTCGCAGAGCACGCGAAATGCTCGGTCCTGATCGCCCACGGCACCGACTTGCCTGCCGGGATTTCCGCAATCCAGGGGCACGGACATGCCGCCAAATGAGGGGATGCCGGAGGGAACCATGCACCATCCTGACTGCATTGTGGTGGGCTACGATGGGTCCGTTGAAGCCGGCCAAGCCGTCCGCTGGGCCGCGCGGCAGGCAGAGCTCCGCAATTGCGAGCTCCATCTGGTGCACTGTTCGTTATGGCCGTTGCTGACCCACGATCTCGGACCGGTTCCTGGCGTTGCTGACAGCGGACTGCAGCACTACGCAGAGGCCGTCCGAGACGAGGGCAAGGCCCTCGCCGTAGAGGCGGCCCCCGGCTTGAAAACCCGAACCAGCCTGTTGTATGGATGGCCTGCCGATCATCTCCGAAGAGTTTCCGCCGAAGCGAGGATGCTTGTCCTCGGAAGCCGCGGCATTGGTGGATTCATGGGTCTTCTGGTGGGGTCTGTAAGCCTGGAGCTGGCAGCGACTGCAAGCTGCCCGGTTGCTGTGGTCCGATCTGACGATCACCCCAGCGGCCCCATTGTCGTCGGCGTGGACTCATCCGGGTCGCCGGCGGCCCTCCACGATGCGTGCGAACTGGTCAGAGCAACAGGGGCGGACCTGAAGGTCATCCATGTCCTCAGAATGCACTTCGGCGCGGGAAAAGGCGGTGTAGGATCCGTCGGCACCCGGAAGGCTGCCGAGAAGGCTCTGGAGAGTGCAGTACGCAACGCCCGGGGCATGGCCCCGGGAGCAAGAGTGGAGGAAGAACTGGTGGAGGACACGTCCACTCCCCGTGCCCTTCTCAATGCCGCCCGCGGTGCCGCGCTCATCGTTGTCGGGACCAAGGGCCAAGGGCTCGTCAGGGGAACGGTCGGGTCGACAGCCCACGCTGTCCTTCACCACGCCAGGTGTCCCGTACTGATTTCGCGGCACAACCCGGAGGAAACCTCAAGGGCCTGAAGGCTGAGCTGCAGCGTCCGCCACGTCACCCGCCCCGAACCTGGGCCATGTCCAGAACGTTGAGCCCGTAGTCCCATTGTCGCGATTTTACGGTGGTCGTATCCCAGCGTCGGAGGATTAACCTGAAGGGCTGACGAGAGCTCGCACGCGAACAGGCACGCTTCAAGCCAAAATCCCCAGCCGATAAGCATCAGACCCGGACGGAAGGCTACAACGCCGATCCACCTAGCTTTCGCCCAGGTGCCGCCACGCAAGGAGCAGCCGTTTCCGAGCCGCAGCTCCGAGTACCCGCGGCGAAGAACCAGGATAAGCCTTCACTGGCCCCTGTCAACCGATGGCGATTGCCTACAGGGGCAGAGGCGGCCCATGGGGATGGTCAGAGCTGGGCCTTCGCCCAATTGCTCCGTTAGCGCGTAGCGATATGGGCGTTGGCAGCCTGCACGCCGTCAGCACCGGTCGCATGCTCGTCCGGTTCCAATTCCGTCCTCGGCGTGGTCGTCAGCCAGGCGTGAAGGCGCGCTTCGAGTTCGGTCAGTCGGAAATTCCCTTTAGGGCGCCCAGGCCTGCGAGGGCTTTGCGGAGAGGGGCATCGGCATCGTCCGCAACCTGCCGAACGGCCAGGCTGTCGCTGAGCTGGACCGTGGTCTGGGGATCGATGGCTTCAACGGTGGTCTCGCCCGCGTCCTTGCCGCGTCGGACAACGACATTGCATGGAAGCTGCGCGCCGAGTTCCGGCTCGGCAGCGAGGGCGCGGCTGGCCGGGGTGGGGTTGCAGGCACCAAGGATGACATAGTCACCGACGGGCATCGGCGGCGTCGGTCCCGAGTTTGGACTCAAAAGTAGCGCGGACGTTGATTTCCGTGAGTATGCCGAAGTCCTGTTCCCCGAGTACCTCGCGGGTTCGCTGGACGGCGTCTGCCCAGGACAGCGGGACGGGTAACCGTGTGTGTGTAGCTCACGCGCGGCTCCATGGTCACAGTTATGTCCCCGGATGCGGTCCGGGGGCGTCAGATTGGGCCCGTGCGGGGGCAGTTTGGGGGAACCTGCACCCCGGCACGGGGCCTGTGGACCCCCGCCTCTCAGGCGAGGGAGAGGAAGAGCTTCTCCAGCTCTTTCCTGTCCATGGTGGTGTCTTCGCGGACGATGCATTGCTCCAGGCCGCTGGCGATGATGGCGAAGCCGGCCCTGTCCAGAGCCTTCGAAACGGCAGCCAGCTGCGTGACGATGTCCTTGCAGTCCCGGCCCTCCTCCAGCATCCGGGTCACAGCCGCCAGCTGGCCCTGGGCGCGCTTGAGGCGGTTGACCACCGGGGTCAGTTCAGTCGAATCGAGTTGCATGAGGTCTCCAAGGGTGGGGTCTTGCCATCAACTATATACCCCACGGGGTGTTTGACTACCCCCTGGGGTATCTGTAATACTCGGCAGGGTATTCAATAGTCAGTCAGTTGAGAGGACATCAATGACTTCCCCTTCCACGAACACAGCTGTTACGGCGCTCGCCCCGGACACCTTGCACACCTGGATCTCCGAGCATCAGGACCTCGTGGTCATCGATGTGCGCTCCGCTGCCGAGTTCGAGTCCGTGCACATCCGCGGCTCTTATAACGTTCCGCTGCCGCTGCTGTCCGAGCACGCCGACGAACTCGCTGCCCGTCTTGGCAGCCGCGTCGTCCTTGCCTGCCAGTCCGGAGCCCGCGCCGAGCAGGCACGCCAGCGCCTCGGCAAGGCCGGCATCGACACGGCCTACGTCCTCACCGGCGGCGTTCCCGGCTTCGCAGCCGCCGGCGGCGACGTCGTGAAAGGCAAGGACCGCTGGGATCTGGAACGGCAGGTCCGCCTCGCCGCAGGATGCCTGGTGGTCCTGGGCCTGGCCGGCGGCAAGTTCATTTCCCCCAGGATCCGGATGCTGGCCGGAGCAATCGGCGCTGGCCTGACCTTCTCCGCGGCGACCAACACCTGCGCCATGGGCCAGGCCATCTCCGCCATGCCGTGGAACAAGACCGCTAAGGAGCCCACCCGCGAGAGCGCCATCCTGGCCCTGCCCGTCAACACCGACGTGAAGGCCAAAGCCAACGCCGATATGATCGCCGCGGCCAGGGCATAATGACCGCCACCTTGCTCCTCGTCCTTGCCCTGTCGGTAGTCATCGGGCTCTCGCTCGGTGTCCTGGGCGGCGGCGGATCGATCCTGACCGTGCCGATCCTGGTCTACGTGGCAGGGTTTGAGGCCAAGGAAGCCATCGCCGCATCGTTATTCGTCGTCGGCGTCACCTCGTCCGTGAGCGTGTTCAGCCACGCCCGCGGAGGACGCGTGATGTGGCGGACCGGACTGATCTTCGGTGCGGCCGGCATGGCCGGCGCGTTCGTCGGCGGCCTCTTGGGCGGACACATCCCGGGCCAGATCCTGCTCATCGCCTTCGCCATCATGATGGTGGCCACCTCCGTGGCCATGCTCCGCGGCCGCAGGAAAAAGTCCGACGGCGCTGCACCGGTCAGGCACGAACTGCCCCTTGGCAGGGTCCTGCTGGACGGCGCCGTCGTCGGGCTCGTGACCGGCCTGGTCGGGGCAGGCGGCGGATTCCTGGTGGTCCCGGCCCTGGCGCTCCTCGGCGGCCTGCCGATGTCCGTTGCAGTGGGCACCTCGCTGGTGGTCATCACCATGAAGTCCTTTGCAGGGCTCGCCGGCTATCTCACCACTGTCCACCTTGACTGGGGCGTCATCCTCGGCGTGACGACCGCAGCCATCGTCGGGACGCTCATTGGCTCCCGGCTCGCGGGCAACATCCCGGAAGCCGCACTTCGGAAGGCCTTCGGCTGGTTTGTCCTGGCGATGGGAACGTTCGTCCTCATCCAGCAGGCCCCGGCCGACCTGCGCTGGTTCATCGCCGCCGGCACCGCGTTCCTGACAGCGGCAACGGCCGGTATCTGCTGGCTTTTCGTCAGTTCCTGCCCGCTGCGCAACCGCAACGTTCCCTCGCCCGCCTGAATCCCTCACTACCAAGGAGAACAGCATGGGCCTCATCAGCTCTCTGAAGAAAGACTTCAGCAAGCCCTACAAGACCGTCTCAGTCGCTGAGGCCAAGGAACTTCTGGCCTCAGGTGCCACCCTGATCGACGTCCGCACCACCCAGGAGTGGCGCTTGGGGCGCGCACGGCGAGCCAAGCATCTCGCGCTGGACAGGCTCCAGACCAGCACTGCCGGGATCCAGAAGACCCGGCCCGTGATTGCCATGTGCCAGTCCGGTGTCCGCTCCGCCTCCGCCGCGTGCCTGCTCGCCGGACAGGGCCATGACGCCTACTCCGTCCGCGGCGGCACGGGCGCCTGGCGCCGGGCCGGCGAACCCGTCCGCTAATCACGGCCGAACTATTCGAAGGAGAAACCCTTGGCTGAAATCACCATCACCGAAACCGACCGGCGCCGCTCCACCGCCCTGATCCTTGATGTCCGCGAGGACTTCGAAGTCGCCGAAGGCATGATCCCGCGCGCCCTGCACATCGCCATGGGCCAACTGCAGTCACGCCTGGCAGAACTGGACCCTGCCGTTCCAGTGATCGCCGTATGCCGCAGCGGCAACCGGTCCGCCCGCGTTGCGGAAGCCCTCAACGGCGCAGGCTTCACCGCGGACACTATGGCGGGCGGCATGATCGCCTGGACCCGTGCGGGCCTCCCCACCACCTGACTCTTCCGCAAGGGATCACACATCATAGAACCAGTTCAGACAACACACGGAAGGACACGAACAGGTTATGGCAACCATCGACATCACCGAACAGAACTTCGCTGAGACCCTGGAGAACAGCGACATCGTCTTCGTCGACTTCTGGGCGGCCTGGTGCGGCCCCTGCCGCATGTTCGCCCCCACCTACGGTGCCGCCGCCGAGAGGCACCCGGACATCACCTTTGCCAAGGTGGACACGGAAGCCGAACAGGCCCTGGCCGCGGCGGCCGGCATCACCTCCATCCCCACCCTGATGGCGTTCAAGGACAAGACACTGGTCTTTTCCCAGCCCGGGGCCCTCAACTCCACAGGGCTGGAAGAGGTCATTCAAGGCGTAAGGAACCTGGACATGGAGAAGATCCGGGCCGACGCCGCACAGCAGCAGGCCTAACACCTGCAAACCCCTGGGCACGGCGGCACACGCAACGCTGCAGAATACCCCAAGGGGTATTATTTTGGTTAGCAGAACACAGGAAACGACCGACCCCTTTCAGAAGGAGCGCACCAGATGCTTATCGAGCGCATTTACGACGAAGACCTGGCCCAGGCCAGCTACCTGATCGGCTGCCAGGCCAAGGGCGAGGCGGTGGTTGTCGACGGCCGCCGCGACATCGCGGTCTACCAGGATCTCGCCAAGAAGAACGGCATGAAGATCGTGGCCGTCACCGAGACCCACATCCACGCCGACTACCTCTCCGGCACCTGCGAACTGGCCGCTGCTACCGGCGCCACTGTCTATGTCTCCGGCGAAGGCGGCCCGGACTGGCAATACGCATTCGACGGCGAACGGCTCCACGACGGCGACAAGATCACCTTGGGCAACATCACCATCCAGGCCGTCCACACCCCGGGCCACACGCCCGAGCATCTGTCCTTCCTGGTCACCGACGGCGCATTCAGCGACCAGCCCGGCTACCTGCTCTCCGGCGACTTCGTCTTCTCCGGTGACCTGGGCCGCCCGGACCTGCTTGATGAGGCAGCCGGCGGCGTGGACACCCGGTTCGTCGGAGCCAAGCAGCTCTTCGCCAGCCTGCGGGACAAGTTCCTGACCCTGCCGGACTACGTCCAGGTGCACCCTGCCCACGGCGCGGGCAGCGCCTGCGGCAAGGCACTCGGCGCCATCCCCTCCTCCACCGTCGGCTACGAACGCCTCTACGCCTGGTGGGGCCCGTACCTGGCCGCCAACGACGAGCAGGGCTTCATCGACGAACTCCTCGACGGCCAGCCCGACGCCCACGCCTACTTCGGCCGGATGAAGCGCGAAAACCGCGAAGGACCGGCCGTCATGGGCGAACGCAACCCGCTGCAGGAACTGGACGCCGCCGACGTCGCCAAGGACCTCGCAAGGGACACGGTCACCTTCATCGACACCCGCTCCAACAGCGAAGTCCACGAAGGCACCGTCACCGGCTCCCTGAACGTCCCTGCCGGCAAGTCCGTGGCCAGCTACGGCGCCTGGGTGGTAGACCCCGAAACCGACAAGAACCCCCTAGTGCTCCTGGCCCCGGACGAGGAAGCCGCGCAGGACATGTGGGACCACCTGGTTCGCGTCGGCATCGACAACGTCGCCGGCTACGTCACCAGCATCCAGGGCCTGCCCACGTCCACCCCAAAGCTCGTCCAGCCCGCCGACCTGGCCGACTTCGGTGCAGCCATGGTGCTGGATGTCCGCAACCGCACCGAGCACACCGCCGGACACATCCCCGTATCCCACCAGCTCAGCGGCGGCCGGATCATGTGGCACCTCGATGAACTTCCCACCGACGGCACCATCGTGACCTACTGCCAGAGCGGCGTCCGGAACTCCGTAGCCGCCAGTGCCCTGCGCCGCGCCGGGTACGACGTCGTCGAACTCGACGGCAGCTACGCCGGCTGGACCGCCTGGCAGCAGGCACGGGAGTCCCTGCCCAGCAACTAATCAAGGCACCGCCAAGCCTTGATTGAAAGCCTTGGCGGCGGCTCGGAGCACCCCGCCGCCGCCAAAGTTGTGTCCCCGGCAACGGAAGCACCGACCACTGGAGCGCGTTAATGACATCCGGCAACACCTCTTCACCGCAGCACCCCGGGCAAAGGGATGCCATCACGCTGGGCCTGCGCCAGAACCTGGCGCAGTTCATGCTCCTCGTGGCCGTCAACGCCCTTGTAGGCGGCACCCTGGGCCAGGAGCGCACGGTGCTGCCGCTGCTTGCCGAAAAGGCCTTCCACCTGGACCACTACACCAGCGCACTGACCTACATCCTCGCTTTCGGCGTGGCCAAAGCCACCACCAACTACTTCGCAGGCACCCTCTCGGACCGTTACGGGCGCAAGCCGGTACTTGTCGCTGGCTGGCTCATCGCCCTCCCGGTCCCCTTCCTTCTGATCTTCGGGCCTTCCTGGGACTGGATCGTCGCGGCCAATGTGGTGCTGGGCATCAGCCAGGGCCTGACCTGGTCCACTACCGTCATCATGAAAATGGACCTCGTTGGCCCCGAGCGCCGGGGCTTGGCGATGAGCCTGAACGAAGCAGCCGGTTACCTCGGCGTAGCAGGAACTGCCCTGGCCACCGGCTACATCGCGTCCGCCTACGGGCTGCATCCCGGGCCGTTCCTGCTGGGCGCCGCCTTCATCGCCGTCGGGCTCGGGCTGACCGTGCTGACCGTCCGCGAAACGCACCATCATGCCAAAGCTGAGGCCGCCACCCACGTCTCCGTCCATGCAGGAACGCAGGCGCACCTCAGCAACCGTGCCGTCTTCACCCTGACTAGCTTCCGGGATAAGTCCCTGTCGTCCGTCAGTCAGGCGGGCATGGTGAACAACCTCAACGACGGGCTGGCCTGGGGACTGTTCCCGGTTCTGTTCGCCGCCTCAGGGCTCAGCATTGAACGCATCGGCATCCTCGCCGCCGTGTACCCGGCCGTCTGGGGCGCCGGGCAACTGGTCACCGGTGCCCTCTCTGACCGGATCGGCCGCAAACCACTGATCGCCGGAGGCATGCTCGTCCAGGCGGCAGGCCTGGCCTTGGTCGCCGTCGGAGCGGACTTCGGGATCTGGTTGGCTGCCCTTGTACTGCTTGGTGCCGGCACGGCCATGGTCTACCCCACCCTCCTCGCGGCGATCGGGGACGTTGCCCACCCCATCTGGCGGGCGCGGTCTGTCGGGATCTACCGGCTGTGGCGCGACGGCGGGTTCGCCATAGGCGCCCTGCTCTCCGGCCTCATCGCCGACGCCTATGGCATCCCGGCAGCAGTCGGCGTCGTCGCCGCCCTCACCGCGGCATCCGGCGTGCTGGTGGGCGTGCGGATGCGCAGCACCGACCACCGGCCCCAGACCTAAATGCACCACAGAAGGTCTGCGTTCCACGTTGAAGGCCTTAGGCCCGGCCTGGGCCCTGCAGGAACTGTGCTCACCACCCCTCCAAACCGGGACTTTCGTCCCTTTCCATTCCGCAGATCTGCCGTCATTCTTGGTCTCGGGCGGCCTCGACAGCGCTAGGGGCCGCCGGCTGCAGAACTAGTTCGCATCGCAACGGCAACCCTATTTCCTGAATCTGCCGACAAGGACAGTATGGCAATCCCACAAATGACCTGCGGCGGCCGGATTCCCTTCCCCGTCCCCAACCGCAGTCCTGGAGCTCCGACAGCATGACGAGCGGAGTGTCTGCAATCGCGCTTCTGAGGGCATCTGCCCGAACCGATCTGACCACCCGTGACGGCGCCCGTTAGAGTTCCGCGGCATGAACCATGCGGACCACAACCAACACCTAGGAACGATATGAAAGCCATCGTGTACGGCGGACCGGGGAAGAAATCCTGGACCGACGTCCCGGACCCGAAAATCAAGAACCCCGCTGACGCCATAGTCAAGGTGGACACAACTACCATCTGCGGCACCGACCTCCACATCCTCAAAGGCGACGTTCCGGCCGTTGAATACGGCCGGATACTGGGCCATGAAGGCGTGGGAACCATCACCGAAGTCGGATCCTCGGTGACGAGCCTCAAAGCTGGCGACCGAGTGATCATCTCCTGCATCAAATCGTGCGGGCACTGCGAGAATTGCAGGAGTGGCCTCTACTCACATTGCCTAGGCGACGAAGGCGCCTCCGGCATCGGCTGGGTGTTCGGCCACCTCATCGACGGCACCCAGGCCGAATACGTCCGCGTACCCTACGCAGAGAACTCCCTCCACCGGCTACCCGACGGCGTGAGCGACGAACAGGCTGTCATGCTCTCAGACATCCTGCCCACAGGATTCGAAATCGGTGTGCAGTACGGGCGTGTGAAACCTGGAGACACCGTCGCCGTGATCGGTGCAGGGCCGGTGGGACTCGCGGTGATCGCCACCGCCGGCCTCTACGGCGCCGCGGCCGTCATTGCCGTGGACCTGGACGCCAACCGGTTGGAGCGGGCCAAGGAATTCGGCGCCACGAACACGGTGCTTTCCGGTTCTTTGGACTGGAAGGAACAGGTATTGGCGCTGACTGACGGGCAGGGGGTCGATGTCGCCGTTGAGGCGGTGGGAATCCCGGGCACATTCACTATGTGCCTGGACATCGTCCGGCCGGGCGGCAACGTCGCCAACGTGGGCGTGCACGGGAAGCCTGTGGACCTACATCTGGAAAGCCTTTGGATCAGGAACATCGCCATCACCATGGGGCTCGTCAATACAAACTCCACACCCATGCTCCTCAAGCTCGTGGCGCAGCAGAAGATCCCGGCGGACAGCTTCGCTACGCACCATTTCACCTTCGACCAGTTCATGGAGGCCTATGACACCTTCGCCCGCGCGGCAGAAACGAAGGCCCTGAAAGTCGTGATCACGGCATGAAAGCACACTTGGACTAACCCCTGGCCCTCACAGCAGTGCGGTGACCCGCAAAATGGCACCGAAAAGGAGAAGGACCCATGAAAGCCGCTGTAATCTACGAATCCATGTACGGAAACACACGCTCCGTAGCTGAAGCAATAGCGGAAGGACTCGAACCGGCCGCCGAATCAGAGGTGTTGTCTGTCGAAGAGGCTCAAAGCACTGACCTAAGCCGCGTGGACCTGCTGGTAGTCGGAGGACCGACACACATTCACGGCATGAGCCGGAAACCGTTACGCGACGCGGCGCTGAAAGACGCCCTGGAACATCCGGAAAAGGGTCTGCAAACCGATGCTGCGGCGGGTGGAACAGGGCTACGTGAATCGTTCGACGCCATGAAGACGGGAACCGGGAAAGCGGCCGCCTTCGACACACGGCTCCAAGGTCCAGAAATGCTGACAGGCCACGCTTCCAAAAGCATCGCCAAACAGCTCGGACAGCACGGATGCGAACTCGTGGCCAAGCCAGTCAGCTTCATCGTCGGCAAGGATAATCGTCTCTTACCGGAGGAACGGGACAGGGCACGCGAGTGGGGCACGCGAGTGGGGCGGGATCCTCGCCGCCGCGCTGTCCCCCACATCCTAATCGACTCCTGACTCAGACCTCGGAAGGACAGGAATTGCGCCAATCCGTCGCCTCAGGCAAGAGGCAGAGTGGTGGCCGCTGCCATGGAAAAGGAGCGCCCTATGAGCCAGGAGAACACCCCGGGCCACGAAGACAGGACCTCACAGGCAGAGTCGGGCCTGACGAGTGAGGACGTCAAGGCTCGCGTCCTCGCTGGCCTGGTCAATGAGGTCCCTGACTATTCCAGCAGGAGCCTGTGGCAGATATTCCGGGCTAATGTCCTGACGCTTTTCAATGCCATTGTTGGCGGCAGCTTCATACTGCTGCTGCTGCTGGGCCAATGGAGGGACGCACTGTTTGGCTTCGCGGCAGTCGGCAATGCAGTTATCGGCGTAGTGCAGGAGTATCGGGCCAAAAGGACGCTGGACCGCCTGGCTGTGCTCGAATCCCCGCGCGCACGCGTGCTCCGCGACGGCGTTGTTAAGGACATTGCCGTGGGGGGCGTCGTCCGCGACGACATCCTGATTCTGCGGACTGGGGACCAGGTGACAGCAGACGCCGCCGTCCTGGACGGCGAAGGCCTGGAAGTTGACGAATCGCTGCTGACCGGAGAATCCGACCCCGTGGGCAAAGTTCCCGGCGCACGGGTGCTCTCAGGCTCGAACGTAGTTGCAGGGCAGGGAAGGGCACGCGTATTGAGCGTGGGCGCAGACTCCTTCGCCAGCCGCCTCACCGCCGAGGCAAAGCGCTTTTCGCTGGTGAACTCAGAGATCCGCAACGGCCTCAATAGGGTTCTGCGCTGGATCACCTGGTTACTTTTTCCCGTCACGGCCCTCGTCGTCAACGGGCAGATGCAGGCCCAGGGCGGCTGGGACCGCGCCCTGGGCTCGGGCACTTGGGCCGCCGCAGCAGTGGGCGCGGTGGCAAGCATCATCGCGATGATCCCCTTGGGGCTTGTGCTCCTGACCAGCGTTGCTTTTGCCGTCGGGGGCGTGCGGCTGGCCCGGGACAAAGTGCTCATTCAGGAGCTGGCGGCCGTTGAAGGTCTCGCCCGCGTGGACATCCTCTGCCTCGACAAGACAGGCACCCTGACGGAGGGAAGGATCGTCTTTGACGCTGTACATGAGATCGCTGCGCCGCCTGTACCTGGCTGGAGAAAAGCCCTGGGGTGGTTTGGCGCCGATCCCAACGCCAACGCAACAGCCCGGTGCCTGGCGGAGGCCTTTCCCGCCGACGGTGTCCTCCAGCCCGCCTCTGTGGCCGGCTTTTCCTCCACCAGGAAGTGGAGCGCGGTCAGCTTCGGCCGGAATCACGCGGCTGCGGGCACCTGGGTCCTCGGCGCACCGGAGATGGTTTTGGACGGGGACAACCTGGACGCGGCTCGTGCCCTGAAGACGGCGAAAGAACTGGCCTCGACAGGCCTGCGCACGCTGGTCTTGTCCTACGCACCCGGGACGTTGCCTGCTCAAGGGCTGGAACGGGCACGGCTGCCAGTGGACCCGCTCCCCGTAGTCTTGCTGACCTTCCGGGAAAAGATTCGCCCCGACGCAGAACGGACACTGTCCTATTTCCGCCAACAGGGCGTGGCCGTGAGGATCATCTCCGGCGATGATCCTCAGACCGTGGCCGCAGTCGCCCGTGAAGTCGGCATCGACCCAGACGGTGGATACGATGCCCGGCAGTTGCCGAAGGACCCGCTCTTGCTGGAACAGACACTTGAGAACCATGTGGTCTTCGGGCGGGTCACGCCGATGCAAAAGAAAGAGATGGTCCTGGCGCTCAGGCGGCAGGGGCACACCGTGGCCATGACGGGTGATGGCGTCAACGATGCCCTGGCACTGAAAGAGGCAGATCTCGGCATCGCCATGGATTCAGCTGCCGCCGCCACCAAGGCCGTGGCCCGCCTGGTGCTTCTGGACGGGCGCTTCGACAGGCTGCCCGCCGTCCTCGCGGAAGGCCGCCGGGTCATTGCGAACGTCGAGCGAGTATCAATACTGTTCCTCAGCAAAACGACCTATGCAGTCGCCCTTTCTGTGACGTTTGGGTCGCTGCTGTGGAGCTTCCCCTTCCTGCCTCGCCAACTCTCCGCCACCGACGGACTCACCATCGGCATCCCCGCGTTCTTCCTGGCCCTCATGCCCAACTCCCGCCGCTATAGGCCCGGATTTCTCAAACGCTCGCTCTCGTTCGCCGTCCCTGCCGGGCTCATCGTCACGGCCACCGTCCTTGCCGTGAACCTGTATTCGCATTCCGGTGGCCATGCCCCCGACGTCACCCGAACCGCCTCGGTCATCACCCTTTCGCTGGTGGCGCTCAGCATTCTGGCAGAAATCTCCCGGCCGCTGAACCGCACGCGCGTAATCATCATCGCCGCCATGTGCACGGGACTTGCCCTCGTGTTAACAGTCCCCGTCCTCCAGGATTTCTTCATGCTGACATGGCCTTCACCCGCCCTCTTCGCTGCCTCACTCGTTATCGCACTCGGCGGAGTTCTCGGGCTGACAGCCCTGGCCCACGTCCACGCAAGGCTTTACGACGAAGAGCGTAGGTCAACGATGAAGTGACTTTGGGCCCTAGTTTCAACGTGAACGTTCCGTCGATTCTTAGAAAGACAGCAATCTTGACGGAGAGGAATGCGACCATGACGGGCCCACAGAATAAAAGGATCATCGTTGGCGTTGATGGCTCCGATTCCTCGATCGAGGCCCTGCGCCAGGCCCAACACATAGCATTGGGTCTGGGGTCCAAGGTCGAAGCCTGGTCCTGCTGGGAGTTCCCCGTCGGACATGAGGCCTACGAAGCGATGGGGACGGACGGATTCGCCCACACGGCTGAGGAGGCACTGCAGGCGGCCATTACAAAAGCCTTCGGTCCGGAACGACCACCGAACGTGAGTCCCAGACTTGTGCACGGCGCGCCGCGACCGTCACTGATCAACGCAAGCAAAGATGCTTCCTTCCTCGTTGTTGGCCGCCGCGGTCACGGCGGATTCGTTGGCCTGTCGATAGGATCAGTGAGTTCGGCGTGTGTCGCCCACGCCCATTGCCCCGTCCTCGTCGTCCATACACCCCGCCCGGTCGACGAATTCGCCCCCTAACCAACTGCCAGCCGTAGAGAAATCCTCCCCCGGCCCCGACACATGACGCGGCCGAAGGTAGGGACCGGCACGCCCGCAGCTGCAGCTGAGAACCCCGCCAGGCTGCCTGGGGCCGTGTCCTTTGGCCCTTTTGGACGCCTCGGATACAGGCGATCCTGAAAGCAGTCGGGGGACCAACGGGAAGACAGTTGGAGAAGGGGACCATGCGCAGAACGGTCAGCGCCATGCTGCTGGTGTTCGTAATGCTGTTGGGCAGCGCCCCTGCGACCTTCGCTGTCGCGCCGGTCCGCGTCGTCGTGGAGGACCGGGCCGGGGTGCTGGACCGCAACTCCCTGGTTCCCGCCATCGAGGCGATCGACTTCTACGAGCCCACCCAAGTGGCCGTCTACACGTACAACGGCAAGCCAGCAGACAATCTCAACGAGGAGATACTGAGGTTCGCCCGAGCGGAACATCCGGAGTGGATCAGCGTCGATGGGCAGAAGTGGGCGGACGGACTGTTCATTTTCGCCCTGGATCCCGTGGGCCGGCATGTCGGGACGTACATGGGCGAAGACCGTAAAGTGTCCCTGGAGCAACGCGATGACATTCAAAACGCCACGAAGGACCTATTACGTGACGCCCAGTGGACGGACGGCACCATCGCGGGGATCCGCCGCGGTGCCGAACTGATCAATCAGCCCTGGTATCGCTCGGTTGCCTTCATGATTACGGCGTGGGCCACCGGTGCAGTCACCGCCCTCGGCGCAGCCGCTTTGCTCATCGTGCGGGCGATGACCAGGGCCAGCAGCCGGAAAGAACTACGACGCGGCGACCGGAGCTATGCCAACGTGACCATGGACCTTAACGTTACGGAGCTGAACGCCAGCACGATCCCGGTTTCTTCGAAATACGGCAGCACCGTCGTGGAGAAGCACCGCACGTTCCTGAGCCGGTACAACACCGCCACGGAGCTGTCGAACCGGGTTCATGCCCTTGGATCCCGGTCACTGAGCCGGAGATCAAACCTGAAACTCGCCCGGGAATACGCGGACGCCACCTCCGAACTGGACGCCCTGGACGACGCAATCGCAGACACAAATTCGCTATTCAACCGGGCCAGCACCTGGCCCACAGCATGGGACCGGCAACTGGCGCCATTCCGCGCCGACCTGGCCGGGCTGGAACAGCTGCTCAGCAAGCGACACGGACAAGGGGATTCCGCCACCGCGGCGGCGCTCCGGTCCTTCCGGGACCAAAGCCTGCGCGACATCGAACGGTGGACTGCCCAGCTTGCCGATGGGAGGACGACACCGGACGTAACCCTGGACCGCCTGCTGGACGCCCGAACCCGGTTGACTGAACTCCTGAAGAACCACGCGGAGACCGTGATCGAAGGCTTCGCTAACAATGAGCGCGAAGCCAAGCTGATGCGCAAGGAGATGGAGAGTGCGCGCGAGGGAGGGAAGCACGACCACCGGCGAACGCACGAACCAAGCATCCTGGGCACCGTGTACCCGTCGTATTACTTCTTCTCCGTCCCCACTTTCAACTCCGGCTTCAACACAGGAGTCAGCAGCGTCAGCACCGCTCGGGGCGGCGGGGGTACCACCGGATACGGAAACAGTGGCGGAAGCTTCTCCGGCTCGGGTAGTTCTTCGAGCTTCTAGGCATTGGAAGAGCCCGAGTGAGCGCTCTTCCCACGAATGGGACGACGCTGGTAAACCGATAAGCAGGTCGTGACGAATCGGAGAATCCCGGGAGACCACGTGACAGAGGTGAGCATTCGCACTGAACGCGGGGACATGCCTGCCTACGCCGCGACACCGGCCGGCGCTGGCCCCTGGCCCGGCGTCGTCGTCATCCATGATGCCCTCGGACTGACCCGCGATACCTGCAACCACGCGGACTGGCTGGCCAGCGAGGGCTACCTCACAGTCGCGCCCGACCTGTTCTACTGGGGCAGTCGGGCGACTTGCTTATGGTCCCTCATCCGCGGCTGGCGGCCCCTCGAAGACCTGGATCTCACCCGCGCCTGGCTGGCTGGGCAGAACGACTGCAGCGGCCGGATCGGCGTAATTGGCTTCTGCATGGGCGGCGGATTTGCCCTCATGCTGGCCCCGGGCCATGGCTTCGCCGCAGCCAGCGTGAATTACGGCGGCCTCGACGACGAAACCGCCCGTGCAATGCCTCGCGCATGCCCGATCGTTGGGAGCTTCGGCGACAGGGATCGCTGGCCGGGGGTGCGGAAGGTACCAGCGCGTCTTGAGCCTCTACTCGTCGCCGCAGGCATCGACCATGACATCAAGGTCTATGCCGGTGCCGGTCATGGCTTCCTCAACAAGCATGGCCCGTCGGACCTCACGTTCGGGGACAAGGTGCTCGCGAAGCTGGTTGCCGCCAACTATCACGAGCCCTCTGCCGAGGACGCGCGCAGGCGCATCCTCGCCTTCTTCCGGGATCACTTGAGCAATGAGGGATTTTGACTCGTCAACGAAGACGTCCGCACCGGACGAGATTAGCGAATTCGCCCACTGGGCTCTGATAGAGGAGGCGAACACCTTTCGCCCAGGCGCTCCGCGTCTGCTGCACAGGAATATTTGCTCACTATCCCGTTTCCTTAGGACTGAAACAGTCCCGGGGCTACCACTCCCCCCGACCAGTCTGTCATTTTCAGGAGTCGCCTACACCGGTTCACGCGGAAACAGCTGAGTGCAGAGGACTGTTGACGTATGTTGCCAGCAGTCCCGCGCACCGTTGTGCATTTTGAACCCTGCCGGGATTCATCGGGGATCCTCGATGGAGATCTGTTCCAGATGCTCAGGCACCCGGGCCCGCCAGCCGAGTTCCCGTTTGATCCGGATGCGCAGGGCATCCGATGCTTCGGGTTCGCCGTGCGTGATGTAGGTCATGCGTGGCTCCTTTTCCGCCTCCTTCATCCATGCGATGAGGCCGTCGGAGTCGGCGTGGGCGGACAGGCTTTCCATCTGGATGACTTCGGCGCGGATCTTGACGCCCTCACCGTAGATGCGGAGCTCACGCTCCCCGGCGGCAAGGATCGCGCCGCGGGTGCCGCCGGCCTGGTAGCCGCTGAGGATGATGGCGTTCTTCGGGTCCGGTCCGTAGGCTGCGATGTGATGCAAGATCCTGCCGCCGGTCAGCATGCCGCTGGCCGAGATGATGATCATTGGGCCGCCCCGCAGGTTCAGCAATTTAGACTCATCCGCGGTGCGGGTGAGTTTGGCGAGCTTGTACATGTTCTCGTATTCGTCCTGCCTAAGGTGGTGTTCCTCGCGGTGCCGCTGGTACATTCCGGAGGCGTCGATGGCCATGGGGCTGTTAAGGTATACCGGGATGTCCGGGATCGCGTTCTTCCTGCGGAGCCTGGAAAGGTACAACATGAGCGTCTCAGCCCGGCCGACGGCGAACGCCGCGAACATGATGACCCCGCCGCGTTTCGCGACCCGGGTGATGATCTCCCCCAGTTGCTTCTCCGGATCCACGGCGGAATGTTTCCGGTTGCCGTAGGTTGATTCGGTCACCAGCACGCCGGTCTCAGCGAGGGGGCGCGGCGGGTACATGAAAGGATCATCCGCTCGGCCCAGATCCCCGGTGAAATGCACGGAGTGTGAGCCGATCCGGACGTGGACCTGAGCGGCCCCCAGGATGTGACCAGCGGGCAGGAACGTCAGTTCCATGCCACCGCCAAGCTCCAGCGGGGTGTCGAACCCATGGATTGTGAAGCTGTTGAGGGACTTCACGGCGTCAGCCGCCGTGTAGAGCGGAAGCGGCGGGCTGTATTGGGACGATCCGCGGTCGAATGCGTACCTGGCATCTTCTTCCTGCAGATGCCCACTGTCAGGGAGGATCAGCTTGCAGAGTTCGAGGGTGCCCTCTGTGGCGTACACAGGTCCGCCGAAGCCGTCCCGGACCAGCGCGGGCACGTATCCCGTGTGGTCCAGATGCGCGTGGGTCAGGACCACGGCGTCGATGGAAGTTGGCGCGACGGGGAAGGGTGCGCGGTTGCGTTCGCGGCTGCGTTTGTAGCCCTGGAAAAGTCCGCAGTCGACCAGCACGCGTTGGCCGCCGGATTCGATCAGGTACCTGGAACCGGTGACGGTATCGGTGGCTCCGAGAAACCGGAGGGTCGCCTGCTGGTGTTTCATGGTGCTCCCGTTCCGCTGCCCATGCCTGTCTAGCCTCGGGCCGCCGGCGCTACGGCGGGCGCATGGACCCGAACGCATTGGACGTGTGAATCGCGTTGGACTTGTGAATCCGCGACGTACCTCAAGTTTCCGCTCACGCCGGGTCCGCACGTAGGGCCGAAAGTCACGTCCGGAAGGCACGCGTGGCAAGCCGGTAGGACCTCTCCTGCCGCCCAGCCATTCCTGCGGTTAATGCCCGGAGTCGCCGTGGCCCGAAGCCGCTTCGCTTTCCTCGCCGGCCGCGCCGCTTCCCGGGACAGGCCCGCACCCTCCCCCATCGCCGAACGTGGTGTGAGGAGACCATGCCGGGCTCGATGCCGGCGCTGCGGTCCCCGCCGCCCGCATGGAGCCCGCAGCGCGTCGCTGACGGTGTAGCCAACTCAAGAAGTTCGCCGTCCGGCGGCCAATTGGTGTAGTTTCCGAGCGCAGGGAAACATCCGGTCGGGTACTTATGCCCTGTTTCGTATCGGGTCCCAGCCGTAGCATCGTCTGCATGAATAGCAAAGACATGATCCCGGCAGCGGAGGTCCTCGACGCGCAAGAGTGCTGGAGGTTGCTCCGTGAAGCATCAGTGGGGCGTCTGGCCGTAATCGTGGATGACCATCCCGACGTCTTCCCCGTGAATTACAAAGTGGACAACGAATCCCTTGTCTTCCGCACCGGAACAGGCACCAAACAACAGGCACTCGACGCAGGCATTCCGGTCGCCTTGGAGGCCGACAGGGTGAGCGCCGAATTCGGCGTGGCGTGGAGCGTTGTAGTGAAGGGGCGGGCCGTCAGGGCAACGTCCACCGACCAGGCCATCGATGCAGTTGGCCGCGCACTGTTCCCCTGGCAGGGAATCGGCAAAGATTACCTCGTCAGGATCGAGCCCGACTCAGTCACGGGAAGACGCTTCACCCTCACTCCCACCACGCAGTGGACAACCCCCCTGGACGATGCCACTCGGGCCGGAATCGAATAAAAACCAGGCTTCGCGCCTCCGATACAGCCCCGGCCGGGAAGCCCGCTCGCTCAGGGCTGCCCGCTGCAGCGGTCGAAGCGGGCGCCGTTCTTCGCCCAGCCACGCGTTTAGCCTGCTCAGCCATGGGCGGCAAGGTAAGCGATCAGTCCTTTGACGGTGGCCACCGCAGGATAGTCCCGCTCGGGAATGTTGACGCCGGTGTCCGTGTCGATGGTTTCCACGAGCCGTAGGAAATCCAGTGAATCAAGTTCAAGGTCCTGCCGCAGCCGGGAATCCTCGCCCACGTCCGCCATGTCCACATCCGGCGCGACCTTACCGATGGCGGCATTGACCGCCATGCGGGCTTCCTGTTCATTCACAGCTCCTCCGGTTTCTGCAGCAGCTCTTCGATGCGCGCGAGGAAGCGGCCGCCGCGCAGGCCGTCGCTGACCCGGTGGTCGGCCGACAGGGTGGCAATGACCGCGTGGCGCACCCCGAGCATTCCGTCCTGTGCCCAGGGTTGTTCCATCACGCGCCCAAAGCCGACCATCGCGACTTGCGGGGGATAAATCACGCCATACACGCTCTCGACGCCGAGATCCCCAAGGTTGGTCACCGTGATGGTCGGATCCGCCATTTCGGCACGCTGCAGCCGGCCGGCACGCGCGCGGCTGACGAGGTCCCGCAGTTGCTCCATCAGCACCTCCACGGGCAAAGTGTCGGCGTCGTGGATCGCGGGAGCCACCAGCCCGCCTTGGCGCAGGGCCACCGCGACGCCGAGATGCACCGAGGTGCTCGGCCGGAACCCGCCGTCGCCGTAGAAACCGTTGACTTCGGGTACCTCTCGGGCCGCAAGCGCCGTGGCCTTGAGCAGGAGTGCGGAGGGGACAAGTCTGGCGGCGACGGGACGCTGGTCGTTGGCGGACTGCATCCAGTCAACGGCGGCGCGCAGGTCCAGGGTGGTGCTCAGGTAGTAGTGCGGGATGGTCTTCTTCGAGCGTGACATCAGGGCGCCGATGGCGCGGCGCAGGCTGGCCACGCGCTCACGCGCCTCCGAAGGCTTGACGGGCTCTTCCGGCGTGCCGTTCGGGAGGGCCGGCGGGACGGGAGCGCGGATCTCGGGGACCAGCGCCTCCGCCTTGCCGACCGCGGCGCGGTGCACGTCCGCCTCGGTCACGGCCCCCTGCGGGCCGGTGCCGGTAATGGTGGCGAGCTCGACGCCGAGTTCGGCGGCTAACCGCCGGGCCCGGGGCGAGGACCGTATCCGGTTGCCGGGGCCGGCGGCGAGGGCATGCTCCACGTCGGCCCGGGTGATCGCCCCGCCTTTGCCGGTGCCGTGAATCTGCGCCGTGTCCACTCCCAGCCGGTGCGCGAGGTGCCGGACCGGTGGCGCGATGATGCCGGCTTCTTTCGGGGCTGCTGTCTCAGGGGCTTTGGGGGCGACAGCGTTCGGCGCCGCCGTCTTCGAAAAAGCAGCCTTACCCGCCGCCCGGCCGGGCGCCTCATGGGCCGGCGGGCCGGTCTCGGCCGGGGTCTGCGTGATCCGGGCCAGCGGCGTGCCCACCGGCACCGTTTCGCCGACGCCGACCAGAAGGTCAGCGACCACGCCCTCTTGGAAGGACTCCACGTCCATGATGGTTTTGTCGGTGTCGACGACGGCCACCAGATCCCCGCGGCGCACGTAGTCGCCGGGCTTGACGAGCCACTCGACGAGCTTGCCGTGGTCCATGTCGGCCCCGAGGGAGGGCATCAGGAAGTCACCCACGGGCCCCTGCCGCCTCCCGGGCCGCGGCCATGATCTGCTCGACGGAGGGCAGGGCGGCCAGTTCCATGTGCTTGGAATAGGGGATCGGCACCTCCGCGCTGCAGACTCGGCCCACAGGCGCGTCCAGGTCATAGAAGGCGTTCTCGGTGATCCGGGCGCTGATTTCCGCCGAAATACTCCCGCTGCGCCACCCCTCGTCCACCACCACGGCCCGGTGCGTCCGGGTGACCGATGCGAGGATGGTCGCCTCGTCGAGCGGCCGGAGCGTGCGCAGGTCCAGCACCTCGGCGTCGATACCTTCCCCCGCGAGCTGCTCCGCGGCGTCGAGCACGGCAGGAAGCGTCCCGCCGTAAGTGATCAGCGAAATGTCACTGCCGGGACGCCGGATTGCGGCGGTGTCGATGTCCACCGGGCCGGCATTGTCGTCGAGTTCGCCGGCGACGTTATAGAGCGAGCCGTGCTCAAAGATCAGCACCGGATCCGGGTCCTCGAGCGCCGTCCACAGCATTCCGCGGGCATCCTCGAGAGTGGCCGGGACGAGGATGCGCAGGCCTGGGATGTGCGCATACCAGCCTTCAAGGCTGTGCGAATGCTGGGCGCCCAACTGGCGGCCGGCGCCGGTGGTCATCCGGATGACCAGCGGCACGTGGAACTGCCCGCCGGACATGTGCAGCAGGGATGCGGCGTTGTTCACAATCTGGTCCAGGGCGAGGAGGCTGAAGTTGACGGTCATAATCTCCACGATGGGCCGCATCCCGCCGAGCGCCGCGCCGATCCCGGCGCCAACGAAGCCGGACTCCGACAGCGGGGTGTCCCGGATGCGCTCGGGGCCGAATTCCTCCAGCAGTCCCAGGCTCACCGCGAACGATCCGCCGTAGATCCCAACGTCCTCACCCATCAGGAACACGCCCGGATCACGCTGCATCGCGTCGCGGATCCCGGCGCGCAACGCCTCCCGGTAGCTGGACTTCATGGCGCGCTCCGCTCGCTGTAGACAAAGCGCGTGAGTTCCTCTACCGGCTCCAGCGTCCCGGCTTCGGCGAAGTCGACGGCGGCGCTGATCTCGGCCTCGGCGTCCGCCTGGAGCTGCGCCCAGTCCTCCTCGGCAAGCTGGCCCGCCGCCTCCATGCTGCTGCGGAGCAGGGTGATCGGGTCCCGCTCCTGCCATCTCACGACTTCGGCCTTCTCGCGGTACCGTTCGGGATCGAACATCGAGTGCGCGCGGAAACGGTAGGTGCGCAGTTCCAGGAAATGTGGGCCGCCGCCGGAACGGACGGCGTCCACGGCGCGACGTGCGGCCTCCTCCACGGCCAGGACATCCATTCCGTCCACAGCCCAGGCCGAGATCTCGTAGCCTGCGGCCTTGAGCGCGATGTCCGTCTGCGATTCCGAGCGGCCCAGTGCGGTTCCCATGGCGTAGAGGTTGTTTTCGCAGCAGAACAGCACGGGTAGTTGCCAGAGTGCGGCGAGGTTGAGGCTTTCGTGGAACTCGCCTTCCGCGACGGCGCCTTCGCCGAAGAAGCACACGGTGACGTTGGAGCGCCCTGCCATCTTGTCCGCGAGGGCCAGCCCGACGGCGAGCGGCAGCCCGCCGGCGACGATCGCGTTTCCGCCGTAGAAGTGCGTCGCGGCGTCGAAGAGGTGCATCGATCCGCCGCGTCCGCGGCAGCAGCCCTCCGCGTAGCCGTACATTTCGGCCAGGATCGCACCCGCGGCGACGCCGCGGAGCAGGGCATGGCCGTGCTCCCGGTAGGTGGCGACGACGGCGTCGTCCGGGGACAGGGTCTCCAGAACGCCCGCCGCGACGGCTTCCTCTCCGATGTAGACGTGCAGGAAACCGCGGATCTTCACGGCGCTGTATAGCTCGACGCACTTTTCTTCGAGCTGGCGCACCCGGAGCATCTGCAGCAGCAGGTGCCGGCCGTGCTCGGGATCCAGGGGGCTGCGTGTCGCGGACATGGGGTCGGTCATTTGTGATCCTCCGGCGGGGCCTTCGGAGGGGAAGCCTCGGGAGAGGACTCGATGGTTGAGGTGTCGCCCGCCGGCAAGCCTAGTTCGCGGGCCTTGAGTAGGCGCCGGACGATCTTGCCGCTGCGGGTCTTGGGCAGCGCGGTAGTGAATTCCAGCAAGCGGGGGGCCACCGCCGGGCCAAGCCGCTTGCGGGCGAAACCGATGATGTCCAGCTGCAGGGCCTCGGAAGGCTCCCAGCCCGGACGGAGCTCCACGAAGCCCTTGACGACCTCGCCGGCCACCGGGTCGGGGACGCCGATCACCCCGGCCTCGGCTACGGCCTCGTGCTCCATTAGGGAACTTTCCACCTCGAACGGGCCGATAAGGTGCCCCGAGGACTTGATCATGTCGTCGCCCCGGCCGACAAACCAGTAGTACCCGTCGGCGTCGCGTTTCGCGAGGTCCCCGGTGAGGTACCAGCCGCCCACGAAACAGCGGCGGTAGCGCTCTTCCTCGTGCAGATACCCGCGGAACATCGACGGCCAGCCGGGCCGGAGCGCGAGTTCGCCCGCCGTATCAGCAGCCGTCACGAGCACCGCCTCGCCGTCGCGGACAATCGGCCTGTCCTCATCATCGCGCGCCACGAGGGCAGCCTCGACGCCGGGCAGCGGCCGACCCATGGAACCGGGCCGGATCTCCGTGGCTGCGTAATTGGAGACCATGATCCCGCCCGTTTCAGTCTGCCACCAGTTGTCGTGCACGGGCTGACCCCAGGCCTCCTGGCCCCAGACCACGACTTCCGGGTTGAGCGGTTCACCCACGCTGGCGACGAAGCGCAGGGCGGACAAATCGTGGCCTTCGGCGCGTTCCGCCCCGGCCTTCATCAGCATCCGCAGGGCGGTGGGGGCGGTGTACCAGACGGTGACGCGCTGTTCGGCGAGGATCCGGTACCACCGGTCCGTGTCCATTTCCTCCTCGTCCACGATAGTCGTCACCCCGTGGGTGAGCGGGGCGATCACGCCGTACGAGGTGCCCGTGACCCAGCCTGGGTCGGCTGTGCACCAGTAGACATCCCCGGGATGCAGGTCCAGTGCCAAGCTGCCGGTCGCATGGTGGGCGGTGACGGCGTCGTGCACGTGGATGGCTCCCTTCGGTGTCCCAGTCGTGCCACTCGTAAAGTGCAGCAAGGCCATGTCCTCGGCCTGCGTCACGGCAATCTCCCCGTCCGAGGGGGCTTCCCGCATCAGTGCGGCGAGGTCCAGGGTGCCTGGTTCCGGATCGCCGTCTGCGTCGGTCAGGAGGACATGCTGAAGCTCCGGCAGCGAATCGCGGAGTTGCGCAATCTTCCTGCGGTACAGCGCCCGCGTCGTGACCAGCGCCCGGCCCGATCCCAGGTGCAGCCGCTGACGGACCGGCTCGGGCCCGAACGCGGAGAACAGCGGACAAAAGACGCTGGCATTCTTGAATGTGCCGAGCACCGCAATATACAGGGCGGGCACGCGGCCGGTAAGTGAGAAGACGCGCTCCCTCCGCCCGATTCCCAGGCTGCGCAGCACGGCGGCGAACCGGTTGGTCTGCCCGGCCAGCTCCGCGAAACTGAAGGAATGGGTGCTGCCGTCGGCCCGGACGAAACGCAATGCCTCGCGGCCGGCGTGCTCACCGGCGGCATGCCGGTCCACCGCCTCGTACGCGATGTTGACGCCCCGGCCACCAGGCAGCCCCGAAAGGGCGCGCCGGGCTTCATCCCAAGAGAACGCGGCAAAGGCCGTCTCGTAGTCCACTAGATTCGGCCGGACCGGGAAGCCGGAGATGTCCTTGGAAATGGTGGGCCAGCGGGTGGATGGTTCGGTTCCTGCCGTCATGGTTCCATCGGACTCCCGCCCGGTCTTGCTGCCTAGAGTAGAAAGTCCCGCGCATGTGGTCCCTCGCACGCATCCGGGCAGAAAGTCCTTTCGGATCCGTGTCTCCCGGGGCCGGACACTGTGAAGAACTGGGATATGACTACGTTCCATCGAAAAGCTGCAGCCACGCCTCCTGCGGGAGCAGAGCAGAGCGGAGCAGACGTATTTGAGTCTCGCGGAATTAGCCGTCGTGGTTGTCGTGATCTTTCTCGGCCCTGTGCCGGGCTGCTGATGCTGTTCCAGTTTTGCTTCCGCGTCCCTTCTCCGGTAGCCGATAGACCGTAGCTGCCCCGTCGTAGGATGCCGGTGCTCCCGTTCCCATGCATGGTCGTTCACGCCAGTCCCGGGAACCTCTTCGTCCCCATCTTCGCTGCTGACTTTGCCCATTACCGGATAGTCTCACAAGCCCGACAGGAGGAGAAGGACGAGGCCGTTAGTCATTGCCGGACTTGTGGCGTCGGGCCATGATTTTGTTCTAAGACCCCGCCGGTTTCACCGCAGTCATCCGGACGCCGATAGCAGCCGAAGAACAGGCAGACCAGAGGCATCTGACCGGCCCCATGAGCAGGTTCATCGGGGACCTATTGGCCGGGAACCCGCCGAGTGGTTCCCGGCGACCATTCCAGCAGGTGTCCTGTATTGCGTTGCTTCTCTACACTCCTTAACTGCCGATGCCTGGCAGGTGTTGAGATGTCTGGTCCAAGCTTGGGGAGTCCACGCAGGGCAAGCGAGCCCAGCTTGTCGATGGCGCAGACTGCCGGACGCGTCCGTGGCGGCTTGGTGCAGGGCCGCCGAGACGGCGCATGATGACGAAAGCAATCGCTGGGACGAGCGCGAGGCTCCGGTGGTGATCAGTTTCGTCCGGATCCTGTCGACGGCCCATGACGGCGCCATGGACGTGCGGGGGCCGTGCTCGCAATGGCATTCGCAGCACCGGCGGGCCTTTAGTCCCTGTTAGCCGTTTCCGCGCGGGTATCTACTGAAAGAACACCGGCCCATCCATGGGGCTGTCCCTGCCCAGAGTTTGGAGAAAATACCATGTCTGATTTGCTCAAATGGTCCCCGTTCGCTTCACCCCGGTGGCCGTTCAGCACCCTGTTGCGGCACCCATCGGAGCTGATGGACTCCCTGGATCGCATGTTTGACTCCGCGACCGGCCCTGCCCCGATCCGCGTCGAGGAATTCGTCGACGGCAAGACCTTGGTGGTGCGCGCCGAGATGCCTGGCGTCGATTCCGACAAAGACGTGGAGATCACTATCGATGACGGGTACCTGCACATCCGGGCTGAACGCCAGGAAAAGGAAGAACACAAGGATAAAGGCCACTTCCGCTCCGAGTTCCGTTACGGTTCCTTCAGCCGGAGCATCCCGCTTCCCGAGGGGGTGAAGGAAGAAGACATCAAAGCCTCCTACAACGACGGGGTGCTGGAAGTCCGGACCCCCCTTCCCGACGAGGCTGCCCAGCCCGAGGCTCCGAAGAAACTCCCGATTACCCGCGGTTAGCGATGCCCTTCTCGAAACGCGGCACCAGTTCCGGTGCCGGCGATTCCGGCACCGGAACTGCTCTGGAGATCAGATCCCTGTGGACCCGACTGGACCCAGAAACTCGGCAGTGGTTCATGGACCACACCGGCACCGCCATCGTGCCCCGCACAATCTCCGCGGCCCTGTGCCGGGCCGCGGAGCAACCGCTCCCCCAGGACCCCCACGGGCAGATCCGGCTCACGGCGGAGGACATGGTGTTCATCCGGAACCAGGCCCACAGCGCCTTCGCCGCCCACGGCACCAAGCGGTTTTTCGATGCAGTCCAGCCCGAAGACCACCGGCACGGCATCCCGTGGCGGTACAGCACAGGCGCACCGCCCCGGTCCTGACCGCTGCTGTAACCCGTACCACCGCCATTGGAGCCGGGGCCACAGCATCCCACCCGATAACCGAGCCAGTTCCCCTCCGGGCGGGGATCTGAGGAATCCGTCGGCTGGTGACCCGAACGCACTACGAACTGCACAGAGGCCCCTTGGGCAGACAGCCACGGGAACATCGGGTTCACCTCACCCGGGCTGGCCGGGGCAGTATCCGGGGCCGCTGTACTGCCCGCCGCCGGGAGCCCCACCAGGCCGCACGAGAGAGGCACTGGCATGGCTGAGGTACTGCGATATGAAGTCGGATCCGGGACTGTACTCGTTGAAGTGGATGGGGACAGTTATGGCGTGAACCACCCTGCCCGGAACGCAGAGGGAATTTTGAATGTGGGCCGGCGTCTGGAGGATGCTCTGGCCAGTGTCCGCCCAGCCGCCGCTGCAGTGGTAGAGGCAATGAGGGAAGTCGCTCCCGAGCACATGGAAATTGAGTTCGGAGTGAAACTGGCAGGGGACGCAGGGGCGGTCATTGCGAGAAACAGCGCAGACGGCCATTTTGTCCTGCGGTTGTCATGGTCTGCTGCGGCGGTTTCCGCGCTGGAGCAGGAAGAATAGACAACCGTGTAAGGGGCGGGACTTTTTGGAGTCCCGCGATTGACCGGGGACCGCCACGCGGCAGCCCGCCACGTGGGAACTACACCAGGGCCCTAAACAAGCCCCCACCTGGTGAACGCACCGTCAAAGGTCCAGTTCAAGTCCGGCTGGAATCCCTACACGAGGGTGAGCGTGATGTACGAATTTCGCGACAGGGTTGATGCAGGTCGGAGGCTGGGGCAAAGGCTGGCTCAGCTGCGGGGGCAGGACGTGGTGGTTCTGGGGTTGCCCCGCGGCGGCGTTCCGGTCGCGTTCGAGGTTGCGAAGGCGCTCGACGCGCCGCTGGATGTGATTGTGGTTCGCAAGCTGGGTGTGCCTTTCCAGCCGGAAGTGGCGATGGGTGCTATCGGGGAAGGAAACGCCCGGGTGCTTGACGCACGTGTCATCTCCTTGTCAGGTGTTACCGAAGCCGACCTGCAGGCGGTCGAGCGGCGTGAGCGGGACCTTCTGGAGTCCCGGGTTGCGGGGTACCGCCAAGGGCGGGTGCGCGCGGATCTGAAGGGCCGCACAGTAATAATCGTCGATGACGGTATCGCGACCGGGTCCACTGCCCGTGTCGCCTGCCGGGTTGCACGGCAACTGGGTGCGGCGAGAGTGATTCTGGCCGTGCCTGTAGCCCCGACCCAGATGCTGGCCTCGCTGACGGAGCCGGACGACGTCGTCTGCCTGATTTCCGCCCGGAACTTCCAGGCCGTCGGCTACCACTACAGCGACTTCTCCCCCATAGCGGACGAGGAGGTCGTGCAACTGCTCGACGCCGCAGCCCGGCGGCTGCACCGTGTCCTGGCAGCGGAAGGGCCCGGCGTCGAAGAAGAGGTGGAAATCCCGTCCGGTGCCATAGGTCTCCAGGGCAACCTGCACCTGCCCGCACGGTGCAACGGGATCGTGGTGTTCGCCCACGGCAGCGGCAGCGGCCGTCACAGCCCCCGCAACAGGTTCGTCGCCTCGGTCCTTCAGCGCGCCGGGCTGGGCACCTTGCTGCTGGATCTGCTGACCCCCGCTGAGGAAGTCAACCGGGAGAACGTGTTCGACATCGCCCTGCTCGCCCGGCGGCTCATGGCGGCAACCCGGTGGCTGGGCACCAGGAACGACACCTCATCCGGTCTTGTCGGCTATTTCGGGGCCAGTACCGGTGCCGGTGCCGCGCTGTGGGCCGCGGCCGAACCCGGCGCACGGATAGGCGCCATTGTTTCACGGGGCGGGCGCCCGGACCTGGCCGGCCCGCGGCTGGCCGCCGTGCGTGCCCCGACTCTGCTGATCGTCGGCAGCGCCGACCCCCAGGTCCTTGCACTCAACCGCCAGGCCATGGCCCTGATGCGGGCACCGACCCGGCTGGAGATCATCCCCGGAGCCACACACCTCTTCGAAGAACCCGGAACACTCACCCAGGCGGCCACCCTGGCCGCTGAATGGTTCATCCAATACCTTTTGCCCGCCGGGAACGAGGAACCTGCCCCGGAGGTGCAGCTGTGAACCGCAGCACCGGGTACACAACCGCGGGTCGGGCGGCTGAGCTCGCTCAGATCCGCGTCCTGGCACATCGGCTGGCCGGGGCCGAGGACCTGGATGCCCTGGTCCGCCTCGCCGCCGCGGCCCGTTACGTGTGTCTGGGTGAGGCGTCCCTCGGCACCCACGAGTACTACCGGTGGCGGGCAATGATCAGCCGTCGACTGATCGAAGAGCACGGCTTCAGCTGGATCGGGGTCGAGGGCGATTGGCCCGACTGCTGGCGTATCAACCGCTGGGCCAGGGGGCAGGGAGACCGGGACCTTGACGCGTGCCAGCTGCTCGCCCGCTTCGAGCGCTGGCCGACATGGATGTGGGCCAACCATGAGGTTGCTGAGTTCCTGACCTGGCTGCGTAAGTGGAACCTCGCACGGCCGGAACACGAGCACACCGGCTTCTACGGTCTCGACGTGTACTCACTATGGGACTCGCTGCGGGAGATCTTCACATGGCTCGAGACAAACGCGCCCGATGCCCCGCCTGCGGCGCGGCGGGCCTGGCATTGCTTCCTGCCGTTCGGAGAGGATCCACATCGGTAGGCCGGGAGCAGCCGGCTGCGACTTCAATCCTGCGAGGCGGACGTCGTCGTCGCGCTGCTTGCATAGGAACACCGGCGAACCCACGGCCGGCTGCAAAGCGATCCGGCCGCGTTCGACGGCGCGCAGAACGCCTTGATCGCAGCCAATGCCGAACGCTACAACCGGACCATGGTCCGCGGCGACCGGCAGTCCTGGAACATCCGCGACCACCACATGAGCGATACCATCGACCGCATCGCACACCACCACGGGCCCGGTTCCAAAGGACTGGTGTGGGCACACAACACCCATATCGGCGACGCACGCGCGACAGACATGGCACGCGCCGGGATGGTCAACATCGGACAGCTGATGCGCCAGCGCCACCCAGGGGAGGTGCTCCTGGCCGGCTTCGCGTCCTACTCCGGAACGGTCACCGCGGCGGAAGCCTGGGGCGCTCCCGAACAGATCATGACGATGCCGAACGCCCAGCCCGGCAGCCACGAAGACCTCCTCAACCAGGGCCTCGGCGAAGCTGCCCTCCTGATGTTCGGCCCCGACCGTACCGGTCCCAGGCTAACCGCCCGGCACGGCCACCGAGCCATCGGTGTGGTCTACGATCCGCACCGCGAGACTGGTGACTACGTTCCCACCCGCATGGCAGGGCGCTACGACACCGTGCTCTGGTTCCCGCAAACCGCCGCGCTCCGCCCGCTCCATCACGAGCAACAACCCGGCGAACCTCTACACGAAACCGAACCCACATGCTTCTGAGCCCACCTCGAACCGGGCGACGCCGTGATACTCGGCTGATACGACGGCGACGCCAGCCAGTTGTCCAGCCCTTGGTGGTTGGCACCAGAGTCAGCGACGACGTAGACCCCGGTCAAGGTTTCGCGGACTTCCACTCCCCCGATACCTTCCTTACAGCGACCTTCGCAGCAAATCAAAGATCGGTGACGACCATGTGCAGGCTGCAAGTCAGGCGAGGCCGTCTTGCTACTCGGAACCGTGCGTGGCGAGTCCACGGATGAGCCCAAACGTAGGGGCGGAGCCCATGTTATGGCGGCCTAACCGAGCCCGGTTTGGCCCGTGGCCGGGTGCGTTCCTTGGGCAGAGCGGACACTGGAGAAGCGCACCCGGAGGGTGACCAAATATGCGCCGAGGCTCATGATTGCGAAGCCAGTGACGCCCATAACAAGTGCCTGAGTGGCGATACCCGTTACGAGGACCAGGCATCCCACGACGACGGCAAGTGCACCCGTTGCGACAAGTCGTCCCGGCACAGCTTCGATGCGGCCGGAGCCCAACTTTGAGGCGAGTTTCGGATCCTCCCGCTCGAGCTGTTCGGCGATCTGGTCCAGCGTTCTTTGCTCGTGTTCCGAGAGCGACATCCTTGGTCTCCTGCGCTTTTCGTTTTCAGTGTCGCCAAACGTGCACTTTGTCCGGCCAACACGGCGTCCCGCGACGGCAGCCGAGCCGGTAGTCGAAGTCTTAAGCCGGTGTTCGCTCTTGCCGACTGGCTACCCCTTTAGAATCCGCGCTATTTATCCAAACAGGTAGTGCCCAAGGTCACACCAGATGACCCGACGGGCCCGTGACTCCTACCACCCAGATTCTGTAGACCGCCATCTCCGGTCCCGGGGGACAGAGCAGGACTTTGTTCTCTGTCCCTCGGACCAGATGACGCACACTCAAACAGGGGAATCGTTAAGTTTCAGACAGTGCGGACGGGGCGTAGTCCATGTGGGCGGACTTAGAACAGCCGGCTGCGCGAACGCCTGGCCCGGCCCCACGGAGCACTCCGGGCCGTGAACCAGACTGACGTGAGCGGGCATCCTTAACCGATGCTCGCAATGGTGCCATCTCTGCGAAACTGACATGCATTTGCGTCAGCCAAGCCTTGGTCCATGGGCACCCGACGCCGGTGTCGTAGCCCTGCGTGGTGACTGACAATTGAGATGAAGGCGGTAGGTGCGATGCTGGACGGCCTGTTCGCGCCGCGATCAGCGTACGAGGAACTAGGAGCTCCTGGAACCTGCTGCCTAGTGCATGTCCATGCCACGGCCGACCGAGCCTTTAGTATGCACGACGGGGCCGCCGACGGATGGTTGCTGACCTGGGGATCAGGAGCTGCGGTCGTGGTTCCTGGTTTCAGAGGGACCCGGTACCGCGATTTCGAAGGCTGCCAGCAGCACGGAGAAGCACTGCATCCACGAGGAGGCCGCAAGCTGATCCCCCGCGGCCCTGAGGGCCACACAGTAGCCTCAGAGGCAACGTGACCGGACTTCCGCGGTCCGCAGCGTGCCTGACAGAACACGCATCCGAGCGTGAAACCAAACAAGGGGAAATCGTGCATAAGTCAAAGACCATCGTGGTCGGCTACGACGGCTCGGTCCACGCGGGACAAGCCGTTCGTTGGGCGCCGAGCAAGCAGCCCTGCGCAACTGTCCCCTCCATCTGGTGCATTGCACATTGTCGCCGCCGCTGACCCTCAACCTCGACCCGGTCCCCGACGTGGCGGACAGCGGACGGCAACGGTCCGCGCAAGCAACCCTCGAGGAGGGCCTTGCACAAGCGAAGCGTGCCGCGCCCGGCGTGGAAATCCAAACCTCCCTCCTATACGGCCGGCCCAGTCTACATCTCCCCAAAATTTCGGCCGGAGAAGAAGTGCTCGTCGTCGGAAGCCGCGGCATCGGCGGGTTCACGGGACTGCTCGTGGGATCCGTCAGTCTCGAAATGGCAGCCACCGCAGCCTGTCCCGTTGCAGTGATCCGGTCCGACCAACACCCTGACGGGCCCATCCTGGTCGCCATGGACAGCTCAGGCTCCGCAACAGCACTCGAAGATGCCTGCACGCTGGCCAGCGCCACAGGAGCAGACCTCAAGATCGTTCACGTAGAGCATGCCCCGGCTGGCTACAGAATGCTTCGGGATCCCGTGGACACTTACCCTGCAGCAGGGGCACTTCTGAACTCAGCCGTCGTTACTGCCCGCGACCTGGCCCCCGGAACCACCGTCGAACAACAACTGCTCACCGATACCTCCATCCCCCGAGCCATCCTCAACGCATCCCACGTGTCCACATGACAGTCGTGGGGACCAAAGGCCACGGACTCATAAAAGCACCATCGGTTCCACCGCCCATGCAGTCCTTCACCATGTCAAAGGTCCTGTGCTAATCTCCCGGCGCAACAGCACAGGGCAGGACGCCAAGGACAAGCTGTAAGCCGTTACGGCTCGGGAAGTTCTGGTGATCGGAAGCCCAAGGCACGGGGTCCAGTCCGAGGAGAATCCAGGCGCGGGCTTGGGCCTCGGACGCCCTTGCCTCGGTCACAGGTTCATTAGCATGGGTTGTCCTTGGCCACACCGACCCCGCACCCCCACGTTGGGGCATGCTCTTTGATGCCCCATGCAATTCAAAATACCGCCGCCGCCAGCTCTGCTTCCAGCCGCTCGACGTCGGCACGGTGGCAGAGCTCGGTCGCAGGCGTCATCGCTGTTGCGGTTCCAGCGGCAACGGCAGCCCGGAAGGCCGCCTCCACAGGGTGACCCTGCGCGAGTCGGAGCACAAACGCGCCAAGAAAACTGTCACCAGCCCCGACGGTGCTGATCACGCGCACCGCTGGCACTGGAAGTCGGATAATGGCGGACTTCGAGGCAAGTACCGCGCCCGCTTCACCGAGGGTCAGCGCGACGTATTCCGCGGCACGGTCCGCGACCAGGGTCTCGATCGCCCCAATCTGGCTCGCTTCGGTGTCGAGGGCCGCGCCTAGGTGCTCGCCCAGCTCACGCAGGCTGGGTTTGATCAAAAAGACCCCCTCGGCAAGCGCTGCGGACAGGGCCGGGCCGGAGGCATCCACTACGCAGCGGGCACCGCACTCGCGTGACAGCCGGGCAACCCGGGCATAGAAATCTTTCGGAACCCCCGGCGGCAGACTGCCGCTGGCAACTACGAACCCTCCCACGGGGATCGAGGCCGCAACAACAGCCAGAAAGGCCCGCCATTCCTCGTCGCTGAGTTCGGGACCTTCGAGGACGAAACGGAACTGCTTCCCAGTATCCGTCTCATCAACAGTGAAGTCCTGTCGAGTACTCCCCCGGATCGGCACCGCCAAGGTGGGGATGCGCTCGGCTTCAATGAGCCGACGATAGGCATCTCCTGTCGGACCGCCTGCGGTGTACACCGCCAGGGTTTGACCGCCGAGTCTCTGAACCACCCTTGCCACGTTCACGCCTCCGCCGCCCGGATCGAGACGGCTCATGCCGCACCGGAGTTTATGACCGCTGAAGACCCGTTCAGTAGAGGTGCTGACGTCCAGAGCAGGGTTCACCGTGAGAGTAAGAATCGGTTTCGCGCTCGTTGTCGGTGAGGCTTCCATGCGCCCCAGCATAGGGAAGCGACACCTCCGATCCTAGACGGCTCGTCGAAATCCACGCGCCACGGAGGGCTCCGTCGGCAAGGAATCCCCTTCCACCTCGCCACGATGCCGCCGCCCGGTGATGGCGGAGGCGTCCACGGCCGGCTTCCGTCGTGTGGCCCGTTGTGGCCGATCATCCGCTTTTCGCGGCTGCCCTTGCGGGTTGGGCGTCCCAGCCATGGGATCACTGGAAAGCTAGATGGACTGCGGAGAGCACGCCGAGGGCCGGATCTGCGGGGCAGCGTGCCGTCCGGGAGCCCGCCCGAGACGGTCATCAGGGCTGGCATCATCGACGGCAGTGCGCCCTTCAAGGATGACCCACGGCCCGCTCCCTCTGGCCGCCCGCCCTGCCGCTGGACCTCAACGAGCCGTAGCATCTGTAACCATGAGCGATTTACCGAATAGCCATGAGCTGTCATTCGATACTGCTGGGAGCTGTTGTCCTCTGGCAGTGTAGGGAGGCTGGCCGTCATCGTCGATGGCCACCCCGAAATCTTCCCGGTGAACTTTGTTATTGAGCGTCGTAGCATCGTGTTCCGCACGGCCGCGGGGACAATGCTATGGGAATCCGCTAAGGACGAGCCCGCTGCCTTCGAAATCGACGGGTACGAGCCCGCAACGGAGGAAGCGTGGAGCGTCGTGGCCAGGGGCGGCACGGCCTTGCTGGACGATATGAATGACCAGACCGCGGCAGATGCCCTGGGGGGCGCGCGCGACGGCGGTTGGGTGGGCTTCCAAGACACCGGGGGAATCTCGCTCATCGGGCTGCTCGTCCTCATCGCTGGATTCATCTTGCTTTTCACGGGACGCTACCGGACCGGACTCTTTGACCTTCTCCTGGGCCTGAACCGCTGGATCTCCCGCGTAATCACGTACGTGGCCCCTCATGGGCGACGCATATCCGCCGTTCCAGCTGGATTTGGAACCCGCCGACCCTGGAGACCGAACACGCATTCCCCCAGTGGGTGAACCTCCTGCAGGCAGGAGTCCAGGTGATCCGCTACGCGTCGCTGTCGGCCATGAGCCGTCACCATTGCCCGGAGCCAACTGCGCGTCGATCTATATCATTTACGATCTCAGTACCGCTCCGGTTCCTCGCCAAGTTCAAAGTGGCGGCCGTGGATGCGATGAGGCGTGATCTCGACGTAGGTGTACTTGCGCGTCGGGATCCACGGCTTCAGAGGTAGTTTGTCCGCCTCATCTATCTCAGACTGTGACTCAATCACTCTTGCTGTGCCTTTGAGCACCACACTCCAGGCCTCGTTGTCGGCCACCTCGTCCACTTCAAAGGCCACTTTGTCATTCACCGTCAGTTCGGCCAGCTTTGTGCCCGGGTTCGTCCGTAGCAGCAGCACACCGTCGTGCGCGATGAAATTGATGGGATAAATGTCTGGCTCGCCCATAACGCTTACGGCAAGGCGACCATGCTGGCATCGTTCGAGCACGCTCCACGATTGGCCGTCGGACAAAACGGTTCCGGGGTGTTCGTCATTTTCCATGGCATTATCCTCCTGGGCTAGGGTGCTACCGTCCTGCCGGGTCGCGGGAAGCGAGCCGTGTTATGCCACTAGTCTTACGGCCGTCCGCGGCCGCCGACAAGGCCCGAAGTCACCATCTTGGGGAACGGGGGTGAACGTCGGTCCGTTCCGCACCCAGCCCTTGCGGCGCGGCCGCCGTGTTGCGGCGCTGATCCATGCCGAGGATCTCGGGAGACTGATTGAATCCGCCGAGCTGGCGGAGGCAGCCCGCGGCAACGTGAAGGAAACCGGCGAGATCTGGGTCTGGCGTGAAGTATGCCGACGAGGTCCTACCGGCGGCCCTCGGTTAGGACATTCATGCATTCAAAACACCAACTTCGACGAAGCCGGGTTTGCGGTTGCATTGTCCCGGCACCGTCCGCTTCCACCATGCTCCGTGGAGGCCGTCCACGATGCAAGGGTCAAAGGTCCCGCTGTGTGGCGTCATGGCGAAGGACGTCTCCAGCCAGCACCCGGGACGACGTCGGCGATTTCGCTGCGACGTCCATCCTGTTCGGTCTCAGTACAGCTCCGCTTCCTCGCCCATTTGAAAGTAGCGGCCATGGATGCGAACAGGGCGAGATCTCGACGTAGGTGTACTTGCGAGTCGGATCCACGGCTTGAGTGGAAGCTTGTCCGCTTATCTATCTCAGACTGTGACTCAATCACTTGCTGTGCCCTGGAGCACCGCTGCGGAACTTGTCAAGGTGAATGAGGCCAGCGTGAGTTTAGGCGGCTAGTTTCTTGTGGGTCGTTGGCTCCGTGTCTGTCTGGCTTTTCTCGGGAGGTTTGTTGATCCAGGTCGTGCCGGGCAGGGCGACCAGGACACGCTTGAGGCCAAGGCTGACGACTTCGTCGTTAAGCGCGGAACTTGTCAAGGTGAATGAGGCCAGCGTGAGTTTAGGCGGCTAGTTTCTTGTGGGTCGTTGGCTCCGTGTCTGTCTGGCTTTTCTCGGGAGGTTTGTTGATCCAGGTCGTGCCGGGCAGGGCGAGGATCTTCGGGTCGGCYGTGGTGGTGAAGCGTTCGGGGTTCCGGGTCCGGGCGGCGGCCAGGGTCGCCGACCGCTGAACGGTTTTGGCCGCAGCCAACCCATAGTGAACGTCGGCCGCGGTGTTGA
>NZ_LMSB01000009.1:95094-95387 GCF_001428005.1 Arthrobacter sp. Soil736
GTGGTGGTGAAGCGTTCGGGGTTCCGGGTCCGGGCGGCGGCCAGGGTCGCCGACCGCTGAACGGTTTTGGCCGCAGCCAACCCATAGTGAACGTCGGCCGCGGTGTTGAGCCCGATCCCGGAGTGGCGGTGGRTGTGGTTGTAACCYTCGACGAAGGTGGCCATGAACTCTCTGGCCYCGCCGACRGTTCCAAAGCGTTGCGGGAATGCGGGTGCGAATTTCAACGTCTTGAACCACGCCTCGCTGAACGGGTTATCGTTGGACACCCGAGGCCGCGAATGCGACTTGGTGAC
>NZ_LMSB01000009.1:95428-96462 GCF_001428005.1 Arthrobacter sp. Soil736
TGACGGTCTTGCTCGTCATCGACGTGCCGCGGTCGGCATGAACGACCTCCGGGGTCCCGTGGATTCCGAAGATCTCCTTCATCATCTCCACCGCCAACTCCCCGGATTCCGACGCGTGGACATGGGCGCCGACGATGTAGCGGGAGTAAATATCGATCATCACGTAGCAGTCAAAATACKTCCCCTTGATGGGCCCGGGAAGCTTTGTGATGTCCCACGAGTAGACCTGCCCGGGACCGGTGGCGACCAGTTCCGGGATCGCCCGGGCCGGATGCCGGGCCAGCCGGCGGCGTTCCTTGACCTGCTTGTTCTCCGCCARCACCCGGTAGATGGTGGAGATCGACGCCAGATACGTGCCCTCGTCGAGCAGGGCCGCGTAGATCTGGACCGGCGGCAGATCAACGAACCGGAYMGAGTTCACCACCGCCAGGATCCGGGCYCGCTCGGCAGCATCGAGCTTGTTCGCCGGCACCGGCGCGGYTGTAGGGATCGGCAGCRTGCGCGGCTTCCGGGTCGCGGTAGCCCGCGCGACCCCGGCSAGYCGGGCGGCGGTCCGGGTCGGAACCGCGGCGGCCGTGAGGCTACGGTAGGCGGACATCAGGGCTTCGTGTGCGGTGGTTCGTCCCGCGAGCTCTTCGACAGTTCTGCCAAGAGCTCGTGCGTTTTTGACATGATCTCCAACGCCACCTCCGTCGTGGCCAGACGCCGTTTCGAGTCCTCGATCTCGCGCCGCAGCCGGGCGATCTCGGCCTGCTCCGGACTCAACCGGCCAATCCGCTCRCCAGGCTTCTTTCCCTCAAGGACGCCGGCGTCACGGAGTTTGCGCCACTCGGTGATCTGCGWGGAATAGATCCCCTGCTCCCGCARATACGCGCCACCCTCGTTTCGCAAAATAGCGTCTTCATAGGCGGCCAAGTGGTCAAGTTTCTGGGCCGGGGTGATCGATCGCCTCGGCGTCGGACCCCCGGAACGGGGTCCGGGACTGCTGCTCTTCATCAGACTATCGTCGCGCACGGCGATCAAAGATTGGCTGG
>NZ_LMSB01000010.1 GCF_001428005.1 Arthrobacter sp. Soil736
GTCTTCGCCATGGCACCAGTCTAGAAGGAAATAGAGGGGAACAGCGTAAGGCACGCCAATAATTTAGTGGCTACAAATGGTGATACAAAAGAAGGGCCACGGCCCGGAAACTCAACGATCCCCGGGCCACGGCCCCACGTAACTTCGGCTTAAAGCACGACGCTCCCCCACCAAAAGTGAGAGAGCGTCGCGCGAAAACCCACCACAAGTGAGAGAGCGTCGAGCCCAAACCCACCAAAAGTGAGAGAGCGTCGTGAAGGGAGGGAGGGTTTAGCGCTCGACGTCGCCGCGGATGAAGGCTTCAACCTTCTCACGGGCGAGGTCGTCGTTGAACTGCTCCGGCGGGGACTTCATGAAGTAGCTCGAGGCGGAGAGCAGCGGGCCGCCGATGCCGCGGTCCAGGCCGATCTTGGCCGCGCGGACGGCGTCGATGATCACGCCGGCGGAGTTGGGCGAGTCCCAGACCTCCAGCTTGTATTCGAGCGACACCGGGGCGTCGCCGAAGTTGCGGCCTTCAAGGCGGACGAAGGCCCACTTGCGGTCATCCAGCCACTGGACGTAGTCGGACGGGCCGATGTGGACGTCCTTGGCGGCCAGTTCGGCTTCCACGTTGGACGTGACGGCCTGGGTCTTGGAGATCTTCTTGGATTCGAGGCGGTCGCGCTCGAGCATGTTCTTGAAGTCCATGTTGCCGCCGACGTTCAGCTGGTAGGTACGGTCCAGCGTGACGCCGCGGTCTTCGAAGAGCTTGGCCATGACGCGGTGCGTGATGGTCGCGCCGATCTGGCTCTTGATGTCGTCGCCCACGATCGGAACGCCGGCAGCGGTGAACTTGTCGGCCCACTCCTTGGTGCCGGCGAGGAACACGGGCAGGGCGTTGACGAAGGCGACGCCGGCGTCGATGGCGCACTGCGCGTAGAACTCGGCGGCTTCCTGAGACCCGACCGGAAGGTAGCAGACCATGACGTCAACCTGGGCGTCCTTGAGGGCCTGGACAACGTCGACCGGCTCAGCAGGGGACTGCTCAATGGTTTCGAGGTAGTACCGGCCGAGGCCGTCAAGGGTGTGGCCGCGCTGCACGGTCACGCCGGTGGGCGGAACGTCGGCGATCTTGATGGTGTTGTTCTCGCTGGCGAGGATGGCGTCGGCCAGGTCGACGCCGACCTTCTTGCCGTCGACGTCGAAGGCAGCGACGAACTGGACGTCGTTGACGTGGTACTTGCCGAACTCCACGTGCATCAGACCCGGGATCGTTGCCTGGGGGTCGGCATCCCGGTAATAGTGGACACCCTGGACCAGCGAGGCGGCGCAGTTACCCACACCGACGATTGCGACACGAATCGGATTTGAAGACACGGAACTCCTTTGAGAACAAACTTCAGGTGCCCTGCGCGTCGGACCCTGCTGTACGACGGCGTCTGACGGACACAGCGCCACGCGGCGCCCTAACAGTCTAACTAACTGCGCCGGAGCCCGCTTTGTTCCCGCATGCTCCGGCGCAGTTCATTACGATGCCGCCCGGCTCAGGCGCCGTGCCGGCTCTGCGCCCACAGGTTGATGTCCGATTCGACGGCGAACTCGTCAATCGCGGTCAGCTCGTCGGAGCTGAACTCCAGGTTGTTGATGGCCTGGAGGGTGTCTTCGAGCTGCTTCACGCTGGACGCGCCAACCAGGGCCGACGCGACGGGTGAGCCCTTGGGCTGGTCCCGGAGGATCCAGGCGATGGCCATCTGTGCCAGTGACTGGCCTCGGCCGGCGGCGATCTTGTTCAGCCCGCGGACCCGGTCCAGCTTGTCCTCGGTCAGGGCGGATTCGGAGAGGAACCGCTCCTTGGCCGCACGGGAATCGGCCGGGACGCCGCTGAGGTAGCGGTCCGTGAGCATGCCCTGCGCCAGCGGGGAGAACGCGATGGAGCCTGCGCCCACCTGGTCCAGCGCCTCGTAGAGGTTGGGCGAGCCGTTCTCGGTCCAGCGGTTCAGCATGGAGTAGCTGGGCTGGTGGATGAGCAGCGGAGTGCCGAGTTCCTTCAGGATCCGGGCCGCCTCGATGGTCTGCTCCGGCGTGTAGGAGGAGATGCCGGCGTACAGGGCCTTGCCGGAACGCACGGCGTGGTCCAGTGCGCCCATGGTTTCCTCGAGCGGCGTCTCGGGGTCCGGCCGGTGGCTGTAGAAGATGTCCACGTAGTCCAGGCCCATGCGCTGGAGCGACTGGTCCAGGCTGGAGAGCAGGTACTTGCGCGAGCCCCACTCGCCGTACGGTCCGGGCCACATGTAGTAGCCGGCCTTGGTGGAGATGACCAGCTCGTCGCGGTACGGCTTGAAGTCGTCCTGCAGGTGCCGGCCGAAGTTGGTCTCGGCCGAGCCGTCCGGCGGCCCGTAGTTGTTGGCGAGGTCGAAATGGTTGACGCCGAGGTCGAACGCGCGGCGCAGGATGGCACGCTGCTCATCAAATCGCTTGTCGTCGCCGAAGTTGTGCCAGAGGCCCAGCGAGATGGCCGGAAGCTTCAGCCCGCTGCGTCCGACTCGGCGGTATGGCATGGTTTCGTAGCGGTTATCCGCAGCCAGAAAAGTCATGCGTTCCATCCTGCCAGCGCCTGCGGAGCTGCGGGGCGGGCGTCCAGCATCCGGTCACCGGAAGGACGCCCGCCCCGCCCGCTCAGTCGCGAAGGCGCTCAGTCGCGGAGGACGGCGGCGCTCAGCGGCGGCAGCTCCACCTGGACGCCGTCCGTCCGTACGGCGTCGTCGGTGGCGAGCAGCAGCGTGGTGCCCGGACGGTCCAGGCTGACGGGACGGTCTGCGAAGTTCAGCACAACCTGCACGCCGCCGCGCCGGTACCGGAGCCAGCGGGCGTCGTCGTCGAACTCGACGGCGGTGTCCGCAAAGCCCAGGCCCGCGAGTTCCGGAGTTGACCGCCGCAGCGCAATCAGCGAGCGGTACAGCTCCAGGAGGCGGGCGTGGTGGCCGGCGGACGCTTCCGCCCAGTCCAGTTTGGAGCGGGTGAAGGTCTCCGGATCCTGCGGATCGGGCACGACGGCGGGATCCCACCCCATGCGCTCGAACTCCCTGATCCTGCCCTCGGCGGTGGCCTTGCCCAGCTCGGGCTCCGGATGCGAGGTGAAGAACTGCCACGGGGTGGTGGCCCCGTACTCCTCCCCCATGAACAGCATGGGCGTGAACGGGCCGGTCAGGGTCAGCACGGCGGCCAGGGCCAGGCTGCCGTACGGCAGTGACTGGGACAGCCGGTCCCCGGTGGCCCTGTTCCCGATCTGGTCATGGTTCTGTGAGCAGACCACCAGCGCGGCCGGATGGACGGCGCTGAAATTGATCGGCCGGCCGTGGTGGCGGCCGCGGAAGCTGGAGTAGCTGCCGTCGTGGAAGAACCCGTCACGCAGCACCTTGGCGAGTGCCCCGAGCGAGTCGAAGTCACTGTAGTAGCCGGTGGTTTCGCCGCTGACGTTGACGTGGACGGCATGGTGGAAGTCGTCGCTCCACTGGCCTGCCAGTCCGTAGCCGTTGACATCCCGGGGATACAGCAGCCGCGGATTGTTGAGGTCGGACTCCGCGATGAGCGTCAGCGGGCGGCCCGCCTCGGACGACAGGGCGTCCGCCAGCGCGCCGAACTCCTCCAGGATGTGAACGGCCCGCTCATCCTTCAGGGCGTGCACCGCGTCCAGGCGGAGTCCGTCCACCCGATAGTCGCGCAGCCACATGGCCACGTTGTCCAGGATGTACTGGCGGACGTGGTCGGACCCCGGCCCGTCCAAATTGACGGAGTCGCCCCACGTGTTGCCTTCGCCGTACTTGAGGTACGGGCCGTACCTGGGGAGGTAGTTCCCGCTCGGCCCGAGGTGGTTGTAGACCACGTCCTGTATGACGCCAAGGCCGGCCGCGTGGGCAGCGTCCACGAACCGCTGATACGCCGCCGGGCCGCCGTAGCCTTCATGCACGGCGAACCACTGGACGCCGTCATAGCCCCAGTTGTGCGTGCCGTTGAAGGCATTCACCGGCAGCAGCTCAATGAAGTCGATGCCCAGGCCGGCGAGGTAGTCCAGCTTGCCTGCCGCGGCGTCCAGCGTCCCTTCGGGCGTGAACGTTCCGATGTGGAGTTCGTAAATGACGGCGCCCTGGAGCTCCTTGCCCTGCCACTCCGCGTCCTGCCAGCGGTGGGCGCCGGGGTCGAAGGTCCGGGACAGGGCATGGACGCCTTCGGGCTGCCGGCGGGTCCGGGGGTCCGGCAGCGGGATTTCGTCGCCGTCGAGCAGGTATCCGTAATCCACGTCGGCGCCGGCCGGTGCGTCCGCGGCCGTCCACCAGCCTTCGTCCGCCGGCGCGTTGCCGGGACGGCGGCCCATCTCGTACCGCTCGCCGCCGGCCAGCAGAGTCACGGCGCCTGGCTCGGGCGCCCAGACATCGAAGCGCCCCGCTCCCTGCACCGGCCTGGCCGCATCGTTGGGCTGCGTCATGACTTGCCTCCTGTCGCGGGGACCAACAAAGCCACCGGATAGGCCCGGAAGACCTCTGACAGCGCCGCCGGCCCCGGTCCGAAGGTGGTGCCGGTCAGTTCGTCCGTCATGGCGGTCTCCAGTTCGACGGCGGTTTCCCGCCAGCCGCCCGACTGCTCCAGCCCGTAGGGAAGCCGTGTGGCAAGCGTCAGCACTCCCCCGGCGCCGCGGTCGAACGCCACCACGTGCCCGGCAGCGGGGCCGCTGGCCTGCACAGGGCGGTAGCCGGTGAAGAGCTCCGGCCGGTCCCGGCGCAGCCGGAGCGCCCTCGAGGTGACCAGCAGCTTGGCCGCCTCGTCCTGGAAGGAGTCCGGCCGGTGGCCGGCGTCCAGGTGCTCCAAGGCCCGTATCCGCTCATCGAATCTGAAGGGGCGCCGGTTGTCCGGATCGGTCAGCGACCTGTCCCAGAACTCGGTGCCCTGGTACACGTCCGGGACTCCAGGCATGGTCAGCTGGACAAGCTTTGCCGAAAGCGAGTTCGACGCACCGTGCGGCGCCAGGAGCCCCACCAGGGCCTCAACTTCCGCACGTACCTCCGGATTATCGAAGGCGGAGTCGACGACGGCGGCGAGGGCCTCCTCGAATGCCGGATCCGGATCGGTCCAGCTGGTCGAGTTCCCGGCTTCGCGCGCCGCTTTCAGGGCGTATGACTGAAGGCGTTTCCGGCTGGCCGGCCATGCCCCGGCGATGGCCTGCCAGAGCAGGGTGGACAGCGGACCGTCCGGCAGCGGAGCGTGGGCATTCAGCCTGTCCAAGGCCTTTTCCCATTCCGGCGCGGCTTCGGCGATGACCGAGATCCGGGCACGGGTGTCCTCGCTGCGCTTGGTGTCGTGCGTGCCCAAAGTGGTCATGGATAGCGGGAGTTCGGCCTGCCGGCGGGCCATCCGGGCGTGGAACTCCGCCGGCTCCAGCGAAAACTCGGTGGGGTCGGCGCCCACCTCGGTGAGCGTACCCAGCCGGTTGTAGCGGAAGAACGCGGTGTCCTCCACGCCTTTGGCCATGACCATGCCCGACGTCTGCTGGAACCTGCGGGAGATCTCGAGGTCGGTGTCCATCAGCAGGGGCTGCAGGAGGTGGACGGCCTGGTCCAGCTCGGGACGCCTGCGCACGGCGAGCTCGCAGGCTTCCTTCAGGATCTCCGCGCCCTCCGGAAGGTAGCTTCGGTACACGGGGAACGCCGCGATGATCTCCGCGATCGCGTCCGCGGCCGCATCACGGGAAATCCCGGCCCGCTCAGGCACGAGCCTGGCCAGGCGCAGGATTTCAGAGTGCAGGATGCCGTCGGTGATCCGGCGCTTGGTCCCCCGGATCATGTCCTCGTAGTCGGCCGGCTCGCCGCCGCGCAGCCGTGCGTCCAGACGGTCCAGCAGCTCCTGACCCCGCGGGTCCACGAAGACCCTGTCGACGTCCGCGAGGGCGTCATAGCCGGTGGTGCCTTCACACTCGAAGCTCGCCGGCAGCTGCTCGCCCGGTTCGAGGATCTTTTCGATGAGCAGGTACGCGCCGTCGGTGGCGCCGCGGAGCCGTTTCAGGTACCCCTCGGGATCGGCCAGGCCGTCCGGGTGGTCGATCCGCAGCCCTTCGGCCAGCCCCTCGCGGAACCAGCGCACCACTTCCTGGTGCGCTTCATCGAAGACCGAGGGCACCTCCACCCGGATGCCGGCGAGCGTGTTCACCGCGAAGAACCGGCGGTAGTTCAGCTCGTTGTCGGCGCGCCGCCAGCCCACAAGTTCGTAATGCTGCCGGCCGTGGACGTCCCGCGGGGAGTCGCCGTCCCGGTAGCTGCCCTCGGCCAGCGGGAAGCGGTGGTCGTAGTACCGCAGCTCGCCGTCCTTGATCTCGAGCTCGTCCAGATCGTCGTCGCTACCCAGGACAGGGATCCGGATGCGGCCGCCGGCAAGGTCCCAGTCGACGTCGAACGCCTCGGCGTAGCGGGAGCCGCGCCCTTCCTTGAGCAGCGACCACCACCACGGGTTCTGCGGCGGCGACGCCACACCCACGTGGTTCGGCACGATGTCGATCAGCACGCCCATGCCCGCAGCGCGGGCGGCCCTGGAGACAGCCGCCAGCCCTTCCGGGCCGCCGCGCTCCGGGTCCACCACGGAGGGATCGGTGACGTCATAGCCGTGGTCGGAGCCGCTCTCTGCCTTCAGGATGGGCGAAAGGTAGATCCAGTCCGCCCCGAGCGACTTCAGGTAGGGCACGGTCTCGGCGGCGTCAAACAGCGTGAATCCCCGCCTGATCTGCAGCCGGTACGTCGAGGCGGGTGTCCTCATGAGCCCGTCCCGCCCTGCTTGCCTGGCCGCCGCCTGCCCGCGGTCTTGGCCGCTGCCTTCCCTTCGGGCTTCGCCGCTGCCTTCCCTTCGGGCTTCGCCGCGGCCTTCTCTTCGGGCGCCTTCTCCTCCGGCTGCGCCGCGGCCTTCTCTTCGGGCTGCGCCGCGGCCGTCTTGGTCTTCTTCGGCTCCGGAACCGCGGTTATCGTGGGCGCCGCGGTTTCGGTCGCCGCCGTCTGCGACAACGCTGCAAGCGAGGCTGCCACCGAGTGGTCGGGCTCCACTTCCGGTGCGCTGTACGCACGCAGTACCACCAGCGATTTGGCGGCCACCGGTAGGACACCGCCGGCCGCAACCGGTTCCGTATCCGCGTGGTGGCCCGCGGTGTCGATGATGATGTCCCATGCGGGGGCGTGTTCGTCGGATGGCAGCGTGAACTTAACTTCGTCGTCGTCCGCATTGAAGTACAGGACGAAGTTGACGTCTGTGATCCGGCGCCCGCGGTTGTCCTTGCCCTGGATGCCGTCACCGTTGAGGAATACGCCCACGGACCGACCCAGGCCGCTGTCCCAGTCTGCCGGCGTCATGGTGGAGGCGTCGACGTCCAGCCATTCGATGTCCGGAAGTCTCTCCCCTTCGCCACGGAGCACCGGCCTGCCGTCGAAGAATTTGCTGCGGCGGAACGTTGGGTGCTTGTGTCTGAGCGCGTTGACGGCGGCGGTAAACTCCACGAGCGGCTGGTCCACATTGTCCCAGTTGATCCAGGTCAGTTCGGAGTCCTGGCAGTAGCCGTTGTTGTTGCCCTGCTGGGTGCGGCCCAGTTCGTCGCCGTGCAGCAGCATGGGGACACCCTGGGACAGCAGCAGCGAGGCGATGAAGTTGCGCTGCTGGCGGGCGCGGAGACCCAGGACCTTGGGATCGTCGGTGGGCCCTTCGGCGCCGCAGTTCCAGGATCGGTTATGCGATTCGCCGTCGTTGTTGCCTTCGCCGTTGGCCTCGTTGTGCTTCTCGTTATAGGAGACCAGGTCCGCCAGTGTGAAGCCGTCATGGGCCGTGACGAAGTTGATCGACGCCACCGGACGGCGCCCGGAGTGCTCATAGAGGTCGGCGGAGCCGGTAATCCTGGAGGCGAATTCGCCCAGCGTGGCCGGTTCGCCCCGCCAGAAGTCGCGGACTGTGTCGCGGTATTTGCCGTTCCATTCGGTCCACTGCGGCGGGAAGTTGCCCACCTGGTAGCCGCCGGGGCCGACGTCCCACGGCTCGGCGATCAGCTTGACCTGGGAGACCACCGGGTCCTGCTGGATAAGCTCGAAGAAGGTGGACAGCTTGTCGACGTCATAGAACTCGCGGGCCAGCGTGGAGGCGAGGTCAAAGCGGAACCCGTCCACGTGCATCTCGGTGACCCAGTAGCGCAGGGAGTCCATGAGCAGCTGCAGGGAGTGCGGCTGGCGGACGTTCAGCGAGTTGCCGGTGCCGGTGTAGTCCATGTAGTGCTTCTCATCGCCCTCCATGAGCCGGTAGTAGGCGGCGTTGTCGATGCCCTTGAAGGACAGCGTGGGCCCGAGGTGGTTACCCTCCGCCGTGTGGTTGTAGACCACGTCAAGGATGACCTCTATGCCGGCGCGGTGCAGCGAGCGGACCATGGCCTTGAAGTCCTGGACCTGCTGGCCGGTGTCGCCGGTGGAGCTGTAGCTGTTGTGCGGGGCGAAGAACCCGATGGTGTTGTAGCCCCAGTAGTTGTTCAGCCCCTTGTCCTCCAGGATGCCGTCGTTGACGAACTGGTGCACCGGCATGAGCTCGATCGCGGTGACGCCGAGCTTCTGCAGGTGGGAGATGACCGCGGGGTGGGCAACGCCGGCGTACGTGCCGCGCTGTTCCTCGGGGATCTCGGGGTGGAGCTGCGTCAGGCCCTTGACGTGGGCTTCGTAGATCACCGACTGGTGGTACGGGATCCGCGGGAGGTGGTCGCCGTCCCAGTCGAAGAACGGGTTGATGACCACGCCCATCATCATGTGGGGCGCGGAGTCTTTGTCATTGCGGGAGTCGGGGTCGCCCATGTTGTAGGAGAACAGGGCGGGATCCCAGTCAATCTGGCCGTGCACTGCCTTGGCGTACGGGTCCAGGAGGAGCTTGTTCGGGTTGAAGCGGTTGCCGGAGTCGGGGTCGTAGGGTCCGTGCACGCGGTAGCCGTACTTCTGGCCGGGCTGGACCTGCGGCAGGTAGCAGTGCCACACGTACCCGTCCACTTCCTCTACGGGGACCCTGGTTTCGGTGCCGTCCTCCTCGAAGAGGCACAGTTCAATTTTGTCTGCCCTTTCGCTGAACAATGCGAAATTGGTTCCGGTTCCGTCGAAGGTGGCGCCAAGGGGGTACGCCGATCCGGGCCAGATTTCCATTCGTGCTCCTATTACGTTGTCCAACAGATAGTCCGGCAGGCACTCCTACACCACCCGCGAGGAACTTGGTCTTACCGTAGCGGGTGGGTGTGACTATTACGATTTTCCAGCCGCTGATTACTAAGCATGCTGACTTTATCCCAGATTCCGGGTATCGCGTCCGCAATCCGCCCCGCGGTCAGCGGCGCGCCGCCCGACGCTGCGGCTCCGGCGCGGGCATGAAGGCTCGCCGCCATGGCGGCAATGGCCGCCCACCGCTCGTCCGGGTCGATGCCCGCCGCACCGAAACGCGCGACGTCGGACCCCACCTGGGCGAGCAGCGCGCCGATGACGCCGGCCAGCACGTCGCCGCTGCCGGCGGTGGCCAGCCAGGGCGTGCCTTCAGCCTGGCTGTAGAAGTCCTGGTAGGGCGATGCCACCAAGGTGGTGGCGCCCTTGAGCAGCACGGTGGCCTCCGTGAGGCCCGCGGCCTGCCGGGCCGCCGCGAGGGTGGACGCCTCCACCGCGGCGCGGTCCAGGCCGGCTCCGAGGCGCGTCAGCAGTGTTGCGAGCTCGCCGGCATGCGGGGTCAGGATGACCTGCGGGGCCAGCACATCCGGCAGCACGGGCAGCGCGCCGGCGTCTGCCACGGTGGGCAGGCCTGAATCCGCGGCGTCGCGGACCCGCTGCATCTGGTCGCCGTCCGAGCCGTCCATGCCGGAGCCCACGAGCCACGCCTGCACGTGCGTCTCGGCCACCGTCCCCGAGCTGCACACCACTTCGGGACAGCTCTGCCGGATGAGGTCGGCAACGTCGGGCGGCCCGAGGTAGCGCACCATGCCCACGCCCGCGGCCAATGCACCGCGGCAGGCGAGCACGGCGGCGCCGGGGTACTCCGGGGATCCCGCCACGATGCCGAGGACGCCGCGGGAATACTTGTGCGAGCGGCGCCCGGGTTTGGGCAGGAGGGTGGCGAGGTCCGAAGCTTCCAGCCGCCGCAGCGCCGGCCAGGGAAGCCCTTCCTCGATCCCGATCGGGACAATGTGGACCCGTCCGGCGAAGTCGGCGCCCGGGTCTGCCAGCAGGCCGGCCTTGGCGCCGCCAAACGTGACAGTGAGATCGGCCGGGAGCACCGGGTCCGATGCCTCGCCCGTATCGGAGTTCACGCCGCTCGGAACATCGCAGGCCACCACGAGGCCGCGATTCCCGCGGGCAAGACCGGCAACGAGTTCGGCGGCGGCTCCGCGGAGCCCGCCCTGCGCGCCGGTTCCCAGCAGGGCATCAATGACGACGTCGGCCCTCCCGGCCAGCGCGGCCAGCTCACCGGCGTTCGCCTCGGTCAGGGTGCGCACGCGGCCGCCGGCCCGTTCAAAGGCCGCGAGTGCGTCGGGGTGGGCGCCGCCCGAGGCGAGGACCGCCGTCGTACGCATGCCCCGTCCGGCGAGGTGCGCGGCCGCGAAGAGGCCGTCCCCGCCGTTGTTCCCCTTGCCGGCAAGGACCGCGACGCTGGAGCCGTAGAGGCGCCGGCCGCGGGAGCGCAGCTCCGCGATGACTGCGTTGGCGAGGCCATGGGCCGCCCGCTGCATGAGAACAGCGCCCATACCTGAATCCAGTAGAGGCTTTTCAGCTTCGCGTATCTGGGTTCCGGTATAGGCGCTGATCATTCAGTGCAGTCCGTTCGGTATCAGCCCTCGGCCAGGACGGTGGCGGTGGCGATGCCGCCGTCGTGGCTCATGGACAGGTGCCAGCGTTTGACGCCTTTGGCCTCGGCCACGGCCAGCACCGTCCCCTTGACCTGAATGGTGGGGCCGTTCTGGTCCAGTCCGATCCAGCAGTCCTGCCAGTTCATGCCGGCGGGGGCGCCAAGAACCTTGGCAACCGCCTCCTTGGCGGCAAACCGCGCGGCCAGGGAGCGGGTGTTCAGTTCGCGCTCGGCCGGGACGAACAGCCGGTCGCGCAGCCCGGGGGTTCGCTCCAGCTGCCTGCCGAAGCGCTCAATGTCCACAACGTCTACGCCAATGCCAACAATCATGGGCTTACTCTACTGTGACGCTCTTGGCCAGGTTGCGTGGCTGGTCCACGTCGTATCCCTTGGCCGTGGCGAGTGCGAGGGCGAAGATCTGCAGCGGCACGGTGGCCAGCAGGGGCGCCAGGAGGGTGGGGGTCTCCGGGATGTAGAAGACGTGCTCGGCGTAGGCCTTCACGGCCTCGTCGCCTTCCTCGGCGATCACGATGGTCTTCGCGCCGCGGGCCCGGACTTCCTGGATGTTCGAGACGACCTTGGAGTGCAGCGAGTCGCGTCCGCGCGGGGACGGGACTACAACGAACACCGGCTGGCCTTCCTCGATCAGCGCGATCGGGCCGTGCTTGAGCTCGCCGGCGGCGAAGCCCTCGGCGTGGATGTACGCCAGCTCCTTGAGCTTCAGCGCCCCTTCCATGGCCACCGGGAACCCGACGTGCCGGCCCAGGAACAGCACGGACTTCGCGTCCGCCATGGCCCGGCCCAGCTCCTTGATCTGGCCCTCGTTGTCCAGGATCCGCTGGATCTTGGCCGGGATCTTGGCCAGGTCCGCCAGGATGTCCTTGATCTCGCCCTGGAACTTGTTCCCGCGCAGCTGCGCCAGGTACAGGCCCAGCAGGTACGCGGCCGTGATCTGGGCCAGGAACGCCTTCGTGGACGCCACCGCGATCTCCGGACCGGCGTGCGTGTACAGCACGGCGTCGGACTCCCGCGGGATCGTGGAACCGTTGGTGTTGCAGATGGACACCGTCTTGGCGCCCTGTTCCTTCGCGTAGCGGACCGCCATCAGCGTGTCCATGGTCTCTCCGGACTGGGAGATCGACACGATCAGGGTGTTCGCGTCCACGATCGGGTCGCGGTAGCGGAACTCGTGGGACAGCTCCACCTCGGTGGGGATCCGGCACCAGTGCTCGATCGCGTACTTCGCGACCTGCCCGGCGTACGCGGACGTGCCGCAGGCCAGGACGATGATCTTGTCCACGCTCTTGAGCAGCGCCGGGTCGATCCGCAGCTCATCCAGGGTCAGCTTCCCGTGGATATCCGACCGGCCCAGCAGGGTCTGGGCCACGGCGTCGGGCTGGTCATGGATTTCCTTCTCCATGAAGGACGGGAAGCCGCCCTTCTCCGCCGATTCCGGGTCCCAGTCCACGTGGTATTCCTTGCCCTCCGCGGGAGCGCCGAAGAAATCGGTGATCGCCACCGAATCCGCGGTAATCGTCACGATCTGGTCCTGGCCCAGCTCCACCGCGCGGCGGGTGTAGTCGATGAACCCGGACACATCCGAGCCCAGGAAGTTCTCGCCCTCGCCCAGGCCCACCACCAGCGGTGAGTTCCGGCGGGCCGCCACCACGACGTCGGGCTGGTCCGCGTGCACCGCGAGCAGCGTGAACGCGCCGTCGAGCCGCTGGCAGGCCAGCTCCATCGCCCGGGTCAGGCCGCCGTCGGACACGTCACCGCCGAGCTTGTTCCGGAAAATGTCGCCCAGCAGCGCCGCGGCGACCTCGGTGTCGGTCTCGGAGGCGAACTCCACGCCCTTGGCCACCAGCTCAAGCTTGAGCTCCGCGAAGTTTTCAATGATGCCGTTATGGATCAGCGCCAGCTTCCCGCCGTCAGACAGGTGCGGGTGCGCGTTCTGATCCGTGGGACCGCCGTGCGTGGCCCAGCGCGTGTGACCGATCCCGGTCATCGACTCCGGCAACGGCCTCGCCTCCAGCTCAGCGAGCAGATTGCTCAGCTTCCCGGACTTCTTCCGCGAGAAAATCTCCCCGTCCGCCACGACCGCGACACCCGCCGAGTCATAGCCCCGGTACTCCAGGCGGCGCAGACCCTCAAGAACAACATCCAGCGCAGTGTGCCCGGCATCAGCCCGGCCCGACGTACGCCCTACATAACCCACGATTCCACACATGGGTATAAGCCTAACCGGCTTTGAGGAGAAGGGACGTCGGACGTACACGCTCCAACGGCGCTCTGCGAAGCCCGCGCCGGGCCCTTAAAGGCCGCGGCGGCCCGCGAACCCGCCCGTCATCAGGCACTTTGCTTCCGGCCTGCATTTCGCTCTCAGCCTTGCGAGGGGCAGAATCTCTAAGGTGACTTCGCAACGCAATGAAGCGAACGGGGAGGGTGTCTCGCCGTTCGTAGAGCTGGACAGGCAAACCTGGTCCCGGCTCGCAGCCCAGATGGAACAGCCCCTTAATGAAGAGGATGTGCTGCGCCTTCGTGGGCTCGGTGACCCCTTGGACTTGAAGGAGGTCCGGGAGGTCTACCTGCCTCTGTCCCGCCTGCTGCACCTATACGTGGAGGCATCACACCAGCTTCACTCGGCCACCACCACGTTCCTGGGCGAACAGACCCAGCGCACGCCGTTCGTCATCGGCGTGGCGGGTTCGGTCGCCGTGGGCAAGTCCACCATTGCCCGTGTGCTCCGCGAGATGCTCCGGCGCTGGCCAGGCACCCCCAACGTTGAACTGATCACCACCGACGGTTTCCTGTACCCGCTGGCTGAACTCAAGCGCCGCCAGCTGCTCGAACGCAAAGGCTTCCCGGAATCCTACGACCGGCGGGCGCTGCTGCGTTTTGTAAGCGAGATCAAGGGCGGCGCCGAGGAAGTCCGCGCCCCGTGGTACTCGCACGTCACATATGACATCGTCCCCGGCAAGGAAGTGGTGGTCCGCCGCCCGGACGTCCTGATCGTCGAGGGGCTGAACGTCCTGGCCCCCGCGCGGCCCCGGCACGACGGCCGCCAGGGACTGGCGGTGAGCGACTTCTTTGACTTCTCCATCTACGTGGACGCCAAGACCTCCTACATCGAGGAGTGGTACGTGGACCGCTTCCGGAAGCTCCGCTCCACCGCCTTCGCGCAACCGGAGTCATATTTCCACCGCTACGCGACGCTCTCCGACGACGAGGCCGAAGTCACGGCCCGCGACATCTGGAAGCGGATCAACGAACCGAACCTGGAAGAGAACGTGCTGCCCACGAGGGGACGGGCCCAGCTGGTTCTCACCAAGGATGCAGATCATTCCATCCGCAGGATGCTGCTGAGGAAGGTCTAGCACACGTGTGCCACGACTGCTCCGCAGAGGCGCCCCCACAGCCGCCGCCCAGCCGCCGGTCCGTCGCGAGGCTGCTGGTCGCCGGCGCCGGGCTGTCCGCCCTGGCCGCGTGCACCCCGGAGGGCCCCAGCCCGGCATCCTCCGCGCCAGCCGGCACGGCCCCGGCTTCCACCTCCGGCTCCGCGCGCGCCGCGTCAGGTCCGCCGTCAGCCTCGGCGTCCGCGTCCCCCACGGGGGCGGCGTCCGCGCCCCCGGCAACCTCCCCGGCGACGGCAGCGCCAGCGCCGCCGTCGGCCGCTTCCAGGCTTTCTAAGCAGTACTCACTGACCAACCCCGCCAGCCCCTGGCTGGTGGTCAACAAGCACCGCCCGCTGAAGCCGGCCAACTACGTCCCGGCGGATCTGGTCCAGCCGCGCGTCGCGCTTGCCGTTTCCGGCGAGGCAGCACTGCTGAACCGCACGACGGCGGCTGCCGCAGAACGGATGTTCGCGGCAGCAGCGGCGGCGGGCGTGACCATGACGCTGGCAAGCGGATACCGCTCCTATGCCACGCAGACCGCCACGTACAACGGCTATGTCAGTGCCCGGGGACGGGCCGCCGCGGACACCGCCTCCGCGCGGCCGGGCTATTCCGAGCACCAGACGGGCTGGGCGTTCGACATCGGCGACGGCGGAGGCGCGTGCAGCTTCCAGCCATGCTTTGCCGAGCAGCCGGCCGCGGTGTGGGCCAAAGCCAATGCCCACCATTTCGGCTTCGTCGTGCGGTACCCATGGATGCTGCATTCCATCACCGGTTACTACTACGAGTCCTGGCACCTGCGCTACATCGGGACCGAGGCGGCCACGGACATGAAGAAGCGCGGCATCGGCACGCTGGAAGAGTATTTCGGGCTGAAGGCCGCGCCGGGCTACCCCTGACGGCCGGTTCGGGTGCCGGGGCGATGCGGTAGTTTTGGTGCCATGCTTACTGGATTCAAGAAGTTCATTCTCAAAGGCAATGTCATTGACCTGGCTGTGGCAGTCGTCATCGGCGCGGCATTCAGCTCGGTGGTGGACGCGTTGGTCAAGAGCGTCATGATGCCGTTGATTTCGTTGCTGGTGGGACAGCCAAACTTCGACGATTTCCTGGCCTTCGGCGACGTCCGGATCGGCGTCCTGCTGACGGCAGTGGTCAACTTCCTGTTGGTCGCCTCCGCGATTTACTTCGTCATCATCACGCCGATGAACCGGCTGATCGAGCACCGGAACCGCAAGCTGGGCATTGGCCAGGAAGTGAAGAAGGAAGCCGCCGAAGACCCGCAGATCGCTCTGCTCAAGGAAATCCGGGACGAACTGCGCAACCAGACCGCCAGGTAGCCGCCGGGACGAACAAAGCGGTCCGCCTCCCGAGGAAGGCGGACCGCTTTTTGCTGACTGCTTGAACCCCTGAGTTGGGTTCCGGAACGGAGCTTTCCTAGGGAACCAGCTCAGTCGGCACGCGCTCCAAGGCCAGCTCCGTCTTAACCACCTGTGCCAGGCGCTCGGCGATGACCTGGGCCGTGTGCTGATCGCCGGCCTCCACCATGACGCGCACAACCGGCTCGGTGCCCGACGGGCGCAGGAGCACGCGTCCGGTGTCGCCGAGTTCCTCCTCGGCAAGCTTCACAGCGGCTGCAAGGGCCTTGTCGCCGCTGACGCGGGACCGGTCCACGCCCTTCACGTTGATGAGGACCTGCGGGAGCTTGGTCATGATCGTCGCGAGCTCCTTGAGCGGGCGGCCGGTGAGGGCAACCTGCGCCGCAAGCTGCAGGCCGGTCAGGACGCCGTCGCCCGTGGTGGCGTAGTCGGCGAGGATCACGTGGCCGGACTGTTCTCCGCCGAGGTTGAAGCCACCGGCGCGCATTTCCTCGAGGACGTAGCGGTCGCCAACGCCCGTTTCGCGGATGGCGATGCCGGCTTTGCGGAGGGCGATCTTGAGGCCGAGGTTGCTCATCACGGTGGCCACGAGGACGTTGTCCGTGAGCTTGCCGGCGTCCTTGAGTGCGACGGCGATGATGGCCATGATCTGGTCCCCATCCACCTCATTGCCTTCGTGGTCCACGGCGAGGCAGCGGTCGGCGTCGCCGTCGTGCGCAATTCCGAGGTCCGCGCCGTGGGCAACTACGGCAGCTTTCAGGGGGCCGAGGTGCGTGGAACCCACGCCTTCGTTGATGTTGAGGCCGTCCGGCTCCGCACCGATCACCACAACATCGGCGCCGGCGTCTTTGAAGACCTGCGGGGAACAGCCGCTGGCCGCGCCGTGCGCGCAGTCGAGGACAACCTTCAGGCCGTGCAGGTTGTGCGGAAGGGTTCCCAGGAGGTGGACGATGTAGCGGTCCTCGGCGTCGGAGAACCGCTGGATGCGGCCTACTTCGCCGCCCACGGGCCGGAAGGGCTCCTTGCCCATCTGTTCCTCGATGGCGTTCTCAACCTCGTCAGGGAGCTTCTGGCCGCCGCGGGCAAAGAACTTGATCCCGTTGTCCGGTGCCGGATTGTGGGACGCGGAGATCATCACGCCAAAGTCGGCATTCAGGTCGGCCACGAGGTAGGCCGCCGCGGGGGTGGGGAGAACACCGGCGTCGTAGACGTCAATGCCGGAGCTGGAAAGCCCCGCTTCCACGGCGGCGGCGATGAACTCGCCGCTGGCGCGGGGGTCCCTCGCCACCACGGCCCGCGGCCGTGCACCGTCGCTGGTGCGTTCATGGCCAAGCACGACGGCGGCGGCCTGGGCCAGCTGCAATGCGAGCTCGGCAGTCAGGAGGCCGTTCGCCAGGCCACGGACACCGTCTGTTCCAAATAATGTAGACATCGGGTCAAGTTTAGACGATGCGGGTAGGGAGGACTGGCGACGTCGCTTCCTTACGGACCTGGCTACCTGTTCTCACGGCCCCGGCTACCTACCTCTGCACCGAGACGATCACGTGGACTACTTGGTTTTTTTCGGCGGTACCTCTCTTTGCGTAAAAGCCTCGCTATCGATCTTGAGCCGCTTCTACTATTCGATGCATGACACCTAGCAATGGGGGCTTGGCGCTCGAAATTGTAGTACCGGTCTTCAATGAGGAAGCGGTACTCGAGAACAGCATCATAAGGCTCGCCGAATACTTGACGCTTGAAATGCCTTCGACATGGAAAATAACCATTGCGGACAATGCAAGCACTGACAGAACTCCTGTAATTGCAGCTCGACTCAGCGAGCAATTACCGAATGTGGATTATCGCCGCCTTGAAGTCAAGGGACGAGGATACGCTCTCCGTGATGCGTGGGGTGCTTCAGAGGCAAAAGTCCTCGCCTACCTGGACGTCGATCTTTCCACCGACCTGGCCGCGCTGCCGCCGCTGGTGGCGCCCCTCCTTTCAGGGCACTCGGATATTTCCATCGGAACGAGGCTCGGACAAAGTTCACGGGTGAGCCGAGGACCGAAGCGCGAATTCATTTCCAGGTCCTACAACTTTTTGCTTCGCCGGACAATGCAGGTGCGCTTTTCCGATGCCCAGTGCGGATTCAAGGCAATTCGCGCGGACGTTGCCCAGCGGCTGCTTCCGCACGTGGAAGACAACGGCTGGTTCTTTGACACCGAACTGCTGATAATTGCGGAACGGTCCGGCCTGCGCATCCACGAGATTCCCGTGGACTGGGTGGATGACCCGGACAGCCGCGTCGACATCAGGCAAACCGCGTTGGACGACATACGAGGCATGGTCCGTGTGGCCGGTTCCCTGGTCAAAGGGTCGATTCCGGTCCAGGCCATCTACGCGGAGCTGGGCCGGCGCCCGATCGCACCGCCCGGTCGGCCAAGCTTTTTTGGCCAGGTGGTTCGCTTTGGCCTTGTGGGTGCTGTTTCAACGCTGGCATTTGCGCTGCTCTACCTGGTTCTCCAGGGTCCTTTCGGTGCACAGCAGGCCAATTTCCTGTCCCTGCTCCTGACGGCTGTCGGCAACACCGCGGCCAACCGCAGGTTCACGTTTGGCATCAGCGGACCAGAGAAACTGTTTACCCAGCAATTCCAAGGTCTGATCGTTTTTCTGCTGGCCTGGGGCATTACTTCATCGTCTCTTTGGGTGCTTCACTCAGTGAACGTGGACGCCACGGCCAGCATGGAGCTGCTCACCCTGACAGCGGCCAACGTCTTTGCAACTTTGATGCGGTTCGTACTTCTCCGGATCTGGGTCTTCCGGGTCCGTCACTGGGACGAACGATCCGCCGTCCTGGCACTGCGGACCGCCGGATCCGTCCGTTGAGCGTCACCGAGGCGAGCCGGTCGACTGCTCCTCAAAGCAGGCACAGGCGGACAATGCCTTTACCTTGGGAACGGATCGGGCTGGTAGTCCTCCTCGGGGCAACTGCTGCATCGTTCCTTTGGGGCCTCGACCGTAACGGATGGGCGAATCCCTACTACTCGGCAGCGGCGCAGGCCGGGTCCCAAGACTGGAAGGCTTTCTTCTTCGGTTCCCTCGACGCCGGCAACCTAATCACCATCGACAAGCCGCCACTCAGCATCTGGATCATGTCACTCTCAGTACGGCTCTTCGGGCTCAATTCATGGGCCATCCTGGTGCCCCAGGCCCTCATGGGGCTAACCACCACCTGGCTCATCTACAAGATCATCAGACGCAGCCACCCAGCCGCTCCGGCCTTGCTGGGCGGCTTGATTTATGCAACCACGCCCGTCGTGGTGCTCATGTCGCGGTTCAACAACCCCGAGCCGCTAATGGGGCTCCTGACAGTGGCCGCCGTCTATTTCATTATCAGGACGTTTGAGGACAACCGCTGGTCCTGGTATCTGTTGGCAGGGACCGCCCTCGGCCTAGCATTCATGGCGAAACAGATCCAGGCATTTCTTCCCATCCCGGCCCTGGTGCTGGCGGTGCTCCTGTTCGGCGCCGGCACCGTGGCGTCACGTCTCGTGAGGCTCTTGGGTGCCCTTTCGGTGTTGATCATCAGCGGCGGCTGGTGGATGGCGTTGGTGGATCTGACGCTACCGGAGAACAGGCCCTATGTGGGTGGATCGGCATCGAACAGTGTTCTTGAACTGACTCTGGACTATAACGGTCTGGCAAGGTTCCTCCGATTCAGTGCCGACCCTCAGTCCGGGCAAGCTGTCCCGACCACATCAGAGAACCAGGACGGCGGCCTGGCCCGGCTGTTCAACGCAAACTTTGCGCCCGAAGGCGCTTGGCTGCTGTTTACCGCACTGATCTGTGCCCTTGCGTTGGTTGTGCTGTGGCGGCAGACGGCCAGGGACAGGGCCGCCTCCGGCCTGATGACGGTGGGCGTCGTGTGGCTGGTCACCGTCTACGCCGTGTTGAGCTTCATGGGCACCATGACGCACACCTACTATGTCTTTTCCCTGGGCGGCCCGATGGCAATCGTGGTGCCCTTGGGCCTGTTCCTTCTGTGGACCCAAAGGAACAGGGCGATTCCTCGGGTGCTCGGTGCGGTGCTGCTGATCGGGACAGGCTACGTTGGTTTCCGAATCTTCCAGTACAGCGATGATTGGGGATTCTGGCCGCCAGCTGTGGTCTGTGCAACTGTTGTTGCGACGGCGGGGTGGCTGTTGGCCCGAAGTCCGAGCCAGCGACTGGGGACTCTCGCCATCGTCGCGGTGGCACTTGTGATGGCACCCGTGGCAACCGACATCATTACTCTCGCCAAACCGCATGCGGGCACAAATCCGCTCTCCGGCCCGGTGGCCAATAACCCTCAGGCCCTGTCCGCCCATCTTGAAGCTGCCCGACGCGGGGAACCCCCGCTGGCCCGCCACCTCGGATTCGGCGTCGAGCCGTCCGCAGATGTGTCTGCGCTGCTGAGAGAATCCGAAGGCACTGAATGGGCGGCGGCCACGTACACCGCGCAAAACGCCGCCCAGTATCAACTAGCATCCCAACGTCCGGTCATCGCGATTGGGGGGTGGCTGGGAAACGACCCGGCTCCAGCGTTCGATCAGTTCAAGGCACTCGTCGCTGACCGCAGGATCGCATACTTCATCTGGCAACAGCCGATAGTGGACGGCATCCCGCTGGGAAAGGATGCTGTTGCCATCACGGATTGGGTTCAGTCCACGTTCAAAGGGGAGAACATTGACGGTGTCAGAATCTACGACCTTAGGCGCTGACGGCAGCACCAGACCGAGCGATGATTCCCCTCCACGCGGCAGGCCAGTGTGGGAGCCATGGGCCCTCGCTTGCATCTTGGCTTCGGCGGCAGTCCTTTACGTCTGGGGAATAGCTGGAAACGGCTGGGCCAATGCCTACTATTCGGCGGCAGTACAGGCTGGTCAGTATGATCCGGTCTCATTTTTCTTCGGATCTTCGGATTGGGGCAACTCCATAACCGTGGACAAACCACCTTTGAGCCTGTGGGTCATGGGCTTGTCCGTTCGGCTCTTTGGATTGAACACGTGGGCTCTGTTGCTTCCCCAGGCCGCGATGACAATGGCGAGCACTCTGCTGATCTATCGTCTGGCACGGAGGCATTTGCCCACGTCTGCAGCTCTACTTTCCGCCGCTGTCTTCGCGAGCACTCCCATCACCGTGCTGCTAGCCCGCTATAACAATCCCGATCCCCTCATGGTGTTGCTGATGCTTTCGGCCCTCTATGCAGGGATTCGGGCAACGGAGTCCGGCCGGACAAGGTTTCTGTACCTGGCAGCCTTCATTCTGGCGTTGGGGTTTCTTACGAAACAGCTTCAGGCATTCCTCGTATTGCCTGCAATAGGCCTCGTGTTCTGCTTTTACGCGCAGAAGGCCTGGCGGACAAAGGTTGCCTCACTATTTCTGGCGGGTCTGGTTTTGGCTGTCGGATCTTTGGCGTGGCCGCTGGCTGTCGACCTCACTCCCCCTAGCTCCCGTCCGTATGTAGGCGGTTCGGCTACCAACAGCATGTTCGAGCTGACTGTTGGTTACAACGGAATTAATCGAGTCGTCCAACACAAGGATGACCCTTCAGTTGCACTCATTCCCCAAGAACTGCGGAGCATCGAGACGGACGCCGGACTGTTTCGCCTGTTTAATTCCAACTACGGCCAGGAGATTGGCTGGCTCTTACTTCCAGCATTACTGGCATGCATCGCCATAGTGGTCAAAGTCCTCCGAGGCAGGTATAGCCGGAACAAGTCGATCCTTGCAGTCGCTTCAGTGGCTTGGATGTTCACCACCTATCTCATGCTCAGTTTCATGGGAAACAGCTTCCATTCCTACTACACTGCATCGATCGTGGCGCCCCTGGCGCTCTGTATTGGCTTGGGTGCGGAACTGCTTACGTCGCCCCGGCAGTCGCACCTGAGCCGGATCGGCATCGCCGCGGCCGTGGTTTCGAGCTGTATTTTTTCGCACGCGATGTGGCAACTGAGCGATGCTTACCCGCAATTGCTGGGCATTGGCTTGCTCCTCCTTGGTTTGCTGGCTGGCGCATTGCTATCCGTGCCAGCGCCCTGGAAATGGGTGCCCCGATTGGCTGCCTGGCTGGCAATCGGCAGCCTGCTCGTCGGACCCGCGTTTTGCTCAACCATAGCGCTGGCCACTCCCCAGGAAGGCTCGAATCCGCTATCAGGCGGTCTCTCCCGGAGTCCCAACACGCTTAGCCGTTTCCTATACGGGGTCAAGCAAGGTGACCCGGCGTGGGCCTCTGGGCTGGCAATCGGCGTGACGCCCAGTCCGGTTCTCGCGGAGTATTTGCGAAACGCATCCGCGGAGTGCACGTGGGCCGCCGCGACCTATCCCGGGCAGACCGCGGCTCGCTTCCAGCTGGAGATCGGCCGGCCCGTGATGCCCCTTGGGGGGTTCGCTGCCATCGACCCCAGCCCAACCCTTGTCCAATTCAAAGAATGGGTCCAGGCGGGACGACTCTGCTATCTGGTGGAACAACCCGAACAGCTCAAGGTTCCAGGCAACGGTGCAGAGCTACTGGCCATTCACGAGTGGGTCGCCAATACGTTCAGAGCCGAGAAAATAGATGGCGTCACCGTCTACAAGCTCACCCGCTGATCTGAGTTGAGTTAGTCCTTCACTAACACCTCCGGAGATGTCGGGCGGGACGTATCAGATTCTCTGGGGATCTGGCGTTTGTTCGCCGGGATCCTCCTGACGCCTTGCGGAGGTGGTGACGATGTCTCTTCATGCCGTTGCTGCTGTTGATTCTCCTGTCGTGGTGGCCGTCGATGTGGGCAAAGCGATGGTTCCGTTGACGGTTACTGACGCCGGCAGGCGCCGGTTGCTGGGTCCTGTGGACTTCGAACTGACGGGTCGAGGTCTTGTCGGCGTGCTTGCCCTGGTTAGGAGCACCCCGGCCGGGGTGGATACCCCCGTCAAAGTCGGTATCGACACTGCCGGGCACTACCATCTGCCGCGCTGGAGCCGTCGGCGTGGCCAGCGGGTTGGCAGGTGCTGGAGCTTAATCCGGCGCATGTGGCCGAACAGCGCAGGGCCCAGGGACGCTTCCAGGTCCAAGACCGATGCCTTGGACCTGGAAGCGATCACCGAGCTCGTGCTGAGCGGTCGTGGCAATCCGGTCACGGCGCGGGCGGCGGTGATCGGTGAGCTGTCCGCGTGGGCCGCCCACCGGACCCGCAGGGTCCCGGACAGCGACCAAGAACCAGTTGCTGGGCCTGCTGGACCGGGCTTTTCCCGGCTTGACGCTGGCCCCCGCCCGACGTGCCCGGGACAAAGGTCGGCAGGCTCGTCGCGGCGGAATTTGCCGACCCGAAACGGCACGCGGCACTGGGAACGAGCCGTTTCATCCGGTTCGCGGCCGCGCGCGGCCTCGTGGTGCGCCTGCCGATAGCCGAACGACTCGTTGAAGCTGCGCGAAATGCGCTTACCACGGTTGATGCGACCGTGGCCCGGCAGGTTCTGGCTGCGGACCTGGCGCTGTTGGCGGCATTGAACGCACAGATTCACGCAGCCGAGGCCGAGTACGCCCGGTTGCTGCCGCTGAGCCCGTTTGCGCCCCTCACCACGACCCCTGGCTGGGGCGTGGTCAGGGCCGGCAACTACGGAGCCGCGCACTGGGCGACCCGCGCCGCTGGCCCGGACCGTCGCAGATCTGCCGGGCATCGGGACTGTCGCCGACTCAGTACGAGTCCGCTGGCAAGCGACGCGACGGATCGATCAGCCGGGAAGGCAGCGTGGCGTTGCGCCGGGCACTTGTGGACCTGGGCGTGGGTCTATGGCTCTGCGACGCATCCAGCCGCATGTACGCGGTTTCGCTCAAGGCCCGGGGCAAGAAAGGCGGCGTGATCGCCTGCGCGATGGCCCACCGCGCCGCCCGGATCGCATACGCCATGGTCCGGGATCCGGCGCCATACAACCCCACTCGCTGGCAGTGACCACCCGGCCTTCCGGGATACCGGCGGCCTCTGCCGCGGCGTCAGGCGGCTGTCAACGCGGAGCGCACGCAGCGCAGCGAGGACGAACGACGTTGACAGCGACAAGCCGCGGAATACGCTTGGCCGTGACCACCGGAAGGGCCCCGCGTTTCCTGAGCAACGGAGGTGCCACGGCAACCCTTCACAACCCCGGTCTGGCAGTGAGACGCTGAAACCGACGAAGGGCCGGATCAGACGCCGACTCCCGCTATGGCGGACGCTCCACGCGTTACGCCGCATCTAGCATGGCGCCCGGCCCTTCGCCCCGCCGCAGCAGCCCGAACGACGCCAGATGACCCGGCCACTGCCGAGGTCGCATAAGTCAGCGTGGGCGCAGCCGGAACCATGCCGGTACAGCAGCCAACCCTCCCCGGCCACAACAGAGAACTTCCGAGCGCTCCGACCCACGGAGCACCCTCCGCCATGCCCCGGGCGTTGCTTGACACGAGCTATAGCCAGCTGAGCCATGCTGCGGAACCCAAGCCGCACACAGAGGTAGTCGAGTCTTGGATCGAGGCCAGGTTCGCTACTGAAGATGGCATTCATCAAATCGATCTCGCTCGTCCGCTGGACTGGATCTACCAACGCAGAAGCCCGCCCCGCCGAATGGCGGGACGGGCTTCTGGGAAGCGATTGAACGCTTCGAAAGCGGATTTAGCGCTTCGAGTACTGCTGAGCCTTACGGGCCTTCTTGAGCCCGGCCTTCTTGCGCTCGATGACGCGTGCGTCACGGCGCAGGTAACCGGCCTTCTTCAGGGTGGCGCGGTTGTTCTCGGTGTCGATCTCGTTCAGTGAACGGGCGATGCCGAGGCGCAGTGCGCCGGCCTGGCCGGAAATGCCTCCACCGTGGATGCGGGCAATGACGTCGTAGGCCCCGTCAAGATCGAGGATCTTGAAGGGCTCGTTGACGTCCTGCTGGTGCAGCTTGTTCGGGAAGTAGTTCGCCAGCTCGCGGCCGTTGATAGTCCACTTGCCGGTGCCGGGCACGATGCGGACGCGTGCAACGGCTTCCTTGCGGCGGCCAACTGCTGCGCCGGCTACGGTCAGTGCCGGGCGCTCCTTCTTCGGCGCTTCTGCTTCCGCAGGACCGCTTTCCGAGGTGTAGCTGGTCAGGGTTTCCTCTGCCTCAACGGCTTCGGTGGTCTCTTCGTTCTGAGCCACGGTTCTCCTTGTATAGATAAGTTGTTTGGTGGCCAGGACTACTGGGCGACCTGGGAAATTTCGAAAGTCTTGGGCTGCTGGGCGGCGTGCGGGTGCTCTGCACCGCGGTAAACCTTCAGCTTGCCCAGCTGCTGTGCAGCAAGGGAGTTCTTGGGGAGCATGCCCTTGATGGCCTTCTCCACGGCGCGGACCGGGTTGGATTCCAGCAGCTCCGCGTAGTTGACGGAGGTCAGGCCGCCCGGGTAGCCGGAGTGGCGGTAAGCGCGCTTCTGCTCGAGCTTGGCGCCGGTAAGGGCAACCTTCTCAGCGTTGATGATGATGACGAAGTCGCCCATGTCCATGTGGGGCGCAAAAGTGGCCTTGTGCTTGCCGCGCAGCAGGATTGCGGTCTGGCTGGCAAGACGACCAAGGACAACGTCTGTGGCGTCAATGACGTGCCACTGGCGGTTGATATCGCCGGGCTTCGGGGTGTACGTACGCACGGTGTTTGCCTCGTTCTTGTTCTGGCGTTCTTGTTTAGGTGTCACGTAAGGGTGTGCACCTACTATCTATGCGCTACCGGAACAGAGGTGAGGGCTCTATGAATCCAGTGGTCCCGGAGTCTCGAATGTGCCCGAGGAGTAGTTATCCTGCAACCGGATTCTCAGCGGGCACGCATCATCGAGAAAGGACACGCACAACGACTACCAAGAATAGCGCGAACCGGGCGTCAGGGTCAAAATGGGGTATCCGGTGGCGGGGGCTTGGATGCCCGCGCCGGCGCCGGGCCGTTCCACGCCAGGAGTCTTTGTGTCCTTAGTAGGCATCACCAGCAGCGCCGCTACGCTCTTTGTCCTCGCCATCGGACTGCTCGGCACGCTCCTTGGGATGCTCACTGAACGGCTCATCGCCCGCGCTCTCCCCCGCCTCGGCGGACTCCCGGGTAGTAGGACCAGAATTACGACGGCGGCCCTCACCGGCGCTCTCTGCGCCGCCTTGGCGGTGCGGTTCGGAATGGACTGGTCGTTGCCGGCATTTCTGGTCCTTGGCGTGCTCGGCGTGCAACTGGCCCGCATTGATATCGCCCACCATTTATTGCCGAATCCCCTTGTACTGGCCTTGCTGTCGGCCGGCCTGGCGCTCTTCGCCGTCAGCAGCACGGCCACGGCGGGCTGGGGCGAGCTGCTTCGCGCAGCCGCCGGCGCCGCCATCCTGTTCGTCGTTTACCTGATTCTGGCGATTATTTCGCCCAGCGGCATCGGAATGGGCGACGTGAAGCTGGCCGCACCCGTGGGCCTGTACTTGGGCTACTTGGGCTGGAGCCACCTGTTCTACGGCGGAGCCCTCGGGTTTGTAGTGGGCGGTATTTACTCCTTCGTTTTGATTAGGCTCAACCGCGCGGAAAAGACGTCCGAAGTCGCCTTTGGACCCTCCATGCTGGCCGCCGCCCTGGGGCTCGTTTTGTTCGCCTCCTAGCCAACGGCGAGGCCTGACTCTGGGCCGAATCTCGGGAAATAAAGCTAAGCCAGGCTTAGCGATCCAAGTAGTTTCCAGCCTATGAATTTCTAATGCGAGTACCGTTTCTGGGGGGTATATACGAGTCCCCCCGGAAAGTCGGGTATTGGTACGCATTGTTGCCGATCTGGCGCAGTGCAATTCTTTAGCTAGCGAAAGTCCAGCTGCTAAAGAATTGTGGATGCCGCTGGAAATTCGTTGAAATAATCCACATAAATTTCACCGAATTAAGGAATCCAAAATGACTGCACTCATGGTCTCCGTTCTTGCCTTTGTTGCCGGAGTCAAGGACCGCCTCAGCTCAGAGAAGGGCGCAACTGCGACGGAGTACTCACTGCTCGTTGCGTTCATCGCATTGCTCATCATCATTGGCGTCACCGCCTTCGGCACCGCACTCAACAACTGGTTCTCAACCCTGGGGTCTCGAGTCGGCACCTGGTAGGAACATCCTTCCCACGTGTGCCGCGCCAGTCTTTGGGGCAGGACGCGGCACACGGCCGGCCAACGCAGCGGTCATGACCAACAAGCGGAAGCCTGCAACCAATTATCGACTGGGGCGAATATGCGTCGCTACGCACCGTCACCACTTCCACCGAAAAGGAACTCAAAATGACATCACTAATGGTCTCCGTTGTTGCCTTCGTTGCCGGCATCAAGGACCGCCTCGCATCGGAAAAGGGCGCAACCGCGACGGAGTACTCACTCCTCGTTGCATTCATCGCTCTGCTCATCATCCTTGGCGTGACAGCCTTCGGCACCGCGCTCAACAACTGGTTCTCAACCCTCGGCTCCACGGTTGGTACCTGGTAGCCACAACCTTCGGCGAGTGTGCCGTGCCTGAGGGCACGGCACACTTCGAAACTTCCAACCAACCTCGGGGGATCCGTTGAAGAACACCTGCAAGGAAAGCACGGACAGCAAGAGCCGTGGCGCTGTGGCCGTCGAGTTCGCCCTGGTTGCGCCGCTGCTGCTGGCTCTCATCACCGGAATCGTCGAATTCGCACACGCCTACAACGCCCAGATCTCTGTGACGCAGGCCGCCCGCGAAGCAGCCCGGACGATGGCCGTCAAGAACAGCCAAACGGACGCCAAAGCTGCGGCCGTGGCTGGGGCACCGGGACTGACAACTGGCTCGTTCGGGTACACATTCACACCTGCCGCCTGCGCCCCGGACACCACCATGAAAGTAACGATCTCCTACAACTCGGCAACAATGACCGGGCTGTTTGGCAGTTCAGTAACCCTCACCGGAGTAGGAGCAATGCAATGCGGCGGATAGTTGCTGACCCTGAATCGCGCGAACGTGGAGCGGCTGGCATCCTGGTGGCCCTCATGATGCTGGTGATGATCGGAGCAGGTGCACTGGCGGTAGATGCGGGGCAGATCTACGCCGAACGCGCCCAACTCCAGAACGGGGCAGACGCCGCCGCCCTGGCAGGAGTTGATCTTTGCGCGGAGTCGGGTTGCACGCAGGCTGACGCAAATGCCATGGCAGCTGCACTGGCCAACAGCAACTCCAACGACACAAAATCGACGGTACAGTCCGTGGACCTCTCGGTAGCCGGTCAGGTTTCGGTCACTACGTCCACAAAGGACGGCACCACAAACGCCGGGTTCCTCAGCAAGATGTTCGCGAGTGTCCTGAACGCTCCGGCGGCAACCGTAGGGGCCACCGCAACAGCCAAATGGCTCTACCCCACCAAGGGCATCTCTATCCTCCCTCTGACCTTCGCCACATGCGAATTCGAGGACGACGGCATGCCCCACAAGGTCCTCACTCAGGGAGGTGCAGAGGACTGCAACGGACGCAATCCGTCGAACCAGATCATTCCCGGCGGATTCGCCTGGCTTGACCCTGACGGCAACACTGGATGCAAAGTGACTGCCGAAGTGGGCCAATGGAGCCCCACCAGCGCAGGCGAAGGAGTACCCGCAGGCTGCATCGATCTCTTCAACCCATCAATCAACCCGTCGCTGGCGGGCTCCACAGTTGCACTGCCCGTTTACAAGTACACCTGCGATGGACTGCCGGCCGCACAGTTCGGCTCATGCAACGGCAGCAGCGTCCAGTACTACATAGAGCAGTGGGCGGGCTTCAAGATTCAGGCATGGAACCTCACCGGTCAGGCCAAGTATGACCCGACCCACGTCTTCAGCGGCAGTGAGAAAGGCCTCTACGGGACCTTTATGGGATATTCCGCAGATCCGAACCTCTTCACCGGAGGCTCAACTACACCCAACGGCAATGTCATTGTCATCGGGCTGATCAAGTAAGCAATTATCTAAGGGGAGAAATTGAAAACACGCCTACTGGGAGGCATCGCCGCGCTTGTCGTTGCAATAATCGGCACGGTCCTTCTCATCACATATGTTCAAAGCGCAGATCAACGGGCAATGGCAGGTACAGAGACCTCCGAGGTCTTCGTGGTACAGAAAGCCATTCCCGCCGGGACACCCGCCAGCCAACTCAGCGACTCCGTCGCTATGAAGCCGCTCCCGAAGTCCACCCTGACCGAGGGGACCGTTACCGACCTGGCCGACCTAGGCACTAAAGTAACCGCCGTTTCGCTCGTGCCGGGCGAGCAGCTCCTGTCCAGCCGGATGGTGGACGCCGATGCGTTCCTCGGACCTTCAAGGGTTGCAGTGCCGGACGGGATGCAGGAGATTTCGATCAAACTCCCCATAGAGCGCGTGGTTGGTGGAAAGATCACCGCCGGCGACTCCGTTGGTGTCTTCATTTCACTCCAGGAAGCCTCTACCAACCGCGCAGGAGACACTGCAACTCAGTCCGCAGGCACCCAACTCACCTTCCACAAGGTGCTGGTCACGGCGGCCCAGTTCAGCAACGGCAGCGCCGCTCAGCCCGACACAGCCAAAGAGGGTCAGACTACAGGCGCACTGAGTTCCGGCAACAGCAACCAAAGCGACGGCACCTACCTCATTACTTTGGCCCGCAACTCAGTCGACGCCGAGCGACTCGTGTACGCCGTCGAATTCGGCAAAATCTACCTGTCCAAGGAACCGGCTAAAGCAACCGAAGGAAATACCGTCGTAGTGGACAAGACGAGGGTGTTCCGATGAGCCGCTTCGTTCTCATCACACCGAACTCCGATTTCGAACGCCGCGTCCGGATGGCCACCATCGGAATGCCAGGGTCCCTGCAGTACTTCCCGGCCGACTATCTTCCCCAGGGTCCCGAGGAAGTTCTCAAACAGCTCCTTGGGGAGCCTCCGGAAGTCTTCATCCTTGGTCCCGGATTGCCGGAGTGTGACTCCCTGAAGTTTGCGTCAGTTATGGATCTCCAGTACCCCGAGATCAGCATGATTCTGGTCGCTAGCGAATCCTCCGATATCGCCGTCCAGGCAATGCGGGCCGGAGTGCGGGATCTTCTTGACCCCTCAGCTGAGGCGGATCACATCCGCATCATCGTGGAGCGGGCAAGCCTCGCAGCGGCTGGTCGACGTCGCGGTCTTGCCCCCAGCAGCTCCGAGCACCACGAACACGCCGAAGGCGGACGCATAATTGCCGTCATCTCCCCCAAAGGGGGCGTGGGCAAGACTACCGTGGCGACCAACCTCGCCGTCGGCCTCGGCAAAATCGCACCCATGGGTGTAGTTATTGTGGACCTTGACCTCCAGTTCGGCGATGTGGCCAGCGGTCTCATGCTGGAGCCGCAGCACACCATCACTGACGCTGTGGTGGGCGCCGCGAGCCAGGATTCGATGGTCCTCAAGACGTACCTCACCGTGCATTCGGCGGGACTCTACGCCCTGTGTGCTCCGAGGAATCCAGTGGAAATGGACCGTATCACTGCTGAGAACGTCACCCACCTCCTCAATCAGTTGCGGCAGGAATTCCAATACGTCGTTGTTGACACGGCCCCGGGACTGGGTGAACACGTTCTTGCAACGTTGGACCTGGCTTCGGACGCCGTGTGGATCTGCGGCATGGATATTCCAAGCATCCGGGGCCTGCGCACCGGGAGCCAGATCCTGGCCGAGCTGAATCTCCTCCCAGAATGCCGGCACGTTGTGCTAAACATGGCCGATCGCCGGACTGGTTTGACGTTGCGCGACGTGGAAGCGACTATCGGCGCACCGGTGGACGTGGTGCTGCCGCGGTCACGCAGCCTTCCGTTTTCCACCAACAAGGGTGTGCCGGTTCTCCAGGACGGCGGCCGAGACCCCGCGGCAAAGGGCCTCCAGCACCTCGTAGACCGTTTCAAACCCAATTGGGAAGCCAGACCTCATAAGAAGTTGCATCGAAGGGCGGTAGTGCAGTGAACCTCTCACGTAGGCTCGAGAAAGTGCGCGGCAACGAGTCGCCGTCAGCCATCACCGAAGGAGCACCACCAAATTCCTTCACGGCTTCGAATGGATCCAATGAGCCAGTGACCCTTGGCCGTATACACGAAGCCAAGTCGGCCGAGACCGCCAGCGCCGTGGACCTGGTGGAACTGACGCAGACGGGTGCCGTTGCCAGCGGGGCACTCGGCGCCCTCAAGGAGCGGGCCAGCCAGGCGCTCTACGAACGCCTTGGAGCGCGCATCACTGACTCCTCACTCGAGGAGGCCGAGCTCCATCAATACGTCAAGGACGAACTCAAAATCGTCGTCGATGAGGAGCAAGTTCCGCTCACCTCGTCGGAGCGTCAGAGGCTGACTCGAGAGATCATTGACGACGTGTTGGGCCACGGACCAATCCAGCGGTTCCTCGACGACCCATCAGTTACCGAAGTTATGGTCAACCGCTATGACCAGGTGTACGTGGAGCGTGACGGCAAGCTCTCCATGACGGACACTAAGTTTGCTTCCGACGATGCTCTGCGGAGGGTCATCGAACGGATTGTGTCGAAGGTCGGCCGACGGATTGATGAATCATCGCCGCTGGTGGATGCACGCCTTGCAGACGGTTCCCGCGTCAACGCCATCATCCCGCCATTGGCAGTCAACGGACCTGCCCTTACTATCCGTAAGTTCGGGCGCGATGCGCTGACGGTCCAAAAACTCATCGCCTTTGGCAGTCTGTCCCCGGAGATGGCTGAACTGCTCCACGCCTGTGTCCTGGCCCGCTTGAACATCATCGTCTCGGGAGGTACCGGAACTGGCAAGACCACACTCCTCAATGCGCTCTCTTCCTTTATTCCGGTTTCGGACCGCATCGTAACGATTGAGGACGCCGTTGAACTCCAACTACAGCAGGACCACGTGGTCAGGCTGGAGAGCAGGCCGCCCAACATTGAAGGCAAAGGCGAGGTTGCAATCCGCGACCTCGTCCGGAACTCCCTTCGAATGCGTCCTGACCGCATCGTCGTCGGCGAAGTACGTGGAGGGGAATGTCTAGACATGTTGCAGGCCATGAACACTGGCCACGACGGATCTCTTTCCACTGTTCACGCCAACTCTCCCAGGGACGCCATTGCCCGCCTGGAGACTCTTGTGCTGATGGCTGGCATGGACATCCCGCTCCGGGCAGTGCGGGAACAGGTGGCCTCGGCCGTGAACCTCATCGTTCACATTTCGAGGCTCCGGGACGGAACACGTCGGGTTACGCACATCACGGAGGTCCAAGGAATGGAAGGGGAGATCGTCACCCTTCAGGATGCCTTTGTCTTCGACTATTCGGCCGGGGTAGATGCCAATGGCCGCTTCTTGGGCAAACCGGTCCCGACGGGCGTGAGGCCACGCTTCACCGACAGGTTCGCTGAACTCGGTATCCCCATCTCGCCCCACGTCTTCGGGGCCCAGCCAGTCAGGAGCCGGTAGCCATGGCCGCCGCCGACTTGCCGGTCGGCCTGTTCGTGGGTGGGCTGTTCCTGGTCTACCTCTCACTCGGCCTGGTATTCGGAGTAGTTCTGAAGGGCCGAGCGGGGGTCCCCCTCTCGCGGAGACGCCCTGATGCCGTTTCTCAATCCACCGGTCTGACCCGACTGACCGACCATGCCGTGGGGGCACTCAACCGCGGCCTCAAGAAGAGGCCTGCCGGGTTCCTCAACCGCCAAAAGCTGGAACAGGCAGGGCTCAACAAGGAGCCGGGCGACTACCTGCTAATGGCCGGAGCGATAACGCTGGCTGCGGCCGTGCTGGGATACGTCCTCGGTGGTCTGGGGATCAGTATCCTGTCATTTCTGCTGGCACCGTTCCTGCTCTACCTTCTCTTGAACATGCTCATCGCACGGCGTCGCCGGAAGTTCGATAGCCAGGTGCCGGATACTCTCCAGATGTTTTCCGGCGGGCTCCGAGCCGGCCACAGCCTCCTGAGAGCAATCGATGCTGCGGCTCAAGAGAACGAGGCACCTATGGCTGAGGAGCTGAGCCGTATTGTCAACGAAACGAGAATCGGCCGCGACCTGGGTGAATCTTTGGAGGACGTGGCCAACAGAACAGCCAGCGAGGACTTTCAGGGGATTGCTCAGGCCATTGAAATCCATCGCGAGGTAGGTGGCGACCTTGCTGAAGTCCTGGATCACGTGGGTGAAACAATCCGGGACAGAAATCAGGTGAGAGGACAGGTGCGCGCCTTGAGCGCGGAAGGCCGCATCTCGGCCCTTGTCCTGATGGCATTGCCGATCCTGATGTTTGTCGGCCTAGTGATCTTCAATCCGACTTACGCTCGAGTTTTCACCACCACGGTTATCGGATTCGTCATGGTGGGTGCAGCCATTGTCCTAATGTCCATCGGTGGGCTTTGGCTCAGCCGCATCATCAAGCCGAAGTACTAGGGGGCAGAAGAAATGCAACCCATTGCACTCGCAGCCATCTTGGCAATTGTCCTTCCAATGTCCGGCATGATCTGGCTGGCGTTCACGGCAGACCGGGCCGGACTCCGCAATATTCAGGCAAACCTCGGCCTCCTGTCAAACCAAGCCACCCAGTCGCTAAACGTCAATGAGCAGTTCGCTAAACTGTCCCGTCGATTGACGCCTCACAGCTATGAAGCGTGGCTGGACAAGCAGTTGGCCGGAGTGGGGCGGCCCAAGAAGTGGCCGCTGGCCAGAATCATCATGATCAAGCCCCTGCTCGCGTTCGGCGGGGCGGTCCTTGGACTTCTCGTGTTTCTCGGAGCGCCTTCTGCCGGAAGGTTCATGCTTTGCTTAGGTATCGCGGCATTATGCTACTTCCTCCCGGACATCCTCCTTCGCAACCGGGCGCAGAAGCGCCGTGAGGAAATCCGGCTGGAGCTTCCCAATGCGCTTGACCAGATGTTGATATCCGTTCAGGCCGGCCTCGGCTTCGAGACCGCTATGGGCCGTGCTGGTGAAAACGGCCGCGGACCGCTCGCCGATGAGCTGATCAGGACGTTGCAGGACATCCAGGTGGGCCGGTCCCGGAAGGAAGCCTACCTGTCCCTCTCCGAGCGGGTGGATGTTCCTGACGTGCGCAGCTTCGTTCGGGCCGTAGTCCAGGCGGACACCTATGGCATTGCCATCGTGGGCGTACTGAAGATGCAAGCCAAGGACATGAGGATCAAGCGGCGGCAGCGAGCAGAAGAGCATGCAATGAAGATGCCGGTAAAGATGCTCTTCCCACTGATCTTCTTCATCCTTCCCACGCTGTTCATCGTGTTGCTGGGGCCGGCCGTGCTCCAGATCCTGGCCGTATTTTCCTAGGGGGAACCATGTTTCATCAACTTTCAAGCCGGCTAATGCGCCTCGCCAGCGCCCTGAGGGCCCTCGTTCATGACCAACGTGGGGCGACGGCCACGGAGTACGGGATCCTGGTCTCGTTCCTGGCACTTGCGCTCGTCCTAGGCGTGACAGCCTTCGGACAGGCCCTCAACCTCCACTACATGGGTATGACTGCCAGCCTCAAGGCTGCTCTCGGAATTCCGTAAACCCGAATAGCACGACACAGCGCCTTCTGGCGCTCCAAAGACCGGACCCCCTCGGATCCCAGAGCCGAGGGGGTCCCTTTGTGCGCCCGCGAGTGCTGCGAATTGCCCGCAAAATGCAGGGTTGGCACAGCGGGAGCGCAGGAAACGCGCAGGTTGGTCAGGGTTGGCACAGGATGATGCAAGAACCGTAACCCCGGGCGTCTTACGTTGCTAACTTTTTTATAGAGCTGGTGTAGGGCCAGCTTCTCCCTCACTCGCTCAGGAGTATCAAAATGTTTGCTTTCTTCTCAAACGCCGCAGCTCGTATCCGCCGCGAAGAGAAGGGCGCCACTGCCGTCGAATACGGCATCATGGTCGCCCTCATCGCCGTCGTCATTATCGCAGCAGTCACGCTTCTGGGTGGCGGCATGAAAGACACGTTCACGCAGGTACAGTGCTCCATCAATGGCGGCACTTTCACTGCTGCCACCGCAGCCGGCACCGCGACCTGCGCCTAATGCGGTGATTTAGGGCTCTGCTGAGCCCATCTCATGCCCCTATCCACGAGGTGGTGGTGGCCGTCAGGCCGCCGCCACCTCGTGCATACGACGATCGGCATATCTGGAAGGCAGTCAAGTGTCGAAGTCATTGGAGCGTGGCGCAGTCGCGGTTGAGTTCGCACTCTTGGCACCCATCCTCATCATGCTGCTGCTCGGAATCATGGAGTTCGGACGCGCATACAACGTTCAAGTAACGCTAACAAATGCTGCCCGCGAGGGAGTACGCGCCATGGCAATCAACAACAGCCAAACCACGGCCCGGGCGGCGGCCAAAAATGCCGCAACTCAGATAAGACCGGCCCTGGCGGACGGCAACATCGCCTTCAGTGCGGCGAACTGCGCTGTAGGCTCCCAGATGACGGTGACCATCAGCTACTCACTCAGCACCATGACCGGCATCGCCGGCCCCTTTGCCATGACTGGAATAGGAACCATGCTGTGCGGCGGTTAGCAGCGGATGATGGCGAACGCGGCGCGATCAGTGTGATTGTCGCCATCCTGATGGTGGTGCTGCTCGGCTTCGCCGCCATCTCGATTGACGTCGCGATGCTCTACTCCGAGCGGGCCCAATTGCAGAACGGTTCGGATGCGGTTGCCCTGATGATGGCGCAGAGATGCGCCAGAAACGATGCCGATGAAAATTGTGCCGTCACCGCTCCCCTGGCTGCAGACCTCGTCAACAATAACGCCGTTGATGGCCTGAGCAACGTTGAGTCCATCGCTCTGGATAAGGCGAACCGAACCGTCAAGGTCACGGCCGGCGCGAACGAAACCGGAAACGCTCCGAACAGCGTATCCCTATTCTTCGCACGGGTCTTTGGCATTCCAAGCGCCGAAGTGGTTGCCAGCTCAAATGTGAGGTGGGGCAGCCCCGTGAAGGGAACGACCCCATTTCCGATCACAGTTTCAATTTGCCAGGTCCGGGGCCAGACCGGTGTCATGCAGCTTCTTCAGTTGCATGGCAAGAATGCCAATGCTGACTGCTTTTATGGCCCGTCCGGCGCGGCGGTCGAAGGCGGATTCGGGGGTCTTCAGCAGGATGCTGCAGTTTGTGGAGCCACCATTGACATTGCCACGAGCAAAGCCGGCGGAGACACCGGCAACAATCCTCCGCAGCACTGCGAGGCGACGCTGAACAGCTGGGCCGCGGACATCAACGCGGGCAAAGACGTCATCCTGTTGTTGCCAATTTTCAATGCCGTGACTGGCACGGGTACTAACGCAGTCTTTGGATTGACAACGTTCGCAGCTTTCGAAGTCGAGGGATGGAAAGTTGGATCGACCGGGCTGCCCTATACCTTCCACAACCGATCGCCCGACGTGCCCTCCACCTTGGAATGCAAGGAACCATGCCGCGGCATCATTGGAACGTTCGTCGAGTATGTTTCCTTGGCCGATGGCTACACCCTGGGCCCAGTTAACCCAGATGGCGCCACGGTCGTCGAATTGACCAGTTAGTTCAATGCATTTCAGTGAATCAAAATCCCCCAGGAGCAGTTAGTGAAGTCTCGGTTGTTGGCAGGAGCGGCAGCGGTAATCCTCGCCATCCTCGGCGCCATGCTGGTGGTTTCCTACGCCCAAGGCGCGGACCAGCGTGCCGTCAAGAACATGGAACCCGTGGATGTGCTCGTGGTGAAGACAGCGATCCCTGCCGGAACACCGGTCGAATCAATGACCGCCTCGCTGGCCACTAAGCAGCTGCCTGCAGCGGCAGTGAGCGAATCCTCGTTGAAGTCGCTTGACGAGTCCAAAGGCAAGGTTGCAGCCGTAGATCTTGTTCCCGGCGAACAACTCGTGGCCGAACGCCTCGTTGCTCCTGACGAACTGAAGGTCCAGGGGTCCGTTGAAATACCTGCCGGGCTCCAGGAAGTCTCCTTCCAGCTAGAGCCGGACCGTGTAGTAGGCGGACGACTGGCCCCTGGCGACCATGTGGGCGTTTTCGTTTCCATGGACAAAGGCGGCCTGGAAGACAAGGCAGACAAGGAAACCACTAAGCTGACCGTTCACAAGGCGCTTGTCACTGCCGTCCAGCGTTCGCCCGAAGCGGCCCCGACGGCGGTGCCTGCGCCCTCGGCGAGCGCCGATCCGAACGCTGCCAATCCTCAGGACACCACTCTTCCGGTCGGCTCACTCATGTTGACAGTGGCTGTCAGCGATGTGGACGCCGCTAAGATCATCTTCGCCGCAGAGTACGGCAAGATGTGGCTTAGCAAGGAGCCCACCAACGCAAAGAACAGCGGCCCCCGGATCATTCAGCGGAGTGAGGTCTACAAGTGAGCCGCTTCGTCCTGATCACTCCGAACGCGGAATTTGACAGCCGCTTGCGGCAGGCTGTCGCGGGCGGCCTTCAGGGCGGCGTGCAGACGTTCTTCACTAATGTTCTGCCCGCCGGCCCGTACGACCTCTTCGCCCAACTGAACCAAGAACAGCCTGAGGTCCTGATCCTCGGCCCAGACGTTCCCGTCGATGAGGCCCTACGCCTCGCGACCGTGCTCGACGTCCAGGTGCCGGACCTTACGGTTCTCCTCGTCAGCGAGCCTGATCCCGAATTCATCCTGCAGGCAATGCGTGCCGGCGTTCGTGACATACTCAGCCCCTCCGCCGATCCCGCTCAGATGCGGGTACTGCTGGAGCGCGCCTGCCAATCCTTCGCCAACCGGCACCGGACGGAACTGCCCAAGCAGGCTGAAAGCAGCCAGGGTGCGGTGATCGGCGTCTTCTCGCCCAAAGGGGGCGTCGGTAAGACCACCATCGCCACGAATCTCGCTGTCGGGCTGGGCAAAATCGCCCCCATGAGCGTGGTGATCGTGGACTTGGATCTGCAGTTCGGCGATGTCGCGTCCGGCCTCTACCTGAATCCGGAGCACACGGTCACAGACGCTGTCTCCCCCGCCGCCAGCCAGGACACACTTGTGCTGAAGGCATTTCTCACCGTCCACCCGGCCAGCATCTACGCCCTGTGCGCGCCCGTCAGCCCCGTCGAGGCCGACCACATCACGCCGGAACAGGTAACGCGCCTTCTGGAGCAGCTGGCGGACGAGTTCCAATACGTAGTTGTAGACACTGCCCCGGGGCTGCCGGAGATAGGACTGGCTGCCATGGAAGCCTGCACCGACGTTGTCTGGGTGAGCGCCATGGACATTCCCAGCGTCCGCGGCCTCCGTTCGGGCCTGGACATTCTCCGCCAGCTGGACATTCTGCCCGACGGACGGCACGTGCTGCTCAACATGGCCGACGCCAAATGCGGGCTGTCGGTCCAAGATGTCGAATCCACGATCGGCGCCCCAGTGGATGTCAGCGTGCCGCGGTCTCGCGCCGTTGCGTTCTCCACCAACCGCGGCGTACCGGTACTACAGGAAGCCAAGAAGGATCCGGCGGTCAAAGGACTCAACCAGCTTGTGGACAGGTTCAGCCCGGCTGTGCAGGCAAAGGGCCAGCGGAAGAGCCACCGCCGGGTGGTGGTCTAGGTGAAGCTATCCGAACGCATCCAGGTGGCTCAGGCGAAGTCCCAGCTTTCGGCTACCCCGGCCACAGCAGTGGCTTCCGTGACGGCCGCGTCCTCTGCCGCCGTGGCCGCACCAGCTCTCCGGCCTAGGACGGCAAGGAACGTCCCGGCAGGGCACGCGGACGCCACCACAACTGCACCTCCGACGCGCCGTGAATCCGTGCGTGCTAAACCAGCGCAGCAGGAGTCAGTACCTGCGAAGCCTTCGCAGCAGCCTGCGGCGCAGAACGAGGTCTCAAAGCCCAAAGCCCAGCAGCCAGTGGACGTCTTCGCTGCCCTGAAGCAGCGGGCAGCGACAGCCCTGTTCGAACGCATGGGGGCTCGCTTCAACGACTCCGCCCTCACCGAGAGTGAACTGCGCAGCTCCGCGAGAGAAGAGCTCATCCGCATCATCGATGCGGAGCAGGTTCCACTGACCGCGGACGAGCGCTCCCGGCTGGTGGCGGACGTCGCTGACGACGTGCTCGGCTACGGGCCCCTGCAGCGGCTCTTGGACGATCCCGCCGTCACCGAAATCATGGTGAACCGCATGGACCAGATCTATGTGGAACGCAAGGGCCAGTTGACGCTGACCGAATCCAGGTTCAGCTCCGAGGACCACTTGCGCAAGGTCATCGAGCGAATTGTGTCTAAAGTCGGGCGGCGCATCGATGAATCCTCGCCGCTTGTTGACGCGCGCCTGGAAGACGGTTCCCGGGTAAACGCCGTTATTCCCCCGCTAGCGGTAGGCGGCTCTTCGCTGACCATCCGTAAGTTCAGCAAGGTGCCCCTGACCGTCCGGAACCTCATCGACTTCGGCACGCTTACTCCGGAAATGGCCGAGCTGCTCAACGCCTGCGTGAAAGCCAAACTGAACATCATCGTGTCCGGCGGTACCGGTACGGGCAAGACCACGCTCCTTAACGTCCTCTCGTCATTCCTGCCGGCCAACGAACGCATCGTGACCATCGAGGACGCCGTGGAACTTCAAATCCAGCAGGAGCACGTGGTCCGGCTGGAGAGCCGCCCACCGAACACCGAGGGCAAGGGAGAAGTCACCATCCGCGAACTGCTCCGAAACTCCCTCCGCATGCGTCCGGACCGCATCGTGGTGGGTGAGGTCCGTGGCGGGGAATCCCTGGATATGCTCCAGGCCATGAACACCGGCCACGATGGCTCCCTGTCGACCGTCCACTCGAACTCGCCCCGCGACGCCGTCGCCCGACTTGAAACGCTGGTCCTCATGGCGGGAATGGACCTGCCTCTGCGGGCCATCCGCGAGCAGATCGCCTCCGCCGTCAACCTGATCATTCAGATTTCCCGCCTCCGGGACGGCACACGGCGCATTACGCATGTGACCGAGGTCCAGGGCATGGAAGGTGACATAGTCACTCTCCAGGACGCGTTTGTGTTCGACTACTCGGCAGGTGTCGACCAGCACGGCCGTTTCCTCGGCAGCCCTGTTCCCACCGGCATCCGCCCGAGGTTCATCGACCGCTTTGAAGACATGGGAATCCACGTTTCGGCCGGTGTCTTCGGAGCCCCCCTTGCCTCGACCGGAAAGCACTGACGCTCATGATTCTGACCATGGGAATTGTCCTTGTCGTTGCCGCCGCCCTGTTGGGAGGTGTGGCTGTGCTCATTCCACGCACGCCCACCGTGCCGCTGGACCGCCGTCGGCCTTTCCGGACCGAGCCGGACTCTCAACTGACGCGCGTTGCCGGCACAGCCGTGCAAACCATTGAGCGCTTCCTCACCCGGCGGAATATCCGGTTCTTCAACAGGGAGGCCCTTGAGAACGCGGGATTACGACTGAGCCAGGCCGACTTTGTGCTGCTGGTGATCATCGGCGCTTTCGTGGGGGCGCTCGTGGGCCTCGTGGTGGCGGGTCCGTTGCTGGCGATTCTCCTGGTGGTCGCCGCGCCGTTCGTCGGGCACGTTGTCCTGGGTTTCCTCGCTGGCAAGCGGCGCACACAATTCGGTGACCAGTTGGGCGATACTCTGCAATTGCTGTCCGGCAGCCTCCGCGCCGGCCACAGTATTCTTCGCGCTATCGACGCAGCCGCCAACGAATCGCAGGCGCCGACGTCCGAGGAAATGCGCCGTGTCGTCTCGGAAACGAGCCTGGGCCGGGACCTTCTCGTGTCACTCAACGACACCGCGGAGCGCATGCAGAACGAGGACTTTGTCTGGATCTCACAAGCCATCCAGATCAACCGGGAGGTGGGAGGCAACTTGGCCGAAGTCCTGGACCAGGTGAACGAGACCATCCGCGAGCGCAACGAGATCAAGGGCCATATCAAGTCCCTAGCCGCCGAAGGGAAATTTTCCGCCTACATCCTCATGGCGCTGCCGGTGGGCATCGTCGCCATGCTGATGCTGGTCAGCCCGGGCTACATGGACAAAATGGTTTCCACCGTCCTGGGCTGGATCATGATCGTTGCCTCCATCATCTTGATGACCGTCGGTGGTCTGTGGATGCGCAAGATCGTCGACCTGAAGTTCTGAGCTCGCAATGGATCCCTTAGTTCTCCTCGCCCTCCTCCTGATCTGCCTGCCAATCGGCTACCTCGCTTGGTCCGTACTGTCCGTTGACCGGAAGGGACAATCGACGGCCCGGGCCATTCTTTCCAGGGGCAGCTACCGTGCCGATGTTGAGAAGAAGGCTAGCTCAGGTGTCGTCGAGAAAATCGGCTATCGGCTCACACCGGCTGCCTACGTCCTCAAGCTAGATCACCTGCTCTCCCTCGCCGGCCGCCCGGCAAGCCTTCCGCTGGGCCGCGTGCTTGCCGCCAAGCCGGCCTTGGGTCTTGTGGGTGGCCTCATTGGCCTGTGGCTGAGCTCCATCGGGACGACACCGATCATCAAGCTCGTGGGGCTGTTCATCCTGTTCCTTGGCTACTTCATTCCCGATCTGCTGCTCTACAGCAAGGGCATGGAGCGACAGAAGGCCATGCAGCTGGAGCTCGCGAACACCCTGGACCAGATGCTCATTTCCGTAGAGGCCGGCCTCGGCTTCGAGGGTGCCATGGCCCGTGCCGGCGAAAACGGAAAAGGCCCGCTGGCGGAGGAACTGGTCCGCACCCTGCAGGACATGCAGGTGGGCCGGAGCCGCCGCGAGTCGTACCTTGCCCTGGCCGAGCGCACCAACATCCCTGAGCTGCGGAGCTTCGTTCAGGCGGTTGTACAGGCAGATACGTACGGCATCGCCATCAGCCGCGTCCTTCGGGTACAGGCAAAGGTTATGCGCGTTAAGCGGCGTCAACGGGCCGAAGAAAAGGCGATGAAGCTTCCCGTCATGGTCCTCTTCCCGCTGCTGTTCTTCATCTTCCCTGTCCTCTTCATCGCGATCCTGGGCCCAGCCGTCCTCAACGCCATCGAGACGTTCAGCGGCCATTAGGGTCGAGATAACGCAGTTTTTCTGCGCACCACAAGGAACCCGCAGGGTTTCCACAGGATCCAAGCTTCATCAGGCTTTTCCCAAGGTCAGAAAGTAGCCTTAAGTCATGTCCATTTCAGGTTCCAGTGCGGGTGACGGCAGCGCCAACGGCGTCTGCCTCCCTGCGTCCGGGGACCCTGAGGACGAGCAGCAGGACGACTCCCGGGAAACCGTCCTGGACCTCAGCGTCCTTCGCGAGCTGGAAGAGGAATTGGGTGGCTCCGGTGTGGCGCACAATTTCGCCCGGGATTACATCAGCATCTGGGAAAAGCGGTTCCGCTACCTGGAGCGGTCTGTTGAAGACAACGATCCCGACGCTGCGATGGATGCTGCCCTGAGCCTGAAGAATTCCGCCCTGATGGTGGGTGCCACCCGCCTGGCCAAGCTGGCCATCGAGGTGCAGCGCCTCGTCAAATGCGGAGACCTAGCTGGCGTGCAGCAGTTGCTGCCGGCGGTTGCACGAGCTGGCGCGCTAACGGTCAGGGAGCTGAAGCTGGGTTACCTTCCGCCGGATAGCTAGGTCCTCTTAAGTGAGCTACTCCGCCCGCTTCGGCGCCAGCCGGTACCCGACCCCGCGTACGGTGACCAGCCACCGGGGGTCCTGCGGATCCTCGCGGAGCTTGCGGCGCAAATTACCGATATGCACTTCGACCGCCCGCTCATCGGCCTCACTGATGTAGGTGTCCTCGCGGTAGTACTCGCCGCGCACCACACGCACCAGGTCCGCCCGCGTGCGCACGGCCCCCGTGCCGCGCAGCAGTTCATGCAGAAGGTCGAATTCGCTCCGGGTCAGCCCCAGCGGCGTCCCGCGGAGGGCCACGGTCCGGGTTTCAGTGTCCAGGGCAAGTCCGTTGTGATGCAGCACTGTTCCCCCACGGCGGGCACCGCCTGCGGCAGCGGAGCCCGGCTCCGACGGCGGCCCGACCGATGCCTCAGGCTCACCAACTGCGCCCTGCCGCGGCCGGCGCATCATGGCTGAAATGCGCGCCCGCAGTTCGCGCGGCCGGAACGGTTTGACGATGTAATCGTCCGCGCCGCCCTGAAGCGCCGTGATGGTGTCCAGTTCCTCGTTCCTGCCCGTCAGCATCACCACGTAGGCGTCACTGAACTGCCGGATCCGGCGAAGCACCTCGAAGCCGTCGATGTCCGGAAGACCGACGTCGAGCGTGATCACATTGGCTTGGCGCAGCCGGGCCACGTCCACGCCGTCGCGGCCCGTGGCTGCAGAGTGCACCTCGAAGCCGGCCTGCTGAAGTACCGCGTCAAGGAGGTTGCGAACGTCATCATCATCCTCAATCACAACGGCCACACCAAGATCGCCCAAGACCATCCCCATATCCAATAACACCACCGCATTGCCCAGCGCAACGCGGGAAGCAATATCAGGCTACAACCTGCAGGGGCCCGGACACCCTTTATTCGCGATAACTTTTAGCCGGATACCCCTCGGAAGCAACGAGCTCTACAATCGCTGAAGAATTGCCGTGCATAATGGGCTTCATGTCATGGTTTATGCAGGCGTGGTCCTGTGATGCGAAAAAACAGAACAGAAGGTGCCGGCGCAATGGGTGAGCAGCTACTGGTCCACGGCACCGACCGTTTTTTCAGGCGCCTTGGGCCGCGTTTGCAGGTGGCTCTTTGCCAGCTCCCGGTGACAGTCATTCTCGGCGCGCTGGCGATTGCGGCCCCGGCGGTCTGGCCCACCTTGATAGACAACGGCGTGTTTATCGCGTCCATCATCCTGATGGGCGCATTGTTCCTTTCCTGTTTTCTGGTTCCCTGGGAACGGCTGCCAGCCAATGCTTACCTCGTAATACCAATTCTTGACCTTGTGTTGATCGGGCTCGCCCGCAACGGAGCGGTTCCGGCAGTTGCCGGGCTCGCTGTGCTGGCCATATTCCCCGTGATCTGGTTGTCGGCATCGGGCGCCTACGCAAGGACGACAATTTTCCTGAGTTTCTTTGGGCCATTACTCATCGCGATGCCCACGGTGGTGCAAAAGTTTCCCAAAATTTCACCTTCGGACATCGCCACGGCAATTCTGCTTCCGCTCATGATGCTGGCAGTATCCCTCGCAATCCGCTTCGCCAGCGCCAATGTCCGGATGCAGCGCCAGCGGCTGGAGAAAAAAGACGCCGAACTCCGCGAACTCCTCGTCGAAAGCAGGAACCGCGAGCGGCTGCTCAAAACGGTGCTGGACACGATCGACGTCGGCATTGTCGCCGTTGACGCCGACGGCCAGAAAGTGCTGGTCAACGGACAGCAGAAAGATTTCCAGCAGGCAGCATCCACTGGCGCATCAGTCCCAGTCCCGGAATCCGAGCAGCTTCTGTTCGGTCAGGACAAGGTGACGCCGCTTCCTGCCGATAAGCGGCCCATACGCCGGGCGGTGGCGGGCGAAACGTTCGCGGACTACCTGGTGTGGATCGGCGAGGGATCGGCGCAGCGCGCCGTCTCAACGGCTGCGCGGATTATCAAGAACGACGACGGCGGGTCCAGTGGCGCCGTCGTCGTCTACAGCGATGTAACAGGCCTCGTGGAAGCGTTGACGGCCAAGGAGGAGCTGATCTCCAACGTCTCCCACGAGTTCCGCAGCCCGTTGATGTCCGTCCTCGGCAACGTGGACCTGGTGCTCGAAGAAGCGGACGGCCTGTCCTCCGACGGTGTGCATCGGCTCGAGGTGGTGCAGCGCAACGCCGAGCGGCTCCTCTCCCTTGTGTCGGACCTGCTGGTGTCGGCCTCAACCGTGCTTGCCGTCCATCCCCGGCGGACTGACTTAGCCGGGTTGATCGAGACCACCATCGGGTCCGCCCAAGCGCAGGCCGATGCCACCAACGTCTCGCTCAGCGCCGATGTTCCGGTTCCCCTGTGGGCGCACGCGGACCCGCTCCGCATAGCCCAGGCACTCGACAACCTGGTATCGAATGCCATCAAGTACTCGCCGGACGGCGGTGCGGTGACCGTCCGTGCCAGCAGCAATGATCGCTGGGTGCAGCTGCAGGTTCAGGACACCGGGATGGGCATCAGCGAAGAGGAGTCCGCCCGGATCTTCACGCGGTTCTTCCGCACCCAGGCCGCCCGGAAGGCGGAGATCCCCGGCGTGGGCCTCGGACTCTCCATCACCAAGACCATCGTGGAGCGGCATGGCGGGAAAATTTCCTGCACCAGCACACCCGGTGCCGGCACCACGTTCACGGTTACCCTTCCGGTGGAAGGCGCCGCTGCACTCTGAGGGCTGCACTCCAGGCGCCGAGTCCGGTTTGGTGCCTGTCCAGCTAAATGCTCAGTCCGGCTGAATGCTCAGTCCAGCGGCAGCGTTATGGTCACGCACGTGCCCTCGTCCGCGGACGAGTCGATGACCATCTGACCGCCCGCCGAGCCCACGGCCAGCCGCATGAGCCGCAGCCCCATCCCGGAATGCCTGCCGTGAGTGGCTGCGTGCACATCAAACCCCGTGCCGTCGTCGAACACCTTGAGCTGAACGGCGTGGCTCTCAGCGGGAAGGCTGACGCAGCCCAACCGAACGGTCACGGCGGAGGCCTCAGCGAATTTGTGGACATTGCTCAAAAGCTCCTGCGCCGCCCGGTACAGGAGTGTGGCGGACCGCCGGTCCACTTCCATCCCATGGTGGGGTGTTTCCAGATGCACCGCGATCCCGCGTTCGCGCAACGGAAGGGTCAAACGGTCAATCGCCCCCGCGACGCCAAGCGCATAGAAATCGACCGGATGCGTATCGGTAAGAACGCCTCGGACCGCGACAACTTCGTCGCCTGATAGTGATTTCATGTTCCAACGGTGCGCCTGCGCCCTTGGCATTTTCTTAGGCTTTTCCCAGGCACTCCCCCGTTTGCAGGGGCGCATCCGGAGCGTCCGGACACGCGGCCCCGTCAGGCCAGCGTGTAGCCGGACCCGCGCACTGTCTTGAGCCAACGGGGCCGCCGGGCGTCATCCCCCAGTTTGCGCCGCAGGTTACCCACGTGGGCCTCGATGATTCGTCCGGGGTCGCGGGTGCTGGCATCGGCCGCCCCGGGTTGCACGGCTTCCTGCTGCATCAGCCCCAGCAGAGCGGCCAGTTCCGCCTTGGTGACCACGCCCGTGCCCCTTTCCAGCAGGATGCGCAGGAGATCGAACTCGGTCCGGGTGAGCGCCAGGGACCTGCCGCCGATGCTGGCGGCGCGTGTGGCGCTGTCGATCCGCAGGCCGTTGTGCTCGTAACTGGAGCCGGCCGTCGCCGTCCGGACCGGCGCAACGGTTCGCAACTTGCGGGGCCGGCGCAGCATCCCGTCAATGCGGGCACGCAGTTCGCGCGGACGGATCGGCTTGACGATGTAGTCGTCCGCCCCGGCATCAAAGCCCCGGATGGTGGCGCGGAGGTCGCTGCGGGCCGTGAGAATGATGATGTAGGTATGACTGAATTCCCGGATGCGCCGCGCCACCTCATACCCGTTCATATCCGGCAGCACCACATCCAGCGTGACGGTATCCGGCTGTTTGGCACGCACCAGCTCAACCCCGGACTCCCCGGTGGCGGCAAAGTGCACCTCGAAACCGGCATCCCCCAGCGTGGCCCGCAAAAGGGCCCGGACTTGCTCATCCTGTTCAATAACGACGACGACGCGACGATCATTCATCCCTTACCCCTGTAAGGACCGCATGACTAAAGACTGCGCCTCAGCCTACTATCTGCGTTCGCGAAATTGAGTCATGACCCTCAGAAGGCGCTAACTTGGACTTACTCCCGCAGGGCCCGCGTCAGCTCGGCCCGGGCCAGCAGCTCGTCGTCGGACGGATAGGCCACCTCTTCCAGCACCAGCGGGTGCGGCGACGCGAGCACCGAACGGGCGTCGCGTTTCCTGGCCAGCAGCCGCTCGTGCAGCCAGCCCGGCGGTTCCACGCCCTCCCCCACGTACAGCGCCGACCCCACCAGCGCACGCACCATGTTGTGGCAGAATGCGTCCGCCTGGACCGTGGCCACAATGACGCCGTCCTCGCCGCGGGCAAACTCGAAGCGCTGCAGTTCGCGGATGGTGGTGGAGCCTTCGCGCGGTTTGCAGTAGGACAGGAAGTTCTGCAGGCCCAGCAGCTGCACCGACCCCTCATTCAGGAGGTCAACATCCAGGGGGGTCTTGTGCCACAGCGTGTCGTAGCGGCCCAGCGGGTCCCAGAGCGCAGGGCCGTCGGCGATGCGGTAGCTGTAGCGCCTCCACAAGGCCGAGAACCGGGCGTCGAAGCCCTCCGGGGCGATGGAGACCTGGTGAACCACGATCGCACCCGTCAGGTCCCCCAGCCCCCGGCTGAGCGCGCCGCGGATCCTGCGCAAGAGCGCGACGGCTGGATCGAGTTCCGCACCGCGGTTCAGTCCCAGCCACTCGGCTTCCGTGAGGTCGAGATGGACCACCTGGCCCCGTGCGTGCACGCCGGCATCCGTCCGCCCCGCGACCGTGACCCGGACCGGACGCCGGATGAGCAGCTCCAGCGCCGCCTCTAAGGTTCCCTGGACTGTGCGGAGGCCCGGCTGCAGGGCCCACCCGCTGAAGGGGCCGCCGTCGTACGCCAAATCAAGCCGGATACGCAAAAACCCGCCGCCCCCCAAAACGGGGGCCGCGGGTTTTTGGTCGTTCATAGACTTAAGTCTATGCGAAGGAATCAGCGAATTACTTCGCGTCCTTTTCGGACTCGTCAGCAGCTGCCTCAGCGGCCGGAGCCTCTTCGGTTGCAGCAGCTTCGGTCTCAGCAGCTTCAGCTTCCGGAGCAGCTTCGGTCTCAGCAACCTCAGCCTCGGCGGGAGCTTCCTCGGCGGCCGGAGCAGCCTTGGCAGCAGCCTGCGTAGCCTCGGCTACGACGGCCTGCTTGGCGGAAACCGGCTCGAGGACCAGCTCGATGACAGCCATGGGAGCGTTGTCGCCCTTACGGTTGCCGATCTTGGTGATGCGCGTGTAGCCGCCGTCGCGGTTCTCCACTGCCTGTGCAATGTCGGTGAACAGCTCGTGGACGACGCCCTTGTTGCTGATCAGGCCGAGCACGCGGCGGCGGGAAGCGAGGTCGCCGCGCTTGGCGAAGGTGACCAGACGCTCTGCGTACGGCTTCAGGCGCTTGGCCTTGGTGACCGTGGTGGTGATCCGCTTGTGCTCGAACAGTGCTGCTGCCAGGTTCGCGAGCATGAGACGCTCGTGAGCCGGGCCGCCTCCGAGGCGCGGACCCTTAGTGGGGGTAGGCATAATTGTTTCTCCTCATATGGAAGCCGGTGGGCTGCGCACAACATGGTGCATCCAGCCCGCCGGCCAAGATCTGCTTGTTAGAGCTCGTCGTCGCTGAACGCGGCGTCGTCCTCTTCGATGGCTGCGGCGCGGGCGGCCAGGTCGAAACCGGGAGGCGAGTCCTTGAGGGACAGGCCCAGTTCAACCAGCTTTGCCTTGACCTCATCAATGGACTTCGCACCGAAGTTACGGATGTCCATCAGGTCAGCCTCGGAGCGGGCAACGAGTTCACCCACGGTGTGGATGCCCTCACGCTTGAGGCAGTTGTAGGAACGGACGGTGAGGTCCAGATCCTCGATCGGCAGGGCCATGTCTGCTGCCAGGGCAGCATCCGTCGGCGACGGGCCGATCTCGATACCTTCAGCTGCGGTGTTCAGCTCGCGGGCCAGACCGAACAGTTCCACCAGGGTGGTACCTGCCGAAGCAACGGCATCGCGCGGGGCGATGGCCTGCTTGGTCTCGACGTCGACAATGAGCTTGTCGAAGTCGGTGCGCTGCTCAACACGGGTGGCTTCCACGCGGAAAGTAACCTTCAGCACCGGCGAGTAGATCGAGTCAACCGGAATACGGCCGATCTCGGCGTCGCCAGACTTGTTCTGAGCTGCCGAAACGTAGCCGCGGCCGCGCTCAATGGTCAGTTCGAGCTCGAACTTGCCCTTCGAGTTCAGCGTGGCAATGTGCAGATCCGGGTTGTGGAACTCGACGCCGGCCGGCGGAGCGATGTCCGCGGCGGTGACGACTCCGGGGCCCTGCTTGCGCAGGTAAGCAACAACCGGCTCGTCGTGCTCGGAGGACACGGACAGGTTCTTGATGTTCAGGATGATCTCGGTGACATCTTCCTTGACACCCGGAACCGTGGTGAACTCGTGCAGCACGCCATCGATCCGGATGCTGGTTACAGCGGCACCGGGGATGGAGGAGAGCAGGGTACGGCGGAGGGAGTTTCCGAGGGTGTAACCGAAGCCCGGCTCCAGCGGTTCAATGATGAAACGGGAGCGGTTATCGGAGACGACCTCTTCGGAGAGGGTGGGGCGCTGTGCAATGAGCACTTAGGTTTCCTTTCGGCGAGCATCCGCTATATGACGCAACACAGGTGGTGGAAAATCGGTCTGAAGACTTAACGCGGCGGGCTTGCCCGGACCCGGCAAGGGTCCGGGCAAGCTCCGACTGCGGAAAGGCCTTAGACGCGGCGGCGCTTCGGCGGACGGCAGCCGTTGTGCGCGGCGGGGGTGACGTCCTGGATCGAGCCAACCTCGAGGCCAGCGGCCTGCAGCGAACGGATGGCGGTCTCGCGTCCGGATCCCGGTCCCTTCACGAACACGTCAACCTTCTTCAGGCCGTGCTCCTGTGCACGCTTGGCAGCAGCTTCGGCAGCCATCTGTGCAGCGAACGGGGTGGACTTGCGTGAGCCCTTGAATCCAACCTCACCGGCGGAAGCCCAGGAGATGACAGCACCGTTCGGATCCGTGATGGAAACGATGGTGTTGTTAAAGGTGCTCTTGATGTGCGCCTGGCCAAGCGCGATATTCTTCTTGTCCTTCTTACGCGGCTTGCGAACCGCGCCACGAGTCTTCGGGGGCATTTTTTCTCCTACAGAAAGTTATTGGGGAACGCTCCGTTAATCCCTCAGGGATTAACGGGCCTTCTTCTTGCCGGCGACGGTACGCTTCGGGCCCTTGCGGGTACGGGCGTTGGTCTTCGTACGCTGTCCGCGTACGGGCAGGCCCTTGCGGTGACGCAGGCCTTCGTAGCTGCCGATCTCAACCTTGCGGCGGATATCTGCTGCTACTTCGCGGCGAAGGTCACCCTCAACCTTGTAGTTGCCTTCAATGTAGTCACGCAGCTCTACCAGCTGCGCATCCGTCAGGTCCTTGACCCGAACGTCAGCGCTGATGCCGGTGGCAGCCAGGGTTTCGTGTGCACGGGTCTTGCCCACGCCGTAGATGTAAGTAAGCGCAATTTCCAGCCGCTTTTCGCGGGGAATGTCTACGCCAGCGAGACGAGCCATAGTGGCAGTGCTCCTTGAATAAACCGGAGGTCGTAGGCAGTACACCCGCACTTTCAGTGCGGCCCCAGCCTCCGACCGGGGGTTAGCTGTCCGGGCTCATACGTCCCAGTTCAGCTTGTGCTGCCTTTTATTTACTTGCGTGGGTTAGCAACCCAGGGGTTCCCGGAAGGGAATTAGCCCTGGCGCTGCTTGTGGCGCGGGTTCTCGCAGATCACCATGACCCGGCCATTACGGCGGATCACTTTGCACTTTTCGCAGATCTGCTTGACGCTCGGCTTGACCTTCATGGCGTTCCTTTGCGTGATAGCAGTTGGTCCGGCCTTCGGCAGTTGCTCTGGCCGCCCAACGTTTACTTGTAGCGGTAGACGATACGACCACGTGTGAGGTCGTAAGGGCTCAGCTCCACCACTACCCGGTCCTCAGGGAGAATCCTGATGTAGTGCTGACGCATTTTTCCAGAGATGTGTGCCAGAACGACGTGCTTGTTGGTGAGCTCAACACGAAACATCGCGTTGGGCAGCGCCTCAGTCACTACGCCCTCGATCTCTATGACCCCGTCCTTCTTGGCCATATCCTCCGCTAACTGTTGTTTGCCGCAGCCCTCCGGATTGCACCGGGCATGACTACGGACGTTTTTTGATTTGATTGACCGTCGCCCTCCGGCCGCAAATGGGCGTGGCAGGGCAGACAACCAACAAGCAACATTACGGCATTTGGCCCGGAATGTTAAATCCAGCCATGGTAGCGCAGATCGCCGCCGTACGCATCAAATCCGCGTGCATCAGAATCTATACGCATCAAAAGTGCCAGCCGCCGTGGTCACGGCCTCTGCACTGCCGATCCCGTCCCGGATCGCCAGGCGTACGACGTCGGCTGCCGCACTCTGCAGCGTGATGAGACTCACCTGCCGGGCAGCTTCCGTCCTCCGGTCCAGGGTGGCCGCTCCGGTGGCCAGGCAGAACACCGTGTCCCCGTCGGCAAGGGTATGGCTAGGGTTCAAGGCCCGGGCCAGCCCGGCGTGGGCAGCGGAAGCGGTGCGCTTGCACTCGGCAGGGTCGAGCGCGGCATTCGTGGCGACGACCACGAGGGTGGTGTTGAGCTGGGTACCGGGGCCGGGTTCCGTCCCAGCGGCCGAAACCCTCGGCGTGCTCGCTCGTTCCTCGCTTAGACGCACGCTGCCGGGTTCCACCCGCTGCTCCGATGTGCCAGGGTCACCGACAGCTTCGCCGAACGGCAGGCCCAGCGCATTCACTACTGCCAGCGCTCCAACCACCACGCCGTTCTCCAGCGTGACCGAAGCCGTCCCCACTCCGCCCTTGAATTTGCCCCGCCCGATCACCGCTCCGGTGCCGGCTCCCACGTTGCCGCGTTCGACGTCGTGCCCGTCCTCCTCAGCACCGGCGGCGGCTGCTGCCGCGTAGCCCATCCCGGCGTCCGGGCGGGCGCTGAAGTCGCCTCCGCGGCCGAGATCGAAGATGGCTGCGCCCGGGACGATAGGCACCACGCCGCCCTGGACTTCGAAGCCCCGGCCCTGCTCCTCGCACCAGCGCTGGGCGCCGTGGGCGGAAACCAGCCCGTAGGCGCTGCCGCCGGTGAGCACCACGGCGTCCACGGTGGAAACGAGCGTCGTGGGGTCGAGGGCATCGGTCTCGTGCGTGCCGGGACCTCCCCCGCGGACGTCCACCGAGCCGACCGTCCCCGGCGGCGGCAGGACCACCGTCACGCCGCTCAGCCAGCCGCCGTCGTTCTTCTGCCGGTGCCCGACCCGCAGGCCCGGCACATCAGTGATGGATCCCATCGCTCCCATGGCCACCATTCTGCCCCCTGACGACTCCCCCATACCCGCCAACACAGCCCGCCCCACCCAACTAGCTCGCAGTTAACGTCGTTTTGAGCCCTCAAAACGACCACAACTGCGAGTCACTTGGGAGAGTTAGGGGATCGGGACCGGGACCACGCCTAGCGGCGCCAGCTGGGCGGCCCCGCCGTCGGGCGCCGAAAGCACCCAGATGCCCTTCTCGTGGACTGCCACGGAGTGCTCCCACTGGCAGGAACGCTTGCCGTCGGTGGTGACCACAGTCCAGTCGTCGTCCAGCACCGCCGTCTCGATGCTGCCGCGCACCAGCATGGGCTCGATCGCGAGGCACAGGCCCGGGCGGATCTTCGGGCCGCGGTGGCTGGTGCGGTAGTTCAGCACATCCGGGGCCATGTGCATCTCGGAGCCGATGCCGTGCCCCACATAGTCCTCCAGGATGCCCAGCGCCTTGCCGGGCACTGAGGACACGTAGTCGTCCACGGCGCAGCCGACGTCGCCCACGAACTTGCCCGTGGCGAGGGCAGCGATCCCCCGCCACATGGCAGCCTCGGTGACATCGGACAGCCGCTGGTCCTCGGGGTCAGGGGTACCCACAATCACCGTGCGGGCGGAATCGGAGTGCCATCCGTCCACGATCGCGCCGCCGTCGATCGAGATGATGTCGCCGTCCTGCAGGACCTTGGACCCCGGGATGCCGTGGACCACTTCCTCGTTGACCGACGTGCAGATCGTGGCCGGGAAGCCGTGGTAGCCCAGGAAGTTGGACTTGGCTCCGGCTTCCAGGAGCACAGCCGCGAACGCCTCGTCGAGCTGCTTCGTGGTGACCCCAGGCGCTGCGGCGGCGACAGCCGCGTCCAGAGCGCGGCTCAGGACCAGTCCGGCCTCGTGCATGGTCCGCATCTGCGCGTTCGTCTTGTATTCAATCCGGGGCTGGCCGAATGCCATCAGCGGTTTTTCCTCTCAAATTGCGGCCGCCGGCTTAACTGCCGTGCGGCGCTGGCCCCCTTCGGGGCTAAAAGCCGGAGGCCCCTCCCAATGAACCGGGAGGAGCCTCGTAGCGTTAGGACAAATCAGGCTGCCTGAGCCTCTTTGATGGCCTGCATGACGCGGTCGGTGACTTCGTCGATGCCGCCGATGCCGTCAACCTGGGTCAGGATGCCGCGCTCGGCATACTTAGCCACAACGGCCTCGGTCTGCTCGTGGTAGAGATCCAGGCGGTGGCGGATGACGCCCTCGTTGTCGTCGCTGCGCCCGGTTTCCTTGGCGCGGCCCAAGAGGCGGGAGACCAGTTCCTCGTCGTCCGCGGTCAGCTGGAGGACGACGTCGAGCTTCTGGTCACCGTTGGCCAGGATCTCGTCGAGGTAGTCAACCTGTGCCGTGGTGCGCGGGTAGCCGTCCAACAGGAAGCCGTCCTCGACGTCGGCCTCGCTGAGGCGGTCGCGGACCATCTTGTTGGTCACGCTGTCCGGAACAAAGTCTCCGGCATCCATGTACTTCTTGGCCTCGACGCCCAGCGGCGTCTCGCCCCGCACGTTGGCGCGGAAGATGTCGCCGGTGGAGATCGCAACGACGCCGAGGCGCTCCGAGATGCGTTCCGCCTGAGTACCCTTGCCGGAGCCCGGAGGTCCGATAATCAACATTCTGGTCATCGCAATAGCCCTTCGTAGTGACGCTGCTGTAGCTGCGCGTCAATTTGCTTGACGGTTTCCAAGCCAACGCCCACCATGATCAGGATCGAGGTGCCACCGAACGGGAAGTTCTGGTTTGCGTTGATCAGCACGAGCGCCACCAGCGGGATCAGTGCCACGAAGCCAAGGTAGAAGGCGCCGGGCAGCGTGATCCGCGACAGGACGTACTGCAGGTAATCCGCGGTCGGCTTGCCGGCACGGATACCCGGAATGAAGCCGCCGTATTTCTTCATGTTGTCCGAGACCTCTTCAGGGTTGAAGGTGATCGCGACATAGAAGTAGGTAAAGAAAACAATCATGGCGAAGTAAAGCGCCATGTAGATGGGGTGGTCCCCGCGGGTCAGGTTGTTGTTGATCCATTCAACCCACGGCTGCATCTGCTCCCCGGCCTTCGGCTGGTTGAACTGGGAGATCAACGCCGGGAGGTAAAGCATGGACGAGGCGAAGATGACGGGGATAACGCCGGCCATGTTCACCTTGATGGGAAGGTAGGTGCTGGTGCCGCCGACCGTGCGGCGTCCGATCATCCGCTTGGCGTACTGGACCGGAATGCGTCGCTGGGACTGCTCAACGAAGACAACCAGCGCGACGGTCAGCAGGCCGATGGCGAGGACGAGGAAGAACGTGCCCGGGCCCTGCGCGGTCCAGATGGCGCCCAGCGATGTGGGGAAGCCGGCTGCGATGGCGGTGAAGATGAGCAGCGACATGCCGTTGCCCACGCCCTTCTCGGTCACGAGCTCGCCCATCCACATGATGAGGCCGGTGCCGGCCGTCAGCGTGATGATGATCAGGATCGTGGTGATGACGCTGGCGTCCGGGATGATGGGCAGGTTGCAGCCGGGCAGCAGCTGCCCGGAGCGTGCCAGGGAAACCAGCGTGGTGGCGTTCAGCAGGCCCAGGGCGATTGTCAGGTAACGCGTGTACTGCGTCAGCTTTGACTGGCCCGAAGCGCCTTCTTCATACAGCTGCTGGAAACGGGGAATGACCACCCGGAGCAGCTGCACAATGATGCTGGCCGTAATGTACGGCATGATTCCCAAAGCGAAGATGGAGACCTGCAGCAATGCACCGCCGCTGAAAAGATTGACGAGCTGGTAGATCCCGCCCTGGGTCTGCCCGGTCGACAAGCATTGCTGGACATTCTGGTAGTTCACACCAGGCGAGGGGATGAAGGCTCCCAAGCGGAAGATTGTGATGATTCCCAGCGTGAACAACAACTTGCGTCGCAGATCAGGCGTTCGAAAAGCCCGGCCGAATGCGCTAAGCAAGCGTCCTCCTCAGTAGTTAATAAGTCTGGTGATGCAGGTCAATAAACCCAACAACCGAGTCTAACGGTTGATTGCGCCATGCGAACAATCCGGACGACCTGCGGATACGGGAAACTCCCGGCACAGGGGCCTCGGCCCCCGTGCCGGGAGTTTGTGCAACGGGCAGCTGCCCCATCGCCCTGAGGGATAAATCCCTTAGAGGGCGGTGGTGGTTCCGCCGGCTGCAGCGATCTTTTCAGCGGCACTGGCTGAGAAGGCGTGGACGGTGACGTCAACCTTGACGGTGATGTCGCCGGTGCCAAGCACCTTCACGGGCTGGTTCTTGCGAACGGCACCCTTTGCAACCAGGTTCTCCACGGTGACAGCGCCACCTTCCGGGAACAGCTCGTTGAGCTTGTCCAGGTTTACAACCTGGAACTCAACCCGGAACGGGTTCTTGAAGCCGCGCAGCTTCGGCAGGCGCATGTGCAGCGGCAGCTGGCCGCCGGCAAAGCCAGCCTTGATCTGGTAGCGGGCCTTCGTACCCTTGGTACCGCGACCAGCGGTCTTACCCTTGGAACCTTCACCACGACCAACACGGGTCTTGGCGGTCTTGGCACCCGGGGCGGGACGCAGGTGGTGAACCTTCAGCGCGCTCTGCTTCTCAGCAGCTGCGGCCTCAGCGGTTTTCTTCTCTGCCATTTACTTCGCCTCCTCTACCTTTACCAGGTGCGGAACCGTGTTGAGCATTCCAACGGTCACGGCGTCGGCGGTGCGGACAACGGTGTGTCCGATCCGCTTCAGGCCGAGGGACCGCAGGGTGTCGCGCTGGTTCTGCTTGCCGCCAATGGCGGACTTGATCTGAGTGATCTCCAACTGAGCGTCGGACGGAATCAGGTTCTTAGCCATGACTCTCAGACACCTGCCTTCTGGTTCATGAGCGCCTTCACCATTGCCGGCGGAGCGATCTCATCGAGCGGGAGGCCGCGGCGTGCTGCCACTGCTGCCGGCTCTTCGAGGCGCTTCAGGGCATCAACGGTCGCGTGAACGATGTTGATGGCGTTGGAGGAACCGAGCGACTTGGAGAGGATGTCGTGGATGCCCACGCACTCCAGTACTGCACGGACCGGGCCACCGGCGATAACACCGGTACCGGCGGAAGCCGGACGCAGCATGACGACGCCTGCGGCGGCCTCACCCTGAACGCGGTGCGGGATGGTGCTGCCGATACGGGGAACGCGGAAGAAGGACTTCTTGGCCTCTTCAACGCCCTTCGCGATTGCGGCAGGAACTTCCTTCGCCTTGCCGTAGCCGACGCCGACCATACCGTTACCGTCACCAACGACGACGAGTGCGGTGAAGCTGAAGCGACGACCACCCTTGACGACCTTGGAAACGCGGTTGATGGTAACAACGCGCTCTACGAACTGGCTCTTCTCGGCTTCACGGCCGCCGTCGCGGCCGCCACGGCCACCACGGTCGCCGCGGCCCTGGCCACGGTCGCCACGCTCGCCGCGACGGGCGCCACCACGGCGGTCGTCGGCAGCTGCGGGGGCAGTGGTCTCAGTGGCCTCAGCAGCTACGGCAGCAGGTGCCTTCTGATCTGCAGACACAGTGTCCTTTTCCTTGTTTGCTTCCGTCACAGTGACAGCCCACCTTCACGTGCACCGTCAGCGACGGCGGCGATCCGGCCGTGGTACTTGTTACCGCCACGGTCGAAGACAACAGCTTCGATCCCGGCAGCCTTGGCGCGCTCGGCTACGAGCTCGCCAACGCGCTTGGCCTTGGCGGTCTTGTCGCCGTCGAATGCACGAAGGTCGGCTTCCAGTGTGGACGCGCTAGCTACGGTCAGGCCCTTGGTGTCATCGACAACCTGGACGAATACGTGGCGTGCGGAGCGGTTGACGACCAGACGAGGACGTACAGGCGTTCCGGAGATGCGCTTGCGGATACGAAGCTGGCGGCGGCTGCGCGAAGCAGACTTGCTCTTGTTCGTACGCTTCTTGTTAATTGCGATGGCCATGGTTACTTACCAGCCTTTCCGACCTTGCGGCGGATGACTTCGCCGGCGTAGCGAATGCCCTTGCCCTTATAGGGGTCCGGCTTACGCAGCTTGCGAATGTTGGCAGCGACCTCGCCGACCTGCTGCTTGTTGATACCTGAGACAGAGAGCTTGGTCGGCCCCTCTACTGCAAAGGTGATGCCGGCCGGTGCCGAAACGTTGACCGGGTGGCTGTAACCGAGAGCGAACTCAAGGTCAGATCCCTTGGCCTGAACGCGGTAACCGGTACCGACGATTTCAAGCTTCTTCTCGTAGCCTGCGGTGACACCCTGGATCATGTTGGAGATCAGGGTGCGGGTCAGGCCGTGGAGTGAACGGGAGGCGCGCTCGTCGTTCGGGCGGGCGACAGTCAGGGTGCCTTCTTCCAGGGTGACCTCGATCGGGCTGGCCACAGTGTGGCTCAGCTCGCCTTTGGAACCCTTGACGCTGACGACAGAGCCGTCAACCTTGACCTCAACGCCGGCAGGAACGGTGATGGGGAGACGTCCAATACGTGACATTATTCTCTTCCTTTCCCGTTACCAGACGTAAGCGAGGACTTCGCCGCCCACGCCCTTCTTGCCGGCCTGCTTGTCAGTCAAGAGGCCGGAAGAGGTGGACAGGATTGCGACACCCAGGCCACCGAGCACGTGCGGCAGGTTGGTGGACTTCGCGTATACGCGCAGTCCCGGCTTGGAAATACGACGAACACCGGCGATTGAACGCTCGCGGTTCGGACCGAACTTGAGCTCGATGGTCAGCTTCTTGCCGACTTCAGCGTCTTCTTCTTTCCAGGAGGCGATGTAACCTTCAGCCTTCAGGATGTCGGCAACGCGTGCCTTGAGCTTGCTGTAAGGCATAGACACGGAATCGTGGTATGCCGAGTTTGCGTTGCGCAGACGCGTAAGCATATCTGCGACAGGATCTGTCATAGTCATTTGGGCTCTTGCCCTTCCTCGTAACGGTTTCCGCCACCCTGTTCCTTAGGAACCAGGGCAGCCGGACCTTTTACGTAGCTAATTAAGCTTCGGTTTTGAACGGGAAACCAAGCGCCTTGAGCAGCGCGCGGCCTTCGTCGTCGGTCTTGGCGGTGGTCACAACCGTGATGTCCATACCGCGAACGCGGTCGATGGAATCCTGGTCGATCTCGTGGAACATAACCTGCTCGGTCAGACCGAAGGTGTAGTTGCCGTTGCCATCGAACTGCTTGCCGCTGAGGCCGCGGAAGTCACGGATACGCGGCAGAGCCAGCGTGACCAGACGGTCCACGAATTCCCACATGCGGTCGCCACGCAGGGTTGCGTGTGCGCCGATGGGCATGCCTTCGCGCAGCTTGAACTGTGCGATCGACTTACGGGCCTTGGTTACCTGCGGCTTCTGGCCGGTGATCAGGGTGAGGTCGCGGACAGCGCCGTCGATCAGCTTGGAGTCCTTGGCGGCATCTCCAACACCCATGTTCACAACAACCTTGACCAGACGGGGAACCTGGTTAACGTTCTCGTACTTGAATTCCTCAAGAAGCGTGTTCTTGATGGAATCCGCGTACTTGGTCTTCAGACGGGGAACGATCTTGCTTGCCGGAGTCTCGAGAGTCTCAGTCATTAGATGTCCTTCCCTGAGCTCTTGGCCACGCGTACGCGCACTTCACGCTTCACGCCATTGCGCTCAACGGTTTCGGTGCGGAAACCAACACGGGTGGGCTTCTTGGTGGACGGGTCAACCAGAGCCACGTTGGAGATGTGGATCGAAGCCTCGACGACCTCAATGCCACCGGTCTTGGTGCCGCGCTGCGACTGACCGACCTTGGTGTGCTTGGTTACGCGGTTAATGCCTTCGACCAACACGCGGTTGGTCTCCGGGAATACGCGCAGAACCTTGCCCTGCTTGCCACGGTCGCCGCCGCGCTCAGCCTTGGCGCCAGTGATGACCTGAACCAGGTCACCCTTCTTGATCTTAGCCATGGACTAGAGCACCTCCGGAGCCAGAGAAACGATCTTCATGAACTTCTTGTCACGGAGTTCACGTCCAACCGGTCCGAAGATACGGGTACCGCGGGGGTCACCGTCAGCCTTCAGGATCACGGCCGCGTTCTCGTCAAACTTGATATAGGAACCATCCACACGGCGGCGTTCCTTCTTGGTACGGACGATGACAGCCTTGACGACGTCGCCCTTCTTTACGTTGCCGCCCGGAATTGCGTCCTTGACGGTAGCGACGATGACGTCGCCAATGCCTGCGTAGCGACGGCCAGATCCACCGAGAACGCGAATGGTAAGGATTTCCTTAGCACCCGTGTTGTCGGCGACCTTGAGTCGCGACTCCTGCTGAATCACTATTTACTCCTTGCGTCGCGCCGGTTCTCAGACCGAAATTCTTCCTACGGAATGAGCCTTGCGGAACGGTTGATCGGGGTGTCTCTTGACCTGCCTGGATTTTGCCAGACCAGGCCTAAACGCCCGTGCCAAAAACATTTGCTTCCCAAGCCCATCCAGGCGCAAGGGGGCACTATGCCGTGGCACGATTGTTTACGAGGTTTACTGACGGCGCACAGAAGGCGCCATACAAACTCAATATCCTAGCACATTCCGGCCCCAGCCCCATATCACAGCCGCTGGTGCTCTGCTAAACCACGACGGCGTCACGCACCGCAGACTTTTGGCCCGCCTGGGGCGCTTCTCCCCCGCAGAGCCGGGCCGCCGCCGTCGGAAACGCGGAAACCCCCGCTCCCAAAGGGAACGGGGGTTTCCGGTACAGCGGCTGTTGCCAGCGCAGCTGCAGGTGCTACTTGGCCTTCTCGAGGATCTCCACGAGCCGCCAGTTCTTCGTGGCGGACAGCGGGCGCGTCTCGGCGATGACAACCAGGTCGCCGATGCCGGCGCTGTTCTCTTCGTCGTGAGCCTTGACCTTCGAGGTGCGGCGAATGACCTTGCCGTACAGGGCGTGCTTCACGCGGTCTTCAACCTGGACAACGATGGTCTTTTCCATCTTGTCCGAGACCACGTAGCCGCGACGCGTCTTACGGTAACCGCGCTCGGCGGCCGTAGCCGTTGCGGAAGCAGTTTCCGTCACGTTCTCGTCCTTTTCACTCACTTGGCGTCCTCCTCAGTCTCAGCCTCGGCCGGCTCTTCAGCCTTCTCAGCCTTGGCTGCGGACTTCTTGGACTTCTTTTCTTCCTTGGCTTCCACAACCGGCGCGGCAACCTCGGCACGAATGCCCAGCTCGCGCTCACGGAGAACGGTGTAGATGCGTGCGATGTCCTTCTTTACCGCGCGCAGACGACCGTGGTTCTCCAGCTGACCGGTGGCGGACTGGAAACGCAGGTTGAACAGCTCTTCCTTGGCCTTGCGGAGTTCTTCAACGAGTCGCTCGTTGTCGAAACCGTCCAGCTGTGCGGATGCAAGTTCCTTGGATCCTACTGCCATTTCTATTCACCACCTTCGCGACGCAGAATGCGTGCCTTCAACGGAAGCTTGTGGATTGCCAGGCGCAGTGCCTCGCGAGCAACCGATTCTTCGACACCGGAGATCTCAAAGAGAACCCGGCCCGGCTTGACGTTTGAGACCCACCATTCCGGAGAACCCTTACCGGAACCCATGCGGGTTTCGGCCGGCTTCTTCGTCAGCGGACGGTCCGGGTAAATGTTGATCCAGACCTTACCGCCACGCTTGATGTGGCGGGTCATCGCAATACGGGCAGATTCGATCTGACGGTTGGTGACGTATGCCGGGCTCAGAGCCTGGATGCCGTACTCACCGAACGAGACCTTGGTGCCGCCCGTAGCAGCGCCGGAACGACCCGGGTGGTGCTGCTTACGGTGCTTGACTCGACGTGGGATAAGCATTTAAGCCTGTCCTCCTTCTGCTGCCTGTGCCGGTGCGGCAGAAGCTGCCTCGGCTGCCGGAGCCTCAGCAGCAGCAGGCGCTGCTTCGGCTGCCGGACGGTCGGTACGACGGCGGCGGTCACCACGGTCAGCGCCGCCCGGGCGGCCCGGACGTTCGCCGCCACGGCCACGGGACGGAGCAGCAGCTGCCTGCTGAGCCAGTTCCTTGGAGGTGACGTCACCCTTGTAGATCCAGACCTTCACGCCGATGCGGCCGAAGGTGGTCTTGGCTTCGTAGAAGCCGTAGTCGATGTTCGCGCGGAGGGTGTGCAGGGGCACACGGCCTTCGCGGTAGAACTCCGAGCGGGACATTTCTGCGCCACCCAGACGACCGGAGCAAGCGATACGGATACCCTTGGCACCGGCACGCTGCGCGGACTGCATGGCCTTCTTCATCGCACGGCGGAAAGCCACGCGGGAAGTCAGCTGCTCAGCAACGCCCTGGGCAACAAGCTGTGCTTCCATCTCGGGGTTCTTGACCTCGAGGATGTTCAGCTGAACCTGCTTGCCGGTGAGCTTTTCGAGCTCGCCGCGGATGCGGTCTGCTTCTGCGCCGCGGCGGCCGATGACGATGCCCGGACGTGCCGTGTGGATGTCCACGCGGACGCGGTCACGGGTGCGCTCGATCTCGACCTTGGCGATACCGGCGCGCTCCATGCCAACAGACATGAGCTGGCGGATGCGGATGTCTTCGCGAACGAAGTCCTTGTACCGCTGGCCGGCCTTGGTGCTGTCAGCGAACCAGTGCGATACGTGATCGGTGGTGATGCCGAGTCGGAACCCGTGCGGGTTTACTTTCTGTCCCACTTAGCGAGCCTCCTCTTTCTCCGGGGTAGCGACTACCACGGTGATGTGGCTGGTGCGCTTCTTGATCTGAAATGCACGACCCTGAGCACGCGGCTGGAACCGCTTCATGGTCGGGCCTTCATCAACAAACGCTTCGCTGATGATGAGGTCACCTTCGTCAAACGCCACACCGTCGCGGTCCGCGAGGACCCGGGCGTTGGAGATTGCCGACTGAACTACCTTGAATACCGGCTCAGAAGCTGCCTGGGGGGCAAACTTCAGAATTGCCAGAGCCTCGTTCGCTTGCTTACCACGAACAAGGTTGACGACGCGCCGGGCCTTCATAGGCGTTACGCGGATGTGACGCGCAATTGCCTTGGCTTCCATTGCTTTCCTTCTCTCGTCTTTGACGTAAGTGCAGGCGCCTAGCGGCGCTTGCCCTTACGGTCGTCCTTGACATGGCCGCGGAATGTCCGCGTAGGAGCGAATTCGCCGAGCTTGTGCCCGACCATCGACTCGGTGACAAACACCGGAATGTGCTTGCGTCCGTCGTGCACGGCGATCGTGTGCCCGAGCATGTCGGGGATGATCATCGAGCGGCGGGACCAGGTCTTGATGACGTTCTTGGTGCCCTTTTCGTTTTCCCTTGCTACCTTCACAAAGAGGTGCTGGTCAACGAAAGGACCTTTTTTCAGGCTGCGTGGCATGTGTCCAGGCTCCTATCGCTTGTTCTTGCCAGTACGACGGCGACGAACAATAAGCTTGTCGCTCTCTTTGTTGGGGCGGCGGGTACGGCCTTCAGGCTTACCGTTCGGGTTGACCGGGTGACGTCCACCGGAGGTCTTACCTTCACCACCACCGTGCGGGTGATCGACCGGGTTCATGGCGACACCACGGACGGTCGGGCGAACGCCCTTCCACCGCATACGGCCGGCCTTACCCCAGTTGATGTTCGACTGCTCAGCGTTGCCGACCTCGCCGATCGTGGCGCGGCAGCGCACGTCAACGTTGCGGATTTCGCCGGAGGGCAGACGCAGCTGGGCGAAACGGCCTTCCTTGGCGACGAGCTGAACAGAAGCTCCAGCGGAACGTGCCATCTTGGCGCCGCCACCCGGACGCAGTTCAACTGCGTGGATAACGGTACCTACGGGGATGTTGCGCAGGGGCAGGTTGTTGCCAGGCTTGATGTCAGCGTTGGCGCCGGCCTCCACGAAGTCACCCTGGGAGAGCTTGTTCGGGGCGATGATGTAACGCTTGGTGCCATCAACGTAGTGCAGGAGGGCGATGCGAGCCGTGCGGTTCGGATCGTACTCGATTTCGGCAACGCGGGCGTTGACGCCGTCCTTGTCGTGGCGACGGAAGTCGATCAGACGGTACTGGCGCTTGTGTCCACCACCCTTGTGACGGGTCGTGATCTTACCGGTGTTGTTACGGCCGCCCTTTTTGGGCAGCGGACGTACCAACGACTTTTCCGGCGTCGACCGCGTGATTTCGGTGAAGTCCGCTACGCTCGAGCCGCGACGGCCCGGGGTAGTCGGCTTGTATTTACGGATTCCCATAATTTATTTCCTCGTTAAAGTGGTCTCCGCTACGCGAGCGGACCGCCGAAGATGTCGATAGTGCCTTCTTTGAGGGTCACAATTGCACGCTTGGTGTTCTTGCGGACACCCCATCCGAATTTGGTGCGCTTGCGCTTACCGGCACGGTTGATGGTGTTGATCGATTCGACCTTGACGGAGAAGATTTTCTCCACGGCCAGCTTGATCTCGGTCTTGTTCGAGCGGGGGTCCACCAGGAAGGTGTACTTGCCCTCGTCGATCAGGCCGTAGCTTTTTTCCGAAACAACGGGTGCAAGCACAACGTCGCGCGGGTCTTTGATGGTGGCTGCGCTCACTTGGCATCCTCCTCGTTCTTTGCAGCCTTGTCAGCAACGAATGCTTCGTAGGCAGCCTTGGTGAAGACTACGTCGTCAGAAACGAGAACGTCGTAGGTGTTCAGCTGGTCTGCGTACAGAACGTGAACTTCCTCGAGGTTGCGCACGGACAGTGCAGCAACATCGTTGGCGCGCTCAATGACAACGAGCAGGTTCTTGCGCTCAGAGACGCCGCGCAGCGTTGCCAGTGCTTCCTTGGAGGACGGCTTGTCGCCGGCAACCAGGTCAGCAATGACGTGGATGCGTCCGTTACGGGCGCGGTCAGACAGTGCGCCGCGCAGTGCAGCAGCAATCATCTTCTTGGGGGTGCGCTGGCTGTAGTCACGCGGGGTGGGACCGTGGACAACGCCACCACCGGTCATGTGAGGAGCACGGATCGAGCCCTGACGGGCGCGGCCGGTACCCTTCTGCTTGAACGGCTTGCGGCCTGCACCGGAAACTTCGGCGCGGGTCTTGGTCTTGTGGGTACCCTGGCGAGCAGCAGCGAGCTGTGCAACGACGACCTGGTGCAGCAGCGGCACGTTGGTCTGAACGTCGAAGATCTCTGCAGGCAGGTCAACCTTGACAGTGCTAGTCATTTAACTAGGCTCCCTTCACGGCGGTGCGTACGAGTACGACCTGGCCGCGGGCGCCGGGGACGGCACCCTTGATCAGGAGCAGCGACTTCTCGACGTCAACCGCGTGAACAGTGAGGTTCAGCGTGGTGTGACGAACGGCGCCCATGCGGCCGGCCATTTTCATGCCCTTGAAGACGCGGCTCGGGGTGGATGCGCCACCGATTGAACCGGGCTTACGGTGGTTCTTGTGGGCACCGTGGGAAGCTCCAACGCCGTGGAAGCCGTGACGCTTCATAACACCGGCGAAGCCCTTACCCTTGGTGGTGCCGATGACGTCGATCTTCTGGCCGGCTTCGAAGAGCTCTACGGAGAGCTCCTGGCCCAGCTCGTAAGAGTCAGCATCTGCAGTGCGCAGTTCGACGACGTGGCGGCGAGGCGTGACGCCTGCCTTTTCAAAGTGACCAGCCAGCGGCTTGGTGACCTTGCGGGGATCGATCTGGCCGTAGCCGATCTGAACGGCGACGTAGCCATCAGTCTCTGCATTGCGCAGCTGGGTGATGACGTTCGAGTCAGCCTGGACAACAGTGACGGGGATGAGCTTGTTGTTCTCGTCCCAGACCTGGGTCATGCCGAGCTTCGTGCCCAGCAGGCCCTTTACGTTACGGGTTGCGGTCATAGTCTCTCAGCACCTCCTACAGCTTGATTTCGATGTTCACGTCGGCCGGCAGGTCGAGACGCATAAGCGAGTCAACAGCCTTCGGCGTGGGGTCGATGATGTCGATCAGACGCTTGTGCGTGCGCATTTCGAAGTGCTCGCGGCTGTCCTTGTACTTGTGCGGAGAGCGGATAACGCAGTACACGTTCTTCTCCGTAGGCAGCGGCACGGGGCCCACTACCGTTGCGCCTGCGCGCGTGACCGTCTCAACGATCTTCCGTGCTGAAACGTCAATGACCTCGTGGTCGTATGACTTCAGCCGGATGCGGATTTTTTGTCCCGCCATGTCGCCTGACTCTCTTTCAGTAAATGCTGCTCTGTTTACTTACCTGTTGTATGTGGCTGCCGAAGCATTTGAAGTCGTAACTACCACCCGCCGCACAAGCTGAATCCGGATGAATCCGGGTTCCTCAACCTGCCGGCGTAACCGACCCCCGCGGTCGGGCGTGTCGCACCTTCGAAGCGTGCGAGCCCGCAGTTCCTTGGGGAGTGGGTTATGTTTGGACTTCGACCTGGACCCTGACACCCGGCATTATCCGGATCGGGACGCGAAGAAGCGCTTGAACAACTCATCTAGTATGCCGGATTTTGTGGGCGGATGCGAATCCGGCCGTTGACCGGGCCATCCTCCCCCGCTCGCGGCCCGCCCCGCGCCCACGGCCGGCCGGCCGGCTGACGGTCATTGCCTTCGGCAATCTTCGATTGGATGATAGATGAATGGCCGCGCAAAATGCTGACGCCGTTAACACTGCATCCGTGCAGGACCTCGCCGGACGCCTCAGGCCCAATTTTACGCTGGGAGTTGCGGCTGCGGCGTTCCAGATCGAAGGCGCCCTGGCGGCCGACGGCCGCGGCCCCTCAGGCTGGGACGCATTCGCGGAGAAACCCGGCAGCATCATGAACGGCCATTCGCCCGCCGTCGCCTGCGATCACTACAACCGCGCCCCCGAGGACGTCGCCCTCATGAAGGAACTGGGCATCGACTCCTACCGCTTCTCGATCTCCTGGCCGAGGATCCAGCCGGACGGACGCGGCCCGTTCAACACCCAGGGCCTGGATTTCTACGACCGGCTGGTCGACCAGCTGCTGGCGGCCGGCATCTCCCCCATGGCCACCCTGTACCACTGGGATACGCCGCTCCCCCTCGAGCACAGCGGCGGCTGGATGAACCGCGCCACGGCGGAGCGCTTTGCGGCGTACGCCGCCGCAGCAGGACGGCGGCTCGGCGACCGCGTGGCGCAGTGGGTCACGCTCAATGAGCCGGTGTCAGTGACACTCAACGGCTATGCGCTGGGCGTCCATGCGCCAGGGCGGGATTTGCTGTTCGACGCGCTGCCGTCGGTCCACCACCAACTGCTGGGCCACGGGCTCGCCGTCCAGGCGCTGCGGGCAGGGGGCGTGACCGGAGGCATCGGCCTCACCAACCTGCACTCTCCGGTGCGCCCGGCATCCCGGAAGCTGACGGACCGCCTGCTGGCCAAGGTGTTTGACCTTGTCCTCAACCGGGTCTATGCGGATCCCATCCTCCTGGGCCGTTACCCGAAGCCACCCCTGGCCGCCCGGCACTGGTTCAAGTCCTTGTCCAAGGCGTCCGACGACGACCTCCGCCTCATCAGCCAACCGCTCGACTTCTACGGCGTGAACTACTACTACCCGGTGAAGGTCGCCGCCGGGAAGGGCCCGGCCGACACCCCGGCGGGCACCGCCCATGCCATGATGCGGGTGCCATTCCATCTGGCGGCCTTCCCCGAGTACGCCACCACGGGATTCGGCTGGCCGGTGGCACCCGACCATCTGGGCATACTGCTGCGCGAACTCAAGGACCGGTACGGTGCCGCCCTTCCGCCGCTGTACATCACGGAAAACGGCGCGAGCTTTCCCGAGCCCGAACACGTGACCGGCCCCATCGCCGATTCGGGGCGCATCGAGTACCTGGCTCATCACCTTGACGAGGCCGTGGTTTCCACCGCGCCGGGCGGCATCGCCCACGATGTGGAACTGCTCGGCTACTACGTCTGGACGCTGATGGATAACTTCGAATGGGCCGCCGGGTACTCGCAGCGCTTCGGCCTGGTGCACGTGGACTTCGAAACGCTGAAGCGAACGCCCAAGAAGTCCTTCTACTGGCTGCAGTCGCTCAGCCGGGCCAGAAAGGCTCTGGCCTGAGCGCGGCGCTATTTGTTCTTGTTGGCCCTGTTGATGCGCTTTGCGCGTTCAATCTCGTTGCGGAAATTCTTCTTCGCCCACAAGGCGCCAGCCACAACCGCTACGACCACGATCAGGAAAATCAGCCATTCCATGATGTGCCCCTTTCTTTGGTTGCAACGATATCAGGGCAGTGGCTTCGCTATTCCGTGATGCCGCTCACCGATAGCAGGCCGGCAGCCAGTCCCAGGTACAGCCGCCCGCCGTCGCGGAGGCCGGCCAGGTAGCGCAGCACGCCTAGCACCGCTGCCAGCACGACATACCACTGGGCCAGCCAAGCAAAAAACAGCCCCGCTGCTAGTGCAGCGGGGCTGTTTTAGAGGATCAGGTCAGGCCGTAAGCCGGCCTCGTGACCGCTGATCAGCAAGTACTACTTGATGATCTTGGTAACGCGTCCCGAACCAACGGTGCGGCCGCCTTCGCGGATAGCGAAGCCGAGGCCCTCTTCCATGGCGATGGGCTGGATGAGCGCAACGGTCATCTCAGTGTTGTCGCCAGGCATAACCATTTCCGTGCCTTCCGGCAGGGTGATAACGCCGGTTACGTCCGTGGTACGGAAGTAGAACTGCGGGCGGTAGTTGGAGTAGAACGGGTTGTGCCGTCCGCCTTCGTCCTTGGAGAGGATGTAGACGTTAGCCTCGAAGTCGGTGTGCGGGGTGATGGAACCCGGCTTGACGACAACCTGGCCACGCTCTACGTCATCGCGCTTCAGACCGCGGAGCAGGAGGCCACAGTTCTCGCCGGCCCATGCTTCGTCGAGCTGCTTGTGGAACATCTCGATACCGGTAACGGTGGTCTTCTGAACCGGACGGATACCGACGATCTCAACCTCAGAGTTGATCGCGAGGGTACCGCGCTCGGCGCGACCCGTCACAACGGTGCCACGACCGGTGATGGTGAAGACGTCTTCGATCGGCATCAGGAAGGGCTTGTCACGGTCACGTACGGGGTCCGGAACGGACTCGTCGACTGCTGCCATGAGGTCCTCAACGGACTTGACCCAGACGGGGTCGCCTTCGAGAGCCTTCAGACCGGAAACGCGGATAACCGGAGCCTCGTCGCCATCGAAGCCCTGAGCCGAAAGCAGCTCACGAACTTCCATTTCAACGAGGTCCAGCAGCTCTTCATCGTCGACCATGTCGGACTTGTTCAGCGCGACCAGCAGGTAAGGAACGCCAACCTGGCGGGCGAGCAGAACGTGCTCGCGGGTCTGTGCCATCGGGCCGTCAGTGGCGGCAACCACGAGGATTGCACCGTCCATCTGTGCAGCACCGGTGATCATGTTCTTGATGTAGTCAGCGTGACCCGGAGCGTCTACGTGTGCGTAGTGGCGCTTCTCGGTCTGGTACTCAACGTGGGAGATGTTGATGGTAATGCCGCGCTGACGCTCTTCGGGAGCAGAGTCAATAGACGCGAAGTCGCGCTGCTCGTTGAGAGTCGGGTACTTGTCGTACAGCACCTTGGAAATGGCGGCCGTCAACGTCGTCTTACCGTGGTCAACGTGACCAATGGTACCGATGTTAACGTGCGGCTTAGTCCGCTCGAACTTTGCCTTTGCCACAGGTTCCTCCTAGAACGTTTTCAAATGACTTACCCTTCGACCGCGCTTGTCGCGGCAGAAACTCCGGTAAGTCTACTTGGGGGGCTTTGGATTGGTGAAATTGCAGATTCAGGAACTAATACTAGTCCCTCGAGCCTGTTCGCACAGACGGCCGGATCCGGTCAGGCCGGGGACCGGCCATCTGCGCCAGGTGAATCTCCGGGATGGGAGACGCACCCGAGTTTTTTGCTGCGAAGGTCCAAAGGGACTATTCGCCGCGGTTCTTCTGGATGATCTCGTCGGCAAACGCCTTCGGGACCTCGGCGTAGCTGTGGAACGTCATGGAGTACACAGCGCGGCCCTGGGTCTTGGAACGCAGGTCACCGATGTAGCCGAACATGCCGGACAGCGGAACGTGCGCGCGGATGACCTTGACGCCCTGGGCATCTTCCATGGACTGCATCTGGCCACGGCGGGAGTTGAGGTCACCGATTACTTCACCCATGTATTCCTCAGGGGTGCGGACCTCTACATCCATCAGCGGTTCGAGCAGGATGGGGTTCGCCTTACGTGCAGCTTCCTTGAAAGCCATACGTCCGGCAATCTTGAACGCCATTTCGGAGGAGTCAACGTCGTGGTACGCGCCGTCAATCAGCGTCGCCTTGATGCCAACAACCGGGTAGCCGGCCAGGACGCCGTCGTTCAGTGCATCCTGGATACCGGCGTCAACCGACGGGATGTACTCGCGCGGGATACGGCCACCAGTGACCTTGTTCTCGAACTCGTACAGCTCGCCGTCGGAAGTGTCCAACGGCGCGATCGCGATCTGGATCTTTGCGAACTGGCCCGAACCACCGGTCTGCTTCTTGTGCGTGTAGTCGTGACGCTCTACAGCACGCTTGATGGTTTCGCGGTAAGCAACCTGCGGCTTGCCAACGTTTGCCTCGACCTTGAACTCGCGGCGCATGCGGTCCACCAGGATGTCCAGGTGGAGCTCGCCCATGCCGGCGATGATGGTCTGGCCGGTGTCTTCGTTGAGGGAGACCTGGAAGGTCGGGTCCTCAGCGGAGAGCTTCTGGATGGCCGTGGAGAGCTTCTCCTGGTCACCCTTGGTGTTCGGTTCGATGGCAACCGAGATCACGGGCTCCGGGAAGCTCATGGACTCGAGGACGATCTGGTTGCTGGAGTCGCACAGGGTGTCGCCCGTGGTGGTGTCCTTCAGCCCGATCGCTGCGTAGATGTGGCCGGCGGTAGCGCCCTCGACGGGCATTTCCTTGTTGGCGTGCATCTGGAACAGCTTGCCGATGCGCTCCTTCTTGCCCTTGGTGGAGTTCACCACCTGGGCACCTGCCTCGACGTGACCGGAGTACACGCGGATGAAGGTGAGCTGGCCGAAGAACGGGTGGGTAGCAATCTTGAAGGCCAGAGCCGAGAACGGCTCCTCGGAAGACGGCGCGCGCGTCAGTTCCTTCTCTTCGTCGCGGGGATCGTGACCGATCATCGGCGGGACGTCGAGCGGGTTCGGCAGGTAGTCGACAACTGCATCGAGCATCGGCTGAACGCCACGGTTCTTGAACGCCGAACCACAGAAGACCGGGTAGATCTCCGAGTTGATGGTCATCTTGCGGATGCCGGCCTTGAGCTCGTCGATGGAGATCTCTTCGCCCTCAAGGTATTTCTCCATGAGTTCCTCGGAGGCCTCGGCAACGGTCTCAATGAGAGTCGCGCGGTACTCCTCGGCCTGGGCCTTGAGGTCTTCCGGGATCTCGCGGATCTCGTACTTGGCGCCCATGGTGACATCACCCTTGGCATCGCCAGGCCACACCAGTGCGCGCATGTAGAGCAGGTCCACGACGCCGATGAAGTCGTTCTCGGCACCGATGGGCAGCTGCATGACCAGCGGCTTGGCACCGAGGCGGCTGATGATGGTGTCTACGGTGAAGTAGAAGTCCGCACCGAGCTTGTCCATCTTGTTGACGAAGCAGATACGCGGAACGTTGTACTTGTCAGCCTGGCGCCAAACGGTCTCGGACTGCGGCTCAACGCCTTCCTTGCCATCGAATACGGCAACTGCACCGTCGAGGACGCGCAGGGAGCGCTCAACCTCAACCGTGAAGTCCACGTGGCCGGGGGTGTCGATGATGTTGATCTGGTTGTTTTCCCAGAAGCAGGTCACGGCGGCAGACGTGATGGTGATGCCGCGTTCCTTTTCCTGTTCCATCCAGTCGGTGGTCGAAGCGCCGTCGTGCGTTTCGCCGATCTTGTGGTTCACACCTGTGTAGAACAGAATGCGCTCGGTGGTGGTGGTCTTGCCGGCATCGATGTGGGCCATGATGCCGATGTTGCGGACCTTACTAAGGTCTGTAAGCACGTCCTGTGCCACGGTGTCTCCCTTTCGGATGGACTACGCGTTCGCCGCCGGCTCGTTGAGCCGGCGGCGTACGGGAAGTTTTACCAGCGGTAGTGTGCGAAGGCCTTGTTCGACTCGGCCATCTTGTGGGTGTCTTCGCGACGCTTCACAGCGGCACCGAGACCATTGGAGGCATCCAGGATTTCGTTCTGGAGGCGCTCGGTCATCGTCTTTTCGCGGCGGGCCTTGGAGTAGCCGACCAGCCAACGCAGGGCGAGGGCAGTGGAGCGGCCCGGCTTGACCTCAACGGGAACCTGGTAGGTTGCGCCACCGACACGGCGGGAGCGGACCTCGAGGGAAGGCTTGACGTTCTCCATGGCCTTCTTGAGGGCGGCAACGGGGTCGCCGCCGGACTTGGCGCGTGCACCTTCGAGGGCACCGTAAACGATGCGCTCTGCGGTGGACTTCTTGCCGTCAACCAGCACCTTGTTGATCAGCTGGGTGACCAGCGGGGAGCCGTAAACGGGATCTAGTACGAGCGGCCGCTTGGGGGCCGGACCCTTGCGAGGCATATTACTTCTTCTCCATCTTTGCGCCGTAGCGGCTGCGGGCCTGCTTACGGTTCTTGACACCCTGGGTATCGAGGGCGCCGCGGACGATCTTGTAGCGGACACCGGGGAGGTCCTTCACACGACCACCACGAACGAGCACAATGGAGTGCTCCTGGAGGTTGTGGCCTACACCGGGGATGTAGGCGGTGACTTCAATGCCACCGTTAAGGCGCACACGTGCAACCTTACGCAGAGCCGAGTTCGGCTTCTTCGGGGTGGTGGTGTACACGCGGGTGCAAACACCGCGGCGCATCGGGCTGCCGTTAAGCGCGGGAGCCTTGGTCTTTTTGACCTTCGGCGTGCGGCCCTTGCGGACCAGCTGGTTAATCGTAGGCACTTTCGTGTTCTCCGTTTTATCCGGAGCGGCCTCTTACAGCCGCTCTCCTTTTGCTTTGCCCCGCCGCCCGAGCTTTGAAGAAGTCTCCAGAGCAGCTGAGGCGAAGCCTTAATAGTCGGATCGCACACATGGGGAATGACCTGACTCTCGTCTTCAAAGGTCCCTAGGCATGCAAAAATGTGGCATACGTTGCACAAGAACCCTGCAAACCGGAAACGTCGCTCTGGTCCTGCCTTTCGGCTGGTCCGGCGCTCTCATCCACTGCCACAATAACAATTGTTCACAAGTCTAACATGGACTGCCGCCAGACCTTAATCGGCGCGGAATCCGGGGACTGAAAAGCCCCGTTCCCACAGCCGTGGAAACGGGGCTCCTCAGTTCAGGAGACTGACTCGTCAGCGGAAGTCGTTGCCGAGGTCGTAGTCGTCCAGCGGGATGGCGTGGAACTCAGGAGCTCCGTCGCCGCCCAGGGTGTCGTAGGAGAAGTCGCTGAATGCGCTCGGGCCGGTGAACAGGTTGGCCTTTGCTTCTTCAGTCGGTTCCACCGCGATCTCGGTGTAGCGCGGGAGACCCGTGCCGGCCGGGATGAGCTTACCGATGATGACGTTTTCCTTGAGGCCGAGCAGCGGATCGCTCTTGCCTTCCATGGCCGCCTGCGTCAGGACGCGGGTGGTTTCCTGGAAGGAAGCTGCGGACAGCCAGGACTCGGTGGCCAGCGACGCCTTGGTAATGCCCATGAGCTCAGGACGGCCGGAAGCCGGCGTCTTGCCCTCGGAGACAACACGGCGGTTGGCCTCTTCGAAGCGGCTGCGTTCGGCGAGCTCGCCGGGCAGCAGATCCGAATCGCCGGATTCGATGACCGTGACGCGGCGCAGCATCTGGCGGACGATGACCTCCACGTGCTTGTCGTGGATGCCAATGCCCTGGCTGCGGTACACGCCCTGCACTTCGTCCACGAGGAACTTCTGTGCCGCACGCGGACCCATGATGCGCAGGACCTGCTTCGGATCGACCGGGCCGTTGATGAGCTTCTGGCCCACCGTGACGTGCTGGCCGTCTTCGATCAGGAGACGTGAACGGCGCAGGACCGGGTACGCAATCTCTTCGGAACCGTCGTCCGGAGTGATGACCAGGCGCATCTGGCGCTCGGACTCTTCGATGGTGATGCGTCCGGCTGCTTCCGCAATCGGCGCCACACCCTTCGGAGTACGGGCTTCGAAGAGCTCCTGGATACGGGGCAGACCCTGGGTGATGTCGTCGCCACCGCTGGCGGAAACAGCACCACCGGTGTGGAACGTACGCATGGTCAGCTGGGTGCCCGGCTCACCGATGGACTGCGCGGCGATAATGCCCACTGCCTCACCGATGTCGACGGTCTTGCCCGTGGCCAGCGAACGGCCGTAGCACAGGGCGCAGGTGCCGACGCTGGACTCACAGGTGAGCACGGAGCGGACCTTGACCTCGGTGATGCCGGCTGCGAACAGCTCTGCGATCACGACGTCGCCGCAGTCGGTGCCGCCGGCTGCCAGGACGTTGCCCTTGGAGTCAACGACATCCACGGCCAGCGTACGGGCGTAGGCGCTGTTCTCGACGTTCTCGTCCAGAACCAGCTCACCGTTGGCGTCGGCGACGGCGATCGGCGTCACCAGGCCGCGCTCGGTGCCGCAGTCCTCTTCTCGGACGATGACGTCCTGCGAAACGTCCACCAGGCGACGGGTCAGGTAACCCGAGTTGGCGGTACGCAGGGCGGTGTCGGCCAGACCCTTACGGGCACCGTGCGTGGCGATGAAGTATTCCAGCACCGACAGGCCCTCGCGGTAGGAGGACTTGATCGGACGCGGGATGATCTCACCCTTCGGGTTGGCCACCAGGCCACGGATACCCGCGATCTGACGGACCTGCATCCAGTTACCACGTGCACCGGAGGACACCATGCGGTTGATGGTGTTCATCGGGGAGAGGCTGTCACGCATTGCCTGGGCAATCTCGTTGGTCGCCTTGTTCCAGATCTCGATCAGTTCCTGGCGACGCTCGTCGTCGTCGATCAAGCCCTTGTCGTACTGGCCCTGGATCTTGGCAGCCATGGTCTCGTACCCGGCGAGGATCACCGGCTTGTCCTTGGGCACCTCGATGTCCGAGATGGCGACCGTGACGCCTGAACGCGTTGCCCAGTAGAAACCGGCATCCTTCAGGTTGTCCAGCGTTGCTGCTGTGACGACCTTCGGGTAGCGCTCTGCAAGGTCATTGACGATCCGGGACAGTTCGCCCTTGTCGGCAACGTCCTCAACCCAGGGGTAGTCGTCGGGCAGGGTCTCGTTGAAGAGGACCTGGCCGAGTGAGGTCTCAACCAGCGCGGTCTGACCCGGCTCCCAGCCTTCCGGAGCTTCCCAGCCGGCGTACGGGACAAAGCCTTCAAGGCGGATCTTGACCTTGGAGTTCAGGTGCAGCTCGTGCAGGTCGTAGGCCATGATGGCTTCCGCAACCGAACCGAAGTTCCGGCCTTCGCCAGCTGAACCGACACGCTTGGTGGTCAGGTGGTAGAGGCCGATGATCATATCCTGCGAAGGCAGGGTCACCGGACGGCCGTCGGACGGCTTCAGGATGTTGTTCGAGGACAGCATCAGGATGCGTGCCTCAGCCTGGGCTTCGGGGCTCAGCGGCAGGTGGACTGCCATCTGGTCGCCGTCGAAGTCAGCGTTGAAGGCGCCACAGACCAGCGGGTGGAGCTGGATTGCCTTGCCTTCAACAAGCTGGGGTTCGAACGCCTGGATGCCGAGGCGGTGCAGGGTAGGTGCACGGTTCAGCAGCACGGGGTGCTCGGTGATGATCTCTTCGAGGACGTCCCAGACCTGCGGACGGTAACGCTCGACCATGCGCTTGGCCGACTTGATGTTCTGCGCGTGGTTGAGGTCAACCAGGCGCTTCATCACGAACGGCTTGAAGAGCTCCAGCGCCATCTGCTTGGGCAGGCCGCACTGGTGCAGCTTCAGCTGCGGGCCGACGACGATGACCGAACGGCCGGAGTAGTCGACGCGCTTGCCGAGGAGGTTCTGGCGGAAACGGCCCTGCTTGCCCTTGAGCATGTCGCTCAGGGACTTCAGCGGACGGTTGCCCGGTCCGGTGACCGGACGGCCGCGGCGGCCGTTGTCGAAGAGGCTGTCAACAGCTTCCTGAAGCATGCGCTTCTCGTTGTTGACGATGATCTCCGGAGCACCCAGGTCAAGCAGTCGCTTGAGTCGGTTGTTGCGGTTGATCACGCGGCGGTAGAGGTCGTTGAGGTCGGAGGTCGCGAAGCGGCCACCGTCCAGCTGGACCATCGGGCGCAGTTCCGGCGGGATCACCGGGACGGCGTCCAGCACCATGCCGAGCGGGCTGTTGTTGGTGGTCAGGAACGCGTTGACAACCTTCAGGCGCTTCAGGGCACGGGTCTTGCGCTGGCCCTTGCCGTTGGCGATGATGTCGCGCAGTGAGTCCGACTCGGCCTGCATGTCGAAGTTCTCAAGGCGCTTCTTGATGGCTTCGGCACCCATGGAGCCTTCGAAGTACATGCCGTAGCGGTCCCGCAGTTCACGGTAGAGGCCTTCGTCGCCTTCGAGGTCAGCGACCTTCAGGTTCTTGAAACGGTCCCAGACCTGCTCGAGGCGCTCGATCTCGGCGTCGGCGCGCTTGCGCACGTTGGCCATCTGACGGTCCGCGGAGTCGCGGGCCTTCTTCTTGTCGGCAGCCTTCGCGCCTTCGCCTTCGAGTCGGGCAAGCTCGTTCTCAAGGTCGCGGGCGATCGTGGCGATATCGGAGTCGCGGTTGTCGATCAGCTGCTTCTTCTCGATGTCGTGCTCAACCTGAAGGTTGGGCAGTTCCTCGTGGCGGCTGTCGGTGTCGACGCTCGTGATCATGTAGGCAGCGAAGTAGATGACCTTTTCGAGGTCCTTCGGTGCCAGGTCAAGGAGGTAGCCCAGACGGGAGGGAACACCCTTGAAGTACCAGATGTGGGTTACAGGCGCGGCCAGTTCAATGTGGCCCATGCGCTCACGGCGGACCTTGGCACGGGTGACCTCAACGCCACACCGCTCGCAGATGATGCCCTTGAAGCGCACGCGCTTGTACTTGCCGCAGTAGCATTCCCAGTCCCGGGACGGGCCGAAGATCTTCTCGCAGAAGAGGCCGTCCTTCTCGGGCTTGAGGGTGCGGTAGTTGATGGTTTCCGGCTTCTTAACCTCGCCGTACGACCAGCCGCGGATGTCTTCCGCGGTGGCGAGGCCGATCTGCATGAGGCCGAAGGAGGATTCGCTGGACATATGGTCCCTGTTCTCTCTTGTTCTCTAAATTCTGAAGTCTTGGTTACGGGAAGAGGCGAGGGCCCGACGGCGGGTGGTCACCCGCCGTCGGACGCCCTGCTAAACCTCTTCTACGGAACTGGGCTCTGCACGAGACAGATCGATGCCCAGTTCTTCCGCAGCCGTGAAGACTGCGTCATCAGAGTCACGCATTTCAATTGTGGTTCCGTCCGTGGAAAGCACTTCCACGTTCAGGCACAGCGACTGCATTTCCTTGATCAAGACCTTGAAGGACTCAGGAACGCCCGGCTCCGGGATGTTCTCGCCCTTGACGATGGCTTCGTAGACCTTCACACGACCGTGGATGTCATCGGACTTGATCGTGAGGAGCTCCTGGAGCGTGTAGGCGGCGCCGTAAGCTTCGAGCGCCCACACTTCCATTTCACCGAAGCGCTGGCCACCGAACTGTGCCTTACCACCCAGCGGCTGCTGCGTGATCATGGAGTACGGGCCGGTGGAGCGCGCGTGGATCTTGTCGTCCACCAGGTGGTGGAGCTTCAGGATGTACATGTAGCCGACCGAGATCGGATCCGGGAACGGCTCGCCGGAGCGGCCGTCAAACAGGCGGGTCTTGCCCGAGGAGTTGATCAGGCGTTCGCCGTCGCGGGTCACGTTGGTGGAGTCCAGCAGCCCGGTGATTTCCTCTTCACGGGCACCGTCGAACACCGGCGTCGCAACAGTGGTCTGGCCACTCTCGCGCGGCAGGTTCGGCAGCTGCTTCATCCACTCGGGCTCGCCTTCGATCTTCCAGCCGGTCTTGGCAACCCAGCCGAGGTGCGTTTCCAGCACCTGGCCGACGTTCATACGGCCCGGAACACCCAGCGGGTTCAGGACAATATCAACAGGGGTGCCGTCGGCCATGAAGGGCATGTCCTCGATCGGGAGGATCTTGGAGATAACRCCCTTGTTGCCGTGACGGCCGGCGAGCTTGTCGCCGTCGGTGATCTTGCGCTTGGCAGCCACGTAGACGCGGACCAGCTGGTTGACGCCCGGGGGCAGTTCGTCGTCGTTGTCGCGGTCGAAGACGCGGACGCCGATGACGGTGCCGGACTCGCCGTGCGGAACCTTCAGGGAGGTGTCGCGCACTTCGCGGGACTTCTCACCGAAGATGGCGCGCAGCAGGCGCTCTTCCGGGGTCAGCTCGGTCTCGCCCTTCGGGGTGACCTTTCCGACCAGGATGTCCCCGGCTTCAACCTCGGCACCAATGTGGATGATGCCGCGCTCGTCCAGGCCCGCCAGGACTTCCTCGGACACGTTGGGGATGTCACGGGTGATTTCCTCGGCACCAAGCTTGGTGTCGCGGGCATCGATCTCGTGCTCCTCGATGTGGATGGAGGAAAGAACATCCTCAGCAACAATGCGCTGGGAGAGGATGATGGCGTCCTCGAAGTTGTGGCCTTCCCATGACATGAATGCCACGAGCAGGTTCTTACCGAGGGCGAGTTCGCCCTGGTCCGTTGCCGGGCCGTCAGCAATGATGCCGCCGACCTCCAGGCGCTGGCCTTCGTTCACCAGGACACGGTTGTTGTAGCAGTTGCCCTGGTTGGAACGGGCGAACTTGTTGATCCGGTAGTTGGTTTCCGTACCGTCGTCGTTGAGCATGATGACCAGCTCAGCGGAGACCTCGGTAACCACACCTGCCTTCTTCGCGATGGTTACGTCACCGGCGTCGACTGCAGCGGCGCGCTCCATGCCGGTACCGACGAACGGCGCCTCGGAACGGACCAGCGGCACGGCCTGGCGCTGCATGTTGGCACCCATGAGTGCGCGGTTTGCATCGTCATGCTCGAGGAACGGGATCAGGGCGGTTGCCACGGACACCATCTGGCGCGGGGAGACGTCCATGAACTGCACGTCGGCTGCGGGAACGAGAACGGGCTCGCCTCCACCACCGCGGGCACGGACCAGGACGGTCTCTTCAGCGAACTTCTTGTTGGCGTCGAGCGGAGCGTTGGCCTGTGCGATCAGGACCTCTGCTTCGTCGTCGGCCGTCAGGTACTGGACTTCGTCGGACACGACGCCCTCGGCCACGAGACGGTACGGGGTCTCGATGAAGCCGAACGGGTTGATGCGTCCGTAGGAAGCCAGCGAGCCGATCAGACCGATGTTCGGGCCTTCAGGGGTTTCGATGGGGCACATACGTCCGTAGTGCGACGGGTGAACGTCTCGGACTTCCATGCCTGCACGGTCACGGGACAGACCACCCGGGCCAAGCGCAGACAGGCGGCGCTTGTGGGTCAGACCCGAGAGCGGGTTGTTCTGGTCCATGAACTGGGACAGCTGGGACGTTCCGAAGAACTCCTTGATGGCTGCCACCACCGGGCGGATGTTGATCAGCGTCTGCGGCGTGATGGCCTCGACGTCCTGCGTGGTCATACGCTCGCGGACGACGCGCTCCATGCGGGACAGGCCGGTGCGGACCTGGTTCTCGATGAGCTCGCCGACGGCGCGGATGCGGCGGTTGCCGAAGTGGTCGATGTCATCGATCTCGACGCGCAGTTCGTGGTCCTGGCCGTCGCGCTTGCCCGTGAGGGTCTTCTCACCGGCGTGCAGCGCTACCAGGAACTTGATCATGGCGACGATGTCTTCAACGTGCAGGACGGACGCTTCCTTGTCACCAAGGGAGCGGTCGATGCCAAGCTTGCGGTTGATCTTGTAACGGCCGACCTTGGCCAGATCGTAGCGCTTGGAGTTGAAGTACAGGTTGTCCAGCAGCGACTGGGCAGCCTCGACGGTGGGCGGCTCGCCCGGACGGAGCTTGCGGTAGATGTCCAGCAGCGCGTCTTCGCGGGTTTCGGTGGCGTCCTTCTCCAGCGTTGCGCGCATGGAGTCGTACTGGCCGAACTCCTCGAGGATCTGGCCTTCGGTCCAGCCGAGGGCCTTCAGCAGCACGGTGACCGACTGCTTGCGCTTGCGGTCGAGGCGCACGCCGACCTGGTCGCGCTTGTCGATCTCGAGCTCGAACCATGCACCGCGGGACGGGATGATCTTCGCGGTGAAGATGTCCTTGTCGCTGGTCTTGTCAGCGGTGCGCTCGAAGTAGGCGCCCGGTGAACGGACCAGCTGGGAGACGACGACACGCTCGGTGCCGTTGACGACGAAGGTGCCCTTCTCGGTCATCAGCGGGAAGTCACCCATGAACACGGTCTGCTGCTTGATTTCGCCCGTGTTGTTGTTCATGAATTCGGCCTTGACGTACAGCGGTGCCGAGTACGTAGCGTCCCGGTCCTTGCATTCAGCCATGGTGTACTTCGGATCAGCGAACTCCGGATCGGAGAAGCTCAGGGACATGGTGCCCTGGAAATCCTCAATCGGGGAGATCTCTTCGAAGATGTCGGAAAGACCGGAGGTGGTGGCGACGCTGAGGTCGCCTTCTTCGACGGCCTTCGCTACGCGTGCCTGCCAGCGTTCATTTCCGACCAGCCAGTCGAAGCTGTCCGTCTGCAGGGCAAGCAGATTCGGAACGTCAAGAGGTTCGTGAATCTTTGCGAATGAGAGCCGGCGAGTGGCACCATCGGTGCTTGCCGTATTAGCGGTTTCGTTATTAGAGGTGCTCGAGGCGACCAAGAGGGATCCTTCCACAGACCTTCAGGCGTTTTCAGATCTCCCCCGCTATGCACCCTGCGGAGTGACTCCGCAGTGCTACCATCCGGTTCCGCTATATGACCCGGGACCTGGTCTGCCCATGCTGGTGACGTTGTATACGGCACATTGATGGAGCAGCTGCCAGGAGAAGCCCACCGCTATATGAAGGCTGAAGGTAAACAGGGAAGACGCAAATATCTACGATACGGCAAAACATCCCGCGTGTCTACCCCACTTCCCAGCAGATTGCAAGCACCGTTGCCGAGGGCATCTATCGTACGCCTCGCCGGAATTCAGCCTGCCGCCGCAGCGTTTGAATGGATAGGTGATCGGGCTCACGATAACCTAGGCGTACATCGACACAGATCGGAAGAGATAAACCATGAGCAATTCCGCGGACAACAACGATGTTGTCATCCTGGCCGGCGCGCGCACACCGCAGGGCCGGCTGAACGGGCAATTGGCGAGCTTCACCGCCGTCGAACTCGGGGCGCACGCCATCAAGGCAGCCCTTGCCGCGAGCGGGGTTGAGGCAGAGAAGGTCGACGCCGTGATCATGGGCCAGGTGCTCCAGGCCGGTGCGGGCCAGAACCCTGCCAGGCAGAGCGCGATCGGGGCCGGAATCGGCTGGAACGTCCCCACGGTCACCATCAACAAGGTCTGCCTTTCGGGCCTCACCGCCGTGATCGACGCCGCGAGGATGATCCGCAGCGGCGACGCGACCGTCGTCGTCGCCGGCGGCCAGGAATCCATGACCCGGGCCCCGCACGTCCTTCCGGGCTCCCGCCAGGGCTGGACCTACGGGGCCATCCAGGCCCTCGACGTTGCCGCCCACGACGGCCTGACCGATGCCTTCGACGGCCAGTCCATGGGCCTGTCCACCGAAACCAAGAACCTCACGCTGGGCATTGACCGGGCATCGCAGGACAACGTCGCCGCCCAGTCGCACCAGCGTGCGGCCATCGCCGCGAAGAACGGCGTTTTCGACGACGAGATCGCACCCATCAGCGTCAAGCAGCGCAAGGGCGATCCGGTGGTTGTGTCCACCGACGAAGGCGTCCGCCCCAACACGTCCGTTGAAACCCTGGCGGGCCTCCGGGCCGCGTTCGTCACCGACGGCACCATCACGGCCGGCAACTCCTCTCCCCTGTCCGACGGCGCCTCCGCCCTCGTCCTGACCTCCCGCAAATTCGCCGAGGAGAACGGGCTGGAGTACCTGGCGGTCGTCGGGAAGCCGGGACAGGTGGCGGGTCCGGACAATTCGCTACACTCCCAGCCCTCCAACGCCATCCGGAACGCCCTGGACCGCGCCGGCTGGACCACGGGCGACCTGGACTTCATCGAAATCAACGAGGCCTTCGGGTCCGTGGCCGTGCAGTCCCTCAAGGACCTGGACTACCCGCTGGAGCAGTGCAACATCCACGGCGGCGCGATCGCCCTGGGCCATCCGATCGGCGCCTCCGGCGCGAGGCTGGCACTGCATGCCGCGCATGAGCTGAAGCGGCGCGGCCAGGGCAAGGCTGCGGTTTCGCTCTGCGGCGGCGGCGGGCAAGGCGAAGCCCTCCTGCTGTTCCGGGACTGATGACCGGCTCAGCCGCTGCCGGCCCGGCCGGTACCGGAGCGCACGGCGCCGGCAGGGAGCGATTCCTTGCCGACGCCGCCGCCCGCGGCCTGGACGTCCAGATCGTGGAGCGGCTTGCCGCCCACAGCCTCGAGGAGGCGGCCAAGATCCTCGGCATCGCCCCGGCGGACATCGTGAAGTCCCTGGTGGTGAAGCACAAGGACGGGACTTTCCTGTTCGCCCTCATTCCCGGCGACCGCCAGATCTCCTGGCCGAAGCTGCGCAGCCTGGTGGGCGTCAACAAACTGTCCATGCCCGCGGCCGACGTCGCCCTCGAAGCCACGGGCTATGAGCGCGGGACCATCACGCCGCTCGGCAGCACCACGGCGTGGCCCGTCTATGCAGACCAGACCATTGCCGGCCGCCGCATCTCCGTGGGGGCCGGCCAGCACGGCTACAGCGCGTTCGTGGACGCGGACGCCCTCACGGCGGCGCTCGGCGCAGTCATCGCGGACATCAGCGACCCCAACTGAGTAGCAGCAGGTGTCGTTTTCAGCCGTCAAAACGACACCTGCTGCTACCTAGTGGTGTGTCTCCAAAATAGTTTTAGATTTGCTTGTTAAGCTTGTGGTGTGGCGAATGTTGCTCCTGCTTTGGTGGTATCTGATTCCCAGCGGGCATTGTTGGAGGCGCTCTCGAAGTCCCGGACGGCGTCTCACCGAGAGGTGCAGCGCGCCCAGGTGTTGCTGATGGCCTCCG
>NZ_LMSB01000011.1 GCF_001428005.1 Arthrobacter sp. Soil736
GAGCCGGCCGCCGGCGCCGAGGAACAGGCCGGTGCCGATGGCGCCGCCGATCGCGATCATTTGGATCTGCCGCGGTTTCAGGCTCTTGTGGTAGCCCTTGTCTTCCGCGTGAAGGAGGGATTCGGTGGCGTGCGCCTGGGCCGGGACCGTGTGGTCCGTGATGGCCGTCTGGGTCGCGGTGCCCTGCTGGGGATTGGACATGGGGGATCCTTTGGTTTCCGGGTTCGGGGGAACAGCGGTGGTGGCTGGTCGAGCGTTGGGGATCTGGTTTCGGCGGGCTCAACCGGTGGGGCTTATTTGCTGAGGTTGGCCAGGCGTTCGGGGCTGAGGAGTTCCTGGAGTTGTTCGGTGGTGAGGAGGCCGTGTTCGAGGACGAGTTCGGCNGGTGCCGTCTGGACGTTCATCTTCTTCGGCGTCCTGGGCGGAAACAACCGGCGGGCTCGACCGGTGGTGGGGCTTATTTGCTGAGGTTGGCCAGGCGTTCGGGGCTGAGGAGTTCCTGGAGTTGTTCGGTGGTGAGGAGGCCGTGTTCGAGGACGAGTTCGGCGACGCCGCGGCCGGTGGCGAGGGCTTCCTGGGCGATGGCGGTGGCGGTGGCGTAGCCGAGGTGGGGGTTCAGGGCGGTGACCAGGCCGATGGATTGTTCCACGGTGAGGCGGAGGTGTTCGGTGTTGGCGGTGATGCCGCGGACGCAGCGTGCSGTGAGGGTGCGGCAGGCGGCTTCGAGGTGGGAGATGCTCTTGTGGAGGCTGTGGACGATGATGGGTTCGAAGGCGTTGAGCTGGAGCTGTCCGGCTTCGGCGGCCATGGTGATGGTGACGTCGTTGCCGATGACTTCGTAGGCGACCTGGCTGACGACTTCCGGGATGACGGGGTTGATCTTGCCGGGCATGATGATCAACATCAACCTCAACGGCGNGGGAGATGCTCTTGTGGAGGCTGTGGACGATGATGGGTTCGAAGGCGTTGAGCTGGAGCTGTCCGGCTTCGGCGGCCATGGTGATGGTGACGTCGTTGCCGATGACTTCGTAGGCGACCTGGCTGACGACTTCCGGGATGACCGGGTTGATCTTGCCGGGCATGATGGAGGATCCGGACTGGACGGCGGGGAGGTTGATCTCGCCGAAGCCGGCGCGCGGGCCGGAGGACAGCAGGCGCAGGTCGTTGCAGATCTTGGAGAGCTTSACGGCGACGCGTTTGAGCACGCCGGAGAGGTGCACGAAGGCGCCGACGTCCTGGGTKGCCTCGATCAGGTCGACGGCGGTGACCAGGGGCAGGCCGGTGATYTCGGCCAGGTGCCGGCAGGCGGTGGCGGCGTAGCCGGGAGGGGCGTTCAGGCCGGTGCCGATGGCGGTGGCGCCGAGGTTGATTTCGTGGATSAGCAGGTCCGCTTCGGCGAGCCGGAGCCGGTCCTCGCCGATGGTGATGGCGTAGGTGCCGAATTCCTGGCCCAGGGTCATGGGYACGGCGTCCTGGAGCTGGGTGCGGCCCATTTTGACSACGGTGCGGAATTCGGCGGCTTTGGCGGCGAAGGCGTCTTCGAGTTCGGCCAGGGCGGCGAGSAGTTCGCGGGCGGCGAAGATGGTGCCGAGTTTGACCGCGGTGGGGTAGACGTCGTTGGTGGACTGGCTGAGGTTGACGTGGTCGTTGGGGTGCAKGCGGGCGTAGTCGCCTTTGGGGTGGCCGAGGATTTCCAGGGCGCGGTTGGCGATGACCTCGTTGGCGTTCATGTTCGAGGAGGTTCCGGCGCCGCCCTGGATGACGTCCACGACGAACTGCTCGCCGAGGTGCCCGTTCAGGATGTCGGTGCAGGCGGCTTCGATGGCGGCGGCGCGYTCGGCGTCCAGGAGYCCGAGTTCGAGGTTGGTGCGGGCGGCGGCGAGTTTCACCGCGGCSAGGCCSCGGACCAGGTGCATGTTGGTGGAGAGCGGCTGGCCGGTGATGGGGAAGTTTTCCACGGCGCGGAGGGTGTGCACGCCCCAGTAGGCGGCCGCGGGAACGTCCCGGTCGCCGAGGAGATCGTGCTCGGACCGGACGTCCGGGAGGGTCTGGGTTTCGGTCATGGGTGCAGTCCTTATTTGCCTCGGCGCTGCCCAGCTTCGGATCCATCGTNATGGGGAAGTTTTCCACGGCGCGGAGGGTGTGCACGCCCCAGTAGGCGGCCGCGGGAACGTCCCGGTCGCCGAGGAGATCGTGCTCGGACCGGACGTCCGGGAGGGTCTGGGTTTCGGTCATGGGTGCAGTCCTTATTTGGCGTCGTTGGCAGGGACAAGGGAGGAAAAATCTGCGGCCTGCAGCAGGCCCACCGGCATGCCGCCGCCGAGGACAGCGCCGGTGGCGATGCCCGCGAGCGGGGCGGTGTCGACGTCGAGCGCTTCCAGCGCACGCACCGTGACGGGCATGCGGGCGCGGTCGCCGCCGTCGGAAATCTTGACCGCAACGGCGCGGCCGTCCGTCAGGCCCACCAGCTGGATGCCCTCAAAACCGTCCTTCGCGAGCAGGCCCGGCATGAGGCGCATGAGGTCGGTGACGTCGCGGCCTTCGCCCGCCACCATCTCCGGATGGTTCCGCATGGCATGCGCGACGGCGGCTTCCGGACTCTCCCGGGCGGACGCGCCGTCCGGAAGTTCCGCGGCGGCGAGGCGGCCGAAGGCGCGGGCCATGCCGGCGAGGGTCAGGGCGAACAACGGGGTGCCGCAGCCGTCGGTGCTGGTGCCGGACGGTTCCTCGCCGGTCAGCTCCGCCACGGTCCGCGCCACGAGCTCCTGCAGCGGGTGCCCGGGGTCGAGGTAGCCTCGCACCGGCCAGCCGTTGATGACGCACGTGGCGGCCATGGCGGCGTGCTTGCCGGAGCAGTTCTGGGTGATCCGGGTGGGGAGCCCGCCCTCGCGCAGCCATTCTTCGCGCTCGGGGACGCCGTAGGGGAGGTCCGTGCTGTTTTCCAGGGCCGATGCCGTGAGCCCGTGGAGCTGGAGGATGCGGAGGGCGCCGTCGCGGTGCTCGGCGGCTCCGGAGTGGCTCGCGGCGGTGAGGGCCAGGAGATCGGCGGGGAGGTCGAGCCCCGCCCGGACCATGGCCACGGCCTGCAGGGGCTTGAGCGAGGAGCGCGGATAGAACGCCGCCAGCGGCTCCCCGGCGGAAAGCAGGATGCCGCCGTCGGGCGCGGTGGCGATGAGCGAGCCGTAGTGGATGCTTTCCACGAGGCCGTCGCGGGTCTGGACTGCCAGTGCGGCGTGCCGGGGCAGGGCCGGGAAGCCGGTGGCCGTGGGGTCCGGGGCTGTGTGGTCCCGGGCGTGGGCATGGACGGGCAAGGCAGGGGAGAGCATGGAGTCCTTGGGCTGTTATCTGGCTGGGCGGTTACTGGCTGAGGATGGAGTCGAGGGCGTCGCCCACTGCGCGGAGGTGAGCGCTCATGGCGGCACTGGCGTCTGCGGCGGATCCCGCTTCGATCGCATCGAGGATGCGCTGGTGTTCGACGTCGGAGGCGTGCTGGCGGTCGGTCACCAGGTTCAGGGTTTCGGACTGGTGGGTCAGGGCGTCACGGATGTCCGCCACGACGCTTTCGAAGACCTTGTTGCCGCTCGCCCGGGCAATGGCGGCATGGAAGCCGGCATCGAGCACCACCCAGGCTTCGGGATCGGTTTCCCCGGACATGGAGGCCACCATCGCACGGAGGATGTCCAGGTCCTCGGCGGTCCGGCGCTCGGCGGCGAGTCCTGCGGCGGGGACTTCGATGTGCGGCCGCGCCTCGGTCAGGTCACGGGCGGAGAACTGGCCGAGCACGAGGTCATTGGCCACGTGGTCGGCGACGACGAACGTGCCGCGGCCGGTGCGGGTCACGGTCAGGCCGAGGGCGGTGCAGGACCGGAGGGCCTCGCGGATCACCGAGCGGCTGACGCCGTACTGCTGGGCCAGCGCTGCCTCGGAGTTGAGCTTGGCGCCCACGGCCACCCGGCCGCTTTCGATGTCGCCGCGGATGGCGTTGAAGACAGCCTCGGCGGCGCTGAGGCGGGCAAGCGGAGTGGCTCCTCCGCTTTGCTGTCCGGCTGTCCGGCTGTCTGACAGGTTCACCCTAGAAATATGGCACGGGTCACACGGTGATGTCAACTGGGTAGGCGGTGAGAAGCCCGTTCGGGGACGCGGCGGAGCCACCCGAGGGCCGCGCGAACCGGCCGCACCAGGGACCTATGCCGCGGGCAACTCGAGGCAGAGCGAGGTTCCGTCCGGCCCTGTGCCGGCAACCCTTACGTTCCCGCCGTGGCGCAGGGCAGCATCCTTGACCAGTGCCAGGCCGATCCCGTAGCCCTGCCGGGCTGCCTCATGGTCCGCAGGCAAGCCGCGGGCAAACCGGTCGAAGACGCGGTCCGGTGAGATGCCGGTGATGCCCGGGCCGGTGTCCCGGACGCTGATCCGCACGGTGCGGCCCGCAGTGTCGACGGATATCCCGATCTGGCCGGACTGCGGGGTATGCGAGACGGCGTTATCTAGCAAGGCGGTCACCATGCGCCGCAGCAGGTGCGCGGGAACACGTACCTGCGCCTCGCCTGTGGCGGAGTAGTCCAGCCGGACGGTCGCAGTGCTGGCGAGGAGCCTGAGGTCATCCGCCACTTCCGCAACAAGGGCGGTGGCGTTGACCGGTTCGGCTGTTTCTCCGGCGGTGGCCGCGGACATCAGCAGCAGATCGTCCACGAGTTCCGCCAGCCCGGCACTGTCCTCGCGGAGGCGTGCGAGCGTGGGCGTGGCGGCGCTGTCCGGCCCCGCCTTGCGCTGGGCGAGCTGCAGCCGGGCATCCAGAATGGCCAGCGGAGTGCGCAGTTCGTGGCTGGCGTCCTGCACGAAGCGCCGCTGCGCCGCCAGGGCCTCGCCCAGCGGTTTCACCGCGCTCCGGGCGCTGACGAGTCCTGCCGCAGCAGCCAGAACCACCGCCAGGGCGCCGCCGAGGATCAGGGCCAGCAGCGCGTCCGCCTCGTCAATGTAGATCCGGCCGGTGCCCGCGGGGTGCTCGGCGAGCTCCGCCGGTTGGGACCGGAACAGTGCGAACAGGACCAGGGCCCCGATCACCACGGCAAGGGCCGCGGCACACACGAGGGCGATCTGGGTGCTGACCTTGCGCTCAGCGGCGCGCAGGATCCGCCGGTCGGCGTCGGACGGGGTCATGACGGTTCTCCCAACTGGTAGCCGGTGCCGTGAACGGTGCGGATGACGTCCCGGCCCGCCTTCCGGCGCACGTAGTGCACGTAGGTGTCGACGGCGCCGGGCTGGTCGCCGTCGCTGAACACCTTCGCAAGCAGCTCAGCACGGGAGAACACCCGTTCCGGTTCGGCGGCCAGCGCCGTGAGCAGCGCCCCCTCCTTGGGGGAAAGTGCCACGCGGTGGCCGTAGGGCGACAGCAGGAGCCGCGACCCGGCGTCGTACGTCCAGTCCCCGAGCGTCACCGTCTGCGGGGCCGGCGCATAGGTGCGCGTCAGGGCGCGGAGCCGGGCGGCGAGCTCATCGGCGTCGAACGGCTTCACGAGGTAGTCATTGGCGCCGGCGTCGAGCCCGTCCACTCTGTCCTGGACCGTGCCCAGTGCGGTGAGGATCAGCACGGGCGTGCTGACGCCCTTGCCCCGGAGCGCCGTGACGAGCGCGGCGCCGTCCAGGAGCGGCAGTCCCCGGTCCACCACCAGCACGTCCCATTCCTGCGACAGGCCAAGGTGCAGGCCCTGCTGCCCGTCCCGGGCGAGGGTCACGTCGAAGTCATCACCGATGAGGTCAACGATGAGGGGACCGAGCTGCCGGTCGTCCTCCACCAGCAGCACGCGCTTCTTGGGGTTCGCGTCCATTACCGTCCATTCTGCCAACTCCGGCGGCTCCGCATGCGTGGGGAGCAGGGTTACTGGCTGGCGGGGTCCTCAGGAGCCAGGGGCCGGGACCGGACCCAGGCGGGCCAGCAGCGGGAGCCTGGCCAGTGCTGCCAGTCCATAGGTGTTCCACAATCCGGTGGTGAAGGCCGCACCGGTCAGCGATGTGAGGAACGACGCCGCCACGTCAGTTGGGTAGTGGACGCCCAGATACAGGCGGGACAGGGCCACCGCAACGGCCGCGACGGCGCCGCCCGCCAGTGCCGGCCACTGCCAGCGCGTGCCCCGGGCGAGCAGGAACGCCGCGATAGCCAGGGCAACGGCAAGGGAGGTGTGTCCGCTGGGAAAGCTGTCGGTTCCCGGCTCCTGGATCAGGGGGTCGAAGAGTGCGCTCGCGTCCGGCCGGTGGCGGGCCACCACCATCTTGAACAGCTCGCAGCTGACCCACGCGGCCGCAGCGACCAGCCCGGTGGCCATGGCATTCACCGGGCTCCGGCGGACGATCAGTAGGAACAGGCTCACTGCGGCGATCATCAGCACGCCGCCAGCCGGGCTGAACACCGCGTTGATGAACAGGGCGATTGCCGTCAGCGGTGCGGAATGTTCGTGGCTCAATGCCGCATCGACGGACAAGTCCACCGCCGTGACGGCGGGCGCCGATCCGAGGCCGAGGCCGGCGGCCGCGATCAGCGCGGCGGAGGCAAGCGGCACCACGATCCAGTGGCGCAGCTGCGGGAGGGTGGCCATCCGCGTGCGCGCCGCCGTGAGGACTTCGGATAGTTCTGTGCTGCTCACGAGTTACGTCTCCCTGATGTGCTGGTGTGGCATGGTGCCTCGATCCAGTCTGGAAGGGGGCTGCTAAGAAGTTTCTAAGAACCTGGGTGCCGTGCGTTCCCGTCTGCGGCGTGAGGCGGTACGTTCGTACCGAAATCCCCTTGTCTGCTCCATATGGAGCAGACTAGACTGATTCTGAGCTCATTTCGGTACGTTCGTTCCTATTGGGGAGTCCAGGCATGGCCACTGCTTTCGCTGACCACCTTGCCGATGAAGTCCGTGCGCGCAGGGCCGCCCTGCGCTTGAGCCAGCAGGACGTCGCCGACATGGCCGGCGTCTCCGAGCGGTTTGTCCGCTTCGTGGAGCAGGGCAAACCGAGTGTGCAGCTGGACTCGCTGCTGGCGGTCCTGGAAACGCTCGGCCTCGAACTGCAGCTCAGTACAAGGTCCCGGGCAGCGGCGCGCGCTCTGGTGCGTCAGCCGCCGTCGGACGTCAGCTCATCGGACGGCAGCCCGTCGGACGTGCCGGCGTCGGACGCCGCCTCCGAAAGAAGCGCCCGGCCATGAGGCACCGCGTCGCCGACATCTACAAACGGGGCGTGCTTGCCGCGCGGCTGGAACGGCACGACGGCGGCACGAAGTTCAGTTACCTGCCGGGCTACCTGCAGTCGGGCAGGCCCGCCGTCGCGAGTTCCCTGCCGCTGACCCCGGAGCCGGTGCTGTCCGCGGCAGGCGCCGCCCCGCCGTACTTCACCGGGCTGCTGCCGGAGGGCCGCCGGCTGAACGCATTGCGCCGGTCCATCAAGACCAGCGCCGACGACGACCTGTCCCTGCTCATCGCCGCGGGCGGGAACCCGGTGGGGGACGTGCAGATCGTGGGGCACGGCGAGCCGCTGGATCCCGAGGAGCACGCCGTGGAGGTGGATCCGCGGAAACCGGTGGACTTCGACGAACTGCTGGGGGACTCGGGCCTGATCGATCCGGTGGCACTGGCGGGCGTGCAGGACAAGCTGTCCGCCGGGATGATCTCCATGCCCGTGGCCAGCGCCGGCCGGCGGTTCATCCTCAAGCTCAACGCGCCGGAGTTTCCGCACGTGGTGGAGAACGAGCTCATCATGTTCCGGTATGCGGCGAAGCTGCGGATTCCGCTGAGCCGGGTGCAGCTGATGCGGGACGTGGCCGGCCGGCCGGGGCTGCTCGTGGAGCGCTTCGACCGGGTGCCGCTGGCGGGCCTGCCTGCAGCGGCGGGTGGGCCGGACGCCGTGCAGCGCCTCGCCGTCGAGGACGGCGCGCAGGTGCTGAAGCTGTACCCGGCGGACAAGTACAACGTGGGGTTCGGGACCGTGTGCACGGCGCTCGCGGAGTACTGCGCGGCGCCGCTGCCGGCCCTGCGAAACCTCGCGATCCAGGTGGCTTTCGCATGGCTGAGCGGCAACGGGGACCTGCATGCCAAGAACGTGTCCATGGTGCAGCAGCCGTCGGAGGAGTGGTCCATCGCGCCCGTGTACGACATCCCCTCCACAGTGGTCTACGGCGACAAAACGCTCGCCCTGACGCTCGGAGGCAAGCGGAGCGGCATCTCGCGGAGGCATTTCCTGGGCTGGGCCAGGGATCTCGGACTGACGGAACGTACGGCCACGCAGGTGGTGGAGCTGGCCATGAAAGCGGCCGGCCCGCTGCTCGCGGACCTGGAGGCGGGCACGGCGTTCGCGTCAGCGCACGACGGCGGCGCCTCGCCCTTCCCGGACATGGTCACCCGGGCATGGGTCAAGGAACTCAAACACCGGCGGAGGCTGCTGGAAGGGTGACTGCTCGGACTCATACCGACCTTCACGGCTGCGGACGCTCGTTCCACTTGAGCACGCGCAGTGCCCTGAGGGTGTTCCACCTGCTCGGGTATCCATCGCCGTCCTCCAGGGCGAAGTGGATCCGTCCGGGATGGGTGTTTTCCAGCAGCCAGGTGCCGTCGGGTTGCCGTTTCGAGCGCAGCACCCCGATCGCTTCGGCGAGGCGTTGGTCCGGGGCGCCGCCGGCGTCCCGGAAGTAGTCCAGGCCGCGGAGGACGTCGTAGAACCACCGTGTCGGGTACGAGAAGTGCAGCCAGTCCGCGTTGATCAGCTCGCCGGTGCTCTTGCGCCGGAGGAGTGCGCGCTCGAGCAGGTACTCCTCGCCGCGTTGGCGGGCGGCGATCGATGCCGGCGTCCCGCCATTGGCGCGTTCATGTTCCAGCAGGCCTTCGAGCACGTTGATCGTGGTGGCGAAGGATGACCGGGTTGAGCCCTGTTCCGCCTCGCAGTTCCAGCCGCCGTCCGCGAGCTGTTCGCCGAGCAGCCGCGCGACCACGCTGTCGACGTTTTCGCCGAAGTAGGCTCCAATGGCCACGGCCTTGCCGTTGATGCATGGCTCCACTTCGCCTTCGAAGAACGGCTGACCGCCCTCTTCCCAGCGGCTGTTCTCGCGGACGAGTTTGACCGAGCGGCGGGCCTCGTTACTTTGGGGCTCGAGCCCGAACTCGCGCAGGAGCAGCAGGGTGAACGTCGTGGCCGTCCAGGGCTGGCCGTTCTCGGAGTTATCGTACGGCGACGGGAAGAACGTGCCCCCGTCCCACTGTCCGTCGTCGCCTTGCAGCGCGAGAAGCCGGGCGCCCCAGCCTTCGGTGGCCACCCGGGCCCGCTCGGCGTGCACGTCCTCCGCCGGGGCGTCGGTGAGGTCGCGCAGGACCTGCCAGCGGATCGAAGGGTCAGAGTCGAGCAGCCAGCCGAGCACGTCCATTCCTCAAGCTAGCATCCGTGCGGGCCGCAATGGAGTGGCGTTTTCGGGCTGAGCCGGATCTACAGGTGCTGGATGCCTGCCCGCTGCATGGCGTCTTTGTAGATGTCGACGCTCTTGGTGAGGAGTTCCTCCTGCTTGGCCTCGGAAACAGCAAAGGCCCGCCCGCCGAGCGCGCTGGCCTTGTAGATTTTGATGCCGCTGTTCTTCAACGAGGAGTGGTAGGTCTTCTCGAAAAGCGTAAGGAAGGTGGCGGCGTCTGTGCCGTGGGCGATGACGGCCGAGACGCGTCTGTTGATTTTCAGGAACTGGCGGAAGGGGCGCAGGCCGTCCGTTTTTTCCTGGACGTTCAGGGCCGACGGCATGTCCGGATCCCGCACCCAGGGGTACGCGTTCCAGGGCATGACGTAGCGGGGGTCAAGTTCGGCGAGTTCATAGATCTGGGTGGCCCGGCGGGCGGCCTCGTCGTCGTTGAAATGGGAGACGAACCCGGATTCGGTGCCCTTGCCAGGGCTCACGTGGAGGCTGACGATCCTGCATTCGTCCTCGTCATGGACGGGGTCGATGTAGGGGACGGTGGATCCCGGCTTCTTTTCCATGAGTTCGTCGCAAAGCTGCGTCACCGCCGCGATGTTCGGTTCCTGTAGCAGGGCCTTTTTTTCGTCCCAGTCAATCGTCACGATCTCTCCCTCAGCAGCACGGCGTCCAGAATCAGGCGTCTTGTTCCACTGTACGCTTTTGGCGCGGTGGGCGGGCAGGTGCGGATGTTAACGAGCAACCCGGGACACGGGCCTGGGGAGGACCCAGCGCGTTCTCTGAGGGAACGGCTGGGCCTCCTGGTCTGGGGTTACGCCCAGAAGGCGTCCCCCCGGGCGGTGTCTTCGTAGAGCTCCCGGCCTTCGGTAATCTTTCCGTCGCGCGCTACATTTCGGCGAACTTCTGCCCAGCCGATCTCACCGGGACGGGCAGGCATCGCTGGCGTCATCGGTATACGCGGACCCAGTCGACCTGCATCCAACTTGGTTTGGTGGGCTTTCCGGTCGGGAACCAGTCGAGTTGGAGGGTTTGGTGCATTCCGACCGGCGGCAGGTGTGCCCGGTTGGTGTCCGTGAACCATAGGGCGCCGTCAATGTATCCGGTGATGCCGGTCGGGGTCCACTGCACGGCGTAGTTGTGCCACTGGGTGGTGTCGATTTTCCGTTCAGCCCGGGTCTGATAACTCCGCGGTCCGGCGCACGCGTAGTGCAGGGCGAACTTGATCAGGGTGGTGTCGGTGAGAGATTCGGCGTAGTCGACCTCCGCACAGTTTGGGGAGGTGTTGCCGTTGGGCCACAGGAGCAGCACGGGGTGATACTTCGGGTCCCGCACACTGGTTCTCATCCGTGTTTCCCATCGGCCGTATTTTTGCAGGGCGAATTTTGCCCCCATCCCTCCCGTGGTGCCGTATGCGGTTCCGCTGACGGTGGCCACTCCGTTGGCGACTTTCCACGCCTTCGGGCTGCGGATTCCTTTGCCCGCGTGGCCGGCGCCGTCGTAGACCTTCCATTTTCGGGGGTTGGGCGCCCCCGTGTAGGAAAACTCGTCACCCGCCACCACCGGGCCCCATCCCCGCAGGACTGCGGCCTGGAGGCCGTTGGGGGCCGCGATCACGGCGAGTTCCGGGTGCAGCGCCGGAATCTGCGCGGGCTCGGTTGGGCGTACGGTGAGGTTTCCTACGGCCAGGGTCAACACTGCCGCGGCAATGGCTGCCGCGGGCAGCTTTCGCTTCAAAAGCATGAGCTCTCCTCTGCCCTGTATTTTCCTCCTCCGTCCGGATGTTGTCACCGGATCGTGGGCCCGGAGCCGGACAGAAGGACGCCCGTTCAAAAATGATCCCGGAAAGGCTGCGCCTCGCCTGCAGGCCACGGGAAAGCCGGGCACCAAAGTCAGCAATCTCTGTGCGCCAAATCCAGTAACCGGCACCTGTCACCCACCGGCCAACTGCGTCCGCACGGCCAAAAACCGCTGGCGGCCTGACCGTGTCGGGGCCGGGCTCGCCGCAGGGGAGGGCGGAGCCTCAAGGTTCCTGACGGTTAGCTGCGGCCCGGCTCCGCGGCAACAGGAATCCGACCGCGACCAGCCAGAGGAGTCCGCCGAACCGCCCGATGGGCAGCAGGTACTGGAGCGGTTCGAGGGCCAGCGAGAGGAAGCTCAGCTCGGAAATGGCAGCGATGATGAGGCCGGCCCAGGCCAGCCAACGCGGCACGAAGCGCAGGACAAGGGCCGGGACGGCGATTCCGGCCACGAGAAGCCCCATGCCGACCACATAGGCGACGCCGCCGGTGATGAACGCGAGAAACGACAGCGCGTGGGTCAGCGTCAGGTCGGTGGTGATTTCCGGGCGGCTCAGGACCCACCCCAGCGCGGCCGAGAGCATGAGGAATATCGCGGCGGTGATGCCGCCGAAGAAACCGATAGCGGGCCCGGGGACGCGCACGCCAAGCCGGAGCTGCCGGGCGTAGACGGTGGCCGCGTAGATACCCAGCGGCACCGCTGAACCGAATTGGAACAGGCTGGCGAGCCGCACCGCATCGGGGTTCCCGCGAAAATATGCCGCGACCTGACCGGCAGGCGAGAACGGCGAGACAAAGGTCTGGCCGCCAGAGAGCATCGCACTGCTGAGCAAGCCGCCGATCGTGAGTCCCAGACTCACTGCCGCCAGGATGCCCGGGTTGGGGCCGCCGGATCGCGTTGCCGAAGAGGTGTGGTGTGGGGACAGGTCAGTCATGATCGCTTCTTTCCGATGAATTACGTCATAACTAAAATGATTCACTTGTTGAATGATTCTGTCAATAGCATAATATTGAGGGATGGACTCACCGGATCCGTCACGGTCGAAGCGAACCGCTTTCCTGCTGTCCCAACTTGGGGCGCTGGCATCGGCACGCTTTGCCGAGCGCACACGCGAGCTCGGGCTGACCCCGAGCGACGCGGGCGTACTCCGCTTGCTGGGCCGTACCCCCGGGCTGAGCCAGCGGTCCCTCGCGGACCGTCTGGGAGCGGTGCCGAGCCGGGTTGTTCCACTCATCGACTCGCTGGAAACGCGAGGCCTCGTCGCGCGCGTGCGCAGCCGCGCCGACCGGCGGAACTACGAGCTTCGGCTGACGGCCGAGGGTACGAAAGCGCTGGGCACGCTGCGCGGGGTCGCCGAACGGCATGAAGCCGAGCTCCTGGCCCCGCTCACCCGCGAGGAGTCTGCGCAGCTCGAGAGCCTGCTGTCAAGGTTGGCCAGCGCCCACGCGCTCGACACGGAGCTTCATCGGGACATGAGCGTGGATAGAACCACCCGCAGAGTGACCGGAGACGCGAGTTAAGACCACCGCGCCGGTACTCTGCTCACGGGTTCCGTGCGTGGCCCCTGTGGGATGCCGTCAGATGTCAGGGGCCCGGGTGGCGTCGGAATTGTTGGTGTTTTCTCTAGCCCGAGTGGGTTCCGGGGCGCCCGCAGCCGGGGCACCATAGCTGCCGAGCAACGTGAGGGAATCGGCCGAGGGAGAGCCCGGTTTCGCGGAGAACATGCGCAGCACCTGATCTGGGTCATCGGGCAGAACGAGGTTTTCGACGTTCAATTCCAAGTCTCCGACGACGGGGTGGCGCAGTCGGACGGTGCCGGCGGATGCCGTGGCCACGCGGTGTCCGGCCCACCAGCGGCGGAAGTGTTCGCTTTGCACTGCGAGTTCGCCGACGAGCTGGTTGGACCCGCCGTCGTCGGGGTGCCGCCCGATGTCCACGCGAAGGCTTCCGACTGCGTCGGAGGCGACAGCTTTCCAGTCGCTGAAGAGCTCGCGTGCGAGCGGATCGAGGAGGATCCAGCGGGTGAGGTTACGCTCGGCCGCGGGCATGGCGGGGAAGTCGGCAAGCAGGAGGAAAGCCAGCCGGTTTCCGGCAAGGACGTCGGCGCGGCGGCCCAGGATAAGGGCGGGCACATTCCCGGCAGCATCCAGGAGCTGGCGCAGCGCGGGCCGCACGGCCTGTGCGGGAATGTGTGAACGCCGGGACGTCGCGCAGTTTTCCAGCAGGTCGAGCATGTGGGCCTGTTCGCCCGGATCCAGGTTCAGTGCGCGAGCAACGGAATTCAGCACCGCCCGGGAGGGGTGGATGTTCCGGCCCTGCTCCAGCCTGGTGTAATAGTCGGTGCTGACGTCGGCCAGTAGTGCAATTTCTTCGCGTCGCAGTCCGGGTACCCGCCGGGCACCCGGACCCGATGGAATTCCAGCCTGCTCTGGGGTCATGCGTGAGCGCATTACCTTCAGGAATTTTCCGAACTCCGCGCTCTGACCCATGTCTTCCATTGTGCACGGCCGCCGCCCCCCGTTCTACGCCGAAGGTAGGACAGCCAGTCCTAGGAAAAGCAGGGAATGGCACGCCTGCTGACATGGCCTCCCGCACCGCATAGCGTCTATTTCGTAGCCACCACCACGAAATCCGGTTCCCACCGGACTTACCCGTGCAGGCTACCCCCAGCAGAGCAACCGTGATGCGGCCTACCAGCCCGTCCACGTTCGATGACAAGACAAGAAGAGAACCATGGAATTTTCCCTGGCGATGGCCGCCTACGCCATCAACACCATCAACCACGAAGCCCGCAGTGCGTTGCCGGATGCGCCCGTAGTGGCGCCACGACTCACCGGGCGCACGCGCAGACGGCTGGCCCGCCTGAAGGGACGGCTGGCGAATATTCTGCACCAGGCTGCCTGGGCAATTGAGCCTGAACCGAGAACTGAAACCGGACCCCGATACCTGAGCGCGGCCGCCCTCAGCCCTGCCGTCCCACAATGCAAAACCAGATCACGCAGCTGGTGACGGGGGAGCCCCCGGTCACCACAAACGCCGTTCGGGGGGAGGACCATGTTCCAATACCTGGCGGGATCGAGGTCCTCAGCTCGCCGCTGCTGGTACAGCTCCTGGTAGGTAGCTACGTGGGCCTTGTCAGCCAAGGCCGCGTCATTGCCCGGGGCTGGCTGGACATGGTGACGGCAGATGGGGGCACCGTCTGGGTCTGGCTGGCCGGGGGCGGCGGCCGGCGGATCGTGCACGCCGGGGACGGGATCGGTCTCCTCGTCCTGGAGGAAGAGATCTGACGCCCGCGCACCCACACACGATATCGGTAGAGTGGCGGCGGTCCGCCGCCACGCCGCCGGGTCTGAATGGGCCCGCGACCTGCGCCGGGTAGCAGGGCGGGACCACATGGCCAAGATGCCCTGGCAGCTCTGCTCACTCGCTCGTGTCCTCAGCCGAACGTGCAGTGGACGATGACTTTCCCCAGAGCGGTCTCGAGAACGTTCAGTTCCTGATCGTCGAGCCGTTCGACAAAAAGTTTGGACACGTCGTGCAGGTGGGCCGGCACTGTTTCGGTCAACCGCGCGATACCGGCGTCGGTCAACGTGACAACCACGCCGCGCCCGTCTTCAGAGGCGCTGGCTCGACCTACCAGACCCTCTTCAACCAACCTCGCCACGCGGCGGGTCAACCCCGAACGTGAGAGGAGTGCGCGGGCGGCGAGTTCCGTCATCCGGAGCTGACCGCCCGCGTCTGCGAGCTGAGCCAATACGTCGAAGTCGGCGAGGCGCAGGCCGGTGTTCGCTCTGAGGTCGGTGTCGAGCTGGCGCATGAGGGTCGCGTGCGCCTGCAGCAAAGCCCTCCAAGCCGGCTCCCCGCGCCGCCCCGGCAGCGAGCCCTCGACAAGCCGGTCGAAGAGGGCGGCCACGTCGGGGGTGGAATTTTCGTGCACGTCCACCAGTTAACTCCACAGGTATTTGCAATCGCAAGCACCTTGGGAGCGGTGATGAGGGCCGTCTCATGAGTGAAGTCCAACTCGGCCTCGACAGGGCATTCAGCCGAGGCGTTCGCGGCAAACATCGGGAACACGGCCCACACCGTCCCTGACTTGGCCGACGCCGCCGCCCGCCACGGGCTCATTTGCCGCGACCGTAAGGTCCTCGGCGTCAGGGGAACGCGTGAAGGCCTGGCCCCGGGCCGAACTATGACGATTTTTCATGAAAGGAGTCGACCATGCTACTCAACAACATCCCTCTCCGCCTGACCACGGGAGCATTCATCCTGAATACCGGGTGGGGAAAACGTAAGCTGGACAAAGACAGTGCGGCGGGCCTTCGGGCCATGGCAGCCAGGGTTATTCCGACGGTCAGCAGAATCGACGCCGAGAAGTTCGGCAAGATGCTCAGCTACGCGGAAATGATGCTGGGCGCGGCACTGCTGACACCCTTCGTGCCCAGCCGCCTGGCCGGTTTCGGTCTCGGGATCTTCTCCGGGTCCCTGTTCACCATGTACCTCAGGACGCCCGGCATGACGCTGGAGGACGGCATCCGCCCCAGCCCGCAGGGAACCGGGCTCGCAAAGGACATCTGGATGCTCGGGATTGCCGCGGCCCTCGTGCTGGACCGCAAGCCCAAGCCTGGAGATGCAACCCGGCAACCCGGGGCCGTCCAAGGCCGAAAGCGTCACAACGATGACTGAATACCCGGTGGACCCTGAGGTACACAACCCGGCCATCACGCTCGGGCTCGATACTTTTGGTGACGTCCACACCGACGGTTCCGGGACGCGGCTTTCGGATGCCCAGACCATCCGGAATCTCGTCGACGAGGGTGTGCTCGCCGAGGCGACCGGTGTGGACTACTTCGGGATCGGCGAACACCATACCGAAACCTTTCCGCTCTCCGCCGGCGACGTCGTTCTCGCCGCGATCGCGGCCCGCACCTCACGCATCCGCCTTGGATCCGCGGTCACGGTCATCAGTTCCGATGACCCCGTTCGGGTATTCCAGCGCTATTCCACCCTGGACTCACTGTCCAACGGCCGCGCCGAAGTCATCCTCGGACGAGGATCAAGCACCGAATCCTTTCCGCTGTTCGGATACGACCTCAATAACTATGACGAACTGTTTGAAGAGAAGGTCAACCTGTTCGCCGAGCTGCTCAAGGAAAGGCCCGTCACCTGGAGCGGAAATACCAGGGCCGCCCTGCACGGAGTGACCATTTATCCCCGTACGGAGTCGGGTCACCTCTCGGTCTGGATCGGGGTCGGCGGCAGTCCGGAGTCGGTGGTGCGCGCCGCACGGTACGGTTTCTCCCTCATGATTGCCATCATCGGCGGCGAAACAGCACGCTTTGCGCCTTTCGCCGGACTGTTCCAGCGGGCCCTGGCCGAGTTCGGTCAGCCCGAACGCCCCGTCGGCGTGCATTCGCCCGGGCACGTTGCCGCCACAGACGAACGCGCCATCGAAGAGTTCTGGCCCCACTATGAAACCGCGTTCGCTGAAGCCGCCAGGGTGCGGGGATTCAGGCCCCCGACGATGCAAAACTTCCTCCGGGATGTCGGCCCGGGCGGAGCACTCTACGTGGGCTCGCCCGAAACGGTAGCCCGAAAAATCACCGAGACGCTCAAGACACTCGGGGCAAGCCGCTTTGACCTGAAGTACGGCATGCCCGGGGTGCACCAGTCCCAAATAATGACCAGCATCGAGCTCTTCGGATCCCAAGTGGGTCCGTTAGTGCGCGACATGATGGCGTAGGCACCCGAGCAGCGGATGGTCCCGGGGCAGCTGATCCGCTACATCCCGGGCCGCGGGCTCCAGCCAGGCCTGATGGGCGCGTACTGAGCGTTGCGCAGCAGAAGCCGCCCGCACCCTTCCGGTGGTTCCGGCCCCCGTTCGAGTTCTTTCAGCGAGGCTAAGCGCAGAGACCATTCCCCCCCTAGTACTACAGTCGCGTTTATGGGGTGTGTCCGCGGGCCTTGTAATGACAGCATCGGGCGCGGTGTTGGTGTTTTCGTCGCCAGGTTGAGTGTTCCAAGACGTGGTCCGGGCTGGTGGTGCGGTGCCAGACGAGCCGGACGAGGAGCCGCCTGATTTCGGGCAGCGAGAGCCGGATCAGTTCCCCGTCTGCGGCGGCAGCGCCCCTTTTTTGGAGCGGATCACGGTCAGGAAGGCCTGGGCGAACATGGAGAGGGTGATGTGCCGGTACCAGCCCGTGTATTGGCGGACCTGGTAGTGGTCCAGCCCCGTTTCGCCCTTGGAGGTTTGGAAGGTTTCCTCGATCGCCCAGCGGGCGCCGGCGATCCGGACCAGCTCGGCCAGTGAGACCCGGTTGGGGCCGTGGCAGATGTAGTAGGCCAGGTCGGTCGGGTCCTTCAGGGAGCGGCGGGCCAGCAGCCAGTGTTCTCCGGTTTCGGCGGGTCCGTTGATGCGGGTCCGTGCCCAGGAGTAGCGGCGGTCGCCCTTGGTTCCGGCCCCGGCCGTGCGGGTCCGCCAGGCATTGGCGCGCAGGGAAGCGGTGAGTTTATCCGCGCGCCATTGCTCGCCCGGCCAGGCGGTGGGGGTGATGATGTTTTGGTTCATGGGAACGGCCAGCACGTAGTGTAAACCTCTGGCTTCCAGCCGGCGGCGCAGCCCCGAATGCTGGCCGTAGACCGCGTCCCCGGTGGCCCAGCGGGCAGGGATTCCGGCATCCAGGGCGCGGTCGATCATGTCCGCGGCCAGTACCGGTTTCGTGGCGAATTCCCTGGTTTTGGGGATCCCGGCCCGGGCGCATCTTTCCCGGTCATCGGCCCAGGTTTTGGGCAGGTAGAGTTCCCGGTCCAGCAGAGTGCGCCCGGCCGGGGCGGAGTACGTCAGGAACACCCCGATCTGGCAGTTCTCCACCCGCCCGGCGGTGCCCGAATACTGGCGTGCGACCCCGGCTGAGGCGGCGCCCTTCTTGAGGAATCCGGTCTCGTCGATGATCAGGATTCCGTCGGGATCGCCCAGGTGGCGGTTGACGTATGTGAACAGGTCATCCCGCACAGCGTCCGGGTCCCAGTCGGTGGTCGAGAGCAGCCGTTGCATGCCATCCGGGGTGCTGTGCCCGGCGCGTTCAGACAGCGTCCAGGAGTTTTTGCGTTCCTCATCCGAAAGCAGCCCGCGCACATACCCAACAGCATTCCGCCGTGGTTCGGACCGGACAAACCGCGGCCCAATAAGATCGCCGATTTCTTCCAGACCTTCGGCCCACTCTTCTACGTCCGCCACACAAATATCATCACTCACCACCCACGATTAACAGGCCACGAGCGGAAAGTCCGGTTAAAACGCCGATGAAGCCTAAATTAAACGCGACTGTAGTACTAGGCCGATCCCGACGCCCGCTCCTCCACTACACTCGATGAATGCCTTCCACAGCGGGGATGAACGGACCTACCGGATTGGCCGGCCATATTCGGGAACCCGCTCAACGGTCCGCCCGGTTGACAGGGTCCAGTGAATGTAAGGAACCCATTGCCGATCAACAAACAATCGCTCCGAGCGGACGGGTTCGCCGGGTTCCGGCCGCTCGCCAGGCTCGAAATCACCAGGGTCCCGCAGGCTCCCGGGATATTCGCGGTGCTGAAGCCCGAAGGCTTTGAGCCGCGGTTCCTGGCGAAGAGCACGGCCGGAGTATTCAAGAAGAAGGACCCGTCGCTGCGCGAGGCAGCCCTGGTGGCGGAATGGATCGACGATGCGGATGTCCTGTATCTGGGGAAGGCCGGCCCCGGAAGCAAGGGCAACCGGGGACTTCGCAGGCAAATACAGGAGTTCGTCGACTTCGGCAGGGGCAAGCCGCCGGGGCATTGGGACGGCCGATTGATTTGGCACCTCGCCGATTCGCAGTCCCTGGTGATCGCCTGGAAAGAGCTCCCGGCAGCCGAGGTGAATCCAGCGGAAGCCAAGTACCACGCTGATTTCCGTGAGCTGTACGGCAGGTTGCCGTTCGCCAATCTCGTCCAGGCCAGGGTCAAAGGGGCCTAAACGCCTGAGCCTCGGTACGTGAACCGGCCCGCCACCAGCGTTGCGGCGACCGGCATTTCTGCGAACACCGAATCCGGCACGGCCAGCGGATCGCCGTCGAGCACCGCAATGTCCGCCGCTTCCCCGACACGTATGCGCCCGCGTCCCCGGGTTGAGGCGACGAGCGCCTCCTGGCGGGTGATGGCCTGCTCCGGGTGCCACGGCCCGCGCCCGTCCCGCCGGGACCGGGTGGCCGCCGCCGACATTGCCAGCCACGGATCCAGCGGTGCCACCGGCGCATCGGATCCGAGCGCAAGGGATGCTCCGGCTTCCAGCAGCGAACGCAGCGGGAAGGCCCGGTCGGTGCGGCCGACCCAGTTGGCGTCCGCGGCGTCACGGTCGTCGAGGGCGTGGGCCGGCTGGACGCTGGCCGTCAGGCCCAGCTCGCCAAAACGGACGAAGTCCTCGTGGCGCACAAACTGGGCATGCTCGACGCGCCCGCGGATGCCGGCTGCGGCGAAGGCGTCCAGCGCCACCTGGTTGGCGGCGTCGCCGATCGCATGAACGGCCGGAACGAATCCGGACTCCTTGGCCCGCACCAGCAGCGCCAGCAGCTCCGTTTCGCTTACCGTCAGGATGCCGCGGCCGCCGTGTGGATACGGATCCACGCAGTACGCAGTGCGGGTGTTGAGGGACCCGTCGATCAGCACCTTTAGCGGGCCCACGCTCAGCAGCCCCGCACCGCCGTCGAGCAGTTGCCCGGTCCGCATTCGCGCAGCTGCTGCACGTTCCAGGTCCTCCGGATAGACCCCTGCGTCCACCCGGAACGCGTCGAAGCCGCCGGCAATCCGGCGCAGCCAGACGTCGCGGTTCCAGGTCATCTCGAAGTCGACCACACCCACGATTCCGCGGGCCGCGGCCTCGCCGGAAGCAGCGCTGACCCAGCCGTCCACCACGTCATCGGGCAGGCGGCCCAGCTCGCGGGTCAGCGCAAACGCCGCGTCCTCCCGGAGCAGGCCGTCTTCATCGGGCCGGACGCCGTAGCGCTCGGCCGCCGCGGAGTTCAGCCACACACAGTGAAGATCGTGGCTGATCAGGGCCGTCGGCACGCCCTGGGTCGCGGCGTCGAGCAGTTCCAGTCCGGGGACGTCATCCCACACCGCATCACGGAAGCCGACCCCCACCACTGTCAGGTCCGGCCCGGCGCCGGAAATGCGGGAACGAACGAGGTCCACGGCGCCCCGCGCCGACTCCGCCGGGGAGAGGTCAATCCGGTTGGCCGCAAGCGCCCACTGCGTCATGTGGACGTGCTCGTCCCAGAGGCCAGGGATGGCATACCGCCCGTCGAAGTCCACAACATGGACACCCCGAGGCAGCTCGTCCGTGGCGCTGATCCGGGACACGAGGCCGCCGCGGACGTGAATGTTGGAGAAGGCTGCGTCGCCGGGCTGCCTCACGGAAGCCAGCACAATGTCAGGCAAAGCACGGTCCGCTGCACTGGAAAGCATAGGAACAGGCTAGGGGCGGATCGCGTCTTCGCCAATTCACTCTGCACTCATTCGGCGGTGCACTCCACGCCCCCAGCACGCGTGATTACGCCCTCTTCCCAGCGCAGATAAGAAGGTGCATTCTGGACGTGACACGGATCTGACAACGAAGTCGGGGGAGGCGTCGGCATGAGCTTTTACATCGGGGCCGCTGGAATTCCTGTGTCATTGCCGCAGCCGCCCGGGGGGACGTGAGTGCGATGGACCGCACCGCAACGCACCACCGGCTCAAGGTCCTGGTGCACATCGATTCCAACATGGAACGTGCCCGGATCGAAGTGCGCGGAACCGTCACCGCAGCCAACATCAGGGCGCTGTACATCATCGCGCGCCGGGCCAGGACCCTCCTGCCGGGCCGGGAAATCGTCCTTGACCTGACCAGGGCGCGCGCCGTGGAGGAAGCCATCACGGCGCTCCATGACCCTGCCCAGCTCACAGAGCTCAGCGGCGAGGGAACGTCCGAGCATCCGTGCCGGCTCAGCATCCTGGATCCGCGGCCCGCCGCCGCCCAAACGCACGGCGCGCATCCCCGCGGCGCGCAAACGCACGGCGCCCATCCCCACGGCGTCCATCCGCACATCGGCGCCCGACCCAAGGAGCACGCATGAAACCCGGCCGCATTGTGATGCTCGTCCTTGGCACGCTCTCCGCCCTCCTGGGCCTGGGGCTGCTTGCCGGGGCATTTGGCGTGGGCTGGCTCAACTTCCAGCAGCGCGACGAAGGCTACTTCACCACGCAAACGCACCGGTTCGAAGTCGGCTCGTACGCCATCACCTCCGCCGGCCTGGACGTCATGGTGGGCGGAAGGCTGCCGAACGTCATTCCTCCAGACATCGCGGGCAGTATCCTCCTACGCGGCGCCGCAGCCACTCCGGGCAAGGGAATCTTCATCGGCGTCGCCCCGCAGGAGGACGCGGCCCGGTACCTCGACGGCGTCAAGAGGTCAGAGATCAGGGACCTTGAACTCCGGCCCTTCAGGGTCGACTACAGCGAAATCCCCGGCACCAGGACTCCGGCTGCCCCCGGCGGCCAGGGCTTCTGGGCCGCCTCAGCCGAAGGCACCGGCACCCAGGAACTCAGGTGGGACGTCCGGCCCGGCAGCTGGACATTCGTGGTGATGAACGCTGACGCCAGCACGCCCGTTGCCGCGGACCTCCAGGCCGGAGTCCGCTCCGAGCTGCTCTGGCCGCTCTTCCTGTGGCTGCTGATCTCGGGCATCGTGCTCCTGGCCATCGGCGTACCGCTGATCGTCGCCGGCGCCGCGGGACTCGGACGGCACGGGCCGCCGCCGCACTATCCGGCGGGGGGACCTCCCGGCCCCGGCGCACACGCGCCGCTCGCCAGCGCGGCCGCCCCAGGCGCACCGGGCAGCGCAGGAGTCCCGGCGGGCCCCCCGGGCCCCCCGGGCACCCCGACTTCCGGCGTCCCGGGCGCGGGCGCCCCGACTCCGGGCGTCCCGGGCGCCGGTGCGGGCGGGCTGCCTCCCGGCGTCCCGGGCGCCGGTGCGGGCGGACTGCCTCCCGGCACCGCGGTGCCGCCGGCCGGCGTCGGCATCTTCGGCAACGTCCCGTACCCGGCGCGCCTCAGCGGGCACCTGGACCCGGCGCTGTCCCGCTGGATGTGGCTGGTCAAGTGGTTCCTAGCCATCCCGCACCTGATCGTCCTGTTCTTCCTCTGGTTCGCCCTGATCGTCACCACCATCGTGGCCTGGTTCGCGATCCTGTTCACTGCCCGCTATCCGCACTCGCTGTTCAACTTCAACGTGGGCGTCCTGCGCTGGAGCTGGCGGGTGTCCTTCTACGCCTTCTCGGCGATCGGAACCGACCGCTACCCGCCCTTCACCCTGGCCCGCACGGACTACCCGGCGGACTTCGACGTCGACTACCCGGACCACCTCTCCCGCGGCCTGGTGCTGGTCAAGTCCTGGCTGCTGGCCATCCCGCACCTGCTGATAGTGGCCATCCTCGCCAGCAATTCCCGCGGCTGGGCAGCGTCAGACGATGACTTCGCGGGCGGCGCTGCCCGGTACTCAACAGGCGGCGGCGTTGCGCTGATCTCGCTCCTGGCCTTCATTGCCGGCGTCATACTGCTGTTCACGGGCAGATATCTCGGGAGCCTTTTTGACCTGCTTCTCGGCCTGAACCGCTGGGTCTACCGCGTCGCCGCTTACGTGGCACTCATGCGGGACGAGTATCCGCCGTTCCGCCTCGACATGGGCCCGGCCGATCCCGGAGAAGCCCAAACCGGCACTCTTCCGAAAGGCCCATCATGAAACTCACTGTCAACACGTTCCTGACCCTCGACGGCGTTATGCAGGGGCCAGGCGGCAGGGAAGAGGACCCGTCCGGCGGCTTCGAATTCGGCGGCTGGCTGGTCCCGCACTACGACGACGACATGGGCAGGATCGTGGACGGCTGGTTCGCCGAAGCCGACGCCATCCTCCTGGGCCGCACCACGTACCAGATGTTCCAACCCTACTGGGAGCAGGTCACGGACCCGGGCAACGCCGTGGCTGCCGCGCTCAACAGCCTGCCGAAGTATGTCGTCTCGAACACCCTCACGGACGCCACGTGGAACAACACCACAATCCTCTCCGGCAACTTCCTGGAGGCCATCGACGACCTCAAGTCCGGCCCTGGCCGGGAACTCCAGGTCCACGGCAGCCACCGGCTTGCCCGCGCGCTGCACGACGCCGGCCTGGTGGACGAGTACCGGCTGCTCATCTTTCCGCTGGTGCTTGGCCAGGGCAAGCGGCTCTTTGAAACCGGGGCTGCGCCGTCCGCATTCACCCTGGCCGGAAGCAAGACCACGTCGGCCGGTGCCGCATACCTGACCCTCCTGCCCACGGCGTTCGGTGCCGGCGAGCTGGAAGTGGGGGAGTTCGAAGTGCGGGACGGGCAGGAGAGAGTCCGGGACTGAGCCACCCACGCACCTGGGATCGGGCCGATAGGGTGGGTGCAGCCACCCCGTCAGCGAGAGGAGCCCCGAGCGTGGGCAACAGTTTCCTGGTCACCACCGCCATTCCGGAACCCGGACTTCAACTGCTGTCCGACGCCGGCCGGGTCACCGTGCTGCCCGAACCGCCGGACTACCGGACCCTCGCGGCGCTGTGCGCCTCGGGCGATTTCGACGTCGTCCTCACCCAGCTGCGCGACGTCATCGACGCGCCGCTGCTGGCCGGCGCCCGCSTGCGGGGCGTGTCCAACTTCGCGGTSGGGTACAACAACATCGACGTCGACGCCGCCACCCGCCACGGCATCCTGGTGGGCAACACCCCCGGCGTSCTGACGGACGCGACGGCGGACATCGCCATGCTGCTCATCCTCGGCACCGCCCGCCGCGTGRTCGAGGCCGACCGGCTGGTCCGCGACGGCAAGTTCCTGGGCTGGGAACCGGAGCTCCTGCTGGGCCGGGACGTCTCCGGCGCGGTGCTGGGCCTGGCCGGAGGTGCTCTTCKCGCCSCGGCCGCCGGGGGACCGCCCCGTCAGCGCGGCGGAACTCGGCGAGTTCGCGGGCAGGGTCCGGCAGGTCCCGTGGGACGGGCTCGTGGAGCGCAGCGACTTCCTGTCCCTGCACGTGCCGCTCAACGACCAGACCCGGCACCTGGTCGACGCCGGCGTGCTGGAGCGGATGAAACCCGATGCCATCCTGATCAACACCGCCCGCGGGCCGATCGTGGACGAGGCCGCCCTCGTGTACGCCCTCCGCAACCGGGTCATTGCCGGCGCCGGACTGGACGTCTTCGAGGACGAACCGACGCTGGCACCCGGCCTGGCCCAACTGCCCAACACGGTCCTCCTGCCGCACGTGGGSAGCGCCACCGTGCCGGTCCGCAGCGAAATGGCCCGGCTCAGCGCGGCGACGGAATGAAGGCNCGGGCTCGTGGAGCGCAGCGACTTCCTGTCCCTGCACGTGCCGCTCAACGACCAGACCCGGCACCTCGTGGACGCCGGCGTGCTGGAGCGGATGAAACCCGGTGCCATCCTGATCAACACCGCCCGCGGGCCGATCGTGGACGAGGCCGCCCTCGTGTACGCCCTCCGCAACCGGGTCATTGCCGGCGCCGGACTGGACGTCTTCGAGGACGAACCGACGCTGGCACCCGGCCTGGCCCAACTGCCCAACACGGTCCTCCTGCCGCACGTGGGCAGCGCCACCGTGCCGGTCCGCAGCGAAATGGCCCGGCTCAGCGCGCTCAACGCCGTCGCCATCGCCGAAGGCCGCATACCTCCCCACCCCGTCAACCACCTCGCCGGAGCATGACCATTCTGGTTGCCCCGGACAGTTTCAAGGGGACGTACTCGGCGGCGGACGTCGCCACGGCAATCGGCGCCGGCATCAAGGACGGCGGCGGCAGGGCCGTCCAGCTGCCCGTTGCCGACGGGGGCGAGGGGACGTTCGACGTCCTCTGCCGCAGCCTCCAGACGTCGGCGGTAACGGTGGAAGTGCTGAATTCCTTTGGCGAGCCCCTGTCCGCGACCATTGGGCTCGCCGCGGACGGAACCGCCGTCGTCGAGGTCGCCCAGGCCAGCGGTCTCTCGGCGGCAAGGAGCCCCCTGGATGCAGTATCGGCCAGCACCTACGGAACCGGCATGCTGGTCGCGGCCGCCGTGAATCACGGTGCCACGCACATCCTGGTGGCGGCCGGCGGTTCGGCCACCACCGACGGCGGAGCCGGCGCCGTGCAGGCGATCCACGACCACGGCGGACTTCGCGGCGCCCGGATCACGGTACTCTCCGATGTGACCACGACGTTCCTTGATGCTCCCCGCGTTTTCGGACCCCAGAAAGGGGCCGACCCGGACAGCGTCAGGCTCCTGGAAGAACGCCTGGCCCTGCTTGCCGGTTCATATCCCCGCAGCCCGGCGGGAGTGCCGCGCACCGGCGCGGCGGGCGGCCTCTCCGGCGGGTTGTGGGCACACTTCGGGGCAGAACTTGTGTCCGGGGCGGACGCTGTCCTTGACGCGGCAAAGTTCGACGAACACGTGGAGTCAGCCGACGCCGTCGTGGTCGGGGAGGGGCGCCTCGATTCCCAGACCGGGGAGGGCAAGATCATCTCGGCCATCCTGGGAAGAGTGCGGAAATCCGGCCGGCGCATCCCTGTGGTGGCCGTCGTGGGATCCGTTGCGGCGGACCTGGGTGCCTACGCAGAGCACTTCACGGAGATCCTCATAGCCACCGATGCTGCTGAGATGCAGGCGGCCGGAAAGTCGGTGGCCGGCTACTCGAAGCTCCGGCGGCACTAGCCGGCCCGCGTTTCCCGGCGGGCGTTACGACTCGCCGGGAAACCGGCCGCCAATTAATCTCGTCATATGCTCCGCTGTGGCAAGCAGGGGCTCCAGCCAGGCTTCACAGGTCTCCAACGGCATCCGCAGGGTGGGTCCGCTGATGGTCACCGCCCCCACCAATCCGGCCGCCGAGTCGAACACGGGAGCGGATAGACCCGAGGCTCCGTCCTCGCGCTCACCCACCGTTATCGCAAACCCGTCGACCCGGGTCTTCTTGACTGCGGCTTCCAGATCCTCGGAGCTGGTGATGGTGGACTCCGTGATGGGCTCCAAGGGATCCCGCAGGACGGCGTCCATCAGGTCCGGATCCCAGGCCAAAAGCACCCGCCCGGCTGAGCCGGCGTGGAGCGGCAGAACCTTGCCAAGATGCATCTCGCGGCGAAGCGCATGGCGTGTGTCTGCCATGGCCACGCAGACGCGGTAATGCTGCTCCGCCTTGAAGAAACACGCCGTCTCGCCCGTGGTGTCGCGCAGCGACTTGAGCAGCGGGCTCAGGATGTCGATGACTTCCATTCCGCGGGTTGCCGGAGCCGCCCAGTACGCCATTCGAATGCCGATGCGGTAGGCATCTTCCTCCCGGTCCAGGAATCCCTGAGAGGTCAGGTTCGTGACAAGCCGCTGGACTGTGGACGTCGGCATTCCCGTGTACTCGCGGATGTCGCTCAGCGACAATACCGGCTTGGAGAGGGAGAAAGCATCCAGGATGGAGGTTATTTTTCCGAGAACAAGCAATGGGTTGCTGCTGGACTTCGCAAGAGCATCGGACGCCGACATAGAACTCACGCTAGACGCTGGCGGCAGCCGAATCCACTCGCCTCCCCGCTGGGAGTTGGACAGGTTGGAGAAGCCGACGTCGTGGCCAATGGGGGACGCTCGGGTTGACCAGGGAAGCGTTGAGTGTCCTCCGCCGGCGGGGTAGCGTGGCAGTACCGTCACATCGCACCGAGGGGGAGCGACCATGCCACATCTGAGACGTCAACTGGCGGCCGCCACGGCGGCCCTGGCTTTGAGCGTGACCGGCGGCGCCGTCGCCAGTCCTGCGTTCGCCGATCCGCGGGAGACGGAAAAGACCGCGACCGCCACGGGGTACGGCGGCGCGGTAAGCACCGTGGACCCTGAGGCCTCCGCCGCGGCGATTGAGATCCTCCGCAAGGGCGGCAACGCGGCGGACGCGGCCGTCGCCGCCGCCGCGACCCTCGGCGTGACCGAGCCGTACAGCGCCGGGATCGGCGGGGGCGGCTACTTCCTGTTCTACAACGCCGAGACCGGCCGGGTGGGCACCATCGACGGCCGTGAGACGGCACCGGAAGCAATGCCGCGCGACGCGTTCATCGACCCCGCGACCGGCAAGCCCTACAACTTCACGCCGGAGCTCGTCACGAGCGGCGTCTCCGTGGGCGTCCCCGGCACGCCGGCCACCTGGGAGCGTGCACTCAAGCGCTGGGGCACATTGGGCCTTGACGATGCCCTCGAGCCTGCCATTGAGGTTGCGGACCGCGGCTTCGAGGTCGACCAAACCTTCCGCCAGCAGACCCTCGACAACAAGCTCCGCTTTGAGGCGTTCGCTTCGACGAGCAGCCTGTTCCTCCCCGGCGGCGACGCGCCCGCCGTCGGCAGTGTCTTCAAGAACCCCGACCTCGCCGAAACGTACCGGCTCCTCGCCGACAAGGGAACGCGCGGCTTCTACCGCGGCCCGCTCGCCGAAGAGATCGCGGCCACCGTCCAGGCTCCGCCGAAGACCAAAACCACCACGCTGCCCGTCCCGGCGGGCCACCTGACGACGGCGGACCTCGCCGCTTACGGCACCCTGGACCAGGCGCCCACGCATGTGGCATACCGCGACCTGGACGTCTACGGCATGGCACCGTCGAGCAGCGGTGGCACCACAGTCGGCGAGGCGCTGAACATTCTGGACACGTTCAACCTTGCGGAGATGTCCGCGCCCGACGCCCTGCACCACTACCTTGAGGCCAGCGCCCTCGCGTTCGCGGACCGCGGCAAGTACGTGGGCGACCCCGCGTTCGTCGACGTTCCCACGGACGCCCTGACGGACCCGCTGTTCGGGAAGGAACGCTCGTGCGAGATCGATCCGAAGCACGCGGCCGTGAAGCCCGTGGCACCGGGGGATGTGGCCAATTACGACGGCGCGTGCCCGGCAGCCGAGGCGGCCCCCGCCGACGAGAGGGACACCGAGAACATCTCGACCACCAACCTGACGGTCGCGGACAAGTGGGGCAACGTGGTGGAGTACACGCTCACCATCGAGCAGACGGGCGGGTCCGGCATGGTGGTGCCGGGCCGCGGATTCCTGCTCAACAACGAGCTGACCGACTTCTCGACCGTGTTTGACGCGAACGACCCGAACCGGATCCAGCCGGGGAAGCGCCCGCGCTCCTCAATGTCGCCGACCATCATCCTCGACGACGGCAAGCCGTTCCTCGCCCTCGGCTCGCCCGGCGGATCGACGATCATCACCACCGTCCTGCAGACGATCCTCAACCGGGTGGACCTGGGCATGAGCATCTCCGACGCGATCGCGGCACCGCGCGCGGCGCAGCGGAACGCTGCCAAGGTCACGGCCGAGCCAGCCTTCATCAAGGCATATAAAAAACAGCTCACGCCGTACGGTCACGAGTTCACTCCGTCGGGTGACGCCTTCACCTCGGCGGCAGAAATCGGCGCGGCCACCGCCATCGAGTTCAGGTCCGACGGCCGCATGGTCGCCGCGGCCGAGCCGGTCAGGCGAGGGGGCGGCTCGGCGATGGTGGTCACACCGTCGCGGTGAGGCCTGTGCGGCGCTAGGGTGATCCGCCGTCCGGCTGGTCTGGGCCGTCGGGCTGGTCTGTGCCGATCGGTATGTCCAAGACGCTATCGCCCTCGATCCAGCTGCTCCGGGTGCCGAGCTGCGTGCTCAGCCGTTCCATCCGCTCGGCAATTTTCCCCGCGCTCCGACGCGCAAGCCGGGTCTGGAAGCGCGTGATTTCCGTCGGATGCAGACGCAACCTGCGGGGTGCGCTTCCCCTGGTTTCCAGGAGGAAGACGAATGACTGGTCATTGCGTTCATCCGGGTCCACGGCGTAGTCATCCACAAAGTCGCCGGCGCTGTAGACAATGGGCCGGTTCCTGTAAATTTCTACGCCGCGGAAAATGTGGGCCGAATGCCCGAACACGACGTCGGCCCCGGCCGCTATCAGCGCCCGGGCCAACCTTCGATGGGCAGGCGGGACCTCGGATCCCCAGTTGGCGCCCCAATGTGCCGAGACGATCAGCAGCTGGACCCGGCCCTTCGTCTGCCGGACCAGTTCCAACAAATCCGCCACCCGGCGGTCACCAGGGTCCACGGGGACGTAGTAAATTCCTGGATCGCGGCCGGTTGCCTCCCAGTCCGGCTGATTGTCAGTAAAGGCAATGAAGCCGACCGCATGCGGACCCACCCGCCGGACCACCGGCCGCCGGGCCGTTTCCAGGTCCATCCCTGCCCCGGCCCGCAGGATCCCGTGCTGATCGAGAGCCGCCAGCATCTCCCGCAGCGCATCAACTCCGAAGTCCAGCACATGGTTGTTGGCCAGCGAGACCACATCGATCGCCGCGGACCTCAGGCTCGCCACGTTCTTGACGTCCGAGCGGAAGTGGTACACCTTGCCGACCATAGGTGTTCCGCCGTCCGCCAGGACGCATTCGAGGTTGGCGAACGTGAAGTCGGCCTGTCGCAGGACAGGGAGGATATCGCCCCAGGGATAGGCGGGATCGGCCGTCTTCAGGTGGTCGTTGACCAGCCGGCCCAGCATGACGTCCCCCAGGAGCGCGATCCGCATGCCCCACCTCCAACTTGCAAGGCCCCTGCTATCAGGATGCACCGCTTCCTGGCCCGGTGCCAATCAACCGGCGAGGCGATATCCGCCGTCGAACCGGCGCACGGAACTTCACCGGTTTCTCGCCGCAAAAAGGCCTCGCAGGGTCCGGCTTCGTGAGGGATAGTGGGAGCAGGAGCAGTAGGCCGCAGCGCCTCCATTCCCTGGGCGGCTGATTCTCCGGTCCGGAAGGGGTCTGCGGCCGCCGTGTTGATGGGAACGTCTCGGTGATGGGCATTTTCGCGGACAGGGCTGATGCAGGGCGGCAGTTGGGGCTGCGGCTGGAGTATCTGCGCGGGGCGGACGCCGTCGTTCTGGGCGTGCCCCGCGGCGGAGTTCCGGTGGCCTTCGAGGTTGCGGGGGCACTCGACGCCCAGCTCGATGTGATCGTCGTGCGCAAGCTGGGAGTACCGTCTCAGCCCGAACTCGCGATGGGAGCCATCGGGGAAAACGGGGCATTCGCCCTGGACAAACGCGTCCTCTCACTCGCAAGGGTCAAGGATAAAGACCTGTGGGCTGTTGAACAACGGGAGCGGCGCCTGCTTGATGACCGGGTGGCACGAGTCCGGGCTGGCAGGCCGCTCATGGATCTGAGCGGCCGCACCGCCGTGATTGTCGATGACGGGGTCGCTACCGGGTCAACTGCCCGCGTAGCGTGCAGCATCGCGCGCAAACTGGGGGCCGCGAGGGTGATTCTGGCCGTTCCCGTTGCCCCTGCTGACACCCTCCGAACATTTACGGAGGCGGACGAGGTGGTGTGCCTCGCCACGCCTCGGCAACTCACGGCTGTCAGCCAGCACTACCGTGACTTCTCCCCGACGAGCGACGACGAAGTGGTGTGGCTGCTCGAAGCTGCCGCCAAGCGTGCGCAGCGAGCGTCTTCGGCCACCGGCAACCCTGGCCTCGATGAAGACGTGCAGATCCAGTCGGACGGGGTGCAGCTGCGAGGACACCTAAACCTTCCCCGACCGGCTGCGGGAGTGGTGGTGTTCGCCCACGGCAGCGGCAGCGGCCGCCACAGTCCGCGGAACCGGTTCGTCGCCTCGGTGCTCCAGCAGGCCGGGCTGGGCACCTTGCTTCTGGACCTGCTCAGCCCCGGGGAAGAGCTCGATCGCGCCAACGTGTTCAACATCGAACTGCTTGCGCGCCGGCTAACCGCGGCAACGGGCTGGCTCGGCAGCCGGCCGGACACGGACTCATGCAGCGTGGGATACTTCGGCGCGAGTACAGGAGCAGGTGCCGCGTTGTGGGCGGCGGCCGAGCAAGGGGAGAAGATCGGCGCAGTCGTCTCAAGGGGAGGCCGTCCGGATCTGGCCGGCCCGTGGCTTTCCCTCGTCCGCGCCCCGACGCTCTTGATTGTCGGCAGCGCAGATCACCGGGTGCTCGAGCTCAACCGCGGGGCGCAGGCCCTGATGCGCTGCCCCACCCGGCTGGAGCTTGTCCAGGGTGCAACCCACCTCTTCGAAGAACCCGGGACATTGGAGCAGGCAGCCGTCCTGGCCAGGGACTGGTTTGTGCAGTACCTGCTGCGGGGGCACGGTGCGCCGGGACCCGAGCCCGGCCGATGACCAACGCCCGGGGACCCGACTGCAGTGGTTAGAGCATTCCCTGGTGTTCTGTCCCCGCAAGGATCGGCGCCAGGCGGGTCACTTCAACCGGCTCCTTCAGGAGTCCCTCGAGCGACGCGTTCAGGCGCTTGACGGCATCCCCCTCGCCGTGGGCGTCGAGCAGCTCCGCGGTTTCCCATTTTTCGATCATGAGGATCTGGCCGTTCGGATCCTCATGGATGGCGTAGAGCAGGCAGCCCGGTTCTTCATGAACTTCGGCGATGGCGGGGGAGAGGGCCGCGACGACGTGGTCGAAGGCGCCTTCCTTCGGCGTGAACACAGCGGTAACAACGACGGGCATGGGTTTCCTTAACTTGCGGCGGAGCGGATAAGAGGGGCAGAACTGTTGCGCGGCACGAAGTCCGCCTTGACCTCGATGCGCCGGGCGCCGGCCGGGAGCCGGCCCTGCATCCGTCCGAGGACGAGTTCGATGGAGTGCACGGCCAGCATATCGATCGGTTGGCGGATCACGTTTAGCGGCGGGTTCGTCAGTTCGGTCCACGGATTGTCGTCGAAGACGATGACCGAGAGTTCGTCGGGTATCCGCACGCCGACCTGAACGAGGCGGCGGACAGAGCTCTGCACCTGGGCGGTGTTCGCCACGATGAGTCCCGTGGGACTGTCCGGAAGCGCCAGGAGGGACCCGACGGCGTCGCCGCCCCCGTCTCCGCGGAACGGCACGTCCCGGATCAGCATGGGGTCCACCACGATGGAGGCGTTTTCGAGGGCGGTTCGGTAGCCTTCGATCCGCGCCTGGCCGGTGGACGTGCTCGTGGGGCCGGTTATGAGGCCGATGCGTGTGTGGCCGAGGGCGATGAGGTGCTCGGTGGCGCGGCGGGCCGAGTCGGAGTTCTCGATGCTGACAACATCCACATCTTCAAGTTCCGGGATGGTCCGGTCGACGAAGACGACGTTGACGCCGAGGTCACGCAGGCGCTCCCACTTCTCGATGTTCCCCCCGGTGGGGGTCGCGATGACGCCGCCGACCGAGCGGTCAAGCAGCGTGTCAAGGGAGTCTGCCTCAAGGTGCGGGTCCTCCTGGGTGGTCATGACCACCACCTGCACCCCGTGGCTGCGGGCCTCCCACACAACACGGTCGGCAAGATGGGCGAAGAAGGGGTTGGCCAGATCCGCAACCACGAGCCCAACTGTGAGTGCGTGGCCGGCGCTGAGCTCCCGGGCCGCGGCGCGTGGCCGGTACCCAAGCTCTCCGATCACCCGCAACACTTGTTCGCGCTTTGCCGGCGCGACGGGCCCTGATTCGGGATTCAGGACCCGGGACACCACGGAGACCGATACCCCCGCCGCCGCCGCGACATCGCGAATAGTTGGGGCCTTCTTCATGTCTCCTCCTCCTTGAGGTCCTGCCTCGACCCTGCATTGCCGGTCATGCTCCGTCTCACCGGACCTGTTGACACAGCCTAACACCGACTGGTACAAAAGTGGAACCGGTTCCACTTGGCCCCGAATCAGCTCAACCGCGACGAAGAAGTTGCTCCGCCCCTGAGGTGGAGAGCTCCTCTCCGGCGCGAAACGTCAACCAGAGAGATCCACATGAACCTCCACAAACTTCTTAGCGATCGCGAGCAGCAGGGCCGCCCGATTCGAGTCGGACTCATCGGAGCTGGCCGCTACGGCACCATGTACCTGGCCCAGGCCAACAACAGTCCGGGCATCCACGTCGTCGCCATCGCCGACATCAACGTCAAGCGCGCCGAAGGCGCGTTCGCGCTGGTCGGGTGGCCCCAGAACCAGATCGCGCCCGACATCGCCACGGCGCTGAAGAACCGTTCGACCGCCATCGTTGCGAATGCGGACGAATTGTTCGACGTCGACATCGACGTCATCGTCGAGGCAACGGGAAACCCCATCGTCGGGGTGAAGCACGCACTGCGCGCCATTGAAACGAAGAAGCACATCATCATGGTCACGGTGGAGGCAGACGCCCTGGCCGGCCCGGCCCTGGCCAGGCGCGCAGAAGAAGCCGGCGTGGTCTACTCCATGGCGTACGGCGACCAGCCGGCCCTCATCATGGAACTTGTCGACTGGGCGCGGACCAGTGGGTTCGACGTCGTGTGCGCAGGCAAGGGCGCAAAGTACCTTGAGCACTATCACGAGATGAACCCGGACAACGTCTGGGAGAACTGGGAGTTCTCCAAGGAACTCACCGACTCCGGGCAGCTGAACCCCTACATGCACACGTCGTTCCGCGACGGCACCAAGGCCTCCATCGAGATGGCGGCCGTCGCCAACGGTGCAGGCCTGACCCCTTCCGACAACGGGCTGACCTTCACCCCGGGTGATGTGGAGGAAATCGCCACGATCTGCCGCCCGGCCGACGTCGGCGGTGCCCTCGCCCACGAAGGAAGCGTCGACGTCATGTCCAGCGTCAACCGCGACGGAAGCTGGATCAGCCACAACACCCAGGAGGGCGTGTTCGTCGTCGTCAAGGCCACCAACGGGTACGTGTCCGGCTGCTTCACTGAATACCCCTGGCACCCGGACCCGACCGGCCAGTACGCGGCGCTGTACCGCCCGTACCACTACGTCGGCCTCGAACTGAATGTTTCCATCGCCAACGCCGCACTTCGCGGCATTGCGACCGGTTCCCCGGTCGGGTTCTTCGGCGACGTCGTTGCGACCGCCAAGAGGGATCTCAAGGCAGGCGAGTTCCTCGACGGCGAAGGCGGCTTCACCGTGTGGGGCAAGCTTGTCTCGGCAAAGCACTCCGTAGCCATTGGCGCCCTGCCGGTGGCGCTCGCCCACCACGTGGAACTCCGTGCCGACATCGCCAAGGGCGCCACTGTCCGGTGGGAAGACGTCATCATGGACGATTCGCTGTCCCAGGCCCTTGAGCTGCGCCGCGAGACCGAAGCGCTCGTGGCCGAAGCCGCCCTTAGCCTCTGACCCCTCTGCTCCACCATCCCGGGCCGGGCCTGAGATGACCATGTCGTTTCACGCCTCCGGAACCAGACTCCTTCCAATGAAGAAAGGCATCACATGAAATCCAAGACCCGCGCCCTCACCGGAATGCTGACATGCACCCTTGCCGCCTCGCTCCTCGCCGGCTGCGCTTCCGGAGCGCCCGGCGGGGGCGGGCCCGTGGCCAAGATCCAGCTGTCCATCCCGGACCCGCTCACCTCCTCCGTCGGCGTTTCAGCCCAGCACTTCGCCGACCAGGTGAAGAAGACATCCAACGGCTCCGTCGTGGTCACGGTTGTTCCCAACGGAACAAGCTTCAGTGGAGACCAGAACGCTGCAGTCACCCGGCTGCAGGGCGGTTCACTGGACGCACTCATTCTCTCGACGTCCGTGTATGCGTCCGTGGTGCCGGAAATGAACGCGATCAGCATCCCTTACCTCTTCGACAACACTGCTGAGGAAGCGGCGTTCCTGGAAGGGAAGCCGGGCGAGGTCCTCAAGGAAAAGCTCGCCGAGAAAAACACGGTCGTGCTTTCCTTCCTCACCCGGACCGGACGCCAGATCACCAACTCCGAGCGGCCCATTGAAAAGCCCGCCGACCTCAAGGGCCTGAAAATCCGCGTCCCCGGCAACCCGCTGTGGACCGACTTCTTCGGGAAGCTGGGCGCAAGCCCGACGACGATGGCGTTCTCCGAGGTCTTCACGGGCCTGCAGACAGGAACGATCGACGGCCAGGAAAACCCGATCGAGGTGCCCTGGACCAACAAGTTCTCCGAGGTGCAGAAGTACGTGTCGCTGACCCACCACATCAACGACGCCTGGGTCCTTGCCCTTTCCGACAAGAAATGGGACTCGCTCACCGAAGAGCAGAAAAAGGCCCTCACGGACGCCTCGGCCGAGACTGCGACCTTCAAGACCGGCTACGACAAGGAGCAGTCCGAGAAGCAGCTGGCTGAGCTCACCAGCAAGGGCATGAAGGCCAACGAGCCGTCCGCCGCCGGTCTTGAGCAGTTCAAGGAAGTGTCCAAGAGCCTCTACCCGGTGTTCTCCGAGCTGATCGGCAAGGAATTCTTCGATCAGGCGATTGCCGCCGCCAAGTAACGCATTTTGAGGTCCGGAGCGTTTTGCCGCGCTCCGGACCTCAGCCGAACATCCCCGCTCTCAACGTTGACAGTCTGGAAGAACATGGAACATACACTCGCCCCCAGGGAACTCGAAGAGGTCCTTCCGTCTGACGCGGAAGAGATCCTCCACCACGGTCACGTCGCACCGCGCTGGAGCGGGGCCGCCTGGCTCGACAAGTTGTTGGAAGGGATTGTGGGCGCGGCGATCCTCGCCGAGCTGGTCGTCATCCTGCTGAACATCATGGTCAGGCTCGTCACCGGTGATTCGGTGCTCTGGACCCAGGAAGTATCTGAGATCGCCCTACTGTCCATCGCCTTCGTCGGCGGTGCCATCGCGTATCCAAAGGGCGCGCATATGTCCGTCCAGGCACTCATCATGCGCCTGCCGGCGAGCTGGAAGCCCTACCTGGCGGCCCTCGTCGACTGCCTTGTCTTCGTCATGAGCGCCGGAGCGTTTGCCCTGTTCGTTCCGACCCTCGTACAGCAGATCGAGGAGAAAACACCGATCCTCCAGCTGCCGGTCTTCTGGGTCTCGCTGCCCTTCTCCATCGGCATGGTGCTCATCGCCTGGTTCGCGGTCCTGAAACTCTGGCGGCAGGAACGCCGCACTGTTCTTGTGGCCGCCGGCATCACAGCAATCCTGGCCGCTGCCGTTCTGGTCTCACAGCCGCTCTTCTACTACGCCTCACCCAACCTGCTTCTCGGCGTGGTGCTCGTCGTTCTGTTCGTGCTGCTGTTCCTCGGCCTGCCGATCGCGTTCGTCCTCGCGCTGGCCTCCGGCATCTACCTCTACCTGGGCGGCATTTCCGAGGTCAGCGCAATCCCGATCGGCATGGCGTCAGGGGCAAAGGGCTTTGTGCTCCTGGCCATCCCGTTCTTCATCCTCGCCGGAACAGTCATGAACTCCGCCGGACTTACCCTCCCGCTGGCCAAACTCGTCGACGCGCTCATCGGGCACCTGCGCGGCGGCCTCCTTCAGGTGGTCGTGGTGACCATGTACATCTTCTCCGGCATCTCCGGTTCCAAGGTGGCCGACGTCGCAGCGGTGGGCACCACGATGCGGGGCATGCTCGAGGAACGCAAGTACCCCCGCGGCGAAGTCGTCGCTGTCCTGTCAGCCTCGGCCATCATGGGCGAGACGATCCCGCCAAGCATCGTGCTCCTCATCCTCGGATCGATCACCACCATCTCCACGACCACCCTGTTCCTGGCCGGGTTCGTTCCCGCCGCTTTCCTGGCCCTGGTGGTCATGGGGCTTGTTTTCTTCCGGGCCCGCAAGCAGGGCGGCGTCGCCAGCCCCAAGGCAACCTGGCGCGCCCGGGGGTCCGCAACCTTCTTTGCCATTCCGACGCTCCTGCTCCCCGTGGGCATGGTGGTGGGAATCCTGAGCGGCTTCGCCACCCCCACCGAAGTGTCCTCCGTGGCCGTCGCCTACGCCTTCATCCTGGCCGCCGCGTACCGGCGCGGCAGCAGGCGCCTTCTTGGTGACACGCTGCGGGAAACGACGACGACGGCGGGCATGGTCCTCTTCATCATCGCCGCCGCGTCCCCGCTCGCCCAGACGCTTGCCCTTGCCGGCGTCTCCCAGCAGATCCACGACCTCATGTCCGGGCTGGGCGACTCGCCGGTGCTCTTCATGCTGTTCACCGTCGTCTTGCTCATCATCATGGGTCAGCTGCTCGAGGGCCTCCCGGCGGTGCTGATCTTCGCACCCCTGCTCCTGCCGATCGCCGTCGACTTCGGGGTCAACCCGGTGCAGTACGCCATGGTGCTGATCATTTCCATGGGCATCGGCTCCTTCGCGCCGCCGGCAGGCGTCGGCTTCTACGTTGCCTGTGCAACGGGGCACGAAACCGTGGAAAAGAGCCTCAAGCACTTCTGGCCGTACCTCATCGCCGTCTTCCTCGGGCTTCTCGTGCTTGCCGCCGTCCCGTGGTTCAGCACGTTCCTGCCCGCCGCTGCCGGACTCATCCCCTTCTAGGCACATGACGACGCTGACCAACACCCAGAAGCAGTTGCCCGACTTCCCGCTGTCCGTCTCGCTGTGCGGCACCGGGCCGATGGGCGCTCCCATCGCCAGGAACATCCTCAGCGGCGGGGTTCCGCTTACCGTCTGGAACCGCACGGCAGCAAAGGCCGAGGCGATCTCCGGAGGCAAGGTCGCCGGCTCCCCGGCGGAGGCCGCCGCGGAGGTGGTCCTGACTGTGCTGCCCGACCTGCCCCAGGTCGCGGCCCTCCTCCCCGGGGAGAACGGCCTGCTGGCAGGATGGGCGGCCGCCGGAATCCGGAACCCGGTCCTGGTCATTCACGGGACCGTCTCGCCGGTGGCTGTAGCGGAGTTTGCCGAGGATTGCCTGCGCGATTACGGACTGAGCGTCATCGACGCACCCCTCAGCGGCGGAACCATCGGGGCGGAGGAGGGGCGGCTGAGCACCATGGTCGGAGGCCCTTCCGACGTCGTGGGGCGCCTTACGCCGCTCTTCGGGCTCTACAGTTCGACGGTCGCCTGGTTCGGCAAGACCGGCGCGGGGTCAACCGTGAAGGCGTGCAACCAGATCGTCGTCGCCGCAACGGTCACCGCTTTGTCCGAGGCGATGGCCGTTGCGGCCGCCACCGGTCTTGACCTGGAGAAGGTTCAATCCGTCCTGGCCGGCGGCCTGGCCGGCTCGGAGGTGCTCAGGCAAAAGGGAGGACGCTGGATCGACGGGGACTTCGAAGGTGGCGGATCCGCGAAAAACCAGCTCAAAGACCTCAACTTCATTGCGGAGCTGGCGAAGGACACCGGGCTGGAACTGCCGCTCTCCACAAGCGTCCGTGGCGCGTTCGAAGTCATGGTCGCCGCAGGTGACGGCGACCTGGACCATACCGGAATCTACCGGACCATCCTCGCGGCGTCCGCAGCCACGACGGCCGGATCACGTTGCTGAACGTGCGCCCTTCTCTTTCCTGGCCGCCGTCGTGTGCTATTTGGCAGGTTTGCCGACGATGGACGCCGGCGGTTTGGGGAAAGCTTTAGCCGGGTACATTCTGGCTACCTTGAGCATGTAGTAGGCCCACTGGGGGCCCGCGATCATGTAGCCGTCGATGCGGCTGTAGAACTTGCCGTTGACGGTGAGGTTCTTGCCGGGGCGCTGCTGCCCTTCAAGGGCGTCCCCGAAGAAGGAGGCCGTGGCCAGGCCCGTGGTGTAGCCGAGCACCCACGTGGCACTGTTGCTGTTGTTGGTGCCGGTCTTGGCCGCCACCGGCACGCGGCTCTGGACCTTGGGGTTGATATAGATCCCCGAGCCCTTGTTGAGCATGTCCTGCAGTGCCTTGTTCACGCCGCGGGCCACGTTCGGGTCCACGGCGTCGCTGCAGTCGGGGTCCTGGTTTGGGAGTGCCCGTCCGGCGAAGTCGGCCACCCGCAGGATCGCAATCGGCGCGCAGTACCGGCCGTCGGCTGCGAAGGTGGCGAAGGCGGCAGCCATGGACATCGGGGACACGCTAGTGCCGCCCAGCAGGTTACCCAGCTGGTGCATGTCGATGGGAGTGCCGTCCAGTCCGCTGCGCAGGCCCACACTGTTGACCATGTTCTGGATCCCGCAGAAGTCCAGCTGCGCCGCCTCGGCAAACGTGGCCGTGTTGATGGAGTTATACAGGCCGTAATCGGCCGGCATCTTCCGGTAGTAGCCGGCGGAGGCATTCTGCAGGTCATCGGTTGCTTCAAGGCCTGCCCTGCGCTGCTTGGTGCTGTAGCCGCCGATCACTTTCCCGCAGGAGGACCGCCAGCGGAATCCCAGCGGGTACTCCCGCCGTGAAGCATCCACGACCTCCGTCATGGCCCGTCCCTGATGCAGCCATTCGGCGAACGTGAACGGTTTCATGGTGGAACCCGGCTGGAATCCTCCGGCGCCGTTGAGGTCATTGCCGTTGGGGTCCTTGGCGTCCACATTGAAGTTCAGCTGGGTGTCGAACTTCCCGCGCTGCGCCAGGAAGACCGTGTTTTGCGCCATCGCGAGGATTTTGCCCGTACCTGGCTGGACCGTGACCAGCGCGGCGCCCCATTTGTCCGGGTTCGCCCCTGCCGTGGAGTTCACCTGCGCCTGGGCCGCTGCCTGCAGCCGGCTGTCCAGCGTGGTGGTGATGGTCAGCCCGCCGCGGCGCAGCTTCTGCTCCCGTGCTTCCGTGTCTGCGCCGAAGGCGCGATTGTTGAGGATCAGATGGGAAACGTAGTCGCAGAAATACGGTGCCATGGCTGCCGCGGCGCAGCCCTGCCTCGAAGGCCTGATTTTCAGCCCGACACCGGTGGCTACGGCGACGTCATGCTGTTTCTGGCTGATCTTGCCCTGTTTCAGCATGGCGTCCAAGACCTGGTTGCGCCGTTGGACGGAGTTCGCCGGTTGGGTCACGGGGTCATAGAAGCTCGGGCTGTTCACCAGCCCCGCGAGCAGCGCCGCCTGGGGCAGGTTGAGCTTGCTGGCCGGCACGCTGTAGAAGTATTGGGCGGCGGCCTCGATACCGTAAGCAGTGCGGCTGAAGAAGACGATGTTGAGGTAGCCCTCGAGGATCTGGTCCTTGGTGAACTTCTTCTCCAGCGCCATCGCCAGCCGCATCTCACGCAGCTTGTCGCCGATGTTCTTCTGCCCGCTGAGGATCACCTGATCTTCACGGCCGGAGGAGATTTTGGCTTCATTGGCCACATTGGTGACGTACTGCTGCGTCAGGGTAGACGCGCCTTGCCTCCCGCCCTGGGTCAGGTTGCTGGTCAGTGCCCGGAGAACGCCCAGGGGGTCCACGCCGCCGTGCTCATAGAAGCGGCTGTCCTCGATCGCGACGATCGCATCCTTGACGTAGGGGGACATGGCCTTGAGCGGGATCCGCACCCGGTTTTCCTCATAGAACGTTGCGATGACCTTCCCGTCCGCCGTCACCATCCTGGAGCTCTGCGCCGGCGGCGGCACCGCAAGCTCTGTAGGAAGGCCGTTGAAGAAGCTGATCGACCCGCTCGCCGCGGTGCCGGCAGCGGCGACCTGCGGAACTAGGAACGCTGCCACCAGGACGCCGCAGATCCCGCTGAGGAGCACGAATCCGAGCATCCTTGCCAGAAACGTACGAAACCGTGATAACAGGCTTTTCCGTGCCATCACTGCAGCTCACACCCCGTCCGATGTGACACCAGAATACGCGCTGTAAAGCACGCGATCCAGACAGGAAATTCAGTCCTTGCGGACTGTTATGAGGCGCCGTCCTGATCGCACCGCGGAGGGAGCCGACCGGTACGCTCAAGCAGCTTCCACTTCCTCGAGGGTGACTACCAAGTCCGCGTTGGCCCGTGATTCCCGGATGAGCTGTGCGTTCTTTTCATCTACGGTCTTCACCCACAGTTCCGCTTGGGCAGGGCTCTTGCCGAATTGGATATGGCGTTGGATGAGGCGCTGGATGCGCAGGGTGTTTTCCTGTTCGCAATACCAGATCTCGCTGCATTGATTTCTGACTTGCTGCCACTCCGGGCGGTCGAGGAGGAGGTAGTTGCCTTCCGTGAGTATCGTCGTCGCGGAGGGGTAGACGGGAATGACTCCTGCGATGGGTTGTTCGATGGTGCGTTCGAAGCCGGGGGCGTAGACCACAGCGTCCCGGGCGGCGCGGAGCCGCCCGAGCGTGGCTGCGTAGCCGTGGACGTCGAAGGTTTCCGGCGCACCTTTCCGGTCCAGCAGCCCCAGCCGTGTTAGCTCCTGGTCGGAGAGGTGGTAACCGTCCATGGGGACGTGCGCGTACCGCTGGTGCTGTGAGTCGGGCGTGTCTTTGTTCAATTCCCGAACGAGGCTCTCGACCAGCGTGGTTTTGCCGGCCCCTGGCGCCCCCACGACGCCGATGACGACGGGCTCGGCGGTGGAGGCTTCCAGGTTGCGCACCCGGGCCAGGAGATCTTCAAGTGTCATCGGGCGGCCCGGGTCGCGTGAAGGTGATTGGAGATGAACTCGCGGGCGTGGACGGCGAGGTCCTCGCCGTCGGTCCAGAGGTTCCGCCAGACCGCCAGGTCGTTGGACAGGCCGCGGGCCACGACTGCGGAGGAGAAGCTTTCGAAGGTGATCGGACCAGTGTAGTTGACAGCTGCGAGTGCGTGGAAGAAAGCGGTGAAGTCAAGGTGGCCGGAGCCGAGGTAGCCGCGGTGGTTCTCACCGATGTGGACGTATCCGAGCCGGTCGCCGACTTCGTACACGGGCGAGACCAGATCGTTCTCTTCGATGTTCATGTGGTAGGTGTCGAGGTGGATCAGGACGTTGTCCCGGCCGATGTCGTCTGCGAGGCGGAGCGCGTCGTGCGCGGTGTTGATGACGTTGGTTTCGTACCGGTTGCAGATTTCCAGGCCCAGGGTCATGGAGCGCTTACCGGCCTCGTCAGCGAGTTCTTTGAGAACGCGGACAACGTTGGCGCGCCCTGCCTCCGTCATGGGTGCCCCGTACTTGCCAAGGGCGCTGAAGAGTGCCCCGGTGAAGTGGGTTCCGCCGAGCTCGTGGGTGAGCTGCAGGGATTCCTGGAGCAGTTTCTGTCCCCGCTCGACGGTGGCGGTGTCGTCGCTGGAGACGTCCGCGTCGAACGCCAGCCCCCGGGAACAGACGACTCCCAGGTTGTTGTCTTCGAGCAGGGCGCGGGTGTGCTGGACGTTCAGGCTGGTGGAGTCGTGGAGCGAGAATTCGACGAGGTCATAGCCTGCTTTGGCGGTGCTGTTGATGATCTTCTCGACAGATTTCTCGGAGGTGTCTCCGGCCCAGACGAGGGCGTGGACTCCGAGGGCGTTGCTGTTGCTCATGTGATTGTCTTTCGCGTGGGTAGGCAGTTGGATGGTTAGTTTTCGCGGGAGCCGGTGATGAGGGAGACGATTTCGTCGCCTGAGGTTTCGGTGGTCCGTCGGCCGGCGACGCAGCGGCCGGCGCGCATGACCCAGACCTGGTCGCTGAGCCGCATGACCTGGCTGAAGTTGTGGCTGATCAGCAGGACCGAATGTCCGTCGTTGCGGAGTTTGAGGATCAGTTCTTCGACCTTGGCTGTTTCCTGGACGCCGAGGGCGGCGGTGGGTTCGTCCATGATGACCAGCTTGGAGCTGAAGCCTGCTGCCCTGCAGATGGAGACCGCCTGGCGCTGTCCGCCGGAGAGCCTGCGGACCTTTGACTTCACCGCCGGGACATTCACGGCCAGTGTGGAGACCATCCGGTCGGCGGCCTCCTTCATGGCCTTGCGGTCCAGGAAGCGGATCGGCCCGATGCCGCGTGTTAGTTCCCTGTTGAGGAACAGGTTTTGCCACACGGTCAGATCATCGACCAGGGCGAGGTTCTGGTGGACGGTCTCGATTCCCTTTTCGCGGGCGTCTTCGGGGTTTCGGAAGTGTACCGGGGTCCCTTCGAAGGAAATGGTCCCGGACTGGGGCTTGTGGATTCCTGAGATGCACCGGACGAGTGTGGATTTTCCTGCGCCGTTGTCACCTACGAGAGCGGTGATTTCTCCTTCGGCGAGTGTGAGACTCACGGTTTGGAGGGCCTTGACGTTGCCGAACGCGAGAGAGACGTCCTGGACATCGACGATGTGTTTGGTCAGGGTGGCGGTCATTTTTGGAACCTCGAAAGCAGGGCGGCGAGGATGACCACGACGCCGACGGCAAGGGGCTGATAGAACTGCGAAACGTTCATCAGGGTGAGTCCGTTGGTAAGGACGGTGAGGAGGAGGGCGCCGACAATGGGGCCGAAAACCGAGCCGCGGCCTCCAGTGAGGCTGACACCGCCCAGGACAACCGCGGCGACTGAGTTGAGCAGGAATGTCGTGTTCGCAGCAGGCTCCGATGCGCCCACCCGGGCGATCAGCAGGATCGCGGCCACGCCGGCAAGCACGCCGGAGATGGTGTACACGGCGACCTTGATTCGCGCCGTGCTGATGCCGGTGGCCTGGGCTGCCTCCTTGGAGCCGCCCGTGGCAAACAGATGCGTTCCAAACCGGGTTCTGAACAGAACCACGTGGGCCAGTACGGCGAGGATGGCGGCGACGATGAACGGGAATCCGAAGATCAGCACCCCGTGTGTGGAGAAATTGATCAGCTCAACGCTGGTGATGGACGTGGGCTTGCCGTCGGAGAGCACGAGGGCAAGCCCGGACGCGACGGAGAGCGAGCCCAGGGTCACGATGAAGTCCGTGATCTTCCCCTTGGCGATGAGCACGCCGTTCAGAACGCCGACCAGGGTACTTGCGACAACTGCGGAAATCATGCTCACGACGAGGCCTGCGCCCTGAGCGTAGGCGATGCCGAAGGCGATGACTCCGAGGGTCATCGTCGACGCGACGGAGAGGTCGATGCCGTCGCTGAGGATGACGAAAGCCTGACCGATGGTGAGGACGATGAGTATCGAGGCTGCAATGAGGATTGACTGGATATTACCCACCGTCAGAAACACAGGGTTCAGTACGGTGAAGACGGCCACGAGGATCACCAGCCCGATTATCGCCGCGTGATCGGCCCAGAAGCTTATCCGCTTCAGGTCCTCGTGCCAGGCGCCGGACTTGGGAGCGGTCTTGGGGCGGGGACTCTCAGGCGTGTTCACCGTTGTCGGTGTTCTTTGGGCCTGGGCCGGGGGATTGTGCGAAATGGAGGACATGACCGTTCCTGCTACTTCTTGAAGGGGTTTTCGTAGGGGGCAAAGGGCGCCGGCGCGGCCTTCAGCGCTTCGCCAACGTTGTCCTTAGTCACCAGCGCAACAGGGGCTTCGACGGATGCAGGCAGTTTCTGCCCGGCTGCCGCGGCCTTGCAGGCCTGGGCGCCCATCTCGCCGATGGCGTAGGGGTATTGTGCGACGGTGGCGGTGAGTTCGCCGGATTCGACGCCCTTGAGCCCTTCGGGAACGCCGTCAACGCTGATGATCGCAACCTTGCCCGTCATGCCGGCGTTGGCGACGGCGCGCGCAACGCCGAGGCCCATGACGTCATTGGCGACGAAGAATCCCTTGATGTCCGGGTTGGAACGAAGCAGGTCGCCTGCCTTTGTCAGCGCCACCTGACGATCCCAGTCCGCGGACACAGTCTCCAGCACTTTGGCCTTTCCAGCCAGGCCCTCGGTGAATCCGGAGACCCGGTCCCCGCTGGTCACGTCACCGGCGATGCCACCGATGACGGCGACCTTTTCGCCACCTTTGACGAGCTTGGCCATCTGCTCGCCAGCGAGCTTTCCGGCTGAAACGTTGTCGGTGCCGATGTAGGTATCGGGAGTCGCATTGGCAGCGGTGGCCGCCTTGGGGTCGACAGGGCTGTCAATGTTGACGACCGTCTTTCCGGCGGCCTTCACCTGCGCCAGCCCCTGGAGCAGGTTGTTGCCGCTGATCGGGTTGATGATGAAGCAGTTGTAATCCTGGCCGGCCAGCGAGGACAGCCGATCAGCCTGGCCGCTGGTGTCGGTGATGTCCTGTGCGGCCTGCACGGTGATGCTTCCATCGGCCGCCTTGATGCCTTCTTCCATGGACTGGAAGAACGGGTTGTCCAGGCCCTTGATGACGGCGGCCGTTTTGGCCTGCGCCCCGCCAGCGCTGGCGGTACCGCCTGCGGCAGGGGTGCCGCCCATCGTGCTGCAACCGGCCAGGGACAAAGCCCCCACGGAAGCAGCAGCAACGAAGATAAGGGAGTTCTTGAGCTGTGGCATCTTTGCCCCTTCTGATTTTGAAAATCATATGAACGCCGAACTAACGTCTGCTGGTAGCATAACTAGGGGATGTGACGCACGCAACCTTTACGGATAATGGAGGTCACGATGACCTGCCCAGCAAGAAACGATGGTGAACCCCAGCTATGAGCCCCCACGCAGCAGCGCCGCAGCAAGAGGCCTCGGCGACCGGAACCCTTGAGATCCTGGATCTGCTCCGGACGGGGGAGATCCTGACCAAGTCGGAGATCGCAGCCCATACAGGCTTGTCGCGCTCGACGGTGAACCAACGCATCGACGGACTTCTCGATGCCGGATTGGTCGTTCCCTCGGGTGCTGAATCAACCAAAGGCCGGCCGGCCGGTTCCTTCGCATTCAACAAGACAGCGGGGCAGCTTCTGGTCGCGGACATCGGGGCAACGGGCATGCGTGTTGGTGTCTGCGACCTCACGGGCGCCATCCTGCACGAGGTCGAAATTACGATCGCCGTCACAGAGGGCCCCACTGCGGTGCTGGGTTTGGTCAAGAAGGAATTTTCATCGCTCTTGGAGCGCGCAGGTGCGGGGCGGGAAACCGTCCTGGGCGTGGGTATCAGCGTCCCCGGACCTGTCGACACCGCCACGGGTCAGGTCGTTCATCCGCCCATCATGACCGGCTGGGACAGATACGACATTCCGGGATGGTTCCGCGACGAATACAACTGCCCTGTCATCGTGGACAAAGACGCCAACGCAATGGCCTTCGGCGAACAACACACCACCTACCCGCACGTCCGGCACCTTCTCATGGTCAAGATCGGTACCGGCGTGGGGTCCGGTCTCATCTCCGACGGCCGGCTCCACCGGGGCGCCGACGGAGCAGCCGGCGATATCGGCCACAACTACGTCCCGAAACCAGAGGGCGTGGACAGGGAGCCTGAGTGCAGATGCGGCAATACCGGCTGCCTCGAAGCCTACGCCGGGGGATGGGCGCTACTCAGGGACCTCCAGGCCCTGGGAGTTGATGCGGCAACAGTCGCTGACGCCGTACGGCTCCTGCGTAGCGGAGAACGAAATGCCGTGCGGCTCGCGAGGACCGCTAGCCGGCTCCTTGGCGAAGCCATCGCGGTCACCGTCAACCTCTTCAACCCGCAGGTCATCGTCATCGGCGGCCAGCTCGCAGCGGCAGAGGACTACTACTTCGCAGGAATCCGGGAAGCGATCTACAGGCGCTCGCTGCCGCTGGCTACTCGCCGCATCGAGATAGTGGGCGCGACGCGCGGAAACCAGGCGGGCGTGATCGGCATGGCCCTTCTCGTCGCCCAGGCCGTATTCACCCGCTACCCGCTCCCACGTCTACAAGCAGCCCATGCAGCGGCAGAGGACATTCGGCAACCGGCATAGGCTTTCGGGTCTTCCGATGGGCTCGACGGTTGTGCCGGCCCCGTACTTATCTGCGGGCATGTCCGGCCAGCAGAATGGCCGCCGCGTTGGTGGCGACGATCAGGACCATGCCCAGCCATTCATGCATGGCGAGGATCTGCCCGAGCACGATCATCCCTGAGAGGGCTGCGAGGAGGGGGTTGATGCTCATGTACACGCCGAAGAATGCCGGCCGCACGTGACGGAGCGCCACGAGGTCCGCGGCATAGGGAATGACGGAGCAGAGCACCCCGGCAAGGACCGACAACAGCAGTGCCGGACCGGTCAGTGACCCCGCTGAGAGGAGATAGACGGCCACCGGCAGGTAGAACACCACGGAGACCAGGGTTGCAACGGCCGGGCCCTGAAGGCCGGGCAGCCGCTGGCCGACCACCCTGTTGAGCATGATGTACGCCGCCCAGCAGGCGGCCCCGGCCGCCGCGAATCCGATGCCGAGATAGTCGCTGGAAGGTCCTGGCAGTACAAGAACGTAAACCCCGACGCCGGCACTCACCGCACACAGTACGTCGAGTTTGGACCTGGATCGCGTGAGGGCGATTGCCAGCGGACCGAGGAATTCCAAGGTGACGGCAAGGCCCAGCCCGATGCGCTGTATGGCGACATAGAGGCAAATATTCATGAGCGCGATCGTTCCGCCCAGCAGGAGCGCCGGCCACCACTGTTTCCACGTAAGGCGGTGCAGGGGGAGGCCGGGCGGCGGGCAGGAGCACCGCCGCGGCGACGAGTTGCCGCACCGCGACCACCCCCGCCGGTCCAAGCGCTGGAAAAGCGTGGGCTCCGATACCGGCGCCGACCTGATTGCTGACGCCGCTGCCCGTCATGGTCAGCAGGCCGCCGAGAATTCGGGACTGGGAGTGAGTTGATTGACGGCTGTCGTGGCCGAAGCTTTCCTCTGCGTATGCCTCCATAACCCCAAAGTGTGGGGGAAAATCTTCAAACCAATAAATGCCTCCGCTGCTTGTTCTATACGATGACCGTATGAATCTTGAGCTGCGCCATCTTCGGTCGCTCGTAGCCGTTGACGACGCCCGGACATTCACCGACGCAGCCATCAGTTTGGGAACTTCACAGGCAAGCGTCTCCCGGTCTGTCGCAACGCTGGAGCGCACGCTGGGTGTGTGCGTTTTTCAGCGAACCACGCGCAGCGTGACCCCGACGGCGGCCGGGAAACGGATCATAGAACACGCACGCCGCGTCCTGGACGAAGCGAAGTTACTGGAAGAGGCAGCACGGGACCATGCGGGCGAGCTCAGGGTCGGTTACGCCTGGTCCGCGCTGGGCGGCCGGACCATAGCCCTGCAGCGCCGCTGGGAGGAGGCAAACCCCGGGGTTCAACTCATCTGGGTCCAGTCGAGCTCCCCGACGGCCGGGCTGGCGGGCGGATCCGTCGACCTGGCCGTCGTCCGCCGGCAGCTCAACGACCCGCGCTTCACTGAAGCCCTGATCGGAACGGAGCGCCGCTATGCCGCGGTGGCCGCCACGGATCCGCTGGCCCGCAGGCGGTTCCTCCGCATGGCGGACTTTTCGGGGCGGACGATCGCCGTCGACAGCCGCACCGGCACCACCGCCGAGGATCTTTGGGGCCCGGAGGCCCAGCCTTCCTCCGTCCGCCTTGTCGAAGGCGTCGATGATTGGCTCACGCTGATCGCCACGGGCAAGGCCATGGACATGTCCTCCGAAGCGACCGCGACGCAGTATCCGCGGCCCGGGGTTGCCTACAAGCTGGTCCGCGACGCACCACCGATATCGGTGTTCCTTGCGTCGTGGAAGGATGACCCGTCAGTTCTTATTGCCGACTTCGCGCGCCTGGCCCGGCAAGCATTTGAAGGTGGTCCAGCAGCGCCTTTTCCGGGTTCCCGGGATTTTCCGCGAGGCGCTTCAGGAGACCGGCACGGACTTCCGGACGCACCGGTGCAGATTCCGAGAGAACATCCAGGATGATGTCGATAATCTGTTCGCGAAGGGCGGTGCCGCCGGTAGCGTCATGCGCACCCCGGCCTGACTCGGGTGCATCCTGTGCGCGGCCACCGGCAACTGTTCCCCCGGCCTGAAACTTGGTGGGCATTCCGGTTCCTTTCCTCAGCCTCACACACTGGTCCTGCCAACTGGTTCCATCATGAACGCCCAGTCTGAGTCGGAGGTGAGACTTGTCTGAGAGTCTTCTCATCGAAGCGCCAAACCGTGCCGGTCCAGCGAGATCGGGCGATTCCGTGTCAGGATCGGTTATGCCCCACCGCCTGATGCTGCTGGACACTGCGTCGCTGTACTTTCGCGCCTTCTACGGCGTGCCCGACACGATCCGCCGCGCCGACGGCACCCCGGTGAACGCCGTTCGCGGGCTGCTGGACATGATCGCGCGGCTCACCACCGACTACGACGCGACGCACCTCGTTGCGTGCTGGGACAACGACTGGCGTCCGCAGTGGCGGGTCGACCTCATCCCGACCTACAAGTCGCACCGGGTCGCAGAGGTGGTGGCCGGTGCCCCCGACGTGGAGGTCGTGCCGGACGCCCTCGAGGCGCAGATTCCGATGATCCGCCGCGTGCTCGACCTCGCCGGCATCGCCGTCGTGGGGGCTGCCGAACACGAGGCCGACGACGTCGTCGGCACCTACGCCAGCCACGCAGAGCTTCCGGTCGACGTGGTGACGGGCGACCGCGACCTTTTCCAGGTCGTCGACGACGAACGTCAGGTGCGGGTGATCTACACCGCGCGCGGCATGAGGAACCTCGAAGTCGTGACGGACGCGGTCGTCGTCGGCAAGTACCGGGTGCTGCCCCAGCAGTACGCCGACTACGCGACCCTCCGCGGTGACGCCTCCGACGGGCTGCCGGGCGTGGCCGGCATCGGCGAGAAGACCGCCGCGTCGCTGCTCGGAGAGTACGGCACGCTCGAGGAGCTGCTCTCGGCGGCGGCGGATGCCGGAAGCGGTCTGTCCGCCTCCGTGCGGTCGAAGCTCGCCGCCGCCGCCGACTACCTCACCGTCGCGCCCGCCGTCGTGAGGATCGTGCGCGACCTCGAGCTGCCGACACTCGAGGAGGCGGGCGCGCAGCTCCACCCCGTCGAGGGCGAATCGCGCGCCGAACTCGAGCGTCTCGCCATCGACTGGAACCTCGGCGGCTCGGTCAAACGACTCCTCGAAGCGCTCGACCTGCGTCATTGAGGGGGAGATCGTCCGGTGTCATGGGCCGGTACACCGTCCGCAGCTCGGGTTCGGCGGCAGCACGGACGACTGTCAGCGTCAGCGGGCCGGCGACGATGGGCAGGGGGACGGCCATGATTCCCCCGGGGCCGGAGAGCTCCAGAATGCCGGAGTCCATGATGGCGCGCAGCTCTGATCCCTCGGCTGCAGGGAAGAACGCATCTGTGAAGTCAGGGTTCCCGTCTGCGGTGACGCGGATCCCGTCCCCGCTTGAAGCGACAGTCACGAGCGTCTGGTCGAGGGACTCCACGCGTACTGTCATTCCGGCCGCCACCGTGCACCGGAGGTCGGCGCCGGCCGTGAGCACCGTTTCAAAGGCAGCCTCGCCCACGCGCTGCAGCTGTGCCGGCCGTCCGTACGTGCTGAGGTCCTCGTGCGGCGCGGCCACCAGGGTGTCGCCGACGAGCGAAAGCGTGTGCGGGATGCTGAGCGCACTGGCCCACTGCCCGTCCGGGCTGACCACACCCCGCACCCAGAAGATGAGGGACGGTTTGCCGTCCTTGTCGCGGAAGAACGACGGCGCGTAGTAGCTCTTTCCGTAGCTGAGCTGGCCCCAGGACCGGGCCTCGAACCTTCCGTCGGCGTAATGGCCCACTCCGTAGGCAACATAGTGCAGCACGTCGTCCTCCCAGATGGACGTGACCAGGACGTGGGAGCCGTCGATCTCGAACAGCTGGGGGCATTCCCACATGGTCCCCGTCCAGACCGGTTCCGTTTCTGTGCCGGAGCGCAGGGCGGCCATCCCGTCCAGCGTCCATTCGGCCAGGTCCGTCGAGCTGTAGGACACCGCGGCGGCGGTTCCGCCGTCGAGCCCTGCCCCGACGAACATCCTCCACAGGTGACCGTCGCGGAAGACAAAGGGGTCGCGGTAGGCGACGACGTCACGGTCCGGTGCGGTCATCAGCTTCCGGCCTTTGGTCCAGGTGTTCCAGGACGCGTCGTCGGGGGTGGCGGTCCGGACGGTCCCGATGCCGATGTCCGGTTCGGTGACGGAGGTATAGAACATGGTTGACGTGCCGTCGGCTGCGGTGACGATGGAACCGGACCAGACTCCGTCGTCACCTTCTCCGGGAGCCACGGCGACACCCTGCTCGGTCCAGGCGATCATGTCAGGCGAGGTGGCGTGGCCCCAGTGGCAGTTGGAGGCCCAGGTGGTGCGGCCGGGGACGTACTGGTAGAAGAGGTGGTACTGGCCGTCCGTCCAGGTCAGGCCGAGGGGATCGTTGATCCATCCCTGGGCTGCGGTGAAGTGGAAGGCGGGCCGGAGGGCTTGGGCGTTCATGCTGATCCTTGTCGCTGGTTGTGGGCTATTCGGCCGTGACACTGTTGGAGGCCAGGAACCGCTCGCGGATTTCCCGGGCCTGGGTGGCGTTGGCCTGTTCCCACCGGTCGATTTCGGCGCGGCGTTCCGCCCGGACGGCGTCGCGGATTTCGGTGAAGCCCTTCATGCGCTCGGCGTATGAATCGCGTGCCTTCTGCTGGGCGGGCGTCAAAGCGGGGAGGGGTACCTCTTCCACCTGGTCACGGGGCCGCAACGGCAGGCGCTCCTCCACGGGATCGATGTCCAGGACGGGGGACGGGAGAGTCTGGTACCAGTACGCAGTGGAGGACCAGTCGTCGGAGAGATGGTTGGCATGCCCGTGTTCGAACGTGACCTTGATCCGCTTCTGGAACCTGATCGGATCGGTCATGTGGAACCGGTAGCTGTGGTGGAATCCCGGGACATTTTCCTCGTGGACCATGGTTCCGTTCATGAGATAGGCGTTGTGCTGCATGCCCCAGGCATGGCCGAAGTAGTCCTCCATGCCGGTGCCGTGGAGGCTGGGCGGCCAGGTGTCGTCGTCGATGAAGATCATGTCGTCGCCCTCGCCCCACCACGAACCCTGGAAGTGGCGGACGGCCAGGTTGCAGCCTACGTAATGTCCCTGCCCCTCGGTTTCGAGGACCACATAGTTGTCTTCGCCGGAAAGGTTGGGGATGGCCACTTCGATGCTGTTGGTTTGCAGGTCCGGGCCCCAGCCGGCGTTGGGCTTCTGCCGGCGCCAGTGGGCGTGGAAGTATGCAGTGTTGTCCGGCAGCGGCTCTGTGTAGAGCTCGTAGTCGATGTAGAAGTACTGCAGGTAGGGGATGTCGTTCTGGTTTTCGACCGTAATCCGTGCCCGGGAGTTGAAGGGCATCTCGAAGTAGCTGTTGAAGGCGGCGCTGCCACCGAAGGTGTTCAGCTCTCCTTCCTTGGCTGACACTGACAGCGGCAGCGAATCGTACGAGCCGGACAGGGAATTGAGCAGCCCGAAGAAGTCACCCAGCGGGGCGATGACGCTGGGGGTTTCCTGGCCGTCCCAGTACATCCTGATGACGATCTTCCGGTAGTAGTCCGGGTCCACCACTTCCCAGCTGACGCCCAGGGCGTTGTGGATTTCCAGCATGGGCACGCCCACGAGTTCGGGGGAGATCTGGCCGGGCCCGGGCTGGATCCGGCAGGACTGGGTCATCCAGATGTGCGTGATGGAGCCGGGCCCTTCAATGTCGGCCAGCACGCGCTCCTCGCCGGGCATGATGATCCAGTTGTCGCGGTTGCGGCCGGTCTGGTCCCAGCTGGAGGCGCGGGCGGTGCGGGCGGTGGAGAGCTTGGTCAGGCTGGAGAGCAGCCCGGAGCGGTGGGACGTTGCCATTGTGTGGTTACCTTTCGGGAGTTTGTTAGCCCTTGACGGCTGACTGGGTGAGGCTGGCGATGATCCACCGCTGGGCCACAAGGAAGACGATGAGTGCGGGGGCGATGGCGATGGTGGTTGCAGCCATCACCTGCGCCACGTTGCCTGCGCCGTACGGGCCCAGCATGAGGACCAGCCCCAGGGGGAGCGTGGCGGTGTCGGTGCTGTTGAGGAAGATCGACGGCGCGAAGTAGGCGTTCCAGCTGCCCAGGAAGGTAATGACGCCCAAGGTGCTGACAGCGTTCTTGGCCAGCGGCAGGGCGATCAGCCGGTACGTCTGCCATGCGTTCGCACCGTCCATCCGCGCCGCGTCGATGATTTCCTGCGGCAGGCCCAGGAAGAACTGCCGGAGCAGGAACACCCCGAGGGCTCCGGTGATGCCCGGCAGGATCAGGCTGAGCGGATTGTCCAGGAGGCCGAACGTGCGCATCAGGAGGAACAGCGGGATGATCGTGACCTGGGCCGGCACCATGAGCGAGGACAGCAGGCCGACGAAGATGGAGTTCTTGCCGGGGAAGTCGAGCTTGGCGAAGGCATATCCGGCCATGGGCGCGGTGATGATCATCCCGATGCTCACGGCGATGGCGATGACGGCGCTGTTGAGCATGTTCCTCAGGATCGGAACAGGTCCGCTGACAGCGCCCGCGTAGTTGGACCAGTCCCATTCCGTGGGCAGCCACTGTGGCGGCAGGTCGTACGCGTGGCCGGCATCCCTGAGGGAGGTGGTGAACATCCACAGGAACGGGGCAATCATTCCGACTGCCCCGATGACGAGCAGCGCCACTGAAACGCATTTCCCGACGCCGGGCCGCCGTCGCGCGGCTTTTCCGGTGCCTGAGCGGGAAGGACGGACGGTTGTGTCGAGCCTACTCATTGTTCACCCACGATTTCCGGAGCCGGAACTGCAGCAGCGTGACCAGCATGATGATGATGAAGAGCGTTACGGCAATGGCCGAGGCGTAGCCCATGTCGAACTTGTTGAACGCGACTTCGGCGATGTACATGACGACACTGCGGCTGGCGTCTCCCGGACCTCCGCGGGTGAGGACAATGATCGACTCGTAGATCTGGAAGGCGCCGATGATCGTGATCGTGATGTTGAAGAAGGTGGCCTGGCTGATCATCGGTACGACGATGCGCCGGAAGACCTGCCATTCGTTGGCGCCGTCCATCCGGGCCGCCTCCACCATGTCCTTGGGCACTTCCTGAAGCGCGGCAACAAAGATGAGCATCGAGAATCCGACGTTCCGCCACGTGTCGACGATGATCACGGACAACTTGGAGAATTCGGGGCTGTTAAGCCAGTCGATTTTTTCTCCGCCGAGTCCGGCGATGTAGTAGTTCATGATGCCGGTGTCCTTCTGGAAGAGGGCCTGCCAGATGATGGACACATAGACGAGGGCAACGAGGTAGGGGAAGAAGTAGGCAGACCGGAAAACGTAGGTCAGCCCCTTCGGCAGCCTCTGGTTGATGAGGACGGCGAACAGCAGGGCAAAGGCGTTGATCAGCACCACAGCGGCGCCCACGTAGAGGACGGTGTTCCCGTACGTGGTGGCCAGCCGCTCGTCCCGGAACATGCGCACGTAGTTGTCGAATCCCACGAACTTGGGTGCGGTCAGGATGTTGTATTTCGTCAGGCTCAGGTAGAAGGCGGCGATCAGCGGTCCCAGGACGAAAATGACGAACCCGATGATCGTCGGGGCGGTGAAGGCGTAGCCGGTCAAGGCATCCTGGCGTTTGACGGCGCTGAGCCGGCTGGTCCGGCCAGGAGCCCCCGGCCCCGCCGCGCCCTGCTGGCGCGCGGCGGGACTCTGGGTTTCGGTGGTGGTTGTCACTTCAACGCTTCCTCGACGTCCTTGTTGGCTTTCTCCAGGGAGCCCGCGACATCCTGCCCGGACATGATTTCGTCCATCGCGCGCATGAAGGCGGGATCCAGGACGTTGTAGGCGCCCGGGGCGGCCACCGGCTTGGCGTAGGAAAGCGAGTTGTAGAACTCGCCGGCGTGCGCGGGTGCGGCCAGGAATTCCTTGGACGACGCCGCCGTCTTGGTGGACGGGACCGCGGAGCCGGCGTCGGCCCATTTCTTCTGGGTCTGCTGGTCCGTCAGCATCTTGATGAACTCCCAGGAAAGCCCGGGGTTCTTTGATGTTTTGGAGATGGCGAAGGCGCCGGCGCCGAAGACCGTGGCTTTGGTGGCGTTCTTCGGCCACGGCAGGATGTCGTAGTCGGAGAAACCGGCGGCCTTGAACCCGCCGGTGACAAAGTGTCCAGCGCCTGTCATGGCAGCCTTTCCGGCCGGGAAGAGCTGATAGGGGTCCGAGCCCTTCGGCTGGGGCGCCACGCCGTGCTTGGTAACGAGGTCCCGGACCCAGCCCATGGTTTCCTGAACCTTCGGATCCGTGAGCTGCGATGTCTTCAGGTCCTCGCTCATCATGGACGTGCCGTTGGAGTACAGCCACGGCGTAATGCCGAAGGAGTAGTAGGGCAGTGCGAATCCGTAGACCTTGTTAGCGCCGGAGCCGGTAGTCAGCTTCTTGGAGATCGCGAGGAAGTCGTCCCACGTCCAGTCGTCGCTGGGCCGCTCGATGCCGGCGTCCTTGAACATCTTGGTGTTGTAGTAGATCACCATGGTGTTGAAGGTGTTCGGCATCAGGTACGTGGAGCCGTCCTTGCGGAATCCGTCAAGGAGCTTCGGGTCGATGTCCTTCTCCAGGGACTGTGCCTCGGGATCGTTCTTCAGGAAGCCGTCCATGGAGGCGAAGAGCTCGTTGTCGAGCCCCAGTTGGACGCCTTCGGTGGCGATATTGATGACGTCCGGCGCCTGCCCCGCCGCAGCCTGGGTGACGAGTTTGTTGACGTACTCCGTCCAGGTGGTGATGGGCGTGAAGTTGTTGTTCACGGTTACGTTGGGGTACTTCTCTTTGAAGCGTGCGGCAACGTTGTCGTAGACGGCCTTATCGCCGGGATCGCCCCAGTTCGAAACCGAAATGGTAGCCGTGACGTCCTTGGCCGGGGCCGTGTATGACCCGTCTGCAGCCGGGGCGCTCGCGGTCTGCGTGCCACCACAGGCCGTGAGGGCGAGCAGCGCTGACGTGGCGGCCGCCGCCATCGTGATGCGCAGGGACTTTCTCATGGTGATGCTCCTTTGCACGTGGGCCTCCTGTCTGCGGAGGCCCTGCTGTTTGATGCGGATGGGGTCTAGTCTGTGGACCGGCGGAACTCGATGGTGGAGTTCAGCCGGCGGGTTTGGGTCCTGCTGTTGGGCTCGTTGATCCGGTTCATGAGCAGCTCGACGGCGGTTTCGCCGAGTTCGAACGCTGGCTGCCGGACTGTTGTGATCTGCGGTTCGAACAAGTCCGAGTAGGTGAAGCCGTCGAACGTTGCAAACGCGATGGCCCCAGGTATGGGGAGGTTCGCGTCCTGTACCGCTTTCAGGGCGCCCGCAGCCAATACGGTGCTGCACGCCAGAATGGCGGTCGGCCGCGTTTCCGGGTTCCGGATTATGCTGCCCACGCTTTCAAGGGTTGCTGCCGCAGTGGAGGTTCCCTCGCACATGATGCCCGGCGGGGTGCCCAGGCCCTGGGATTTCAGGGCTGCACGGAATCCTTCGAAGCGTTCCCTCAGCGAGGGAACCCGCAGATCACCCGCGACGAGGAGGATGCGCTCGTGCCCCTTGCCCGTCAGGTGGGCCACCAATTCGGCGACGGCGGCTGCGTTGTCCACGCCGACCTGGTCGACATCGAGGTCGGCCAAGCGGTCCAGGAGAACGAGGGGCTTGCTTTCCTCCCGGATACGGGTCAGCAGGTCCGGGCCGGAGCCTGCCGCGCGGGCGACGATAAGCCCGTCGACCCGCCGGTCAAGAAGTGTTTCCACGGCGATCCGCTCCCTGGCCGGGTCTTCGGCGGAGTTAGCGAGAAGCAGGGACAGCCCTAGCTGGGCTGCCGCTTCTTCGACGCCGTGGACCATATCCGCGAAGGCCGGCTCGCCGGCGTCGGACACGACCAATCCGATCGAATCTGTTCTGGAACGGCGCAGGGACCGTGCCAGCGCGTCGCGCCGGTAGCCGACACTTTGAACTGCAGCGAGGACCCTGGCGCGAGTCCCTGGCTCCACATGCCGGGTCTCGTTGATGACGTGCGAAACTGTGGACGTCGAGACACCGGCCAACGCTGCTACATCAACGATGGTTGCCATCGGAGCCTCCTATCGAAACGATTGCGCGAACGATTCGATGGTAGAGGCAAACGTTTCGATGTGCAATGGATCACAGGCAAAAAGATCGAAGGGTTACCCTCAGGCGTCCCCTGCGGGGCGGTCAATGCCCCGCGCTGAATGCCCCCAGGAGGTCTTGGCGTGCGGGGAGCCCGCGGCTGGCGTTAGGACACGGCGGCGGAACCGGTGGAACCGCGGTACTCGATGGTGGGTGCGATCCGGACAAGGGAATGCGCGGCAGTCTTGTCTTCTATTCTTTGCGCAAGCAGGTCGGCGGCGGTCACGCCGACCTCGAACGCGGGGTGGCGAACGGTCGTAAGGCGCGGTTCGAAGAGATCGGCGTAGGCAAAACCGTCAAAGGTGGCAAAGGCAATGTCTTCCGGCATTCGAAGGCGCCGGCGCTGGATGATGCGCAGGGCGGCGGCGGCCAGGACGGTGCTGCAGGCGATGGCGGCGGTGGGCCTGTCGGGCCTGTCGAGGGCCTCTTCGATCTGGGCGTCGACGACGTCGGCTTGCGCGGCGGCGATCTTCACCTGCCCCTTTGCGGGCAGTCCGGCCCGGGTGACGGCATCGTCGAACGCTTCGAGGCGCTCCCGCAACGTCGCGACCCTGGTGTCCCCTGCGATGAGCATTATTCTCTGATGTCCCTGAGCGGACAGGTGCGCCACAAGCTCCGCTGTTGGTTGCCGGTTCTCGATGCCCACCTGGTCGAATGGAAGGTCCGACAGCCGGTCCATAAGTACCAGCGGAGTTTCCTGTTGGGCAAAGACCGCCAGTGCGTCGGGGGCGGAGCCGGCTGCCTGTGCGAGGATGATGCCGTCGACGCGCCGCTCCAGCAGTGCCTGAATCGCGCGTGCTTCCCGCTGGGGATCTTCGGCGGAATTGGCCAGCAGCAGCGTGACTCCGTGGCGAGCCGCGGCCTGTTCCACTCCGCGGATCATTTCGGCGAAGGACGGTTCTCCGCCGTCGGAAACGATAAGGCCGATGCTGTCCGTCTTGGAGCGGCGCATGGCCCGCGCCAGGGCATCTTGCCGGTAGGAGGTGTCCTCGATGGCCTTCAGCACCCGCTGCCGGGTTTCCTCATTGACGTGCCGGGTGCCGTTCAGGACGTGGGAGACCGTGGAAATGGACACCCCGGCGAGCTTCGCCACTTTTACCATCGTCGTCATTGCCGGGCCCCTCGGAAAAGCGTTTGCGCGAACGTTTCGCGCTGATAGCCGCCAGTCTACAGAGCCTCCCGGCTCCTGCTCCGGCGGTATATCGGCCCGGGGCCAGGTCTGCCCGGCTCGGGAGGGGTTGGGCCAGTTCTCCAGCATGGCTGGCTCCGCACCGGAGCCGACCTGACCGCCCCAAAAGGAAAGGCGGACGACGGCGGGTCCTCCCGCCGTCGTCCGCTTTGGTTGTGTTTTGCGTGGCGACGCCTCGAAACGGGCGCCGCGATGAACCTATGCCCCGGCCGAACTCCGGGGCGACGTGGCGAGGGCAGGCTCGCTGGCCTTCGTTGCCTCGGCCGGCTGCAGGTCTGCTTCCAGCGTGGAGTTCTTGGACGGGTCCTTGACCATGATGGCCGCCACCAGGGTGAGCGCGATGCAGGCCGTGACGTACCAGAAGAAGGCGGACTCGGCACCGCCCTGCTTCAGTGCGAGCGCAACCGGTTCTGCCGTTCCTCCGAAGGTGGCCGCGACCAGGGCGTGCGGAAGGCCGACTCCCAGGGCACGTACGCGGGTGGGGAACATTTCAGCCTTGACGATGGCGGCGCAGGCCGTGTAGCCCGACACGAAGACCAGGCCGAGCATCATCATCCCGAAGGCTGCGAAAACATTGGTGGTCTCGGCGAGCATGGTCAGGATGGGCACGGTGACGATGGTGCCGCCGATGGAGAAGAAGAGCATCACCTTGCGGCGCCCGACGCGGTCGGACAGGGCGCCGGCGATGGGCTGCAGGAACATGAAGAGCAACAGGGCAACGAAGCTGATGACGGACGCGTCTTCCTTGGCGATCCCCGAGGTGTTGACCATGTATTTCTGCATGTAGGTCGTGTAGACGTAGAAGGACACGGTGCCGCCGATGGCCAGCGCGAAGACGGCTGCGAGCTGCTTGGGGTACTGCAGGAGAGCCCGCAAGGACCCCACGGGCTTGGTTCCGTTTTCCAGGCCTGCCGCCTCACGCGCCTTCTCGATCTTGTAGTGCTCGGACTCATCCATGGAGCGGCGGAGAATCATCACGCCGAGTCCGGCGACGGCGCCGATGATGAACGGAACACGCCATCCCCATTCGCCCATCTGCTCCGGGGTCAGAATGCGCTGGAGCAGGATCATGACAAGGAGTGCGGACAGCTGGCCCACGATGATGGAAACGTACTGGAAGCTGGAGAAGAACCCGCGCTTGCCAGGCGTGGCCACCTCGGACAGATACGTCGCGCTGGAACCGAATTCCCCGCCGACGCTGAGGCCCTGCAGGAGGCGGGCAACGACCAGAACGATCGGGGCCAGGATGTCGATCGATTCATACGACGGCGTGAGGCCGATGGCCAGCGATCCCGCGCTCATGAGCAGCACCGAAGCCGCCAGCGCGTTGCGGCGCCCGTGCCGGTCCGCGTACATGCCCAGCAGCCAGCCGCCCAGCGGCCGCATCAGGAAGCCGACGGCGAAGACGGCGGCTGTGGACAGCAGCTGCACCGTCGGATTGCCGGCGGGGAAAAACTCGGCAGCGAAGTAGATGCTGAACGAGGCGTAAACGAACCAGTCGTACCATTCGATCAAGTTGCCCAGGCATCCCTTGACAACATTGCTGACGACCCGGGGCTTGGCCGTTGGCACCGAGGCTTGTTGAGTGTTCATTTGAACTCCTTTGTTCTTGGTCGATGCCGCTGGCGTTCTGCCTCAACATCGAGTTCGGGTCTTGCGCCCTTGAACTACTTCAAATGTGTCTCAGGTCACCCTCGGTGAATAGCGAATGGCCGATTTCTTAGCACTCCCTTAGGACAGTCGCCGGGGGAAAGCCGGCGCACCAACGGAATGGGTTTTGGGCGCGCCGGAGCGCAGCCTGAATTGGCAGACGAAAGAAAGCAGGACTACTCAGTCATGCTCTAGCAGCGCGGCACGGCGGAAGTCACACGCGTGCCAGTCCCTGCGCCTCATCCGGCGACGGGGTTTCGGCCACACGCTCATCGAAATGGGTGGCCAGCAGCTCACCGGAGTGCATGATGTGCTCTTCCATTTCGCGGCGTGCGGTGTCCGCGTCCCTTGAACGGATCGCATCCAGGAGCTTGGAGTGGTCATCCACCGTGGCCTGGGGCCAGCCCTGGATGTTGGCGTAAAAACGCCGCGGCACGTACCGGGAAACGAGGCCCATCACCCAGATGATTTTGCGGGAGTCGGCAAGGAGGTTGATTTCCCGGTGGAAGGCGTGGTTCTTCTCCTCGAGCAGCACTTCGTCGTGCCTGGTCGCCGCCGCGATCAGCTCGTGGTGCAGGGCCTCGAGCTCGGCAAGGTTGTCTGCCGTGGCATTTAGTGTGGCCCGGGCGGCAAGCTCGCCGCCTATCAGGGCCTGGACCCGGAAAATGTCCCGGATGTCCTTCCCCGTCAGCGGCGCCACCTGGAACCCTTTGCGGGGCACCAGTTCAAGGAATCCTTCCACCCGCAGGGATTGCAGGGCCTCCCTGACAGGTGTGGTCGAGATTTGCAGGGCTTCACCCAGGACTTCCGGACGCACCTGCGTGCCGGGGCGGAGGCTGCCGGACATGATCAGGGCGCGAATGTAGGACGAGGCTTCATCGCTTAGCTGCGGACGCACACGCTTGCGTTCACTCATGGTTCTTTCTCTTTCTGCTTAGCTACAACCCAAATTACGGCATCTGCGGCGAAGTTAACCGTGATGGCGGCGGTAGGCTGCTGCCGCTCCCGGATGGAGTTGCACTCCGGAGGTGTAGATCAACGAACGCGTGTCCAGATACTGCACGCCTGCGGTGCCCGCGGGAACCAGCTCGGAAGACTTGTTTATCAGGACATCGACGATCCTGCCCACTACGTCCTCAGGCAGATCAGAACGGGCCAACAGGAGGCTGGCGATGCCGATGGAACCGACCTCGCCGGCGGAACCGTACAGGCCTTTTGCCAATCTGACCGGCTGATACACCGGACCGTATTGCTTCTGCATGGTCTGCAGTTCGCCGGAGAGGTCGAGGAGCCGGATGCCGGAGGCGGGCCCGCGTCCGCCGCTCGTGTCCATTTCCGGGTGGGGCACTCCGCCGGCAATAAGGGCGGCGTCGACGCGGCCGCTGGCGAGTGCATCCAGGACCCCGGTGATGGGAACCGGCCGGACCCGCACCGCCGCCTCGCTGAGGCCGCCGGCCGACAGCAACAGGCGCCCTGCCCTGGCGGTGGCTGAACTGGCTCCGAGGCTAACCGTTCGCCCGCGCAGGTCAGCGAGGGCGCGAATCGTCGAATCCGCGGGCACAGCCAGCTGAAGGTAGTTCAGGTAGACCCGGCCCACTGCACGCAAACCTTCCTTCTCCGTCATGGCGACGTCGGCCAAAGCCAGGGCCAGGTCCAGACGGCCGGCCAGGAGGTCCGCTATGTTCTCGACCGAGCCCCCTGTTATCCGCGGCTCGAGCGTGAAACCCACATCGGAGCGTGAAACGGCACCCGCCAGCGACTGCCCGAAATCGTAGAAAAAACCGCGGTTCTCGGCTGTGCCGAGGCTGAAGACCCGTACCGGCGGCTGGCACCCTCCCAAGGCGATGCCGGATGCCAGGACGGTGAGGCCGGCGAGCATGGCCCGTCGGGAGATGTGCAATCCCATGTCGCTGCGCCGCATCAGCCGGATGCCTTCGTCCGCTTTGAGGCCCGTTCCTTGGGCGCTGCAGCTTGAACCGGGGTTGCTTCAACCGGGCGCGGAAAAGACATGGTGACGGTAAGGCCTCCTCCTGGAGTTTCCTGGAGCGCCAGCTCGCCGCCGTTGGTTTCCACCAGGGCTTCAACGATGGATAGTCCCAAACCGGTGCCACCGGGGCGCGTGCTTTCTCCCGGCTCGCCGCCCGGGCGCCTGCCCCGAAAGAACCGCCGCGTGACCAGGTCCAGCTCATCGCCGGGCACCCCCACGCCGTCGTCCGCAACCGTGATGACCGTCTGCGATCCGGCTTCCGGCTCCGGCCCGGAATTCGACCCAATCGAAATCCGCACGGCTGTTCCACGCCCCGAGTATTTGCAGGCGTTGTCGAAAAGCACATCGAAGACCTGCTCCAGATCTCCTGCGCTTACCTGCGCCACAAGTTCTTCAGGTGCCTCACGGACATGGAAAGCGGTACCGGACTCCGCGGCCGTGCTGTGCCAGAAATCTGCGCGTTCGACGGCGACAAGGTACGGAACGCAGGTGCGTTCGCCTTGGGTGCCCTCCGCCCGCGGCGTCTCGGCGACCGACAGCGCCAGCAGATCATCCAGGATCTCCTGCAGGCGGAGCGTCTCACCCAGGGCGCGCCCGTAGCCTGGTTTCCCCTCACCCCGGACCAGCGGTCCAAGCAGGTCCAGCCGGAGCTGGAGGGCGGCCAGCGGGTTTCGGAGCTGGTGGGCCGTATCGGCGATCAGCCTGCGTTGCGCGTCCGCAGACGCATGGACCGTCGCCGCCATCCTTTCGAACGCCTTCGAAAGCGCGCGTAGCTCCGGCGGACCGCTCCGGCCTGAATCCGACGATGAGGCGGCGCTCCCGGTGACACCTGCGACAAACGGAAGGCTGTTCGTCACCTGCTCGATGCGGGTGCTGACTTCCTCAAGAGGACGAAGCACCCACCGGCTGACCCAGAGCGCAAGCGCGCCGAAGCCGACCACCGCCGCCAGGAATCCCACGACTATGAGAGCCCACCCCTGAAGGATGTCTCCGCGGGCGCGCCCGGTCGAGGCGACAATCACGACGGCGCCGTTGACCTGGGCCCCCGTTCCGATGGGCTTGGCGAAGACGACAGTTTCCGGGCTCCACGGTGTCAGCAGCTCCACGGCCGAGGACCGTTCATTCCGCAGTGCGCGGCCAATAGCGGATGACACCACCGGATCCTCAAGGCTTGTGCCCACGGTGCGGGGCGCTCCTCCCCGTGTCGAGACCACCGCCAGGGCTTCGCCGTAAAGGGCGTGGTACGCATCGATTTCTTCAAGGAGGAGGCCGGGGCTGCTGCTCCTGACGTATCCGTCCGCAAGGTCGGCGAAGCGTTGGAGATCCGCATCCCGGCTGAGGACGAATTCGCGTGTCCTTACGTCGGCTATGGACGCCGCGAGGGGGAAGGCAAAGGCCGTGACGGCGATGGCGCCAAGAACGGCCAGGACCAGGAGCAGGCGGCTTCTCATGGTTCCTAGCCGATCCAGCGGTAGCCGAAGCCGCGGATGGTCTCGATCAGCGCGGGACGGCCAAGCTTGGCACGGAGCGCTGTCATATGGACATCGAGGGACCGGGAGACGGCCACGAAGGCATCCCCCCAGATCTGGTCCATCAGCTGCTGCCTGCTGACGGCTGTGCCAGGGTTGTCGACCAGCGCCGCCAGCAGTTCGAATTCCTTGGTCGTAAGCGGCACGGGGGAGCCCGCCACGGTCAGGGACCGGCCTGCCAGGTCAATGGCCACGTCTCCGAACTGGCGGACCTGGGCAGGGGACTCCCTGACGCGGCTGGCGCGCCTTCGGATGGTTTCGATCCGGGCCAGCAGCTCAGTCATCCGGGCGGGCTTAACCAGATAGTCGTCGGCGCCGTTCCGGAGGCCGCGCACCACCGACCGTTCATCGTCGCGGGCGGTAAGGATGATGACGGGCACTGCCGACACCTGGCGGAGGTTGCGGAGGACCTCGATGCCGTCCATGTCGGGGAGGCCGAGATCCAGGAGAACGAGGTCGAAGTCCGGATGCCGCGTCAAAATGTCGGCGCCACGTGACATGCGCTCTGCGGCGATCCGGTTCGCCGTCAACGCATCAACCAATGCGCTGGCAACACCGTCGTCGTCCTCGACGACCCCAATACGCATTGCGGTGGCTCCTTTCAGCGCCCGGGCGGTGCAGGGGTCCTGCACCGCCTTGCGCGTGTGGTTACTTTAGGCCTCGACAGGACGGGTGGGCCACTGCCGGAGCCTACGCTGTCCTAGCCGACCCGGTAGTCGACTTCTCCGACCTGGGCGGCTGTTGCCAGCAGCCGCTCCTGTGCGGTTTTGTGCTGATTCGAGTAGCCTTCCGCCGGGGAGGCGGCCTCCGGCCTGCCCACGAATCCGAGACTGAACCTGCCCAGTCCCATCTTCAACAGCTTCGGCAGGGCGTAGGTCCAGGCGCCCATGTTTTCCGGCTCTTCCTGGACCCAGACGATCTGCTCCAGCTGCGTCGCCGCCGCGACTTCCCGCATGATCTCCTCGTGGGGGAAGGGATACAGGCTTTCGAGCCGAAGGAGCCGGACGCCGTCGCCGAGCCTGTCCTTGATTTCGACGCCGATCTTTCCGGAGCACAGCAGCAGCCGCCGGGCCTCGTGGCCGGGCGCCCCGTCCGCCAGGACCGGCCGGAACCGGGCCGGCGAGAACTCTGCGACAGGGGACTTTGCCGACTCCGCCCGCAGGAGGGACTTCGGTGTGAAGATGATGTGCGGACGCGGGTCCTCCATCGCGGCCGCCGTAACAAGGGCGGCGAAATACTGGGCTGCGGTGGTGGGGATGAGGATGCGGGAGTTGTCCCGGGCCGCTAGCTGCAGGAAGCGCTCCAGCCGGGCCGAGGAATGCTCCGGGCCGGCGCCTTCCCAGCCATGAGGCAGGAGGACCACAAACCTGCCGTCGCGGCCCCACTTGTCCCTGCCGGCCATGACGAACTGGTCGAACATCACCTGGGCGACGTTGACGAAGTCACCGAACTGGGCTTCCCAGATCTGCAGGGAGGCGGGGTTCGTGCGGCCGTAGCCGTACTCAAACCCCACTGTGGCGACTTCCGTGAGTGGCGTGTTGGCCACGAGGAAGGGGGCCTTGTCGAACGCCAGCCGCTCGGCCTTGTTACCGGTATCGGCGTCGTGGACAACGATGTGCCGGTGGCTGAAGGTGCCCCGTTCGACGTCTTCGCCCGTGAGCCGGACGGGTGTGCCGGCTTCGTTGATGAGTTTCAGCGCCAGCAACTCCGCCTGGCCCCAGTCAACCAGGGAGTCCTGCGCACGCAGGGACCTCCTCTTGTTGAATTGACGCATCAGTTTGGGGTGGATCTCAAAGTCGGGGCGGTCCTGCTCGGCTTCGTCCAGCACCTGAAGGGCCCACGCCGGCGCAGCGCCGTGCAGCGCTCGCTGAACCTCGGGCCGCGCCGCCAGATGCTGGGTAATGACGGTGTTGAGGTCGAACGTCCTGGCCCGGTCAAGGGCATCGACGAGCCGCAGTCGCTCAGCGGTCCGCGTTTCGGCAACGTAATCGCCTGAGATAAGTCCTGAAGCTTCGAGCTTGGCGGCGTAAATCTCGTGGACAGGCGGGTGCTCGTCGATGTCCGCGTAGTAGACCGGCTGGGTGTAGCGCGGTTCGTCGGTTTCGTTGTGCCCGTGCCGGCGGTAGCCCTGCACATGGATGACGATGTCCTTGCCGAAGCGCTCGCGGTATTCGAAGGCGATCCTTGCGGCTACCAGGTTGGCGTCGATGTCGTCGGCGTCGGTGTGGATGACGGGAACATCGAACCCCTTGACGACGTCGGAGGGCCATGCCGTGGAGCGGAGCTGGAACGGTGTTGCGGTGAAGCCGAGCCGATTGTCCTGGACAATGTGCACCGTTCCGCCGACGTTGTAAGGGGCCAGGCTCTGCAGGTTGAACGTCTCGTAGACGACGCCCTGGCCCGTGAAGGCAGCGTCGCCGTGGAGAAGGACGGGCAGCACCCGGTGGCGGGCCTGTTCCCTCGACTCGCCGCTGGCCACGAGCTCGTCCTGCTTGGCACGCGCGGCGCCGAGAGCGACCGGTGAAACGAACTCAAGGTGGCTGGGGTTTTGCTCGAGCATGACGCTGATGGATGATCCGTCGACGTCGGCGAAGGTGCCCTTGCCGCCGAGGTGCTGGCGGACGTCGCCTGACGGGGCATGCACGGTGGCCTGCGCGGTGGGGAGGAATTCGGCGAAAATCCTTTCCATGGGCCAATTAAGGACGTGGGCCATGATGCTCAGCCGTCCGCGGTGTGCCATCCCCAAGACGGTATCGGAATAGCCTGCAGAGGCCGCGTGGCCGGTCATCTCCGCCAGGGCCACGATGGTTGCCTCAAGCCCCTGGACCGAGAGGGTCTTCTGTCCGAGGAACTGGGTCTGCAGGTACGCCTCGAAGACATCGATCTCGGTCGAGAGCCGCAGGGCCTGAAGCCTGCGGGAGGGGGATGGGGCCGGGGTGCCGTTCCTGAGGAGATCGGACAGCCACTTGCGGGTTTCCGGATCGGAGAGGTGCCCGAATTCAACTTCGACGCCCTGGGGAAGCCAGGACCCTTCGTCGCGTGCCCGCACCGGTTCGAGCCGGGCAACGGTGGCGCTTCCGGTGCTGCTGAACTCGGCCAGCCTCACGTCGTCATGGTCGGATCCTGCCTGGGTGGGAAGGCCCAGCAGCGGCCCGCCCCGGTCCGCCTGCAGTTCGCTTTCGAGTTCGGCCAGGAACTCGGGGGAGCGCAGGAGTTTTTCAACGGTTCCCAGGAACAGCCCCGAGTCCGCGCCCTGGATGGCGCGGTGGTCATAGGTGGAGGACAGCGTGAGCACCGGGTTGACGGGGTGGGTCTCTGACAGCGTCTCCAGGCCTGCCGGCACGCCGATTGCACCGGCGGCGACGATGATGCCGGGCCCGGGCGGCAGCAGGGGAACACCTGTGGTTGACCCGAACCGGCCGGTGCTGGTGAGGATGAGCGTGGCACCGCGGAGATCGGCGACGGCGATCGATCCGGCACGGCAGGCTTCGGACAGTTCGCCGAGCCGGTCAGCGAAGACCGGGAAGGTCAGGCTGGCGGCGTCCCGGATAACCGGGACCATGATCGAGTGGCCGGCAGCGGTTTCGACGTCGACTGCGACGCCCAGGTTCACGGTTGCCTCTTCGACCAGCACCAAGTCGGTGCCGGCCGACTCGATCCGCCTCCTGGCCGCCGGCACGTCGTGCTGCGCGGCCCGGGCCATGGCGCAGGCGAGGACGGCGGCGATGGGAACGCTGAAGCCCTGTCCCCGCAGCTTCTCCCGCCACTTCATGAGGGCTGACACCTCAAAGGTGCGGATCGTGGAGGCGGTCGGAATGCTGAGGCTGGCGTCCATGTTCCGGGCCATGGCAGCTGCCCGGCCGCGGAGGGGGCGCCGAATATCGCCGGCAGCCTTCCCGCTGTCAGCGGGTGCTGGATCGGCGGGGCTGGAATCGGGTGTCGATACGTTTTGAAGCATGATTATCTTTCCGAAGCGGTCTCAGTAGGAGCGGGGCAGGCCGAGGACCTTGTGGGCAATGAAGTTCTTGATCATGTTGTTGTTCACGGGGGCCACCTGGAACATGCGCGTTTCGCGGAACTTGCGTTCGACGTCGTATTCGTCCACAAAGCCGTAGCCGCCATGGGTGTCCAGGCAGGCGTTGGCGGCCGCCCAACTGGCTTCGGAAGAGAGGTGCTTGGCCATGTTGGCTTCGGCGCCGCACGGTTCGCCGGCGTCGAACAGCCGGGCAGCTTCGTAGCGCATCATGTCTGCCGCGCGGACCTTCATGTACGCGTCCGCGATCGGGAACTGGACTCCCTGGTTGGAGCCGATTTTCCGGCCAAACACCTCACGGCTGTTGGCGTAGTCAACCGCCCGCTGCGTGAACCAGTAGCCGTCGCCCACGGCTTCCGCCGAGAGCAGGATGCGTTCGGCATTCCAGCCGTCCAGGACATAGCGGAAGCCTCTGCCCACCTGGCCGATCACTGCGGATGCGGGTACGCGCATGCCCTGGTACCAAACCTGGTTGGTTGCGTAGTTGAACATGGTCCGGACCTTGACGACCTTGAGCGTGTTGGGCTGTTCCTCCCGAACCTGCCGCAGATCCACCAGGAACAGCGTCAGGCCGTCGGTCTTGTCCGTCCCCTTCGTGGCCGTGCGGGCGAGCACGAACGCGAGGTCCGACTCCTCAATCCGGCTGGTCCAGCTCTTGTGGCCGGTGATGATGAAGTGATCACCGTCCGGGACGGCTTCCGTTTCGATGCTGGTGGTGTCGGAGCCGGCCTTGTCCTCGGTGATCGAAAAGGCCTGCAGGCGCAGCTTCCCGGCCGCGATCTGGGGAAGATATTCATTCTTTTGCGCGTCGTTGCCGTGCCTCAGCAGCGCACCCATCGTGTACATCTGCGCGTGGCAGGCGGCCGAATGCCCTCCGGACTTGTTGATCTCCTCCATGATGACGCTTGCCTCGGTCAGGCCCAGACCCAGTCCGCCGTACGCGGCGGGAATGAGCGCGGAGAGCAGGCCCGCTTCAGTGAGGGTGTCCACAAACTCCTGCGGATACCGGCGGTTCCGGTCCGTCTCCCGCCAGTATTCGTCAGGGAACCTGGCGCAGAGTTCGCGGGTCTGCTGGCGCAGCTGCTCAATTGAGATAGGTGTGGGCATCTTTGCTCCTTTTGGCTTGGTCGGCTGCCTTCTCGACGGCCCTCTGCAACGACGATACATAATATATTCACGTGCTGGCAAGAGTTTTGAACGAATCATTTCCCGCTTGAAACCTTGACATTGCAGGGCAAGAGAGGGAATCCTGAAGTCAATGCAGAATATATTTGCCGTACGGATGGTCTCTGGGCGGCAGGAAACCAAGGGAGATTGATTCATGGCAGCAACCGCATCACCGGCATCTTCCGGGGAGACTCGCGTCGTGACGGGCTGGACGGGGCGACTGTTCGAAGACTTCACAGTGGGAGACATTTACTACCACCCCTTCGGCAAGACGGTCACCGAAGCCGACAACCAGAGCTTCACGCTGATGACCCAGAACGTTGCGAAAACCCACGTCGACCGCAATTTCGCCAAGGCCACTGAGTTCGGCCTGCCCCTGGTCAACTCGACGTTCACCCTGGCACTGGTCACCGGACAGTCCACCATCGATCTGTCCATGAACGTCTTCGCCAACATGGGCTGGGACGAGGTAAGAATGCCCAACCCGGTCTTCGAAGGTGACACGATCTATTCACGGTCCAAAGTGCTCGCTGTCCGGGAATCAAAATCGCGCCCCAACCTGGGCCTCGTGACGGTGGCCACCGAAGGATTCAATCAGGACGGCAAGATTGTCATCAGCTACCGGCGCACGTTCATGGTCTACAGGCAGGGCCACCTGCCGGGCGTGGAGGCTGCCCGTCCGGACGAATCCACCCTGCCGCACATTGGAGACTTCCAGTGACGGCCCCGGAGACGTTGTCAGCCACAACCACCGGCGAGGGCATCGTATCGGAAGCGGTTACCGCGCTGTTCGTGCCGGGTGACCGCCCCGAAAGGTTCGCCAAGGCGACGGCCTCGGGTGCCGACGTCGTGATCATTGACCTTGAGGACGCCGTCGCTCCCGCCGATAAGGCGGCAGCGCTGGCATCGGCGGTGGACGCCCTGGCCCGGGGCGGCGTGCGCGCCCTGGTCCGTGTGAATCCGATTGATTCACCGGCTTACGACGCCGAAATCACCGCTCTGCTGTCCCTCACCGAATGGCAGCACCACGGGCTGCTGGGCATCATCGTTCCCAAGGCCGACGATCCGGAGGTCCTTCTCCGGCTGCGCAACCGCCTTCCCGCAGATCTGGCGCTGGTTCCACTCATCGAGTCAGCAGCCGGGCTGATCCATGCCTTGGAGCTCGCACAGGTTCGCGGGATCACACGGCTGGCCTTCGGGGCCATCGATTTTGCCCTGGACATCAATGCGGACAGCGGAGACCGGTACCTGGACCACGCCCGCTCCGAACTGGTCCTGGCGTCCAGGGCCGCCGGCATCGCGGCGCCACTGGATTCTCCCTGCACCGAAATACGGGACGCGGGACGCATCTCCGAGTCGGCCAGACTCGCACGAAACTTCGGATTCAGCGGGAAGCTCTGCATCCACCCTGCCCAAATCCCCTTCGTCGGGGCGGCGTTCGCGCCCGCCGAAGAGGAAGTAGCGTGGGCGCTGTCCGTCATCGACGCCGAAGGGGGCGCCACCCAGGTGGCGGGGCAAATGATCGACCGGCCTGTCACCGAACGCGCCAAACGCATTTTGCACCAGGCCAAGAAAGGATCCTCGAATGGCTGAGCTGCCCTTGGAAGGCATCACCGTTGTTTCCCTGGAACAGGCCGTTGCCGCGCCCTTCGCCACCCGGCAGCTTGCTGACCTCGGGGCGAGGGTCATCAAGATCGAACGCGACACCGGCGACTTCGCCCGCGGCTACGACGACAAAGTGAGCGGAATGTCCAGCTACTTCGTCTGGCTCAACCGCGGCAAGGAAAGCATCGTCCTGGACCTCAAATCCGAGGACGGCCTCAACGTCCTGAAGAAACTGGTCTCCCAGGCGGACATCCTCGTTCAGAACCTCGCGCCCGGAGCCGTCGAGCGGCTGGGCCTCGGGCCCGACGACGCCCTGGCGCTCAACCCCCGGCTGATCCATGCCTCCATATCCGGCTACGGCCGCGGCGGCTCCCACGAACAGAAAAAGGCCTACGACCTGCTCATCCAGTGCGAGGCCGGGTTGCTCAGCGTCACGGGGACACCGGATTCCCCGGCGAAGGTGGGGGTGTCCATTGCCGACATCTGCGCCGGAATGTACGCCTACTCAGGAATCCTGACCTCGCTGCTGCAGCGGGCCGGGACCGGGCGGGGCGACGTTCTGGAGGTATCCATGCTCGAGGCCCTCGGTGAATGGATGAGCCAGCCATACTTCTACGCCGAATACGGGGGAGCCCCGCCGGCCCGGAGCGGCGCCCAGCATGCGAGCATCGCGCCCTACGGTCCTTTTCCCGCCGCAGACGGCACCGTGTTCCTCGGCATCCAGAACGAACGCGAATGGGCAACGTTCTGCGCGGACGTCCTCGAGCAGCCCGGCCTGGCGCAGGACCCCCGTTTCACCAGCAACACCCTGCGGGTGGAAAACCGCTCCGCGCTCCATGACGCCATCAACACCGCCCTTAGCCAGCAGTCGACGGCAGCTCTCATTTCCAGGCTCGACGCCGCCAGCATCGCGAACGCGCAACTGAGGAATATGCGCGACTTCTCGGCGCACCCGCAACTCAGCGAACGGAACCGCTGGCGGGACGTCGAGTCCCCGGTGGGGCCGGTTCGCAGCCTGATCCCGCCGGTGACATCCCGCGAGGGCGCCTTCCGCATGGGGCCGGTGCCGGCACTCGGCGAGCACACGGAGAAGATACGCGCCGAACTGGAAAACGGCGGAATCTTGAGGGTTCCTACATTGGCCCGTCCGGCCGCGAGCAGGAGATGAAGTGATCCACCAGCGGCTCCTCGCCGCCGGCGCGGCTGACCACTGACAGTTCCACCAGATCGATGCGGTCTCTGAGTTCGCGCCACACGAGCCCTCGGGACTGCCGTGCCACCGAGGACTTCGGAACCAGCGTCACGCCCAGCCCGCACTCCACCATGGCGAGCTGGGAATGGATGGAGTTGGCGAAGTGGTGCGCCTCGGGGCTGAAGCCCGCCTGCCGGCACGCGGCCACAAGTTCGTCGTGGTAGTCGGGGGAGATGGGGCGGGGGAGCCACACCCAGGAGTCGTCGCGGTAATCGGACAGGTCCACGGGGCCGTCCGTGCCCGCCAGTCGGTGGCCCTCGGGCATGGCGAGGACAAAGTGGTCGCGCCGGAGCGGTACTGAGTTCAGCTGGCGGCCCGTCACTGCCTGGCGGATCACCGCGACATCGAGTTCCCTGCGCAGCAGCGCATCACGTCCGTGGTGGGTATCGATCTCCTGGACGTGCAGCTCCACCAGGGGCCGCGACTCCCGGAAACGGCGGAGGATCTGCGGCAGCACCTCGCTGAACACGGACGTCACTGCGCCGATCCGGAGGATCCCGGCAAGCCCCGCGCTGGCCTGTTCGGCCACCTCACGGGCACGTTCGGACGCGCCGACCAGCAGCCGGCACTGTTCCAGGAACATCCGCCCGGCCTCCGTCAGCAGGACGGTGCGGCTGGAGCGGATGAGCAGTGTGGTGCCGAGCTGGCGCTCCAGCTGCAGGATGGCCTGGCTCAACGGCGGCTGGGACATGTGGAGCCGGTCCGCGGCGCGGCCAAAATGCAGTTCTTCTGCCACGGCGATGAAGAACCGTGCCTGGCGTACTTCCACCATGAAATCAGGTCGCTCCTCGTCTTACAGCAGGTGTAAATCAGACCTTCACCATATCGATGTTAGGCGGTCTACTGGAACCATGACCTCAAACGAATCATCCCTCCTGGACAGCTACGCGGCCCTTGACTCCGCCGCGGTGTCGGACGCCCTGGACGCCCTCGGCCTCGCCCCGGGACAGCCCGGATTCCTGCCGGTCTGGGGCCACCCCAAGATCGCGGGGTTCGCCGTCACCGTCCAGCTCGAGCCGTTCGTCCCCGGCCCGTCAGGTCCCCATATCGGCGCCACGGCGGTGGCCGGCGCCTCCAGCACCGACGTCATTGTCGTCGCCAACGACGGTCGCACCGACGTCTCCTGCTGGGGAGGCCTCCTTAGCCTCGGCGCCAGCCTGAACGGTGTCCGCGGAGTGGTGGCGGACGGCGCCTGCCGGGATGTGAACGAAGCCCGTGAACTCGGCTTCCCGGTGTTCGCCAAGGGGCGGATCCCCGCCACCGCCCGCGGCCGGCTCCAGCAGCGGTCCGCCGGCGAGCCCGTCCAGCTCGGCAAGGTCACGGTCGCTCCAGGTGACCTGGTCCTCGCCGACGAAACCGGCGTCGTCGTGGTCCCTCACGAGCACGTCGAAAAAGTGCTGAAGAAAGCCCAGGCCGTCGCGGCGCGCGAACAAGCCATCGCCGCGGACCTGCGCTCCGGCATCCCCCTGCACGAGGCCATGCGCGATGCCCGCCTGGCCGGAACCACCGAGGAAAACCACTGATGACCACCAACACCTTCGACGTCACCACCCGGCTTGCGGCCCTGCCCACGGCCGCCATCTCCGACGCCCTTGACTCACTGGGCGTGCACGCGACCCTGCACGGGCTCGCACCACTCAGCTACGAGTTCCGGACCGCCGGACCCGCCTTCACGGTGCAGTACGAGCCGGCCGGATCTGAACGCGGGAGCGTGGGTGACTTTCTCGACGACGTACCGCCGGGGGCCGTGGTGCTCATTGACAACCAGGGCCGCACCGACGTCACGGTGTGGGGCGGCATCATGACCGAGATCGCGGCCGCCCGCGGGATCGCCGGGACCGTCATCAACGGTGTCTGCCGGGACGTCTCCACGTCCCTGGAGCAGAACTATCCGCTCTTCAGCCGCGGCCGGTTCATGCGCACAGGCAAGGACCGGGTCCGCCTGGTGGCGGTCGGCGCCGAGCTCACCATCAACGACGTCACGATCTCGCCTGCCGACATCATCTGCGGCGACGCGGACGGCGCACTGGCCGTGCCCTACGCGCACGCCGAACGGGTGGCCGAGATCGCTGAACGGATTGAAGCTACCGAGGCCAGGATCATCGCGGCGGTCAAGGCAGGGTCCACCCTGGTCCGGGCCAGGGCCGATCTGGGCTACCACGACCTTCAGTGGAGGAACGCATGAGCGCCCCGGCAGGCGGGCATTCCGCGGCCACCCTGTACGAGGCGTCAAAACTGCCCTGCGCCTGCGACCCCGGTCTCCGGGCGGCCTGGCCGGGCGCCCGTGTTGCCGGGCCGGCGTTTACAGTCCGGGGCATCGGCGGTGACAACCTCGCGCTCCACAGCGCCGTCCTGGCCGCGCCGGCGGGCAGCGTGCTCGTCGCGGATATGCAGGGCGCGGCGCATGGCCACTGGGGCGAGGTCCTGGCCGTCGCAGCCCAGCACCGGGGCATCGCAGGCCTCATCATCGACGGCGGAGTGCGCGACGTCGGCGAGATGGCCGCCTTGGAATTCCCTGTCTTCTCGCGATCGGTCACAGTGGTCGGAACCGTCAAGGACTACCCCGGCGACCTTCGCTCACCCGTCCGCGTAGGGGGCATTACCGTGCAGACCGGCGACCTGGTGGTCGGGGACGCGGACGGAGTCATAGTCCTGCCCCAACATGCGGCAGCCGAGGTGATCGCCCGCGCCGATCAGCGCGTCGCTGACGAGCGCCGCATCCTCGCCGAAATCAAGAGCGGCAAGACAACCCTCGAACTCTACGGACTTCCCGTGGACCGGCCCGCGAAAGGAACAGGTTGCCAACTGAAAACAGCCTGACCAGGCACGAAATCCCGCTCACCGTCGAAGGCACGGACGTGCGCCTGTCCTGCATGAGCCGCGCGGGCGAGGGCCTCCCGCTGGTCTTTCTTCACGGATTCGGTTCCACCAAGGAGGACTATGCGGACGTCGTCCAGAACCCGGACTTCGCCGGCCGGCCCGTCTTCGCCTACGACGCCCCCGGATGCGGCGAATCCTGGTGCGCTGATCTGGCGAAGATCTCGATCCCGTTCCTGGTCGGCACGGCCCTCACGGCCCTCGCGGCCCAGGGAATCGATCGGTTCCATCTGGTGGGCCACTCCATGGGCGGGCTCACTTCGCTCATGCTCGCCCACCAGGCGCCGGGCCGCGTGGCCAGCTTCACCGACATCGAAGGGAATCTCGCGCCTGAAGACTGCTTCCTCAGCCGGCAGATCTTCCTCCACCCCCAGGAGAACGCGGAACAGTTCCTGGAGGACTTCATCGCCCGCAACTGGGCGGCGCAGTTCTATTCGAGCCAGCTGTACGCCACCAGCGTCCGGTACAAGGTCCGGGCCGGGGCGGTCCGGGGCATTTTCGAGTCGATGGTGCAGCTCTCGGACAGCGCAGACCTGATGGCCACGTTCCTGAATCTTCCGATGCCCCGGATGTTCATGTACGGCGAGCAGAACCGTTCGCTGAGCTACCTTCCACACCTCGCCGCCCGGGGCGTCCAGCTGGCGGAGATCCCGCGGAGCGGCCACTTCCCCATGTACTCCAATGCACCCGAGATGTGGGACCGGATCGCAGCCTTCCAGCGCCAGGCGGACCCGGCGGCGTTGCAGTGAGACGGACCGGCCTGTCTCGGCTCCTTCGACTTCGTAATTTCTTCTAGTCGCCACGCACGCACGTGGGTAGACTCCGCAGTGTCGCTCCCCGGATCGGCGGCGCCGGGATCCGACGGCCCGATCAACGAGCGGTCTGCGAAGCGGAGGCATTTCCGAAACGCCTGGACCGCGGAAGCCAGGAGCAAGTCATGAACAGGGTTGAAAAAGGCGTCGTCAACGCAGCTCTGGTCGCCGGCCTCGTGGGTGGCGGCATCTATCTCGCCATGGGCGGTTCCGTCGGTGCGTCATCCTCGAATCAAACGGACAGCCGGTTCGCTGCAGAGGCAGCCAAAGGAGGCCACCAGGCCAACGGGATCACGGAGCAGCAGCTGACGGGGACCGCGGCCGCCAAGGTCAGGGCGGCCGCCATCGCAGCAAACCCCGGGGCAACGGTCCAGCGCGTAGAGACCGACGCCGAGGGCGCCGCATATGAGGCCCACATCATCAAGGCCGACGGCTCGCCGGCAACCGTGAAGCTGAACGCTTCATTCACCGTCACGGCCACGGAGTCCGGGCGGGGACGCTAGAAACGACGACGGCGGCGGACGACGGCGGGAGGTCCCGCCGTCGTCCGGCCTACTTTGGTCGTGCGTTCGGTTCGCCGTCCCGTTCACCGTCTCGTTCACCGAGGTGCTCGATGAGCGCGTCGAGGATCGGCAGTTGCCCCTTCACTAACTTGGTCCGGGCTTCGGCTTCGGGGAACCACTTCGCGTCATCGATTTCGGGGTAGTTCTGCACCACTCCCGATCCCTTCGGCCATTCCAGCGAAAACGTGTTGCTCACAATTTGCCCGGGCTGGAAGTCCGCCTCTGCGGCAAAAGCCGTGATGAGCTTGCCTGAGGGCTGCCGGAAAGTCCCCAGCTGCAGGTAGTCAGCCGACGGTGCGGGCGTGCCCATTTCCTCGACGAATTCACGCAGGGCGGCGACCAGCGGATCCTCGGCTTCGAGGTACTCGCCCTTGGGAATGGACCAGGCGTGGGTGTCCTTGCGGGCCCAGAACGGCCCGCCCATATGCGCAATCCAGACCTCCAGCCGAGATTCCGTGTCCCGCCGGTACAGCAGGATGCCTGCGCTTCGAACCGTCATGTGCCCTCCACGTCCCAAGGCTATCGGTAACCATTGTGCCTCGGGGCATTCGGTTCTATGGTGAGGGCGTTCGCACCCCAGGCCAGGAGGGACGATGTCCGGCGAGCCAGTGTTCTTTGAAATCGGCGTGGAAGACCCCGAGCGGGGCAAGGCGTTCTACGGGGCGCTCTTCGGCTGGGACTTTGCTCCCGGGCCCTCCGAAGGCGGAGGATTCATGATCGGCACGCCGGGGATCCCCGGCGGCATGCACGGCGGGGACCGCGGAGCCGTGCCCTACGTCTTCTTCCGGGTGGACGACATGGACGCTGCCCTGGACCGCGTGCGGAAGCTCGGCGGTTCGGTGGATGATCCTGAGCTAGGGGATGACACGAGTGACGGGGAATACGGAAGGTTCAAGCTCTGCAAGGACGATCAGGGCTCGGCCTTCGGACTCCACGAACCGCCAAAGCCCTCCGCCTAGATTCCAGTCGCGGACGAATCGCTTGGTGGATAAGGTGACGTGCTTCCGCAGGGCTTTGCTGGCCGCCGCTGCTTTGCTCTTGTGCGGGTGCGGCATTTTCAGCCATTCCGGGGAGGTCTCCGGCAAGGTCCTGTCCGGGCCGACCTGCCCCGTTGAGCGCGTCGGTGAGGAGTGCCCGCCGCGCCCCGTGTCAGGCGCCGAGGTGGTCGCACTCGACGGAGACGCGATCCGGGGTTCAACGCTCACGGACAGCTCGGGTGCATTCCACCTCACATTGCCTGACGGCCGCTATGTCATAAGAGCCACCAACGTGGGCGGCTACGCTTCGACGGCCACCGAGCAGGTGGTCATCTCGGACGCTCCTGTCAGCGTCACACTGATTGTTGACAGCGGAATTCGCTAGGGCGGCAAACGGAAGCGGACGACGGCGGGAACCTCCCGACGTCGTCCGCTTGCGTTTTCTGGCGTGTAACGCCTAGCGGCTCAGGCTGACCGTAAAGGTGTTCGGCCCGCTGCAGGTGACCGCGATGCTGTGCTTGGGGGCGTTGGTCCGGATGGAGAGGTCGTGCACGGTTGCCTCCAGTGTGTGGTCAATCGCAGACCGGTCCCAGATTTTCAGCGTTACGGAATCAGTGGTTTCGAACGTCATTATTCGGTGCCTCATTCATAATTTCGGTCAAGGGCTGTCGCATCGGCGCGGAGCCCGGAACGGGTCAATCCGTGAACGGGTCGGAGACCTTGTGCAGCTCGGCTGAGCTCACTGGTTTGGCCTCGTTGCGTCCACCAGATTGGGTCTAACTTTGCTTTTCAGCCGCTGAGTGTTCTGTCCGCAAGAGCGAACGTCAGGGCCATGCCAGCCGGGAAATCGCGTTCTCGGCCGTCCATTCCATGATGCCCGGCGGGGCGATTGCGTCTCAAGCGGATTTGCGATCATTGCAGGTGAGACTCATCACAACGCGCTGGAGGGGATCTGATAGGAGCCACCAGTTCGCGGGTCCGCCGTGTCACCGGAGAGTCAGTAGGCCTTGACGCGCTGTTCGACGATGAGGTGGATCAGGGCAAACACCCCGTTCCGATCGATGGCCTCGAACGCGGTGTCGAGGGCCGCCGGCACGTCCTTGTCCTGGGTGACCGTGACGCCGAAACCGCCGAAGGCACGGGCCATGAGGCCGAAGTCGGGGTTCTTCAGCTGTGTGCCGGAGACGCGGGACGGGTAGTGGCGTTCCTGGTGGGTGCGGATGGTGCCGTACTCCTGGTTGTCCATCACGATGATCAGCGGCGTGGCGCCGTACTGGGCCGCGGTGGCTAACTCTTGGCCGTTCATGAGGAATTCCCCGTCGCCGGCGATGGTGACCACCCGGCGCTGCGGGTTGGCCAGTGATGCGGCGATGGCCGAGGGCACGGAGTAGCCCATGGAGCCGTTTCTGGCGCTGATCATCGAGGCGTAGCGCCGGGTGGGGAAGTACCGGTGCGCCCAGTTGGTGTGCTCGCCCGCCCCGAAGGTCACCATGGCGTCCTCGGGCAGCCGCGGGACGAGGTTCGCCATCAGCGTGTCCATCCTTGCAGGTCCTTCGCCGGGCGTGGCTGACGGCAGGCCGGCGAAAGACGCCTGCTCGGCGCGCATCCTGCCCGTCCACGCCTTCCACTCCTCCTTCACGGGCAGGTCGATGTCAGCGAGATCCCGGACGAATGCGTCCGGTTTCGCCACGATCTGCCGCGAGACCGGGCCTGAGCGGCCGCGCAACGAGGGATCTATGGTCACCAGGAAATTCTTCTTGTTCCAGTCCTGCCTGCAGACAAAACCGTCCGTGATGACATCCCCCGGGACCGTGCCGACGAATACGAGCAGGTCGGTTTCCTCAAGAAGGTCGTACGTGGGGCGGGGGCGGCCGTAGCCGATCGGACCGACGTACGACGGGGAGTCAAAGGACACGGTTCCCTGGGTGCGCCATTCCGCGGCAGCCGGGATGTGGTGCTTTTCGAGCCAGCGCGTGAGCTCGTGGGCTGCATCCTGGGACCAATCGTTGCCGCCGGTGACAAAGAGCGGCTTCGAGGAATTGGCCAGGGCTGCGGCGAGTGCCTCGGCATCCGTGGTGCTCATTCCGCCCGCGGCCACCGGGATGGCGGGGTGCAGGGCCGGATCCACGTGCTGCCGGATGATGTCTTCCGGCAGGCCCACCACAACGGGGCCCGGCCGTCCGCTCATGGCCGCGAACATCGCTTCCGCCACGATCTCGGACGCCCGCTCGGCATGGTCAAGGACCATGACGCGTTTGGCACCCGTGTCGAACCAGGCCTTGATGTCGAATTCCTGGAACGCTTCGCGGTCACGGTGGGCGAAGGGGATCAGGCCCACGAACAGCAACATCGGGGTGGAGTCCTGCCAGGCGGTGTGCAGCCCGACATGGGCGTTGGCCGCGCCAGGCCCCCGGGTGACCATGGCCACGCCGGGACGCTGGTTCATCTTGCCGTCAGCCTCGGCCATGTAGGCGGCGCCGCCTTCATGTCGGCAGACCACCGTGTCGATGTCAGAGCCGTGCAGCCCGTCCAGCACGTCCAGGAAGCTCTCGCCGGGGACAACATAGGTGCGTTCGACTCCGTGGGCCACGAGGGAGTCAACAATAACGTGCCCGGCGGATTTCAGGGCGCTGCTGCCGCCGTCCGGACTGGACGGAGCAGCCGATGGGAGGGCTTGTGCCGCGCGGTGGTTGGGGATTTGGCCTTCGAGCGGTTGCGTGTCGGTTGCGGTCATGGGGTGTGCGGACTCCGTTGTCATCACTACTTGTCTTCTTGGGTTGGGTGTTGGTTACGTGCGTTGGGTGGAGGCGCCGGTGGCGCCTAGTCAGTTTCCGGTCCGGTGCAGAAGAAGCAGCCGTCCTCGCAGCTGTCTGTCGCCTGGTTTTCCGTTGGCGGGCGGTCGGGTTGGGGGATCAGCAGGTTTCGTCGGTTCATGGCGGGCTTTCGTTCGGTTGTTGTCGGGGTATGGGGATGTGGAAACCGGGGCGGCCGCGGGACCTGCTACCGGATTGGAGTCCGGTTTGCGACTACGGGGGACATGCCGGTGTAGCCGTCGCGGGTTTCGGCGATTTCGTGGATTCGTTTGCGGCAGGCGTACCAGCCGGCGACCATGAGGGCGCAG
>NZ_LMSB01000012.1:0-372 GCF_001428005.1 Arthrobacter sp. Soil736
AGGGCCCGGCGAAAGCGGTGGCGCGSAAGCCTCGGGGACGGACCTACGGCTATGACACCCTGAAGGTCCTGATCAGTGTGTGGCGGATCGCCGGGATGCCTTCGGGTAAGTATCTGGCCGCGACCATGGACCTCTGGTTGCCCAAGCTCCAGACCTTCGGGGAACTCGACGCGAAGAGGCTGACCCCGGCGGTCGGGGCTCAACTGCTGCAGGTCTCCGGGGCCACGATCGACCGGCTCCTGAAGCCCACCAAGGACGCGGACAGACCCAAAGGGCTCTCCGCGACCAAAGCCGGGCCGCTGCTGCGCAACTCCATCACGGTCCGCAAGGCCGGGGACGAACACGAACAGGCACCCGGGTTCATCGAAGCGG
>NZ_LMSB01000012.1:443-372064 GCF_001428005.1 Arthrobacter sp. Soil736
CTCAACACCCTTTACGCCCTGGTCAGGGTCCGGCTGAACCTCTTCACCGCCACCACCAAAGCGACCGGCTGGCGCTCAAACAAACACGGGAAAAAGACCCGTATCTACGACAAGCCCCGAACTCCATACCATCGCGTCATCGACTCCGGAATCCTCACCGAAGCCAAAACCGCTGAACTCGCCGAACTGATGGAGGCCACCAACCCGGCCGACCTCACCCGAGGCATCACCGCCATCCAGACCCAACTGATCGCCCTCGCCGCCGCAAAAACACGGGCCTTGGAAGCCTCATCCACGCGAGCACAAATAGCTGAGGCACGCACAACACTTTCGCGAGCATCTTGACATGAGGCGCTACGGATCCGATCGCTCGGCTCAAACAGGAAACTTCGTGAGGAAACAAGCTACGCAGGAGCGCCGAACTACTCTTTTCCAAGGCGAGTCCGTAGTTGCTGGGGATAATCGTCATAAGCGGCAGCGATGTCTTCAAGATCCACCATGGAAGGGAAGTCGATCACTGGTTGATGCTCGGCGAGGAAGCGGGCAGTTTCCTCGACAACCCGTTGCCCATCGGCCCCGGCTAGCCCAATGCTTTCAAGGTAATCGGGATCGGTTCGGAAAACGGACTCCACTGTCTGCCCTTCCGATTCCGACCGCACGGCGTACTCGTTGTCATTCACCAGTTCGATCTTGAATGTGTTGTCCATGAATGCAGGGTACGCCCGGACGCCGGCTACTTCGAGTTCGGACGCATAGCTGCCGCGCCCCTGCCCGGGGAGCGCGGCAGTCGCTTTGAGTTGCTCAAATGCGTCCGGAAGAGGGTGTTGACGCTGTCAACAGATTGGGCTTCGGGTCCCTCGGACTCAGGGTCCTGGCGGTGCTACTCGGCGGACGGCCGCTGCCGCTGCCGTTTAGTTGCTGACCGCTGCTGCTTTGTGGCGAGGCGCCGCCGGTCAGATCCCCGGGTGGGCTTTGTCGGGCGGCGGTGAGCCGCATCGGGAGCGAGACCCTCGCTGACGAGTTCGGCGAGTTTGTCCAAAGCGATCTCGCGATTGCGGAGCTGCGAGCGACGCTCGGAGGCGGTCACGGTGATCACTCCGGTGATGAGGCGTCGTCCGAGGCGGGCGACCAACATCATCCGCTGTCCGTCGGAGAGCACAGCCGAGCCGGCGACGTTCCAGGAGAGCTCGACGCGACTGTCCGAGGTGTTCACATGCTGGCCGCCGGGCCCGGACGAACGCGAGAACCTCCAGCCGAGCTCCGACGCGGGAATCGTGAGCGCTGGCGACACCTCCAGATCCATGCAACAAGTGTTGCACGGATGCGTCAATCACGTGCTTTGGCGTTCTGGATTGCCAAGGAATTCATGGTCGGACGACGTGAGCCAAATCCATTCTCCTCCTGTGCCGATGGACGGCGATCAGCTCGGAATTTCCGGCCTGCATGAGGTCTGAGACCCCAAAGGAATTGCCTCGTCGAGCGAGGAAATTCCGGACCTTTGGCGCACGTTCCGCGGGGGAGTGTACGCACCCTTGACGGCCTGCCTCGAGCTTGGCATGGTGGAATTCACATCGAGGAGGCGACCACCATGCAAGAGAAAAGCTGGTCGGTGAACATCGTTATTGACGAACATGAAAACCAAACGCGGGCCACGGCGCGACTGCGGCCCGAGAACCGGGATGAACTGGAAGGTATCGGGTGGGCCAGGCTGAATCCGGCAGATTCCGATGTCCCCGAGATCGGGGACGAGCTGGCGACCGCGCGCGCACTGGCGGACCTGGCGCATCAGCTGATCGAGGTCACCGCGGCCGATATCGAGAAAGTCACCAAGGAAACGCCGCACCTGCGCGCTTAGCCCTGGGCCCTGTTGATGACATGACCTGAAGCCGCAGGACGTTCACCGGTACCGAAGGCGACACCCCAATCGTCCACTTGGGCTGAGTCCGGCCGGACGGTCGTAGCAGCCTGCGCGGAGTTAACCGGAAAAGCCCCCTCGCCGAGGGGGCTTTTCCGGTCTGCTGCCGGAATCAGGGCGGCGAAGCGCTCAAATCCACTTCGGGGCGGCCGGAACCGTACCGTTTGGGGCTGCCGTGCCGTTCCCGGTGGCGGTGACACCGCCGTGTCCGCGGCCTGCGGCCCATTCGACGACGGCGGGCAGGGGTCCGGAGACGACGGTGGGGGACGTCGACGTCGGGTCCCCGAACGTGAGATCGCGGTCCGTCCCATTCGACGACGGCGGGCAGGGGTCCGGAGACGACGGTGGGGGACGTCGACGTCGGGTCCCCGAACGTGAGATCGCGGTCCGTTACCTTGACCACGAGACCCGCATCGGTGCCGCGGGTGTGCCAGGCTCCGGTGATGTCCTTGAGCAGCCGTTCCAGGACGGGTTCGGGGATGTCAGTGAAGGTGGCGCCGTTGTCGAGGTCGACGGCGTGGATCCAGACTTCGCGGGTGCGCATCCAGACGGTTTCCGTGGCGGGCACTTCCCGGCCCTGGATCGTCCGCACTTTGTGGTGCCAGGCGTCGGCGTGCAGGTCGCGCCATTCGACGTTCAGGTGCACCGCGGAGTGGTCGAACAGGTTCCGCAGCGCGATCGGGGGCAGGGTGGCGCCGNTGGTGCCAGGCGTCGGCGTGCAGGTCGCGCCATTCGACGTTCAGGTGCACCGCGGAGTGGTCGAACAGGTTCCGCAGCGCGATCGGGGGCAGGGTGGCGCCGAAGTCGATTTCGTGGTCCCGCACCGACGTGGAGGGGTACATGGGTGTCTCCACGCCGGTGCCCGCCCACTCGACGAGCCGCGCGATGGCCCGCGCGTTGTAGCCGATGTGGGCCGTGATGTGGCGGCGGGTCCAGCCCGGAAGCAGGGACGCGCCGTCGAGCTCCGCGTCGGAGAGTTCGTTGAGCTTGCGGGCGAAGAACGCTGTGCCCCGGCGCGCCTGCAGCAGGCCCTGCAGGAGTTCCGGGTCGGTGGTCTGGTCGGTGCGGGCAACCATCAGGCTTCCTTGACCACGCGGTTCTTCAGCTGGCCCAGGCCCTCGATGGTGGTGACCAGGAGCTGGCCTTCCTGCAGGTAGCGCTTGGGGTCCTGCGCGTGGCCCACCCCTCCCGGGGTGCCGGTGGCGATCACATCTCCCGGGTTCAGCGTGATGATGGTGGAGATGTAGGAGACCAGGAACTCCGGGGTGAAGACGAGGTCGCCGGTGGGGGTCTGCTGCTGGATCTCGCCGTTCACCGCCGAGGTCATCATCGGGCCGGCACTGAATTCGTCCTTGGTGACCAGGGCGGGACCGAACGGGGTGGACTTTTCCCAGGTCTTGCCCTGCAGCCACTGGATGGTGCGGAACTGGTAGTCCCGCATGCTGATGTCGTTGAGCACGGCGTACCCGGCGATGTGGGCCGGCGCGTCGGCTTCGCTGATCCGGCGGCCCTTCTTGCCGATCACGACGGCGAGTTCGGCTTCCCAGTCGACGGTGTCGGATTCCTGCGGGAGGGCCAGGTTATCGTTCGGGCCGATCAGGGATTCCTGGTACTTGGCGAACAGGGTGGGGAACTCCGGGATCTCCCGGCCCATTTCCTTGATGTGGTTGCGGTAGTTGTGGCCCACGCAGATGATCTTGCCGGGGGCCGGGACGACGGCGGCGAGGTCGGCGCCGGCCAGCGGGTGCGTTGCGCCGGCCGCGGCTTTCGCGGTCGCCTCCCAGGAGGCGTCCTTCAGGAGTTCCCCGACGTCGGCGAAGCCGCCGATTTCGGTCAGGGTGTCGCCGTCCTGGCGGACAGCCGTCGTCGTGCCGTTCGGAGTGCGGAGGGTGAGGAGTCTCATTACTTGTTGCGTCCTTCGGTGTAGGTGCGGTTGAAGTTCAGTCGTTCGAAGATGGGGGCGTCGCTGAAACGGAAGAGATCGAATTCGGTTCCGCGCCCGTCAAAGGCGAAACCTCCATGGTCGACGGCGACACCGCACTNGTTCGGAGTGCGGAGGGTGAGGAGTCTCATTACTTGTTGCGTCCTTCGGTGTAGGTGCGGTTGAAGTTCAGTCGTTCGAAGATGGGGGCGTCGCTGAAACGGAAGAGATCGAATTCGGTTCCGGCCTGGAGGGACCATTCCTGCCAGGACGGGACGACGAACAGGTCGCCTTTTTCCAGGGTCCTGGTTTCGCCGTTGAGGACCACGGCGCCCGAGCCTTCGAAGACCTGCCACACGCTGGAGCCGACCTCGCGGACGGCTTCGGTGGTGGCGCCGGCGCGGAGGCGGTGGAATTCGGCCCGGATGGTCGGCATCACGTCCCCGCCGGTAGTGGGGTTGGTGAAGCGGACGGCGGCGTGGCGGCGTGGCCCTGGGAGACGGTGGCCGGGTGGCCCTCGTCTTCGAGCAGCAGCTGCTCGGCCAGGGCGCGGTCGGTGTGTTCCCAGCGGTACGCGGCGATCGGGGAGCTCGTGGTGTCATCGAGGCCGGAGAGCGGGCGCAGGCCGGGGTGGGCCCAGAGCCGTTCGGAGCGGGAGATGTCCGGGGTGGCCTCGTCGGTGACGCGTTCGGTGCCGAATTCGAAGAACCCGGCGTCGGCGTAGTGCACGAACGGGATGTCCAGGCCGTCGATCCAGGCCATGGGCTGGTCGGTGTCGTTGTGGTGGCCGTGGAAGTTCCAGCCCGGNCCGGCGTCGGCGTAGTGCACGAACGGGATGTCCAGGCCGTCGATCCAGGCCATGGGCTGGTCGGTGTCGTTGTGGTGGCCGTGGAAGTTCCAGCCCGGGGTCAGCAGGAAGTCGCCGCGGGACATCCGCACCGGGTCCCCGTTCACCACGGTCCAGACGCCTTCGCCTTCGACGACGAAGCGGAAGGCGTTCTGTGAGTGGCGGTGTTCCGGGGCGGTCTCGCGGGCACCGAGGTACTGGATCGCCGCCCACAGCGTCGGCGTGGCGTAGGGCGTGCCCGCCAGGCCCGGGTTCGCCAGGGCGATCGCGCGGCGTTCCCCGCCGCGGCCCACGGGGACCAGATCACCGGCCCGGGCAGCCAGCGGATACAGATCGCTCCACCGCCAGACGTGGGGCACGGCCTTGGGGGAAGGGACCATCGGCATCAAATCCGCGATCTCGGTCCACAGCGGGATCAGGTTCTCGCGGTCAAAATCCCGGTACAGCTGCTCAAGCTGGGCGGCTTCTTCGGGCGTCGGCTCCGCAGCGCTATGCTGCGCGGCGACAGATTCATGAGTTGTGTTCTCGGCGCTGATGGACACAGGACCCTCCTCGGTGTGTGCGGAACAGTTCGTTGGCGTGGTCCGACTGTACGGAGGGAATCGCTGTGAGCTCCAACATATTCTGCTCATCAGAATTTAGTGCGGGTATCCGCATCAACGAAGCGGCTGGACGCCGCGTCCAAGCTAGTCCGGCTCGGCCGGATTGGCGGCGATGTCGATCTCCAGTTGGCGGCACGTCTCCCGCATCACTGAGACCAGGCCGGCGTCGAAGGCGCTGCGGAACCGCGTCACGGGCGTGGCCACGCTGAGCGCCCCCACGACCTGCCCCGCGCGGTTGTGCAAGGCCATTCCCAGAGCGCTGATGCCATCCTCGGTGCCCTCGAAATTGGCGGCAAAGCCGTTGGCCCGGACGGTTTCGAGCTCACGGAGGAAGCCCGGATATTCGTCGTCCGGAATGCTGTCGCCGCCGATTTCCGCGTTGTTGCTCCGGAAGAGCTGCTCAATCAGCGGCAGCTCCAGTTCGGCCAGCATTGCCTTCCCGCCGGACGCCTTGTTTGCGGGCAGCACCGTGCCCTGGCGGTCGCCCACGCGGAGGACGTTGTTGCTTTCCACGGTGGCCAGGAATCGCACCTTGGTACCCACGCGGACCATGAGGTTCACCGTCTCGTTGACCCGGCCGCACAGGAGTTCCATGTGGGGCTGCGCCACGGAACGGAGCAGGCGCGTCCAGCTCAGCCCGGCCGGCCCCACGCCCATGGCCGGTCCCGGAACGTAACGGCGGGTCTCGTCCTGTACGGCAAAGCCGCGGTAGACGAGCATGGCCAGCAGCCGGTGGGCGGTGGACGGAGCTACGTCCAGCTCCGCGGCGGCGTCCTTGAGCCGCAGCGCCCCGCCGTCCCGGAGCAACTGAAGGAGCTGCAGTGCGTTGTCCACTGCCTCGATGGAATAGCTCGGCTTCTTCTGGACGGGCGCTTTCTTCGGGGGGCGCGGAGGAATATTCTGCATAACAGAATTGTATTGAGGTTCATCTTCGGCTGCCACGACAGTGGTGGCATGAATCACACACCTTCCGCTGCAGCGCCGGAGCGGTCTATGCCGAGTTTTTCCCCTACCGTCACCGGAGATGGGCGCACATCCCGGTTCCCCCGCCGATCCGTCCTGGCCGTCCTCGTCTGCTGGCTATTGGTGGTCTTCGATGGCTACGACCTCATCGTCTACGGCACTGTCCAGTCGTCCCTGATCTCCGAGACCGGCTGGGGCCTGAACAAGGCCACCGCCGGGACCATCGGGTCCATGGCCTTCCTCGGCATGATGATCGGGGCGATCTTTGCCGGCCGGATGGCGGACTCGTGGGGTCGCCGCCGCACCATCCTGGGCTGCGCCATCGTCTTCTCGGTCTTCACCGTCCTCTGTGCCTTCGCCCCCAGCGCCGCCGTCTTCGGTGTCCTGCGGCTCCTCGCCGGCATCGGGCTCGGCGGCCTGGTGCCCTCGGCGAACGCCCTCGTTGCCGAGCTTGTCCCCACCAAGTGGCGGTCCACCATCGCCACCCTGATGATGTCCGGTGTCCCGATCGGCGGATCCATCGCCGCCCTTGTCGGCATCCAGCTGATTCCCGCCTTTGGCTGGCAGTCCATGTTCCTCGTGGCCGTGCTGGCACTGGTGGTCGTGGTGCCGCTGGGACTGAAATACCTTCCGGAGACGCTGGCCCCGGTCCGCGCCACAGGCAGTGCAACAGGCAAGGCTGCCCGCAAGGCGGCCGGCAAGGGCAACACGATCAAGGAACCGTCCGGCTTCTCCTCCTTGCTCCGCGCCCCGTACCTTGGCGTCAGCATGCTGTTCGCCCTGGCGACGATCGCCACCCTGTTCGCCTGGTACGGCCTGGGCACCTGGCTGCCCAACCTCATGCAGCTGGCCGGCTACAATCTGGGGTCCGCCCTGACCTTCGCCCTGGCCCTCAACCTGGGTGCGGTGGCAGGGTCGGTCATCACGGCCTGGGCCGGGACCCGCTTCGGTCCGATTCCGACGGCGATCGCCGCGGCCGCCGTCGCCGCCGGAGCGCTGGTGGTCCTGGTCACGGGACCGCCGGTCGCCGTCGTTTACCTCATGCTGGTCCTCGCCGGCGTCGGCACGCACGGCACGCAGTGCCTCATCATCGCCGCCGTCGCGAGCCACTATCCCGGGCATCTGCGGGGGACCGCGCTGGGCTGGGCGCTGGGGACGGGCCGCATCGGTGCCGTCGCCGCACCCCAGGTCGGTGGCCTCCTGCTGGCCGCCGGACTGGGCGTGAATTCCAATTTCCTGGCCTTCGCCGGTGCGGCCGCCATCGCCGCGGTACTGCTGGCCGCCGTCGGCCTCAAACTCAAGTCAAAACTCTCAATCTCCCACTCACCCTCACACACAGGAGCAAGCAATGTCTGAGCACGCCACGTCCACCGATGTCCTCGTCATCGGAGGGGGAATGGCCGGACTGGCCGGAGCCCTCGCGCTGCGTGAAAACGGCGCCAACGTCACCCTCGTAGAGCGGGCCCCCGAATTCGGCGAGGTCGGCGCGGGGCTGCAGATGGCCCCCAACGCCTCGCGCGTCCTCCAGCGCTGGGGCCTGCTGGAAAAGGCACTGGAGATCGGTGTCCAGCCCAAGCACCTGGTCTTCCGCGACGCCGTCACCGGAGAAGAGCTCACCCGCCAGACGCTCGGCGGGGAATTCGCGGAACTCTACGGCGCACCGTACGTCGTGATCCACCGCAGCGACCTGCACCGGGTCCTGCTGGAAGCCTGCGAGGCGGCCGGCGTCAAGCTCGTCAACGACGTCATGGTCGAGAGCGTTGAAACCGTGAACGGCCGGGGCGTGGCCCACACCGCGGCCGGTGTGGACTTTGAGGCCGACGTCGTGATCGGCGCCGACGGACTCAAGTCCACCCTGCGTCCGCTCGTGGCCAACGACAAGCCGGTCTCGTCGGCATACGTCGCTTACCGCGGCACGGTGCCGATCACCAAAAACACCCCCAAGGCCGACCTCGAGGACGTCATCGTCTACCTCGGCCCGGACTGCCACCTCGTGCAGTACCCGCTGCGGAAGGGCGAACTGCTGAACACCGTGGCCGTCTTCAAGTCCGCCTCCTTCGAGCGCGGCGAGGAGCAGTACGGCGGCGTCGACGAGCTCGAGGCAGCCTACAAGGACTGCGTCCCGGCCGTCCAGGAAGCGCTCAAGAACCTGGCCACCGGCATCCGCTGGCCAATGTACGACCGCGACCCGATCGAGAACTGGGTCGCCGGCCGGATGGTCCTGATGGGCGACGCCGCGCACCCGATGCTCCAGTACCTCGCCCAGGGCGCCTGCCAAGCCCTCGAGGACGCCGCCGTGCTGCAGGACGCCACCAGCGGCACCGTGTTCACCGCGGATGGCGTGGATCCGGGAGCCTGGGACGACGCCATCCGGGAATTCAACGAGCTCCGTGCCGGCCGCACCGCCCGGGTCCAGCGCACCGCCCGCATCTGGGGCGAATCCTGGCACGTCTCCGGGCTGGCCCGGACGCTGCGCAACCTGCTCTTCAAGAGCCGGAAGGACAACGACTTCCAGTACAACGACTGGCTCTACGGCCAGGAAGGCGACGGCGTGCCGGCCGTTCGCTCGGCACACCCCAGCCTGGCGGACCGGATATCCGCCTGAACTTGTGACGGGTCCCCGGCCCGTTGCCGGATGACCCATCAATGCAAAAGCCGGTCCGGTCATCGTGTCGATGACCGGACCGGCTCAGTTCCCCAACGAGGCGCCGCGGATTTAGTGCCGGTGTGAGGCGTCGTGCGCGCGCGCCGGAGCTTCAGTGAATGTCGCCCGACCGCCGATGAAAGCGAATGTTGTGATGGTTCCGGACATGGTCTTCTCCGTAGCGGCAGGTCGTTGAGGTCAGGGGGGCAGGGACGGATCCGTTGGAACCGCTACGGAAGCGCCCGACTCAGGCGAACACAGGGGCAATGTCCATGTAGATGCGGTAGTCGTGGACTCGTCCGTCGCGGACACGGAAAGTGTTCGCGCACGGAAGGGAGACCCGGCTTCCGTCGCGGCGTTCGTAGTGCACGGTCATCTCGGTCACCACGACATCGTCGTCAATGGTCCCTAGGTGGTGGATCTCGTGGCGCATTCCTGTGACGGCCTCCATGAGCTTGTTGCCACCACCGAACAGTGCCGCCTTACCGACGGTCGTCTCGGCACTGCAGAATGTCAGGTGTGCGTCTTCGGTGAGCAGTTCAGTCATTGCTGCGAAGTCTTGTGCGTCGATGGCGGCCAGGATGCTGCGGACCACCGCTTCCGTTCCCGTTTTATTTCCGGGAGTTTGATGGCTCCTCGCGATGTCGGAGGAGCATTCAAACTGTTGTCCTGGGTCAGGCTGCCTGTATTGCCTTGATGGCTTCCATCACGCGGTCGGTGACCTCGTCGATGCCGCCGATGCCGTCAACTTGGGTCAGGATGCCGCGCTCGGCATACTTGGCCACGACGGCTTCGGTCTGCTCGTGGTAGAGGTCCAGCCGGTGGCGGATGACGGCTTCGTTGTCGTCGCTGCGCCCGGTTTCCTTCGCGCGGCCCAGGAGGCGTGACACGAGTTCCTCATCATCGGCGGTCAGCTGCAGGACAACGTCCAGCCTCTGCTCGCCGTTGGAGAGGATTTCATCGAGGTAGTCCACCTGCGCGGTGGTGCGGGGGTAACCGTCCAGGAGGAAGCCGCTTTCGACGTCGTCCTCGCTGAGGCGGTCGCGCACCATCTTGTTGGTGACGCTGTCCGGCACGAAATCGCCGGCGTCCATGTACTTCCTGGCCTCGACGCCCAAGGGCGTCTCACCCCTGACGTTGGCGCGGAAGATGTCGCCGGTGGAGATCGCAACGACGCCGAGGCGTTCGGAGATCCGTTCCGCCTGCGTACCCTTGCCGGAACCCGGAGGTCCGATAATCAACATTCTCGTCATCGCAAAAGCCCTTCATTGTGCCGTTGGTGTAGCTGTGTGTCCATCTGTGGACTAGATCCACTTGGGCGCTGCGGGCACCTCGGGCAGGCGGGCGTTAGACGCCGTCGCGGCGGCACCAGCCGCAGTGGTGCCTGTTACTTTCACGCCTTGGGTGCCGCGGCCTGCGGCCCATTCGACGACGGCGGGCAGGGGTCCGGAGACGACGGTGGGGGACGTCGACGTCGGGTCCCCGAACGTGAGATCGCGGTCCGTNCATGACCCTTGCCCAGATGTTGCTCGGGGCGGTGCTGTCGGCCCTGGCCGCGGGGGCTTTCACGCCTTGGGTGCCGCGGCCTGCGGCCCATTCGACGACGGCGGGCAGGGGTCCGGAGACGACGGTGGGGGACGTCGACGTCGGGTCCCCGAACGTGAGATCGCGGTCCGTTACCTTGACCACGAGGCCCGCATCGGTGCCCCGGGTGTGCCAGGCACCGGTGATGTCCTTGAGCAGCCGTTCCAGGACGGGTACCGGAATGTCGCTGAAGGTGGCGCCGTTGTCTAGGTCGACGGCGTGGATCCAGACTTCGCGGGTGCGCATCCAGACGGTTTCCTCGGCCGGGACCACGCGGCCTTGGGCCGTTTTGACTTTGTGGTGCCAGGCGTCGGCGTGCAGGTCGCGCCATTCGACGTTCAGGTGCACCGCGGAGTGGTCGAACAGGTTCCGCAGCGCGATCGGGGGCAGGGTGGCGCCGNCCAGGCGTCGGCGTGCAGGTCGCGCCATTCGACGTTCAGGTGCACCGCGGAGTGGTCGAACAGGTTCCGCAGCGCGATCGGGGGCAGGGTGGCGCCGAAGTCGATTTCGTGGTCCCGCACCGACGTGGAGGGGTACATGGGTGTCTCCACGCCGGTGCCCGCCCACTCGATGAGCCGCGCGATGGCCCGCGCGTTGTAGCCGATGTGGGCCGTCACGTGGCGGCGGGTCCAGCCCGGAAGCAGGGACGCGCCGTCGAGCTCCGCGTCGGAGAGCTCGTTGAGCTTGCGGGCGAAGAACGCGGTGCCCCGCCGCGCCTGCAGCAAACCCTCGAGCAGCTCCGGGTCGGTGGTCTGGTCGGTCCGGGCGACCATCAGGCCTCCTTGACCACGCGGTTCTTCAGCTGGCCCAGTCCCTCGATGGTGGTGACCAGGACCTGGCCTTCCTGCAGGTAGCGCTTCGGGTCCTGCGCGTGGCCCACCCCTCCCGGCGTGCCGGTCGCGATCACATCGCCCGGGTTCAGCGTGATGATCGTGGAGATGTAGGAGACCAGGAACTCCGGGGTGAAGACGAGGTCGCCGGTGGGGGTCTGCTGCTGGATCTCGCCGTCCACGGCCGAGGTCATCATCGGGCCGGCACTGAACTCGTCCTTCGTCACCAGGGCGGGGCCGAACGGGGTGGACTTTTCCCAGGTCTTGCCCTGCAGCCACTGGATGGTGCGGAACTGGTAGTCGCGCATGCTGATGTCGTTGAGCACGGCGTACCCGGCGATGTGGTCGGGGGCGTCGGCTTCGCTGATCCGGCGGCCCTTCTTGCCGATCACGACGGCGAGCTCGGCCTCCCAGTCCACGGTGTCGGATTCCTGCGGCAGGGCCAGGTCATCGTTCGGGCCGATCAGGGACTCGGCGTATTTGGCGAACAGGGTGGGGTACTCGGGGATCTCCCGGCCCATTTCCTTGATGTGGTTGCGGTAGTTGTGGCCCACGCAGATGATCTTGCCGGGGGCGGGGACGACCGGGGCGAGGTCCGCGCCGTCGAGCGCGTGCGTGGCGCCGCTGGCCGCCTTCGCCTTTTCCTCCCACGCGGAGTCGCGGAGCAGTTCCCCGACGTCGGCGAAGCCGCCGATTTCGGTCAGGGTGTCGCCGTCCTGGCGCACGGCTTTTGTGCCGTTCGGAGTGCGGAGGGTGAGGAGTCTCATTACTTGTTGCGTCCTTCGGTGTAGGTGCGGTTGAAGTTCAGTCGTTCGAAGATGGGGGCGTCGNCGTGCGTGGTGTGGTCTGATTTCGGTCAGGGTGTCGCCGTCCTGGCGGACAGCCGTCGTCGTGCCGTTCGGAGTGCGGAGGGTGAGGAGTCTCATTACTTGTTGCGTCCTTCGGTGTAGGTGCGGTTGAAGTTCAGTCGTTCGAAGATGGGGGCGTCGCTGAATCGGAACAGGTCGAATTCGGTTCCGGCCTGGAGGGACCATTCCTGCCAGGACGGGACGACGAACAGGTCGCCCTTCTCCAAGGTCCTGGTCTCGCCGTTGAGGACCACGGCGCCGGTGCCTTCGAAGACCTGCCACACGCTGGAGCCGACCTCGCGGACGGCTTCGGTGGTGGCGCCGGCGCGGAGGCGGTGGAATTCGGCCCGGATGGTCGGCANGGCTGACGGGGCAGGACCCGATCGGCCTACCAAGGTCCTGGTCTCGCCGTTGAGGACCACGGCGCCGGTGCCTTCGAAGACCTGCCACACGCTGGAGCCGACCTCGCGGACGGCTTCGGTGGTGGCGCCGGCGCGGAGGCGGTGGAATTCGGCCCGGATGGTCGGCATCACGTCCCCGCCGGTAGTGGGGTTGGTGAAGCGGACGGCGGCGTGGCCCTGGGAGACGGTGGCCGGGTGGCCCTCGTCTTCGAGCAGCAGCTGCTCGGCCAGGGCGCGGTCGGTGTGTTCCCAGCGGTACGCGGCGATGGGGGAGCTCGTGGTGTCATTAACTGGGCCGGGGCAGNGCGTGGCCCTGGGAGACGGTGGCCGGGTGGCCCTCGTCTTCGAGCAGCAGCTGCTCGGCCAGGGCGCGGTCGGTGTGTTCCCAGCGGTACGCGGCGATGGGGGAGCTCGTGGTGTCATCCAGTCCGGAGAGAGGCCGCAGGCCGGGGTGGGCCCAGAGCCGCTCGGAGCGGGAGATGTCCGGGGTGGCCTCGTCGGTGACGCGTTCGGTGCCGAACTCGAAGAACCCGGCGTCGGCGTAGTGCACGAACGGGATGTCCAGGCCGTCGATCCAGGCCATGGGCTGGTCGGTGTCGTTGTGGTGGCCGTGGAAGTTCCAGCCCGGNTCGAAGAACCCGGCGTCGGCGTAGTGCACGAACGGGATGTCCAGGCCGTCGATCCAGGCCATGGGCTGGTCGGTGTCGTTGTGGTGGCCGTGGAAGTTCCAGCCCGGCGTGAGCAGGAAGTCGCCGCGGGACATCCGCACCGGGTCCCCGTTCACCACGGTCCAGACGCCTTCGCCCTCGACGACGAAGCGGAACGCGTTCTGTGAGTGGCGGTGCTCCGGGGCGGTCTCGCGGGCACCCAGGTACTGGATCGCCGCCCACAAAGTCGGCGTGGCATACGGCGTACCCGCCAGGCCCGGGTTCGCCAGGGCGATCGCGCGGCGTTCCCCGCCGCGGCCCACCGGCACCAGGTCACCGGCCCGGGCAGCCAGCGGATACAGATCGCTCCACCGCCAGACATGGGGCACCGCCTTCGGAGACGGGACCATCGGCATCAGATCCGCGATCTCGGTCCACAGCGGGATCAGGTTCTCTTTGTCGAAGTCCTTGTACAGCTGGTCCAGCTGAGCCTGTTCCTCTGGGGTTGGCTCAGGCAGGGCGTGGCTGGCGGCAAGAGATTCATGGGTCGTGTTCTCGATCATGGCTTCCTCCCTACTTTGAGTGGGCGCTGGCGGAGGCCAGCCGTTCGGCGATGTCGGCGCGTAGCTCTTTCTTGTTGATCTTGCCCACCTTGGTCGTGGGTAGCTCGTCGAGGACCACCAGATGTTCAGGGATTTTGAATGCGGCCACACCCGTTTGGCGCAGCATCTCCTGGATCTGTTCAAGTGTTACTTCGTGTCCGGGTTTGACGGTGATGTAGAGGCAGAGCCGTTCACCCAGCACCGGATCGGGCATGGAGACGGCGGCTGCCATGGTTACGTCGTCGATCCGGTAGACCAGGCTTTCAATTTCCTCGGCCGAGATTTTCTCTCCGCCGCGGTTGATCATGTCCTTGTCGCGGCCCTGGACGATCAGGTTTCCGTCGGGGCGCCGCTCGACAATGTCACCGCTGGCGTACCAGCCGTCGGGGGTGAACGCCCGTGCGTTGGCTTCGGGGGCGCGGTAGTAGCCCCGCGGAGTATAGGGTCCACGGGTAAGGATGGAGCCGGGAACTCCGTCTGGCAGTTCCTCGCCGGTCTCATCGACGATGCGGACCTCGTCGGCATCGGAAACAGGGCGTCCCTGTGTCGTGCAGATGACGTCTTCGGGGTCATTCAGTCGGGTGGTGTTGATGAGTCCCTCTGCCATGCCGAAGACCTGCTGCAGGGTTGCGCCAAGGACTGGCTTCACTTTCCGGGCAATCTCGTCCGGCAGGCGCGAACCGCCGACCTGAAGCACTTCGAGGCTGGCCAGCTGCTTGGTGCCTGTTTCCTGCTGGTACTCGATCCATCGCTGGGCGACTGCGGGGACCGCCGTCGAAAGTGTCACTCCCTCACGTTCGATGGCGGCGAAGGCCTTCCGCGGTTCGGGGCTGGGCAGCATGATCACGCGTCCGCCGGCGAACAGGATTCCGAGGATGCCGGGGCAGGCCAGGGGGAAGTTGTGGCTCGCTGGAAGGGTGCCCAGGTAAACAGTGTGCTCGGTGACTCCGGTGGGAACTGATGTTGCTTTGATGTTGTAGGCGTAGTCGTTGTGAGTCCTGGTGATGAGTTTGGGCAGACCGGTGGTGCCTCCTGAGAGCAGGAACAGGGCCGGCGAGTCAGGGGATGGCGCAGCGGCGTCCAGCCTGGCGCGGGCGCCTGAGACATCCTTGCCGGGAGCCAGGATGTCCTCGAGTCGGGCATTCAGGGGGGTCGCTGCACCGGAAACCAGGATGATCTCCAGGGACGGAATACTTGACGCGAGTTCTTCGGCCATCGCCTGGTGGTCAAAGTCCTTGATGACGTCCGGTACCGCGATGGCCCGCGATTCGGAGAGTTCGATGAGGAAGGACAGCTCATATTGCCGGTGTGCCGGCAGAGCCATCACCGGAATGATCCCGGCCCGGAAACATGCCAAGGTCAGTACTGTGAACTGCCAGCCATTGGGTAGTTGGACCATGATGCGGTCGTCCGCTTTCAGGCCCAACTGGAGGAGGCGTTCCGCGGCAGCGTCCATTCTGTTGGCCAGCTCGGCGTAACTGAGCCGGACGTCCCCGTCCACTATCGCGATTTTTTCCGGCAGCCGGTCGGCTGTGTCGAGTATGTGGGCGCCGAGCGTGCGGTCCTCCCAGTAGCCTTTGGCGCGGAACTCTGCGGCAAGATCTGCTGGCCAGGGGATGGTGCCCTCACTGGTGTGGCTGGTCATTTCATGTCCTCCTCGACATTGATAACTACGGCATCGAGCGCCACGAGTCCGTCGTGGGTCAGGCGCAAGGGATTAATTTCGATCTCCGCGATGGCGTCGTTGGAAACGAGGGCATCGCCGAGTATGACCAACAGGCCTGCCAGATCCGCTGTCTCCAGCATCGGTCCGGAACGGAAGCCAAACAAGATTTCGCGGGCTTGCAGATCGTTCGGCATGCCCTCCGCTGCGCGGTCCGACAGCGGAGCGGAACGGATGGAAATATCGGCGAACACCTCGGCTGCGGTGCCGCCCAGGCCCAGAACAACGATCGGTCCGAAGACGGGATCCCGGCGAACGCCGACAACCAGGTCCACACCGGACGGGGCCATGGATTCAATTAAAAATTCGCGGGCTCCGGCGGCCTCGAGCCCATCCAAGGCACGGTCCATGGCCTCGGGGGAGTTTACCCCCAGGTGCACGCCGGCGATCTCGGTTTTATGCAGGATGGCGGCGTCGAGTAGCTTGACGGCTACGGGGCCGCCGAGCTCTGACAGGGCCTCATGGGCGGCGGCACGGGTGTTGCAGCTGCGCCGCGCTGGGGTGGCGATGCCCAGGGCGCCGAGGAGTTCCTTGGCGCGGTTCTCGTCCCAGGGTCCCTTGAGGTCCGGCCACGTGACGCCGCGCTCAGGGGCGAGGGCGCGGACGAACTGACCACGGGCGTCGTTGACCAACGCGGCGATGCCGTGGGCCAGCGATGTTGGTCCAGAGATCAGTGGCAGCCCATGTTGTTGCGCGGACTTCCGTGCACGTTCGAGGTCACCGTCGGGGCCGTCCACGCCGATGACGAACGGCATCGTGCCTGCCTTGCCGGAATTGGCGACGGCGAGCGGGAGGTCCGCCACGGGCTCGGTCAGCCCGTACACAGCGACGACATCGATAGCCGGGTCATCGGCCACGGCCGCAACGATCTTCTCGTATCCCGGTCCCGGCCTGCCCGTGTCCACCGGGTTGGCCTGGAAGGTCAACGGCGGCAACAACGTTCCTATGACGTCCTGGCTTTCCTGCGCCAAGCGGGGCAGCGTCACGCCGGCGGTGTGGAGGCTGTCGGCGATCAGTAGCCCGGGGCCCGCCTGCCCCGTGATCAGCCCGACCCCCGGGTCTGCCGCCGGCGCAAGCCGGCGCCCGGCAAGGGCGGTGACAGAGGCAACGAGCTGGTTCTCGTCGTCGACAATCACAGCGCCCGCCTGCTTGAGGACAGCGCGCGTGGTGCGCCAGGACGTAGCCAGAGCCCCGGTGTGGGACTGGGCAAACTCGGAGACGTCATTGCGGCCAACCACCAAGGCGACTACCGGCTTGACGGCGCTGAGGCGCGAGACGGCGTCGATAAGGGCCGGTCCGTCTGTCACGGTTTCCAAATGGAGGGCAACGGCCTTGGTTTGCTCATCGGTGATCAGGTAGTCCAGGACGTCGGGTGCTGTGATGTCGGTGCCTGCGCCGATGCCGACGGCGAGGCTGACGCCGGCGCCCGAGCGCTGGAGGCGGAAGGCCAGAACGTGGTTCACTCCGCCGCTGGCCGCCACTACCGCCACCGAACCCGGTTCGAGTTCCGCGACGCCGGGCACGAAGCTGGCGCGCAAGTTCCGGCGCGGAACGAAGAAGCCGGACGTATTCGGACCGAGCAGCCGGATGCCGGTGTCACGGACGGCATCCTCCACCTGGTGCGCGAATTCGACACCGGGGCCGCCGGCTTCAGCGAATCCGCCGGCGCAGACCAGCGCTGCTTTGGCGCCGTTCGCCGCGCTGTCGCGCAATGCCTGGGCGGTGGCGGAGGCAGGTACGCAGAGTACGGCCAGGTCCGGACCGCCCGGGATCGCGGCTGCGGCGTCGGCGATGCTGGTGTGCATGCCGTTTTCGCCGCGGCTGTTGACGAGTTCCACGGGAGCCGGGTAACTGGACAGTGATTGCGCCATGACTGCGCCGAGCTTGTCGGGGCTGGATGAGGCGCCAACGACGATGATGCCGCGCGGCGCGAACAGGGGAGATAGGTTATGCATCGGTAGCCTCCATGCTGGCGGTGGCAACGGCGTCTGCGCGGCCGGAGAGCACAAGGGTCAAGTTCGACGCCGGTCCACGGTCATCGACGATGACACTGGTCAGGCCGCGACCAAGCCGGGCTTCCTCGGAGAGGAGGATGCGGGTGAACGGATTGCCGCCCTGGATGACAACGGCCGCAGCCCGGTCCGGCAGCTGCTCAAAGACGGCGGCAAGGCCCTCTTCGGCATCCGGTGCAGTGAGCAGCAGTCCGGTGGTGGCGTCGGCGTCGGCCGGGACGGTGGTCAGCGAAATGCGGCCGCCGGGGCCGGTCAACCAAGGCTGGCCGCCCTGGCGTGTGAGGGAGAGCTTGCGTCCCGCGAACTCAACGGATCCGGCAATGAGGGATGTCTCCAGCGGCGCGTCGCCGTGCTTGGCCAGCCAGTCCTGTTCCGCGGATTCAACCAGACCCGGGTCGCGCTGGCGGATCTTGTCGATGTCGATGCTGCGGGAGAAGAAGTGGAAGGTGAACTGAGTGGGGTCGAACGAGTTGTAGTACCGGGCGAAATGTTCCCACCAGCTCAGTCCGCCACGGGCCTGGTTCTGGATCTTAGCAACATGTGGCTGGCGCTCGGCCTCGTAGTTTGTGAAGGCGAGTTCCAGGTCATCCTGGTGTGCAGCGACTTCCCGGACCAGGGTGATGGCGTCTTCCATGGCCATTTTCGTGCCGGATCCGACGGAGAAGTGGGCGGTGTGTACTGCGTCGCCGAGCAGTACGACGTTTCCCTTGTGCCAGGAACGGGTCCGGCGGGTGCGGAAATTCGCCCATCGGGAGTTGTTGGCCACCAGCGGCTCACCGTCGATGTCTTCGGCGAACAGTTTCTCCAGGAACCGCTGGGTCTTCAGGTCGGAGGGTCCGGGGGGCTGGCTGGCGTCGAATTCGTCGAGGCCGGCCTTCCGCCAGGTTTCCTCGTCGGTTTCGACGATGAAGGTGCTCAGCTCATCGCTGATCGGGTAGCCGTGGACGGCAAAGTTGCCGAATTCGCTTTGCCGGTGGACGAAGGTGAGGCCGCTGAACTTGCAGGTGGTCCCGAACCAGATGAACTTCGCCGTGGCGGTTTCAGAAGTGTGGCCCAGGCTCTCCCCGAGCTGTTCGCGGGTCGAAGAGTTGGCGCCGTCCGCTCCAACGATCAGGTCGAAGCCATCGAGCTGGGACAGCTCGGGCACGTACTGGCCAAAACGCATGTCGACGCCGACTTCTGCTGCGCGGTCCTGCATCAGCTTCAGGAGGGTCTTGCGGTAGATGGCGGCCATGCCGTTTCCGGTGAAGGACTTACGCTCGCTCTTGAGCCAGACCTCGATGTCGTCCCAGTGCGTGCCGTGATCCCGGAGCCCGTCCCGGACCACGGGGTCGGCGTCGTTGATCCGATTCAGTGTTGCGTCGGAGAAGACCACGCCGAAGCCGAACGCGTCCGTGGCCTGGTTCCGTTCAAAAAGCACGACTTCTGCGTCGGGTACGGTCTGCTTGAACAGGGTTGAGAAGAACAGTCCGCCGGGACCGCCGCCAATGCAGGCTACGCGAAGTGCCATCGATGCCACCTTCTAAAGTTTGGAAAGTCAGTGAGAAAAGCTCTCACCAAATTATGTAACTAATCTGCGCTTGGCGTCAACTATTTGTTACATGTTCCTCACCGCCGGCGACTCGGGCCTTTACGAGGCCACTTCCTGGCCCTGCCCGACAGGCTGGCCAATGATGCCGGACACGAATTCCGTGGCTGCTGGTCCGAGCTGGCGGTGCACCGCCCCGAATAGGCTGTAGGCCTCGCTGCTCGGCCAGCCTGAGGGCTGGAGCTCGCGCGGCAGATAGGGGTCGCGGAAAGGGAAGCGGCGAAAGTCGCCAATGATGTGCATCCGCTCGATAAGGGCCGTTCGCCCATCCTTGCCAGCGTTTGAAGCCTCGTCATTCGAGTCTGCATATGTCCGGATGAACTGCTGATAGTCGGCGCCGAGCTGCTCAAGGTCCCAGCAGCGCGCCGCCAGGTCCCGATCCTCCTGCAGGTCGCCGGTCCCGCACCAGAGGGCATCAACTTTGGCCAATGGATACTCCGCTGCGATTTCGCGGACCTCGGACATTAAGTCGTGGGGGCTCAGCCACGTGGATGGCGACAACTGGCCGAAGCCATGCCATGCCAACTGCTTCCGGAGCTGTTCGCGGACGGCGCGTTCTGATTCCGGGACCTGGTAGATGGCCATTGTCCATCGGCCTTCCCAGTTTTCCTCGCGTCGTTTGAAGATGCGCTCGCGACCCTCGTTCAGGATCTCCAGCATGTGGGGGGTGAGGGAGTACACCGTTTCGCGACCTACGCGACGGGTGGTGAACCAGCCCTCCTTGCGCAGGCGGGACAGGTTGACTCGAACCGTGGCCGCCTCGATGTCAAAGACGGCGAGGAGCTCTGTGATGTCCGCCAGGCGCACCTCGCCCCCGGCGTAGCGAAGGTAATCCCCGAAAAGATCCAGGATTAAGGCTCTGGGTTTCCACTGCATAAGGCTCCTCTAGTGCTTGACCGCGTGTCTAAATCATCCAATACAAAACGTGCAACAAACCTATTGACGACCAACGGATTTATGTTACATTCGATTGTGGGTCAGATCACAGACGATCGATCCCCTCATCTCTGGCACACCACAACGTTGTGTATAGCACTTGGAGTCCCTCATGGCTTTCCCCCAATCCTCTTCGTCGATGCGGCCCGTCAAATCGCCGGCCATCGTCATCTTTCTCTGTTTCCTGGCAATCGTCTTTGACGGCTACGACTTGGTTGTCTATGGCGCAATCGTTCCCAAGCTCTTGGCCTACGAGGCTTGGGGACTAACCCCCGTGGAAACCGGTGCCATCGGCAGCTATGCGTTGGCTGGCATGTTCATTGGCGCCATCCTCATCGGGTACCTCACGGACGTCGTCGGCCGCCGGACGGTCATGATGGTTTCCATAGCGGCCTTCTCGCTTCTGATGCTCATGACTGCGTGGGCGCCGACGCCTGGGCTCTTCGGGTTGTTCCGTTTCCTGGCAGGACTCGGACTGGGCGGTGTCATCCCGACGGCAATCGCCCTGACCGTTGAGTTCTCCAAGTCGAACCGACGCAACTTCAATAACGCCCTGATGTTCTCCGGCTACGCCGTCGGCGGGATTCTCGCCGCGCTGCTCGCCCTCGCCTTTCTGCCTTCACTCGGATTCCAGGGAATGCTGGCCCTGGGCGGCGTTCCACTCCTCGCCGTTGTCCCCCTGCTGTTCAAGTTCCTTCCCGAATCCCCGGCCTTCCTCGCAGCCAAGGGGGACCGGGCACAGGCGGAACGCATAACCGCCGATTACGGGCTGGAACCACTACCCGAAGCACCGGCACGGGACGAGGCACCCGTAGCCGGCCGTTTCCGCACCCTGCTGACCGGGCGCCTGCTTGGCGCGATGATCCTCTTCTGCCTGGCCGGTATCTGTGGCCAGACCCTCGTATACGGGCTGAACACCTGGCTGCCGCAACTCATGGTCATCGCCAAATACTCACTGGCTTCCTCCCTAACATTCCTCCTGACGGTCAACATCGGCGCCGTCGTGGGCGTGCTCGTGTCCTCCCGCCTGGCCGACCGCTTCGGCCCCCGGCCGGTCACCGCGACCTCGTTCGCCAGCTCCGGATTCGCTTTGGTTCTCATGGGAACCGGGATCATGCCACTTCCCATCATGTACCTGCTGGTCGCAGTCGTGGGCTTCGGCTCAGTGGGAGCCCAGATCCTGGTCAACGGCTTCGTCGCAACCTACTTCTCGGGCACAACGAGGGCCACAGCCCTGGGCATAACGCTGGGCATCGGGCGGATCGGCGCGGTCCTGGCCATCTCCGGCGGCGGCGTCCTGGTCGCCGCCTCGCTGGGCAACTTCATCAACTTCTCCGTCTGGGCCATCGCGGCAGCAGTGGGCGTGGTCGCCGTACTCTCCGTACCGCGGCTTCAGACCGAGGCTGCGAAGACCGGTGAGGGCACGGCTGCTGCGCCGGCTGTCTCCACAGACGCTATCCCGCACTAACGCGCCCGCCCGGTTTTATTTGCGGCCACCACCGAAGTGCACGCAACGCACAACGATTAACCGATCAATGACCAAGGAGTTCCCATGAAAACCCAGCGCATCAGCAACCACACCGTGGAATCATTCGACGGCACGCTGATCGGCTTTCGCAAGCTAGGGTCCGGCAGTCCCATCGTCCTTGTCCATGGAAGCATCTCCACCGGCGAGCAATGGCTGGCCGTGGCCGAGCAACTGGCCGGCGCCAATACGGTGTACATCATGGACCGCCGCGGCCGTGGACTCAGCGCCGACGCCGACGCCTACTCTCTACGCAACGAAGCCGACGACATCAAAGCCGTGCTCAACCTCGCCGGTGAGGGATCTGCCCTGCTTGGACACTCCTATGGGGCGATCTGCGCACTCGAGGCCGTGCGCACCGGAGCGTCGGTTTCCTCGCTGGTGCTCTACGAGCCGCCGCTGCCTGTTGACGCGCCTACCGCGGGAGCGGCACTGCAGGAGTACGCAGCAGCAGTAGAGGAGGGAAACGGAGACAAAGCGATGCGCATAGCCGCCGCCCACTTTCTGCGAATCTCCCCGGATGAAACCGAAGCCCTGGCTGCATCGCCGCTATGGCCAGAAATGGTTGAGCTCAGCCCCACCTGGACCCGTGAACTCAGCGAGATAGACCGGACAAACGTCCTCATTCGGGAGTATGTCGAAACTGACGTCCCGACGCTGTTGCTTGTTGGCGAAGCGAGCCCGGCTCACCTGGTCGGTGCAACCAGACGCCTCCAGCAGGGACTGCGGGACGTAACCGAGAGCATTCTCCCCGGGCAGGGTCACATGGCCCACGTTCTGGATCCCGCGGGCGTTGCTGACGCCATCAAGTCATTCCTGCGGCATTAGGCCGGGCACAGGTAAGTCGATGACTCGGGGCCGGCCATCGACTCCCCGGCAGTCATCAGGACCGTCCAGCACTAAGAACCCAACTAAGGAAACCCATGCAAACGCAGCTCATCATCGACAATCAGCCCCGTAACGGCCGTGAAGGTAAGACGTTCGAGCGGAGGAACCCGTTGACGGGCGCCCTCGTGACCGAAGGTGCGGCAGCCGGGGTAGATGACGCACTCGATGCGGTTGAGTCGGCGTCAACGGCATTCAGCACGTGGTCAACTACCGGCCCCACCGAACGTCGGGCCGTGATGCTGAAGGCCGCAGAAATCATGGAGCGGCGAGGCCCCGAGTTCATCGAAACGATGATGTCAGAAGTTGGTGCAGCACAACTCTGGGCCGGGTTCAACGTGTTCCTCACGGCGCAGCTGTTCCGTGAAGCAGCTGGGCTCGTCACCCAGATCCAGGGTGAGACCCTCCCCACGGACAAGCCGGGCACACTCTCTATGACTGTCCGGCAGCCTGCCGGAGTTGTTCTCAGCATGGCCCCTTGGAATGGAGCAGGCGTGCTTGCGGCCCGGGCCATTGCGTACCCCATCGTTTGCGGTAACACGGTAGTCTTCCGTGCGTCGGAAACCAGCCCGAAGACCCATGCGATCATTGCAGAGGTCCTGCACGAGGCGGGACTTCCAGCCGGTGTTCTCAACTTCCTGACAAGCGCACCTGAGGACTCGGACCGGGTTGTGGAATCCATCATCGCGCACCCGGCAGTTCGCCGGATCAACTTCACTGGCTCGACGGCAGTGGGGCGCATCATCGCCGAAAAGGCCGCCCGCCACCTCAAACCGGTATTGCTTGAGCTCGGCGGCAAGGCACCCTTCATCGTTCTCGACGATGCTGACATCGACGGTGCCGTCAATGCGGCCGTCTTCGGCTCCTTCCTCTACCAGGGCCAGATCTGCATGTCGACTGAACGCTTCGTGGTTGACGAGAGTGTCGCCGACCAGTTCGTTTCGAAGTTCGCAGCACGCGCAGCTCAGTTGAGCGCCGGAGACCCCCTTACCGACGAAGCCTGCGTCGTCGGACCCATGATCCGCGAAGAGTCGGGCGCGCGGATCAACGGACTCATTGAAGACGCGCTGGCCAAGGGAGCGGAGCTTGTGGTCGGTGACCGTGCCGACGGTGCTTCGATGCCTGCCACCATCATCGACAAAGTGCGGCCCGAGATGTCGATCTACGATGAGGAAACTTTCGGACCAATCACCACGGTTGTTCGCGTTTCTGGTGTCGAAGAGGCAGTTCAGGTGGCAAATGATACGGAGTACGGTCTCGCGGCCGCCGTTTTCGGGGCCGACAGCACCCGGGCGTTGCAGGTTGCCATGCGAATTCAAGCCGGACACGTGCATGTCAACGGGGCAACCGTGCAGAACGAGGCCCAGGCTCCATACGGCGGCATGAAAAACAGCGGCTACGGCCGGTTCGATGGCCGGGCCGTCATCAACGAGTTCACGGAGCTGAAGTGGATCACGGTGGAGCAGTCCGACCAGCAGTACCCGTTCTGAATACCAAGCCCGACGCATCCGAAAAGGAAAGACATGACCATGCAGGTAACCGCAGCCGTGGCCCGGGAGCCACGGCAACCGCTCACGATTGAAGAGCTTGAGCTGGACGACCTCCGCCCGAATGAAGTACTCGTAAGAATGGTGGCCTCCGGTGTGTGCCACACGGACGCCATCGTGCGTGACCAGGTTTATCCCACACCGTTGCCCGCGGTCCTTGGACACGAGGGAGCCGGAGTCGTGGAGGGGATCGGGGATGCGGTAACTACTGTGCGGCCCGGCGACCATGTCCTGCTGGCAGCCGCTTATTGCGGTAAATGCGACCGCTGCCGGTCCGGCCAGATGGCGTACTGCGAGAACCTCTTCGCGGCAGACTTCGGCGGCCGGAGGCCTGACGGGACCACTGCGCTGAGCAAGGACGGCGAAGTCATTTCCTCCCACTTCTTCGGCCAGTCGTCGTTCGCGACGTACGCCAACGTCGTCGAGGAAAGCATCGTCCGGGTCGATTCCGACGTTCCCCTTAAGGTCGTTGCCCCGCTCGGGTGCGGCATCCAGACCGGAGCCGGCGCGGTCCTCAACGAACTCAAGCCCGACCTGAACAGCACGCTCGTGGTCATCGGCACCGGCGCCGTCGGATTTGGGGCCATCATGGCCGGTGGCGTGGCAGGGTGCGCCCGTATCATCGCCGTCGACATCCACACTTCCAGGCTCAACCTCGCGAAAGAACTTGGGGCGACGGACGTCATCAACACGAAGGAAGCCGACCTGACTGACGAGATCCTTCGCTTGACGGGCGGGCGCGGCGCTGACTACGTGGTGGACACGACCGCACGCCCGGAGCTGCTCCGCAAGGCAGCCGACGCTCTCGCCCTCCGGGGCACCCTGGCGTTGGTCGGCGCTGCCAAACCCGGGACGGAGGTCACGTTCGAGATCGGCCTTTCACTCGTCAAAGGATGGACGTTCAAGACGATCATTCAGGGCAGCTCGGTACCGCAGGTGTTCATTCCCAAACTCATTCAGTTGTGGAAGGAAGGCCGTTTCCCCATGGACAAGCTGATGCGCAACTATACCCTGGATGACATCAACCGGGGCTTCGAGGACTCCGCCAAGGGAGCCGTGATCAAGCCCGTCATTGTGTTCTAGTCTCAAGCGGTCCTAAGGCCCGAAACTGCAAAAGTGTAAAAAGGGGGAGGACGACGGCGGTGCCCACCGCCGTCGCTCTCCTCCTCTGTTTGTCCCGGGCGTGGTAGCCGCGAAAGTTTTGGGATGGCCTACAGCGCTAGCGGATCTCCGAGAACAAAACGGCTGCCGTGTGCGGCACGAGCCCGTCGAAGAGGGTGCGCGGTGTTGGCGCCATAGGAAAGGTAATCACCGGGTTGGAGGCGCTGCGGCGAGTCGCCGGGGCCGACGTCGGCGATGCCGCTGATCAGGATGACGTGTTCGACCGCGCCCTGTCCGTGCGGTTGTGTGATCTTGGGGAAGCCTGGTTCGGCCCGGACGAAATAGATGTCACGTCGGGCGTTCGGTGGGCTGGTCGACAACAAGGCAGTGAAGTGCGAACCCGCTTCGGAGGTGATGACGGTAGCTTCGCCGGCCCGGATGAAGGTCGTGTTGGTTGCCGGCCCTTCCACCAGCTGCGCGAACGGCACGTTCAACGCATCCCCGATCGCCCACAGTGTCTCGACACTGGGGTTAGCGCTGCCCGACTCGAGCTGCGACACGGTGGCTTTCGAGACTCCCGCGAGCCGGGCCAATTCGGTAGGCCTCCCCGTCTCGGCAGTGGTCTCCCAATACCTCGATTGGCGCCTCCTCTTTATGCTCTCTGCACTGCTCGCCGCCATCGCAGTCGTGCTCGTCTGGCGGATCATCCCCGCGAGCACCGTGCGGAGCGAAGGACGCTTCGACATCGTCTGGGCCATCGGGCTCGGGGCGGGGTTTGCTGCCGTCCTCCTCGGCGTCTCGAAGGGCAGCAGCTGGGGATGGACTGGTGATGAGCGACGCGCCGCCCTCTGCCGCTGCAGCGTCGAACGGCATCAATGCCGTGATGCGGACCCTTGGGGGAGCCATCGCAAGCGCGATGCTTGACGTGGTGCTCGCGTCGCAGGCCGTGACTGTAGGCGGTTCGACTTCCCCGAGTGAACGGGGATTCCGGCTGGCGTTCACTTCATGCGAAAGCGGACGACGGCGGGAAAGTTCCCGCAGTCGTCCGCTTCTCAGTTTGGTGCCGGCTGGCTACAGCCGGTTATTACTTGGTGACCAGAAGTCCGGTGTCCCAGTTGAAGTCGGCGAACTCCGGGTTGGCCTGCATGGTCATAAGGACGAACTGGAAGCCTTCGAGTTCGCGGGCTCGCTTGAGCGGACCGACCACCAGGGGGCGCATGCCGCCGCCGCTGACGAAGCTGCTGACAGCAGCGTTGGCCTCTGCATTGTCGCCGGCGATGAAGACGTCCAGCGGCTGTCCGCCTGACTCGCCGGCCACGAGAGTGCCGGCAAAGGTCGTGTTGAATGCCTTGACCACGTTGGCGTCTGCGGGGGCAACCTTCGCGATTTCCTCGGCCGCGGAGTTGCCGGGCTCAACGACCAGCGAATCGAAGGTCTCCAAGTTCACCGGGTTGGTTATGTCCACGATGGTCTTGCCGGCCAATGCGGCGCCATAGGCGCTGACCACGGATTTGGCGGCATCGAACGGGACCGCCAGAACCACGATAGCGCCCCGCGGAGCGTCGGCGGTGGTACCGAAGGAGACGCCGGTGCCAAGCTCGGCGGCCAGTTCCTGCGCCTTGGCGGCGTCCTGTCCGAGGATCTGCACGGTGAGGCCGGCAGCGAGGGCACGGGTGGCAATGCCGCGCGCCATGTTGCCGTTGCCGATGATAGTGAGGTTGGTCATTGGAGTCTTCTTTCCGAGTATGCGGGCCAGGAGGGTTTTCATCAGATTCTGTTCTACTTGGGAGCGATGCTTGAAGCTACAACTAAATGTACGCCGAAGAAGTTGAAGCGTCAAGTATTTGTCCAACCGTTCGTTTGCTTTTGCCGGCTCTTGCTCAGTAGCATCAAGTCCAACCAAACGTTTGGAGATTGAGTGGAGCACGAAGGCAAAGCGCTGGCAGCCGACGAAACGGACGCACATCATCACCGAATCGTCGGCTTGGCTTCCGTCCATGTAAGGGCCGTGGTCACCTGGGTGGCGATCTTTCCGCTGGCTGCAATAGGAATGACGGTGTTGGCCGCCCTGGCGCCGAGGTGGCATCCGGTCCTGCGCGCTTTTACGCTCACCCTCGTGGTGGTACCCACTGCCGTCTACGTGGCTGTGCCCCGCCTGCTCCTGATCCAGGCGCGGCTGGCCCAAGCGGCAGCGCGCACCCGATCGCATCGCCGCGCGAAACGCCAGACGAGGGTTCGCAAATCCTGTCGCGATGCTTGATCGTCCCGCCCATTGAGCCATGATTCTCCTGGTGGGGGCGTTCAGTATTTAGCGCGGACCACTGGTCAGCTTTTGCGGTAGACGTCGATCACGGCGGAGGCGTCGCGGGCTGCAAGTCCCAGGGCCGCGGCGCGTTCCAGGACGGCGACTGTGGCCGTGGCCATCCCGCCTTCGAAGCCAACCCGCTCGGCCGTCTCGCCAACCAGGGCTGCGTCCTTGAGGAAGATGTCCACGCGTGCCGCGATGTCACCGGTGTTCGCGTCGAGCATCCGGGGACCGTAGTTTTCCAGCATCCAGGATCCGCCGGCGCCTCCCTTGACCGCGTCGAAGACTTTGCCCGTATCGAGTCCGAGCCGTTCGGCGAAGGCAAGGGCTTCTGCGGCTACCACCAGCTGGCTGGTCGCCAGGAGCTGGTTGACGATCTTGTAGGACTGTCCGTCACCGATGTTGGGCCCGGAAATGACTACCTTTCCCATGGTTTCCAGCACGGGGCGTATCCGTTCGATGGCGTCTGCGTTGCCGGCCGCAAAAAGCGTAAGGGCTCCGGCAACTGCTCCCGGGATTCCTCCGGTGACCGGAACGTCCAGCAGGACCGGGCCCCCGGCTGGGCGTTCGGCTGCCGCCATGAGTTATATAAATTCCTTATAAGTGACCAATGGTTCTGCGACGCGCTGCTTGGGACTCCTGCACGTCCGTGATCCAGCGCGCCAAGGCCGTGACGTCGTCTTGGCTAATGCTGTGTCCACCGGCCGAGCGGACGCCCACTGTCTGTGCGCCTGACCCGTCGGTGAGATAGCTCCAAGTGGATTTCAGCAGCTCTGCCGGTATGACTGAATCGCCGTCACCGTGGGCAACGAACATGGGAGTGCCGTGGAGCCGGCCCGGTGTAGTGGGCACGCCGGCGTCGAAGGGCAGTGTTCCATGAAGAATTGCCGCGCCTGCGAAGCGTTCCGGATCGTTGAGGATGAGGCCTCCGGCGAAGGCGGCACCTCCGCTGAACCCCACGAGAATCACTGGCCGTGCAGCAGGGGCGACAGTTTCCAGCCAGTCTCGGAACCATGCCATGTTTGCTACCAAGGACTCGGCTACGGGGCGGCCGATTCCACGGTTGGCGAACCAGGCAAATCCTGGACCTTCGGCGATGGGGGCCCGCACCGCTGCATAGCTCGGACCGAGCGGGAGGTAATCGGCCAACGCGAGAATGTCTGTTTCGCGCGATCCTCGCCCATGCAGCAGAACCACAAGGGGCTTGTCTGGACTGTCCGGAGTTTGCCACGCAACGGCCGCATCAGGCAATTGGCTCATGCAGCTACTCCGGTAACTTCGTCAGTGGTCCCGAACTCGGCGATGTTGGTCAATGCGTAAGTCAACGCGGCCCCGTGCCAGTCCGCGTTGATGCTCGACGCCGCATCTGTGACGAGGACGGCTCGGTAGCCGTGGTCCGCAGCGTCACGAAGGGTGTGTTCCACGGCCATGTTGGTCCAGACGCCTGCCACCACCACGGTGGTGACACCTGAATTCCTTAGCAGCATGTCCAGGCCCGTGCCGTTGAAGCTGCTCATCCGATTGCGGATCAGGACAGGTTCGTCCGCCCGTGCCTCCAAGCCTTCCAGTGCATCTGCGCCCCATGTGCCGAGCTTGAGCGATTCCGGGCCGATCATCCGGAAGATGGGAGCGTTGCTGCCGCCGAATTCACCGCCCGGGTAGAAGACGATGCGGTTGTGGATGACCGGAATGGATTCGTTGCGGGCCCACTCGAGCAGTTGGCGAACGTGGGGGACCAGGTCTTGTTCAGCTGCGTGGTCGGCGGCACCGAACGAGGCGAAGGCCCCGTCCGGATGGACGTTATCGTTCTGAAGATCGACCAGTAGCAGAGCGGTCTTGCTGAGGTCGAGGGGCGTGTGTCCATGGTGACTCCTGTATGCGCGTCTTATTCGTCAAGATTACTTTAAACTACAACTGTCGTTTCGAGGTATTCTATTTCCGTGACTTTCGTCCGCAGCCTCCCCTCCCATTTCACGCCGAAAGCCTGGACCTGCAATGGCAGGTCCAGGCTTACGCATTCGGCCGTCAACGCCGGGGGAGTACTGCGGCGGATCAGCTTGCGGGGTCGACCAGAAGTTTCATCTTTTGGCCGGCCCGGAGCTGTTCGAATCCCTGCTCGATGACGCGGGTGAGAGGGACGTCCTCCACCCACCCGGTGGTTTTGTAGTGGCCCTTCGCCATCAGGTCGATGACTGCTGAGTAGTCGGCTCCGGTGTAGCAGATGGTCCCTTGGATGCGTCGCTCCCGCAGAACAAGGTTGATGAGGGGTGTCGGCAGGGGTTTCTCGTAGATCGCCACGCTGACAAGCGGGCGGCGTTCGCCGAGGCATTCCAGGGCTGATTGGACGGCAGGGGCGACCCCGGCGGCATCGAAGGCGGCGTCGACCCCGTCACCGTTGGTCCGGTCAGCAATGAGAGCGGTCACGTCCTGGCTGCTCGGATCCAGTGTCCGAGCACCGAGTGCCTCGATGGACCTGCGGCGGGTCTCCGATGGTTCAACGACGTCGATTTCGGTCAGCCCCATCCCGCGGAGGGCGAACCAGAGGCCAATGCCGATGGGCCCTGCGCCGTAAATCAGCGCCCTGCTCTGGTCGTTGACCTCACCCATGGTGGCGGCGTGATAGGCCACGGACATGGGTTCGACCAGGGCCCCCATCTCAAGCGACACGTTGTCGGGGAGTTTGTGCACCTGGTTGACAGGCACGACCGTGTATTCGGCCATGCCCCCGTCCGCCATCAACCCGTGGAATCCGATGACGTTGCAGAGGTTATACGCACCAGTCCGGCATGGACGGCACTCGCCGCAGCGGTAGATGGGCTCGACGGCGACGCGGTCACCCACGTGGACATCCGTGACGTTCTTGCCCACTTCTGTCACCAGACCCGAGAACTCATGGCCCAGCGTCAAGGGCATGCATCGGCCTGTGAGCGGGTGAGGGTCGGTTGGCGGAATGAAGATCGGCCCGTCGTAGTACTCGTGGAGGTCGGTGCCGCAGATCCCGTTGCGGCTGACCTTGATCTTCACCTGGCCTTCGCCCGGGGACGGCTCCGGAATGTCCTCAATCTCAAGTTTGTTCTTGCCGTAGTACACCGCTGCGCGCATGGCGCCTCCTAAATGTCGTGGTCAGCTTCAGATGGTCCGGATGAGTTTCTTGTTCGCGAACTCGTTGAGTCCGAATTTGCCGAGCTCGCGGCCGATCCCGGAGCTCTTGACTCCGCCGAACGGCAGGTCCGGGGCGCTCTTTATGGTGGTGTTGATTCCCACCATGCCGACCTCGAGGCGGTCGGTGACGTAGGCCGCCTGCTTCTCGTCGTCCGTGAACACCGCGCTGCCGAGCCCGTACGGCGAATCGTTGGCCATCTCAATCGCTTCGTCCACTGAATTGACGCGGTAGAGGATGGCGACCGGCCCGAAGAGTTCTTCGCGAAAGGCGCGCATTTCCGGTGTGACGCCGGAGAGGACCGTGGCCGGGTAATAGGCGCCGCGGCCTTCCGGGACCACTCCGCCCAGATGGACTGTCGCCCCCTTTGACACGGCGTCATCGACTTGTTCGGCGAGTTCTGCGCGAGCCTGGGCGGAGGACATCGGACCGAGGCGGGTGTCCTCGCTCATGGGGTCTCCGCTTTGCCATTCCGAGGCTTTGGCCAGGAACTCTTCCAGGAAATTGTCCCAGTTGGAAGCATCGACGATGAGCCTTTTCGATGACGTGCAGGCTTGGCCCGCGTTCCCGAAGCGTCCGGCCGCTGCCGCGCTGGCGGCTTTCTTGATGTCGGCGTCGGGGAGCACGAGGAACGGGTCGGAGCCACCCAGTTCCAGGACGCACTTCTTCATGTGGCGCCCGGCGAGCGAACCGATGGCGCTGCCTGCGCGCTCTGACCCGGTCAGGGACACGCCCTGTAGGACGGGACTAGCAATGATGTCGGCGATCTGGTCGGAGGTGGCGAAGATGTTTTGGTAGACGCCTTCAGGGGCCCCGGCGGCGTCGATAAGCTCGGCAATACGCAGAGCCTGTTGCGGACAGTTGCTGGCATGCTTGAGCAGCACAGTGTTGCCCAATAGCAGGTTGGGTGCGACGAAGCGCGCCATCTGGTAGTACGGGAAGTTCCATGGCATGACGCCGAGGAGAGGGCCGATGGGAGCTGTGCGCACCAGCGCCCGGCCGGCGCCTGCGATGTCGAGCTCTTCGTCAGCGAGCAGCTTCTCGCCGGAAGTGGCGTAGTACTCGTAAATGGCGGCGGACAGTTCCACTTCGGCCTTAGCCTGGGTGATCGGCTTACCCATCTCCAGCGTCATCAGCTTGGCAAGGTCGATGGCGTGCTGCCGGTGAAGGTCTGCTATGCGCTGCAAGAGGGCGCAGCGTTCGGCAAGGTCCGTTGCGTGCCAAGACCGGTAGGCAGCGTGGGAGCGAGACAGGGAGGCTGCCACCTCGGCGTCGGTCATGCTGTCGTACTCCTGCACCACATTGCCGCTGGTGGGGTCGACTGTTGCATATTTCTTCATTGAAAGTCTTTCATCCTTGCTGTGGGCAGCCCGGGAAGAACGGCATCGCCTGCTGTCCTTCCCGGGCTTGCGGCTCTGGTGCTGGTCAGGCCGGTGTCAGCGCGTCGGCATCGGTCATAAAGTTCGGATACTGGTTCGAGGCCTCGTCGGCGAGGATGGAACGGTACTGCTTGATGCCACCGAGGTAGAACATGACGGTGCGCTTCTTGCCAGGAATATTGGCCCCGAAGATCCACGAGGCGGCCTGTGGGAAGAGGGTTTGGTGGGCGATATCCGAGCAGGTCTCGGTCCAGGCGGTTTCGGTTTCGGACTTGGCTTCGATCCAGCTCGTGCCGGAGGTCGCGACGTGGCTGATGGTTTCGCTGATCCACTCGACCTGCGCCTCGATTGACGGCGGGAGGTTGGTGAAGGGTCCGTTGGGGCCCAGGATCATGAACATATTGGGGAAACCGCTGGTTGCCATGCCGAGGTAGCTGGTCGGGCCGTCGGCCCAGTGCTCCTTAAGCGTTTCTCCCGCGCGGCCTCGGATGTTGACCCGCACGTAATTGCCGTCCACGGCATCGAAACCCGTTGCACAGATAAGAACGTCAAGTTCGTGCAGGCTGCCGTCAGCCGTGACGATGCCCTGTTCCGTCACTTCCTCGATCGGGTTTTCCTTGACGTTAACGAGGGAGACATTTGAACGGTTGAACGTTTCGTAGTAGCCCGAATCGCACAGCGGCCTGCGGGCGTAGAGATCGGTAGGCGTCAGTTTGCGGCGGGTTTCCGGGTCCTTGACGATTTCGGCGATCTTGCGGCGGATGAACTTCGCTGCCTCTTCGTTGGCGTCCGGGTCGGTGGCGATATCAGAGAAGGTTTCGAACATGAAGCGGAACCCTCCGCCTTCCTCCCAGGTCTGCTGGTAAATCCGTTCGCGCTCTTCCGGGGAGACGCTGAACGTCGGAAGGGCACTCTCCTCGAAGCCCATGGCGACGGACGAGTTCCGTACCTGTTCCCAGTTGGACTCGAAGTTCTCCCGGTGGGCCTGCTGTTCCTGCGCGGTAAGCTGGCGGTTGCCGGCCGGCACGCTGTACTGCGGTGTGCGCTGGAAGGATGTCAGATGAGCTGCCACCGGGGCGGTGGCGGTGATCACCTGGTTGCCGGTGGAACCGTTGCCGATGACACCCACCCGCTTGCCTGCGAGGTCCAGGTCCTCCGGCCAGGCGCCTGTGTGCACCAGCCTGCCTTGGAAGGTTTCCATGCCGGGGAACTTTGGAAGATTGGTGGCCGAGAGCAGGCCGAGGCCGGTGACGAGGAACCGGGACTGGAATGTGACGCCCCGGTCGGTCCGGACAGTCCACGTGCCGGCGGTCTCGTCGAATTCAGCGTCAGTCATGCCGGTTTCGAGCTGGATGTGTTCGCGCAGGCTGTACCGGTCAACGACGCCGTTCAGGTACGCCAGAATCTGCGCCTGGGGCACATACTTCGTGGTCCACGGAGTCTGGTGGTAGAGGTCGCGATCGAACGAGTACTGGTAGACGAAGCTCTCAGAGTCCGAGAGGGCGCCCGGATACTTGTTCCAGTACCAGGTTCCGCCCACGCCTCCGGCGCGGTCAATCGCCACGGCGTCGAGACCGAGCTCGTTGCGCAGTTTGTGTAGCATGTAGATTCCACCGAAGCCTGCTCCAACGACGAGTGCGTCGAGCTGGTGGATCTTCCCGGGGACGGCGTTGTCCATGATGTCTGTTCCTCCGACTAATAGGGCTCTGTGAGATAATTCACTTCGTAATCACCAGTCTGTGGTGGCAAAACCAGGACCTGGTGTACCGATTTGGAACACTTGCGTTCAGCCCGTGACGCCGCGGTTGATACCTGCTCAGCAATAATTCCCACCGCTGATGAGTACCGATTGGCCGACAACCGGGTGGACGGCCCGACATTGCAAAGGGGCAGATATGTCCGATCCCGTACGGGAAGCGCGGGAGCAGTTGATTCGTGTTGGCTTGACTGGCCACTTCAGTACCGACGATGTCGTGCCGGACCTGATTGTTCGAAGCTGGCGCCGGTCGCTCAGCAATGCCGTCGAAAGTACTGCCCCGCCGCAGCGCTATCAGGACGTGGACACGGATTCCCTGCTGTGCCGGGCTGCCGTCCCCGTCCTCGACCGCTGGCAGCATCAGCTTGCTGACACGGGGACCACGCTGTTCCTCAGCGACCGCGGGGGCAGCATCGTTGCCAGACGGACGAGTGACAGCAGTGAGCGTCGGCGCCTTGATGGCGTGCACGCAGCGGAGGGTTTCGACTATTCCGAGGACGCGATCGGAACGAACGGGCTGGGAACGTCGATGGTCGAGAGGCGACCTGTCTTCGTAAAGGGGAGCCAGCACTACAGCGACGCTCTGGCGGTGAATGCGTGCGCGGCTGCGCCCGTGTATTCACCCAGTGGCCTGGTAGTCGGCTCGGTAGCGCTGGCAGGCCCGTCCGAGGCAGCGAACCCCATCATGCTGTCCCTCACCCGGGAGATCAGCCAACAAATCGAGGAGAGGTTCCGGGCGTCGTCCCGGCCTGAAGACCTCGCCCTTGCCATGTCTTTCATGCGCTTCAGCAGCTCGCAACGCCCCACAGTGGTGATGAACCACGAGTCAATCCTGGCCAACACGCCGGGGTTGCCTTACGTCAGCGTTGCATCGCACGTGATGCTCTGGGAACTGCTCAACTCCTACGACTGGTCCTCCAGCAGCACCCTGCGTCGCGCACTGGAGGGCACCCCGATTGAGGTCACGGCACGGAGGGTGGTGGATGGGCCGCGCGAGCACTACGTTGTGCACTTCTCGGATCTGAATGACGCTTCGGATCGCCGTCCTGGACTGGCTTTGCCTTCCCGGACCCCGAGTGTGGGCACGGAGGCGCCGGCACCAAGCCGGCCGGACGCTGCCGTCCAGCTCGTTGATGGACCGCGTGGTTCCGGGAGGGCGACAGCAGCCCGGGGACTCCGCACCGGGCAGGGAAGCACGGCGCGTCTTGAAGTGTTTGTTGTTTCCGCCGAGGCGGCTACACCGTGGACGGCCATGGCGGACTTCCTGGCAGGTGGCACGGACGTGCTCATCCGGCGCGTAGAGGAGATCGCCGAGCAGGAAGTTGTCCATCTGGCCAGCCTTGTGGATGCGCACCGGAAAGCACGGACCGCTGGACAGCGCGCCAGCTGCCTCCTGCTCACATCCTCGCGCGATCAGGCTGCGCTGGCTGTTCAGGCGCTGATCGACACCATCGGACCTGCCAAGCGTACGGACGCCCTGGCCCTGACCCCGGAAATGATCCCCGGACTGGTCAAGGCCATCCTCAACGTCGTTGACCCGGAATCGCGGCACACTATCTCGCCGGCTGCTTTGCAGTCCATGGTCCAGTGGAACTGGCCCGGTAATATCGCCGAACTTGCCGACACTGTGGCGGGCCTGGTCGGCCAGGTGAACGGTTCGGTCATCGAACGTCGGCATTTGCCAAAACATGTGCAGCAGGCGCCGCCGCGACGTCACCTGAACCTTATCGAGACGGCGGAGAGAGGGGCGATCATCAGAGCCCTGGACGCCGCCGGAGGCAACAAATCCGAGGCTGCCGCGCTGCTGGGTATAGGGCGGAACACCCTTTATCGGAAACTGCGCCTGCTTGGACTCGACACGGGCGAGGGGTCGATCTGATTCCGAAGACGGCGGAGTCCGCTATCAGGTCATGCCGCAGCCTTAACAGGTAAAGCACCCCCGGAGGCTCTCCGGGGGTGCTTCGAATGGTGGATCTCTCTAGAGCCGTATGGTTGCGTTCCTCAGACGAGGACCATCCCGCCGTCGATCATGACAACTTGGCCGGTCATGTAGTCGGAGTCGGCTGAGGCGAGGTAGAGGGCCGTGCCGGTCACGTCCTCAGGCGTCCCGGCACGGCCGGCGAGAATCCCGCCCGAGAACTCAGCGAAGGCCTGCCCGGGTGCCGAGGTGTCCCCAAGTTCCATGATGTCCAGGTCGAGTTTGCGCCATAGCGGTGTGTCGACGACGCCGGGAGCGAAGGCGTTGCACGTAATGCCGTGCTCAGCGAGTGCCCGTGCTGCCGCCTGTACCAGGGCGTTGACGGCGAACTTGCTCGCACAGTACGGCGCGAAGTTCGGGTAGCCCTGGCGGCCTGCGATCGAAGAGGTGAGAACCAGCTTGCCGCCAGTGCCTTGGGAAATCATCTGCTTGGCGGCCTCTTGCTGGCAGATCAATGACCCGAGGCCGTTCACGTCGAGCGTCGAACGCCAGTTCTCCTCGGTCACGTCCAGGAAGTGCATGGGACGGATGATGCCGGCGATGGAAAACATCACGTCCAGGCCGCCATAGGCCTCCACTCCCGCGGAGACTGCGGCTGCGACGTCTTCTCTTTCCACGACATTTCCTGAAGCCGCGATCGCTGTTCCGCCCGCCGATGTGATTTCATCGCTTGCTTCTGCGGCTGCCTCGGCGTTGAGGTCGAAAATTGTAAGCTTTGCCCCTTCTGCGGCCAGACGCCGGGCAACAGCCCGCCCCATGCCGCTTCCCGCGCCCGTGATAAGGATCCGCTTGCCGTCAACTCGTCCTGCCATCTATTAATCTCCTTGTTATTCGAGGTCCGAGGCAGCGCCCAACATGTGAGGGGCGCCGACGCCGGACCCCGCAGTGGACCGTTCGGTTCTTATTCCTTGGGATGCGGTTACCGCACCCGGTTGGCTGTAGGGGGCGTCCTCAGGCGTCGGGGTCGAGCCGGAAGTCATAGGTTGTGACGCGGCCCGGAGCATCTTCGCGTTCCTGAACGTCGAGCATGAGCTCGGGCTTGACGGCCGAGGCAATGTCGTCCGCATTGTGTGGATCGCCGGGGAAGTACAGCTGAGTCGTGATCAACTGGTGGCCGGGGGCGGAGACCTTCAAATGAAGATGTGCCGGGCGCCAGGCGTGCAAGCCGGCAGCCGCGATGAGCTGCCCGCAGGCACCGTCGGTCGGGATTTGATATGGGGCAGGCTGGATTGTGTTGATCTGGAAATGGCCTTCGTTGTCGGCCAGGACGGTACCGCGGAGATTCCACTCGGGGAGGCCAGGGGCGAACTGTGAATAGAAGCCGAGGTCGTCCGCCTGCCAGACCTCCACCTTGGCGCCCTTCAGCGGCACGCCGTCGACGTCGGTAACCTGTCCTCGGAACTGCAGCGGCGTACCGGGTTCGGCGTCCCGCATGGACAAGGTGGCCGGGGTTTGCTGTGTGGGCGAGTCGGGCACATAGTACGGGCCCTCTATGGTGCCCTTAGATCCGTGGCGGTTTTCATTTGCGACTTCTTCGACGGAGTGCTCGACCCAGACGTCGAGGAACAGCGGCCATTCACCGTCTTCACCGACCTTGATCAGCCAGGCTTTCAACGCGTTGTATTCGTCGTAAGAGACTTTCTCTTCCAGGACAGTGTCGTTGATGGCCTTGATGACGCGTCCAGCCAGGCGTGCCACGCGGTCCTGGGAGGAGACTGTCGCAGAGGTTTTGTTGGCGCGGAAGCGGGCTGTGGCCCCGGCGCCGGCCTCGGCGGCGGTACCGGTCGCTTCGGAGCGGGGGAGGGGGGTTTCAACGCTCATGATGACTCCTATGTCATGTTTGCCGGAGAGGCGTCGTCGCGACCGCATCCGGGGATACGTTGGGGATGCTTCTACGGTATGCCGCGTGATTGATCGGAGGGAAATACCTATTTCGGTCCGTATTGATACCCCGAACGAATGAATGCCGGATCTTGGGCGCACTTCTATTTTCTGACGCCGGCTTCCAAGGCGATAGACCTCCTCGAAACCATCAGGTGATTACCTGTTCCCGGCCTTCTCCAGAAAAGCAAGCAGTTCACGGTTGAAATCTCGGGTTCGTTCCAGTGAGGGCAATGGCCGCCGTTCTCGAATACGGTCAGTGTGGCGTCGGGCAAGGTGTCCGCAAACCACTGCATGCCCTCCAGCGGGAAGCCGGGTGAATGGCGGCCGGTGGCGACCCATGAAGGAACGCCGATGGATGGAATGACGTCGCGCCAGTCGGCGGAAAAGTGGTCCAGCCTCAGCGGCCGGACTGATCCTTCGGGGTACTCCGTGAGTGCTCCTGCTTCGGCAATCTTGGTATGTCAGGCTGAATAAGCGTTATCGAGGGATTGCCGGATCCAGGCGATTTCCGCGCGGCTGGCGGCCCGGCCGATCGTGACCATTCCTTTGCGGTAGACGTCCTCTATTTCGGCCCGGCGCAAGGGCCGGCCATTTTCGTAGAAGAAGCTTGCAGGGGCTTCGAGGAACTGAAGTCGCCGCCGAAGTACCTCGTGCTGCTCTTTCACGTCGGGAAGCTGCGACAGAAACGCGAGGATCACCATGAACCGCCCGGGGTCCGTAATGTCGCCCGCTGAGGCTGTGCGCAGGCGGTTCTCGAGGTCTTTCCTGCCCTCCGGAGTGAGTTCGAGCGTGTGGCGCTGGGCGGCACGGCCCTTCTCGATTCGGCGGACAACTGACCCCGATTTGATGAGGCGCTGAATGGCGGGGTACAGGCTTCCATCACTGATTTCACGGGCGAAGCCGTACAGTTCGTTCATTTTCCGGCGAAGTTCGTAGCCGTGGAGCGGGCCCTCCGCGAGGAAACCCAAAATCATCAGTTCCAGCACGAACGCCATGCTACATGACGCTTATATGTCGAAACGAGGTATTCGCTCGCATATACCTCGTTTCGAGGTATATGCTGGCCGTCCTGCATTCGTTTTCGAAGGACCTGTCCATGCCGTCATCGCCTGTCCCCGGTACATCCAAGCCGGGTATTTCCCGTGGCCGCCTTGCCATTGCCGTGGTCTCGACCGTTGTGGAGTGGTACGACTTCACACTGTTCCTCTACCTGAGCTCCGTGCTGTCCCGGGTCTTCTTTGGGGACAGTCCGACGGGCGTCGTCATGACACTGGCGACGTTTGCTGTTTCCTATTTGCTGAGGCCCGTTGGTGGTCTGGTGTTCGGCTATGTGGGTGATCGCTGGGGGAGGCGCCCGGTCCTTCTGGCGTCCATGGCTTTGATGTTCCTGGCCACAGCCGGGATGGCCGCATTGCCCACCCATGCCCAAGTCGGCGAATCGGCAGCAGTGTGGCTCCTTGCGCTTCGATGCCTCATGGCGTTCTCTGTTGGCGGTGAATACACGGGCGTCATGACCTATCTCCTGGAGAGCAGCCGTGCCAGGAATCGCGGCCTGGTCACTTCGTTGGCGGCTTCCGCGAGCGAAGTTGGCGCGTTGCTTGCTGCCGGTGTCTCTGCCCTGACAGTGACGGCATTATCTGCACCCGAGGTCGAACAGTGGGGTTGGCGGATCCCGTTCATTGTGGGCGGGGTACTTGCCGGGCTGATTCTGGCTCTCAGGTCCGCACTGCCGGAGACGCCGCTGTTCCTGCAAAGCCGCTTTAAGGCGCGGCAGGAGCCGTTGCCGAGTGTATTGCGGCGGCAGTGGCGGGCCATCGTCCGTACGTTCATCATTTCGGGACTGTGCTCTGCTGCCTATTACGTGGGCATCATCTATCTCCCGACGTACCTGATATCGGTCCGGAACTGGAGCGAATCTTCCGCACTTGGGCTGGCGACGCTCGCGGCCGTCGCCGTCGTTCTTGCTTCCCCTGTGGCAGGCTGGCTGTCTGACCGGTACGGGCGGCGTGCAACGCTGCTGGTCCTTGCCGTTGCGGCGGTTGTTCTGCCTGTCCCGATGTTCACTGCGGCCAGCCAATCAACCGTAGGCGCGGCGGTAGCGGCGGCAGTGGTCCTTGCCTGTCTCGCAGGCAGCCTCAGCGCAGTCGGAGCCTCAGCAATCCCGGAGCAGTTCGATGTCAGGGGCCGCCTGACGGCTTTAGCAATCGGCGGGACTGTCGCCACAACGATCTTTGGCGGCATTGCCCCGTACGCAGTGCAGACCCTCACGGAATCGACGGGCTGGCCGCTGGTGCCCGGATTGCTGATCGCAGTCGTTGCCCTCGCTGCCATTCCGGCCATCCGGCGCGGACCTGAGACCGCGGCACCGCGCGGCGAACAACCCGCGCCCCTCGCAGTAGCACCGCTCGCCACAGCTGACGCCGACTTAAAAGGAGTGAAGGACCATGCCTGAACTGATGCGCGCCGTCGTCCTGGACGGGCCCGGAGCACCGGACGCCCTCAAAATACGGGATGTGCCCCGGCCAGTTCCCAAACCCGGGTGGGTCCTCATCAAGGTCCGCGCCTTCGGCCTGAACCGTTCCGAGCTGCATTTCCGCCGCGGAATGGGTTCGTTCGGGTCTTTTCCCCGCATTCCCGGCATCGAGGCGGCCGGTGTGGTTGTTGACGCCCCCGGAGGAGAGTTTCCCGTGGGGACCCAGGTCGCTGCGTTGATGGGCGGCATGGGGCGGACTTTCGACGGCGGATACGCCGAGTACGCTTCGGTGCCTGTCTCGAGCGTCATCCCGTTCGAGAGCACCCTTGATTGGGCCACCTTGGGTGCGGTTCCGGAAATGCTGCAGACCGCCTACGGCTCGCTGACGGTTGGCGTCAACGCCGCACGGGGCAGCGGCCTATTGATCAGGGGCGGCACATCCTCCATCGGGCTTGCTCTCATCGTCTTGGCGAAGCGCCGCGGCATCACGGTCCTGGCCACCACCAGGAACCCCAACAAGACACAAACGCTCCTCGACGTCGGAGCAGACCATGTCATCATCGACGCTGGAAGTATCGCTGATGAGGTTCGGACGATCTTCCCTGAAGGAGTCAGCGGCGCCGTTGAGCTCGTTGGAGCCCCGACACTGCGCGACACGCTCCGTGCCACCGCCGTCCATGGGACAGTGTGCTTCACCGGCATGCTTTCGGACCAGTGGATCGTGCCGGACTTCTACCCCATTGGCTACATCCCGAATGGTGTCCGGCTCACCGCGTACTCCGGAGGGGCCAAGGACCTGCCCTCTGCTGTCCTGCAGGAGTTTTTGGACGCTGTCGCATCGGGGCAGGTCACCGTCCCGATCGGCAGGATTTACACGCTCGAGGACATCGTGCAGGCGCACCAGGACATGGAGGACGGGTCCGTTACGGGCAAGCTGGTGGTCACGGTGCCCAATTTCGCACGCGCCTGAAGAATCACCTGTTCGACGTCGTCGTTGAGATCTGCGGCGGGCAGTGAACCGATCTCGCCGCGGAGCAGTCCTACATCCTTGAGCAGCAGGTCGTACTGGACGTCGGTGAAGTTGTCACTCATCCAGCTCTGGCCGGTGGACACGCCAATCACCTCAAAGAGGCCCTTGGCTGGCACTCCGAGCTGCGTCGCCAGATTGAGCATCCGTGCCGTGGCGGCCAGGTTGTAGGTGGCCAGCGCGTTATTGAGGAGTTTCACCAGGGCCGGCTGACCGTACGACTCCATCCGAAAGACGCGGCCCGAGATGTCGGCCAACAGCTTGTCCTCTGCATCTGTTGTGGCAGGTCCGCCGAGGAAGATGGTCATGGTGCCTTGGCGTGCACCCTGGGGTCCGCCTGACACCGGTGCCTCGAACGCGCGCCACGAGCCGGGGGCCGAGGAAAAGATCTTCCGGGCATCTTCCGGTGCAAGCGTCGTGTGGACGAAAATCGTCAATGGCTGTTCCGTGTGGTCTTGGAGCGCCTGGAACACCGACGAGACTTGGTCGGCCAACCGCACCGCAATGTGGACACTGCTCACCGACTGCCAATCAACTGCGGCCAGGTCGACGCCAGCCGGCGATTTGTTCTCCTCCGACCACTCGCGGACGCGCTCCGTGTTGAAGTCGTAGCCGTAGACCTTTTCTCCCAGCTCGGCGAGACGTGCGCCGATGTTCCCGCCGATGGGCCCGAGTCCAATTACCAAATGCATGAGCGTTCCTTAGTTGTGAGGGAGGAGGTTGTGAGAGACGATGCCTCGCCGAAATGGCGCGACATCGAGCTGCCGGCCAAGATCGGCAGGCGTCACGGGACGCCGGGTCGGGGAACCGCCTCAGTCTGTGGAGGAACCCGGGGCGAGACCCCGCTCTGCCATGACCTCCTTGACGAGGCTCAGGCCGTTGAGCACGCGCGGGAACCCGATGTAGGGGATGCAGTGGATCAGGGCACCGACGATCTTCTCCTTGGTCAGGCCCACGTTGAAACCCGTATTGATGTGCAGCTTCAACTGGGGCTCGGTGCCCAGGGCGACCAGTGTGGAGATGGTGACGAGCGTCTGCTCCTGCTGGGTCAGACTGCTTCGGGAGTAGATGTCTCCGAAGGCGAAGGAGACGATGTAGTCGGACAAGTCCGCATCCAGAGTCTTGTAGGACTCCACGAGCTTGACGTGGTCGAAAGTGTTGGTGTGCTCGGCGGAGACGAGCTCCTTCATGCGGTCGAGGCCGCGCTGGAAGCGATCTGTGGCCATGTGGCTATCCCTCTTTAACTTGTCGCCCCTGCGGGTTTCGCACGAGCTTCTTGTTGGCGAACTCGTTGAAACCGTACTTGGCAAGCTCGCGGCCGACCCCGGAACCTTTGACGCCGCCGAACGGCAGGTCCGGCGAGCTCTTGCTGGTGCTGTTGATCCACACCATGCCTGTTTCCAGCTCCTCCGCCACCCGGTTGGCCTTGTCCGCGTCCGAGGTGAAGACGCTGGATGAAAGGCCGAACGGGGAGTTATTGGCCAGGTCGATCGCCTCATCCAGGGACCCGACACGGTAGACGACCGCCACCGGGCCGAACAGCTCCTCGCTGAAGGCGCGCATCTGGGGTGTGACGCCAGTCAGGACGGTGGCCGGGTAGTAGGCCCCGGCCCCTTCCGGCCGGTTGCCGCCCAGCAGGATTTCGGCGCCACGGGACAGCGCCTCGTGGACCAGCTCGTCCAGTTCCTCGACTCCCGCGGTCGACGCCAGCGGTCCGAGCTTCGTCTCCGGGCTGGTCGGATCGCCGGCCTCCCAACGGGCCATCCCGTCGAGGAACTTCCGAACGAATTCGTCGTACACGCTGTCCTGCACAATGAAGCGCTTAGAGGCCGTGCAGGCCTGCCCGCCGTTGCTGAGCCGGCCGACGACGGCGACGGCGGCCGCCGCGTCGACATCGGCGTCGTCAAGCACAATGAACGGGTCCGAGCCGCCGAGTTCCAGGACGCACTTTTTCCTGTTCCGGCCGGCGACCTCACCAACGGCGGAACCGGCCTTCTCTGACCCGGTCAGCGAGACACCCTGGACGCGCGGATCCGCAACGGCATCCGCGACCTGCGCAGAGGAGATGAAGGCGTTGAGGTACACGCCCGCGGGCAACCCGGCCTCATCCAGGACCCGCTCGATGGCCAGGGCGGACTGCGGGCAGTTCCGCGCGTGCTTGAGGATGATCGTGTTGCCCAGTGCGATGTTCGGGGCGGCGAAACGTGCCACCTGGTAGTAGGGGAAGTTCCAGGGCATGACCCCCACGAGAGGGCCGATTGGCTCGGTGCGAACGACGGCGGTGCCGGACCCTGTGATGCTGAGGGGCTCGTCCGCCATGTATTCCTCCATATGGTCGGCGTAGTACTGGTAAATCGAGGCAACCAACTCCACCTCGCCCTTGGCCTGCGCGATCGGCTTGCCCATTTCGAGGGTGAGGAGCTTGGCCAGTTCGTCCGACTGCTCCCGTTGGATCTCTGCGGCCCGGGTGAGGACGGCACGGCGCTGCTCCAGCGGCGTCGTGCGCCAGGAGCGGTAGGCAGCCGCGCTGCGTCCGATCAGATCGTTCAGCTCGGCATCCGAGATCTCCGGGTACTCTGCGGTCTCGTCCCCGGTGGCCGGGTCGATGGTGGTGTACACACCCATGGGTGGTTCTCCTTTGTGGTCAAGGCGGGCGGCCGGCGCCATCGGTTCGATGGCACCGGCCGTCCCCGGCTAGGGATGTGGCGTCAGGCCGCGATCGCGTCGGCCGACTTCAGCTCGAAGCCGCGGAATCCGTTGGCGGTGACGTCGGCCAGGACGGCACGGTAGTTGCCCAGGCCGCCCAGGTAGAACAGCACGCTGGGCTTCTTGCCCGGGATGTTCGCGCCGAAGATCCATGATTCGACCTTGGTGAACACCGTCATGTTGGCGATCTGGGTGCAGGTCTCGGTCCATTCGGCCTCGGCCTCCGGCGTCGGCTCAATCGCACGCAGCCCGTTGCGCTCGGCGTACCCGATCGTGTCGCTGATCCACTCGACCTGGGTCTCAATGCTCGGCGGCAGGTTCGTGAACGGGCCGTTGGGGCCCAGCACCATGAACCAGTTGGGGAAGTTGGCCGTGGAGATGCCCAGGTAGCTGCTCGGCTGCCCGTCCCAGTGGTCGTTGATGTTCAGGCCGTTGCGGCCGCGGATTTCCATGCGCCGGTAGTTGCCGTCCACGGCGTCGAACCCGGTGGCAAAGACAAGCACGTCCAGTTCGTGCAACACGCCGTCTTCGGTCACCACACCCTTGGCGGTTACCTCGCGGATGGGGTTCTCCTTGATGGCCACGGCCTCCACGTTCGGCCGGTTGAAGACCTGGAAGTACCCGTCGTCGCACAGCGGGCGCCGGGCGAAGAGGCCGGTCGGCGTAAGCTTGCGCGCCGTCTCCGGATCCTCGATGACCTCGGCGATCTTGCCGCGGATGAGGAGGCTGCGGCCTCGTTGGCGTCCTCGTCCGTTGCGAGGTCGCCGAAGGTTTCGAACATGAAGCGGAAGCCGCCGCCGTATTCCCAGGCCCTCTCGAACACGCGCTGGCGCTCTTCCTCCGAGACACTCATCGCCGGCACGGTGCTTTCCTCGAAGCCGAAGGCCACGGAGGAACTCTTGACCTGCGACCAGATCCGGTCGTAATCGGCCTTGATCGTGTCGATCTGCTGCGCGGTCACCGGGCGCTTGCCGACCGGGACGGAGTACTGCGGGGTGCGGACGAAAACAGTCAGGTGCTCCACCTCCGGTGCCAGGGCGGTGATGACCTGCTGGCCGGTGGAACCGGTGCCGATCACGCCGACGCGGCGGCCCGCGAGGTCCTTGCCCTTGGGCCAGGCGGCGGTGTGGATGGTCTCGCTCTCAAACGTGTCCAGGCCCGGCAGCTTGGGGAGATTGATGGCCGAGAGCAGTCCGACGGCGTTGACGACGTAGGTGGCCCGGTACACGGCGCCGCCGCCGGTGGTGACCTCCCACAGACCCTCATCCTCGAGGTAGACGGCGGACTTGACCTCGGTGCCGAAGCGGAAGTGGCGCCGCAGGTCGAAGCGGTCGACGACGTCTTCAAGGTATTCGAGGATCTCGGGCTGGGTGACGTAGGTGTGCTTCCAGGTGCCGTCCTGGAGCAGGTCGCGGTTGAAGGAGAAGCGGTAGACGTGGCTTTCCGTGTCGGAGAGGGCGCCCGGGTAGCGGTTCCAGTACCAGGTGCCGCCGGGGCCGTCTGCCTTATCGAAGCCGACCGTGGTGAGGCCCAGCTCGTTGTGCATCTTATGGACGGCGTAGATGCCGCCGAATCCGGCACCGATGACGACGGCGTCAACGGTGTGGGTAGTGGTCTGTGCAGTCATGGCAGACTCCTTTGTCGTTCTGAAGCGGGGTAAGAAATGGTGAAGGTTGGGGGCGGGTCGTTACTTGCGGTACCAGGCGGCGAGCTTCCCAAACTCCTCAGCCACAAGGGCGGAGCGCCCGGCCAGGAACGGGTAGACGTGCTGCTGGCCTTCGCCGATGGACAGGGTGACATCGACGCCTGCAGCCTGGGCGCGCTCCTCCAGGCGGGTGGCGTTGTCGAGCAGCGACTCGACACTGCCGGCCGTGACGTACAGGCGCGGGAAGCCGGTGAAGTCGGCGTGCAGCGGGTTCGCCAGCGGCGACGTCGGGTCAACGGTGCCGCCAAGGACTCCGGTGATCATGCCTTCGAGCAGTTCCGGGGTGATCAGGGCGTCGGTGTCGTTATTGGTGACAAGGGTTTCGCCCTTGTTCTCCATGTCGAGCCAGGGGGAGAAGGCGATGACCTGGCCGGGGCCCTGCTTGCCCTGTTCCTTGCGGGCCAGGGCGATGGCGATGGCAAGGTTGCCGCCGGCGGAATCGCCGATGGTGGTGATGTCCTGCGGGTCGATGCCGGACTCCACGAGCGCATCAAAGGCGGCCACGCCGTCGTCGACCTGGGCAGGGTGCTGGAACTCGGGGGCGCGGCGGTAGTCAAGCACGAAGCTGACGGAGCCGAGGGCCTTGGCAACGTGGGCGGCCAGCTTGCGGTGGCTGGAGGCAGAGCCGACGGCGAATCCGCCGCCGTGCGTGTACAGGAGCACCTTGGCCTTGTCCGCTCCCTCAGGCAGGCACCAGATGCCCGGAATGCCGCCAATAGTGTCCTCGCGGTAGGTCACACCCTCCGGCTCGACGGTGGGCTGGTGCCACTCGTCGAAGATGGCGCGGAACAGGCGCATGGTCAGGTCCGGCGTCGTCGCCATGATCTGGGCCCAATCGGCGTACAGGTCGCGCAGCACGTCCTGGCCCTCGAGGCCGGCGGAAGTCACGCCGTGCTGTTCGGCAACATTGGTGGTCATGGTGTCTCCTTTGACTTGTTCTGTGTCCTGCTCGCTGCGACCGTCCCCCAATGTGATGGCCGCCGCGGCGTTTAGATCAAAGGTAGGCGTGTGTTCCAGCCCACATGTGTTCCAATGTGAAACACTGTGCGCTCCGATCCGATTGATACCCCAAAGCCGCCCAATCGGCGTCGGATTTGGTATTGGAAGGTTCTGAAAGAGTTCGACATGATGAAGGGAGACTCTGATTGCCACAATGAACGAGGTGCTCCCGCTATGCATGCATTCGCCGTCCTCCCCGACGACACCACCATTCATGACCTGGAAATTCCGACCCCGAGCCCCGCGGGCCGGCAGGTACTCCTGAAAGTCACGCGGGCCGGCGTCTGCCACACCGATACCCACCTGCGTGCCGGCGGATACGACCTGGGCAGCCGCGGGCATATGAGCATGAAGGACCGCGGCATCGAGTATCCGATGGTTCTCGGCCACGAGGTGGTCGCCGTCGTCGAACAGGTGGGGGAGGACGTGGCATCCGTTCGTGCGGGCGACGTGCGCCTGATCTACCCGTGGATCGGTTGCGGTGAATGCCGCCAATGCCGCGAAGGCCACGACAACCGTTGTGCTGCCGGACAGAACCTGGGCGTGGCCTGCCACGGCGGCTACGCCGACTACATCCTCGTGCCCGATGAGAAGTACCTCGTGGACATCGAGGGCATCGACCCGAGTTGGGCTGCCACGCTGGCCTGTTCCGGCCTGACCGCGCACAGCGCCGTGGACAAGGTCCTTCCGCTTGAACCGGACGAGCCCGTCGTCATCTTCGGCGCAGGCGGCCTTGGCCTCACAGCCATCGCGATCCTGCGTGCGCGGGGCCACCGCAACATCTGCGCGGTCGATGTCGCCGAGGGGAACCTGTCTTTGGCCCGGGAGATGGGCGCCTCGAGCACAGTCCTCTCCGGGCCCGGCAGCGGAGCCGAGGACATCCGCCGCGCGGCCGGAGGGCCTGCCAGCGCCGTCGTCGACTTCGTCAACAACGGCGTCACGGCCGCTTCGGCCTTCGACGTCCTGGCCAAGGCGGGGAGCATGATCCAGGTCGGACTCTTCGGCGGCGAAGTGACCATCCCGACTGCAATGCTGGCCCTGCGCATGATCCGCATCGAGGGCAGCTTTGTAGGCACCCTCGCGCAGATGCAGGACCTGGTGCGGATCGCCCAAAGCGGGGAGCTGCCCAACATCCCTGTCGTCGAGCGGACGCTGTCCGCTGCCGAAGTATCCCGCGCCCTTGACGACCTGACCGCTGGCGGGATTGTTGGACGCATCGTCTTGACTGCTTGACAATGAGATTGTGCTAGATAAGTCACGCCGCGAGGACGAGCTACGGAGCGCCCGCGAACGGCTGATCATGCAGGGCCTCGTCCGGGCTTCCGTTCCGGCGTCCCTCGTCGCTGAGGAGATCGAGCAGAGCTGGCGCCGCTCGGTCTCGCACCACGTCGATCCCGGCGCCGGACCCCACATCCTGGGGGAGATCGACCCTGACAGTGCCATCCTGCGAGCCGCTGGCCGGATCCTGGACCAGTGGCAGACAAACCTTACCGACTCGCGGATGGCCCTCTTCCTCGCTGACGAGGACGGCCGCATCGTGTCCCGCCGCATCGTCGATGCCCAGGACGGGCGGACACTGGACCGGGCAAACGCAGCGGAAGGTTTCGTCTTCTCCGAACGAGCCCTGGGCACGAACGGGCTCGGCACGCCCATCGAGGGGAGGGGAGTCGTCTTCGTCCGAGGCAACGAACATTTCAATGACGCCCTGTCGCGGCTGGCTTGCGCGGGCGCTCCCATCAAGCACCCCATCACCGGCCGGATCGTGGGTTCGCTCTCCATCGCCTCCCACGTTGACGCCGCCAGCCCCTTGATGGTGGCCATGGCCCGGCAGGCCGGGCATGAGATCGCGGAAGCGCTCGAACTCATGGCCGACTCCCGTGACCTGGAGCTGGCGCGCACTTACCGCCGCTTCCGGTCCTCCCGGCACCCGGTCCTGGTCATGAACTCGGAAACTGTCATGACGGACCTGCCCGCCTTGGCCCACTTTGACGCCGAGTCCCACGCCTACTTATGGGAAATGCTTCGCCTGCACCGCTGGGATGAGGACGAGCTGCACCTCGAGTTGCCCATGCTGGGCACCGAGGCCATGGTTCGGCGCCTCGGCCGCGCCGGTCAGGACGCGATCTTCGCCCTGGAATTCACGGAGCCTGCCAGCACGGCGGCAGCCGGCCAGATTGCCGTCGTTCATAACCCGCTCCACAACCTGAAAGGGGCGGCCGCGCCTGCCCTCCGCGATGTGCTGGACGGCATGGCCGCCCAGCGGGCCCGGCCGACCCCCTACGGCGCTGTCCAACGGCAGCTCTCCGCTTCCGCCGCCGTCGACGGGCTCATCCGCCTCATCGGGGGCCCCGGTACCGGCAAGCGCCACCAGGCTTCAACGTGGCTGCGGCAACATACCGGCCAGACACCCCGGGTCTTCACCGCCGGCGACCTCGCTGTGGATGGCGAGGTCTGGATCGGCGGGGACGCCGCGTTGCGCGAAGGCCGCGGGATCGTCGTCGCGGGAGGGGACAACCTCTCCGGCGAGCTGCGCGGCCGCCTTGAAGACTTCGCGAAGCTTCCGCGCCCCGGCGTCCACCCGGGTGCCCGGGTAATCCTCACTGAACGCACCGAACGCATCGACGGGACAGACAGCTTCGGCGACGCAGCCAATGCCGTTCCGGCTGCAGTACGCATCCCCTCCCTCGCCGAGCTGCCCGGCGAGCTGCCTGACGTCGTGCGCGAGGTCGCCGCCGAGCTTTTCCCGGGCGCGCCGGCACTACGGTTCTCGCCCGCTGCGCTCCAATGCCTGTTGGCCTGGCATTGGCCAGGCAACGTGGCCGAGCTGGTCAGACTCCTCGCCGCCCTGCAGCATCCGGCCGTCAGCGGCCTGATCCAGACCAAGGACCTGCCGGTCCCCATGCGCCAGACGTCCTGGTCCTCGCTGAGCCGCTACGAGCAGTCCGAGCGCGACACGATCATCGGCGCCCTGCGGGACGCCGACGGAAACAAGTCCCGCGCTGCGGAGATCCTGGGCATCGGCCGCACCACCCTCTACCGCAGGATGCGGGCCCTGAAAATCGATGACGACGAACGAATGATGGCTCCCGGGGCATAACCGCGGGAAGCCGATTCGTCTCCGCCAGAATGAGTAGACCCCCGACTTTGCGTCGGGGGTCGACTTGTCCACGCGGCCTAGTGGAACTTGCTCATGAGCGAGTCTGCTGAGTGACCGGACGGTTCGGGAACCTCTGCGGCGGGCAGGTGAGCCCCCAGGACTGCGGCCCTTGGACCACCGAGCAGTTCCGTTGGGGTCTTCGACGTCTCGCGCATTCCGATCACGGCGATCGCGGCGATTCCGGCGGCAACCGCGCCAAAAATTGCCACCGGCAGCCAGCCCGACGGACCGGGGACAAGGAGCATCGCCGCGACCATCGGAGCGAATCCGGCAAGGAGGTTGCCCAGTTGGTTGCTGACGGCCATGCCCGTGAACCGAACGGGTGCCGGGAATTGCTCGGCAAAGAACGACGTCCACACGCCGTTGTAGCAGCTGAAGAACAGCGTCATGTTGATGAACGCGAAGATCGCAATCAGCAGGATGTCCGTCGTCGAGATCGCCCAAAGGTACCCGAAGATCGTCAGCGCACAGCCGGCAGAGGCGATCAGCATTGTCCGCTTCCGGCCGATGAGGTCGGAGAGGTAGCCGGCTGCAGGGATGCCGAAAATTGACAACGCTATTGCGCCGGAGATGATAGCGAGCATCGCGCTCCGGTCCACCCCGACAGAGGTTGCGTACGAAAGGCTGAACACGGCGAACAGGGTCTGCATCGCTGCCATCAGGGATGCTCCGGCCACAAGGATCACGTCACGCCAGTGGTACGTGAACACGTCGCTCAGCGGCAGCTTCCTGACTGCGCTTACTTCCTTGGCTTCGGCGAACACGGGGGTTTCATCCAGACGGCTGCGAACGTAGTAGGTAATGACGACGACGGCGGCGCTGAGCCAGAAGGGAACCCTCCAGCCCCAGCCGTATAGCTGCTCGACAGGCAGGAGAGCCACCGGCAGGAAAACGATCGTCGCCAACGAGCAGCCGACGGCGTAGCCGACCATGACGAAACTGGTGAAGAAGCCCCTCCGCCCCGCCGGGGAATGCTCAACGGTCAGGGTGGAGGCTCCCGCAGATTCGGCTCCCGCGGAGAAGCCTTGGACGACGCGCAGGACCACCAGCAGTGCCGGGGCCAACAGGCCCACCTGGCCGTACGTTGGAAGACACCCGATGGCGAAGGATGCGACGCCCATCATGACGACCGTGGCAAGCATGATGCGTTTGCGGCCGATGCGGTCGCCGAAGTGCCCCATCACCACCGCGCCGACGGGCCGTGCCACGTAACCCACCGCGAAGGTGGCGAACGATGCGATCAAGGAAACGGCGGGATCGCCGGACGGAAAGAACAGCCCGTTGAAGACGAGGGCGGCTGCGGCGCCGTATACGAAAAAGTCGTAGTACTCGAGTGCGCTGCCGAGGAGAGCGGCGGTCGCGGCGCGGCGTGGAGTCATTGCGGGCGGCGACGATGTTGCAGTAGCTGTCATGTGTTTCTCCTTTGAAACAGGCTCATTGGTTAGCGCGGCTGGAGGCCAAGGATGCTCTGCCGTGGCGCCCCCAATGTGATGGCCGCCACGGCGTCTGTATCCACGGTAGAGGCGTGTTTCGGCCCACAGTGTTCCAATGTGAAACAGCCGGCCCCTAGGAGCGGTGACAATCGTTCCAGGACGTGCGGCAGCCGGCCGCCGGGCAGTACGGTCATCCGGCGCGAAGGCAAATCCTGGATGTTTAGGTCGCAGTGGCCCCATCGAGGCTGATGACTTCATCCAGCACAGCCTTCAGGGCCGGGCTGGTGTCGTCGCGGCGCCATGCTGCCCTCAGATCGACATCGGCGGCGGAGTCCTCGAGGGGGACGAACACCACATGCGGATCTGTCGCATTCCGGGCGACGGACGCCAGGGTTAGGTGGCACCCGACTTCGGCGCTGACCAGTGCCAGCGCCGTCTGGGTATCCGGTGCCACTTGAACGACGTCGGCAACGAAGCCGTTGGCGTGGGCCAACCGCCGGAGCCGGTCAGGCAAGACCGCGCCTTCGTCAGGCCTGAGCGAGATAAAGCCATCGCCGGCAAGCCGCGCAATCGACAGCCGGCGCGCGCCGGCCAAGGGGTGTGTGTCGGGCAGGGCCATGACGAGCGAGTCCTTCATGACCACGCGCGAGGAAACCATTGATGGGATGACATCCCAGCGCCCCAGTGCGATGTCAGTCTCGCCCTGCACAAGCTTCTTCATGGCTGGCTGGGCGAAGTTCTGGCTGGACAGCTCGAGCTGGATCCCTGGCCTATTGGATCTCACCAGCCGGGCAAGCCGGGCAACAAGCTGGTGCGTGGAGACCCCGGCGAAGGCGATCCGCACGAGTCCGACCTCGCCGTTTTCGGCAGACCGGACCGCCTCTTCAGCGCGGCGCAGGGCCTCCAGTACTTCGGCGGCAGGAGCCAACAGCGCCTGCCCGCTGGAGGTGAGCCTCACTGAGCGGGTGCTTCGATCCAACAGGCGTGTCCCAAGCTCAGACTCGAGCTGTTTGATGGTCCGGCTTAGGGGCGGCTGGGCGATGTGCAGCCGTTCGGCGGCGCGCCCGAAGTGGAGTTCCTCTGCCACGGCAAGGAAGGCTCTTAGCTGGCTGACTTCCACCGATTCTCCTCGCGCATTATTGAGCCTAGGGTATCACCGAGTCAGTTTCGATTCTGTTCCGAGTAACCAATTGAGTCGGGTTGGAGTGGCTCCCCGCGGCGAGGCGCAGGCCTCCGTTCCGCACGCTGACATAGGGCCACTCCGAAATTTTGGCGAAAGTCCAAGGTTCTTGGCCAGCGGTCGGAACGTGCCCGGCCTCATGTGCTGCTGTTTCCTGTGTCACGGTGCAGGATTTGATCGCCGCGGCGGGGTCACTGCAGCTTTCTTCTGACGGTGCCGGGCTGATCGACCAGCTGCGCGGGCTTGAAGATCTGAAGTCGGCCGCCGCGGGGATGCAGGCCCGGATCGCTGTCGCCTTCGATTTCGCTCAGCGCCGCGCCCAGGCCGAGGTCGGGATTCCCTTAGCGGAGCAGGGCCAGGGAGTGTCCGCGCAGATCGCCCTCGCCCGCAGCGAGTCCCCGGCCCGCGGCTCCCGCCTGCTGGGGCTGGCGAAGGCGCTCGTAACCGAGATGCCGCCACACGCTGGCCGCCCTGGAGACCGGCTAGCTGAACGAATGGCGGGCCACGCTGCTGGTCAAAGAAACGGCCTGCCTGTCAGCGCCTGACAGGTCCGCGGTGGACGACGATCTCTCCGCCGACACCGGCACCTTCGCCGGCGCCGGAGACCGTGCCGTTGTGGCCGCGGTCAGGGCCGCGTCGTACCGGCGGGATCCGCGGTCCGTTACCCAGCGCGCCAGCCATGCCGCCACCGAGCGGTGCGTCAGCCTGCGTCCATGCCCCGGCCCACGACACACCATCGACTACCGCACCCCCACCGGCCACACCTACCGCTCCACAGCGCCCCCACTCCCCGGAACCAGCACTACAGAGCGGCTAGAGCGCGCCTCCTAACCAGGCAGCCGATGACAGGTGTAGCTAACAAGAATGCGGTGACCGGGATCCACGTGCCGGGAGCAGGTGCCTGCACGCGCCCTCGCTCCAGTCCGTCCGGGCTCCAGCTCGTCCTAGCTCCAGTCGTAGAAGCCCCGGCCGGTCTTCCGGCCGAGCTCACCGGCAGCGACCTTGTCGCGAAGGATTTGAGGCGGCGCGAAACGATCTCCCAGGGTTGAGTGCAGGTACTCCGCGATGCCGAGGCGCACGTCCAGCCCGACGATGTCTGTAGTCCGGAGCGGGCCCACCGGGTGCTTGTAGCCCAGGACCATGGCGTTGTCGATGTCCTCGGCGGTGGCGACTCCCTCTTCGACCATCCGCATCGCCTCCAATGCGATGGCGACGCCAAGGCGGGAGGAAGCGAAGCCGGGCGCGTCCCGGACAACGACGGCGGTCTTGCCCAGTCCGGACACCCACCGCCTCGCGGCGGCGACGGTCTCCTCGGAGGTTTTTTCCGCAACGACCACCTCTATCAGCGTCGAGGCGGGAACCGGGTTGAAGAAATGCAGCCCCAGGAATGACTCCGGCCTCGCCAGCGACTCGGCTAGCCCGCTGACCGACAGGGAAGACGTGTTGGTCGCCAGATAGGCAGAGGGGGACAGGTGTTTCGCCACGGCGCGGAGCGCGTCCGCCTTGAGCTTTTCGTCCTCGGGAACGGCCTCAACAACGAGGTCGCACAAGGCGAAGTCGGCATAGTCGACGCTAGTCTCGAACCTCTGGAGGACCTCGCTGCGATCGCCCTCAAGGACGCCGCGGTCGAACGACGCCGCGACGGATGCGGCGACCCGCCCCTGCGCGCCCCTGGCGGCTTCCTCGTTGCGCTCGACGACGACGACTTTCGAGCCTCTGGTGAGGAAGGCGTGCGCGATGCCGGCACCCATGCGGCCGCCGCCAAGAACGCCGACCGTGGCGGGGAGGAGGCCGGAGGGGGTCGTGGGAGTTGTTTCGTTGCTATTCGTCACTGCTACTTCTTCCTGTCGAGGAACTGCTGCATGCGGTCGAACTTCGCCTGGGATTCGAAGAGCATGCCCTGGGCGAGAGTGTCGATGAGCGGGTGGACCTCCCGCGGGGTGTGGAACACGGCCTTGGAAAGCCGCACTGCGAGGGGGTCCTGCCGGGCAATGCGGTCGGCGAGGGCGTGGGCCGCGTCAAGGAGGTTCCCGGGTTCAACCAGTTCGGTGATCAGTCCCGCCCGGAAGCACTCGTCGCCTGTCAGGATGCGTCCGGCGAGGAGGATCTCCTTGGCCAGCGGTTCCACGACGAGCTCGCGAAGCCGCCACGTGGCGCCGGCGGCGGCCATGATGCCGAGTCCGGTTTCCGGGTTGCCCAGGCGCAGGCCGGCCGTGCCGATACGGAAGTCGGCGGCGTAGGCGAGCTCGGCGCCGCCGCCCAGGGCATACCCGTCGAGGGCCGCGATGACGGGCATGGGAAGCTTGGCAATGCGGTCGAACAGTGAGGAGTTGATGCCTGCCAAGGCGTCATCGCGACGGCGTTCGCGCAGCTGGGCGATGTCGGCACCGGAGGCGAAAAAAGCCTTTGATCCTGTCGCCAGGTCCTCCGGCGTTCCCGACAGGATGAGGATCTTGGGGGCCGCTTCCAGGTGGGCGCAAACGGCGTGCAACTCGGTGACCATGGTCTCGTCGATGGCATTGCGCACCTCGGGGCGGTGCAGGCTGACCAGGACGCGGTCCTGGCGCTCGGCAATCCGAAGTGTGGCGAAGGCGGCGGCGTCGAGGAATGCGGGGCCTTCGTCGGCCAAAGGATCTACTGTGTCGTTGACTTGCTGAGTGGTCATTACACGCCCTCCAGCAGGAGGGCGGTGCCCTGTCCGACGCCGACGCACATCGTTGCCAGGCCGAGCTTGCGGCCGTCCGTGGCCAGTTCGCGTTCCATGCGCCCGAGCAGGGTTACGACGAGCCGCGACCCCGAGGACCCGAGCGGGTGGCCGAGGGCGATAGCGCCGCCGTCGGCGTTGACGATGTCCTCGTCCAGCTTCAGCTCCCGCATGACGGCCAGGGACTGCGAGGCGAATGCCTCGTTGAGTTCAACGGCGCCCAGATCACCGACAGTCAGGCCAGCGCGCTCAAGAACCTTGCGTGTCGCGGGGACGGGGCCAATTCCCATGATCTCCGGAGCCACTCCGGCCGAGCCGCCCTCCAGGATCCGGGCCCGCGGCGTCAGACCGTACTTCTTCACGGCGGCCTCGGAGGCGACGACGATTGCTGATGCCCCGTCATTGAGCGAGGAGGCGTTGCCGGCGGTGACCACGGAGCCGCCTTTGACGACGGGCCTGAGTTCGGCGAGGACATCCGCGGTCGTCCCGGGCCGGGGGCCCTCGTCGGTGTCCACGACAGTGTCGGCGCCCTTGCGTCCGGTGATAGTCACGGGCACGATTTCGTCGGCGAACCGGCCGGCGTTGATGGCCGCCAGGGCCCGTTCGTGCGAGCGGACGGCGAAGGCGTCACAGTCATCGCGCGAGGTGCCGAAGACGCGGGCGACTTCTTCGGCGGTCTCCGGCATGGAGAACGCGGCCTTGCCGTCGCGGGAGTGCTGCCCGGCGAGGAAAGCGGGATTAATGAAGCGCCAGCCGATCGACGTGTCGAAAACGGCTCCGGGCTTGGCGAACGCGGTGGCGGGCTTCTCCATCACCCAGGGCGCGCGGCTCATGGACTCCACGCCGCCGGCGACCACTATGTCGGCGGCGCCTGCCTTGACCATGTGACTGGCCATGATGACGGCGCTCAGCCCGGAGGCGCACAGGCGGTTGACTGTGATGCCTGGGACGGTGTCCGGATATCCGGCGAGCAGCCACGCCATGCGGGCGACGTTGCGGTTTTCCTCGCCGGCGCCGTTGGCGTTGCCGAGGATGACCTCGTCGACCGTCGCGGGGTCTATTCCGGCGCGTTCGACGGCGGCCCTCACGGTCAGTGCCGCGAGGTCGTCCGGTCGGACGGAAGACAGGGAGCCGCCGTAGCGGCCCACGGGTGTGCGGGCGCCGCCGATCAGAAAGGCCTCAGCCATGTTTTGGTTTTCCTTTGTTCGTGTCACTGTCCGGGTTGGTCAACGTCCGGTTGCGGTCAGGAGGGTTAGTTGAAGGCGGAGATGCCGGTGATGTCGCGGCCCACGATCAGGGCCTGCATCGAGTCGGTGCCCTCGTAGGTGGAAACGACCTCCATGTCGGTCATGTGGCGGATGACGTGGTTTTCCAGGAGCAGGCCGTTGCCGCCGAGCAGGTCACGTGCCTCGTTGCAGATCCACTTTCCCTTCTGGGCGGTGGCCATCTTGACCATCGATGCCTGGGCGACGGTGAGCTGTCCACGGTCCGCGAGTTCGGCCATGCGGGTGCACAGCAGCTGCATGGTGGTCAGTTCGCTGAGCATGTTCGCCAGCCGCGATTGCACCAGCTGGTACGAGGCGATGGGCTTACCGAACTGGATACGCGTCTGGGCGTAGTCGGCTGCGATTTCGAAGGCCGCCATCGCGTGGCCGACTGCTTCCCATGCCGCGCCGCCCCGGGTTGCCTGAAGGACGCGGGACACGTCGCGGAAGGAGTGGCACCCTTCCAGCCGGCTGCTGGCAGGAAGGCGCATCTCCTCGATGACGATGTCGGCCTGGAGGATGGCGCGCTTGCCGACTTTGCCGGTGATGACGGTGGGGGAGTAGCCCGCGGGGTACCGGCCGTCGTCGTCCTTTTCGACAACGAACGCGTTGACGTTCCCGTCCTCGGTGTTGCGGGCAAACAGGACAATAACGTCCGCGACATGTCCGTTGCCGATCCACCGCTTGTGGCCGTTGATCACCCACTGGTCACCGTCGCGCCGGGCCTGCGTCTCCAAAGCAACCGAGTCCGACCCATGGTCGGGCTCGGTCAGGGCGAAGGCTCCTGTTTTTTCAATCCGGGCCAGGGCAGGAAGCCAGCGTTCCCGCTGCTCGGCGCTGCCGAGGATGTTAAGCGCGCCCATGCACAGATTGGAGTGGATGCCGAGGAAGGTGTTGAGGCTGCCGTCTGCTCGGGCCATCTCTCGGGCCACCATGCCGGCGGCCTTGCGGCTCATTCCCGGGCATCCGTACCCCTGGATGGTGGTGCCGATGATGCCCAGCTCGGCCAACGGCGGCAGAAGCTCGGCAGGGAACTCGGCCCTCTCCCAGTAGGCGTTAATGACAGGCAGGACACGCTGTTCGGCGAACTCGCGGACCTTGTCCCGGATGCCGATCTCCTCGGGCGTGAGATCCTCATCCAGGCGGAAGTAGTCTGAGATCGCTGTTTGGTGATCGGCTGTTGTGGTCATCATTGAACTTTCCGTTTTGAGCTTGATTGAAATGCGGTGATGGTGTGGTCGGGGCGGTTGCTAGTCCCGGGATGTCGATCGAAGCCATGCGAGGATCGGCTCCCGGTGCGCATCATGATCCGGTGGGATCAGGTCGTAACTGACCGGAGTCTCTGAGAATGTGATTGGGTTGCGGATCCCTGGAAGCGCGTCACCGCCTTCACCTACCTCGACGACGGGATTCAGCCCGATGCGTTCGGCGAATTCAAGGCCCTGGCCGACGTCGTTGATAGGGGCACACGGGATCTGCGCTTTGGTGAGGACCTCGAACCATTCGGCGGAGCCGTGTTTGCCGAGCGCCTCCTGTAGCAGGGGCCTCAGCTCCTCACGGTTCAGGCTGCGTTGGTGAGCCGTGGCGAACCGGGCGTCGTCGCTCAGCGCCGGGGTGCCGAGAGCCTGGCACAGCCGGCGGAATTGAGGATCGTTTCCGATGGCGATCACGATGTCACCCTCGCCCGTAGCCAATGGCTCGTAGGGATAGATACTCGGGTGCTCATTCCCGAGCCTGGAAGGTACGTTGCCGCTGAGCAGGTAACCCGCCGTCTGATTGACCATGCCTGAAAGTGCGGAGGACATCAGGTTGACTTCGATCCGCTGGCCCCTTCCGCTGCGGTGACGCTCCTGGAGCGCGGCCAGGATTCCGATGGCTGCGTGGAGGCCGGTCATTACGTCAAACACGGCCACACCGGACCGGTAGGCGGGACTGTCCGGTGCACCGGTCAGGCTCATAAGGCCGGAAAGCGCCTGGACCAGCAGGTCATATCCGGGCAGGGATGCGCCGCCGGCCGTTCCAAATCCGGTGATTGACGCATAGACCACCCGGGGATTCGTTGCCGCGACAGTGTCATAGTCGAGGCCAAACCGGCCCAGTCCGTTGGGTTTGAAATTCTCCACCACAACGTCCGCCCGCCCGGCGATGTCCTGGGCGATAAGTCGATCGTCAGGGTCCTGGAGGTCGAGGGCGATCGATCCCTTGTTCCGGTTGATCGAGAGGTAGTACGTGGACTGGCCGTCCCGGACGGGTGGCTTCCAAGCGCGCGTTTCGTCGCCGTCGGGGCTTTCGATCTTCACCACGGTTGCTCCCATGTCCGCCAGCAGCATGGTGCAATAAGGACCGGCCAGCACTCGTCCGAAGTCCGCAATCAGCAGCCCGGACAGGGGCCCGCTCCCCGTACGCCCGAACAAATCGGACGTGGCGGGCCGCTCGGGCGCGGCCGTGGACCCGGCATCCTGCAGCCGGTCAATCCTGGGGCTTGTTTCAGTCGTCACGGCTCTCCTCGGAATCGTCGTCGATGTATTCAACGATGCCACCGGGATTACTTTCAGTCCAATACTTATTGGCGTGCCTATTGTTGCTGCATTAGTAATAATTGAGCCAGGCGGCTCCGGCCTTCATGACCGCAGTCCTTCTTTACGTTCCCGTTTTTGGGCATAAAAAAGACCCAAGCCACGCGTCTCCGTGTGTCTCAGGTCTTGCCTCGTGTCCAATAGGGCACGAAACGACTAACCAACCGGCGTCCGGATCAGAAGAGTCCGAGCTCGGCGAAGGCGGCAACGAGCCCCTCCTGCCGCGGACGCTCAGCCGTACGGTCCGCGATCGCCATCAGCTCCGGGGTGGATCCTTCGATGGCGATTCCGACGCCTGCGTAGGCGATCATCTCGAGGTCATTGGCGCCGTCGCCGATCGCAATCGTGTCTTCGCGGGCGATGCCGAGGTGGGCGATGACGGCAGCGACACCGTCGGCCTTGCTAATCCCGCGCTGGTACAGTTCACCCGCGTGCCGGCCCTCGCCCGCGACCGAATTTGCGACGACGGCGATATTGCCGCCGATCTCCTCGACCAGGCACTCCATGGCAACGGGCGAGTCAAAGACGGAGACCTTGGCGAAGGGTACGGCGCCTCGGTCCGCGGTGGCGTGCACGGCGGCGAGGATAGCGGAAGAACCCACAGGGCCTTCCGGTGCCTGGCTGAAATGAGCGTCGAGAATTACCCGCAAACGCTCCGACGCCGCCGGTGAAACGTGTAGTGCCTCCTGCGCCTCCAGGATATAGACGGCGTCGTGCGCGTCGAGCGCGCTGACCGTTCTGGCCGCGAGGTCTGGCGGGAAGCGTCGGTCCACGAGGACGGTCCCCGCCACCTCCACGTAGGCGCCGGCGCTGGCCACAAGGCCATCGAAGCCAGCGGCGAGGATACTCTCGGGCAACATCGACACCGGACGACCGGTGCACAGCAGGACCCGGTGTCCGGCCTCCCGGGCCGCCCGTACAGCGCGCACATGGCCCGCGGGGACCACGCCGTAGTCGGCGTAGGTGCCGTCCACATCAAGGAAGACAGCCCGGGCAGTTTTGCCAGTAGTCGGCTTTGCGCTCATGATCCGGGATCATACAGAAGCAGCCCCTTCCGGCCCCAACCGGGACGCCTTCGGATCGATTTGATGCGAGTCACTCCGCTTCCGGCGAGGTTCAGGATCGGGCTTCAAGATACAAAGCGGCCAGTTCGGAACGCGAGCTGATGTGGAGCTTTCGGTAGATTCGGGTGAGGTGGTACTGCACGGTCTTGACGGAAACGTAGAGCTCAGTTGCGGCAGCCTTGTTGCTGAGGCCGGCAGCGACCAGCCTGGCAACGGCTCTTTCCTGATCGGTCAGCTCGTCGAGCAGATTTGGTGAGCCTGCAGCTGCCAGGGCCGGCGTGCTTTCCCTCCAGTGCACCTCCGTGCTCACCCCGCTCGCGCGCAGTTCGCGGGAACAGCGATCTGCATAGGCCACGGCGCCGAGCACGGAGAAAAGTTCGCGGGCTTGGATGAGTACTGCGGCCGCTTCCCGCCGCTTTCCGGCGCGACGAAAGGACTGGCCGTAGGCAAACAGGATCCGGGCCCGCGCGTAGGGCATCGGCAGCGTTTCGATTTTTGCCAGACCGTCATGGAAGCTGAGGCGTGCAGCATCGAGGTCGCCGTTAGCCGCGTGGATCCTGCCGCGAACGTAGGCCAGCCGGGCCTGTGTTGACCTGTGTTGACGCTTCTCCGCGAGGAGCTCAAGGGGACGAAGGAACTCTCCGGCTTCCTCCACCCCTCCCACCATGACCAAGGCATTGGCGTAGTGGTCCTGCCAGGGCCAGAAGCCCGGTTCGTCGATTCCGCTGCTGCGCCGCATCCGGACGACGGGGAGCAGGGCGCGGACAACGCCGTCGTAATCTGCCCTGACCTCGGCCACCTGCGCTTGGGCAATGCTGTACGGCAGGAGCATCACCGGGTAGCTGTCGGTCGCGACGGCGGCCCGCTCCAAGTGATGGGCGGCCGAGTCCCAGTTACCGCGGAGGGCATGGATCTGTGCGCCGCTCCAGTGCAGCAGCGGCCGTACGAGCTCAATGCCGGACTCCTCCTGAACGGCAACGGCATTCTCGACGGTGCGCAGCGCGCTGTCCCAGGCACCCAAGGCAATGTCAGTCCTCGCCAGCCAGCCCTGTGCCCACAGGGAAATCCGGTAAGAGCCCCGGCGGAATTCTGTCGGCACGGCGCTGGCGAGCTCGGTCCGGGCCTCTTCAGGCCGGTCCATGGCAAGGTGCAGCCAGCCCTTGCCCATGTTGATCCGCTGTTGCTGCGCGCTGTTTTCGGGCAGCCGCTCGACTGCGCGGTAGCTCTCTTCCGCTTCGCTGAACCGGCCCATGGCCCCGAGCCCGAGTCCTTCGATGGCACGGGCCTCGATCGCCGCCGGGCTGCCTGCCGGTGCAATGCTTCTGGCCCGGACGGCCCAGGTCACCAGTTCCCGGCCATCAAACCGGGCCAGGGAGTGAAGCACCTGCCGCTGGCATATTTGAGCTGCCGTCCCCGGATCTGTGGCGGGGTCCACGGATATCCACGCCTTTTCGAGTAAGGCATCGGCCTCGGCAGGACGGCCAAAGAGAATCGCAAGGTATGCGCGGACCGCATCGCCCTGCGGGCCCGGCGCTAAGCCTTCCACCGCCGCGGAAGCCCGTGGCAGCTGTCCGGCGCCCACCATTGCGTCCACGGCCCTGACGAGAAGAGATTGCCGTTCCTCCCGCACCGGGTTGAGTCGGGAAGCTTGGGAGTACGCTTCGGCGGCGGACCCCCAGACGCCGGTTGCTGCGAATGAGGTGGCCGCCTCCTCCAGTTCTTTCGCCAGTGCAGCGTCTGGCAACAAGGCTGCAGCAGCCCGGTGTCTCAGCTGCTCGTGGGGTAAAGCAGCCAGGCGGGCGGCAGAGGAATGCAGCGCAATTCTGCGGCCGGCCGCCAGGTTCTGATAGGCCGCGGCCCACACCACGGGTAGCGGGTACTGGAGCATGGTCTCTGCTGTGTCCGTGAACAGTGTCAGTAGACCCGCTGCCTGGACCGCGTCGACGGCGGCCAGGACATCTGGAATTCCCGCCAGGTCGGCTGCCTGGGCCAGCGGGGAGCGGACGCCAAGTACGGCCGCCGCCTCGGCAAGCCGGAGGGCTGCTGGCGGCAGTCCGGCCAGCTTCATGCTGAGGGACGCCGCCAGTTCCGCGGGTACCGGCAAGACTTTCTGTCCGGTTGACCAGACGGACGGATGGAACTGTTCCAGAAGCGGCCGGACCAGCCCCGGGCGGCCGCCGGTGTGTTCGATGAGGCTCCTGGCGGCCGGCAGGGAAAGTTCGGATCCGCCGGTGCCATGAATCTGCCGGGCAATGAGCTGCACATCGCCGGGAGTAAGCGGGGCCAGCCTTATGGTTTGAGCCGAGGGAAGGCTAAGAAGTCCGGCGGCGGCATCATCGAGTTCGCTCAGCGTCGGGTCAGTTGCCAGTATGGTCAGCAACGCGGTGGGCTGCACCCGGCGCAGAGCATGTAACAGGGCCCGCAGCGAGGGCCGGTCTGCCCACTGGATGTCGTCGATCCACAGAACCAGCGCGTGATCGGTCTCGCCGGCGAGGCGGGATATTTCAGCAAGAAGTACGTCTCCGTACTCGCTGGGCCGCTCCGGGATTCCAGCTTTCGGTTGAAGGCGGGGTGCGAGAAGCAGTTGCTGAATAAGCCCGAAGTCACTGTCGCGTTCCCAGAGGGCTCCGGCCGCCCGGAGGACTGTTGACCGGTTACCCGCCCGCGCATCCAGCCGGAGGAAGTGTTCCACCAGGGAGGTCTTGCCCAAACCCTGGTCACCGCGGATGACGGCGACTCCCGGGGCTCCGGAGCGGACAGACTGGAGCAGGTCCTGCAGGCGTTGGATCTCCGCGGTGCGTCCGGCGTAGAAGTCAGCGTCGTTGTCGAGCATGGTTTCCAAAGTCTACGACTACACGGGAAGCGGGACCTGATCAGCGTGCCGGAGGTCGTCTGTCACGGGCTCATGCCGGCGGACGAACATTGTGACAAGCCCGCCGGCAAGGGCCACGCCGGCGAAAACGAAGAACGCCGCGTTGCTCGGCAGCTGGGCGCTGATCAGGAATCCACCCACCAGCGGACCCCCGATCCCGCCCAGCCGGCCAAAGCCCGCGCACCATGCGACGCCGGCTGTCCGCGCCGGAGTGGGGTAGTAGTTGGACACGAAGCCGTAGACAAGGACCTGGGTGCCAAGGCTGCCCACCCCGGCAAAGGCCACCGCGATCAGCAGCACGGGAAGGGGGAAGCTAAGCGTGAGCAGCACCAGGGACGCCGCGGCGATGACGAAGGTGGTGGACACGATGGCTTTGGGCCCAAACCTGTCTGCGGAGCGCGATGCCAGGAGGCCGCCGATCACGGCACCGGCGTTGAGGGCCAGCAGGAAGCTCAGCGAGTAGGTCTTGCCGTAGCCATGCTGTCCCATGATCTCCGGGAGCCAGGTGTTCAGGCCATACGTGAGCAGCAGGCCGCAGAAACTCATGCATCCCAGGAGGATGGTTGGCGCGCGGTAGTTCCCGGAGGCAAGTGCCGCAAAGCCTGCGAGGGGACGCCCGTCCTTGCGCACCGCTGCGGGGGGATCCACGGTGATGCGGGACCGCCCGGCGGCCGGGCCGCCGTCGGACATTCCGTCCTGGAGCGGGATGCCGGTTTTTGCGGAGAGGCGGAGCGCCCGTTCCGTGCGGCCGCGGGCGAGCAGCCACCGGGGTGACTCCGGGAGCTTTACGAGTGCCAGCGGAAACAGGATGACGAGCGGCATTGCGCCGATCAGGAACAGCCCGCGCCAGTCGACGATTCCGTTGAGCACGATGGCCAGCAGCGAAGCGAGCAGCCCTCCCGCGGGCACGCCCGAGTAGACAATCGCGTTGTAGAAGTTGCGCCTGCCGGCCGGCGCAAACTCGGCGACGACAGCGCCCGCCGTGGCGACGAGCGCTCCCACGCCGATCCCCGTGAGGAACCGAAACACGCCGAACACCGGGACGGCGGTGGCCATGGACGTGAATGCCATGCCCAGGGAGAACCAGACGATGTTGATGAGCATGAGTTTCCGGCGGCCCAGGAAGTCGCCCACGGCGCCGGCGCCAAGCGCGCCCACCATGACTCCCATGAGGGCGTAGCTGCCCAAGGCTCCGGCTTGGGCAGCATCCAATGGTCCAAGCTGGCCGGGGTCGCGCAGCAGCGTCGAAACGACGGTCCCGTAGACAACCAGGTCGTAACCGTCAAAGAGCAGGGCTGCGGCCGCGATGGCCATCACCCAGCGGACTGTCTTGGTGCGGGTCGCGTCAGCTGACGCGGCCTCAGTTGATGAGGGCAGAGCGTTCATGGAGGGCTCCATCGGCCTGGGCCGCGTCGTTGCGGCCGGTTGGTACTGCAAGTGGTTGTGCCGGTGTGGCTGGCGGGTAGCCGGCTTAGCCGAGGTCGCCGCCGGCGACGGCGAGCACGCTGCCGGTGATGTAGGAGGCTTCGTCCGAGGCCAGGAAGGCGATCGGGCCGGCCTGCTCATCGAGTGTTCCGTAGCGTTTCATGAGGGACGATTCGATGGTCTGGTCCACGATCTGCTGGTACCAGGCCTTCTCCGTGTCTCCCTCCGGCTGGGGGCCGCGTGCCACCTGGCGCGGCGGTGCTTCTGTGCCGCCGGGCGCTGTGGCCACCACGCGGATCCCGTGCGGTGCGGCTTCCAGGGCGAGGGCAGCGGTGATGGCTTTCACCCCGCCCTTTGCGGCCGCATAGGGAACCCGGTTGACCCCGCGCGTGGCAACAGAGGCGACGTTGACGATGACGCCGGACTGCTGCCCGATCATGTGCGGAAGGACAGCCCGGCAGGTCCAAAGGGTGGGAAAGAGGGACCGCTGAATTTCCTGGGTGATCTCGTCGGGCGCGTAGTGCTCGAACGGTTTGGCCCAGATGGTGCCTCCCACGTTGTTGATCAGGACGTCGATGCGGCCGTGGAGCTGCAGTGCTTCCGTGATGGCGCCGCTCGCGCCTTCGTAACTTTCCAGGTCGGCGGTAAGGCCGACGGCGGTCCCGCCTTCGGCCTTGTAATCGGCGGCGAGGGCTGCGGCCGCTTCCCGGACGAGTTCGGCGCGGTCCACGAGGATGGTGTGGGCGCCCTCGGCGGCAACCCGGGAGGCCACGGCGTGGCCGATGCCCTGGGCTGCGCCCGTGACCACTACGACTTTCCCGGCGAAGCGGCCCGGGCTGATAGCCCGGGCCGTGCCGGTTTGCAGGCTGCCGGCACCGGGGCTGACCGGGTTCAAGCGGAGGCCCCTGCCAGTGCCGGTGCTGTCGCGGTGCTGCCGACGGCAAAGCGTTCGTAGTAGAAGTTGGCCGGGGTGATGCCTTGGGCGTCCCAGTACTTGCGGACGGCGTCCACCATCGCGGGCGGGCCGCACAGGTACACGTCGACGTCGCCGTCGTTCCGTTGTTCGGCGGTGATGTACTGGGTCACGTAGCCCTTGTTCGGGGCTGCGCTTTCGGGGTCCGACACGCAGTAGCCAAAGGTGAAGTTGTCGATGGCTTCTGCGTAGTGCTGGAGTTTGTCCAGTTCCACGAGGTCCTTGTCGAAAGTGACGCCGTAGGCCAGGTGCACCGGGTGGGCCGGGGCTTCTTCAAGTCCTGTGGCGATCTTTTCCAGCATGGACAGCAGCGGTGCGATGCCGGTGCCGCCTGCCAGCATCAGGACAGGACGCTTGATATCCCGGAGGAAGAAGCTCCCCATGGGGCCGGTCAGGGGGAGCGTATCTCCGACGGCGGCACGCTCCTTGAGGTAGGTGGTCATGGCCCCGTCGGGGGCGGTGCGGATGAGGAAGCGAAGTTCGTCGGCGGCTGGCCCGCTGCTGAACGAGTAGGACCGCACGGCCTCGGTGCCGGGCACCGCGAAGTTCATGTACTGGCCGGGCAGGAATTTCAGCTCGCCGCGGTTCTCCAAGGCCAGGGTGACGGCGGCGGTGTTGTCGGCGAACCAGGTGAGCTCCTTGACGGTGGCGGTGTAGGTGGTTGCTCCCACCTTTGCCATCTCGGATGTGCCGGCCACCTGCAGGACCAGGTCGCTTTCCGGAACCATCTGGCACGGGAGGCAAAAGCCCTTTTCGGCTTCGTCCTCGGTCAGGGCCTCATCGATGTAGTCGCCGCCGTCGTACTTTCCTGACTCACAGAAGGCCTTGCAGGTGCCGCAGGCACCGTCCCGGCAGTCGAAAGGGATGTTGATGCGTGATTTGTACGCGGCGTCGGCCACTGTTTCGTTGGGGTTGGCGGTGACAAAGCGGGTGACTCCGTCTTCGAAGCTGAGGGCAATCTGGTAACTCATGAGGGGCTCGATTCCAGTCGTTCGGAAGTTAAATGTGGTAGATGTCCACGACGTGATGGATGTAGTCGTTTTTCAGGACGACCTTCTTCTTCGTGATGACAGGCTGTGTACCGGAGTAGTCAATGGTGTAGAACGAGGTTCCGAAGTACGGATCGATGTTCTGGTAGCGGTAGTAGAGCGTGTGCCAGTTGAAGCGGACGTCAACTTCGCTGCCGCGCCACTCGATGATCTCCACGTTGGCGATGTTGTGGCCGGTCCGCGGTTCCGGCAGGCTGGTCGCGCTGGAGCGGTCCGTCTTGATGCGGAAGACACGGTCTTCGAGTCCGCCCCGGTTGGGGTAGTAGATGAGCGAAATTTCACGCTGGGGATCGCTGGTGAGCTGGTCGTCGTCGGCCCAGGCGGGCATCCAGAACTCGGCTTCGGGGTGGTAGCAGTCCAGCCAGCGGTCAAATTCGCGGTCATCCAGGAACCGGGCTTCGCGGTACAGGAAGGAATGGATTTCTTCCAGGGTGGCGCGGCCGTTCGTAACGGCGGGCGTGGACGTCGCGGTCTGGCCGGCGATGCCGATGGTCTGTGTCATTGAAATTCTCCTCGGGTCCGGTAGGGCCTAGTTCTGGGCAGCGACTGCTGCTTCTTCGGCTGCTGCCGCCTTGCGCATCGTCTCCACCCAGTAACCGTGCTGGATGGGATACAGGCCTTCGTCTTCGGTCCGGGCGCCGCTGGAAACAGGCTTGAGTCCGACTTTGTCCGCATTGGCGTCCGGGCCCGTGATCTGGTGGGTCGCGCCGCGGCTGAGGTCGTTCCACGGGGCCGCGGTGGCCAGGTAGGTCTTCTGGCAGGAGCGGAACTCCTCGAGGTCGTCCGGGGTGGCCATGCCCGAGGCGTTGAAGAAGTCCTCGTACTGGCGGATGCGGTTGGCCCGGGCTTCGGCGCTCTCGCCCTTCGGGGCGATGCAGTAAATGGTCACCTCTGTCTTGTCGACGGAGATGGGACGGAAGTGCCGGATCTGCGAACCGAACTGGTCCATCAGGTAGACGTTGGGGTAGAGACAGAGGTTGCGGGAGATGTTGATCATCCAGTCCGCCTTGGCCTCGCCGTATTTCTCCACGAGTTCGTCACGGCGGTCGAAGAGGGGACGGTTGCTTGGGTCCAGCCATTCGGTCCAGAGCAGCAGGTGGCCGTGGTCGAAGGAGTAGTAGCCGCCTTTTTGCTTGGCCCAGCCGCCGGCATCCATGTTTTTGGTTTCGTTGGCCGACTCGCCGGTGGTCCGACGGGCGGTGGTGGCGGCATAGTTCCAGTGCGTCGCGGAGACATGGTAGCCGTCGGCGCCGTTTTCGGCCTGGAGTTTCCAGTTGCCGTCATAGGTGTAGCTGGACGCGCCGCGCAGGACTTCCAGGCCGTCGGGGGACTGGTCCACGATCATGTCGATGATTTTGGTCGATTCGCCAAGGTGCTCTTCCAGCGGCTTGACGTCCGGGTTGATGCTGCCGAACAGGAAGCCGCGGTAGCTCTCAAACCGTGCAACTTTAGTGAGGTCGTGGGAACCCTCCTTGTTGAACTGCTCCGGGTAGCCGGCATCGCGGGGATCCTTGACCTTGAGCAGCTTTCCGGTGTTGTTGAAGGTCCAGCCGTGGAAGGGGCATGTGAACGTGGTGCGGTTGTCGGTCTTGCGCCGGCACAGCATCGCCCCGCGGTGGCTGCACGCGTTGATCAGGGCGTTCAGCCCGCCCTGCTTGTCGCGGGAAATGATGATCGGCTGGCGGCCGATGTACGTGGTGAAGTAGTCGCCGACATTGGGGATCTGGCTGTCGTGCGCCAGATACACCCAGTTGCCCTCGAAAATGTGCTTCATTTCCAGGTCGAAAAGGTCCTCATCCGTGAAGATGCTCCGCTTGGCGCGATATACGCCGTTCTCGTGATCCTCGATCAGGGCCTGGTCGAGGTGGGCTCGGATGCCCGCCAGCGTCTCTGTCATGTTGGCTCCTATCAGTGTCCGGGCGGCGTTGCCCGGGTTGCGGGCTGCGGTGCCCGTGCGGACCGCCGATGGTTCGGCTGGTCAATGAATGCGATCCACTCTGTCAGCCCGTGGCGCCCGTCACACTAGGGCATTGCCTAGCGTCGCCTAGGTACTTATTCAGACGTTGCAGGTCCTAATGCCGACTATTTAGGTATTTGTGGAATACCAAATTCCGGCCTACGCTGTTGAACCGACAACCAACACGTGAGACAGAACACAGGAAGGGTGGGTGCGCCATGGAGCTCCGGCATTTGCGCTACTTCGTGGTGGTCGCCGAAACCTGCCACTTCGGCCAGGCTGCCGAGCGTCTGCAGATGGCCCAGCCGCCGTTGTCCCAGCAGATTCGGCAGCTGGAGGCTGAGCTGGGAGCGGAGCTGTTTACCCGCACCACCCGGAGTGTGAGGCTGACCCCGGCCGGTGAGGCGTTTTTCGAGGATGCCCAGCGCATCCTCCGGAGCGTCGAGGAAGCCGCCCGGCGGGCACGGCAGTATTCCGAAGGAAAGGCGGGGACTCTTCGCATCGGATTGACGGGCACCGCCTCCTACACCCAGCTTCCGGCCCTGGCCAGGCTGGTGAAGGAACACCTGCCGGATGTCGTGCTGGACATCCACACTGAGATGCTGACGCCTGCCATTGAACTCGCCCTGGCCGCGGGCGAAATCGACGTGGGCGTGCTGCGGCCGCCCGCCAGCGAACCGTCACTGACCGTGCGGGCCATAGCGCGGGAAAATTTCGTGGTGGCCCTTCCTGCCGGTCACCGCCTCACGTCGGCTGACACCGTGACCGTCGGGGAACTGCGTGCCGAGGACTTCATCATGTACCCGGCTGGCTCCCGGTCGGTTGTCAACGACGCCGTCATGCGCGCGTGCCGTGCGGCGGGCTACCACCCCCACGTCGCGCATGAATCCGCTAAGACCTCGACGCAGTTGTCCCTCGTCGCGGCGGGACTCGGCATCGCTGTCCTGCCGGAATCCGTCCGTGGAATCGCGCTGACCGGCGTGCAGTACCGGACGGTGTCCGGAGCGGATGAGGTCGAGCTCGCGGTGGCGTGGCGCCGCGCCAGCGAGTCACCGCTGGTCGACGCCTTCCTCGCCACCCTTGAAGACAACCGCGTTTTCCTGGACTCAAGCTACTCCGGAGGATTTCCGTGAAGATCATTTCCATTGAAGCGATACCTTTCGCCATCCCGTACATCAAACCCCTCCGGTTCGCCAGCGGCGAGGTGCACACCGCCTCGCACGTCCTGGTCCGCGTCCGGACTGATGACGGCGTCGTGGGGCATGCCGAAGCGCCGGCCAGGCCCTTTACCTACGGCGAAACCCAGGAATCCATCGTGGCGGTGATCGAGACGCTGTTCGCGCCCCAGATCACGGGAATGTCCATCCTGGGTCGGGAGCAAGTGCACGCTGTCATGGACAGAACTGTTGGCAACCCGACGGCCAAGGCGGCCGTGGACATGGCCATCTGGGACGTCATCGGCAAAACCCTCGGGCAGCCTGTGACGGCCCTGCTGGGCGGCTTCTCGGACGGCATGCGCGTCAGTCATATGCTCGGCTTCGCGGAACCCGCCAAGATGGTGGCCGAGGCGGAGCGCATGCGTGACACCTACGGGATCACCACGTTCAAGGTGAAAGTGGGCCGCAGGCCGTTTGGTCTGGATGTCGATGTCTGCCGTGCCCTCCGCGAAGGGCTTGGTCCGGACATCGAACTGTACGTTGACGGAAACCGCGGCTGGACGCCGTCGGAATCCCTGCGCGCCCTTAACGCCATGGCGGACCTTGACCTGACTCTTGCCGAAGAGCTGTGCCCGGCCGACGACGTCCTCGGCCGGAAGTGGCTCGTGGAGCGCTGCCCTGTCCCGTTCGTGGCAGACGAAAGTGCCACGAACCCAGGACAAGTGACGCGCGAACTGCTCAGCGGAGCCGCCAATGCCGTCAGTATCAAGACTGCCCGCACGGGCTTCTCGCACTCGCAGCGCGTGCTGTTCCAGTGCGACGGGCTGGGTGCCGAGGTGGTGATGGGCAACCAGATCGATGGCCAGCTCGGAACCCTGTGCACTGTCACCTTCGGTGCAGCCTTCCAGTCCACCACCCGGCGGGCGGGGGAGCTCTCCAATTTTCTGGACATGGGCGATGACCTCCTGGCCGACCCCCTGGAAATCGTGGACGGCAGGCTTGCGGCACGCCAGGTCCCCGGCATCGGAATCGACATTGACCCCGAGAAGCTGGCCAAATACCGGCTAGACGTCAACAACTGACCTCCCCAGAAAACAAACCCAACCCCACAGCGCAGGCACCGAGGCAGGCGCCCTTCAGAAAGTGAGTCAATGATGACAACCCAGCACACCGAATTTGAGGCGAAGGCCGCGGAGTCCGGCAGCGCTGCCACTGAACGTTTCCGTGAAAGCGGCAAGACGGCGTCCCTGGCGGTTCCGAAAGAGCGGGTCTCGCTGCTGGCCAACGAAGTCCTGGGCGCGGTCTACGAAACCATTCGTAAGCACAAGGTGACCTATGACGAATTCAACGCCCTCAAGTCCTGGCTGATCAGCGTGGGCGAGGACGGCGAATGGCCGCTGTTCCTTGATGTCTGGGTGGAACACGTTGTTGAGGAAGTTTCCACCGAGGACCGCGAGGGCAACAAAGGCACTATCGAGGGCCCCTACTATATTCCGGGTTCCCCGCAGCTCGAATCCCCTGCGACGCTGCCCATGCGTGACGACGAAGGCGGCACGCCGCTGCTGTTCCAAGGCCAGGTCCGCGCCGTCGACGGCACCGCACTTTCCGGCGCCCACGTGGAAATCTGGCATGCGGACGACAACGGCTTCTACTCCCAGTTCGCGCCCGGCCTTCCCGAATGGAACCTGCGCGGCACCGTCGTGGCGGACGCCGAGGGCAACTTCGCCCTGAACACCGTGCAGCCGGCGCCCTACCAGATTCCTACCGACGGCGCCTGCGGCAAGCTGATCGCTGCGGCCGGCTGGCACGCCTGGCGCCCGGCGCACCTGCACCTGAAAGTGTCCGCCCCCGGGTACCAGCTGCTGACCGCGCAGCTCTACTTCGAAGGTGACCAGCACCTGTCCGACGACATCGCGTCGGCCGTCAAGCCGGAACTCGTTCTTAGCCCGGCCCCGCGCACCGACGGCGCAGGCAACGAAGTCACTTACGACTTCGTGCTCGACGCCGACCGCACTTAAGCACTAGCACCGCACTCGAGACGCGAACAAAAGGAGCAGACCGTGCTTTTCGCAGTCCGTATGGACGTCACCATCCCGCAGAACATGGATGAACAGGTCAAGGCAGAGCTGCTCGCCAAGGAGAAGGCCTATTCGCAGGAACTGCAGCGCACGGGGGAGTGGCAGAGCATCTGGCGCTGCGTGGGCCAATACGCGAACATCAGCATTTTCGATGTTGCAGGCAATGAACGCCTGCACGAAATCCTGTGGGGGCTGCCGCTCTTTCCTTACATGAAGATGGACATCACGCCTCTGGCAGCCCACCCCTCGGATATCGCGCTCGAGTCAGGTCCGCGTGCCTGACCGGGTTGAGATCGCCACGAGTGGCGGGCGGGCGCGAACACTGCCCGCCCGCCAGACTGTCTACGGTCGATCGGGGGCTTCCCAAAGAAGGAGCAAAGAATTCTCCAGGCCAGTGTCGATTTGCCCTCGCGCCGCTCGACCTGTGGGTGAGAAGGTCGAAGGGCGACCTTCCAAAACCTAGGAGATTGAAATGGCAAAGTACATGTTGATCATGCGCGGAACCGACGAGTCGTACGCCAACCTTGAGAAGGCCGACTTCAACGAAATGCTCGAGACCATGGGTAAGTTCAATGATGAGCTGATCCGCGCCGGTGTCCTGCTGGCAGCCGAGGGCCTGGACGATCCGAAGGAGGGCGTCGTAGTGGACTTCACCGGCGAAACCCCGGTGGTCACCGACGGGCCCTACGGCGAAACCAAGGAGCTGTTCGGCGGCTACTACATCCTGGATGTGGCATCAAAGCAGGAAGCAATCGAGTGGGCCAAGCGGGCACCCATGACGGCTGGAACCAAGACGGAAATCCGCCGCGTACCCTCGATCGACGAGTTCCCGCAGGACAACGAATGGATCCAGAAGGAACGCGCGTGGCGCGAGCAGACCGGACAGCTCTGAACCTGGACCAGACCTGAACCGGCAGTGAGCAGCAACGAGGCAAGGGCCGCCGCCGAAGCGGTGTGGCGTATTGAGTCCGCCCGCATCGTCGGCGCCCTTGCCCGGTATACGGGCGATTTCCCGCTGGCCGAGGACCTCGCACAGGAGGCGCTGGCCGAGGCGCTCGTGTCCTGGTCGGTGAATGGCGTCCCCACGGAACCGGTGGGTTGGCTGCTGACCACCGGCCGGCGTCGTGCGATCGACACCTTCCGGCGCCGTGCCGTCCGGGACGAAAAGTACGTGCTGCTGGCCCGGGACCTCTCGGAGGAGGAACCGGGGGCGGATTCCCTGTTCGATCCCGAGGCGATCGACGACGACGTGCTGGCGCTGATGTTCATCTCCTGCCATCCGGTGCTGTCCAAGGAAGCGCGGATCGCGCTGACGCTGCGCGTAGTGGGCGGCCTGGGCACCGACGAGATCGCGAAGGCGTTCCTGGTCCCGGTGCCCACCATCCAGGCGCGCATCACCCGGGCCAAGAAGACACTGGCCGCCGCCCACGTTCCATTCGCCGTGCCAGAAGCGCACGAAGTTCCTGAACGGCTTGGCTCTGTGCTCCAGGTGGTCTACCTGATCTTCACGGAGGGTTCGTTCGCGTCCGGCGGTGAGTCCTGGATGCGCACCGACCTGGCCAGCGAAGCACGCCGCCTGGCCCGTGTGCTTGTGCGGCTGGCGCCCGAATCAGAAGTGTTTGGCCTGCTGGCCCTGATGGAACTGACCGCCGCGCGGTTCCCGGCAAGGCTCGACGCGTCCGGCCGGCCTGTCCTCCTGGAAGACCAGGACCGACGGCGGTGGGACCAGTCCGCGATCCGGCGCGGCCGTGCGGCGCTGGCGAGGGCCGTGGCAGCTGGCCGCGGGCTGGGCGCCTACGGGCTGCAGGCCTCCATCGCCGAATGCCACGCGGTGGCCCGCTCGGTTGCGGAAACGGACTGGCAGCGGATCGTGATCCTTTACGAGGCGCTGGGCCGGTTGTCGCCGTCGTCCATTGTCGATCTGAACCGCGCGGTGGCGGTGGCCATGGCCTCAGGCCCGGCGGCAGGGCTGGAACTGGTAGACGCGATCGCGTCCCGTGGCGAACTCAACGGCTCGCACCTGCTGCCGGCCGTCAGGGGCGAGATGCTGAGCAGGCTCGGCCGGCGCGAAGAGGCGAAATCGGCGCTGCAACAGGCAGTCGGCGTGTGCACGAATGCGGCCGAACGCGCAGCGCTGGAACGCAAGATCGACGAAGAAAATGCTTAGGGCAGGACAATGTTCGTGAGTTCTGACCGTTGGCCGGTTTCCAAGTCCTCAATAAGAACCAGCGAACTGACCTTGGGGCAGTAGTACTTATGCTCTCTGGAGTTTTTCTCAAGCGGCGTCCAGTCGTAGACTTTGACGCAGTCGGTGTATGTGCCAAATTTCGTAGAAACGGTCAAGCCGGTGGCGACGGTGTCTCGCATATCTTCGGCGTTTCCTACGTAATATTCTTGCCTGTATGAGTCGCCCACGCGCTGCTCGGCCTTCATCCAGATTCCAGCTTTTGCACCATTCATTCCATGAATAAAGCTGCCCGAATTATTGAGCAAGATTCCATTCATGAAGTTATTCACGTCCTCGCCAAAGTACCACACGTCTCCATTTTTGTGTTGAGCCAGGTAGTCCCTGGTTTCCTCGACAAGCTGCCCGTTGTTATAGACCCTGTCCAGATAGATGGCCGTCTCAACGCCCTCAATGACCTTTGATTCACTGAGGATCTCAATCTCGATTCGCTCGGTGATTCCTCGTTGATCCGTACTCTCATAAGTCATCTTTTTGCCTACGGGAAGGGCGAAATACTTGTTGGTAATCTCCGCCGTGAAGTCCGCTGGTTTGATCTGCGGATTGTAGCGGTTAGCTTCATTTCTTAAGTTGTTGATGTACAAAAACGCCCCGCCGGCAATTATCAGCAATAAGACGATGATGCCGACGAGCATTCTGGTTTTTGAATTCATAACGTTCCGCCCCTTCCGAATAGGCCTTTGAGGGAACCCCCACGGGCTGTTGGCAGCGAATTAGGCAGGCGTCGGCGGAATGTTGTGGTTGAGGCGGAAGAGATTGTGGGGGTCGTAGCGGTCCTTGAGCGCCACGAGGCGCTGATATTTGTCCTGCCCGTAGGCCCGGCGAGCGGCGTCTGCCTCCTGGTGTCCGGGTTCGGCGCCTAGGAAATTGACGTATTCGCCGTGCTCGGAGAACGGCTGCATGAGCGCGTATGCCTTGCGGGCAAAGGCTGTTAGCCGTTCGTCTTCGGATGGGTCGTGCCAGAACCCATAGACGTTGAGCCAGTAGCGCGCGGACCTGTTCGGGAAAGCCGTGGCCTCCTCCGGCACTCGTCCGAACGCGCCTTCCAGATGGTGGATGTCTATCCCGGTCCCATGCCATGCCAGCTCGGAGGCGAACCCGACCAGGACGTCGACGACCTCGTCGTCCATGCGAGAGAACGAAACGTTCTTCCAGTAGCCGCGTGAGCCCTTAGGGAACACGGTGTCCATGGCACTCTGCCAGTCCAACCACGACGTCGCGCCCACCTCCTGTTCGTCGGGAGGAGCCTCGACACGCAGTTGCTCAATGAGCTTGAGACCGGCCTGGTGGTCTTCTGCAACCCACGCGAACCCGATAATCATCCAAGGCTCGTCGCCCATCCCGAACTCGGGCGGGAGTACCAGGAAGGAGATGATCGGGTTCATCTCCCCGGGCAAATCCCGGGTCCACGTGGCGAATGCGACTAAGGCTTTCCTCCAGTGCTGTTGCCGGTAGAAGAGGTTGCCACCCAAGGGTGTCGCCGGTAGTGGATGGGCGCGGAAGGTGAACGAGGATGCGACTCCGAAGTTCCCGCCGCCGCCGCGAAGTCCCCAAAACAACTCGGGGTTCTCCTGCTCGCTGGCGTGCAGGTGCTCCCCGCTGGCGGTGACAACATCGACGGAGTCCAGGTTGTCCAGGCTCAGTCCGTTGGAGCGCGTCAGCCAGCCGACGCCACCGCCAAGAGTGAGTCCGGCCACCCCGGTCCCGCTGATCACTCCCAAAGGAACGGCCAGGCCATGCGCGGCCGTGACCCGGTCCACGTCGGCCAGCGTCGCCCCGGGCTCGACGGTGACAAGCCTGTTCTGAGCGTCGACAGTGACAGCCTTCAGGGGTCCCAGATCCAGCACGAGGCCGCCCTCAACGGTGCCGTGGCCGGCGATATTGTGCCCTCCGCCGCGGACGGCCAGCGCCAGGCCGCTGCGCCGCACGACGTCCAGCACCACGTCGATATCAGAGACTGCGCCCGCCCGAGCGACGGCGCGCGGACGGAGATTGATCATGCCGTTCCATACCGCCCGGGCTTCCTCGTAGAGCGGATCCTGCGGCTCGATCACCGATCCCGAGAGCCGCCCGCGCAGCTCGTGCAGTGCCTGTTGGATCTCAAGTTCCGGATCGTATTGATGAGCTGCGGTCATCGGTCGATGCTTCCGGGTCGAAGGGTGAAGCCCTTGGGCGACATCGGGTGGGTGTGGGCAGGCGTCGGCTCGCCCGATGTCCCGATTTTAGGTTTACCACCTGCGCCGGGCAACAACTTATTTGTTTGAGATCGCCCGAATACGCTTTGCGCACTGTCGACGTGATGGCGGGATTCGAACCCGCGTGCACGGTTTTGCAGACCGCCCCCTGGCCTCTCGGGCACACCACGTACCAGGAGCGTAGACATGTCGCCGTGGAATGTCCCTGAGTGTGAACACAGCCAGGCGGTTTTCTTACGCCATACTTCGGACGGTGAACCCGTGTTTCCCCGCGGGTCCGTTCGTTTCATCCGGTGTTGGGAACCGGCAAGCAGGGTGATTGATTGGGCATACCAGCTTCGAAAGGACCCGCCATGACGGAACATTCTGATCTCACCCCGCCCCGGCTCCGCACCGTTCTGGGCCATTTCGCGACCGGCCTGACCGTGATCACCGCCGCAACAAAGGGCGGGCCGGCCGGCTTCACGTGCCAGTCTTTCTCGTCCCTGTCGCTGGAACCGGCATTGGTAACGTTCAGCCCTGCACGGACCTCGAGTACGTGGCCGCTGCTGCGGGAGGCGGGACGGTTCACAGTGAACATCCTGCCGGCCGAACACCAGCATCTGTCGGGCCAGTTCGCCCGTTCCGGGGCCGACAAGTTCGCCGGCGTTGACCACTCGCCGTCGCCCCTGGGCAACCCCGTGCTGGACCAGGCCCTGGCCTGGGTGGACTGCGAACTGCACGCGGAATACGACGGCGGCGACCACACCATTGTGGTCGCGGCGGTCCGGGCCCTGAGTGCCCGGGCTGATGCGGAACCGCTGCTCTTCTTCAGGGGTGACTACTTCGGCGTGCAGTCCCGTGCCGGGGCCCTGGAGAGCGTGGCATGACGATGGTGAAGTCCACTTCCCGACGACGCGGCCGCCGTCCCGGTCAACCGGACGAAACGGTGGACTCCGGAAGACCTGCGGAAGTCTGGGACGCCATATCGGTGGGAAGCACGGTTGAGGTCAGCCTGGCAGGCGGACACTCCTACGTGGGCCGTGTAGATGCCAAAACCCCCGACTCCGGCATCGTCTGGGTGGTCAGCTTCACCGGCCTTGGCCGCCAGATGTACGGAAGCCACGACGGCGTCCGGCTGCGGCCCACGGCATGGCGGAACCTGTGACCGCGGTTCTGCTCGTGGGCGTGTTCGTTGCCTTGTCCGTGGCGGGTGCTGCATGGGCTGCGGCGGCAGCCGTCGGCACTGGACGGCGTCGGCGCAGCCAAGCCATGATGGAAGGAAGCGCGAGGGCTGGATTGCATCCGCAGTTGCCGATGGCACCCCGCGGCGGAGGTGCGGTGGCATGTCAGACAAACCGGTGCCCGCGGAGTACGCCAGGTCCGACGTATCCGGTCAGGCGACCGAATCTCTCCTGACCGGCTACTTCGCGCAGGTGCCTGCGGAGGACCTGCGCAGCTACAGCACCGAGACTCTTCGCGCGAGGGTGGCGCACCACCTCAAAGTGGCGTCGTCGCGCGCGCCCGGTCAGGCCGCCGTCGGGATCCTGAACGAAATGGACGCCAGCATCGTTGCAGTGGTGACCGAGGACATCCCGTATCTGGTCCACTCGGTCACGGCGGAGCTCGCACGCGACGATGCCGCGATCCGGCTGCTGGTGCATCCCAGCTTTCAGGTGCTGCGGGACCCTGTCTCCCACGAGCTGTTGGACGTCTGGACCGGTTCCTCCACGGAGGACGCCTTGGGAGGGCGTGCCCCGGAAGCAGGCGCAACCGAGGTCTGGATTGCGGCCGAGATCGGCAGGCTGGCGGACAACGCGGCCGCAACGGAGCTCACAGAGAACCTTCACAGGGTGCTGGACGAGGTTCGGGTTGCCGCCGAGGACGCCGCCGCCATCCACGGTAAGTTGTCCGAGGCCGTCGCCTCCGCTGCCGGATTGCCGCACACTCTCGTTCCGCCGCCGGAAGAGATTCGCGAGCTGCTCCTCTGGCTTGACGATGGCAACTTCCTGTTCCTGGGCTATGACGAATATGAACTCACGACGGCGGGTGGCCAGGAGCTGCTCTCTGAGCGGCCCGGTACCGCGCTGGGCCTGCTGAGGCGGCCGCAGGGGGACGCTGCTGCTGGGCATGGGCCGGGGATGCCCAGGATAGGCGGGCCCGAAGCGCTCACGTTTGCCACGTCGGAGGTAAGGTCTACCGTCCTGAGGCGGTCGTACCTGGACGAATTGCATCTGCAGGTCATCAACGAGGCCGGCACAAGCATCGGGGAGCGACGGTTCGTGGGGTTGTTTACCGCCGGCGCCGCCCATCAGTCCGTCAGGCGGATTCCGGTGATCCGTGAAAAGGTCCGGGTTGTCAGCGAACGCCTGGGATTGGCGTCCCGGTCCCATCACGGCAAGGACCTGCTGGCCATTCTGGAGACCTTCCCGCGCGATGAACTGTTCCACACTGACGCGGATGACCTCACACGGCTGGCGGGTGAAATCCTCCGCGCCGAGGTACACCGGCGGACACGCGTGTTCCTCCGGCCCGACAGCTTTGGCCGATTCACGTCCGCGCTGGTCCTGTTCCCGCGCCGCCGCTACAGCACTGCCGTCCGGCTGCTGATGGAACAGGAGCTCCGGCAGGTCTTCAAAGCGAAGTCCATTGACTTCGATGTCCGTCTGACAGAGTCGCCCATGGCCCGGGTCTTCTTCCGGATCCACATGGCCGGCACCGCGCCGGACGCACCGGAATACACGACCGTCGGCGTCGACCCCTCCGTGCTGGAGCGGCGGCTGATCTCAGCCACCCGACCATGGTCGGAGGGTCTTGAGGAAGTGATCCGTGAGCGCTTCACCGCGGCGGGGGCCGCACGGCTCACCGAGCTGTGGTCGGACGCGTTCCCCCCGAGTTATCGCGCGGACTACGAGGCGGAAACCGCTATCGCGGACATCCTCAATTTCGAGAGGTTCGACCTCGACGGCACAGGCGGTCGTCCCGACTGGGATCCGCTGCTCACGGTTTACGCCAGGCCGGGGACGTCGCCCACCCTCGCCGAGGAAGCACGGATCCGCCTCTATCTGACCAAGCCCAGGAGTCTCACGCAGATCCTGCCGTTCCTGCACAACCTCGGGCTCGAGGTGCTGGACCAGCGGCCCTTCGAGCTCCGGCGCGGGAGCGGCCAGGACGTGTTCCTCTACGACCTGGGCGTGAAGTATCCGGGCGGCGTTGACCCCGAGGCAACCAGCGAACTGATCGCTGATGCCTTCGCGGCCGCCATGCGCGGCGACATCGAATCCGACCGGATCGACGCACTGGTCATCAGGGAGCGGGTGGGCTGGCGACAGGCGGCGATACTGCGAAGCTACGCGAAGTATCTCCAGCAGCTGGGGACAACCAACTCGTACGGTTTCATCGCTGACACGCTGTTGGCCAATGCCCGGGCAACCCACGCGCTCCTGGACCTCTTCCAGGCGAAATTCGATCCCGGGCTGGACGCGCCCGCCCGACTCCAGCACACCACCGCTGCCCGGAAGGAGCTGCTGGCCGCCATCGACGAAATTCCCGTCCTCGACGCCGACCGGCTGCTGCGCACGTTCATGAACCTGGTGGAAGCCACGCTGCGGACCAACTACTTCCTGGACAAGACACACCTGAGTTTCAAACTGAATCCGGCCGCGATCGCCAATGCCCCGTTTCCGCGACCGAAGTACGAGATCTGGGTCTACTCCCCACGTGTTGAAGGTGTCCACCTCCGCTTCGGAGCCTTGGCTCGCGGAGGGTTGCGCTGGTCCGACCGAAGCGAGGATTTCCGGACCGAGGTTCTGGGGCTGGTCAAGGCGCAAAACGTGAAGAACTCCGTTATTGTGCCGACGGGAGCCAAGGGAGGGTTCTATCCCAAGCGGTTGCCCGACCCGGCCGCGGATAGGGAGGCCTGGCTTGCCGAAGGCCTGGAATGCTACCGGATATTCGTCAGCGCGCTGCTGGACGTTACCGATAATCTGGTAATCGCGGCCCGCGGTGAAGCGGTGGTGCCCCCCGAAGGCGTGGTACGCCACGACGGCGACGACTACTATCTCGTGGTGGCGGCGGACAAGGGAACAGCATCCTTTTCCGACACAGCGAACGCCCTGGCCCGGGACTACCGCTTCTGGCTCGGCGATGCCTTCGCGTCCGGCGGGTCCGTCGGCTATGACCACAAGCAAATGGGTATCACCGCCCGCGGGGCGTGGGAGTCCGTGAAGCACCATTTCAGCGAGCTGGGCATGGACTCGCAGAGCGAAGACTTCACTGTCGCCGGCATCGGAGACATGAGCGGCGACGTCTTCGGAAACGCGATGCTGCTCTCGCCGCATATCCGGCTGGTGGCGGCCTTCGACCATCGGCACATCTTTCTTGATCCGACCCCCGATCCGGCATCGTCCTTCCAGGAACGCAAGCGCCTCTTCGGGCTTCCCCGTTCGTCCTGGGCCGACTACGACCCCGCGCTGATCAGCGCCGGCGGGGGCGTCCACTCCCGCCGGGCCAAGACCATCGAAATCACGGAGGAGGTCCGGCTCTGCCTCGGCCTGGAGCCAGGAACCGCAGCGCTGCCGCCTCACGCACTTATGCAGGCTATTCTCCGGGCGCCCGTGGACCTGCTCTACAACGGGGGCATCGGCACCTACGTCAAAGCCTCCACGGAAAGCCAAACCGAGGTGGGCGACAAGGCCAACGATCCCATCAGGGTCAACGGCAACGAACTGAGGGCCCGCATAGTGGTAGAGGGCGGAAACCTGGGTGTCACCCAGCGCGGCCGGGTGGAGGCGGCCCTCGCCGGCGTCCTGCTAAACACGGATGCGATAGACAATTCGGCCGGCGTGGACTGCTCGGACCACGAGGTCAACATCAAGATTTTCGTCGACCGGATGATCGCGGCCGGAAAGATGCGGGCCGCGGAACGGGCAGGCTTCCTGCAGTCCCTGACCGATGAGGTATCCCGCCTGGTCCTGGCAAACAATGCGGACCAGAACGTCCTCCTTTTCAACGACCGGCACATGGCACTCGAGCTGAGTCCCGGTTTTGAGCGGATCATGGACTGGCTGGAGACCGCCGCGGACCTGGACCGCAGCCTGGAGGGACTGCCGGGCACGGAACAGCTCCAGGACAGGCTGCGGTCAGGCCACGGACTGACCGCACCGGAATTGTCGGTGCTTGCCGCCCACGCAAAGATCGAATTGGCCAGGGAGCTCACCGTCGGCGACCTCGCCGATGATCCGTGGTTCAGGAGGGTCCTCCGCGGCTACTTTCCCGACCAGCTGTCCGAACGCTTTGATGCTGAGCTGGACGAACACCCCCTGCGCCGGCAGATCATCTGCACGGTGGTGGCCAACGACATGATCAACCTTGGGGGAATCACGTTCGCGTTCCGCGCCATCGAGGAAACCACGGCCACAGCCGCGGCAGTGGCCAGGGCCTTCGTGGTGGTCCGTGAGGCCTACGAGCTGCAGAGGTTCGTGGACAGGATTGCCGGCCTACCGCCCGGATTTCCCAGCGAACACGCCGCCGCAGTGGTCCTGCCGCTGCGCAGGATCATCGACCGGGCGACCCGATGGTACGTGACCCACGACCACCGTGATCAACCCATCGCCGAAGCCCTGAAGAGGGTCGCGCCGACCTTGGACCTGCTGCGGACCAGGACCCTGGACTTTCTGCGCGGCTCGGATCTGGACCGCGCCAAGGAGCGGCTGGCGCACTGGGACGACGTCGGGATGCCGGCTGAGTTGGGACGGCGCGCCGCCGATTTGCTTGAAAGCTACTCGCTGCTGGACATCTCACTCGTGTCCGAGCAGGTGGATGAACCCCTCACCACAATCGCCGACATGTACCACACGGTTATTCATTGGATCGGTGTGGGAACGTTACTGCTGCGCATTACTGACCTGCCACGGCAGAGCCGTTGGGAGGCCCTGGCTCGTGCAGCCCTGCGCGACGACGCCTACTCCGCCGTCGTCGACATAACAATTTCCGTCATGCAGACGACCCAGAGGAGCGATGCCTCCGGCGCCGCTGCTGTGGAACGCATCGTGGAGTGGGAGCGCGGACGTCAGGAGCAACTGGGACGGATCAAGGACACGTTCGCGGAGGTCACCAAGCCTGGGCAGGTGGACCTCGCCTCGATCTCCGTGGCCCTGAAACTCCTGCGGACCCTGGCACGGCGGTGAGAGCCCCTCGTCAAAGGGGTTTGCTTTCACGGCAGCCTGTCACCGTGACTGTACGCGGGGCCTGGAAGGACAGGAGCCGGATCCATTCGGGCTCGCCCTCCCGCAGCTGGATTCCGGGCAGCGCTGCAGCAGTTTCCTGGATGGTGACGGCCGCCTCCAGTTCCGCGAGCTTGGCCCCGAGGCAGCGGTGGATGCCGGAGCCGAACACCAGGCCGTAGGCGGTTGATGGTCCGCGCTGGGCCGGTTGCGAAGGTGACGTGATGTGGTTGCCGCTCAGTTCGAGGAGGATCTCGGCACCGGCAGGGATCGGGGCACCACCGACGTTCGTGTCGTGCGCTGCCACGCGGCGCCAGGTGGGGACGGATGATTCGGTGGTGAGCACGTGCCGGACCATGGCCTTGGAGCCCGCTTCGGACGCCGCGTCCTCCCAGCCCACGGGCGCGGATCCCTCCAGGAGCCGGAATAGGGTGGTGCTGATCAGCTGGGTGGTTGTTTCCTGTCCTGCGATCAGCAGGAAGTAGCCGAGCGAGCACATTTCCGGCGTGGACAGGCCGTGTTCGGCCAGCGATTTGAACAGGTTGCGTCCGGGGGCGGTCAGGGATTCCGCCACGAGCTTGCGCAGCCAGACGTAGAACTCTGCGGCGCTGTGGGCCAGTTCGAGTTGCCGGTCCTCGTCGGGCCAGCCCCAGAACAGCTCCATGGAGTCAAGGCCCCACCGCTTCAGGTCCGCAAGATCCCGAACGGGCAGCCCGAGGAGTTCGAGCATAACGACTGCCGGGGGAAACGCCGCGACTGTCCGCACGAGGTCCGCGTGACCGGACGAGTCGAGCCGGTCCGCGGCGTTCCGTGCCGCTTCCTGCGCCAGTTCCCGGATCCGGGGCTCCATGGCGGCGACCGTGGCAGGCGTGAAATAACCCGCCACGACCTTGCGGATCCCGGCGTGCGTGTCCGTGTCGTTGCTGGCCAGCACGGGAGGCAACGCAAATTGAACGCGCTGCAGCACGCGCAGGGCGCGCCCCTCCAGCGGCGTCACCGCGACCAGGGCATTCGCCGGGCTGAAGTCGGCAGGCCGGTGCAGCACTTCACGGACGACGTCCGGGTCCCGCACCACGAGGTACGGGCACCGGGCCTGGTCCGGGCTTTCCGTCTGGCCGGAGCTTTCCACCCCGTGAGCGGCTTCCGCCTGGCCAACACTGTCGACCCGCGGCTCCGCGGAGCCGGCGGTCAGCATAGCCGGGTTCATGCGGGCAGCCCGTTCAGCCATGCAGCTGCTCCGGCACGGAAGGCAGCCGGGGACAGTTCCGAGGCCTGCTCGGGAAGGGCGCCGAGGAACGGCACCCGGAGCGACCCGAGCACCTTCCGGTTGCTGCGGTGAACGAACCCAGGCGCGGACGGCCAGCTTCCGAGCACGACGCCAATGACCTGAAGGCCCCGCGCGTCCAGCGCTTCGAGGGTCAGCGCGGTGTGGTTCAGCGTGCCGAGGGCTGGCCGGGCGACGAGCACGAATGCCGCCGCGAGGAGCGATCCCAGGTCCGCCAGGGTGCCGCCGTCGGAATCCAGCTCCACCAGTAGGCCGCCTGCACCCTCCACCAGGACGTGGTCGTGGGACGCGGCGAGCCTGCGGACCTTCTCCGCGTGCGCAGCCAGCGTGGGGAGCGGCGTTCCGTCGACGGCGGCAGCGGCGACGGGGGCCAGGGGCTCCTGCAGGACGACTCCGGTTTCTGCTGTCACGGCGCCGGCGAGCCGGACAATTTCGGCAGCGTCGGAATCGCCGTCGGCGGCTCCTGACTGGCACGGTTTGTACACCGCGACGTTGCGCCCCGTTCCGTGGAGGACGGCGGCGAGTGCCGCCGTTGTCATGGTCTTACCGACGCCGGTGTCCGTTCCGGTGACCAGGATGATGCCGGGCAGGTTCATGGAAGTTCCTCCAAAATGCCGCGCAGCACTGCGCAGCTGTCTTCGATTTCCTCGGGTGTAAGGGTGGCGCGGGCGGTCAGCCGCAGCCGGGAGATGCCGTCCGGAACGGACGGCGGACGGAAGCAGCCGATCCGGACGCCGGCCGTGCGCGCGGCCCCGGCGGCCGCCAGGGCCGATTCGGCGGACGGCATGGCGATGGACTGGACGGCCCCCGCCGCCCGCTCGACGGCGGCGCCGCGGGCTTCAAGGGCAGGGGCGAGCCCCGCGGCCAGCGCCGCAGCGTTGCTTCGGACGGAGCCCGCCCGCCAAGGTTCGTCCCGGATGATCCGCACCCCGGCGAGGGCAGCGGCGGCGGAGGCGGGCGCCAGGCCGGTGTCGAAGATGAAGCTCCGGGCCCGGTTGACGAGGTGTTCCCGGAGGAGCGGGGATCCCAGGACTGCTCCGCCCTGGCTGCCCAGGGCCTTGGAAAGCGTCGCGGTCACGATCACGTTCGGATGCCCGGCAAGGGCTGTCCCGGCCACCGAGCCGCGGCCCTGAAAGTTACCGGTGCCGGTGACTCCGAGGCTGTGGGCCTCGTCGATGAGCAGCACGGCATCGTACTGCTCGGCCAGGTCCAGCAGGTCAACGAGCGGTGCTTCATCGCCGAGGACGCTATAGACGGATTCGACGGCGATGAGTGCGCGCGGCTCCGACCGGCCGGCAAGCAGGCGGCCGGCTTCCTCCACGCTGTTGTGGGTGAACGATTCGGTGCGGGAGCGGCTAAGCCGGAATCCGTCGATCATCGAGGCATGGCAGTGTTCATCCGCGACGATCAGGGTCCCGGGGCCGCCGAGCGCCGTGATCACACCGATGTTGGCCAGATAACCGGAGGAGAACACCAGTGCCGTTTCCATCCCGGCCAGCATGGCCAGTTCCTGCTCAAGATCAAGATGCAGCCGGGTGGTTCCGGCCACCAGGCGCGAGGACGTGGCCCCTGTGCCCCACAGCGAAGCGGCCGCCGCAGCGGCCTCGGCAAGCCGCGGGTCCGCCGCGAGGCCCAGATAGTCGTTGCTGGCCAGGTCGATGAACTGTTCGTCCGCGGCCCGGGGGAGCGGACGGCGGACCAGGCCCCGGCGGTCCCGGACCGCGGCCTGCCGCTGGAGCCACTGGGTCATCGAGGCGCTCATGCCGCGCCTCCGGACCGTGCCGGGACGTGTTCGTGGACTTCGGCGACGGCGGCCGTCATGCCCGCGGTGATCTGCTCAACGTCCGCCGAAGTGCTGATATATGGCGGCATCGTGTAGACGAGGTTCCGGAACGGCCTGACCCAGGCCCCCTGCCGGATGGCTGCGGCGGTGACAGCAGTGACGTCGACGGCGTCGTGCAGCTCAATGACTCCGACGGCGCCGATGGTGCGGACATCCCGGACGGCCGCAAGTTCCAGGGCGGGGGCCAGCCCCGATTCCAGGCCCGCGCCGATCCGGGCGACGTCGGCCCGCCAGCCGCCGTCGTCAATGATGCCCAGGCTCGCGTTGGCCACCGCACATGCCAGCGGGTTGCCCATGAACGTGGGGCCGTGCAGCAGCGCCCCGGCCCGGCCGCCGGAAACCGTCGACGCAATCTCCCCGGTGCAGAGCATCGCGGCGAGGGTCAGGTAGCCTCCGGTCAGGGCCTTGCCCACGCACATGATGTCCGGCACGACGCCGGCATGATCGGCCGCGAACAGCTCGCCGGTGCGGCCGAAGCCGGTGGCGATCTCATCGAAGATGAGCAGCAGGCCGTGCCGGTCCGCCAGCTGCCGCAGCGCTGTGAGGCATTCGGCCGGGTAGGCGTGCATGCCGCCGGCACCCTGGAGGACCGGTTCGACGATGATCGCGGCCAGCTCCCCTGAATGCGCAGCCGTGATGTCCCCGAGCTCGGAGGCCCACGCCCGCACCGCTTCAGGGGTCGCAGAGGCCGCTGCAGGGGGACGGGGTGCAAACACGTTGCCGGCCAGCAGTCCCGGGAAGGCGGAGTGCATGCCGTCCACGGGATCGCAGACCCCCATCGCCGCAAAGGTATCGCCGTGGTAGCCGCCGCGGATGCTCAGGAACCGCTGCCTGTGCGGGTGCCCGGACGCGGTCTGGAACTGCACCGCCAGCTTCAGTGCAACCTCCACGGACACCGAGCCCGAGTCCGCGAGGAACACCCTCTCCAACCCCGGCCGTCCGGGCGCGGCAGGGGCCATGCCCGCCAGCCGCTCGGCCAGTTCCACTGCCGGGGCATGCGTGAGGCCGCCGAACATCACATGGCTGAAACTTTCCAGCTGCCGCCGCGCGGCGGCGTCCAGCGCGGGGTGGCGGTAGCCGTGGATCGCCGACCACCACGAGGACATCGCGTCGACCACCTCATGGCGTGTGCCGTCCTCGCCTTTAAGCCGCAGCCGCACGCCGTCGGCCGCCTCGACCTCCCAGAGCGGAAGATCCGGGGAAGCCGGTGCGTAGGGGTGCCACAACCTTGCCCGGTCCCGCTGGATCAGGCCCATCATCGGCGCCGAAGCCGGCGTCATGGGACCAGCACCCCGTGGCGGGAGCATTCCGCTGACCAGCCTGTTGGTGTGACCTGGACTTTCATCCGCCGCCGGCAGGCGGCGCAGAACCGCGGCGGCTCCATCGCAAGACGCTCGCCGCAGCGGCGGTGAACGCCCGACGTCGGGCCGGCGCCGCCGTCGGACGGCTCACCGCAGTGCCCGCAAAACTGGGCCGGGCCGGCGGCTGAGCTTGTCGAAACCCCGTTCATAGTGTCTTCTGGAGTTCCTTGATGGGCATGTTCAGCTCGACGAGCAGGTTCAGGTCGGCGGTGGCAGGCCGGCCCAGGGTGGTGAGGTAGTTGCCGACGATGACGGCATTGATACCGCCGAGGAGGCCTTCGCGGGTGCCGAGGTCGCCGAGGGTCAGTTCCCGGCCGCCGGCGTAGCGCAGCACGGTGCGGGGCATGGCGAGGCGGAACGCGGCGATCGCGCGGAGGGCGTCCTTGCCGTCCATGATGCCCTGGTTCTCCAGCGGGGTGCCGGGGCGGGGGTTGAGGAAGTTCAGCGGGACTTCGTGCGGTTCCAGGGCTGCGAGCTGGGCGGCGAGTTCGGCGCGCTGCTCGAGGGATTCGCCCATGCCGATCAGGGCGCCGCAGCACAGTTCCATGCCGGCGGCCTTGACCATGTTGCAGGTGTCCAGGCGCTCTTCGTAGCTGTGCGTGGTGACGACTTCGGGGAAGTAGCTGCGGGCGGTTTCCAGGTTGTGGTTGTAGCGGTGCACGCCCCATTCGGCGAGCTGGTCCACCTGGCGCTGGGTGAGCATGCCCAGGGAGCAGGCGATGTTGATGTCCACGGCTTCGTTGATGCGGTCGATCGCGAACTTGATCTGGTTCATGAGCTTGATGTCGGGGCCGCGGACGGCGGCGACGATGCAGAACTCGGTGGCGCCGGTCGCGGCGGTTTCCTTCGCGGCCTTGACCAGTTCCGGGATGTCCAGCCAGACGCCGCGGACGGGGGAGTCGAACAGGCCTGACTGGCTGCAGAAGTGGCAGTCCTCGGGGCAGCCGCCGGTCTTGATGGAGATGATGCCTTCCACTTCGACGTCCTCGCCGCAGTGCTTCAGCCGGACCTGGTGGGCCAGTTCCAGGGCTGCAGGCAGTGCTTCATCCGGGAGGCGGAGCACTTCCTCGAGCTGCGCCCGGGTCAGGCCGATGCCTTCTTCCAGGACCTGCTGCCGGGCGGTTTCCAGGATGCCGTAGCTCGTGACATTGCTCGTCACGGGGCTGGTTTCGTCGCTCGTTTTGTCGCTCGCGGCGACATTTGCCTGAATCGTCATTGATGGGTCCTTTGCGCTTGCTGGCTGCGGATATTCCTCCGAACCGACGCTAGTTCCCCGTCGGAGACAAGATTTTGTTGGATCTCCACAAGCAGATGAGCGTGACATTAGACGGACCATCCTGCGGCCGACAGTGCGGGGCGGTCGGGCACTCCACCGGCCGGAGGTCAGGTTTCGTCCAGCCAAGCTTGGGATACTGGGAGAAGTCGCGGGATCTGGCGCCCGCACTCAGATTCCATGTCAACAGGCAAGTGCCGGCTACTGCCTTGATTCAGCTGACGTTTCGAACCGGCCAGAGATAGCTACAGGAGGCATATGACGCTGCTGGTTGATGGAACCGTCGAGACGGCCACCCGGCAAAGCGCCGCTAAAAGCGCCGGGAACCCTACAGTGCCCCAGAGGCTGGAGGGCCTCGATGTTATTCGCGGCGCTGCCGTTGGTGCCGTTCTGATGGGACATTCGTGGCCCGGAGTATTTCAAGGCGCCGGCATCGTCGGTGTCATTGTCTTCTTCGTGCTGAGCGGTTACCTGATCACGGGCGTGCTCCTCCGGGACGTCGAACGGCATCGCAGAATCCGTTACGGCCGCTTCTACGCGCACCGGGCCTTCCGCCTGTTGCCGGCACTCATCGCCTTCTTGGGCGTCTACGCCGTCGTGGAACTGACGGCCGATGTGCTCGGGGACCGGTCGAAGGGAATCATCGGTTATACGCTCCTCGCCGGTTTCGGCCACCTCAAAGACCTGCCGCTGCCCTTCGACGTCAGCATGGCCATCGGGCCGCTTTGGACCTTGGCGGTGGAAGAACAGTTCTACCTGATCTGGCCGGCTTTGCTGGTAATTGCCCTGCGGAGGAACCGCCAGGGATGGTTGATTGTCTGGTCTGCCGCCGTCGTCCTTTCACTGATGGCTGCGAGCGTGCTGGCGATGGTGATCCTGGCTCCGACCCTTCATTCCCTGGTCTACGCGCTGCCGACGACGTGGGGTCTCGGGCTGATCATCGGTTCGGCGGTGCGCCTCTACAGGGTCCGGATGTTCAGCTGGTTCTCGGGCCGCCGGCGCAGACGGGCGGCCCTGCTTGGCTCGATCCTTGTACTCGCCGCGTTGGTGTTCTTCCCCAAGGCCAACGAATCGCCGGCCTTCTTCGTTGGAGGCCCGCTGGTCATGGCTGCCGCCGCGGTCCTGGTAATACTGGCGGCCTCCCGTACGCGCATCATGCCCAAGTGGACGCGCGCCTTGCAGCTCCTGGGCATGGTTTCCTATGCGGCCTACCTCTGGAACTATGTCGTGATTCTCTGGCTCAATGGCGGATCGACAGCCGACCTGCCGCCGCTGGTGGCCGTGGCCGCAATCCTGCTGACCCTGCTGCTGGCGGTCATCAGCTGGCACACCGTCGAAAAGCTGGGACGGATCGGGCGCGACCGCTTCGACAAGTACTGTCAGGCCAGGGTCGACGCCGGCACTACGTTCCGTGGCTCGTAGCAATGTCGTGCGAGGCGGCCCATTCGCTGACGTCCCGGCGTTCGATGGCGGCGGCCATCAGCTCGGGAAAGAGATCCGGGGTGCAGGCGAAGGCCGGGACGCCGATTCCGGCGAGGGCCGCGGCATGGTTCGAGTCGAACGTCGGATGGCCACTGTCGCTCAGGGCGAGTAGGGCGATCAAGGTGGCTCCCGATCCGACGATGGAGGCGGCCCGCCGCAGCATCTCCTCGGCGATTCCGCCCTCGTAGAGGTCGCTGATCAACACCAGAATGGTCTCGGCCGGCTGGGTGATCTTCTCCTGGCAGTAGGCGAGCGCCCGGTTGATGTCCGTACCCCCGCCCAGTTGCACGCCAAAGAGCACGTCCACCGGATCATCCATGTCGTCAGTCAGGTCCACCACCTCGGTGTCAAAGACCACCAGCCGGGTGCGCACGGACCGCAGCGAACTGAGCACCGCCCCGAACACACTGGAGTACACCACCGATTCGGCCATGGAGCCGGACTGGTCGATGCACAGGATGATCTCGCGCTGCACCTCGGTGCTGCGCCGGGCGTAGCCGACCAGCCGCTCGGGCACCACGGTGCGATAGTCGGGCTGGTAGTTCTTGAGGTTCGCGGCGATCGTGCGGTTCCAGTCGATGTCCCGATGCCGGGGCCGCCGTGTGCGTGCCGCCCGGTTCAATGCTCCGGAGACGGCCTGAATCGTCCTGGCTCGCAAGCGATCCTCCAATTCGCTGGTCACCTGCCGGACCACCGCCCTGGCGGTCTCCCGGGAATGCTCGGGGATAACGCGGCCGAGTCCGACCAGCGTGCTGACCAGGCTGATATCGGGCTGCACCGTGCGGAGCATCTCCGGTTCGAGAAGCAGCTGCCGCAGGCCGAGCCGGTCCATGGCATCTGCCTGCATCACCTGTACCACGGTGGAAGGGAAATAGCCCCGAATGTCGCCGAGCCACCGGGCCACCCGCGGGCTTGACGCGCCGAGGCCTCCCGGTCCCGTTTTCGGGGCCCCGTACAAGTCCTCCAGGACCTTGTCACGGCGGGCATCAGCGGCCGAGAGCACCACGTGCTGACCATCGTCCGTGGTGATGCCGTCGGCCTCGTGCCCGCCGAGCACCAGGCGCCAGCGGCTCAGCCGGTCGCGGCCGTCACTTCTGTCACGGCTGTCAGTCTTCGCGTCGGTCACGCGATCGCCTCCCATCCCAGATACCCGGCCATTGCGCGGATAGCCGGGCCGGCACCACGTATATCAAGCGGGGTCTCACCCGGGCCCTCCGCGGGCCCGCGTCCGCGGCTCACCTGCTCGCCGATTTCCCGCCGCTCCGGACGGCTGAACGCGGAAAATGTCCTGCGCAGCAGGGGCAGGACGTCGTCGAAGACTTCATCCCGCACTCCGGCGACCCAGTCGTCGACGAGCTGCAGGAGGTGTTGATCGTGAATCAGCAGCACTGCGTCGCCGGACAGAAGACCGTCCAGCCACGCGGCGGCCTCGGGCGCAGGCGTGGCGACCGACAGCCGGCGGCTGAGCCGGGCCGCGACCTCATCCCGCTCGACCAGGCCCGCGTCCATCAGCAGACGCGTGGCCCGGCCGGCGACGGACCCGTGGATCCGGTCCGAACCGGCAACGGCAGCCAACGCCCGGTGCCAGTCGTCCAGGGACAGCTCCGGCAACAATGACAAACCGTACTGAGCTGAGTCGATGGCGCGCCGCATCGCCGTCGCGGCGGCGTCGTCCAGCCCGGCGCACGCGGTGGGCAGGCCGACGCAGGCCCGTACCACCGTCGCATCGAGGATCCTCTGCACCCCGGTGACGTCCACCCCGCGCACATTGCCATACCGGCAGGTCCGGGCGAGCGGGGCAACGGTTTCCAGCAGCGGGACCACATCCTGCTGCACTGCGGTTCGCTCGGCCAGTACCGACACGACGGCGCTGATTCCGTCCGGCAGATCGGCGAGCAGGCAACTGGCCAGCAGCTCGCTGAGGTCGGCCAGGCTGCCGGCAACCTGGGCGCGTTCCGCCACACACGTCGCCGCTGCCGCGGCGATGGTGGTGCCGTAGCGGCTGGCGTCCACCACTGCGACGGCCAGTTCCGGCTGCCAGAGGAGGGTCCACGCTTCCTTGAAAGTGCCCTTGGTCCGGCCGGTGTCGGCGGGCGTGCCCCAGTTGACACCGAGCAGTGCCAGCCGGTGAAGCAGGACCGAGCGGGCCAGCTGAGTCGGCTTGCGGAGGTCGATTGTCAGGAGCTCTTCCAGCGCACTGGGCTGCAGGCGCAGTCGGCGCTGGGTTGCGGCGAGGTCGGCGGCAAGTGGGACGGTGGGCGCGGAGTCCGGCACGGTGCCCAGATCGTGTCCAACGGTGAGCTCGCGGTGCACCAGTGCCAGGGGGAGAGACGAGCCGTCACAGAGAACGGCTTGGGCGGCGTCGTCCAGCTCCGCCAGGCCGGGGCTGGGCCGGCCGCGGACGGCTGCCAGGGCGTTGGCCATCCGGCTGGCCTCCACCACCGAAGCCGTCGAAGCGTCGAGCTTTTCCCGGCGAAGGGTTTGTGCAACCCGGACCAGCCACGTGGTGGCCACATCAGCCGTGGAGTCCTTGGAAGTCCAATGGGCGAAGAGGTGCTGGTACCAGCCGGGCGCCGTGACGCCTGCCCCGTACCCGGTTTGCAGGCGGAGCCGATCCGACGTCCATGGCACCCACGTGACAGCCACCTTGGCCTTGGGCAAACCGGCCAGAACCTTGTTGTCCGCCGACGCCGGAGGAAAGTCCGCCGGCATCAGCGCGGGGGCGTGATAGGCCCCGCACACCACGGCGATCCGCGCGTGCCCTTCACGCATGGCGGCGCGCAGCAGCCGGCGCATCGCGGCTTCGCGCCGGTTGTTCTCGACGACGTCCGGGGCATCGGCGGGCCGGTCGTCAACGGCGCGGATCTCCGCGATGGCCTCGGTAATGGCCGCGAACCTGTCGAGGGGGTCGGTATGGCGGTGCTCGACGGCGTCCTCCCACCAGCGCTCGGCATCGCTGTACCCGGCAGCCTGGGCCAGCATCGCAATCACGTCGGGCCGGTAGGGCTGTTGTGCCGGAGCAGCGGGTTCGGCGTCCTCCACGTCAGGAGCCGTGGCCTGCAGCGCGAAGCTGTTCGCCGCGGGAAGGTCGATCGTCCGCACCGGCGTTCCCGTCGAAGCCGCCCATTGGATCGCCACCCACTCCGGGGAAAATTCCGCCAGCGGGTAGAACGAGGCCAGCCTCGGCTGGTCGGCCGCGTAGATGAGCGCCGCCACGGGCGGAACCATCGCCGGATCGGAAACCAGCGGGACAACTTGTTCGAGCTCGGGCGGGCCTTCGATCAGCACCAGGTCAGGCCGGAGGGTCGCCAGGGCCTCGGCGACCGAGCGCGCTGAACCGGGCCCGTGGTGCCGGATGCCCAGGACGTGGACGTCTGTCATGGATCAGTTCGCGGTCTCGAGGTCGCGGCAGGCCCGGTAGAGGTCTTTCCACTCGGGCCGGTTGCGGACCACGGTTTCCAAGTATTCCTGCCAGATCACCCGGTCCTGAACGGGATCCTTGACCACCGCTCCGACCAGGCTGGCCGCCACGTCCTCGGCGCGGACGCTGCCGTCACCGAAGTGGGCCGCCAGAGACAGGCCATTCGTCATGACCGAGATGGCTTCTGCGGTGGACAGGGTTGCCGACGGTGACTTGAGGGTGGTCCGCTGGTCCTGGGTGAGGCCGGCACGCAGTTCCCGCATCACCGTGACCACCCGGCGGATCTCAGAGAGTGCTGCAAGGTCGGCCGGAAGCTCGAGAGCTGCGCCAAGGCTGCGCACGCGGGTGGTGACAATCTCGACCTCCTGATCGAGGCTGTCGGGCAGCGGCAAGACCACGGTGTTGAACCGGCGGCGCAGCGCCGACGACAGGTCGTTGACGCCCTTGTCGCGGTTATTCGCTGTGGCAATGACGTTGAATCCCTTGATCGCCTGCACCTCTGCGTTGAGTTCGGGGATGGGCAGGGTCTTCTCGCTCATGATCGTGATGAGGGAGTCCTGCACGTCCGACGGGATGCGGGTGAGTTCTTCCACCCGCACCAGGCTGCCGGACTCCATGGCTCGCATCACCGGCCCGGCCACCAGGGCCGCCCGGGAAGGGCCGTCAGCGAGCAGCCTCGCGTAGTTCCAGCCGTACCTCAGCGCCTCTTCCGGCGTGCCCGCGGTGCCCTGCACCACCAACGTGGAGGTGCCCGAGATGGCCGCCGCCAGGTGCTCGCCGAGCCAGGTCTTCGCCGTCCCCGGCACTCCGAGCAGCAGCAGGCCCCGGTCAGTGGCAAGGGACGCCACGGCGATTTCCACCAGCCGGGCCGATCCCAGGTACTTCGGGCTGACCTCCGTGCCGTCCGGCAGCGTGCCGCCAAGGATGTAGGTGGCCACCGCCCAGGGGGACAGCCGCCAGCTGGGCGGCCGGGGACGATCATCGACGGCGGCCAGGGCCTGGAGTTCGTCGGCGTAGGCGGTTTCCGCGTGGGCGCGGAGAATCTCCGGGGCAGCGGTCTGGGCATCGGTCATTGGAAAGCCTCCGTCAGCGATTGTCGGAACGATTGGTATTGCACGACGTCACGGAACACGCGGCGCCGAGGGCCGTCGTCGTCGGAACGTTGGAGCAAGCGGCGGCACTGGTCTGCCGTGTCGGGCGGCAGCGCCATCGGCAGGAACCCCGACAGCATGGTCGCCAGCTGGCCGCCGTTCTTTGCGGTTAGCAGCTCCAGGACGGCGTTGGCCAATGGCGGGCCCCACGGCCTCGGCAGGTCGCGCAGCAAGGGGACCAGCGCCATCGGCTGAGCCGTGCCGCTGCGGATGTGGCGCAGGAGCGCCTGCTCCCGTTCGGCTGCGGGCAGGCAACCCAGCAGCCCCGCGTCGGTGCGGATATCGAGCAGCGCGCGCACCCACTCGGCGTCGGCACGGAGGGCAGCGGTGGCGATTATCGTGTCGATCACGCGGGGTTCGCCGTCAAGCATTGCCAGTGTCGCGGCCGTGCTGCGGTCGGCGACCGTCGTCCACTCGCCGAGCGGGGCGCCGCGGATGATCGTGTCCAGCCGCCCCAGCCGGTCGGGTTCGCCGGTGCGAGGAGCAGCGGCGATCCCGTCGCGCAGGGCGGCGGGGTCCGGATCGGGCGGCAGGTCGATCTCGAACTGCTTGCGCAGCAAGCCTTTGACGCGCAGCAGAGGCTTCAGGCGGGCGGCCATGCGGTTACCACGGGCGCTCCCGGGGAGCCGGTCCAGCAGGTCGGCGGCGACGTCCCGCACGCTTATTGCTTTGTCGTCCAGCGCTTTTTCCAGCAGGCCTTCGTCGGCGAGTTCGAGGTTGATGGCGAAGGCGGCCAGATGGGCGGCACGTTCCCGGGCACTGAGCGTGTCCCAGTGCGAGTGCACCCGGTCGCGGGCGGCCGCCGGGTCAATGTGCCGGAGCCGTTCCAGTTCCGCTGTGGCGTCAGCCGTCCTCAGCTCTGCCCAGTCGATCGTCGTCGCGGGATGCGGACCGGAACCCTTTGGGGCGGGTCCCTTTGGCCCGGAACCCTTTTGCCTGAGGCCCTGAAGCCAGCGGCCCCGGGTTCCGATGGCCGGATCCACATGCTCTGCCACGGCCGGCTTTGCCTCGGCCAGGGCGAGCACGCCAGGGATCAAGCGGTGCGGAACCCGCCGCCCGGACGCGGCCGCGAACTGTAGCCAGTCGGTCACCAGCTGCGTTCGTAGCTCCGGACCCACCGGGGGCTGGTTGAGTAGCAGGTCCAACAGCCGCACGGCGTCAGCGGAGGCGGGCCGGGCATCCTCCGGCGGCGCCGCGTCAGGAAGTTTGGCGGTGTCCACCATACTGGGGCGGCGGGCGGCACGGGTGACGACATCGGCCAGCGCCGCCTGGTCGAGCAGCAACTCCTCGCGGGACAGGCCGTCGGGCGGCCGGAATTCCAGCTCGGCGGCCGGTGCCGGCACTGCGTGCCGCCCCGTGCCGACGAGCGCTGAACTGCGAAGATCTGCCAGCCAGGTCATGGCGTCAGCACTGTTCCATCGACGACGACGGCGAGCGGCCGCACGCGGCCCTCCTCCAGTTCGCCAAATAGCTGGATCGGGTGGCTGCCGGTGAGCGCCAGCAGGGAGTCCACAGGCGCGTCGACCAGGCGGAGGGCATCGCCGGAGCCGTCCAACAGCCAGCCGGGCTCACCCGGGCAGACACGGACCCCGGCGAACAGCACGGGGTGCCGCTCACGCCACGGAGAGAGGGCGACCGCAGCCGATTCCATTTCCAACGCCTGGGCAATGCTGCAACCCCCGCCGAGGCCGTCGGCCAGGCCCCGCGGGGCCACAGGACTGGTGAACATTGCCCGCTGCGGTGCGGAGCCGGGATACCGTGCGAGGGTGACGTCCAACAGGGCGCCCGCGAGCTGGGGTGTCGCGAGTGCCTCACCCTGGGCAGCAAAATCGAGCACGACCACCACCGTTTCGTCGGGTCCGCGAAGCCAGGTCCGTTGTTGCTGGAGCCGCCCGTCATCGCTGCGGTGGGCACCGAGCACCAGCCACGGACCGGGGAGTGATTCAGCGGCCTGGACTTCGGCCGACGCCATCGCCCAGCCTACTGCCACCCGGAGGTCGGCAAACTCAGTGGCGGTCAGTTCGTCCCGCTTGGTCCAGGCTTTGGTCATTGCCCACCAGCGGCCGGTCCGCAAGAGCAGATGGTCGGCCCAATCGGCCCGGGCATGGACGTCCGAGCCCATGGCCCGCACTTGCTCGGCCAGACCGGGGAGCTGGGCGTCGACCAAGCGCCCTGCCACACCGTCCCACCAGGAATACGGCTGGTTGCGGGCAGAGGCCAGGCCGGTCCGCACAAGATCCGTCAGCCAGCGGGCGAAGTCGGCGATCCCCGCATCCATCAGCGTGAGCCTGTCGGCCAGCCGCTTGGCCTGTGCTGCCGGATCCGTCTGCTGCTCCGACTGGCGGCGCTCCCGGGCGGCGGCGCGGTCCGCCCGCTGGGCGGCCCATTCCTCTGCGAAGTCGGCAGTCTCCGCGCCGCCGTCGGCCATTTCGCCCCGGGCCCAGAGAAGAAGCAGTGCCAGCGCGTGCTTGCACGGGAACTTCCGGCTCGGGCACGAGCAACGATACGCGGGGGCGGCAATGTCTACGCTCACCTGATAGGGAGTCTTTCCGCTGCCTTGGCACTTGCCCCAGACCAGGACGTCGTTGCTGCCTGTATCGGACCATGGACCCGAACGTGCCAGCTTTCGGGCGGCTGCCAGGGAAGGTGCGTCGGGCGCGGCGCTGATCACCCTCTCCTCGCTCCAACGCCCCATGAAGGACATTCTGCCCGACGTCCTCGGCTCCGCAAGAGATGCACGGCGGTGTGGCGGCCGGGAGGGCCGTGCCCGACGCGCCGACGGCTCTTCGGCCTCGCTCCTCAAGCCGTTGCTGGTGTCATCCGCAGCGCCAGCATCCCGCCTTCGAGGAGCCGCTGTTCGACGATCCGCAGCGTGTGCCGGGTTCCGTCCTCCGGCAACGTTTTCTTGCCCTGCCCGAGCACAATGGGCGAGACCAGCAGAACGTACTCGTCGACCAGATTCTGCGCCATGAGCATCCTGACGAGCGTCGGGCTTCCCCAAACGATCACGTTCTCCCGCTCGCGAAGGGCGCGGACCCGGCCGGGTATGTCGTCAGCGATAACCGTGCTGTTGTTCCAGTCCGCGTGTTCCAGGGTGGTCGACACGACATACTTGGGCATGGCGTTGAACTTGTCGGAAATGAAGTCGCCGGATCGGGCGGGCCAGGAGGCGGCGAAACCGTCATAGGTCACCCGGCCGAGCAGCATCGAGTCCGCCTCAGCCAGCACTTCCTCATTGAATGCGCCCGTGGCTTTGCTAAAAAAGTCGCCCGACCAGAGTTGGGGCTCCTCGGCGACGTTATCCAGGGTAGTAAAGGCGGTGACGGTGAGCTTGCCCATGAAGATCTCCTTCAGATACGACCGTTGGCCGCTGCGGGTTCTCCGATGTCGTTGTGCGTCACGGCCGTGCCTCTCCCGCGACGAAGTCAGGGATCCCTTCGGCGGGTTTCAAGTCTAGCGACGGGCTTTGGGCCGCAACAGTGGGCGCCTACCCGCCTTGCCAGTGGGGACCGGCACGGCGGCTGGCTTCGCGCCGGATCCTGACGCACCGCTTGCGATAACCGCAGGCGCGACCTCGCTCGAATACGCTGGCATGGGACACAACATCACCGCCGAACTCTTGCCCGACCTCATCGAAGTGATTTCCAGGAACAGAAGGACGCCTCAATGACAACCCGAGATACCCACTCAGTCGGCGCGCCGTGTCGCGTCGACACTTTCCAGCCCGATCCCCGGGCCGCCATGGACTTCTACGGACCGCTCTTCGGCTGGAGTTTCGACGATCCCACCCCGATGCCGACAGGGCTAGGGGGCGACTACTTTGCTGCGCGCCTCCGCGGGCGTCTGGTGGCAGGGATCGGCCAGGCGCCGGCGCTTTCCCGGCCGACGTGGAACACCCACGTGCGCGTCGACGACGTCGTGCAGAGCCTCGCCCGTGCTGAGCAAGCGGGAGCTACGCGCCTGGCAGGACCGTTTGGTGTCGGCCCAGATGGCGGCCTTGCTGTGGTGGCCGACGGCACCGGCGTCCCGTTCTGCCTGTGGCAGGCTGGCGAGGCCGACGGGGCTGAGCTGGCCGATGAGCCGAACTCCTGGGCGATGAGCTCGCTGCACACGACAGATGTCGAGCGAGCGCAGGCGTTCTACGGCGCAATGTTTGATTGGGAACTTGAGCCGGTGCCTGACGCTGCGTTCTTGCTGTGGCGGCGCTCAGGACGAGTCGTGGCCGCCGTGACGGCGACAGACGGCGTGGCAGTCCCGCCGCATTGGAGCGTCAATTTCGCCGTCCGCGATGCGGACTCCATCGCCCGGCACGCCGTAGCCCTAGGCGGCAGTATCTTGATGGCGCCGATGAACACCCCGGGATTTCGCAGCGCGGTGATCGGCGACCCCCAAGGTGGCGTCATCGCGGTCAGCGCGACCGCCAGCTGACGTCCCCGGCCATCGGCGCCAAACCTCCTGTTTGTGTCGGCTCTGGCAGGCGCCGACGAGTGGGACGAGAATAGGAACGTGCTGCACCTTCGCCGTGGCGGGGAAGGCGGCGCGATGAACGCCGCCGCCCGAAAGACCCAGCGGATTTATCTCACGTTGACGCTGGGCAATACGCTTGCAGCCTCGTTCATCTGGGGAATCAACACCCTCTTCCTCTTGGACGCCGGACTCAGCAACCTCGAGGCCTTTGCCGCTAACGCGTTCTTCACGGCCGGCATGGTGCTGTTCGAGGTGCCCACCGGAGTAGTAGCCGACGGTTGGGGTCGCCGCGTTTCATTCCTGCTCGGCACCGTGACCCTGGCGGCATCGACCTACCTCTACTACGTGCTCTGGCAGCTTTCCGCGCCGTTCTGGTCGTGGGCGGTGGTGTCCGTTTTGCTCGGCCTGGGCTTCACATTCTTCTCGGGTGCGGTTGAGGCCTGGCTCGTCGACGCGTTGCGCTTCGCGGGATACGAGGGCGGGCTGGAAACGGTGCTCGGGCGGGGACAGATGGTGTCGGGCGTCGCGATGCTCGTGGGCTCGGTGGCCGGCGGCGTGATCGCGCAGGTCACCAATCTCGGCGTGCCGTTTCTGGTGCGCGTGGGCGTGCTGGTGGCCATGTTCGCCGTCGCCTTCTGGCTCATGCATGATGTCGGTTTCACCCCCGAACGCTCGACCCACCCGCTTCAGGCGACCCGTGCCGTACTCTCCGCCTCGATCGAGAACGGACTGAAGAATCCACCCGTACGCTATGTGATGCTGGCCGCGCCGTTCAGCGCCGGCGTCGGGATCTATGTGTTCTACGCCCTGCAGCCGTTCCTGCTTGAGCTGTTCGGCGACCCGCACGCGTATTCCATCGCCGGTCTTGCGGCGGCAATCGTGGCTGGAACGCAGGTGCTTGGCGGGTGGCTGGCCCCCCGCATCCGGCGTCTGGTTCGCAAGCGCACAACGGTGCTGATTCTGAGCAGCAGCGTGGGCGCAATGCTTTTGGCCGTGCTCGGGTTCACCCAGGTGTTCTGGGCGGCCCTGGCACTCCTGGCGCTCTGGGCCCTGGTCGCCGCAGCGGGCACCCCGGTGCGGCAGGCGTACCTGAACGACATGATCGACTCGAAGCAGCGAGCAACAGTCCTGAGCTTCGACTCACTCATGGGATCAAGCGGTGGCGTGGTGGTGCAGCCGCTGCTCGGCCGGGCAGCCGATGTCTACGGCTACGCCGCCTCGCTGACGATCGGCGGCGTGATCGAGTTGATCGCGGTGCCCTTCCTGCTGGCGAGCCGTCAGCAGCACGCCCAGGCTGATGTGGCCAACGCCGCAGCCAGCACGCCGAACACGGAGGCCCAGCCGTCGTAGACGCAGTCGACCGGGCCCGCGGCGACGTGGTCGTGGCTGACGGCCATGGCCACAGCCCCTGCACGGATGCGCGTCGGCGTCTGAAGCCTTTGCTACTAATTCGCATAGCGAAATTGGCCATCTCTCCGCCGCAGGCGCTCGACGCTTTGAAGCTGCCCTGAGTGCGGGCCATTCCTCTAGACCCGGGGCAGGGCGCGCCGCTCAGTGCCGCGCTGAACTCGCCGCGTGGCCGCGTGGTGCTCGATGCCTGGCACGCCGAAGGCTGAACCGCCCCGAACGACGTATCAGGACGGGCAACAACCTGTCCGGTAGTTACTTTGGCGGCCCTAACCTTCGCCCCGAACGCTACCCCCATCAGCCGTTCGATCAGTCCGCCGGACGATGGCTCAAGCCGGGTTTCAGTTCGCCGGCGCGTCCGCGGTTGGCAGGGCGGGGGACCGGGACGGATAGGACGGTATGCCGCCGCCGGAGCCCGCTGCTTCGAAGATTCCGACTCTGGTTTCTCCGTCGCTGAGGTACACCGGGATTTCCCTCGGTGGGCGTGGGGTGTTGAAGTTCTTCACTGCGTCCTCCGGGCTGGTGGGCATGGGCCCGCCATAGAGGTCTTTGGCATAGACGTAACCGGATCCGCCGTTGGTCGCAATGACGGCGATCAAATCCGGAGTTCCGTTCTCCTGGCTTTCGACGCCGTAGGTTTCGCCTTTGGCGTTGACACCCAATGCGGTTCTCACTTGCTTCACGTATTTGGCGGTGAGCTGCCAGCGGCTTTCAGGCTCGGCCTTGATCGTCACGCAGTGCTGCCCGGGGGCGAGAGGGATCGTGTAACCCGACGAGTTCGCACGCGTATCCGTGTGGAGTTCGTGAAAAGTGGCGCTGGCGCCATCCGGGAACTCGAACGAACCGGCCGTAAGGACGGTCAGTGTCATTTCGACGCCTGTGGCACCTTCCGGGGGATCACCGAGCTCGACCGTGGCTGTTCCTGTGTAGGTTTCAGTCACGGGGGAGGCCAAGGGGGTTACTTGGGATGGCTTGTGAAAAAGTGAAATATCCGACGCTAAGGTTTGCCGAGCGCTTTCCGTCAGACGCGTTCCGCGTACAGCGCCTGGTAGTGTGCCGCGTTGATCCTGTTCAGCACCGGATACGCAGCCTACCTCTTCGACGGAACCATCCACCCAGCGATGGGCCAAGCCATTGGGAAACGCCTTGCTCGTGATGGGGTCCGCCGCCGTGCGGGCTGGTGCACGGTCGTTGAGGACGGTACGCCCGAAGGCGTGGCTGCTGACGGCCGGTCCGGGCATTACGGTCGTGGCTTGCCTTCTGGACAATCCGGCCTACAGCGACTGGTCAGGGGCGCGGTTTACCTGGCTATGATGTCCCTGAGGATCGCGCTGGCCTCCGGCGAACTGTGGCTCATGGAACCCGGCTCCTCCTGGATCCAACGGCCGATGGCCGTCCCCTCAGGACTCCTCGCCGCCTACCACTCCTGCCGCTGGATAGTGTTCGTGGCAGAGTGCCCCGGAGGCCGGTATGCCTTGCCTACGTTGGTTTGGCCGTTACCACTCTGGGCATCATGGCGCTTCTGCTGGTTGTGTCCTTCAGCATGGCTGCGCTGAGCAACGAACAGCCCACCAGTGACCTCAGGGCACGCACCACTCGCGACGGCATGACGGGGCTCCTCAACCGCGCCGAGTTCCTCCGTCTGGCTACCGCTGAGCTGCGCCGCCACAGCCGCGGAGGAGCAAAATCCAAAGGCCGAAACCGCGCGGTCTGGTGGACCAGTGGCTTCGATATGGAACCGCAGCCCGGGGAAATGCACCTCTAGCTAGCGGCTGACCAAGGCCCGCAACAGCTTGACCGCAACGGACAATGCTGCAATGTCCACCGGACCCGGCTTGATGGCCTCCTTGATGGTTTCCTGGATCCTGCCGAGCTGTTCGATGTTTTCGCGTTCCCAAGCGACGATGCGCTCCACTGGATCGGTTCCGGGGGCGGAGGGGCGTGGAGTATTCCGCACAACAGCCTTCGTCATGCCTGCAAGGACCAAATACAAGTCGTCCCGAAGCGCCGCCCGCGCGAGGGCCTGCCAGTGGGTTTCCCGCGGCAGCGCCGTGATGTGTTCAAGAATGGGGACCGCCGAGATCCGCTCGAAGACGGCAAAGTACACTTCAGCCACTGTGTCCACGGGCTCTTGGAGCTCTTCCGATATGGCGGAGATGTCCAGAAGACCATAGCTGACAAGGATCTCGGAGGCACGCACGCCCAATTCATGGGGCAGGCCGACGGCGTCGGTGTGGGCCAGACGGATCACCGCATGCTGCAGATTCACGCCGTGAAGGAAGCTGCCGAACTTTGAGCGCAGAAGCGACATGGGGGGCCCGAGCCGGGCCATTGCATCGGCGATTGGCTTGTCCCGGAAATCGTGGTTGACATACCACCGTGTCGAGCGGTCCAGCGTGCGGCGCATGTCCAGCGCCACGGCACACCCGTGCTCGCTGGGGATGCTTGCCGGCAGCTGTGCGAGGGCTTCGGTGATTGAGTCAAAGTCCCAGATCTTGCGCATGACCACGAACCCGCGGGCCACGGCGGCCGCCGATACCGTGGTCTCCTCCATTGCCCGGAAGGCGAAGGCAATGCCCCCCAGATTGATCATGTCGTTGGCAACAACAGTGGCCACGATCTGCCGCCGCAGCGGATGCGTGAACAGCTCCTCCCCGAACCGCTCCGATAGCTGGCGCGGAAAGTAGTCACGCAGCGTCCGGGAGAACCAAGGGTCATCGGCCAGCCCGCTTAGGGTGAGTTCCCTGGCCAGCGCGATCTTGGCATACGCGGCCAGCACGGAAAGCTCCGGAGATGTCAGGCCTGCCCCGGTCTGCAGACGGGTATGCAGTTGCTCCGTGCTGGGCAGGCATTCAAGGTTCCTGTCCAGGTCCGTCACGGCGTCCAGCCAGTCCATGGTCCGCTCAAAGCTCGGGCTCCAGTGAAGCACCAGCTGGCGGTCGTTGAGGAGGAGCACGTTCTGGTCCACATTGGTTTTCAAGACCAAGCGTCCGACTTCCTCCTGAAGGGAGTGCAGGAAGCCTGTCCTTTCGTCCGGGGACATCCTTCCCGCGGCGATCATCCGGTCGAGGAAGATCTTGATGTTCACTTCGTGGTCCGAACAGTCCACGCCGGCGGAGTTGTCGATCGCATCGGTGTTCAGCAGGACCCCGCCCAGTGCCGCCTCTATCCTGCCTCGCTGGGTGATGCCCAGGTTGCCGCCCTCGGCGATGATCCTGGTCCTCAGCTGACTGGCGTTGACACGGATGGCATCGTTGGCCTTGTCTCCCACGTCCCCGTGGATCTCGCTGGAGGCCTTGACGTACGTGCCGATGCCTCCGTTGTAGAGCAGGTCCACGGGGGCCAGAAGGACGGCCTTGAGCAGCTCCGGCGGGCTCATGGCCGTCGTTCCCGGCTCCAGCCCCAGCGCAAGGCGCACCGCTTCAGTGATCTCGATCGACTTCTCCCGCCGGGAGAACACGCCGCCGCCCGCGCTGATTTTGGAGACGTCGTAGTCGGCCCAGGAGGAGCGGGGAAGCCCGAACAGCCGCTGCCGCTCCGCATAGGAGGCGGCCGGATCGGGGTTCGGGTCCAGGAAGATGTGTCGGTGGTCGAACGCCGCCACCAGCAGGATGTGGCGGGAGAGCAGCATCCCGTTGCCGAACACGTCGCCGCTCATGTCGCCGATGCCCACTACCGTGAAGTCCTCGGCCGTGGAGTCGATGAGCAGCTCCCTGAAATGGTGCCGGACCGACTCCCAGGCGCCGCGTGCCGTGATGCCCATCTGCTTGTGGTCATAGCCCACCGAGCCGCCCGAGGCGAAGGCATCGCCGAGCCAGAATCCGTACTCGAGGGCCAGGGCATTGGCGATGTCCGAGAACGCGGCCGTCCCCTTGTCGGCGGCCACCACCAGGTAGTAGTCATCGCCATCGTGCCGGACCACCCGCTCGGGCGGTACCACCCGTTCGGTGGACCCGGGGGCGCCGTCGAGGGATGTGAGCAGATTGTCGGTGATGTCCAGCATGCCGCGGATGAAGATCCGGTAGCTCTCCTGGCCCTCCGCCAGCCAGGCAGCCCGGTCCGTGGCGGCGTCGGGCAGCCGCTTCGGATAGAAACCACCCTTGGCACCCGTTGGCACGATGACGGCATTCTTGACGGTCTGCGCTTTCACGAGTCCCAGGATCTCCGTCCGGAAGTCCTCCCGGCGGTCGGACCAGCGAAGCCCGCCGCGGGCCAGCATCCCGAAGCGCAGGTGCACCCCTTCAACCCGGGGCGAATAGACCCAGATTTCGTATTTTGGCCGGGGGGCAGGTGCGACGGTGACGCCGGAGAGGTTGAGCTTGAAGCTGAGGTAGGGCTTGGTCAGGAAGTAATTGGTGCGCAGGGTGGCCTCGACGAGGCTCGCGAAGGAACGCAGCAGCCGGTCGGCGTCCAGGACCGGCACGGCGTCAATGGCAGCCGTCAGCTCACTTCTGGCGGAGTCGATGTCACTGAGGCGGGTTGACTGGTCGAGATCCGGATCAAACTTTGCCTCGAACAGTGCAAGGAGTGCGCGCGTGGCCCGGACATTCGCCCGCAGCGTGTCCGCCATGAAGCCGTAGGAGTTGGTGGTCCCGAGCTGCTGCAGGTATTTCGCGTAGCCGCGCAGGATGGCTGTCTGGCGCCATCCGATTCCTTCCCTGATGACCAGTGCGTCAAAGGTGTCGGACTCGATGTCTCCTCTCATGGCGGCGCAAAACGAGCCGGCAAGCAGCTCGCTGGTGCCCAGGGGGTCCACGCCGGAGGGGTATTTCAACCCGAGGTCGTACAGGAAGAAGGTGTGGCCGTCGGCACGCCGGACGTCGAAGGGCCGCTGGTCGAGCACCTCGAGACCCAGGTTGTGGAAGAACGGCAGAATCTGCGTCAGGCTCTGCGGCCGTGTCAGGTAGAGCCGGATCCTGGCGTCCTCGGCCAGCACCGCAGTCCCCGGGCGCACGTAGACGGAAAGCAGCGGGTCATCGCGGTTCCTGCCGTCCGGTCCGTCAAGGCTTTCGAATTTGATGATGTCCTCGACGGCATCCTCCACCTCGTAGTCAGCCTTGTAGCTTGCCGGAAACGCCCGGTCCCACTGCATGGACAGCCGGGCGGCATCGCCAGCGGGGAACCTGTGCTGCAGCGCCTCGTCCAAGCCCTCGGCCCAGGACCTCGTGGCAGCAATGATGCGCAGCTCCAGTGCTGAGGCGTCGACGGCGGGCCGTCCGCCGCCCGGAAGCAGGATCCGGAAAAACACGCGGGCCATGGACGACTCGCTGAGGCGAAGTTCGAACTCGACGGCTTTCGAGTTGAAGGCCTCGCGCAGTTCCCGCTCGATGTTGAGCCTGACCGCCGTGCTGTAGCGGCGGCGGGGGAGGAAAACCAAGGCTGACATGAAGCGTCCATAGGAATCGGGCCTGAGGAACAGCCGGGTGCCGTGGCGTTCCTGGAGGCGCAGGATTTCGCGCGCCTGGCTGGCCAGATCGTCCGCGTCGATGTGGAAGAGCTCGTCACGCGGATAGGCCTCGATGGCGGCCAGCAGTTCCTTGCCGGCATGGGACCGGGGCGGGAATCCGAAGCGGTCCAGTACCGAGGCCACCTTGTCCCGGATGACCGGGATCTGAAGCACGGACCGGCTTGCAGCGCTGGGGGCGAAAAGGCCAACAAAGCACGCTTCGCCGGTGGGGTTGCCGGCCATGTCAAACGTCAGGACGCTGACTTCGTCCAAGTAGGCGTCCCGGAGGACTGTGGAACGGATGCCTGCCTTCGTGAGGGCCAGGGCCGGACCCGGGACCCCCGGCATGGCGGAACCTTGCAGCGGCAGGCTCTGCTCCCGGTGCCGGAGGAGCCCGAGCCCGGACCCCGGCCGCGCCGCGAGGACCGGCAGCCCATGGTCGTCGGCCAGGCTATAGCCGCGGTACCCGAGAAACACGAAGTTGCCGTCGTCCAGCCAGAGCAGCAAGTCCTTGGTCTCCTGCACGATTGCGTCGGCAGCCGCAGCGGCATTGGCATCCAGGACGGCAACTTCCGCGGCCAGGTGCCGATGGATGGCTGCGGAATCCTCGGCGGCCGCCCGAACATCGGCCAGGACCGCCTGGAGATTCAGAATGAGCCGGTCGGCGCTGGGCTGATCCGGCAGACTGGCGATTTCGACGGCGATCCAGGCCTCCGTGCGGCTCAAATCTCCCTTGGATTCATGCCGCGACGGCATCGCGGAAGGCTCGTTCCCCACCGGCAAAGCAGTGCGCAGCGGTACCGGCCGGATGTCCACGAGCTTGTTCGTCCCGGGGGCCCTGGCAACGGTGAAGGTGGGGTGGACCAGCAAGCGTATGGCGGCATTGTCACGGGCCAGTGCCGCCGTGATGGAGGGAAGCAGATAGGGCATGTCCTCAGCCACGATTGCCACTATGCTGGCGTCCGTTTCACTCAGCACTCCGATGACGGCCTGGCCCGGGTCCCGGGTTGCGGCCAGCGAACGATGGTATTGTGCACGGTTCCGGAGCGACTCGGCAGTGTAGTTCCGCAGGTCGTCGTCGGCCACATGCTCGTAGTAGTCCGTCAGGAACGTGTCCGTGTCGTCAGCGGAGGGGTCCACCGGGGCATGGTCTGCAGGGCCGGTTCTTGGGGACATTGCGCTGCGCCTCCATCGCGCAAGGAGAGGCCGTGTTGCTGCGGTCGCCGGAACCTCGCGCCTGCTTTCATGATGGCTGGCGCGGGGGAGGCAGTCCACCCCTGCGGGGACAAGCAAACGATCAGCAAGCCGAGACGTGGTGGCGGGATTCGAACCAGCGTGCGCTGCTTTTCAGGGCAGCTCCGGCCATTGTTTGAAGAGGTTGAAGGACCGTTCGACGCTGTTGCGGCCTTTATAGGCGTCGGAGTCGAAGTTCACGGGGCGCCCACCGCGTGATCCGCGGCGTTTCCGGTGCCCGAACGATCCGAGGGTTCGGGTATGACGGTCTTAATGCCGCGCCCGCGCAGCAGCGACCGGTTCGCCCTGGACGAGTATGCCTTGTCGCCCATCACGGCGTCAGGCCGTGTCCTGGGGTCGTCCGCCGCCAAGCCGCGGGACCGTCACTGCGTCCATCACGACGGGGAACATTGGCCAGTCGCCGCCCTGCCCCAGTCCCACAATCATCGCCAGGGGCCGGACTCTACCGTCGCACGCATGGTGGATTTCGGTGCTCAGCCCGCCCCTGGAGCGTCCCACGGCAGGGTCCGGAGGTTCAGCAAACAGTTTCCTTGTAATTCGGCAGTTCCCCTGTGGTGCGGGACAGGTTGGTTCCGTGCTGGTGGGCGCGGTTGATCGTCCAGTCCACCGAAACGGTCCAGTAGATCTGACCGGCCGCGTCTTCGGCCAAAGTCTTGCGTGGATAGGGTCGCAGGTCCCGTCGGCCGCGAAACGGCGGTGCCGCTTCCACACCGTCTGCCACGGACCGAACTCCGCCGGTGCAGTGAGCTCCAGCTCAAGGAGGATCCTTCCGATGCGCCGGGCCGCTGCGGGCGAGTCCGCCCTGACCATTACGGTCTCGGCGGCGCTGGTGGTGTCACGGGGTATTTGCCCGCAGGCCGGGAGGCTGCGGTTCGTGGCAAGGCTGGAACGTCCCGTTCAAAGCGGGTCGTGGGTCTCCTCGTTGTCATCCAGATATCCACGGTAGAAGTGCGCATCGACGGTGGCCTTGTGGAAGAACAGCCGCATCTCGGCCAGGACCTGGGACATGATGGCGTTCAGCCGCGGGCTGCCGGCCAGCGCCACAATGGCGCCGTGGAAATGCTGGTTGGCGCTGCCCAGGCCCTCTTCGTCATCAGCGGCTGCGGCGAGTTTCCCTTCCTCCACTGCTGCCCGGACGGCGGCCACGGCCTCACGAGTCCCGCCGCCGCGGATGGCGCTGACCTCGATTGCCCGCCGCACGGTGTAGACATCGTGGATATCGCCGGCCACCAGGCTCGCCACAAACACTCCCCGGTTCGGGTGGCGCACCACCAGCCGCTCGCTGGCCAGTTCGGCAAAAGCTTCACGGACGGTGTTGCGGGAGACACCCAACTCTTCGGCGATGGTGGACTCGGTAAGCCGTGCACCCGGGAGGAGAATTCCTTCCGCCAGTTGCAGGCGCAGTTCGGCTGCCACCCTGTCCGCCACCGATCGCACGGCGATCCTCAAGCGCGCTGCCGCGCCGCGTCCGGCGCTGCCCTGCCCGGCATCATTGTCTCCGTGCATCGAAGTGCTGCGGACTACTGCACCTGACTTTGCCATACTCCAGAATTTACACGATCGTCATATTGTTGGATCGAAGAATTGTTGAACAATTGGCAAAATTGGTGCATCCTAGAAGGGATACACCAATGAGACGAGGATCACAATGGTTTACATGGACCTGAATAGTGACGTAGGCGAGTCCTTCGGACGCTGGACCCTGGGTGACGACACGGCTATGTTCCGGTCCGTGTCCAGCGCCAATGTGGCCTGCGGTTTCCACGCGGGTGACCCCACCGTGATCCGCCGTACTTGCAGGGAAGCCGTCGCGGCCGGTGTCACGATCGGTGCCCACGTGGGCTACCGTGACCTCGCCGGTTTCGGCCGACGCTTTATGGACATCGATCCCACCGAACTGGCGGACGACGTCGTCTACCAGATCGGCGCACTGCAGGCGCTGGCCGCCGCGGAGGGCGGGCGGGTCCGGTACGTCAAGCCCCACGGCGGTCTCTACAACGCCATCGTGTCGCACACCGCCCAGGCGCGCGCCGTCGTCGACGCCGTAAAGTCCGTTGACCCGGAACTGCCGATCCTCGGACTGCCGGGCTCGGAGGTCCTGCGGCTCGCCGAAGCGGCAGGCCTCCGCGGAGTGTCCGAAGCCTTTGCGGACCGGGCCTACAACCCCGACGGCACCCTCGTCTCCCGCTCGCTCCCCGGGGCCGTCCTGGAGGACCCGGCCCAGGTGGCCGAGCATGTCCTGCGCATGGCCACCGATTCCGCCATCCGCACCGTGGACGGCTCCATTCTGAAAATCAATGCAGACAGCATCTGCGTCCATGGCGATTCCCCCGGGGCCGTTGCCATGGCTGCCGCAGTGAGGGCGGCGCTTTCCGACGCCGGCATCACCATCGCGTCGTTCGTCTAAGCCCCTTCCTGCACGCCAACAGCACACAGGCAGCATCCCCGCACACTGGAGGACAACCATGACCACATTCAACCCGGATCACCGTGCCGGAACCAGAAAAATCCCGGCCGGCGCACTGAAGGCCTACATCGCGAGCCTCACCGGCACTTCGCTGGAATACTACGACTTCGCCATCTACTCGGTGGCCTCCGCGCTGGTCTTTCCCAAGATCTTCTTCCCGGGCAATAACGAATTCGTCGGGCTCCTGCTCTCCTTCTCGGCGTTCGCGGTGGGCTACCTGGCACGGCCCATCGGCGGCGTGGTTTTCGGCCGCCTTGGCGACAAGATCGGCCGCAAGCAGGTCCTTGTCATCACGCTCATGGTTATCGGTGTTGCAACTGTGCTGATCGGTGCCCTCCCGGACTACTCCGTCATCGGCGTAGCGGCCCCCATCATCCTGGTGCTCCTGCGCCTGGCCCAGGGCATCGGCGTCGGCGGTGAATGGGGCGGTGCGGTGCTGCTCTCCGGCGAATTCGGCGACGCAAAAAGGCGCGGATTCTGGTCCTCGGCCGCCCAGATCGGCCCGCCGGCCGGCAACCTGATGGCCAACGGCGTGCTGGCCATACTCGCAGCAAGCCTCAGCAACGAAGCCTTCCTCTCCTGGGGCTGGCGCGTGGCCTTCCTGGCTTCCGCACTGCTGGTGGTCTTCGGCCTGATCATCCGGCTCAAGCTGGAGGAAACCCCGGTCTTCAAGGCGATCAAGGCACACGGCGAACAGCCCAAGGCCCCCATCAAAGAGGTGTTCACCAAGGAACCCCGCGCCCTGGTTGCCGCTGCCCTCTCCCGCGTTTGCCCTGACGTCCTGTACGCCCTGTTCACCGTTTTTGTGGCCGTCTACGCCACCAGGGAACTGGGCATGACCACCGGCAACGTGCTGGGTGCCATCCTCATCGGCTCGGCATTCCAGCTGGTGCTGATCCCCGTAGCCGGCGCCGTTACTGACCGCTTCAACCGGCGCCTCGTCTACGGCATCGCCGCCGTGGGCACTGCCGCCTACATCCCGGTGTTCTTCCTCATGGTCCAGGGCAAGTCGGTGCTGATGCTCACCGTGGGCGTTGTGATCGGCCTTGCCTTCCACGCCTTTATGTACGGCCCGCAGGCCGCGTACATCACCGAGCAGTTCCCGGCCCGGCTCCGCTACGCCGGCAGCTCGCTGGCCTACACCCTGGCCGGCGTGATCGGCGGCGCCGTGGCTCCGCTGATCTTCACCGCCCTCTACGCAGCCTCCGGCAACTGGTTCCTGATCGCGGCCTACCTGCTCGTAACCTCGGTGGTGACCGTCGTCGGGCTGGCCCTCGGCAGGGACCCGCACACCGACGAGGAAGAGCGTCTCCTGCAGGATGCCCACGCCTGAACGGCGCGGACAACCGGATGATTGAGGCAGCCATGGAAGCACTGACAGTGCATAAGGTCCGCTCGGTGCGGCCCGTGGGAACCCGCGCGGTGCTCGCGGAGCTTTCCGGAACGCAGGACGTGCTGGCCCTGCAGGCCATGCTCCTCGAGGCACCGCTTCCGGGGCAGCAGGATGTCCTGGCGGCCGCCGAGACCGTAATGGTCAGGGCGGACTCGCCCGCAGCGGCCCGGCGCATCGGAAGGACCCTCCTTGAGCTGGAGCTCACCGCGCCGGCGGAGCAGGGCAGCGGCCTGGTGGTCATTGAGACCGTGTACGACGGCGAGGATCTCGCCGAAGTGGGGACGCTGACCGGCCTCGGCACTGATGGTGTGATCGCAGCCCATACCGGCCAAGTCTGGACGGTGGCGTTCGCCGGCTTCGCGCCCGGCTTCGGATACATGATCGGGGAGAACCAGGTGCTCGAAGTTCCCCGCCGGAGTTCACCGCGCACCGCCGTCCCCGCGGGGTCGGTGGCCCTGGCCGGAAACTATTCGGCGGTATACCCGCGCAGGTCCCCGGGAGGCTGGCAGCTGATCGGCCGCACGGGAGCCCGCATGTGGGACCTCAACCGTGCCGAGCCGGCGCTGGCAAGCCCCGGCCACCGCGTGCAGTTCCGCGCGGTCCGGGACGCCGTGACCCTTACCCCGGAACCGGACGCTGCTGCTTCGACGGAAGCGGAGCAGCAGGCACAGGAGGCCGGTTCCGGGCTCCGTGTTCTTTCGCCCGGAATCCACAGCCTCATCGAGGACCTTGGCCGGCAGGGCCACTCCGCCCTTGGCGTCTCTGCCGCCGGGGCGCTGGACCGGGCCTCGCTCCGCAGGGCCAACCGCCTGGTGGGCAACGGCCCGTCCGCCGCCGCCATCGAAACCGTGGCCGGCGGCCTCAGGGTGCAGGCCGTAGGAGACCAGGTCCTGGCCGTCGCCGGGGCGCCGTCGGAGCTGACTGTCGTCTCGCCGTCGGACGCCGCTGAACAGTCTGACCCTGCTGACTCGACCGACCCTGCTGATTCGACCGGCCAGGGGGAGTCCCGCCGGCAACGCACGGTCCCGATGGCCACGCCGTTCGCCCTGCTCGACGGTGAAATCCTCAGCATCAGCGCTCCCGAAGCAGGGTTCCGGAGTTACCTTGCCGTCCGCGGCGGCGTGGACGCCACCCCGGTACTGGGCAGCCGATCCACCGACACCATGTCCGGAATCGGCCCGGCACCTCTGGCCGCCGGACAGCTGCTCGCCTCCGGCGATGTGGTGGACTCCGGTGTCGTGGGAAGCCCCGAACTTCAGCCCGATTTTCCCCGTGACGGGGTCACCGTGCTGGACATCGTCCCCGGCCCGCGCGCCGACTGGTTCGATCAGGCGGCCCTTGACTCATTGTGCGACCAAGACTGGGAGGTCAAGCCGCAGTCCAACCGGGTAGGCATGAGGCTGCAGGGGAAGCCCCTGCAACGCAGCCGGGCCGGCGAACTCCTCAGCGAAGGAACAGTGGCGGGCGCCATCCAGATCCCGCCGGAGGGACTGCCCGTGCTCTTCCTTGCCGACCACCCCATCACCGGCGGCTACCCCGTCATCGGCGTCGTGGTGGACCACCAACTGGACCTCGCAGCCCAGGTGCCCATCGGCGGAAGCATCCGCTTCCGCACCGCACCCCCTGCAGAACGAACTGCCCCCGAACCAACTGTCGCCTCACCGGACGACTCCCGAACGAAAAGCGAGTAACTGATGCGCAAGGTCCTGATCGCCAACCGCGGTGAAATCGCCGTCCGCATTGCCCGTGCCTGCAACGACGCGCAGCTGGAATCCGTCGCCGTGTATGCGGACATCGACGCCGATGCCATGCACGTCGCCGCCGCCGACGAGGCCTTCAGCCTGGGCGGCAACTCCCCGGCCGACACCTACCTGAACATCGGAAAGTTGCTCAGCGTGGCGGCCGAGTCCGGGGCGGACGCGGTCCACCCCGGGTACGGCTTCCTGTCCGAAAACGCCGATTTTGCCCAGGCAGTGCTGGATGCCGGCCTCGTGTGGATCGGCCCCACCCCGGACGCCATCCGCCAGCTGGGCAACAAGATCACGGCACGCGATATTGCCGTCCGCGCCGGTGCGCCGCTCGTGGCAGGCAGCGACGGGCCTGTGGAGTCCGCCGCGGAGGCGCGAGCCTTCGCCGAAGAGCACGGCCTGCCCATCGCCATCAAGGCCGCCTTCGGCGGAGGCGGCCGCGGGCTGAAGGTGGTCCGGAACATGGACGAGATCGAGGAAGCCTTCGACTCCGCCGTCCGTGAAGCAGTGGCAGCCTTCGGCCGCGGCGAATGCTTCGTGGAACGCTACCTGGACCGCCCGCGCCACGTCGAGGCACAGGTGCTGGCCGACACGCACGGCAACGTCGTCGTCGTCGGAACGCGCGACTGCTCCCTGCAGCGGCGGCACCAGAAGCTCGTGGAGGAGGCCCCCGCGCCGTTCCTGACTGACGAGCAGACCCGCCAGATCTACGACGCCGCCAAGGCCGTCTGCCGGGAAGCCGGATATTCCGGCGCCGGCACCGTCGAATTCCTGGTCGCGGCCGACGGCACCGTGGCGTTCCTCGAGGTGAACACCCGCCTGCAGGTGGAGCACCCCATTAGCGAGGAAACCACCGGGATCGACCTCGTCCAGGAGCAGTTCCGGATCGCCGCCGGTGAGCGGCTGCGGCTCACCGAGGACCCCGTGCCCCGCGGACACTCCTTCGAATTCCGGATCAACGCCGAGGACGTCGGACGCGGCTTCCTGCCCTCACCCGGCACCATCGGCGAGTTCAACGGCCCCACCGGACCGGGAGTGCGCCTGGACACCGGCGTCCGCTCCGGCTCCTTCGTCCCGCCGCAGTTCGACTCCCTCCTGGCGAAGCTGATCGTCACCGGCGCGGACCGCCAGCAGGCGCTGCGGCGGGCACGCCGGGCACTGGCCGAGCTCAGCATCACGGGCGTGGCCACCGTGATCCCGTTCCACCGCGCAGTGGTGCAGGCCGAGGACTTCGTTTCGGAGAACGGTTTGGGCATCCACACCCGCTGGATCGAGACCGACTTCGCGGACCGGATCCCGGCGGACCCGGGCTTCAGCACCGCGGCGCCCGAGGGCGAACGGCGCACCATCACGGTCGAGATCGATGGCCGCCGGCTCGCCGTCGGCCTTCCGGCCGACCTGCTGGACGGCTGGGCACGGTCCGGTCAGGCCCTTCCCGCCGGAGTGACAGCAGCTTCAGAGTCCGACGGCGCCACGCACGCCGGCGGAGACGCCGACCCTCGCGAACTCCGCGCCGACATGGCCGGCACCGTGGTGAAGTGGCTCGTCGAGCCCGGCGCCGAGGTGTCGGCAGGGGATCCGGTGGTTGTTTTGGAGGCGATGAAGATGGAAACCCAGGTTTCCGCCCACCGCGACGGAACTGTAACCGGCCTCCGCGCCGAAGCCGGCGGAGTGGTGACGGCCCGAGCGGTGCTGGCACTCATCGGCTAGGGCGGGTCCGCCGACGGCCGTTCCGTCGCCGTTCCGGCTGGAGGTTCTAGACGAGAAGCCTGATAGCCAACGTCCTGACAGCAACGATGGCGACTCTTCGAAGGTCTAGCCGGCTCTCCAGTCTCGATCTTTCATGAATGTGTGGACGGTAGGCGTGGTACGAACGTCCACGAGCAGCCGACAGTGGACTGATTCCTCGTCGAAAACAGGCAGCCCCCGCGGCATTAAGACCTCGCCACGGCCCAGCCAACGACTTTCCGAGTCTCCGGATGTGGTGCTTCGAGGTGTGCATAATCCCCCGCTCAGCAACAACACCCACTAGTGCGCATGGCGCACATGGGCAGACAAGGAACGAGAACCATGCCTCACGGCCCAACCCCTGATTTTCAAGACAACCACCTCGAACAGGGGAGCCAGGTCAGGGAAGAATCATGCAACCCCGCAGACCGGCCGGTGCATGGACCGAGCGACGTTTTCCACGGCCGCACCGCGGACCTTCCCGTCGTCGCCGTGGCAGCCGCGAAGCCAAAAGGTGGGATGAAGGCATGAACGAAGTTGTGACGGCGACGGTCGCGGCAGCTGAGCCATTCATCGGGATACCCAGCAGCGTGTGGCGGCTGCGCAGCGATGCGTGGGAGTTCCTGGGCTACGCCACCAAGCAGTTGGCCGCTGCCCACGCGCCGGAGGCTTCGGTGAACGGCCTCCCGCGTGAGATCAGGCGGCTGCTGCAGCTGTTGGAAGCGATCGAGATGTATTGGGCGTTCCCTGGGCACCGGCATGTCACCCAGCTGCGCCAGCGCGTCGAAGCCGGGGACTACCGCGGGGCGCTTGAACTCATTGAACCCGTCACCCGCGGTTTCGCGAGATTGAGCCCCCGTGCTCAGGAGCGCGAATCCTCTCTCGAGAGGGATACCCCCGGTGCCGAGCTGCCGGCCGCGCAGGCCCCGGCGGAGGTTCGGCCGAGATTCGAGGTCCTCATCGTCGATGACATGTCCGCTACGGAGCGGGACGCCCTTCGGGCCGAGATGCTGCGCCAGCGCAGGCCTGCCGATGCGTTCATCTACGAGCTGACAATAGTCTCGAGCGTTGAGGACGCGCTCGTGGCGGTGTTGTTGAATCCAGATATTCAGGCCTGTGTTCTTCGGCCGGGGTTCGGATCCACCACGCGACAGCGGCTGGGCCATGACCTGCGCGACTTCCTTCCCGGATTCGCCGGAGAGGACATTGCCCCGTTGCGGCCCATCGAGCGGATCCTTGGCCTGGCGGACAAGATCGCGCAGCTGCGGCCCGAACTCGATCTCTACCTGGTCGCGGGCGTCTCGATCGAGGAGCTCGCCGGGTCACTGACCCGAAGGTTCAGCCGAATCTTCCGCCGGGAGGACAGCTTGGAGCTGCACCTGTCGCTGTTGCGCGGAGTGACGGACCGTTACGACACGCCGTTCTTCACCGCCCTTCAGTACTACAGCAGAAAGCCCGCGGGCGTCTTCCACGCGCTGCCAGTCTCCCGCGGCGGGTCGGTGGTGAACTCCAAATGGATCAAGGACATGGGCGAGTTCTACGGCCTCAACCTGCTCCTGGCGGAGACCTCGACCACCTCCGGAGGTCTGGACTCGCTGCTTGACCCGCACGGGTCCATCAAGGAGGCCCAGACGCTGGCGGCCCGCGCGTTCGGGGCCCAGAAGTCGTTCTTCGTCACCAACGGCACCTCAACGGCGAACAAGATCGTCCACCAGTCGATCATTGCCCCCGGCGATGTGGTCCTGGTCGACCGTAACTGCCACAAGTCACACCACTACGCGCTCATGCTGGCCGGCGCCCAGGTCGCCTACCTGGATGCCTACCCCCTGCACGATTACTCGTTCTACGGCGCCGTCCCGCTGGCCAGCATCAAGGCGATGCTGCTGGACTACCGCCGGGTTGGACGGCTGGAGGAGGTCAAGATGATCGCGCTGACGAACTGCACCTTCGACGGCATCGTCTACGACGTCGAGCGGGTCATGGAAGAGTGCCTGGCGATCAAACCGGACCTGGTGTTCCTGTGGGACGAGGCCTGGTTCGGGTTCGCCGGCTTCCACCATGTCTATCGCCGCCGGACCGCGATGGCCGCGGCACGAAAACTGGAGGCGGCCTTCAAGGACCCCTCCTACACGCTTCGCCATGCGGCGCAGGTGAAGGAACTCTACGATCCCGACACGAACGAGCCCCTCGCCGACGAAGTGTGGATGAAGACCCGACTCGTGCCGGATCCGGCAACCGCCCGTCTGCGGGTCTACGCCACCCAATCAACGCACAAGACCCTCACCTCGCTGCGCCAGGGCTCCATGATCCACGTCTTCGACCAGGACTTCAGCCACCTCAACGAGGAAGCATTCCGCGAAGCCTATATGACGCACACTTCGACCTCACCGAACTATCAGATCCTGGCCTCACTGGACATCGGACGCCGACAGGTCGAATTCGAGGGGTTCGAACTGGTACAAAAGCAGGCCGATCTCGCCGTCAGCATCGCCCAGGCAGTGGCACGTCATCCCCTCCTGAAGAAGTATTTCCGCACCCTCACCACCCGGGACCTGATCCCGGAGGAGTATCGCGAAAGCGACAGGCCGATGCCGCTTCGGGACGGGCTCGCGGCCATGGACGAGGCCTGGCGGCGGGACGAATTCGTCGTTGACCCCAGCCGACTGACCCTATATATCGGCCTGACCGGCGTCGACGGCGACACCTTCAAACACGAATACCTCATGGACAAGTTTGGGATCCAGGTCAACAAGACCTCCAGAAACAGTGTCCTGTTCATGACCAACATCGGCACCAGCCGCAGCTCCGTCGCCTACCTCATCGAGGTTCTCGTCAAACTGGCCGAAAGCTTCGAAGACGAGCAGGCCGCACTGAGCCCGCTCGGCCAACGAGCCCACGCGGCCCGCGGCGCAGCGCTCACCAGCGAACCCCGGCCGCTGCCGGACTTCAGCCATTTCGCGGACCGCTACCGACGCGACCCGCACACCCCGGACGGAAACATCCGAGCGGCCTACTTCGAAAGCTACAAGCCGGGATCATGCGAATACCTTTCCCCGGCCGAGCTGACCCGGCGGGTAGCGGCGGGCCACGAGGTGGTCTCCGCCGGATTCGTTACTCCCTACCCGCCGGGATTTCCCATCCTGGTACCGGGCCAGGTCATCACCGCCGGGATCCTGGCATTCATGTCCGCACTGGACACCCGTGAGATCCACGGATACAACCACGAACTCGGATACCGGGTAATGACTGGGGCAACTGCAAACTGATACGGGGGTCCGGGACCATTGCGCGGAATTTTTGCAGAGTGGCGGAACCACGCGGCGGACCTTGTAATGCTTCCCGTGTACGCGCCTGTGTAACGTCCAACCCGGTTGGTGATACGTTTTGGTGATGCGAATCGGATACGGACGTGTCTCAACACCCGAACAGCACCCCGAGGCCCAACACGACGCCCTGCGCGCGGCTGGCTGCGAGCAGATCTTCCTCGACACGGCCTCGGGGAAGCTGGCCCGCAGGCCCGAACTCGACAAAGCGCTGCTCTCGGCCAACCGGGCAGGTGATCAGCTCGTCGTCACCAAACTCGACCGGCTCGGGCGGTCGTTGGAACACCTCATCGACTTGTCCAACACGCTGCAGGAGCGCGGCGTGGACCTCGTCGTCCTTGACCAAGGAATCGACACATCCACCGCCATCGGCCGGATGTTCTTCCAGATCCTCGGCTCAATCGCCGAGTTCGAGCATTCTTTGATGTCCGAACGGACCCGTGACGGGCTGGCCGCCGCACGTGCACGGGGCCGGACCGGCGGGCAGAAACCAAAACTCGGCCCCCGCCAGGTCAAGCTGGCCCGCGAAATGTATGAAGAGAAGGGCCCCGACGGGAGACGGGCTCATACCGTCGAGCACATCGCCCAGGAATTCGGCGTTACCCGGCCCACCATCTACCGGCACCTCGCGAAACCATGAACGACGGGCCGCGCATGTCACATCAGAACGACGGCATGCCCCGTGAGGCCCAGCTGTCTCGTAGATAAGGACTTCCGAATTGGCCCTACGTCCCCTACTCACGGCTGCCGAGCGTGGCCAGATCCTGGCAATGCCCACTGGAACACCCGACACTTCACGAGTCTCAAATCCGGCCAACCTTCCAAAGATAAGCAGCTCCTGCTCACCGCAATACTGGCCGACGGCATCAACCTGGGACTGACCGAGATGGCCGAGTCGTGCACCGGCGTCACGTACGCCCAGCTGGACCGCCACCAAGCCTCGTACATTCGCGATGAAACGTACAGTGCTGCTCTCGCGCAGCTCGTGAACACCCAGCACGGCCACCCCTACGCCACGCAATGGGGAGATGGGACCACGTCTTCTTCAGATGGCCAGCGGTTCCGTGCCAGCAGCAAGGCCGAGTCCACCGGCCATGTGAACCCGAAATATGGTGCCGAGCCGGGACGACTCGTCTATACGCACGTCTCGGACCAGTACTCGCCATTCCACAGCAAACTCATCAACGTCGGAGACCGCGACGCCACCTACGTCCTGGACGGACTGCTCTACCACGAATCCGAACTGCAAATCCAGGAACACTACACCGACACAGCAGGATTCACAGACCATCTTTTCGCCCTCATGCACCTGCTCGGCTACCGGTTCTCACCACGTATCCGCAACATCGGTGACACCCGTCTCTACACGCCCACCAACGATCCAGAACTTTCAAGGTTGTTTCCGCTGATCGGCGGGGCTATCAGCACGAGAACGATCGCCCAGCATTGGGACGAGATCCTCCGGCTTGCCACGTCCATCAAAACCGGCGCCGTGATGGCGTCCCTGATGATGCGGAAGCTCGGCAGCTACCCCCGCCAAAATGGGCTAGCCCTCGCGCTGCGCGAACTCGGAAGAATGGAACGGACCCTCTTCCTGCTGGACTGGCTCCAAGACCCTGACCTCCGCCGGAAAGTCACCGCCGGCCTGAACAAGGGCGAAGCCCGGAACACCCTGGCCCGGGCAGTATTCTTCAACCGGCTCGGCGAGATCCGCGACCGTTCCTTCGAACAACAGCGCTACCGCGCCAGCGGGCTGAACCTCCTCACCGCCGCCATCGTTCTCTGGAACACCGTCTACCTTGACCGCACCATCACCACCCTGAACAGCAACGGCGGTACGACGGATCCTGACCTCCTGCGGTTCCTCTCACCCCTGGGGTGGGAACACATCAACCCCACCGGCGACTACACCTGGCCCCGCGCCAACCAGATCAAACCCGGCAACTACAGGCCATTGCGCCGCACGGCAAAACCTTAGCGTTGGATATTTCACTTTTTCACAAGCCGCCCCTACTTGTTCGGTTTTGGGGACTCTTCGGTGCGCGGCAGGGAGTCCAACAGCCTGCGGTAGCGCAGGGCTGCCCGGCCGTTGTTGCGTGCCATGTTCGTGGTTGTGACGAGCAGCCAGGGAACAATTGATCCGTGCACGATCCGCACCTTCGCCCGCCGCCGCCAGAGTTCAAGGAAAGCTGCGGCCATGATGTCTTCAGCATCGTGATGATTCCCGGAGAGCCGGTACACGTGGCGAAAGACCCGGTCGCGGTGTCTGTCGTACAACGCCCCGAACGCCTCGCCGTCGCCCCGGAGGCTGCGGGACCACAGCCCGTCATCATCATTCTCATCGTTCCCCATGCCCTGTAGTGTCGGGAACGGCCCGAAAGGTTACACAAGTCCGAATGGTCCCCGTAAGTTTTTGACTGGCAGGCGCTTTAGAAGGTTGAATCGTGGCTAATTGGCCGTTCTCTGAACAGGGCGTTGCCGCACAAGCCGATACGAACGATGGGTGTCCTGGCCATTCCTTAACGCACTGCAGTTCATAGGGGCGTTAGGGACCGTTGCTTCCGCACGGTCAGGTAGATGTTGTGGGAGGTGATGACCAGTGCCAGCCAAGCCGCGCCGAGGGCCCAGGCCGCCAGGACATCGGTGAGCCAGTGGTGTCCCAGGTAAACCCCGCTCAGGCCTATGGTCGCGGCAAAGGCGGTTGCCGCGGACACGGTGAGCCAACGGCTAAGGGTCGTCTGGAGCCGGAGAACTATCAGGTAGGCGATGATGCCGACGATGACCACTGAGTTCAGGGAGTGTCCGCTTGGAAACGAGGCGGAATGGTCGAACGGTGGCACGGCATCGTTGAGATCGGGGCGCGTACGGCCGATGAGCCGCTTGCCGGCGATGGTCATGAGCAGTGAACCGGTGCCTGCGATGACGATGAGGATAACGGGGGTCCAAGACCGCCGCTTGATCGTCAGGGCTATCGTGGCGGTCAGGGCAAGAACCAGCATGCCAACGGTGTCGCCGATGTAAGCGTAGGCGGTGACGAAGAGATCAAAGGCGGGGGAGCGGAGACTCTTTCCCGCGGCAAGCGCCGGGTGGTCCAGCTCGGCTACTCCGTCGGCTGCGACCATGGATTCCCAGACGCGGACGAAGACTGCGGTCATTCCGGCGACGATGGCAGCACCCGGCAGAAGGGTCAGGATCAGCGCCCCGTGCGGGCCGAGGAAATCGCTGCTCCCTCGGACCGCCCTGGCAAGGACACCGTTGGGCCGGTCGTCCGCCCGGGTGAGGTCACGGCCGCCGACGAAGCGGTCCTGATTCAGTCCACTGCCGACACCTTCGTCGGTCTGGCTGCGTCGTTCCTTACTCAACGTTGGTTCCCATCTCGAAATCGACCATCATCAGGCTGAGCCGTAAACAAGAGCCTAATGGCTCGTTCAGCGTTCTAGGCGCACAACTACCGGCGGAAAGTCCTGAAGCACACGGCACCCCTGATGTGGACCTGACGAAGTGCCGGCCGCGTTCCAATCGCGGGCTTGCAGAATGCGTTAGTGAACACTAACGAATTTCCCATGACCATCCAGGAGATCGACTCCGACAAACGAATCGTCTTCACCTGAGGCCTCAAACGACTGGTCGGGTTGCCGCCCTTGCGTGCGACCGCTCGGCGGTCCGGACCGGGACGGTCCCGGAGAGAAACCGGAGCCGGCTGCCGGGAGGACAATGGCACCATGAGAATCGAAGTCTTGTATTTCGAGGGGTGTCCGAATTCCGCGGAGGCTTGCCAGCGCACAGAAGTCGCCCTCGCCGCCCTGGGGTGGGGAAAGGTTGCGGTTCATATGCGGGAGATGCGGACAGCAGAGGATACAAAGGGAACCCCGTTCGCCGGTTCCCCGACTATCAGCGTGGACGGAAGGGATATTTTTCCGGGCGCGAACCCGGCCTCCGACCTCTCGTGCCGTATCTATCAGACGCCGAACGGTGTGGCCGGCCTGCCGACGGTTGACCAGTTGAAGGAAGCCCTCATAAACACCGGCCTCTGACGCCGGCTCGGTAGTGGGGGCCGTGGCCCGCGGAAATCAGACGTGCTGATCGACGAGAACCGGGTTGCCGTCCGGATCGAGCACCACAAAGTTCGCAGGCCCCGTCGTCGCCTCGTCTGCTTCCGAAAGGAACTGCGTGCCCTGGGCTTTCAGGTGCCGCTGGAGATCGCGCACATCGGTGAATGACTCAAGCGCCTGCGCGTCCTGATTCCAACCCGGGTTAAAGGTCAGCATGTTCTTCTCAAACATCCTTTGGAAGAGGCCTATGACAGCCTCACCGTTCTTCAGGATCAGCCAGTTCTGGGTGATGTCGCCCCCGTGGCTGCTAAATCCAAGCTTTTCGTAGAACGCAGCTGAAGCAGCGATGTCCTTGACGGCAAGGCTGAGCGAGAAGGCGCCGAGTTCCATGTTTGCTCCACTCTGCAGGAGTAGCGGCGTCTCGCGCTCGGGGTTCGCCCGGGAAAACGCCCGACGCCGGTGCGGGCTCTGTCCCGCTGGTCACCCTTCACTGGGCTGCTGCCGGGACCTTCCGATCAGTGGCCTCAGAACTTACTCCTACCAGCCACCAGGACATCCCAAATCAAGCTATTTGTCTCCGGCGGCAGGGCACGCAGGCAAGGGAGCCCGCGGGGGTTCGCTGCCGCCGTCGTCGTGCCTGGCGCAGCTGCGCCGCTACCGGGCGGAGCGCCGGTTGCGCGCCTGGGCCGCCAGGCGGGTGAAGGCAAAGACGAAGACCGCTTCGATCAGCACCATCAATCCGAGCAACAACCACTGGCCGCTGCCGATGAAGGCGATGGCACCGACGAGGACGAGCACGGTTCCGAGGACCAGCGCATAAACGGCGAACCCGAAAGCCACCCTGGCACTGCGCACACCTGTCCGGAAGCCAAAGCCCAAAGGCTCTCCTCCGGGGTACCCCTCAACGCGGTCGGGGCCTGCGGGCTTGAGCCTGTCGAACTCGTCCCAAAGGTCCCGGTCCTGATCGGTCATAGTCCCATTATCCCGCAATTCCAGCGGCCCTACGCTGGTCGCTGAGCGAGGAGTACTGCTTGGGGAGACGTCTCGCGGGGGCCGGGTTCGCGTGACATCTGAGCAACCATGGTGAAGCCGGCATTGGCCAGGTCTTCGATGACGGCTGCTGGCGGGAAGAGTTGGGCGTCCATCGACACGTCGTGACCATAGGCGCGAGATATCTGGCGAGAGCCTTCACCCACCTGGAAGCTGATCAAGGCGTATCCGCCGGGAGCAAGGACCCGGAAGAACTCTGCAAATACGCCGGGGAGATCGAGGGGTGCAGCCGGGTCATCCGGCCGGCGCCGCAGCCCGCGTCGACCACTGACCGGACGTTTCCTTCCATCACGTAAGTGGCGAACGCTTCGATCATGCCGCGATCGGCCGGCGCCTCGAAACTGGCATCGGGCAGCAATCTCGCGTAGCTCTCTGCGACCACGTCATAGGCCGACCGGACGAGGGCAAGACGATCATCTCGATGCATCCGGACAGGCTATCGCGGCCTCGCGCAGTTTCTGCCATTGCCGTCAGCCGGTGGAGCGCGGACGATTGCTGCATGGGCGGAAATAACAACAGGCTTCGTCTCCGGAACTTTGCGGGGTGCTGAGTGTTCGGCATGAAGGCCGGTGGTCGCAGGCGGTTGTGGTCCATCGTGGTGGCGGGGGTGGCCGTCGTCCTGCTCGCCATAGGGCTGGCGGTGTTCAAACCGTGGCTTCTCTTTATCGACGTGCGCGTGGATGAACAGATCCCGACCGTGGCTGCATCCTCCGATATTGCTCGACCCTCGCCGTCCGCATCATTAGAGGCCCCGTCGCCACCCGGCGCCGCGCCCACGCGGCAGGCGCCTGCCGGTCCGGTCCAGCTTGCTGCAGGTTCCTTGATCAGCCACGAACACGCGACGTCGGGGAGTGTCCGGATCCTGGGGCAGCCAAACGGCGACCGGCTACTGATCCTCGAGAATCTCGACACGTCGAACGGGCCGGATGTGCACGTCTGGCTGAGTGCTGCCGATGTCGTGGAGGGAACGGGCGGTTGGTTTACGGCTGGTGGTGCTGATCATCATGACCTAGGCCTCATCAAGGGAAACCAAGGCAATCAGGTCTACGCCATCCCGGCCGGGGTTGATCTGAAAAAGTACAAGTCCGTTGATCTCTGGTGCGTTCAGTTCAGCGTGTCATTCGGAGCGGCTCAGCTGACCTTCTGAGCCACTGGCGGACAAAATCCGGAGGCGCTTCCGGCTACTTCAACGCGGCGATTTGATGGTCTTCATCGTGAAGCGGGAGACGACTTTCTGGATGCCGGGAAGCGTCAGGACCCGCTCGGTGAGGAACGTTTCGTAAGCGGGGAGGTCCTGCACCCCGATCCGCACGAAGTAGTCCGGTGATCCGAACATGCGATGCATCTCGACGACCTCATCAAAGGCAGCCATGGCATCCTCAAACCGGAGAACGCTCTGGCGGTCGAACGCGGTCAGTTCGACGTCGAGGATCACCTCAAAGCTGCGCCCCATGGCCGTGGGGTCGACCACCGCGCGGTATCCGAGAATGACTTTCTCCTGCTCCAGGCGCTGCACCCTGCGCAGGCACGGTCCCGGCGTCAGGTGGACACGTTCGGCCAGGTTCACGTTGGGAATGCGGGCGTCCCGCATCAGCTCGGCCCGCCGCGAGATCGCGGCCGGCCTTCGTGATTCGCTGGCCGCCGGGCTGGGCATGTTTCCGCTGGGCATCGCTTTCGGCCTGCTCGTTGTACAGGCCGGGCTGCCCTGGTGGGTTGCGCCGGCCCTGTCCGTTGCCGGCTTCGCCGGGTCGCTGGAGCTCCTTCTCATCGGGATGATGGTGGCTGTGACCCCGCTGGCGACCATCGCCCTGACGACGTTCCTGGTCAACTTCCGGCACGTCTTCTACAGCTTCTCGTTCCCCCTGCATGTCGTGAAGAACCCGGTGGCGAAGGCGTATTCCGTGTACGCCATGATCGACGAGGCCTACGCCGTCACCGCTGCCTCCAAGGAGAACTGGACAGGTTGGCGGCTGATCAGCATGCAGCTGGCCTTTCAGGCCTACTGGGTCGGAGGAGGGTTGGCCGGTGTGTGGGCCTCGGCCCTGCTGCCCGCTCACGTGGAGGGCTTGGAATTTGCCCTCTGTGTGCTGTTTGTCACCCTGACACTCGATGCGGCCAGGACACGGAAGCAGGTCCCTCCGCTGCTTCTGGCCGCACTCAGCCTTGGTACCGCGCTCGTCGTGGCGCCGGACGCGTCTTTGTTTGTTGGCCTGGTGATCTTCCTTGTCCTGCTGATCGTACGGTTCGTCATGGACCGGCGCCGTGGAGTCCTCAATGCCTGAAACGCCGTACATCCTCGCCGTGCTGGCGATCGTCTTTACTGTCACGCTGGCCCTGCGAGCGCTGCCTTTCGCCGCCCTGCGCACACTCAGGGAGTCCGTGCTGGTCAGGAAGCTGTCCGTGTGGATGCCCGTCGGCATCCTGGGGATTCTCGCTGTGTCCACGCTGCGCACCACCCTGACGGCCGGTTCGGGCAACGCGCTCCCCGCGGCCGTTGCTGTGGCAGTCACCGCGGCCGCGCATCTCCTCGGCGGAAGGCGCACGCTGCTCAGCGTCGGGCTGGGAACGCTCGCGTACGTCGTCCTGGAGAACCTCTTCTAGCGCAGCAGTTTGCGACGCGCGGCGCAGCGCCCCAGCAGTTGGGGCACTGTATTAAGCGGGCTAGGCCCACGCGTCCTTACTTGCGGCGATGCCGTCCACGAAGTCCAGTACCGCGGGATGGGCGGGGTTGATGATGTGTCCGCCCGTCACGAGCACCGTCCGGGTGAACGGCAAGGCGCCTGACAGCCGGGCGTTCACCAGCCGGCACGCCTCGGGCGATTCCTCTGCGGAGACTATGAGCGTGGGCCTGCGGATCCCCTCCAGTTTGTCCTCGTCCAGCTCCAGGGCGTCCTCGCTGAGGTCCATGCCGTGGCCGTTGATCTCGGCAAGGACGGCGTGCCCCGTCCCGGCAAACATCTCCCTGAGATCCTCCGGCAGCGACTCCCAGGTTGCGTCGCCAAGGGACTCCCGGATCACAGTCTCCGCGGCCAGCCCGGGCTGGCCGGCCGAGCGCTCCAGCACCCTGAGGCGAAGGCTGCGGGCCCATGCGTCGGCCTCCGGGTCGATGGTGAACAAAGCCGGCTCCAGGAGCACCAGCGCCTTTACTTTGTCTGGGAACCGGCGGGCAAGCTCGATGGCGATGAGGCCGCCCGTGCTGCGGCCGATCACTACTGCCGGGCCAGCGTGCAGAGCGGCCAGGACGCCCGCGGCGTCGTCGACGTGGTCGACCAGGTCAAGAGTGGCGAACGGCGCCGGGGGAGCGCTGCGGTGGAAGCCCCTGCGGTCATAGATGATGCACCGGCCATGCAGGGCGAGTTCCTCGGCGGCATCCGCCCACATCACGGCTGAACTGGGCGTCCCGTGCACGCCCAAAATGGGGATCCCCTCGCCGCGTTCCTCGTAGTACAGATCCACGCCGTTGACGCTAAGTCGGGACATATCACCAGCGTAGGTCCCGCCCTCAATCAGCGGAAGGGATGCCCTCCTCGGCATCGATGGCCGGCAGGAGCTGGCGGTTCCTTATGCGCGATGCACCGAAATCGATCGTTACCGGCTGGATCTCCCAGGAGCCGCTGCGCCTCGACTGTGGAATTCCCACGGCAACGTGGGGCGTCCAGCGCGGGTACCTGAAGCCAAGAGCGCGTGAGCTGAGAATAAAGTCATCGGCGTTGTCAACGAGCAGCTCGGCCAGCAGCTCGTGCAGCGCCTGCACGAGGGAGACCTGAAAGTCACGCACGCTCTGAGGCACATCCACTTCGAGTCCGCATACGCTGCCGCCGCCCAGGACGATCAGCCTTTCGGCCTGTCCCGAGAAGCCTCCCATCACCGGCAGCCGCTGCAGCCACGCCGACGTCCTGCTGGCGGCCGTGGCGGGACTCGTGATGCCTTTGGTCCACTCCGAGACATCTTGGGAGAAGTCGTCCAGTACCCCGATGTGCAGCAGCGTCATGTGCAGGCCATGCTGCTTGCGCAGCGAGCGCACGTAGCTGCCCAGTTTCTCGTAGTCCGCGGTCCCGGACCCAACACTGAGCACCGGCACCTCCACCGTGATGCGCGGAACCATGTGCATCCGGACTCTCCCTCTTGCCCGTGCTGACCGTTGACTCTCGATGCAATTATCCTCCGGTCCGGGGAATTCGGCCGGGAGCTCGGGCATGACCAACTCCTCGGGATGGGTCGGCCGTTTATCCGAGGGTGGCGAGCGCGCGGTGTGCGGATTCCACAACCACCGGCGTGCCCGCCGTCAGCGTCTTCACTTCGCCGTCGAACTGCACGGGAACGGATTCCATCGTCCGGAAGCTGTAGCGGCTGACGCCGGGTTGGACGCCGAGCCCAATCGTCACGGCACGAAGTGTCATGAGCGCCATCCGCCACCTACTGGCGTGGGGCAGCATGATGACCTCGAACAGCCCGTCGTCAGGGTGGCCGGTCTCGCTGATTCTGCCGTACTTGGCCATGACCGGGACATTGGCCAGGATGAGGCTGTCGAACACAGCACGGGCCCCGTCGTCACGGGTGATTTCGAACGGCTGTAACCGGGTCAAAGTGCGTACGACAGAAATCAGCTCCTTCAGCGCTCCTTTGTTGCCCCGCTCAATTCCGATGGCCATGGCCGGTGTCAGTCCCAGGCCTATGTATGAGTGGGCGTAGTGCGTCCAAGCAGCCTTTCCCACGCCATGGGTCAGCCGCAGCAGATCGATTCGACTGACCTCGCCCCGGATGATTGCTTCGATCAGCGGAATCCGAGGCGTGCTGCGGTGGTGGTCGTTGGCATTTCCGCTTGCCAGTACCGCGCAGACGGCGCGGCTTTCAGCTACGTCCATTACCCCGTTGACAACCTCGTTATACCCCCCGTCGCCGCTGACGGACACAATCAGGGGTCGGCCCGAGGCCGCCGCCGTCCGGGCGAGTTCACGTGCGTGGCCGGGGAACTTGCTGGGCTCCAAACGAACGGGCATATTCGGTAGGCGGCGGGTCACTTCAGCGCGCAGCTGCTCGGCCAGGTGGGCAGGATTCCGGCTGCTGACCGGGTTATAAATCAAGATGATCCGGTCAAACGGTACCGGGGGCGAGGAAGCGTCCATGGAGTTATTCCTTCGACTAGCCAACGTTGGGGTGGCCTGGAACGTCTAGTCGAAGGAAATGTCGCGGGCCAAGGCGTCAATGGTCTTGCGGCGGGCTTCGTCCGCCTGACTTTTTAGCAGAGCATCTTCGTTTCGTTGCTCCCGCTCGTGACGTGACTGTTCACTAATCTCCCTGACTAGAGAGCCGATCAGCGTGGACAATCCGGATTTCAGTTCTTCCAGGTTGGTATTCCGGATTTCCAGTCGCAGGTCGTCAATGCCGAGGCTGACGTGGCCATAGCCCTGTTCCGCGAGACGCTCGTGGATGACCGGTCCCGGAATCATCTTGGACTCGGCCGGATTGACTCTTCGGGAGAAGCGGGCCGAGACGATGTACCTGGCAGGCGCCGTGCCCGAATAGAGTTCGCGCGGAACCGAAACGACGGATGACACCCGAAGCGTTGACTCCGGCGAAGTGTCCTCGACCGGTTCCCTGGATGAGACATTTGCGTTCACATGCACTATTTTCCCACCGTTTCCGACACACGGAACTCGGCGCTACGAACATGCTTCAGACGTCCTGCCCAGGCGGCGAAGGCTGTGGTCCCCCTGCCGCACGGGTGGGAGGATTTGTGTATGAGCGAAAATACAGGTTCCAGCCCTGAGCCGCCTGCCCCTGACGCAGCGGAAAAGCAGGCGCAAGGCGAAGCCAAAGGTGAACATTCGGCGCCGTCCACCGGCCAGATACGGACCGTGGGCCAGCGTCGCAGGGATTCTGAAGAAAAGCTTGAGAAGCATCAGCAGGAAGCGCGGCACAAACCCACGGAGTAAGCGCCCAGCCACTTGGGAACGTTCAACGATTCAGCAATCGGATTGTGGTGAAGCTCGTGTAAATTCGGAGTTATGGCATCTGTGAACCCGAACGCCGGGAATTCCCGCTTCCACGAACCTGCGGCTGTTCCTCAGGGCGGATCGGCATCGCCGGGCGGAACATCCCGGCTGCGCGTGGCGGTTCCGTCAGTGGCGACCCGCGTCGCCACTGAGCTGCGCCTCCAGATCGCGGAAGGCGCCCTGCTGCCAGGAACGAAGCTCAAGGAGGAGGCCCTTTCCGAAGAGCTCGGCGTTTCCCGCAACACCGTGCGCGAGGCGTTTGCCGAACTTGCCAGCGAGCGTCTTGTTGTCCGTCAGCCCAACCGCGGTGTCTTCGTGGCCAGCCTGGGCGCCAACGACATACATGACGTCTACACCGTGCGGCGGGCCATCGAGGTCAGCGCCGTCCGCGGCGGCGGCAGCCCGGAAAGCATCGCGTCCGTGCGGGCGGCCGTCGAGGAAGGAAAGCGCGCAGCCGCAGCGGGGGACAGCGAAGGCCTCGGCAGCGCCAACCAGCATTTCCACGGCGCCCTCGTGGCTATGGCGTCCAGCGAGCGCCTAAACACCATCATGTCGCAGGTGCTCGCCGAGATGAGGCTTTTCTTCCACAAGGCATCTGTCGACGGCGGCTTCTACCAGGACTATCTGGAAGAGAACGAACAGATCTGCAAAGCCCTCGAAGCCGGCGACACCGAACTGGCTGCCGAACGCCTGCTGTCCTACCTCGACAGGTCAGAAGAGCACCAAACCGCGGTTCACACCTCCTAGTGGTGTGTCTCAGTTTTGGTTGATGGATTCGAGGGCGACGCGGCCGCGGGCTACTTTTTTGAGGATTGAGTCTGCGGTCGCGGTCCAGACCAGGGGTTTGGGTTCGGTGTTGTGAACGGACCGAGTGGAACGCTCCACGGCGCAGGGCCTTGTCCGTCAGCTCCCGGAACCAGCGCTCGACGAGGTTCAGCCACGAGGACGAGGTCGGGGTGAAATGCAGCTGGAACCGGGGATTTTTCGCCAGCCACGCCTTCACGTCCGGGTGCTTGTGGGTGGCGTAGTTGTCCAGGATCAGGTGGACACCCAGGCCCTGCGGGACTTCCTTGTTAATGGTTTTCAGGAACACCAGGAATTCCTCGTGCCGGTGCTTGGGCAGGCAGGAACCGATGACTTTCCCGGTCGCCACGTCCAAGGCCGCGAACAAGGTCGTCGTGCCGTTGCGTTTGTAGTCATGCGTCATCGTTTCCGCCCGGCCCTTCTTCATCGGCAGAGACGGCTGGGTGCGGTCCAACGCCTGGATGGACGACTTCTCATCCATGCACAGCACGATCGCCTTCTCCGGCGGGTTCAGATACAGGCCGACGACATCAATGAGTTTTTCCTCAAACCGCGGATCGTTGGAGAGCTTGAACGCATCCACCCGATGCGGCTTCAAGCCCCTGGCCGCCCAGATCCGCTGCACCTGCGCCGGGGACACCCCGACCTTCGCGGCCATCGTCCGCACCGACCAGTGCGTCTGCCCTTCGGGCCTGAAATTGCGGGTCAGATCAACGATCTCATCGATCGTGGACTGCGGAATGACCGGCTTCCGGCCCCGCCCGGCACGCACCTCGCCCAGGTGGGCCAGGCCTTCTGCCTCGAACCGGGCCCGCCAGGACCGCACCGTCGCCGGGCTCGTCCCGGCGACCCGGGCAATCCACTCGCTCGCCAGCCCCTCGGAGGCCATCAGCAACACCTGGGCACGCTGCACCTCCCGGTGCGACGCCGTCCGGGACTTCGAAAGCGCCTCCAACAGAGCGCGCTGAGAATCAGAGACCACCAAAGCAGGAGCAACATTCGCCATACCACAAGCTTAACAAGCAAATTACTAACTATTTTGTAGACACACCACTAGCAGGAATTGCGGCGTTGCCCGGCGCCGCTACTTCAGGAACTTCCCTGACTGTCCAGGGGCTGGCCGCCGGCATCCTCTGCGCGATGTCCCTCCATGCGCGCCCGGGACCAGCCCCTGATCCCGCCTGTCCGCGCCGGGTTCCTCCCTGCCCGCGCGGCAAATGTTCGACGAACCTTGACGGTGTGACCTGCGTCGCGTAAATTGTTCAACAAGAATGAATTGTTCAACGATCCGACAATTCAACACAACGCTAGGTTTCCGGCCACGCTGGCGGCAAGCCTCACACAAACTGCCTCTGTGCCCCACCTGTCATCGTCGCAGGCCCGGACAAACAAGCAGCAAGCATCATCCGTCGCACCAGCCGATGAATTCCACACTCTTCATGGAGGAAAAAATGGCCAACCAACCCGTAGTGGCCTCCGGGACCCAGGCACCCTCTGTAGGGCGCAAGGGCATGTACAAGGCATTCGCCGCCAGCCTGACAGGCACTGCTCTTGAGTTCTATGACTTCGCCGTCTACTCCGCCGCCGCGGCGATCGTGTTCCCGCTCATCTTCTTCCCGGCCTCGGACCCGGTGACGGGCACCCTGCTCGCCTTCTCGACGTACGCCGTGGGATACATTTCCCGCCCGGTCGGCGGCATTATCTTCGGCCGGCTCGGGGATGAGATCGGCCGCAAGAAGATCCTGGTAATCACGCTGATGCTGATCGGCGTCGCGACCTTCCTCATCGGCCTGCTGCCCACTTATGGCAACATCGGCATCCTCGCACCGGCCATCCTTGTGTTCCTGCGGTTCGCACAGGGCGTGGGCGTCGGCGGCGAATGGGGCGGCGCGGTTCTGCTCTCCAGCGAATTCGGTGACCCGAACCGCCGCGGCTTCTGGGCGTCGGCGGCGCAGATCGGCCCGCCCGCCGGCAACCTGATGGCCAACGGTGCGCTTGCCGTGCTGACGCTGGCCCTGTCGGAGGAAGCATTCCTCGATTACGGCTGGAGAATTGCGTTCCTGATCTCAGCCCTGCTGGTAGCTTTCGGCCTCTGGATCCGACTCAAGCTCGAAGACACCCCCATCTTCAAGGCCATGGAGGCCAGGGGAGACAAGCCCAAGGCCCCGATTAGGGAAGTCCTCACCACCCAACGCCGTCCCCTCCTGGCCGCCATGCTCAGCCGGATCGGCCCGGACGTCACCTACGCCCTTTGCACAGTTTTTACACTCACCTACGGCATTCAGCAGCTTGGCTTCGACCGCGGCCAGGTGCTCGTGGCCGTACTCATCGGTTCGGCACTCCAGCTCTTCACCATGCCGCTCGCCGGCCACATCTCTGACCGCATCAACCGCCGGCTCGTCTACGGCATCGCCGCTGCGGCGGCCGCGGTGTGGGGGTTCCTGTTCTTCATCGTCCTCGAAGGACGTTCGCCGGTCATGCTGATCGTGGGCACGGTCCTGGGCCTGCTCTGCCACTCCTTCATGTACGGGCCGCAGGCAGCCTTCGTTGTTGAGCAGTTCTCGCCGCGGCTCCGGTCTACCGGCAGCTCGCTGGCCTACACCTTCGCGGGAATCATCGGCGGCGCCATCGCGCCGTTCATGTTCACCCTGCTGCAGAGCACCTTCCACAGCTGGGTCCCGGTCGCAATCTACCTCAGCGTCGCGTGCCTGCTGACCCTGGTCGGCCTCGCGCTCGGCAGGGACTCCAATGTCGCCGAGGACGAGGAATACCTGCAGGCCCCCGGTGAACTCGTGGAGAGCGGCACGCGATGAACCGGCCGAACTCCCTTGTGGCACCGTCCGAAGCGCGCCGGCAGTTCCGCAACGGCCTCGTCGTACCCACATCCGGATGGAGCGACGGCTTCACCCAGGCGAACCTCATCGCAGTGCCCGCCGACTACGCCGAGGAATTCATCGAGTTCTGCCGGCTCAACCCAAAGGCCTGCCCCGTCATCGACATCATCCCCGCGGGCAGCTACGAAAGTGCCCTGGCGGCCGGCTCTGATATCCGCAGCGACATTCCTGCGTACCGCCTGTGGAAGGACGGCGTCCTCGCCGACGAAGTCCCTAACGTTGCGTCGTTCTGGCGCGACGACATGGTGGCCGTGCTCATTGGCTGCAGCTTCACATTTGAGGCCGCACTTGCCAGCGAGGGCATCCCGCTTCGCCACACCGAAACCGGCCGCAACGTTCCCATGTACCGGACAAATGTGGAATGCACCCCTGCGGGACGCATTCACGGCCCCATGGTTGTCTCCATGCGCCCGATGCCGGCCGAGATGGTCGAGACGGCCATCAGGGTCACCTCACAGGTGCCGAAGGTCCACGGCGCCCCGGTTCATGTCGGAACACCCGAGGAATTGGGTATCGCCGACATCAACCGCCCCGACTTCGGAGATGCCGTGGAGATCCGGCCGGGGGAAGTGCCCGTTTTCTGGGCCTGCGGCGTGACACCTCAGAGCGCAGTGATGGCGTCCCGGCCCCCGTTCGCGATCAGCCATGCGCCCGGGCACATGTTCATCACTGATGTTCCCGAAAGCAGCTACCGGGAATCAGCGGGAGATGAATAGCCAGTGAAAAAGAGGATTCCGGCGGCCGAGCGGATGGCCCAAGGAGTAGTCAGGGCATCGGGGCCACGGCAGCAAGCCACCGGCACGCACTGCGAACTGTCAGGGGTCTGGCAGGGCCCCGCGGGAGTGCACATAGCGTTACACGAGGGCCAGCTCTTCCCGGGTGACTCCGGCCGGCCCTGCCTGTGGACACGCATCGGCTTCCTGGAGCCCAACGAAATCTGATCGCACAAATGCACGGCCGGGCAGTGGCTACCACTGCCCGGCCGTGCATCGTTGTCCCGTCCTGAGTTCGGTGCCGGACCGGCCTCGGTCAGGGGAGCCGCAGTGGCCTGAGCTCGTCGAACCGGTCACCTGGTCCGGGATTGCCGGGGCTGGTCTTGCCGCCAAGCTGCGTCATGACGCCCCAGACCGCATTGAGGCCGGTGGTGACGGCGCCGTCGGCCCAGCCGCCGGTCCAGGACACACCGTCTCCGGCCAGGTAGATCCCGCGGTGGGCCGCATCCATCCCGTCCTGCATGAAGTGCGTGTAGAGGCGCTCCTGGTACCGGTAATGGCCAGGCAGGTTGTCGCTGAAGGCGCCCATGAAGTTGGGGTCATCCTCCCAGGAGACCGTGATGGGGTCGCCGACGATGTGCGAGGCGATATCCACGGTGGGATAGATCTGCTTCAGCGAGTGCAGCATGAGCCGGACTCGCTCGTCGGCATCCAGCGGCAGCCACTTGAGCGCGTCGTCATTCCAGGTGTAGGACAGGCAGATCAGGGCGGGCTGGTCCGGGCCGTTGTCCAGCAGGTAGGTTCCGCGGGTGAGCCGGTCTGTGAGTGTGGTGCTCATGACCTGGCGCCCGGTAACCGGGTCGCGGTCCTTCCAGAACGGCCTGTCGACGACGACGAACGTCTTGGAGGACTGCATGTAGTGGCTGCGCTCGATCGCCGTCCAGAGCTTGTGGCTGAACAGGGATTCGTCCACGTCGATGCGCGCCGAAAGCAGCCAGCTCTGGCAGGTGGCAATGACGGCCTGGTACTGCCGCGACTGTCCCCATTTATCGGTGACGGTGATAGGTTCCGGGCTCACGCCCGGACCCGCCGGACTCCCGCCGCCAGCAGCGCGCCGGATGGCGGCGACGCCGGGCCGCGGGTGCCCGCCGTGGAGGGAGGCTAGGCTGGTGCCTTCCGGCCAGTGCGCCAGACCTGCCGGGGCATGGTTCCAGAGCCGTTCGGGCAGGAGCTGGGCCCCGCCGATGATCCGGTGCTGGTCGGCGTCGGCGTCGACATAAACGACGCGGAGGATCTCGAGGATGGAGTCCGGGAAGTTGGTGTCCCAGCCGCCGGTGCCGAACCCGACCTGGCCGAAGGCCTCGCGGTATTCGAAGGGCAGCGAGGAAAACGCCTTGGAGGTCGCCAGGTAGCCGGAGAATGACACATCGTCGAAGCGCGGCACCAGCTCATTCCAGAGCCTCTTGATGGTGCCCAGGTCACGGGTGCGGATGGCTTCCTGCATGGCGCTGAAGTGGGCGCGTTCCTCGAGGCAGTCGTCCCAGGCGCCGGAGACTTCCCGGAAGAACCCCGGCAGGTCTGCGGGCGTTTCGGCGTAGTGCGCCTTGCCACCCAGCTCGATCACGGTGCTGCCGGCCGCGGGGGTCAGCGGGTTGGGGAACGGCTGGGTTTCGATGCCGACGAGGTCCGCGTAGTGGAAGAACGAGGCACCGGTCTTCGGGAAGCGCATCCCGCCGAGGTCCGCCACCGGGCCGGACTGGCCCGGCTGGGTGCCGCCGCGCAGGCGTCCGCCGATCCGGGAGGACTCGTACACAACAGGCTTGAGTCCCATCTTCATGAGTTCGTAGGCAGCAACAAGGCCGGAGAGGCCGGCGCCCACAACGGCCACTTCCGTGCCGTACATGTCGGCCGGGACGGAGCCGATTCCCGCGTCATGGGAGATGTAGTCGTCGTAGGGGAACGGGAAGTCGGGGATGAGCATGCTCAGGTTTGCAGTCGGCGTGCTGGTGGCTGCGATGGTCACGGGCGTCCTTACTGGGGGTGGGCGCTGGCTGCGCTGTGGATGAAGCGGGAAAGGTAGTCGGTGTCCAGCCGGGCCTGGCGAAGGGTGGACACCGCAATGTCCGCGACGATGAGCGCGGAGTCGTCACCGGCCGCCGCAAGCCGGCGCCCGTACGGATCGGCGATGGTGCTCAGGCCGGCGAAATGCGGGCCGGCGTGGTTGGCGTACGCAATGAACAGCTGGCTTTCCAGGGCGCGGGTGGGCACCACCATCGCCGGAATCAGCCGGGTATCGAAGGGGTGGGCATCGGACTGGCCGCCCTCACGCAGCGGGACCGCCGTCGGAATGCAGAGCAGTTCCGCGCCGGCGAGCGCAGCGGCGCGGGCAAACTCGGGAAACTCGATGTCGAAGCAGATGCCGAGGGCAACGTTGATGCCGTTGAAGCGGACGACGGCGGGCGGCGCCCCGCCGGCGTCGAACGCCTCTTTTTCGGCGGCCCCGAACAGGTGCTGCTTGCGGTAGCGGGTCAGCTCGGCGCCGTCGCGGTCGAAGAAGGACGCCGAGATGTAGCGCCGGCCCCCGTCGTGCTCGACCGTGGAGCCCACGACCGCCAGGCCGGCGGACACGGCGATGTCGGCGAGCTGCCGCCGCTGGGCCGTCCCGTCGGTGCTGTGGACCAGGCTCGGCGCGTAACCGCAGACGAACAGCTCGGGGGTCACGAGGAGGTCTGCACCCTGCGCCTTGGCTTCCTGCGCGCGGGCGGCGAGCATGTTCAGGTTCTGCTGCGGTGAGTTGACCAGGCCGGTGGCCTGCAGGACGGCCACTTTGATCCGGCCGGTCACTTGGTGCCCTCCGGCCGGGCGCCGGCTTCGGGCGCCGCGGCACCGTCCAGGTCTCCGTTGCACAGCCGTTCCACCACGCGGGTTAGCATGTCCACGCCGGCGCAGGCGTCGTCGTCGTTCGTGTACTCACGCTCGTTGTGGGAGATGCCGTCCACGCTGGGGACGAACAGCATGACGGTGGGGACGACGTCCTTCATGTTGATGGAGTCGTGTCCGGCGAGCGTGAACACCTGACGGTGGCTGAGGCCCAGTTCGGCTGCGCATTCGGCGGCCAGGGCCACACCCGCGGGCTGGTAGGGGTTGATGCCCCAGGCGTGGGACTCGGCGACGTCGATGCTGACGTTGGCCTCCGCCTCGATGGCGGCGATGCCGGCGCGGAGCAGGGCCTTGGCGGAGGCCAGGATGTCCTCGTCGGCGGTCCGCAGGTCCATCACGAGCTCCACCCGGGACGGCACCACGACGGGCGAGTTCGGGTAGACGGTCAGCTGGCCCACGGAGGTGTGCAGCACGGCGCCGCTGAAGTGGTCAGCGATTTCACGCAGCAGCACCACCAGCCGGGAGGCCCCGAGCAGCGCGTCCTTGCGGTCGGCGATGACGGTTGAACCCGTGTGGGCCTGTTCGCCGTGGACGGTCACGGTGTATTTCGCGGCGGCCCAGCAGGCGTGGACCAGGCCGATCGTGGTGCCGGAGTCCTCCATCGAACGGCCCTGTTCGATGTGGATCTCGGCGTAGGCGGCTGCCGTGGGACCGAAGCCGCTGCCGAGGTGCCCGATTTCCGTGAGGGCGTCGCGCACGCTGGTCCCGGCGGTGTCTGTGACGGCCAGCGCGACGTCGGCGGGGAGCTTTCCAGTGTAGACCGAACTTCCCATCATGGACGGGGCGAAGCGGCAGCCTTCCTCGTTGAACCAGTCAACGACGGCGAGGTTGTATTTGGGCGCGGCGGGCGGGGTGCCGCCGTCGGGCGATTGGGAGGCTGCCCGGTCCGCCAGCCGGCGGCCGGCGTGAAGGGCAGCGGCGACGCCGTACGCGCCGTCGTACTTTCCGGCCGTCGGCTGGCTGTCCAGGTGCGAACCGACGAGAACGTAGGGTGCGCCCGGGTTCCATTCGATCAGCGCGAAGAGGTTGCCGATCCTGTCCGTCTCGGTGCGGAACCCGTACTGGGCGGCGAGGGAGGTGAACCAGGCGCGTGCCTGTGCATCTGCCGGAGTGGCGGCCTGGCGGTCCACGCCGTGGCCGGGTGTTTCGCCGATCGCCGAGAGGCTGCGGAAGTCGCGGAGGAACGCCGCGGCGTCGCCTGCCGTTCCCGGCTGGCTGGTGGATTCGTGGGCCCGGGTGGTGGCGGGACGGGTTGCTGCGGCAGTCATGGTGTGTGCTCCTTGTTGTTGTACCGCGTGGTTGAAAGCTGGGATGCCGGCATTGGTACCGGGATGGCGCCGGTCAGCGGCCGGGTGTGAGCGAGCTCGTTGACGCGTTTGCGCACCGAGTACCAGCCGGCAATCAGGGCCGGGATGATGATCGCGAGGGAGGCGACCGTGTAGGTTCCAATCGGGAAATCGAATAGCATCAGGACCAGCACCGCGGCCAGGAAGGCCAGGGTGAGGTAGGAGGTCCAGGGCGCGCCGAAGAGCCGGAAGGCGGGCCGGGGCATCAGCCCGGCCTTGGACAGTTTGTAGAGCTTGAGCTGGCACAGGATGATGGTTGCCCAGGTGCAGAGGATGGCCAGGGCGGTGGCGTTGATGGTGATCTCGAAGGCCATCTTTGGTACCACTGCGTTAAGTCCCACGCCGAGCAGGGTGAACGCGGCGGTGAAGAGGATTCCGCCGTAGGGTACACCGCCGCGGCTCATGCGTTCCATGAACTTCGGGGCGGTTCCGGTCTGGGCCATGGAGCGGTAGATCCGGCCGGTGGAGTACAGCCCGGCATTGAGGCTGGACAGGGCGGCGGTGAGGACGACGAAGTTCATCACGTCACCGGCGCCGGGCACGCCGATGCTGGCGAAGAAGGTCACGAACGGGGACTCGCCGGCTTTATAGGCACTGTACGGAAGCAGCATCGCCAGCAGTGCGGTGGAGCCCACGTAGAAGATGGCGATCCGGAAGATGACGGCGTTGACCGCCTTCGGCATGATTTTTTGAGGGTCCTTGGTCTCGCCCGCGGCCACGCCGATCATGTCGATGCCTGCGTAGGCGAACACAATGCCCTGCACGATGACGACGGCGGGCAGGAGCCCGTTGGGCAGCAGGCCGCCGTGGTCGGTGATCAGGGAGAGCCCGGCCTGATGCCCCGCGACCGGGAAGTTGCCGGCGAGGAAGATCCCGCCCACCAGGAGGAACGCCACGAGCGCACCCACCTTGATGATGGCGAACCAGAATTCCAGCTCCCCGAACAGCTTCACGGAGATGAGGTTGACGCCGGTGACCACGATGAGTGCGGCCAGTGCGAGGATCCATTGCGGGACGCTGCTGAACGCGGTCCAGTAGTTCAGGTAGACGGCGACGGCGGTGATGTCCACGATCGCCGTGAGCGCCCAGGACAGCGAGTAAACCCAGCCGGAGATATAGGCGGCTTTTTCGCCGTAGAACTCCCGTGCATATGAGACGAAAGAGCCTGACGAGGGGCGGTGAAGAACAAGTTCGCCGAGCGCCCGGAGGATGAAGAACGCGAACACGCCGCAGATTGCGTACACGACGGGGAGCACGGGCCCGGCCGAGGCGAGCCGTCCGCCTGCCCCCAGAAACAGGCCGGTGCCGATGGCGCCGCCGATGCCGATCATCTGGACCTGGCGGTTGGACAGGCCCTTCTTGTATCCGGATTGCTCGTCGGGGCGGACAGCCGTTGTCCGCTCCTCGACTGGGTCAATAGTGGTCATGGAAACTCCTGGCCGGTGAAAGTGTGGGAGCTGCCGCAGGAGCAGCTGACTTCGATCGTCCCAAGGCGACGGGCACTTGCCCATGACGGGAAAGACTGGAAAAGCCGCCAATAAATGTATGAACGTACATCCCGGCGGAGGGCGGGGTCGGCGATGATGGGTGAAGGGTCAAAACGGGAGGCTGACATGACGGACAAACTGACATGACGGACGACGAGCTGTGGCATCGCCTGGTTGACGCTGTTGGCGGGCAGCTTCCCGAACTCGTGGAGAAGTTCCTGACCCGGATCCTTCCGGACCCCGCCTACGCGGAGTCGGGCCTGACGCTTGAGGACCTGCGCAGCAGCAGCCTGAGTTCCTTTTCGGCCATGCTGGCGGTCCTTGGTGAAAGCGGCCCCGATGTCGACGCCCTGGAGACCTTCGCTTCGGAGCTTGGCGCCCGCAGGGCACGCCAGGGTGTGCCCTTGGAGAGCCTGGTCCGGGCGATACGGCTCGACTTCTCCGTGTTGTGGGATGCCCTGTCCGCCCCGGGGCTGGGCGCCGATCCGGCACTGCTGGTAAAGAAAGCGGAAGTCGTCTGGGCAACCGTGGACCGGTTCGCCGCCCGCGTCCAGGAGAAGTATCTGGCGGAGCTGGAGGAGATTGAAGGCGCCGACGCCGACCTGCAGCAGCAGTACCTCACGCAACTGCTGGCTCCGGCCGAACCCTCGGCCGCGGATCTGTCCCGGATTGCCGGCGCCCTGCGCGTTAACTCCCGCTCGGCGTTCCTGGTCGCGGCCATTGACCGGAACGACAGCCTGACGGTCAGGCGGCGCCTGCGCGCACGTCCGCCGAGGGACACCCCGGTCTTCACTTATGACCAGGGGCACCACACCCTGGTCATCCGGCCGCGGAATGTCTCCGCCGAGGAGCGGTTGAGCTTTCCCGAGGCCTCCCTGTTCGACGGCATGGCCGTGGCCGTGGCGCCCCACGCCAGCGGAATCGGGGGAGTTCGCACCGCGTCCAGTGCAGCCCGCGAGATCATGAAAGACCTGCCCATGGGCAGCAAGGGCGTCTTCACGCTCCGGGACCGCTGGCTGTCCATCACCGCCCACCGCCTGGCCCAGGTCGGCTGCGACCCGGAACTGCTCGTCTCCTCCGCGCTGGGCCGGTGCACCGCCGCGGAGCGCGAACGCCTCCTGGAGGCCGCACGCGTCTTCCTCGAGCTCGGCAGCCTCGTGGCGACCGCGGAGCGGCTGGCCTGCCACCGGAACACCATTGTCAACCGGCTGTCGGCGTTCGAGAACTACACCGGCCTGGATCTCCAGAAACCTCGCGACGCGGCGCTGGCCCTGATCGCCGTCGGGCGTTGAGAGCTGCGGTCACCCCCAAATACAGCCCCCTCAGGGCGGGGGGTACCCCACGGAAACTCCAAGGTTTTTCCAAGGTGGCGGATCGAGCATTAGCGTTACCCCGTCATCTCCAAAGCCACACGACGTCCCGGGTCTTCAAGCACTTCGCTCTGCAACGGTTGCGACTAGGACCGGAACAAGACAGTGAGGATCTGCCATGAGCAAACTAAGGAAACTGGGTGCGATCGGAACCCTCGGGCTGCTGGTTTCCACCACCCTCGTATTCGGTTCCGCAAACACGGCTGTGTCGGCGACCTGCAGCCCGGGAACGGCCGCCCCTACCAGCCCGCTGTCGGGCAGGATGCTGACCGCCACGACCTTCGAGGGCAACTCGCTCTCCCCGTTCGTCGCTACGACCTCGGGCAATGGCACGGCAACGGTCGCCAGTCCGACGGCGCACTCCGGGACGTGTTCGGCCAGGCTTCACGCCACGGCGGCTGTCGGTTCTGTGGCCAACATGGGATTGGCGCTGCCCGCCGGGACCAGGAGGGCCGGCGCGGACGCCTGGATTAACATCGCGACTGCCGGGCTGCCCGGGAACAACGTGCCCTATGTTCGGTTCTTCTCCGGTGCCACCCGGATCGCGGATGTGTTCCGGGACAACGCCACCGGAAAGCTGTGGCTGCGGATCACGAATCCCGACGGTACCTTTACGTACACCAGGCTCTCGGCCACAAGCATCCCGCTGAACACGTGGCACCGGGTCCAGATGCAGGTCAGGGCGAATGGGGCCAGGTCATCCATCGAAGTCTGGTTCGACGGCGCATCCATCTTCTCCAAAGAGGTGGGTCTTGGGACCACGAGCCTGAGCAAGGTCCAATTTGGCGCCGAGCACCCGCGCCAGATGGGAGACAGCTACGTCGACGACGTCGTAGTCAGGCGATAATCCGCACGTACTAGCGGGAGACGGGATCACCGGCGTCGAGCAGGCTGAGTTCGCTGCGGCGCGGGAAGCCTTCCCAGTCTCCGGGGACCAGGCAGGCGAAGGCGCCGGTTGCCGCCGCGGTTTTCAGCCGGTCCTCCGGACTGCGGTCTCCGATGAATTCAGCCAGGTAGCCGGCGACGAACGCGTCGCCGGCGCCAACGGTGTCCACCACGCCGACGGCGACCGCCTCCCGGCGGAACAACCGGCCGTTGATCAGCGCCACGGCCCCTTCCGCACCGAGTTTGATGACGGCCTGGCCGGGCCCGAGGGCCGCTATCCGGCGGGCCAGCTCCTCCGGCCCGCCGGCACCCACCGCTATCGCGGCCTCGTCGTCACCTGCGAACACGATGTCCGCCAGCGGAATGATGTCGCGGTAGACGCTTCCGGCACCTTCGCGCGACCACAGGTTTCCGCGGTAGTTGAGGTCAAAGGACACGGGCACGCCCGCTGCCCTGGCGGTGTCAATCGCGTACCTCAGGGTCGCTTCCGCCTGCGGCGACAGGGCAGGGGTGATGCCGCTGACGTGGAGCAGGCCGGCCCGGGTGATGAGTGCTTCGTCGATGTCCTCCGGGGCGATCCGGGAGCCGGCGCTGCCGGCGCGGTAGTAGCTGACGCTCTGGGTGGCCGGGGTCCGGCGTTCCTTGATCATCAGACCGGTGGGGGCGGAGGGGTCGACGGCGATGCGTACGTCCACGCCTTCGGCCCGGATTTCGCGTTCCACGAGCTGGCCGAGGGCATCCGCCCCGACGCGGCCGCACCATACCGCCTGCACGCCGAGGCGCCGGAGCCCGATGGCGACGTTGGATTCGGAGCCGCCGATGCCGAGGCTCATGGTGGACGCATGGGCGAGCGGGCCGACCTGATCGGCGCGCATCAGCGCCATGGTTTCACCGAAGGTCAGTACGTAGGGCGCCGTGCTCACTGGTTTTCACCCATCTGGCCTGCCGTTCGGTCGATCAGCTCGCGGACACGCCGCGCCCTGGCCGTGAGCTCCTGCAGGTCGCCGCCCTTGAAGGCGTCGCCGAGCAGCGGCCCGCCGAGGCTGACGGCCAGGGCGCCGGCCATGATCCAGCCCGGCACGTCCTCGATGTTGACGCCGCCGGAGGGGATCACCTCGATGTCCGGGAACGGGCCGCGGAGCTGCGCGACGTAGCCGGCACCGACCGTGGAGGCGGGGAAGACCTTGACCGCCGTGGCACCCAGTTTCCAGCCGGCGTGCAGCTCGGTGGGGGTCAGTCCGCCGGGGTAGACCGGCACGCCGCGGCCGACGCAGGCGGTGATGACGCCCGGGTCCGTCACGGGCGTGACGATGTAGGCGGCGCCCAGGTCGAGGGCCGCCTCGGCCTCTGCTGCCTCGGTGACGGTTCCGACGCCGATCTCAAGGGCGTCCCCGAAGCGGTCCCGGAGGGCGGGCAGTTCGTCCCAGACGCCCGGCGTGCTCAGCGTGAGCTCGATGCTGAGCACGCCGCCGCGCTGCAGCGCCTCGATCACGGGCGCGTAGTCCGAGGCGTGGCGGGCCCGCAGGACTGCCACTGCCCGGGTTTCGCGAAGGATAGCGGACGGGGCGGGCCGTGAAGTTGTGCCGGGGTGGGCAAGGCGGAGCATGGGAATCCTTTACTTGGCGGTGCGGGTGGTGGCTAACTCGGCCGCCGTCTCGGGCGCCGCGATGGCGCGGCTGTGGCTGTCGGCGTCGTCCGGGTCGGTCAGGTCGCGGTTGAGTGTTTCGGGCGAAAGCCTGGTGGCGATGAAGCTGACGAGCATGGTGGCGGACATGTAAATGGCGACCGGGATCCAGGAATTGCTGAAGAGTCCCAGGAGCCCCGCGCAGACCATCGGGGCGATGCCGCCGCCGATAATCGAGGAGAACTCGCGTCCCAACGTGACGCCGGCGTAGCGGTAGCGGCTGCCGAAAATCTCCGGGAAGTAGCTCATGTGGACGCCTACGACGCCCTGGCAGGCAAGCATGAAGCCCACGATGATGACCAGCACGATGGCCACGGGAGAACCGGTGGTCAGCAGCATGAAGGCCGGCGCGGGGAAAAGGACCAGCGCTGCGGTAATGAGCGAGACGACGCGGCGGCGCCCGATCTTGTCGGACAGGATTCCGAAGGAAACGGCCGCGACGCCGCCGCAGAGGGCGCCGATAAGCAGCACCGGCGGGATGAACTTCGGGTCGGTTCCCACCACCGTGATCAGGTAGGACGCCATGAACACCTGGATGGTGTAGGACTGGGTGCTGACGCCGAAGTTCATGAGGATCACGCGCAGGACGTTGGCCTTGCCGTTCCTGGCGACCTCCTTGAGCGGGGCGGGGGGTTCGGTGCGGGCCTGCTTGATTTCTTCGAAGACCGGGGATTCGTCCAGCTTGCGCCGGATGATGAGCGCGGCAACCGTGACGAAGATGCTGGAGAGGAAGACGAGCCTCCAGCCCCAGGTCAGCATGTCGTTGGGGGCCAGTGACTGTGCGGCGATCCACACCAGCGCGCCGAGGGCGGTTCCTGCGGCGGCGCCGACCATGATCAGCGAGGCCAGCTTGCCGCGGGTTCCCGGAGCCGCCGATTCGGTCAGCAGGGTGGCGCCGCCTGACTGTTCGGCGCCGGCACCGAAGCCCTGGGCCGCGCGGCACACGCACAGCAGGATGGGCGCCAGCAGGCCCACCTGGTCGAAGGTCGGCAGCAGGCCGATGACAAGCGTTGCGCCGCCCATCAGGAGGAGCGTGACCACAAGGATCCATTTCCGGCCGAGGCGGTCTCCGAAGTGGGAGAAGAAGATGCCGCCGAGGGGGCGGAACAGGAACCCGACCGCGAACGTGGTGAAGCTGGCGATTAGCGCGGCCGTGGGGGAGACGTTGGGGAAGAACAGCTTGCTGAAGACCAGCGCCGAGGCGGTGCCGTAGATGACGAAGTCGTACAGCTCAAGGGTGGTGCCGATGAGGCCTGCGACGGCGGCCTTCCGGACCTTGCTCTGATCCACTTCCCCTGGGGGAACATACGCTGCTGAGGTCATTTCCATACTCCTTTGAATGGATGTCCGATGGTGATCGAGCCTGGGAAGATCCGGTTTCTTGGTTTCGACAGGCTCAACCAGCGGGTCTCGTGCTGGTGAATTAGTAGGTGATGAGTACTTTGAGGTTGGTCGGGTCAGTCACGGGGGCTGTGAGCGCGGCCGCGGCGTCTTCGAGGGGGTAGGTGCCGGTAATGATGGACGGCAGGTCCACCGCCCCGGATGAGGCGAGTCCGATCGCCGTCGGGAACGCGTGGGCGTACCGGAAGGCGGTCACGAGGTCGATTTCGTAGCGCTGCAGGAATCCGAGCGGGATGCCGTCCACGGTTGGCCGGGCCTGGCCGACGACTGTGGCGCGGGTTGCCGGCGCCAGCGTCCGGATGCCGTCAGCAAGGGCCCTGGTGTTGCCGGAGCATTCGATCAGCCGGTCCATGTTGGTCAGGTCCAGCGGCTCGGTTGCGGTGTTGATGGTGCGGGTGGCCCCGAACTTCGTGGCGACGGCGAGCCGGTGGTCATTCACGTCCGTGACCACGATCTCCGCGGCGCCCTTGGCGGCCGCGACCTGCGAGACCAGCAGGCCGATAGGTCCGGCGCCGGTGATCAGCACGCGCTGCCCTTTCTGGACCTGGGCGCGTTCGACGGCCCAGACGGCGACGGCGAGCGGTTCGATCGCGGCCCCGATTTCTGCCGGAATGCTGTCCGGAAGCACGTGCACGGCCCGTTCGGGCACCACGACGTGCCGGGCAAAGAGGCCGTCCGTGGGTGGGGAGCCGAAGCAGGTTCCGGCCGGGCACAGGTTGTAGCGTCCCGAGAGGCAGGTGGGGCAGTTGCCGCAGGGCAGGGCCGGTTCAATGACGACGGCGGTGCCGGCGGCGACGGTGGCCTGCGCACCGGCGGCGATGACCACCCCGGCGCCCTCGTGCCCCAGGACCGTGGGCTGGCGGAGCACATTGGTGCCGTTGCGTCCGTCGGCGTAGTAGTGCATGTCGGAGCCGCAGATCCCGCCGGAGCGCATCTCGACCAGGACGTCGTTCGGGCCGAGGGCCGCCAGCGGCTTGTGCTCGATGCGGAGGTCGCGGGCGCCGTGCAGCACTGCTGCCTGGGTGCCGGAAGGAAGCCCGGCGGTGTCTGCTGCGGGAATGGTTTGGGTGGTCATGGCGTGCCCTTTGTGGTTTGAAGGATTGGGGCGGCAGTAAGGGAGGAGGGAGCGCTGGCTTCGGCGATCGCGGCCAGCGGGCCCGCGGAACGGATGATGTCGATGAATTCGCCGGTGCGCTCGAGGAACTCGCTGCGTTGGGCCAGTTCCTCGCCGAGCAGGTGGTGGTCGCCGAGGACCTTGCCGGCCAGCTCCCGGCCTGAGCGGGCGCCTGCGGCCAGGCCGGCCAGCAGGCCCCGGGCCGGATCTTCCATCGCTTCGGCCTGGGGGCCGGGGTCGAACCCTGCGAGCGGGGCGATGCATGACAGATAGGCCGCGGCGGTGAGCGCCAGAAGCTGGGGCATCCGGCCGTCGTCGAGCATTTGCAGCGCCGGCAGCGGGATCCGCTGGCGGAGCTTCACGGAGCCGTCGGAGCCCACCTGGCTGGTGCGGTGGCCGAGGGCGGTGTTCCGCCAGCGGGAGAAGAGCTGTTCCTCGTAGGCGGCGACGTCCACTCCGGCCGGCACCGAGACGCTGGGCAGGTACTCGCTCCTCAGGACCGAGCGCGCGGCGAGTTCAATGTGGCTGTCGGAGACGGACTCGGGAATGGTGACCGTGCCGGACAGGGCCCCGAGGTAGGCGATGAGGGAATGGGTGCCGTTGAGCAGGCGGACCTTGAGCTGCTCGTAGCCGGCCACCTCGTCGGAGAACACGGCGCCGCCCGCCTCCCACACGGGGCGTCCCGCAATGAAGTTGTCCTCGACGATCCACATGGTGAAGGGTTCTGCCGGCACCGGGATGCGGTCCGTGTAGCCGCGCCGGGCGGTGACCAGCTTGCGGTAGTGATCGGTGGTGGCCGGCACGATCCGGTCCACCATGGACGAGGGAAAGCTTGTGCACGTGTCGATGAAGGCCAGGGTATCGGCGGCTTCGGCCGGCGGCAGCAGGGAGGCGAATTCCCTGACCAGCCGCCGGGTGTGGTGGCCGTTGTCAGCCAGGTTGTCGCAGCTGAGGATGGTCACCGGCTCCGCGTGGGTGCGGGACCGGTGCTGCAGGCCGCGGACGATCTGTCCGATCGGGGTCCGCGGCGCCTCGGGATGCAGCAGGTCGTGCTGTATTGCGGGGTCCTGCAGGTTCAGTGAACCGGTGGCCGGCGTGTAGTTGTAGCCGTTCTCCGTGACCGTCAGGGACACAATGCGGGTGGCGGCGTCGCCGATGGCACTGATGACCCGGCCCGGGTTGCCGGCCGCCGTGAAGGCGTCGGTGTGGACCTGCGGAACGCTGAACGTGGAGCCCTCGGGCGAGATTTCCACGACGGTGTAGAGCATGTCCTGGGCGTGCATGGCGTCCGGGATGGCCGAGGATCGGCTGGAGACTCCGATGATGCCCCAGTCTCCGCCGTTCGCGGCGACTGCGGCGTCGGTGTAGACGGCCTGGTGGGCGCGGTGGAAATTACCCAGTCCCAAGTGCACTATGCCCGGGGACGGGGCTTCCGGCCGGCGCAGGATGCCCGGTGTCTTGGCGGAGAGCTGTGGGAGCGATGAAGTCACGGTCACCAGTCCTTCATGGAGCCGTCGAGTTCCCGGGCGATGGGCAGGTACGCCTGCTTGTACGGGAAGCGGGCGGCGGCTGCTTCGTCCACCTGGACGCCGAGGCCGGGCTCGTCCCCGGGGTGGAGGTAGCCGTCCTCGAAGCGGAAGCTGGACCGGAAGACCTCGGACACGAGGGGGTCGTACCCCATGTATTCCTGGATTGCGAAGTTGCTGGTGGCCAGGCCAAGGTGCAGCGACGCCGAGAGGTTGATCGGCGAGACGTCGGACGGCCCGTGCGGGGCGCCCTTGATCTGGTAGACCTCAGCCAGTGCCAGGATCTTGCGGACGTGGGAGATGCCTCCGGCGTGGACGACGGCGGTGCGGATGAAGTCGATGAGCCGTTCGGTGATGAGCTGTTCGCAGTCCCAGACGGTGTTGAAGACCTCGCCGATGGCCAGCGGGATGGTGGTCTGCTGGCGCAGCGTGCGCAGCAGCCGCTGGTTTTCGGCCGGCGTGACGTCCTCGAGCCAGAACAGGTCCACGTCCTCGAGGGACCTGGCCAGGCGGGCGGCCTCGGTGGGGTTGAGCCGGTGGTGGACGTCGTGGAGCAGCTTCAGTTCAGGGCCCACGTGCTCGCGCACCGCGGAGAGGATCTTCGGGGCGTGGCGCAGGTAGGCCGAGGTGTCCCAGTCTTCTTCCACCGGTCCGGCGCCGCGGCCGGCGGGTTCGTAGCTGGCGGCGCCCCTCGTGACGCCGTAGACCTTGTCCAGGCCGGGAACGCCGGACTGGGCGCGGACTGCCCGGAACCCCTGTTCGCGGCGCTGTTCCACGGAGTCGAGGAGCTCGGGGAGGTCCCAGCCGGTGGCGTGGGTATAGGTGAGGATCTTGTCGCGGGCTGCACCGCCGAGGAGCTGGTAGACGGGGACGTCCAGGGCCTTGCCCTTGATGTCCCAGAGTGCCAGGTCGATGGCGCCGATGGCGGCCATGGTCACCGGCCCGCGGCGCCAGTAGGCGCCACGGTAGAAGTACTGCCAGGTGTCTTCGATCCGGTCCGCGTCCCTGCCCAGCAGTGCCGGGGCAAGGTGGTCGCGGAGGTAGCTGGCGACGGAAAGTTCGCGGCCGTTCAGGGTGGCGTCGCCCCAGCCGACGATGCCGTCGTCGGTGGTGATTTTCAGGGTGACGAAGTTGCGGCTGGGGCTGGTGATGAGGACGTCGACGTCGACGATTTTTCGGGTCATCGGGAAATCACTACATTCTTCAGGGGCTGGTTCGTGGACAGGCGGGTGATGTTTTCGGCGATCTCGCGGGCGCGGCCGCGGAAGGTTTCGGCGGTGACGCCGGAGGAGTGCGGGGTCATGATGATGTTGTCGAGCCGGCCGAACGGCCTGGTGGCCGGCTCGCCGCGTCCGTCGGTGCCGGGGTACCGGTACCAGACGTCGATGGCGGCGCCGGCGATCCGGCGGTCCTTCAAAGCCTCGTAGAGTGCGGCTTCGTCGACGACGGGTCCGCGGGCGACATTGACGAGCTGTCCGTGGGGGCCGAGTTCGTCCAGTTCGGCGGCGCCGATCAGTGAGGTGGTCCCGGCGTCCAGCGGGATGCTGACCACGAGCACGTCGGACTCGCTGAGGGCTTCGCTGAGGCGGTCTGTGGTGCCGGCCCAGCGCAGGGTGTGTGTGTCGGGGTTGACCGAGCCGCTGCGGGTGATGGCGATGCCCTCCGCGCCGAAGGCCTGCAGGAGTTTCCAGGCGGCGCTGCCAATGTGGCCGAACCCGAGGAAGGTCACCACGGCTCCGCGCAGTGTCTCCGGCTGGGGGATCTCAGGGGAGTAGACGGACGAGGCCCAGACTCCCGTGCGCAGGGCGGCGTCCTGGCCCAGCAGGTTGCGGCGGAGGGCGACGAGCACGGTGGCGATATGTTCGGCGATGGAGCCCTCGTGGTGGAAGGTGTTGGCGCAGACCGCCCCGGCGGGCAGGGCGGCGGCGTCGATGCCGTCGTAGCCGGCACCTGCGACGTGCACGAGGCGTAGGTTCCGCGCCTCGGCGCCCATGGCTTCGGTGAACTTGGGGCCGACGTAGACGTCGGCGTCCTTGAGGTCGGTCAGGACCGAGTGTTCGTTCCAGCTGTCGTGCCAGGACGTGACCGTACCGTTCGGGAGCGCTTCCTCGAAGGTGGCCCGGTGGGGCATCAGGTTGGGGTCTGTGATGACGATTCTCATGGTTACTTTCCCTGGAGGGTGTGGTCGGCGGTGCGTGCGGCGAAGGTGGAGCCGCGCACGATGAGCTGTGAATTGAGGTGGACGGCCTCGGTGGCCGTCGGCTTGCCGGCGATCTGTTCGAGGAGGAGTTCGAGGGCGAGGGAGCCGCTGCGGCTGATGGGCACGCGGACGGACGTGAGTCCGGGTTCGGCGGCGGCGGCGATGTCGAGGTCGTCGATTCCCACCACGCTGATGTCTTCGGGGCAGTGGTAGCCGAGCGTCCGGGCGCCGGCGAGCATGCCGATTGCCACGAGATCGTTGTAGGCGATGACGGCGGTGGCGCCGCTGGCGACGACCGATGCAGCGGCTGCCAGGCCGCCGTCGACCGTGGCGTTCTGGTTGCCCACGGTGACCAGTTCGATGCCCCACTCGTCACAGAAGCGCGTGATGGCGGAAAGGCGCTGGCCGTTGGCCCATGACGATGCCGGTCCGGGGATGTAGGCGAGCTTGCGGTGGCCGAGGGCGTGGAGGTGTTCCACGGCCTGGCGGAGTCCTTCGCCGGCTTCCATCAGGACGCGTGCCGCGTGGTCGGCCTCGCCGTTGATGACCACGAGCGGTGCGTTGCCCGCCAGGTTGTGGATCTGGTCCGAGGGGAGCCGGGGCGAGCACAGGATGATGCCGTCCACTCCGGTGGCGAAGGCTGCCAGGTGGTCGCGCTCGCGGGCGGAGGACTCGGCGGTGTCGGCCAGCACCATCCGGTGGCGGCCGTGCCAGGCCTGGTCCTGGATGGCCTTGATGAGGGCGGCGAACACCGCGTTGGAGATGTCCGGCACGACGACGCCGAAGGTCCGGCTGCCCGTGAGGCCAGGCACTTCGTAGCCGAGCTGAACAGCGGCGTCCATCACCTTCTGGCGGGTCTCTGCCGCCAGCCGGCCGGGGTCTCCGAACGCCCGTGACGCCGTGGCGAGCGAGACGCCCGCCAGCTTTGCGACGTCCGTGAGTTTGGCCGCCATTGGTCCTCCAGTTGCCTCGTTGAAACCCTTGCCCCTCAAGTATGGAAACAGTTGTACAAGCTTGTCAAGCTTTTTCCATGACGTGGCTCACAGGGTATGACGTGGCTCCAAAGGTTTGCCACGGCGATGGGTCTTGACCGGCGATACTCGGCGATATATCGTTAACTATCGCCGAAAGATCGTCGATACGGACAAAACTCACTGAAAAGGAAGGACGATGCCGCTATGAAAGGCATTCACGACAACAGATTGACAGGTGGCGGACCGGCAATGGGACGCTTCGGGCGCAGCAGGAGCCGCCGCGGACCGCACGGACACGGCGGCTTCGGGCCCGGCCGCGGATTCGGGCCGGGCTTTGGACCTGGTTTTGGACCGGGCTTTGGTCCAGGTGGTTCGCGTCGGGCAAGCAGGGGCGACGTCCGTTCGGCAATTCTGTCCCTTCTGGCCGAATCACCATCCAACGGGTACGGATTGATCAAAACCATTGCGGAGAAAACCTCCGGAGCCTGGCGCCCCAGCCCGGGCTCGGTTTACCCGACACTCCAGCAACTCGTTGATGAAGATCTCATCGCACCCGTAGGAGAAGGCCGGCGCACCGAGTTCACGCTCACGGATGCGGGGCGGGCGTATGTGGCCGACCACGCCGAAGAACTGGACAACGCGTGGAACACCGATCCGCAGGGATCCGGTCCCGCGTTTCATCAGAGCGTGGCAAAGCTCATGGGAGTCATCCACCAATTCCGCTTCGCGGCAACCGAGGAACAACGCAATGCCGCGGTGGAAAAAATCGATGAAACCCGCCGCGCGCTTTATCACATCCTCGCCGACTAAACCCCGTCAGGTCGGTGTTGCGTCGTTCGTTTGAAACCGCCCCGTCCGGCCGGGGCCAGAAACAGTTGACACAGGGCCGTGTTAGCCGCGTTGAGTTCGTCGTCGAGATGCTTGCGCGCGGGCTGCATGGCAGCGTCGAGGCCTCGTCGTGCCAGTTCCATAGCTTTGAGGAGGAGGCCTCGCAGGCCTTCGACTCCGCAGATGAGGAGTAGCCGCCCGGTATTTTGCGGGCAACTCGTTGGGGGCGGCACCGGCCGGTTCTATTCCCTCGCCGGCCGGGGTGCACTTTATTCGGGGTTGCTGGAGCGGCGGCCGATGACCGCGGCGGCAGGCATCGGAGCCACGTGGATCCGGGCCGCCTTCCCAGGGGAGGCGGCCCGCACGAACTACCCTCCGGTGCGGCTGACAATTCGCAGCCGCGCCAGCTGGAGGCTAGCCTTCACATTCAATGCAGTAAGCGTGCCCGTTCTTTTCGCGGGCGATCTGGGAGCGGTGCCGGACCAGGAAACAGGAGTAACAGGTGAACTCGTCCTCCGCCTGGGGGACCACCTGGACCACCAGTTCCTCGGCCACAAATTCACCGCCCGGAACGATGGAGTCGTCCATCGCATCGGCTTCATCCAGCTCACGGACCACGCTGCGGGCGTCAGGGGCGTTTGCGGATTGCAGCGCCTCCAGGGAGTTGTCCTGGGATTCCTTGACGTCGGAACGTACTTCGTCGTAATCGGTTGCCACTTAGGTGCTTCTCTTTTCTGGCGTTTCTTCTCTGACGGATATGCAACCTACACCATTGCGCCGATATTCCCTTGTCACGAAGACCAGCGGGCGTGGTTGGACAGCTTACCTCAGGCAAGCTATGGCTTCTCACAGGAACGGCCGCAGCGCCGGGCACCCGGCCCTAGGCTTACCGGCCTGAAGATAATGCGCCCAAGGATTATAGGCACAATGGACGGGTGACTTCTCCGGCCCGGCCTCCTGCTCCCGTTCCTGCCAGCGGGCCCTTCGATTTGGGTGCCATCGGAGCGGGGCTGGTCTTCGCGGATTCGCTGGGGGTGCTCGAGGAAGCGCTGCGCGCGCGGGGCGCCGCCGGAACGGCAGTGGTGCAGGCGCCCCCGGGCACGGGCAAGACCACTCTGGTTCCGCCCCTTCTCGCCAACATCGCGGCCTCCACCATCGCGGCCTCCAACTTCGCGACCGGCGCCGTACGGGAGAAGGGCCCGCGCATCGTCGTGACCCAGCCACGCCGCGTGGCGGCGCGTTCCGCGGCCCGGCGGCTTGCCACCCTGGACGGCAGCCGGCTCGGGGATCGCGTGGGGTACACGGTCCGCGGCGAACGCCAGGCCGGTTCCAACACGGTGATCGAATTCGTCACCCCCGGCATCCTGCTGCAGCGCCTGCTCTCGGACCCGGGCCTGGAGGCAGTGGACGCCGTCATCCTCGACGAGGTGCACGAACGCGGGCTGGAGACAGACCTGCTGCTCGGCATGCTCGCCGAGGTCCGCCAGCTGCGCGGCGACCTCACGCTCGTCGCCATGTCGGCCACCCTGGACGCGCCGCGGTTCGCGGCCCTGATCGGTGAGACGGAGACGGGGGGGAACGACGGCGGCGGCCCGGCTCCCGTCGTCGACTGCCCCTCCGCGCTGTACCCCCTGGAAACGAGCTGGGCGCCCCCGGCGGTGCCGAGGCTGGACATGCGGGGCGTGACGCGCGCGTTCCTTGACCATGTGGCCGACACTGCCGCGGCCGCGCACTCCGAAGCGCTGGCGCGGGACATGAACGTTGACGCCCTGGTGTTCCTCCCCGGTGCGTGGGAGGTCTCCCACGTCGCGGGCCGCCTGCGCGGCCGGGTTGGTTCGGGCACCGAGGTGCTGGAGCTTCACGGCCAGGTCAGCCCGGAGGCGCAGGACCGCGCCGTCTCGGGACGGGACCCGGGCGGTCCGCCGCGGATGATCGTTTCCACGGGGCTCGCCGAATCCTCCCTGACGGTTCCGGGAGTCCGGCTGGTCATCGATGCAGGGCTTTCCCGCGAGCCGCGGCGCGACTCCGCGCGCGGCATGTCCGGCCTGGTGACAGTGTCCTGCTCCCGGGCGTCCGCCGATCAGCGCGCCGGACGCGCCGCGCGGCAGGGCCCCGGACAGGTGGTCCGCTGCTACGACCAGAAGACGTTCGGAGCCGCGCCGGCCCACAGGACACCGGAGATCGCGGTGGCCGACCTGACGGGCGCCGCCCTGGTCCTTGCCTGTTGGGGAGCGCCGGGCGGCCGGGGACTGGCCCTTCCCGACGCCCCGCCGCAGGCCGCGATGGACGACGCCGTCGAGGTGCTGCGCGAGCTCGGGGCGGTGGAACCGGACGGGCACGCCACGGACCTCGGTAAAACCCTGGCCAGGATTCCGGCGGACCCGCGGCTGGCCCGCGCCCTGCTGGACGGCGCCGCCGCCGTGGGCCACCGGACCGCGGCGGAGGCCGTCGCCGTCGTTGCCGGGGACCAGCGCGCCCCCGGCGCCGACCTGACTCGGTTGTTGAACACCCTGCGGGCGGGGAAAGACCCGGCGGCGCGGCGCTGGGCGGAGGATGTCCGGCGGATGGAGGCGATCGCACGCCAGGAGGCCACCGGCGTCGCGCCTGTCCACCCCGATGCCCCGGTGACCGGCGCAGAGGCCGTCGGGTTCGTCGTCGCCCTCGCATTCCCGGACCGAGTGGCGCGCCGCGTCCCGGGGCAGGGACCGGAGCGCTACCTGCTGTCCTCAGGCACGCGGGCGGGGCTCCCTGCCGGCAGCCCGCTTACCGGGCACGAGTGGCTGGCGGTCGCGGAGGTGTCGCGCGCCGAAGGACGCGACGCCGCCGGGACCGGCGCCGTCATCCGGTCCGCAGCACCGCTGACGGCGGACACGGCCGAGGCCGCTGCCCGGCACCTCCTGGCGGAAACGGTGGAAGCGGGGTTCAGCCAGGGCCGGGTGACGGCCCGGCGGGAACGCCGGCTGGGAGCGATCGCGCTGTCGTCCACGCCGGTCAGGCCATCCGTGGAGGAGGGACGCGCCGCGGTGGCCCGCGCGCTCGAGAGGGAAGGGCTGGGGACCATCGGATGGTCGATGGCGGCGGATGGCCTGCGCCGCCGCCTCGCCCTGCTGCACCGGGAACTGGGTCAACCCTGGCCGGACGTTTCCGACCAGGCGTTGCTGGGCAGGCTGGACGAGTGGCTGGCGCCGGAGCTGGAGGCTCTGGCCGGCGGGGCCGCAACGAACCGCATCGATCTGGCCGATCCGCTGCGGCGCCTGCTGCCGTGGCCCGAGGCGTCAAGGCTGGGCGAGCTGGCGCCGGAGTGGCTCGAGGTGCCCAGCGGTTCGCGGGTGCGCATCGACTATCCGGACGTAGCAGACGACGGCGGCCGGCCGGTGGTGGCGGTCAAGCTCCAGGAATGCTTCGGCTGGGCAGCGACGCCGCGGCTGGCGGGGGAGAGGGTGCCGGTGCTGTTCCACCTGCTGTCGCCGGCCAGGCGGCCGTTGGCGGTCACGGACGATCTCGCCTCCTTTTGGTCCGGACCTTACGCGCAGGTCCGTGCCGAGATGCGCGGGCGCTATCCCAAGCACCCCTGGCCGGAGGATCCGTGGACGGCGCCGGCGACGGCAAGGACAAAGCGCAGGATGTGACTCGGCTCCGCTTCGGGTGCGGTCATTGTGGGGGCCGGCGGCCAGGCATACGCTGGGACATATACGAGCGGTGGACGCTGCTGCCGCTTGGAAAGGGCGCTACATGGACGCCACATCCATCACCGACACCTTCCACCGGCCTCTCCGGGACCTGCGGATTTCAGTCACGGACCGGTGCAATTTCCGGTGCGTCTACTGCATGCCCCGGGAGATTTTCGGCAGGGATTACGTCTTCATGCCCCGGGAGCAGCTGCTGACGTTTGAGGAAATCACCCGGTTGGCGTCGATTGCCGTGGCGCACGGCGTACTGAAGATCCGGCTGACCGGCGGGGAGCCCCTGCTGCGGAAGGACATTGAGGAACTGGTCCGCATGCTGGCCCGGTTGCGGACCCCCGACGGGCGGGCGCCGGATCTGGCCATGACCACCAACGGCTCGGTGCTGGCGCAGAAGGCCCTGGTTCTCAAGGATGCCGGGCTGAACCGCGTCACCGTGTCCCTGGACTCCGTCCGGGAGGAAACGTTCCAGGCCATGAACGACGCCGGCTATCCCGTGGCCAAGGTCCTGCACGCCCTCGACGTCGCCCAGGCGGCAGGCCTGGGGCCCGTGAAAATCAACATGGTGGTCAAGCGCGGTCAGAACGACCACGACATCATTGACACGGCCCGCCACTTCAAGGGATCCGGGTTCATCCTCCGGTTCATTGAGTACATGGATGTGGGAGCCTCCAACGGCTGGAAAATGGATGAAGTTGTGCCCTCCGCCGAGGTCCTGGCCCGCATCAGCGCGGTGTTCCCGCTGGACCCGGTGGCGCCGAACTACCCCGGCGAGACGTCCGAGCGCTGGCGCTACCGTGACGGCAGCGGCGAAATCGGCGTCATCTCCAGCGTCACCCAGGCCTTTTGCCGGGGCTGCACGCGCGCCCGGCTGTCCGCCGACGGCAAGCTGTTCACGTGCCTGTTTGCCACGGCCGGCACGGACCTGAGGGCACTGCTGCGGGGCGGCGCCTCCGACGCCGATCTTTCCGCGGCACTGTCTGCCCTGTGGGGCGGCCGCGCCGACCGCTACTCGGTGCTGCGCAGTGCCAACACCCCCGTTGCCCCGGACACCGCGGCCCGCAGGATCGAGATGTCGTACATCGGCGGATAGGGCCAGGCGGGATCAGGGAGGCGGATCAGCGCGGGCCGGACGCGGGCCGGATCAGGGAAGGTCCGTGGGCTCGTGGAGTTCATCGTGGTGGATGCGGTCGCTCAGGAGTCCCAGCGGCTCGCCGCTTCCGCCCCACTGCGCGGCAATGATCTCCGCGGCGATGGAAACGGCGGTCTCCTCCGGCGTCCGTGATCCCAGATCGAGGCCTACCGGGCTGTGCAGCCTCGCCAGTTCCTGCTCGGCCAGGCCCGCTTCGCGAAGCCGCGCTATCCTGTCCTTGTGCGTGCGCCGTGAACCCATCGCACCGATATAGGCAACGGGCCGGGACCGCAAGGCCACCTCCAGCAGCGGCACATCGAATTTGGGATCGTGGGTCAGCACGCAGATCACGGTCCGCTCGTCCACGAGTCCTTGGGCAAGCTGCTCGGAGAGGTAGCGGTGCGGCCACGCGACCACCACCTCATCGACGTCGGGGAACCTGGCCGGCGTCGCAAACACCGGCCGCGCGTCACAGACGGTGACGCGGTAGCCCAAAAAAGCGCCCAGGCGTGCCAGGGCCGCCGCAAAATCGATGGCCCCGAACACCAGCATCCTGGGCCGCGGCGCGAAGCTGGAGAAGAAAATGCGCATGCCCTCGCCGCGGCGCTGGCCGTCGGGGCCGTACGTCAGCGTGGTGTTGCGGCCGGCCGCAAGCAGACCCTGCGAGTCGTCCCCGACGGCCTGGTTGGCCCGGTCGGAGCCCAGGTTCCCCGTGACTCCATGGGGCCTCACTACCAGGTGCCGGCCCAGCCAGCGGGGATCCGGGTGCTCGATGACCGTGGCCACCCCCACCGGACGGGCGGCTTCGATTTCTGCCCGAACCTCGTCAAGCTCGCCGAAGGTCTGCCGCGAGACCGGCTCCACGAACACATCCAGGATGCCCCCGCACGTCAGGCCCACGGAAAAGGCCTGATCGTCGCTGATGCCGTAGCGAACCAGCACCGGCTGGCCGTCCGACATCACCTCGGTTGCGAGTTCGTAGACCGCGCCCTCCACGCAGCCGCCGGACACCGAGCCCACGGCTTTGCCGTCGGCGGTGACCAGCATGGCCGCGCCGGGCGGTCTCGGGGCCGATTTGAACGTGCGCACCACCGTGGCCAGGCCGGCAGTGGTCCCGCTTAACCAGCCTGATGCCAGGGCGTCCAGGACGTCACGCATGCCGTGTCAGCCTCTTTTGCCCGCCGGGCGGCGCCGGCGGGACCGGGCCGCGTTGCGCCCGAGCTGAAAGGCGATGAACGCGACGGCGACGAGCAGCCCGAGATACACGGCGGGGCTGCGAAGGCGCTGCCCGATCACGTCCTTGGCCAACGCCAGCCCGTTGAGGCTGCTGCCGGCAGGCGGCGCCGGCGGGGCCAGCGGCCCGGGAGCCGCTGTGTCCGGCGGGGCCTCCCGGGACTGCTCCGGTGCCGGAGGGGGAGCCGGTGCCGCGCCCGGCGGTTCCGCGGCCGCTACCGGCGGCTCTGCGTTCGCTCGATCGTGGGGTTGCGCAGCCGCCGCTTCCCCGCCGGGTTGGGCAGGTGCCGACGCAGGCTCCGCCACCATGGCCTGCAGGTTCGCGGCGAACAGGGCCATCATTTGGTCGGTGACACTGCCGATAATGCCCTTGCCCATGGCCGCTGCCTTCCCCGAGAGGGCCAGGTCCGCGCTGACCGCGCCTGTCGTGCTGCCGCCGGTTTCGGACAGGCGGAGGGTAACGGTGGCCTGCGCTGTCCCTTGGCCACGGGTTTCCTGTGCCCGGCCCTGCAGGACGGCCCGGTGCTCGGCGGCATCCCGCTCGATCACGTTCAGCTGCCCTTTGTATTGAAGCGTCACCGGCCCCAGCTTCACTTTCATGCCCACCTTGTAGGCGTCGTCGGACAGCTTGGCGAGCACCTCCGCGCCCGGGAGGCAGCCGGCCACGCGCTCGAAGTCCATCAGGGTGTCCCAGGCCTTGCCGATCGGTGCGACGACGGAGAAGGTGCTTTCAAGCTGCATTTCTTTTCCCCTGCTTCCCTGCTGAATGTGTCCGGGCGGTGTCTGCCCGGTCTGATTCTGTCCGGTCGGCGCGAATGGCGGCGGCTGCTTCGGCCAGTGCGGCGTAGCTGTGGCCGCTGATGAAGGCGTCGCAGTACGGCAGCGCCGCGGCCATGCCTCCCGCCAGCGGCTGGAAGTCCGTGCCGGCTTTTCTCGGATTGACCCAGACGATCCGGTAGGCCAGGCGCCGCAGCCGTGCCATCTGGGCATCCACCTGGTCCGGCTCGTCCGTAGCCCAGCCGTCGGAGAGCACCACGATGACAGCGCCCCTGGCGAGCCCGCGGCGGCCGTGCCCATCAATGAAGTGGCGGAGGCTCTCCGCCAGCCGCGTTCCGCCGGCCCAGTCCGGGGCGGCGGCAGCCCCGAGCGCCAGGGCGTGGTCGGGATTCCGGTTCGAGAGCTGCCGGGTCAGCCTGGTGAGCCGGGTGGAGAACACGAATGCCTCGGCCCGCGCTCCGGCCACAGCGCCCTGCAGCAGTGACAGGAAAACCTGCGTGTACGGTTCCATGGAGCCGGACACGTCGCACAGGAACACCAGCCGGCGCGGACGCGGACGACGGCGGGCGTAGACCAGGCAGGCGGCATCGGCGCCGGTGCGCCGTGCCGCACGGATGGTGCGGCGTATGTCCAGCGTGGCGCCGCCGTGCGCCCACTGGCGTGTGCGGCGGCTTCGGCGTTCCGGCGTGGACAGCACGATGCGCCGCACGAGCCGCCGTATGTGGGCGGCTTCGTCGGGGGTCAGCTCGGCGAAGGACTTCCCATGCAGGTGCTCCTCGGCCGAGGCCATGGCCAATATGGCGTCCCGCCCGGGTTCCGGGGGCAGGTCGGAACTCCCGCGGGCGGCGGACGTGGCGGGAGCCCGCAGCTCGCCGTCCTCTCCGGCCGTGGTGGCGGGGCGTTGGTCGGCCGGCGCCGCCCGTATCCGCTCCTCGGCGCCGATTGCCGGCGGACTGTTGGCATCGCCGCGGCTGTCAGCGGGATCGGAAGTCCCGTCGAACGCGGCCGAGAAGACGGCGTCGAACACGGGCAGCTGGTCCCGCGACGAGACCAGCACCACGCGGCTGGTCCAGTACAGGGCGTCGCGGGCGGTTGGCGGGACGATCCTGAGTGCCCGGGCCAGCCATGCTGCCCGGTCAGGCGAGCCCGGCAGCCCCGCCCGGCGCAGGGCCGTGCTGAATCCGACCGCCAGCGAAGCGGCGTCGATGCCGGTCCGGCCGTTCCTGGGCGCGCCCTCAGTCATGGCCGCCGCCGGCCACCCAGGCGGGCCCGCGGGCCCAGGCAAGCTCCAGATCGTCGCGGTTCTTCAGGACCGTTCCCCAGGTCTGCTTTACCGCGGCGGGGTGGAGGCGCTCGACGCCGAGCACCGTCAGTGCCGACACCCAGTCGATGGCTTCCGCGATGCCGGGCGGTTTGGCCATGTCCAGGGACCGCAGCCGGGTGATGGCGGAGGCCGCGTCCAGGGCCAGCGGTTCGGCGCTGCCGGGCACCTTGCGGCGCACGATCGCTGCGATGCGTTCGGGCCGGGGGTAGTCAATCCAGTGGTAGAGGCAGCGGCGGGTCAGTGCGTCGTGCAGGTCCCTGGTCCGGTTGGATGTCAGGACGACGACGGGCGGGTGCGTGGCGCGGATGGTGCCCAGTTCGGGGATGGTCACGGCGGCCTCGGCCAGCAGCTCGAAGGTGAACGCCTCGAACTCGGCGTCGGCCCGGTCGATCTCGTCGAGCAGCAGGACGGCCGGGCGCGGGCCGGGATGCTCGATCGCCTTCAGCAGCGGCCGGCGCAGCAGGTACTGCTCCGCGAAGAGATCGGCCTCGTCCACGTTCACGTTTCGCGCCTCCGCCAGCCGGATCCCCAGCAGCTGGCGCTGGTGGTTCCATTCGTAGAGCGCCTCGCCCGCATCGATGCCCTCGTAGCACTGCAGCCGGTACAGGGGCGTGTCGAGCACACGGGCCAGGGCCTTGGCCGCCTCGGTCTTCCCGACGCCGGCCTCGCCCTCCAGCAGGATGGGCTGCGGCAGCCGGACGGACAGAAACAGGGCGGTGGCCAGCCCGGCGTCGGCCAGGTAGTCGGCGTCGTCCAGTGCTGTCATGAGTGCGGCAACGTCCGGGACCAGCCGCCGCACATCGTCCTCCGCGCCCGCCCGGGCCGCAGTGCTCACGGGACGCCCTCCAGCCGGGCGAGGATCTGCGCGTAATCAGCCTCGGTGTCGACGTCGGGAGGGATCCGGCCCGCCACCGCGACTTCGGCAACCTCTCCCGCCCGCTGTTCCAGGAGCTTCCACACGGCTTTGTCACCGTGTAACCGGGACAGTGCGGGCAGCAGCGCGCGGGCGAAAGCGAAGGGATGGCCGATGCCGTCCTCATAGCGGCATACCGCCAGGGCAGCACCGTTCCGGCCGCTGAGCAGCCGGCGAACGGTCTCCGGCCGGACGCCCGGCTGGTCGCCCAGGAGCAGGACCACGACGTCGGTCCCCGGGTGAAGTGCCGGAATCGCGGCAGCGATCGACGACGAGCATCCGTCCTCGTAGCGGGGGTTGTCCACCACGTCGCAGCCGCCGGTGTCGACAGTCCGGCGCACGTCGTCTCCGGAGCCTCCCAGCGCCAGGACAATCTGCGAAAAGCCGCATCCGCGGGCGGTAGTCAGCACGGCGTCCAGCAGCACCCCGTCACCGTAGGGGAGGAGCTGTTTGGGCCGGCCCAGGCGCCGCGACGCTCCGGCGGCCAGGATAACTCCGGCGATCCGCGGCTCAGGAGGCAGTGGCATAGCGAGACGGATCAGCGAGGAAGGCAGTCCTGCACGCGGCAGAACAGAAGTAGAAGGTCGCCCCGGCGTAGTCGGCATGGGGCGTGGCGTCCACGGCGGCAACAGTCATTCCGCAGACCGGATCCACGGCGCTCGCCGCCGACGCATTTGCCGCAGATGCAGCCAAAGCCGCCGTGTCCGCGGCCGATGCCGCGGCTACCCGGCGGGCGGAGCGCAGCGACACCAGTTCAGCCAGGATCGACAAGGCGATCTCGCCGGCTGTCTGTCCTCCCAGCGGCAGGCCCGCGGGGCTGTGCACCCGCGAGCGCTGTTCGTCGTCGACGTCGAGGGAGGCCAGCACGGCGGTGCCGCGCGTGCGGCTGGCGACGAGGGCGACGTACGGCACGCCGGCGCGCAGGGCGGCCTCCAGCGCGGGCTCCTCGTCCCGGCCCTGCGAGGCGACGATGAGGGCGGCGTCGCCGGGCCGCGGTTCCGCGGCAGTCCCGTTCGTGAGCACCATGTCGACGTCCAGGACGGCGCCCAGCGCGGCCAGGGCCTGTGCCACGGGGGTGGTCCCGACCACCAGGATCCGCGGCGCAGGCACCTGCGGCTCAAGGAAAATCTCCACCGCGCCGCCGCTGAGGCACGGGTTTGCGACCGACACGGCGCCATCTTCCCGGATGCGGGAGGGCTCGCCGGGTACGACGCGCAGCAGCAGGGGCTCCTGGCTGGACAGCGTCTGCAGGCCGTACTCGCGGACCGAGGCCTCGACGCAGGTTCCGCCGAGGAACCCGTCGATTTCCCCGTCGGCCAGTACCAGGGCCGTGTCTCCGGCGTGCGCGCTGGTGGGATGCTGGGCGCGCACCACCGTGGCGCGCACAAACGGCTCCCGGCGTTCCGTGAGTTCCCGGGCCCTCGCCGCCAGGGCTTCTCCGCGCGCCGGCATGTCAGACCGGTGGCCTCGGCCGCCCCTGCATGGCCTCCCAGACCCGGGCGGGCGTGCAGGGCATGTCCATGTGGGTGACGCCGTACGGGGCCAGGGCATCGACGATGGCGTTGACGATGGCCGGCGGCGACCCGACCGTGGCTGACTCTCCGATGCCCTTCGCGCCGATGGGGTGGTGCGGCGACGGCGTGACGGTGTAGCCGGTCTCCCAGTCGGGGACTTCCATCGCCGTCGGGATGAGGTAGTCCATGAAGGAGCCGCTGAGGCAGTTGCCGTCCTCATCGAAGGCGATGATCTCCATCAGCGCCATGCCGACGCCGTCGGTCAGCCCGCCGTGCACCTGGCCCTCGATGATCATCGGGTTGATCCGCGTCCCGCAGTCGTCGACCGCAATGAAACGCCGGACCTTGACGGCGCCGGTCCCGGCGTCGACGTCCACCACGCAGATGTAGGCACCGAACGGGAACGTCAGGTTGGGCGGGTCATAGGTCACCTCGGCGTCCAGGTTGCCGTCGATGCCCTCGGGCAGCGCCACGGTGCCGTGGGCGCCCAAGGCGATCTCGGCGATGGTCTTGCCAACGCCCGGATCGCCCTTGACGAACCACCGGCCCTTTTCCCATTCGAGGTCCTCGGGCCGCGCCTCAAGCATGGCGGCGGCAATGAACTTCGCCTTTTCGCGGACCTTGCGCGCCACCAGCGCCACCGCCCCGCCGCTGACCGGCGTCGAGCGGCTGCCGTAGGTACCCAGGCCGAACGGTGTCTGGTCGGTGTCGCCGTGGACGACGTCGATGCTCTCCGGCGGGATGCCGAGTTCCTCGGCCACGATCTGGGCGAACGTGGTTTCGTGCCCCTGTCCCTGGGTCTGCACGGAGATCCGGACCACGGCCTTGCCGGTCGGGTGGACGCGGAGTTCGGCGCCGTCGGCCATCCCGAGTCCGACGATGTCAAAGTGCTTGCGCGGGCCGGCGCCGACGGTTTCCGTGAAGAAAGACACGCCGATGCCCATCAGCTCGCCGCGCTCGCGTTTTTCGAGCTGCTCGCGCCGGAGCTCGTCGTACCCGGCCATCTGCATGGACAGCCGCATGGCCGGCTCGTAATTGCCGGAGTCGTAGATCCAGCCCGTCTTGTTGGCATACGGGAACTGCTCCGGCTTGATGAAGTTCTTCAGCCGAAGTTCCGCGGGGTCCATCTCCAGTTTCCTGGCCAGGATGTCCACCATGCGCTCGACCAGGTAGACCGCTTCCGTCACGCGGAAGGAGCAGGCATATGCCACACCGCCAGGCGCCTTGTTGGTGTAGACGCCCGTAACCTTGCAGTAGGCCGCTTTCAGGTCATAGCTGCCGGTGAAGATGGAGAAGAATCCTGCCGGGTTCTTCGAGGGCTGCGCCGTGGCGTTGAACGCGCCGTGGTCGGCCAGCACGCTGGTCCGGACGGCAAGGATCCTGCCCTCTTTGGTGGCCGCGATCTCGCCCTGCATGATGTAGTCACGGGCGAACGACGTCGACATCAGGTTTTCGGAGCGGTCCTCTACCCACTTCACCGGCCTGCCCGTGACGATCGAACCGACCACGGCGAGGACGTAGCCGGGATAGATGCCCACCTTGTTGCCGAAGCCCCCGCCGATATCGGGGGAGACGACGCGGATCTTGTGTTCCGGGATGCCGGCCACCATCGCGTACAGCGTCCGGTGCGCGTGCGGGGCCTGTGTTGTTTCGTACAGCGTCAGCCTGCCGTCGACCGGGTCGAAGTCCGCCACGGCACCGCAGGTCTCCATGGGCGCGGGGTGCACCCGCGGATACACCACCTCCTGGGACACCACGACGTCGGCGGCGGCGAACACCGCCTCCGTTTCGGCGGCGTCGCCTATCTCCCAGTCAAAGATCCGGTTGTCCGTCCGTCCCTCGATGTCGTCACGGATGACGGGGGCGTCGGGGTCCAGGGCGCGGCGGGCATCGATCACCGGCGGCAGCACGTCGTATTCGACGTCGATCAGCTCCAGGGCGTCGCGCGCGGCGTAGCGGTCTTCGGCGACCACGAACGCCACTTCCTGCCCCTGGAAGCGCACCTTGTCGGTGACGAGGACTGCCTGGACGTCGGCGGACAGGGTGGGTGCCCAGGCGAGGTTGAGGGCCTGCAGGTCCTTGCCCGTGATGACGGCCAGCACCTTGGGGTGGGCCAGCGCCTCGGTGGTGTCGATTGAAACCAGCCGGGCATGGGCAACCGGGGCGCGCAGGACGGCGCCGTGCAGCATGCCGGGCAGCACGATGTCGTCGAGGTAGTTGCCCTTGCCGCGGACGAACCGCGGGTCTTCCTTGCGCTGGATGCGGCCGTACCCGATCGGGCGGCTTGGGTCTCCGGCCGCCGGGTTGGGTGCATGCTCCTGCGTGGTGGTCATGCCGTCACCTCTTCAGAAGTGGTCGCCTCGGCGCCGGCGCCATCCGCTTCAGTGTCTGTACCGAGCGGGTGGGCGGCGGCCCATTGCACCGAACGGACAATGGTCGCATACCCGGTGCACCGGCAAATCTGGCCGGAAATGGCTTGGCGGATCTCGGCGTCGTCGGGATGGGGGTTGCGGTCCAGCAGAGCCCTGGCGGTGAGCATCATGCCCGGCGTGCAGAATCCGCATTGCAGGCCGTGTTCTTCCATGAACCCCTGCTGCACCGGATCGAGCGTGCCGCCGACGGCCAGACCCTCGACGGTCCGGATGTCGTGTCCGTCGGCCATGGCTGCCAGCACGGTGCACGATTTCACCGGCTGTCCGTCCATGAGGACGACGCAAGTTCCGCAGTTGCTGGTGTCGCATCCCCAATGCGTGCCGGTCAGTCCAAGGTTCTCGCGGATGAAGTGGACGAGCAACACGCGGGGTTCGATGTCCCGGGTCACCTTGTCCCCGTTGACCGTCATGCTGATCTGCATCGCTTTCAGCCTTCCTGTGCACCGGCAGCGCGCGCACACGCACGCCGCAGGACCCTGCGTGTGAGTTCGTCGGCCAGATGCCGTTTGTAGTCGACCGGTCCGCGCTGGTCGGCCACAGGGTCGCAGGCGGCGGCTGCAATGCGGGCGGCCTCGACGAACAGGTCTTCATGCGGCTGCCGTCCGCGGAGCACGGCTTCGGCCTCAGGGACGGTGCCGTCCAGCCCAGCCGCCGTCAGCCCGATCGCGGCCTCTTCGACTGTGCCGTCTGCGGAAAGCGTGACGGCGGCCCCGGCCGCGACGACTGCCCAGTCGCCGACCCGGCGTTCCACCTTCTCATAGGCGCTGCCCGAGCGCGGGCGGATCGTAAAGCGGATCTCGTACAACAGCTCGTTCTGCGCCACGGCGGTTTCGTAGGGGCCGCGGTGGAAATCCGACATGGAGACGATCCGTTCGCCGCTAGGCCCGCGGATCACGGCGTGGGCGCGCAGAACATCGCAGACAGTAGACAGGTCTTCGGCCGGATCCGCTTGGCAGAGCGACCCGCCGATAGTGCCACGGTTGCGGACCACAGGGTCCGCGATCACCCGCTCGGCGTCGCTAATTATCGGAAAGAGACCGGCGACGTCGGTGGACTCCAGCAGCGCCGTGTGCCGGGTCAGGGCGCCCACCCGCAACTGGTCCCCTTCACGGAGAATGAAGTCCAGTTCTGTGAGGTCGTTGATGTCGATCAGCCAGTCTGGCCGGGCCAGCCGCAGCTTCATCATCGGCAGCAGGCTGTGTCCGCCGGCAATGACTCTGGACTCGGGACCGTGGCGTTCTAGCAGTGCCAGCGCGTTCGCCACATCGCTCGCGCGCTCATAGTCAAATGCAGCCGGAATCTGCACAATGCACCCCTTAGGGCCGGACGTCCGGCACGCCGCAGGACGCCGATCTAAGATCAGTCTTGACCCGTGCACACGGGGTGTCAACACGGTATTCAGCGCGGGATTTCAGCGTCCTGGCGGGCGCATTGAGCCGTTTGCGTCAGGCCGGGATATCGGTCAGGCCGGCGTCAACGTACGGCTGCCTCGGAGGCCAGCGGCTCCGCCGCGCGGGCCAGCCACAGGGCGAGGAGGATCGGCGCACCGATGGCCAGCAGGGCCAGGTGGATGCCGGTGAGGTCGCCGAGGAAGCGCATGAGCGTCATTGCCGCAACGAACAGGGCGAACAGCAGCGCGCCGGTGGACTCCATGGCGCCCAGGCCGTCCACGGCGGCCTTGGCGATCCAGTCGTTCCCGGCGCCCTCGGTGAGCGTGGCGCCGAGCACCACGATGCCGATGAGCAGGGTGCGGCCGTCCTTCCAGGCGGTGGGGGCCTTGCCGGGCCGCGTTACGGTGTCCGCCGCGGCAGGGTCGGGAACGCTGGCCGGTTGAGCGGGCAGGAAGTAGTGCGGCGCGGTCAGGGTCAGGACAACCACGATGACTGCGATGACCAGCAGGTGCTCCGGAAGCCCGACGCCAAGGGTGGACAGGCCCGCCCCGATCACGGCGCCGAGGAAGGCTCCGCCGCTGAAGGCGGCATGGAACTGGGGCATGACGGTGCGGCCCAGTGGGCGCTCAACGTCGGCACCTTCGATGTTCTGGGTCACGTCCCACAGCCCGATCCCCACCCCGTAGAAGAAAAGGGCCACGGCAGTGGCGGCCACGGAACCGGCCATGAGGGCGAACGCGATGCCCGCCCAGCGGCGGCCGCGAGCAGTCCGGCGCCACGGATGGTGTTTGGTGTTCAAGGTGAGGGTCATTCGGTCAGAACTTTCGCGGAGACGTGTGGGCCTGGCGGTACGGCGGTTATGCGGTTGACGGCGTCCACCGTGATCGAGCGGTCATGGGGTTCGGTATCGAGCGCGGCGTGGATGAAGTGGCCTTCGATCAGCGCGTCGAGCATCCGGCTGGTGGCAGGGTCAAAGTGGCGTTCAAGGGCGTGCCGGCTCCGGCTCATCCAGTCCCGCGTGATCTGGCGGAAGACCAGTTCGCGGGCGGCGAGGGTGTAGAGCTCGAGGGTGAGGACCAGGTCCCGCTGGCTATCCAGCAGGTCAACGTGAATCAGGTCCACCACCGCCTGCCGTGCCGCATCGGCGCTGGCGGCGCTGCTTAGCCGGACCTCGAAACTGTCGGCGATCGCATCCGCGAAGCGCCTGAATGCTTCTCCCAGAAGGTGGTCCATGTTCGTGAAGTGATAGGTCATGGAGCCGAGGGGCACGCCGGCGTGGTCCGCGATCTTGCGGTGCGACGTGCCCGCCACTCCGCGGGCAGCGATCACCTCGAGGGTTGCATCAATGATCCGGTCCCGCCTGTCCGGATCAAACCGGCGCGTTGGCACCGCGGTCAGATTTCGCGGACTACGCGGGCGGGGTTGCCTACCGCAATCGAGTTCGCCGGGACGTCCCTGGTGACAACGGCTCCCGCACCGATCACCGAGTTGTCGCCGATGGTGACGCCGGGAAGGACGATCGCGCCGCCGCCGAGCCACACGTTGTCGCCGATGGTGATCGGCTTTGCGGCCTCCAGCCGGTCCCGCCGCGGCCGGGGTTCGACAGGGTGCGTCGGGGTCAGGAGTTGCACGTTCGGACCGATCTGGCAGTCCTCCCCGATGATGATCGGGGCCACGTCCAGGGCCGTGAGGTTGTAATTGATGAAAGTGCGGGCCCCGACCGTGACGAACGTGCCGTAGTCGACGTACAGCGGCGGCTTGATATGGGCGTCTTCGCCCAGGGAACCCAGCAGGTCCGCCAGGATGGGCCGCGCCCCGTCCGGGTCCTCCGCATAGGCAGCCGTGTACTGCGACTGCAGCTTCACGGCCCGTTTGGATTCGCGCTCGTTGTCCGGGTCATCGGAAATGTAAAGGTCCCCTGCGAGCATGCGCTCCCGGTTTGTGCGCGGATCATCCGCGAAGTAATCAGCCATGTGTACGAGCGTACACAACGTTCCCCTCTTGCTCAACGCCGTCCGAGGGTGTCGAATCTTTTACAAAGGCCGCACGGCGGCTGACGACCAAGATGCCAGGAGACGACGATGTCTGTGAAAGGCGCAAATGGCCGGGGCAAGGGCCCCGGCCGCGGCAGTTCCGATCTCCGGCGGCCCGATGCGTCCGCGGGTGCACCGGCAGACAGACCTGAGAAGATCCGCAACGTGGCGCTCGTGGGGCACTCGGGTGCCGGCAAGACGATGCTGCTCGAGGCCCTGCTCGCTGCCGCCGGAACCATAACGCGGATGGGCTCGATCGTTGACGGCACCACCGTCAGCGACTCCGAACCGTCCGAGGTTCACCAGCAGCGCTCCGTGGTCCTCTCCGTGGCGCCCCTCGTTTTCGACGGCATCAAAGTGAACCTGCTCGACACCCCGGGCTACGGGGACTTCACCGGCGAACTGCGCGCCGGGCTGCGGGCCGCTGACGCCGCCCTGTTCGTGGTGTCGGCCCTTGATGACATCGACGCGGCCACCACTGCCCTCTGGGCGGAGTGCGATCAGCTCGGGACGCCCCGGGCGGTGGTGGTCAGCCGGCTGGATCATCCGCGGGCAAACTACGAAGCCGCCGTCGCCGCGTGCCAGCGTGCCTTCGGCGACTCGGTGGTGCCTGCCTACCTGCCCGTCCGCACGGACGGCACGATGACCGGCCTGCTCGGGCTTCTCTCCGGGACTGTGTCGGACTATGCCCAGAACGGTGCGGAGCCGGCCGTGCGCGACGCCACCCCGGAGGAACTGGCCGCCTCGGAGGAAGCGCGCGGAACGCTGATCGAAGGGATCATCTCCGAGAGCGAGGACGAGTCGCTGATGGACCGCTACCTCGGCGGCGAGCAGATCGACGTCGACGTGCTGGTGGGCGACCTGGAAACGGCCGTTACCCGCGGATCGTTCTTTCCCGTGCTGGCCGCCTCTGCAGAGACCGGCCTGGGCATGACGGAGCTCCTCGACATGCTCATCCGGGCGTTCCCGCCGCCGCTTGAGCGTGACCTGCCGGCCGTGACGGATCTTGCCGGCTCTGCGGCCGGCCCGCTGAGCTGCGACCCCGGCGGGCCCCTCGTGGGGGAGGTGGTGCGCACCACCATCGACCCGTTCCTGGGAAGGGTCTGCCTGGTGCGCATCTTCTCGGGCACCCTGCGGGAGGACTCGGCCGTGCACGTGGGGGGCCGCGGACTGGCGGAGCGGGGCCATGAGGACCACGACAGCGACGAGCGGCTGGCACACCTGTACTCTCCGCTGGGGGCGAGCCTGCGGCCGGTGCCGTACTGCGTGGCCGGCGACATCTGCGCGATCGCCAAACTGGGCAACGCCGAGACGGGCGACACTGTCTCCGCCAAGGAAACACCGCTGCTGGTGGCGGCCTGGGAAATGCCCGAGCCGCTGATGCCTGTTGCCGTCGAAGCCGCCACCCGCAGCGACGAGGACGCCCTCGCCAAGAGCCTGGGCAAGGTTGCCGCCGGCGATCCGACCCTCCGCGTGGAACGCAACTCGGAAACCCACCAGCTCATCCTGTGGTGCATGGGCGAGGCCCATGGCGAGGTGGTGCTGGACCGGCTGCGCGATCAGGGCGTGAAGCTCCAGACTGTCCAGGTGGTGACGCCGTTGCGGGAGACGTTTGCGGAGCCGGCCGCCGGGCATGGGCGCTACGTCAAACAGTCCGGAGGCCACGGCCAGTATGCGATCTGTGACATCGAAGTCGAGGCGCTCGAACGCGGCGCCGGCTTCGAGTTCATTGACAAGACCGTGGGCGGAGTCATACCGGGGACGTTTATCGGGTCGGTCGAGAAGGGCGTCCGTGCCCAGATGCAGAAAGGCGTCTCGGCGGGATTCCCGGTGGTGGACATCCGCGTGACGCTCGTCGGCGGCAAGGCCCACAGCGTTGACTCATCGGATGCCGCGTTCCAGGCGGCGGGTGCGCTCGCATTGCGGGAGGCCGCGGCCGCCGGCCGGATTCAGCTGCTGGAACCCGTTTCGGCGGTGACCATCAGCACCCCGGACGAGTACGTCGGCTCCGTGATGAGTGATTTGTCCTCCCGCCGGGGGCGGGTGACGGGAACGACGTCGGCCGGCGGGGAAATCACGGAAGTCACCGCCGAGGTGCCGGACGAGGAACTCTTGCGCTACGCCGTCCAGCTGCGCGGGCTGACGTCAGGTACCGGCCGGTTCCGCCGCACGTACCTGCGGCACGAACCCGTCCCGGGCAATGTGGCGCCGGCGGCGGCGAATGTGTGACTCCGCGCTCAGCTGTTGGCGCGCATGAACGCCGCCACCGGACCTGCCAGCGAGGCCCCGATCTCTTCGGCGCTGCGCTTGGTGCCGGCGACTGCGAAGGAGTGGTCGCCGCCGTCGCACCACTGAAGCGTCGCGGCCGGGCCGATACGCGAGACCACGTCCTCGAGCAACGCCGGCGTCGCAAAGGTGTCCCGCGTCCCCTGCAGGAACAGCATCGGCGGCGTCAGTCCGTACAGGTGCTCGTCGCGGAGCTTCTCCGGCTTGCCGGGCGGATGCAGCGGGTAGCCGAGGTAGACGAGGCCGGCGGCGGGCATGCCCTCGGCTACCGCCATCGACGCCATGCGCCCGCCGAACGACTTGCCGGCGGCCCAGAGCGGCTCCGCTTCGGAAGAGGCGGCTGAACGGGCCGCGGCCTCGTCCATGGCCGCCCGCCACGCGGCGATCGCCGTCGGCGGCCGGTCCGGGAACTTCCTGCCCGCTTCGCGGTACGGAAAGTTGAAGCGCAAGGTGGCGACGCCGTCGTCGTTGAGCGCGCGGGTGAAGCCGCGCAGGAACGGATGCTCCATGCCGGCGCCCGCTCCGTGGGCAACAACCAGGGTGGCGAAGGGGGCGTCCGGCCGGGCATAGGCTCCGGAAACCTGGACGTCACCGACGGCGATGGTGACGGGGAATTCAGCGATGGGCATGAGTCAATAATGCCGGATTGGCGTGCACAGCCTGCACACAGACCAGTGAAAGTCTCCGGCTAGCTCCGGGCGGGAGAGTGGACGCATAAGCCCGATCCGCCTGGAGGAAACCACCATGATCACGTACCGTCCCATTGCGCCGTTGACTGTTGGCAGCGGAACGCTCCGCTCGATTCTTGCCGCCATGGCTGCTGCCGCCTTCCTGGGCACCGCGGCCTTCGGCGCCGAAGCCACGCAGGCAGGCACGGAGGTGCGGGCGTGATGGCCGTTGCCGTGGCCGCGGCGTCCGGCGCTGCCTCCGGCCTGGACGGGATCTCCCGGTGGGTTGTCGAACGTGATGGAGGCGGTCGGCGCGCCGGGGGTCGGATTCGTCGTCGCCCTGGAGAACCTGTTCCCGCCCATCCCGAGCGAGGTTGTCCTTCCGCTGACCGGCCTCACCGCCAGCCGCGGCGGCTTCACCCTTCTGGAAGCGATCTTCTGGACGACTGCCGGATCGCTGCTGGGCGCGTACGTGCTCTACATCCTGGGCAGATGGCTCGGGCGGGACCGGACGCGTGCGCTCATCGGCAGGATTCCCTTCGTCGCCGTCGAAGACGTCGACAAGGTGGAGGCGTGGTTTGCCCGCCACGGCTACAAGGCGGTCTTCCTCGGCCGGATGGTTCCGCTCTTCCGGAGCCTCGTTTCCATTCCCGCCGGCATCGACCGCATGCCGCTCCTGCCCTTCCTGGGGCTGACCCTGGCCGGGAGCCTGGTGTGGAATTCGGTGCTCGTGCTGGCCGGATACTTCCGGGCGAGAGCTGGCCGCTGGTTGAGCAGTACGCCGGTGTGCTTCAGGGCGTGGTGATTGCCGCGACGGCGGCACTGGTTGCCGTGTTTGCGGCCGGCAAGGTGAGGAAGGCGCGCAGCAAGGCCGGCGCCTAGCCGGCGGGCACAACCCGGAGCCAGGCGTAATCCTGCGGGCGCAGGACGATCCCCTCGTCGATCCGGACCGTGGCTCCGGAAAAGAGGTCCAGCGCCTCGGCGGCGAATCCGGACAGCGTCTCCGCCGTGACCACCTGCAGATCGTCGCTGAAGTTGGCCAGGGCAAGGATGCGGGTACCGTCACCGGGGCGCTGGTAACCCAGCACGCTGCGGTTGTTCGTGGCGAACGGAAGGAGGCGCGTCCCGGCAAATTCCGGAGTGCCGGAGCGCAACGCCGTCATCCGCCGCAGCCCGTCAAAGACCGCCCCCTCCGGAGTGGTCGCGTCAGTCCGCTTCGAGTATCGCTCGGCAGGGAACTGCGGCCGGTGCACCCAGCGGCTGTCGGCCTCGTGGCCGTCCTCCATAGCGTACTGGTAGTCATTGAGCTGCCCCACTTCGTCGCCCAGATACAGCAGCGGGATGCCGCCGGAGCTGAAGGCGACCGAGTGGGCAAGCAGGATCCGGCCGATCGCCTCGGGCGAGCCGTCCTCCAGGCCGCAGAGGGAGGCCGTTGTCCCTGAAATGCGGCAGTCTCCCGTGCGCGGGTTGTCCTGGAACGGGACACCCTGGGCGAAGCTTCCAGGGAACCGGTTGACGTAGAAGGAATTCAGGAACCGCCGGTGGTCGTAGCCGTTGATTCCCAGCTCGGCGGCGTCTTCGTCGGCGAACGTCCACCCGATGTCGTCGTGGCTGCGGACGTAGTTCACCCAGGAGGTGCCGTCCGGAATGTTGTGCCTCCGCTCCAGGGCCTGCGCGAGCAGGCCCACGTTCCGGGTGGCCATGGCCTCCCAGATCAGCGCCATCTGCAGCGGGTTGTACGAGAGCTGGCACTCGGCCGGATCGATGTACAGCGCCACTTCGTCCGGGTGCACGATCGCCTCGGACTTGAAGAGCAGGGACGGCGCGGCCAGCCGGCAGACGGCGTTGAACGCCTGCAGCAGGGTGTGGGCCTCCGGCAGGTTCTCGCAGGAAGTTCCCAGCTGCTTCCAGATGAAGGCCACGGCGTCCATCCGCAGGATGTCCACGCCCAGGTTGGCGAGGAAGAGCATCTCTCCGGCCATGGCGCGGAAGACTTCAGGGTTGGAGTAGTTCAGGTCCCACTGGAACGTATGGAATGTTGCCCAGACCCACCGCCCGCCGGGCAGCGGCACAAACGAACCGGGGTGGTCCTCCGGGAAGATCTCGCGCACGCTCTGCTCGAAGGCGTCGGGCATGGCGCGGTCGGGGAACATCCAGTAGTAATCGCTGAAACGCAGGTCCCCCTCCGCCGCCTTCCGTGCCCACTCGTGCTCATTGGAGGTGTGGTTGAAGATGAAGTCGACCACCAGGCTGATGCCGTTGGCCCGCAGCTCGGCGGCCAGCTCACGCAGCTGTTCCATGGTGCCGAGCTTGGGGTTGACCTCCCGGTAGCTGGAGACGGCGTAGCCGCCGTCGGACAGCGGCTCGGGGGCCAGGAACAGGGGCATAAGGTGCAGGTACGTGAGGCCGAGTTCCTTGAAGTAGGGAATCCGTGCCCGGACGCCCTCAAGGTCGGCCGCGTACCGGTCCACGTAGCAGACGCCGCCGAGCATGCGGTTGGACTGGAACCAGTCGCTGTTGCCGTCCCGCTCTGCGTCCAGGACCTTCAGGTCGCCGGGCCGGTCCTTCCATGAGCGGGCCGTCTCCACCAGGAGTGACGTCAGATGTTCCTGCCAGTCCGGCCGCGAGCCGTAGAGCGAGTGGAAGAGGCGGAACAAATCAGGGAAGTGACGGTCGAAGCGCCGCTCGAAGTCTGTCCAGTCCGGGTCCCCTTGCCGGATGCCTGCCCGCTCGGCAGCGACGCTGAGCAATTGGACGGATGCCTCGTCCAGACTCGCGGATTCAACCATGAAGAGGGTCCCCTTTGACGATTTTTCGGCAGCCGGCGGCGCCCGGTCAGTTCACATCCTTACAGATGCACTGACGGCTGCCCATAGAGCGGCGCCATGTTTCTCGCGGTGCCAATGTGCTGACGCCGCGGGCGGGCGCAGGGTAGGTTGTCCCCATGGCCAGCGAACAGACCATCCTCACCGTCGACGGACCCAACGGCCCCCGGGACATGCGGATCTCAAGTCCCAGCCGCGTCCTCTGGCCGGAACTGGGCCTGACAAAGCTGGATCTCGCCCGCTACATCGTTGACGTCGGGGATGCCTTCATCGCGGCTAACGGTGACCGGCCGGTATCGCTCCAGCGGTTTTCGGACAACGTCGACGGCGAGCAGTTCTTCTCCAAGAATCCGCCCAAGGGGACGCCGGACTTCATCCGGTCCGTCAAGGTGATCTATCCGAGCGCGCGTTCGCATCCCCAGCTTGTCCTGGACGAACCTGCGGCCGCCGTGTGGGCGGTGCAAATGAACACCGTCGTCTTCCACCCGTGGCCCTCGCGTGCCGAAAACTCCGACAACCCGGACCAGCTGCGCATCGACCTTGACCCGCAGCCCGGCACGGACTTCGACGACGCCGTCCCCGCGGCCCTGGAGCTGCGGAAAGTGCTGTCGGAGGCGGGGCTGAACGCGTTCATCAAGACGTCCGGGAACCGCGGGCTCCACGTGTACGCCCCGATCGAACCGACGCGCGAGTTCCTGGACGTGCGCCACGCCGTGATCGCCGCCGCCCGGGAGCTCGAACGGCGGATGCCGGAGAAAGTCACCACGAACTGGTGGAAGGAAGAGCGCGGTGAGCGGGTATTCCTGGACTTCAACCAGGCCAATCGCGACCGCACCATTGCCGGCGCCTACAGCCCTCGCGCCCTCGCCCATGCCCCCGTCTCCTGTCCGATCACCTGGGACGAGCTCGAGAGCGTCAATCCGAAGGACTTCACCATCCTCACGGTGCCGGAACGGCTGAAAACGGTGGGGGATCCGTGGGCCGGCATGAATGCGGATCCGGGCACCGTTGACCAGCTGCTGGAGTGGTGGGAGCGCGACCTCAAGGACGGACTGGGTGAGCTGCCCTTCCCGCCGGACTATCCGAAGATGCCGGGCGAGCCGCCCAGGGTGCAGCCGAGCCGGGCAAAGAAGCCGGAGTAGTTCGGCCGGCTCCTATTCAAACCGCGACGGATCGCCGGTTCCCCGGCGCACCACCTCGGCGACGCCGCTCGAGAAGTCGACGACGGTAGTCGGCTCCGCGCCGCAGTCGCCTGAATCGACGACGGCGTCCACCACATGGTCAAGCCGCTCCTTGATTTCCCAGCCCTGCGTGAGCGGGTCCTCCTCGTCCGGCAGCAGCAGCGTGCTGGAGAGCAGCGGTTCCCCCAGCTCGGCCAGGAGGGCCTGCACGAAGTTGTGGTCCGGGATGCGCACGCCCACGGTTTTCTTCTTCGGGTGCAGGAGCCGCCGCGGCACCTCCTTGGTGGCCGGCAGGATGAACGTGTAGCTGCCCGGCGTCACGGATTTGATGCTGCGGAACACGTCGTTGCCGATGTTCACGAACTGCCCCAGCTGGGCGAAGTCGCGGCACACCAGCGTGAAATGGTGCTTGCTGTCCAGTTGGCGGATGGTCCGGATCCTGTCCAGCGCCTCCTTGTTGCCCAGCTGCGCGCCGAGGGCGTAGCACGAGTCCGTGGGGTAGGCGATCAGGCCGCCCGAATGGAGGAGGTCCACGATCTGGGAAATTGCGCGCGGCTGTGGGTCCTCGGGGTGAACATCAAAGTATCTCGCCATGCCAAGAGCCTACGGCCCGGCGGCTGTTCCCGCACTCATCCCACATGCACCCAGGGGCGCTTCGTGACGTCGGGCTCGGCCTCCCGCAGCACTTCGCGGGTGACCGGCGCGATCTCGCCCTCACCCAGGAACAGGAAGCGCAGCAGGTTCTTCACGGGGTTTCCCTCGGTCCAGCGGAAGTAGATGTGCGGCATCAGCCCCGTGACATCCCGGATGTGCAGCAGCACGGAGGCGATGGTGTTGGGCACCACCGGCCCGTGGACTTCCAGGACCCGGTAGCCGTGCCGGACCACTCCGCGCACCTGCAGATCGGTCTCGAAGTCGGAGGAATCGTCCACAATGACTTCCAGGAACAGCGCCTCATAGTCGACCGGCAGGTGGCTGACCTCTATTGCGGACGTCAGCTTCTGCCGGTAGGCGTCGGCGGTCAGCCGCAGGGGCTCGTGGGCGATGATGCCGATGGGGCCGTTCTCGTCTGCCGCCACGAATTCCAGGGCCGTCCTGTCCAGGCGGACATGGGTGGCGTGGAGTTCGAAGGACCGCCCGATCCTGGACAGCAGCGAGATGACGATGATGCCCACGATGAAGAACCCGGCGATCCGGATTCCTTCGGGCCGCTCCACGATGTTGACGATGGTGGTGTAGATGAACACGAGGGCGATCAGGCCGAACCCGAAAGTCCGTTTTCGCTGCTGACGGCGGCGGGCCGAGAGCGCTACGGCAACGGCCGCCGATGTCATCAGCACCAGGACGCCGGTGGCGTACGCACCGCCCTGGGCGTCGACGTCGGCCTCAAAAAGGATGGTGACCAGGAACGCGATCACGGCGAACACCAGCACCAAGGGTCGGACGGCCTTGGCCCATTCGGGCGCCATCCCGTAACGGGGGAGGTACTTGGGAACGAGGTTGAGCAGGCCTGCCATCGCCGACGCCCCGGCGAACCAGAGGATGGCGACGGTGCTGATGTCGTAGACGGTGCCGAAGCCGGACCCGAGGTATTCGTGGGCCAGGAAAGCCAGGGCACGGCCGTTCGCCTGGCCGCCGGGCTCGAATTCGGGGCCGGGAATGAGGGTCACGGTGATGAAGCTGCTGGCAATCAGGAAGGCGCTCATGATCAGCGCCGCCGTCGTCAGCATGCGGCGTGTTCCCTGGATGCGGCCGGCAGGGTTTTCCGGGGTGTCGGTCACGTGGCCGCGGATCTGCGGCATGACCGCGACGCCGGTTTCAAAGCCGGACAGACCGAGTGCCAGCTTGGGGAACACCAGCAGGGCGATGCCCACGGCAAGGACCGGATTTCCGTGGGAGGTGGCCAGGGCCTGCCACCAGTCACCGACGGCGGCCGGATGGGTCAGCGTTTCGACGGCGGCCCTCGCCACCACGATGACGTTCAGGCCCAGGTACACCGCCACGAGCACGACGGCGATGCCGATCGCCTCCTTGAACCCGCGCAGGAACACTGCGGCGAGCAAAGCCAGCAGGACGAGCGTCACCAGAACTTCCTGCCCGTGCAGCCAGCCGGGGGAGTACGGGTTCTGGACGAGGTGCGCTGTCGCATCCGCGGCGGACAGGGTCATGGTGATCATGAAGTCCGTGGCCGCGAAGCCAAGCAGCACCAGGACGAAGAGTTTGCCGCCCCACCGGGGCAGCAGCCGCTCGAGCATGGCGATGGAACCCTCGCCGTGGGAGCTCTCGCCAGCGACCCGCCGGTACACGGGCAATGCCCCGCAGAGCGTGACGGCAACCAGGACGAGGGTGGCGAGCGGAGAAATGACCCCGGCCGCGAGCGCCGCGATGGCTGGCTGATAGCCGAGCGTGGAAAAGTAGTCCACCCCGGTCAGGCACATGACCTGCCACCACGGGTGCCTGCGCTCGTGCGCCGCGGCCAGTCCGCCGGGCCCCTGGTGGGATCCCTTGCTGTCTTGCAGGCCCAGGAGCAGCCAGCTTTTGAGTCGCTCCTGCCCGTTGGGCGGGAGCGCCGAGGGGTCCGCGGGCGGACGGGTCATCGTTGTCATGGGGCCTTTCAGCGCGCAGCACGGCGCCGCGGGCACAGCCGAACGTAGCACCGGACCATCGGGGCCCGCCCGGTTTGGGCGGTATCTTGACGGATCCTTAACGCCGGTGTGAGGCACCCCATACCGGCGGCTGCCCATCGGCTGAACCGCCGGGGCCAATGAGCGTGCACTGGTGAAAGAATGGCGTCATGGCACGGGAACGGATTGTCATTGGCTTGGCCGGTGGCGGCGAGGGGGAGATCCTGATCCGCCGTGCGGCCAGGCTCCTCGGCGCCTCCGGGGACGGGGAGCTGATCGCGGTGCACGTCCGTTCCGCCGGCGGCGTCGCCGGCGAATCGCCCCAGGCCCTCGAAGCCCAGCGCCGGCTCATAGTTGAGCTGGGCGGCAGCTACCACACCGTCGCGGCGCCGGAACCCGCCCGGGCACTCCTCGAGTTTGCCGCGAACGTCGGCGCCACCCGGATCGTCGTTGGCCAGGCCCGCAGCAAGCGGATGGCCGCGCTCGTGTCCGGCGGCGGCGCGGAGGCCCGGATTGTCCGGGGAGCCGGCGACATCGATGTCCAGGTGGTGCCCCATCCCCAGGCCGGCCGCGGCACGGGCAGAACAAGGCAGCGGGATCTCGGCCGGGTCCGCGTGGGCGTCGGGTTCGCCCTCGCAGCCGCGGTTCCCGTCCTCATGCAGCTGCTGCTGGCCGCCTTCGACCACAGCGTGGCCACCGCCGTCCTGCTCCAGCTTGCCGGCGCCGTGGCCGTCGCCCTGGTCGGCGGCCTGTGGCCGGCCGTCGCCGGCGCGCTCTGGAGCAGCCTGCTGGTCAATTACTACTCGACGCCGCCCCTGGGCGACCTCGCCATCCACGACCCCCAGGACCTGCTCTCCCTTGGCGTGTTCGTCGGAGTGTCCGTGGCTGTGGCCGGTGTGGTGGACCAGTCCGCCCGCCGCTCCAAGGAAGCCGCCCGTGCCCGGGCCGAGGCGGCAACGCTGGGCGACCTGACCCGCGGCGCGACCCGCTCGGAGGACACCGTGGCCAGCCTGCTGGAGCAGGCGCTGGACGTCTTCGGGGCGCGTGCGGCGGCGGTATTCACCGGCACTGGCGGGTTCGCTGCCGCAGCCGGCTCAAGTGCCGCCGGCAACCTTGCCGGCGGCCACCGCACCCGGGGGAACCCGGGGGACGGCGCAGACCACAACGTGCGGTTGCTTGCGAGCGCCGGGGAACTGACGGAACGGGAGCGCGAAGGCCGGGACTTCGCCGGCCACACGGTGGAACCGATCGACGGCGCCACCTGGCTGGTGCTCTTCGGCCGCACGGTGCCGGCCGCGGAAAGCAGGCTGCTGGGAGCCTTCGCGGTGCACGTGATGGCCCAGCTGGAGCGCCAGCAGCTGGCCGCCAGCCGGCTGGAGGTTTTGCGGCTAGCAGAGGGGAACACGATGCGCACAGCCATTCTGCGGGCCGTGTCCCATGACCTGCGGACGCCGTTGGCGGGAATCAAGCTGGCCGCGGGCGGTCTCCTGCAGACGGCAGTCACGTACACGCCGGGCGAACAAAAAGAGCTGCTGGAAACCATCGATGAATGCACCGACCGCCTCGACGTCCTCGTGGGGAACCTCCTGGACATGTCGCGGATTACCGCCGATTCAGTCCGGCCGCTGCTCAGGCCGGTCCGGTGGTTTGAGGTGCTTCCTCCGGCCCTGCGCGGCCTGCCTGCCGGCACCGTCCGGGTGGACCTGCCGCCCAACATGCCGGCCGTGGACGCCGACCCGGGCCTGCTTGAACGTGTCATCGCCAACATCGTTGAAAATGCCGTCAAGTACGCGCCGGGGTCCGACATCACTGTCGCCGGGGCCGCCGGAGGCCTCAGCACGGCCACGCTGGACGGTCATCCCTCCGGCGAGCTGAGGATCATTGATCACGGAAACGGCGTGCCGGCCAGCAACGTGGTGGCAATGTTCCGGCCGTTCCAGCGCCTCGACGACATTCCCCAGACCACCGGAGTGGGCCTGGGCCTGGCGGTTGCCAAGGGATTCGTCGCCGCGATGGGCGGGAGCCTGACGGCGCAGGAGACCCCCGGTGGCGGCCTGACCATGGTCATCCGGCTGCCGCTGTCGACCGGCATCTCCACCGGAGCGGGCTCCGGTGGCCCGGTCTCCGCCACCTCCGCTGCTGCGGCGCCCGGCGGAACAGCGGACCATCCTGCGGAGGCCGCCCCGTGACCGGCATCCTCGTGGTGGACGATGATCCCCACCTGCTGAAGGCCCTGCGGATCACCCTGCAGGCGCACGGATACAGCGTGGAAACCGCGCCGGACGGCCGCTCGGCGTTGCTGGCGGCCACCCGCAACCCGCCCGGCCTGGTGGTCCTGGACCTCGGACTTCCCGATATGGACGGGGCAGCCGTGCTCAGGGAACTCCGCCGCTGGAGCAGTGCGCCCGTGCTGGTGCTGTCGGCGCGGCACGGGTCAGCCGACAAAGTCGATGCCCTGGATGCCGGGGCGGATGACTACATCACCAAGCCGTTCGGCCTGGAGGAACTCCTGGCCCGGCTCCGTGCGCTGCTGCGCCGTGCTCCGGACACCGCAGAGGCACCCACGGTCACCACGGCGGAGTTCACCGTGGACCTCGGCCAGCGGGTGGTCACCCGGAACGGCGAGTCGGTGAGGCTGACCCCCACCGAATGGAGCATCCTGGAACTGCTGGTCCGCAACCCCGGAAAGCTCATCACGCAGCAGCAGATCCTGTCGACCGTGTGGGGTCCTGCCTACGCGAAGGAAGCCAACTACCTGCGGGTCTACATCGCCCAGCTCCGGCGCAAACTCGAAGCGGACACCGGCAATCCGCGCCACCTGCTGACCGAGGCCGGAATCGGCTACCGCTTCCGGCCCTGACACTGCCGGGCATCCCGGGGAACCCCTATGAACACGAGTCGGATTGGGGCAACATGTGTAGTGTTTCAGTTCCGCCACACAAGTTCCGCCGCATAAGGAGAACCGATCGTGTCCACACTGCTTAACCCGTACATCAGCTTCCGTGACAATGCCCGTGAGGCCCTGAACTTCTACCAGTCCGTTTTTGGCGGCCAGCTGGCGCTGAGCACCTTCGCGGAGTTCCACGCCAGCGAGGACCCGGCCGAGGCGGACAAGATCATGCACGGGATGCTGACCTCGGACAAAGGCTTCGTTCTCATGGGGGCTGACACTCCCAGCTCCATGGACTACTCGCCCGGAAACAACATCTCCGTGTCGCTCAGCGGAGAGGACGAGGGCGAACTGCGCGGCTACTACGACAAGCTGTCCGGCGATGGCGGCACCGTCACCGTCCCGATGGCAACGGCGCCGTGGGGCGACATCTTTGGCATGTGCACTGACAAGTTCGGCATCGCGTGGCTGGTCAACGTCAACGCCCAGGGCGGGCAGGCGGCTCCTGCTTCCTAGCGATCCGATCGAGGTCATGGGGGCGACGGTCCTGTCGCCGTCTCCGGCGAGGCAGCGGTAGGGTTCCTCGGCCGCTGCCCGTCCCTTGAGGTGCGTGCGGGGCGGTGCGACTATGGACGGGTGCAGCCCATTCTTGACTTCATAGGCCACTTCTGGTGGCTCATATTTCCGTTGAGCGGAATCGTAGGCGGCTGGAGCAAGGCGTGGTCGAACGCAAGCGAACGCCGGCACCAGCGCAGGATGGAACTCTACCGGCTCCGGAACCAGGCACTCTCCGCGGAGCAGGCAGGTGAAGCCGAGGTTGCTGCGCTGCTGGCCGCACACGATGACGTCAACCGGCGCTGGCTGGACTACGAGCTGGACGTGGGTAAGCTCATCGACTTTCCGGTCATGACGGATGTCCGGGAACCCCTCACGGTGGCGTTTCTGCGCGCCAAGCGGGAAGCCGACGGGCTGCGGCCTGCAGATCCTGCCGGCTTGGGCAGCAGGACGCGCCTGGACGAATACCGCGCCGCTGTGCGCAATTTCGAGGTCGCCTTCGACATCGCTGAGCGGGAAGCCCGGCGCATCAGGGACAGCAACTTTTCGGCAGACGAACGCCAGAAGCTTGCAAAGGCACGGAAGCTGCTGCGGATCGCCGAAGATGACGCTGCCACTCCCGCCGAACGGCAGACGGCGTACAAACGCGCACGGCACGAGCTGGAGGGCCTGATTGTGCTGCCCGATGCGACTCGGGCAGCACTCGAGGAGAAAGTCGCTCGGATGCTCGGGGCAGGGCCGACGGCCGCGACGTGAACGGCGGTGGGACCCGGACAGCCGTGCGGCCTGAACGTGGGTTGCCGGCCTAGCCCGGCGGCGTCCAGACCCACTCACGGATCTCGGGAAGGTCCTCAAAGTGCTCGCGGATGTACTCGGCATGGGCGTCCAGCTGCCGGTTGCAGTGGTCCGTGAGCGCTTCTGCGCCGGGAAGCTGCCGCGGCATCCGCCGGAGCGCCTCCACGGCCAGGTGGTAGCGGCTCATGCGGTTGACCACCACCATGTCGAACGGCGTGGTGGTGGTTCCCTGCTGGCTGTACCCGCGGACGTGGAAGCGTTCCGGGTTCGGACGGCCGTGCAGCAGCTGGTGGAACGAGCGGGCGTAGCCGTGCCAGGCCACAATCACATCGCAGCTGTCCGTGAACAGCGAACTGAACGTCCCGTCGTCGAGACCGTGCGGGTGGGTGTCCCTGGGCGGAAGGACCATGGCGTCCATGACGTTGACCACGCGCACCCGGGCGTCGGGGACGTGGCGCTGAACGAGCCACGCGGCCGCCAGCGTCTCCTCGGTGGGGATGTCCCCGGCACAGGCGAGGACGATGTCCGGGTCGGCGGTGTCGCCCGGGTCCTCATTCCCGGCCCAGGCCCAGCGGGATGCCCCGGCGTCGGCATGGGCACGTGCTTCCTCGAGGGTGAGGTACTGGGGGTGGGGCTGCTTGTCCACCACCACGAGGTTGACGTAGTCCGTGCTGAGCAGGACGTGCTCCGCCGCAACCAGCAGAGTGTTGGTATCCGGCGGGAGGTAGATCCTGGTCACTTCACCCGACAGGGAAAGCACGGTGTCGATCAGGCCCGGACCTTGATGGCTGAACCCGTTGTGGTCATTTCGCCAGCACGTGGACGTCAGAAGGATGTTCAGGCTCGGAACAGGTGAGCGCCATTCGAGTTCGCGGGCGTGCTGCAGCCACTTGGCGTGCTGGACGGTCATGGATGCGCTGACCATTGCGAACGCCTCGTAGCTGGCGAAGAACCCGTGCCTTCCGGTCAGCAGGTAGCCTTCCAGCCACCCCTGGCACAGGTGCTCGGAGAGTACCTCCATGACCCGGCCGTCTGCCGAGACATGATCATCCGCGGCGTCACTGCCGCGGGGCGGGAGGAGGAGGCACCGGTCGGTGGCCTCGAACACGGCGCCCAGCCGGTTGCTGTTGGTCTCGTCGGGGCAGAAGAGCCGGAACCGGGGGTTGTCCTCCGTGTTGCGGTAAAGGTCCCGGAACAGTTCGCCCAGGGGTTTGGTGGTCTCGCTGCTGGTGGAGCCGCGTTCGCCGGGGTGGGCGGCATACCGCCCGAGGTCGGGGATCACGAGCGGGACGGACGGCTGGCCGTTGGCCGGGGGCACTGCTCCCATCCGCAGCCGGCCCTCCGGCGCGAGGGCTGCCAGTTCGGGCACGAGCCGGCCGCCGTCGTCGAAAAGGGTTTCCGGCTTATAGGAACGCATCCACTGTTCAAGCAGGGCCAGGTGCTCCGGATTGTCCTTGACGCCGGAGAGGGGCACCTGGTGGGAGCGGAAGGTTCCCTCGACCGGGTTGCCGTCCACGGATTCCGGACCGGTCCACCCCTTCGGTGTCCGCAGGATGATGGCGGGCCAGCGGACAGCGTCCGCGGTGCCGCCGCTGCGGGCCTGCTCCCGGATTCCCCGGATGGCGGCATACGCGCCGTCCACGGCCGAGGCCATCGCCCGGTGGACGGGACCGGGCCGGTCCCCGGAAACCGTTACCGGGTCCCAGCCGTGCGCGCGCAGCAGGGCTTCCACGTCGTCGTCGGAGCGGCGGCCGAGCACTGTGGGTCCTGAGATCTTGTGTCCGTTGAGGTGCAGAATCGGCAGGACGGCGCCGTCCCGTGCCGGGTTGAGGAAGAACGGCGCCCCCCAGGATGCTGCGAGCGGCCCGGTTTCCGCCTCGCCGTCCCCAATCACGCAGGCGGCGATCAGCCCGGGGTTGTCCATGACCGCCCCGGTGGCGTGCATGAGCGAATAACCCAGCTCGCCGCCTTCATGGATGGAGCCCGGGGTGGCAGGCCCCACATGGCTGCCCACGCCGCCGGGAGTCGAAAATTGCCGCGCCAGCCGCCTCAGGCCGGCAACGTTCTGCCCGACGTCCGGGTAGATCTCGGAGTAGGTGCCTTCGAGGTAGACGTTCGCCACCACGGACGGGCCGCCGTGTCCCGGGCCCGCGACGAACAGGACCTCCGCGGACGTCCTCCTGATCAGCCGGTTGAGGTGCACGTACACGAGGGACAGGCCCGGCCCGGTTCCCCAGTGCCCCAGCAGCCTCGGCTTGATGTGGCCCGGCTCCAGCGGCTCCCTGAGCAGCGGGTTCTCCTGGAGGTAGATCTGGGCCACGGTCAGGTAGTTCGCCGCAGCCCAGTACCGGTTCAGCAGCTCAAGGTCTTCGGCGGAGATTGCCTGGCCTGCCTCGGTGTTGCCCATGCAAGTGCCTCTCGTCGGTACTGCTACAGCGCTGACGGGCACAGTCTACTCGGGAGGAAATGGGCGCGATCCCGGAATCCGCACGGTGGTTGAAAGGCGTCGGAGCCCGGGGCGTAAGGCCCTTACGCCCGCAGCGTCCTGCGGAGGAGAATGAAGGTATCAGCGGTCTTTCGGCCTGCTGGTCACGGGGCTGTGCGATGAAGCAAAGCAGTGCGATGGAGCAGAGCAGGTTTCCGAAATGAACAAACCAATCGTCGTCGGCGTCAACGGGTCGGCCGGCAGTGAGGCCGCAATGGCGTGGTCCCTCAACCGTGCAGCCCGGCTCAAGCTTCCCGTCATCGCCATGCATGCCGTGGATGACCGGCGGATAGCGCTGGAATTCCAGTACCACGAGGTGATCAAGGAATCTGCCCTGCAGCTCCTGCGGCAGGTGCAGCAGGACGCCGCCAGTCAGGCACCCGGCGTCGACGTCGAGATCCAGCTGCGGCATGGCGGCACCGCGTTGGCGCTGAAGGAGATGTCCAGGGACGCGTCCATGCTGGTCATCGGATCACACGACAGGTACTGGGCCGACGGCGGGCCCATGACCGACCGGGCGCTGCAGATTGTCACCGCCTCGGACAGCCCCGTGGCGGTCATTCCGCACGCCCCGGTGGCGGAACGGCGGGGAGTTGTTGTGGGCGTGGACGGCTCTGAGGAGTCGAGCCAGGCCGTTGCGCTTGCTGCCGCCGAGGCAGACCGCGAAGGGGACGAACTGACAGCGGTGCTGGCCTTCCGGCACCCCGCCAGATGGGTCCAGCGGGGACTGCCGGCCAGCAAACTGGCCGAGGTCATGGAAGAGGAAGAGAAGGTTGTTCTGGCCGAAAGCGTGGCCGGGCTGGGGGACAGGTACCCGGACCTCGTGGTGCACCAGCGGCTCGAAAGTGACACGGACCCGGCCAAGGCGCTCGTTGAGATCGCGGCGGATGCCCGGATGTTGGTGATCGGCAGCCGGGGACGGGGCGGCTTCAGCAGGCTCATGCTCGGCTCGACGGCGCACGCGGTCCTGACCCGCGTGCCGTGCCCCACGGTCGTCACCAGAGTGCGTAAGGTCCACCACGAGGAGTAGCGGACTGCCGTACGGCAGCAATGCGTAGCCGCCTCAACGGGGAGGTGGTTCGTGTTGCTGCCTGCCGCGTGAACCTGCCGCCTAAGTGAAGGCGGCCCCTTGCCTGTCCGGACACCCGTTCCGTAGCGTGGGCCGCAGAATCGTAGTGTGGGCTTCCGGAGGGAACGCCGTGGGAAATGTCTCACTGTATCTGGACGTGGACGGCGTGGTGTGTCCTTTCGGCGCGACCGGCGGAACGCCGTGGGGCACCGCCTGGCGGTACGCGTACGCCGGAATGCTCGAGGTGGCGTACGCGGTGGAGCTGGTGGAGGACCTGAACCGGCTGGTACCGGTGCCTGGTCTGAGATGCGTGTGGCTGACCAGCTGGGAGGAGCTGGCCCCGGCCATCCTCTGCCCGGCCACGGGACTCAACGGCAGCCGGTGGCCCGTGCTCACCGCGGACGGCGCGGGAAGCGGCGCGGAGTGGTGGAAGCTGGAAGCCATCCAGGCCGACGTGAGCATAACCGGTCCTGAGCGGATCATCTGGGTGGACGACCAGCTCGCCTACGAGGGCCGGGCCCAGGCCTGGGCGCGGATTCTGGGAGCGCGGGCCCTGCTGGTGTCACCCGACCCGCGGACCGGCCTGTCGCCGCAGGAGCTCGAGGCCATCCGGATCTTCGCCCAAGGTCCGCCGTGACAACACCCGCGCCGGATCCCGCCGGGCTGAGCCCGCAACCAGGTTGAGTGCGCAGGTTTGACCTCATGGCCAAGGCGCGTACGATCTATAGGGTTTCAAGCCCGTTCTGCAGCTTTGCAACTCCCGCCGTATTAACTTCCGGTGAACTATGCTGTGCAGGCAGGGGAAGTGGAACCGCTGAACGTCGACTCTGCAGATTGGGCAACAGGTGGATATCACCTTCATGGTGGCGCTGGTCATTGCGCTGGCATTATTTTTCGACTTCACGAACGGTTTTCATGACACCGCGAATGCGATGGCCACGCCCATCGCCACGGGTGCCATCAAGCCGAAGACTGCAGTTACCCTGGCGGCGATCCTGAACCTCGTGGGAGCGTTCCTGTCCACAGAAGTGGCCAAAACGGTTTCCGGCGGCATCATCCGCGAAGGCTCCGACGGCGTCCAGATAACACCGGACATCATCTTTGCCGGCCTCATGGGCGCCATTCTGTGGAACATGATCACCTGGCTCAAGGGGCTGCCCTCAAGTTCGTCGCACGCACTCTTCGGTGGACTCATCGGGGCCGCAATCGCGGGCATTGGGTTCAACTCCGTGAATCTGGAGACCCTCCTCCAGAAAGTCATCCTTCCGGCAGTGTTTGCCCCGCTCATCGCCGGGATCGTTGCCTACGTCTGCACGCGCCTGGCCTATGCCCTGACCTCGCGGCATGATCCGGAGACCGGCAGCAAGCTCACCCAGAAGCGCGGGGGCTTCCGCACCGGCCAGATCTTCACTTCCAGCCTCGTGGCCCTCGCTCACGGAACCAATGACGCGCAGAAGACCATGGGCATCATCACGCTGGTCCTCATTGCGGCCGGCAGCCAGCGTCCCGGCTCGGGTCCGCAGATCTGGGTCATCGCCTCCTGCGCCTTGGCCATAGCCGTGGGCACGTATGCCGGCGGCTGGCGCATCATCCGGACAATGGGGGCAGGGCTGACCGAGGTGAAGCCCGCGCAGGGCTTCGCAGCGGAGACCAGCACGGCGTCCGCCATCCTTGCTTCGTCACATCTGGGCTTCGCGCTGTCCACCACGCAGGTGGCCTCCGGGTCCGTCATCGGATCGGGGATGGGCCGCAAAGGCACGTCCGTCCGCTGGGGCATGGTCGGGAAGATCGCCCTCGGCTGGCTCTTCACCCTGCCCGCCGCCGGCATCGTGGGCGCCCTGACTGCGCTGCTCGTCAAGACCGGTGTTGTGGGCGTGGTCATCGCCGCCGTTGCGGGCACAGGCGCCGTGCTCTACATGTTCCTGGTTTCCCGCAAGTCCCAGGTCGGCCACCACAACGCCGTTGAAGTCGAGGAAGCCGGGCAGGCCGTCCGCTTCGCGAAAAAGAAGGCCCTCGCCAGGGCGCGCGCCAAGGCAAACGAGTCAAAGGATACACAGCGATGAAGTGGTTGGAACTCCTCACCGTAGGCGGAGCCACGCTGGTTTCCGCAGTGACGGTAGTGGTCCTCTATTCCCTCGGCGTACGCCTCACCGCCATTGCCGGCGACCAGCGGACCACGGCGCCCGGCTGGCTCCGCTCGCTGGCCTACACGTGCTTCGCCGTGTGCAGCCTCGCAGTGCTGTTCGGGCTCTACCTGATCATCCCGTACTTCAGCGGCTGACCGGCCCCGGCCGGGGTGCGAACGCCGGGAACAACGCTGGGAACGCGGAACCGGAATCGCTAGGCTTGGGCCATGTCCAGTGTCCAGTATTACGTTGCGTCCTCCCTCGACGGCTTCATCGCCACCCCGGATGACGATCTTGCGTGGCTGCTGCAGTTCGACGGCTTCGAAGGCGGCAAGGAAAGCTACGAAGCCTTCATGTCCGGCATCGGCTGCATCGCCATGGGCGGGACCACATACCAGTGGCTCATGGACCACGAACCCGATAACTGGCCCTACCCCGGTACGCCCTGCTGGATCTTCACGCACCATGAGTTCGCTGCTCCGCCCGGCGCCGACATCGCGTTCGTGCGCGGCGACGTCAGCGAATTCATCGATGACCTCAGGAAGGACGCCGCCGGCAAGAACATCTGGGTGGTGGGCGGCGGCGACCTTGCCGCCCAGTTCGCCGGCGCCGGGCTCCTGGATGAACTGATCGTCTCGGTCATCCCCGTGGTGCTCGGTGACGGGAAGCGGTTGCTTCCCCTGAAAGGCCCGACGCCGCCGCTTGAGCTGGTGGAATCGCGCACCCAGGGGCGGGGGATCGTGGAGCTCCGGTACCGTTTCGGCCCCGTCCCAGGCAACGCCGTCCCAGGCTAAACGCCGTCCCAGCTAAGCCGGGGCCTGGCCGGGACGGGGTTTCCGCCCCGGCTAGCCCCTACGCGCTGATGTCCCGGATGAGGTTGGTGATGCGGGCCGTCGACAGCCGGCGGCCCTGCTCGTCGGTGATGACGATCTCGTGCGTGGCGAGCGTGCGCCCCAGATGAATGGCCGTGCAGGTCCCGGTCACGGTGCCGGCCGCGATGGCCCGATGGTGGGTCGCGCCAACCTCGATGCCGAGTGCCTGGCGCCCGGGTCCGGCATGCATTCCGGCCGCAAACGAGCCCAGCGTTTCCGCGAGCACCACGTGCGCACCGCCGTGAAGGATTCCTGCCACCTGGGTGTTCCCTTCCACCGGCATGGTGGCCACCGTCCGCTCGGGGCTCATTTCCAGGAACCGGATCCCCATCTTCACCACCAGGGCGCCGACGCCGAACTCGCCGAGCCAATCATGGAGGTGTTCGGGGATCCCGGCGTCGACCAGCTCATCCTTGAACCGCGCCTCGTCGGCGGACCGGGCGGGCGTGAAATTGTCCATCATGCCAACTAGGCTGGCACCTGTGAGTGAAACTACCAAACCGGCCCCTTTCCCGTCCGCAAGCGAAACACTGCAGGAAGTCGCGGTCCCTTCACCGGCCAGCCGGTCGGTCTCGGCAACTGAAGCCCCTGTCATTCCCCTGACGGACCAGCCACGCCTCCTGGTGCTGGACGGGCACTCCATGGCGTTCCGGGCCTTCTTCGCCCTGCCGGCGGACAAGTTCTCCACTGCCAACGGGCAGCACACCAACGCGATCCATGGTTTTACCTCCATGCTCATCAACCTGATCAAGGAACAGAAGCCCACCCACGTCGCCGTGGCCTTCGATGTCTCGGATGAAACCACCCACCGCAAGGCCGAGTACAGCGACTACAAGGGCGGTCGGAACGAGACGCCGCGGGAGATGAGCGGCCAGATCGACCTCATCGACAAGGTCATGCAGGCGTGGGGCATCAAGACCATCAAAATGCCGGGCTATGAAGCTGACGACATCCTGGCCACGCTCGCCGCCATGGGGGAGAAGGCCGGTTACGAGGTGCTCCTCGTCACAGGCGACCGCGACGCCTTCCAGCTCATCACCGACAACGTGTTTGTGCTCTACCCCCGGAAGGGCGTCAGCGACATTCCCCGGTTGGACGCTGCCGCCATCCAGGAGAAGTACTTTGTGACACCGCCGCAGTACTCGGACCTCGCCGCCCTGGTGGGGGAGTCCGCGGACAACCTCCCCGGCGTTCCCGGCGTCGGACCCAAGACGGCGGCCAAATGGATCAACCTGTACGGCGGGCTGGAGGGGGTTCTGGAGCACCTCGACGCTATCGGCGGCAAGGTGGGGGACGCCCTGCGCGAAAACGTGGAGGACGTCAAGCGCAACCGGCGGCTGAACAGGCTCCACACTGATCTCGAGCTCCCGGTGACGCTGGACGAACTCGCGGAACCGCGGCCAGACGAGGCAGCCCTGGAGCAACTGTTCGATGACCTTGAATTCAAGACCATCCGCACCCGGCTTTTTGCCCTCTACAGCACTGAAGAAGTGGAATCGGCTGAGCGGGAGGGCATCGAGACACCGGACTTCGTGACCCCTGCCGGGGCAGCCGAGCTGAGTGCCTTCCTGGCGGCAGGCGCCGGCCAGCGGTCGGCCGTCGCCGTCGATGTAGTACCGGGACGGATCGGCGAGGATGCCGCAGCGCTGGCGATCGTCCGCGACGGCGCCGCCGCCTACATCGACCTGGCCGGCCAGGACGCCGACGCCGAGAACGTGCTGGCGGCCTGGCTCCGGGACGGAAATTCACCGAAGGTGATGCACGGGTACAAGGCCGCCCTGAAGGCCCTAAACGCCCGTGGCCTGGAACTGGAGGGCGTGGTGGATGACACCTCGATCTCCGGCTACCTCATCCAGCCGGACCGCCGCACTTACGAGCTCGCGGAACTGGCCCAGCACCACTTGAACATCTCAATCTCCTCCGAGACGGCGAAGGCCGGCCAGCTGGAACTGGCGTTCGACAGCGACGACGACTCCGCCGCGGCGGGCGCGCTGGTCCAGGTCGCCGCCGTCGTTCATTCCCTGAGCCGTTACTTCGAGTCGGAACTGAAGGAGCGGAAGGCCGAGGACCTGCTGACCACCCTTGAGCTGCCTGTCAGCCGGGTTCTCGCCGACATGGAACTCGCGGGAATCGCCATCTCCATGCCGCTCATGGAGGATCAGCTGGCGGACCTGTCCAAGGTGATCGACAACGCCCAGGAGCTGGCCTTCGCCGCGATCGGCCACGAGGTCAACCTCGGTTCGCCGAAGCAGCTCCAGACCGTCCTGTTCGACGAACTCCAGCTGCCGAAAACCAAGAAAATCAAGTCCGGCTACACCACCGACGCCGCGTCGCTCAAGAACCTGCTGGAAAAGACCGGGCACGAATTCCTGGTCCAGCTGATGGCGCACCGCGAATCGTCGAAACTGCGCCAGATGCTGGAGTCGCTCAAGAAGTCCGTCACGGAAGACGGCCGGATCCACACCACCTACGCGCAGAACGTGGCAGCGACGGGCCGGATCTCCTCCAACAATCCGAACCTGCAGAACATCCCCATCCGCAGCGAGGAAGGCCGGCGCGTCCGCGGCATCTTCGTCGTCAGCGAGGGCTACGAGTGCCTGCTGTCCGCGGACTACTCGCAGATCGAAATGCGCATCATGGCCCACCTTTCGGGGGATGCCGGCCTGATCCAGGCCTACAAGGACGGCGAGGACCTCCACCGGTTCGTGGGCTCCAACATCTTCCATGTGCCCACTGACCAGGTGACCAGTGCCATGCGCTCCAAGGTCAAGGCCATGTCCTACGGCCTTGCCTACGGGCTGACCTCGTTCGGCCTCTCCAAGCAGCTGGAGATTTCCGTCGACGAGGCCCGGACCCTCATGAAGGACTACTTCGACCGGTTCGGCGCCGTGCGCGACTACCTCCGCGGCGTGGTGGACCAGGCCCGGATCGACGGCTACACCGCCACCATCGAGGGGCGCCGCCGGTACCTCCCGGACCTCACCAGCACCGACCGCCAGCTGCGCGAGAACGCGGAGCGCATTGCGCTGAACTCTCCCATCCAGGGATCGGCGGCGGACATCATCAAGCGCGCAATGCTGGGCGTGCACGCCGAGCTGGCTGCCCGGGGACTCAAGTCGAGGATGCTGCTGCAGGTCCACGATGAACTGGTGCTCGAAGTGGCCAAGGGCGAGCGTGAGGTCGTTGAGAAGCTCGTGACCGAGCAAATGGGCTCGGCCGCGGACCTGAGCGTGCCGCTGGACGTCCAGATCGGCGTCGGACCCAGCTGGTACGACGCCGGACACTAATAAATTCAGGATGCGCAGGGCGCCATTTGCAGGCGCCTTGCGCAGGGCGTTGATCCGGGTTCAATTCGTTCGGGTTCAATTCATTTCGGTTCATTTCAGTCGGGTTCAAGGGGGAGCAGCACGTGGCAGACAGGTATGAGATCAGGCGATTCAGGGCGGCGGACAAGGGCGCGCCCGGCTACGCCCAAGGGACCGACTGGATTCAGGCCGTGGGCTTCGGCTTCCACGACACCCGCCGGAATGACGAATTCGTGGACAAGATCATGGCGATGTACCGGCGGGATGACCGTGAGCTGACGGGCGTCTACCAGACGGGCCAGGCCGCGCCGCATTCCCTGGGCGCCAACGTTCCCGTGGCCACGTTCGGCACGCTGCGCAAGGACCTGAACGTCGGCTACGGCCGCCAGCTCCGGACGCACATGGTGACGGCGGTGACGGTGCGCGGAACGCACCGCCGCCAGGGCCTCCTGCGCCGCATGATGACTGAAGACCTCACCGCGGCGAAGGCGGACGGGTTGGCGATGGCGGCGCTGACCGCATCGGAAGGCTCCATCTACGGCCGCTTCGGCTACGGCGTGGCAACGTTCGAGCGCAGCGTGAAGGTGGACACCGGGCCCCGGTTCGGCCTCCGGCACGTGCCTTCAGGGTCCGTGGAGATCGCCGACCGGAAAGTCCTGCTCGAACTGGCCCCTGAAGTGTTCCAGCGCGTCCACCGGCACACGCCGGGGTCCATCGTTCGGCAGGACGCCTACCGGCAGAGCGTGTCCGGAAGTGTTGGCCGTGACGGCGCGGAAGACGAAGCCATCAAGTGCGCCCTGCACTACGACGCCGACGGAGCCGTGGACGGTTACGTCTCCTACAAGTTCGCCGGCTGGGACACCAAGCCATACACGGTGGAAATCGTGGACCTCGTGGCAGGAACGGATGCGGCGTACCTGGAGCTCTGGCAGTTCCTCGGCAGCATCGACCTCATCCAGCGGGTCAGCTGGGCGGATGCGCCGGTGGACGATCCGCTGGCCTGGGCGCTTGAGGACCCGCGGTGTATCGAGTCCTCGGACCACCGGGACATGCTCTGGCTGCGGATCCTGGACACCGCAGCGGCCCTGGGTGCCCGGCGCTACTCGGCGGACGGAACGCTCGTGCTTGAGGTCAGGGACGCCCTCGGTTTTGCCGGGGGCACGTTCATCGTCGACGTCAGCGGCGGGGAAGCGAACGTCGCAGAAGCTCAGGCGGGCTCGGAGCCGGACCTGTCGATGGACGTGGCCGACCTCGGCTCGATCTATCTGGGGGCCGTCTGTCCCGTGACCCTGAAAGCCGCCGGCCGGATCACCGAACACGCGCCGGGAGCTGCGCTGAAAGCGCGGCTCATGTTCGCCGTCGAACGCTCGCCGCACTGCCTGACGCATTTCTGACGGCGTTCCGGCAGGTCACAGGCCTCCTGGGTAGCCGCGGCGCTTTGACCGGCGTTGGCGAGTGCGACTAGAATAAACGGGCGTGTACTAGGTGCACGTATCTAAAATCCACAAAATCAGGATGGCCCGGCAGATCCTCGTGATATGCCGTACTTTGCGCCTGCGTTCCATAACGCGGGCGCGATGGTTTGCCTGACCGACTAACTATCCACAACGGAGCCCCTACTACATGACCATCACCTCCACCGAGAAGCCCGGTACCCCCGTAGTCGCGATTAACGACATCGGTACCGCTGAGGACTTCCTCGCAGCAGTCGACGCCACCATCAAGTACTTCAACGACGGAGATCTCGTCGAAGGTACAGTCGTCAAGGTCGACCGCGACGAAGTTCTGCTCGACATCGGTTACAAGACCGAAGGTGTCATCCCCTCCCGCGAGCTGTCCATCAAGCACGACGTTGACCCCGGAGACGTTGTTTCCGTTGGCGATCAGGTCGAAGCCCTGGTGCTCACCAAGGAAGACAAAGAAGGCCGCCTGATCCTCTCCAAGAAGCGTGCTCAGTACGAGCGCGCCTGGGGCGACATCGAGAAGGTCAAGGAAGAAGACGGTGTCGTCACCGGTACCGTCATCGAGGTTGTCAAGGGTGGTCTTATCCTCGACATCGGTCTGCGCGGCTTCCTGCCCGCATCCCTCGTCGAGATGCGCCGTGTGCGCGACCTTGCTCCGTACATCGGTCAGCAGATCGAAGCCAAGATCATCGAGCTGGACAAGAACCGCAACAACGTTGTGCTGTCCCGCCGTGCCTGGCTCGAGCAGACCCAGTCCGAGGTTCGCTCCACGTTCCTCAACAAGCTGGAAAAGGGCCAGGTCCGTCCCGGCGTCGTTTCCTCCATCGTCAACTTCGGTGCCTTCGTGGACCTGGGCGGCGTAGACGGCCTGGTTCACGTTTCCGAGCTGTCCTGGAAGCACATCGACCACCCGTCCGAGGTTGTCGAAGTTGGCCAGGAAGTCACCGTCGAGGTTCTCGAGGTCGACCTGGACCGCGAGCGCGTTTCCCTGTCGCTCAAGGCTACGCAGGAAGATCCGTGGCAGACCTTCGCCCGCACCCACGCCCTCGGCCAGGTTGTTCCGGGTAAGGTCACCAAGCTCGTTCCGTTCGGTGCGTTCGTTCGCGTCGAAGACGGCATCGAAGGCCTCGTTCACATCTCCGAGCTGGCAGTCCGCCACGTTGAGCTTGCTGAGCAGGTTGTCTCCGTTGGTGACGAGCTGTTCGTCAAGGTCATCGACATCGACCTCGAGCGCCGCCGTATCTCCCTCTCCCTCAAGCAGGCAAACGAGGGCGTTGACGCCGACAGCACCGAATTCGATCCGGCACTCTACGGCATGGCCGCTGAGTACGACGAAGAGGGCAACTACAAGTACCCGGAGGGCTTCGACCCGGAGTCCAACGAGTGGCTTGAAGGCTACGAGAACCAGCGCGCAGCCTGGGAGCAGCAGTACGCTGACGCCCAGACCCGTTGGGAAGCCCACAAGAAGCAGGTTGCCCAGCACGCTGCCGACGACGCTGCAGCTGCAACGTCCGGTGAGAGCGACTCCGGCACCACCAGCTACTCCTCCGAGCCGGCTGCAGCCGAGACCGGTGCAGGCACGCTTGCTTCGGACGAGGCTCTCGCCGCACTGCGTGAGAAGCTGACCGGCAACTAATTGCCCTTGCTGCTCCGGGAGTCCGCTCTCTGAGCCCAGGCAGTTGGTAGCTACGTAGCACCGTAAAGGTGGCCGTCCCTTCGGGGGCGGCCACCTTTTCGTTAAGTTCCGGCCTTCGCCAGATCCCGGACAGGCGGTCAGGCGGTCTGGCCCGCGTGCTCGCCCTCGGCGATTTCCTCCAGCAGTTTGTCGTTGAATGCCGCGAGGTCGCCCGGCTTCCGGCTTGTGACGAAGCCCTGGTCCACCACCACCTGCTCGTCCGTCCAGTTCGCGCCGGCATTCCGGAGGTCCGTGGCGAGTGTGTGGTAGGACGTGAGGTTCCGCCCCTTCACTACGCCCGCATCGATGAGGAGCCAGGGGCCGTGGCAGATGGCGGCCACCGGCTTGTGCTGCTCAAAGAAGCTCCGGGCGAACGCCTGGGCATCCTTGTTCACCCTGAGGTGGTCGGCGTTGATGACTCCGCCGGGGATCACCAGGGCGTGGAAGTCGGCAGCGTTGGCCTCCGCCAGCGTCAGGTCGACGTCGAAGGTATCGCCCTTGTCCACGCCCTTGAATCCCTGGAGCTTCCCGCTCTTCGGGGCCACCAGGACAGGTTCGCCGCCGGCCTCCTTGACGGCCTTCCACGGGCTGGTCAGTTCAACCTGCTCCACGCCGTCCGTCAGCACAAAGGCAACCCTCTTGCCTGCGATGTTGTGTTCTGACATTCGTCCTCCTTCTATCCTGGTGTGCTCTCTTGCACAATCAACCCTAGGAAGCGGGAAAGTGATAAGCAAGCTGACGATTGCGTTTCCTGCTCAACCGTCAGGCTCAGCGGCCAGGCTCAACAGCCTGGCAAGCAGTCAGCGGTTCAGGGGAACGTCAATCCATTCCGTGCCCTCCGGCTGGAGGTTCGCGCTTCCGGCCGTCATGGCGGCCAGGCGTTCGGCGGCCTCCGCCAGGGAGTCCGGCGAGTCAGGCAGCGCGAGCCGCAAAACGGTGGACCGGGCTTCGTAGCCGGTTTCGGCCATGACGTATCCCGCACCGCGGAGATCGTTCTCAAGGCGTCCGGCGGCGCCGTGCGGCACCCGGACGGCACAGATGCGCAGCCGCCTGCGCTGCACCAGGGGAGCGAGCTCCAGGGCGGCGGAGACCGACTCGGAGTAGGCGCGGACGAGCCCGCCGGCCCCGAGCAGGATCCCGCCGAAGTAGCGCACGACGACGGCACTCACGTCGCTGAGGTCCGTCACCCCGGGCGCGGTTTCCCGCCGCAGCAGCGCTTCCAGCATGGGGATCCCGGCCGTGCCGGACGGTTCGCCGTCGTCACTGGAACGCTGGACGTCCCGGTCCGGGCCCAGGACGAAGGCGGAGCAGTGATGCCGGGCGTCATGGAATTCCCGCCGCAGTCCTGCCACCAGTGCCCGTGCGCCGTCTTCGTTGTCCGCGCGGCGCAGCACGGTGATGAACCTGGACCGCTTGATGTCTATCTCTTGGCGGAAATCGGGCCCCGCGGCCAGGGAGGTGTAGGCCGCCGTCCTGCTCTCCGGGGGATCTGACGCGTCTGCCACCGGTTCAGTTTAGTCTTGGGGAGTGCTGAAGATCGGGTTGACGGGCGGCATCGCCTCGGGAAAGTCCATGGTGGCCGCTCGCCTCAGGGAGCTGGGGGCCGTACTCGTCGACGCCGACGCGATCGCCCGTGACGTGGTGGAACCGGGCACTCCGGGCCTTGCGGCAGTCGTCCGCGCCTTCGGGCCGGAGATCCTCGACGCCGGCGGCCGGCTTGACCGGCCGCGGCTCGGCGCCGTCGTGTTTCGGGACCCGGCAGCACGGGAGGAACTGAACGGCATCGTCCACCCCCTCGTCCGGGAGCAGGCCGCCGCGGTGGTCGCGGCCGCCCCGGGAGACGCCGTCGTGGTCCAGGACATTCCCCTCCTGGTCGAAACCGGCCAGGAAAGCAGCTTCCACCTCGTGGTGGTGGTGGATGCGCCCGACGGCACGCGCGTGCGGCGGATGGTTGAACACCGGGGGATGACGGAGGATGAGGCCCGCTCCCGGATGGCGGCGCAGGCGCCGCGGGACGTCCGGCTCGCCGCAGCCGACGTCGTGCTGGACAACTCGGGGACGCCGGAGGAACTGCGAAACGCGGTGGACCGGCTCTGGGAAGAACGGCTCCGGCCGTTTGCGCAGAACATCGAGGAAGCCCGGGTTGCCGGCCGGTCCGGCGGGCCGGTCCTGGCGGAGCACGATCCCGGGTGGCGCCGTCAGGCAGCCAAGCTCTCCGCCCGGATTAAACTTGCCGCTCCGGACCGGATCCTGGCCGTTGACCATGTCGGGTCGACGGCGGTGCCGGGGCTGGACGCGAAGAACGTCATCGACCTGCAGCTTGCCGTCCGGGACCTGGACACCGCGGACGGGATCGCGCCTCTTCTTGCGCAGGCCGGCTTCCCGGCCTGGCCGGGAATTCTGCTGGACAGCCCCAAGCCCGGACGCCCGGATCCGGCCGCCTGGTCCAAGCGCCTGCACGGAAACGCCGATCCCGGACGGCCGGTGAACGTCCACGTCCGCGTTGCCGGCTCGCCTGGGTGGCGCTTCGCCCTGTGCTTCAGGGACTGGCTGACGGCGGATCCGGATGCCCTGGCTGCCTATCTTGCCGAAAAGCGGAGGCTGGCCGCCCTGCATGCGGCCGACGTGACCACCTCCGGGTACGCCGCCGCCAAGGAACCGTGGTTCACGGCGATCGCAGGCCCCGGCATGGAACGGTGGGCGGAAATCAGCGGCTGGCAGCCGCCGTCGTACGAATCCGGAAGCACCTCCGGTGTTGGATCCGGCGCCGGGCCCGGTACCGCCCAAAGCTGAATCAGGAGTTCCTGTCAGTGGCCGGCGGTAGATTAGATACATGAGTCTTGCGCAGGAGATCAACCGCGTCGTTGCGCCCTTCGAGGTCATCAGCGAGTTCAAGCCGGCCGGCGACCAGCCGGCGGCCATCGCCGAACTCACCGAACGAATCAAAAACGGCGAGAAGGATGTGGTGCTCCTGGGCGCCACGGGTACCGGAAAGAGCGCCACCACTGCCTGGCTGATCGAGCAGGTCCAGCGGCCCACCCTGGTGATGGTCCAGAACAAGACCCTCGCCGCGCAGCTGGCCAACGAGTTCCGCGAACTGCTGCCCAACAACGCGGTTGAGTACTTCGTCTCCTACTACGACTACTACCAGCCCGAGGCCTACGTGGCTCAGACGGACACCTTCATTGAGAAGGACTCGTCCGTTAACGAGGAAGTGGAGCGGCTCCGGCACTCCGCCACCAACGCGCTGCTCACCCGCCGCGACGTGATCGTCGTGGCCACAGTCTCCTGCATCTACGGCCTCGGCACGCCGGAAGAGTACATCGCCGGCATGGTGACCCTCCGCAAGGGGGCGGAGATGAACCGCGACGATCTGCTCCGGAAATTCGTCTCCATGCAATACACCCGCAACGACATGGACTTCCACCGCGGCACGTTCCGGGTCCGCGGCGACACCGTCGAAATCATTCCGATGTACGAAGAGCTTGCTGTCCGGATCGAGTTCTTTGGCGACGAGATTGAGAACATCCATACGCTGCACCCGCTCACCGGGGAGGTCATCCGGGACGAGACCGAGATGTACGTCTTCCCGGCCTCGCACTACGTGGCCGGTCCGGAACGGATGAGCCGGGCGATCAAGCGAATCGAAGACGAACTTGCCGAGCGGCTCTCGGTGCTCGAGAGCCAGAACAAGCTCGTGGAGGCCCAGCGGCTCCGGATGCGCACCACGTACGACCTCGAGATGATGCAGCAGATGGGCTTCTGCAACGGTATCGAGAACTATTCGTCGCACATCGACGGCCGCGCCCGCGGAACCGCGCCGCACTGCCTCATGGACTACTTCCCGGACGACTTCCTCCTGGTGATTGATGAATCCCACGTCACCGTGCCCCAGATCGGTGCCATGTACGAGGGCGACATGTCGCGCAAGCGGAACCTGGTGGACCATGGCTTCCGGCTGCCCTCGGCCATGGACAACCGCCCGCTCAAGTGGGATGAGTTCCAGGACCGCGTGGGCCAGACGGTCTACCTGTCCGCCACCCCGGGCAAGTACGAGCTCGGCAAGGCGGACGGCTTTGTCCAGCAGATCATCCGTCCCACCGGCCTGATCGACCCCGAGGTCGTCGTCAAACCCACCAAGGGCCAGATCGACGACCTCCTGGATGAGATCAGGACCCGCACCGAGAAGAACGAACGCGTCCTGGTCACCACGCTCACTAAGCGCATGGCCGAGGACCTCACCGACTACCTCCTGGGGCACGGCGTCAAAGTGGAGTACCTGCACTCGGACGTGGACACCCTCCGCCGCGTGGAACTGCTCCGCGAATTGCGGATGGGAACGTTTGACGTCCTTGTTGGCATCAACCTGCTCCGCGAAGGCCTTGACCTGCCTGAAGTGTCGCTCGTGAGCATCCTGGATGCGGACAAGGAAGGCTTCCTGCGCTCGTCCACCTCACTGATCCAGACCATCGGCCGCGCCGCCAGGAACGTGTCAGGGCAGGTGCACATGTACGCGGACCGCATCACCGACTCCATGGCGCACGCGATCGACGAGACCAACCGGCGCCGCGCCATCCAGGTTGCCTACAACACCGAAAACGGCGTGGACCCGCAGCCCTTGCGGAAGAAGATCGCAGACATCACCGACCAGCTTGCCAAGGAGGACGCCGACACCCAGGAACTGCTGAACAACAACCGCCTGGCCAAGGGCGCCAAACGGGGCAAGTCGGCGGCCAAGGGTGCGGCGACCGTCCGGGCGGACGGGCTGGCGGCGGCGCCCGCCGAGGACTTGGTTGGGCTGATCGAACAGCTGACGGAGCAGATGCACGGCGCCGCCGCGGAGCTGCAGTTCGAGCTGGCCGCCCGGCTCCGCGACGAAGTGAGCGAGCTGAAAAAGGAACTCCGCCAGATGCACGCGGCCGGGCACGCCTGAGTGTGACGCAGCCCGGCACGGCGTGGACGCGGGAGGGGCCGCCTCTAAGGTAAAGTTGAGGTCACGTAGGGGAGTATCCCAAGCGCTACGGACGTCAACACGCAGGGCACAGATGCCTTGCCGGGCGTAGCGGGCAACCAATTCAGCACCAAGTGCACAGGTTCGCCGGAGAGACTTACACCGGTTTTCTGTACCCTGCGAAAGGTATCCCTGTGCAACTTCCCGTCTGGTTTGAGGTCGGCTCGTTCGTCGCCCTCGGCATCATCCTCCTGCTGGACCTGCTTCTGGTGCTGCGGCGTCCCCATGAGCCCTCCATGAAGGAAGCCGGCCTGTGGGTCGCCTTCTACGTGGCGCTGGCCCTGGTGTTCGCCGGTGCCATGTTCATGTTTGCCGGCGCTGAGTACGGCGGCCAGTTCGTTGCAGGCTGGGTGACGGAATACAGCCTCAGCATCGACAACCTCTTCGTCTTCATCATCATCATGGCGCGCTTCTCGGTACCGCGTAAGTACCAGCAGGAGGTGCTGATGGTGGGCATCATCATTGCGCTGGTCCTGCGCGGCATCTTCATCATGCTCGGTGCCATCGTGATCGAGCAGTTCAGCTGGGTCTTCTATATCTTCGGCGCGTTCCTGCTCTGGACCGCCTGGAAGCAGGCACAGGACGAGGGCGAGGAAGAGGAGGAAACGGAGAACGCGATTATCGCGAAGCTCCGCAAGGTCTTCCCCATGTCGGAGAAGTTCGACGGCGGCAAGCTCCGCACCGCGGTGGACGGCAGGAAGGTCTTCACCCCCATGCTGGTCGTCTTTGTCACCATCGGCATGACGGACCTGCTGTTCGCCGTGGACTCCATTCCGGCAATCTTCGGCCTGACCCAGAGCGCGTTCATCGTCTTCACCGCGAACATCTTTGCGCTGATGGGCCTCCGCCAGCTCTACTTCCTGCTCGGCGGGCTCATGAACCGTCTCGTGTACCTCAAGCACGCGCTGTCCATCATCCTGGCGTTCATCGGCGTGAAGCTGGTCCTGCACGCCATGCACGTCAACGAGCTTCCGTTCATCAACGGCGGGCACCACATCGAGTGGGCTCCGGAGATCCCCACCTACGTCTCCCTCGGGGTCATCGTCGGCACCATCATCATCGCCGTGATCGCCAGCCTGGTCAGCTCGGGCGCACAGAAGGCCAAGCTGGACGCCCGCCTCGAGGAGGACGCCCGGAAGAGCCTCAGCGACGTCGACTAACAGCCCCGCTTTAATCGACCTTTTTCACTGACAACCCCGGTCACTCCGTGACCGGGGTTGTCAGTTTTAACCCGTGTTTGCCGCCGCCCGTGCGGACTATGCTCGGAGGATGGCCACCACTTCCCGGGCTGAGCCGGACCAGCGGCAGGTGCAGCGGCGCACCGTCGTGCTCCTGGGATCCGCCCAGCTCCTCAGCGCAATCGGCACCGGCGCAACCGTTTCCATCGGCTCCCTGCTGGCCGTCGATCTGACCGGTTCCGAATCCTGGGCCGGTTCGGTTGCCACCATGATGACCCTCGCCGCTGCCCTGGCTGCGCTGCCCCTGGCCTCGCTTGCCGAACGCCGCGGCCGCCGAGTCAGCCTGGCCACCGGACTCGCGGCAGCCCTCGCGGGCGCCTTGCTGATCGTGGCGTCCGTCGTTTCGGGGATCTTCGTCTTCCTGGCGGTCGGCGCCGCGGGCGTCGGCGTGGGCACGGCGGCCAACCTGCAGGCCCGGTTCGCCGCCGTCGACCTCGCGGATCCCGCACACCGCGGCCGTTCGCTCTCCGCCGTCGTCTGGGCCATCACGATCGGAGCCGTTGCCGGGCCCAACCTGATCCAGCCCGGCGCCGTGGTGGGCCAGGCCCTCGGGCTGCCGCCCATCGCAGGGCCGTTCGTGATCTCGGCGGCGGGACTGCTGCTGGCCACGGCGCTGCTGATCGTCGGACTCCGCCCGGACCCGCTCCTCTTCGCCCGTCGGCTGGCGGCAGCCGAGGCGGCAGCCGGACAACCAGCGGCAGCCGGACAACCGGCGCGGCTCGGCAGTTCACTCAGCAGGGGCCTGCGCGCCGTCCGGCATGCGCCCGCCGCCATCCTCGCCCTGGCCGCCGTCGTCGGGGCGCACGCCGTGATGGTGGGGGTGATGTCCATGACGCCGCTCCACCTGCAGGCGCTCGTCGCGGGCCCCGGGGCCCACGGCAGCCACACGGCCGGAAGCGCTGCCCTGGTCATCATCGGCTTCACCATCTCGCTGCACATCGCCGGGATGTTTGCGCTCTCGCCGGTACTGGGCTGGCTTACGGACAAGATGGGCAGGCTGCAGACCATCGCCCTGGGTCTCTGCACCATCGTTTCGGCCGTTCTGGTGGCCGGCTACGGGCAGAGCTCTGCCGGGACCGTTGCCGTGGGGCTGGTGCTCCTCGGCCTGGGCTGGTCCGCTGCGACCATCGCCGGGTCAACCCTCCTGGCGGAAAGTGTGGACCAGCAGGACCGGGTGGTGGTCCAGGGTGTCTCGGACATGCTGATGGGCGCGGCGGGCGCGGCCGGGGGCGCTGTGTCGGGCCTGGTCCTCAGCTGGGCCGGATACCTCGGCCTGAACCTGGCCGGCGGCGTACTCGGTGCCGCGGTCCTGGCCGCCGCGGTCTTCGTCCTGGTGACCGGGCGGCTCCAGCCGGCCGCCGGAGGGCAGCCTGTCCGGAGCGTCGGCCGAGGTGGCTCAGCTCCGGACTGAACGGACCATGCCCAGGAGCCGGCCGAAGATCGCTTCGCCGTCGTCGGCAATGCCGTCGTGGTGGAAATCGCCGGACTCCCACGCCTGGAGTCCCCGCACCGCCGCGGCGGTCTCGAGTGAGAGCCCGTGCTCCACGTAGATGTCATCGTGATAGACCGCGGCGGCAGCCGGGACCGTATTTGCGGCCAGCTGCGCCGGATCATAAAGCGGCTTCCAGTCAGCCTTGGCCGCCAGCAGCTCCGCCACCTCCTTCAGCGGGCGAAGGGCCTTATCCTGCTCGAAGTACCACGGGTAGACCATTTCGCCGGTCAGCAGCACGTCGGGGGCCTCCGGACTGAACTCGGGGAACTCCCTCAGGACCCGCCAGGCCGCCCAGTCCGTCGCCATGCCCTGGCCGTAGATGGATTCGTGCATCAGCGCGTAGAGGGGGTTGGCTGCGCGGGAAACGAGCGAGCGGACCTGTTCAAGGAACGCATCCGACAGCCGCACGCCCACGGCTGTCTCCACGAAGGCGTCCTCCAGCAAATTGTGCAGCCCGTCCACCCGCGTGTTCCCGCCGAGGTAGGAGCCAACCATCTGGAACCTTTCCACCGTGAGGCGTTCGCCGCCCGGCAGGAACTCGTCGGTGCCGCGAAGGTGGCGGGCGATCCGGTTCACGGTCTCCCGGTCTTCCGGATACCAGCCGAAGTACTGGGCATTCCGGGCGGCCACGCGCTTGAATGTCTCGCGGTAGACCCTGTCAGCGGGGCCGTTGAGCGGTGCCAGGCCGCCGGTGATGAGCACCTCCCTGAGGCCGGCAGGTGCGAACGACAGGTAGGTGAGCGCGCAAAAGCCGCCGTAGCTCTGCCCGTAGATGCTCCACGGCTCCGAACCAAGCGCCTGGCGGATCAGCTCGGCATCGGCCACGATCGAATCGGCCCGGAAGTGTTCAAGGTAGCGTGCCTGGGCGGCGGCGTCCCCGCGCGCCGGCAGGGTGTTGCGGTCGACCGGGGAGGACAGCCCTGTTCCTCGCTGGTCCAGCATGAGAATCCGGAAATCCTTCGCGGCGGCCTTGCTCCAGCCGCCCAGGGCGGTGAACCGGTTGCCGCGGCCGCCGGGGCCGCCCTGCAGGTAGAGGAGCCATGGCAGCGCTGCCGCGGCGGCTTCGCTGTGCTCCGCGGACACGTATTCCCGGGCGAACACCGTGATGGTCTCCCCGGCGGTGCCGGCGTCCGGCGACGCAAAGTGGTCCAGGGGGACGGTGAAATAGTGCTCCGCCGTGCGCATTCCCCGGAACTCGTGCCTGGCCCTGACGGTGTGGACTGCCGCGGCCACGGCGGCCTCAGCCACGGACGCCCGCCTCAGAGCGCGTTCCGAACGCGGCCAGTGCGGGGCCGGTGAGCCGGAATGTGGACCATTCCTCCATCGGGAACGCCCCCAGTTTCCGGTAGAAATTGATGGAGGGCTCGTTCCAGTCCAGGACGCTCCACTCAACGCGGGCATAACCGCGTTCGACGGCGGTTTCCGCCAGATGCTGCAGGAGCGCCTTTCCGTGGCCCTCGCCGCGCGCATCCGGGGTGACGTAGAGGTCCTCCAGGTAAATGCCGTGGACGCCTTCCCACGTCGAGTAGTTCAGGAACCACAGCGCGAAGCCCCGGACCTCGCCGGCGTCGTTCTCGGCCATGTTGGCGAACACCCGCGGGTTCTCACCGAAAAGCACTTCCGTGAGCATTTCCGGCGTGTTCCGGACGGCATCCGGTTCCTTTTCATAGATGGCCAGTTCATGGATCATCTGCAGGATTGCCGGGACGTCGGTCGGAGTTGCGGGACGGATTACGCTCATGTTCCGAGCTTACTTGGTCCTTTCCGGACGGGCCTGGCGGTCAAAGCCTGTTGACAGTCAGAGCCTGTTGACATCAGTCACCCGGACCACAGCGGTGCCGGTCTCGTCCGAGGCGGCAAGATCAACCTCGGCCGAGATGCCCCAGTCGTGGTTGCCCGCGGGGTCCTCAAAGATCTGGCGGACCTTCCACACCTCCGGACCCTCGGTGATCATCAGCAGCCCCGGCCCGCGGGCGTCGGGGCCGGTGCCGATGTCGTCGTGTTCGTCGAAGTAGTCATCGAGCACGTCTTCCCAGCGGTCCGCATCCCAGCCGGCATCGCCGTCGAGCCCGCCCAGCGCGGCGGCGTCCTCGTCCGCGAAGAGCTCCACGCGCCGGAACATCTCGTTCCGGACCATGACGCGGAAGGCCCGGATGTTCGACGTCAGCGACGGCGGCGGGGGAGGCGGGGCGTCGTGGGGAGTCGGAGCGGCTCCGGACGTCAGCTCCTCCCACTCGTCCAGCAGGCTCGAATCGACCTGGCGCACCAGTTCGCCGAGCCAGGCGATGAGGTCCTCAAGGTCCTCGCGGAGGGCGTCCTGCGGAACCGTCTGCCGCAGGGCCTTGAAGCCGTCGGCGAGGTAGCGCAGCACGATGCCTTCGGAGCGGGCCAGGCCATAGAACTGGACGAATTCGCCGAAGTTCATGGCCCGCTCATACATGTCCCTGATGATCGACTTCGGGGCAAGCTCGAAGTCGCCCACCCACGGCGCGGCTTTGCGGTAAACCTCGAAGGCCTCGCTCAGGATTTCCCCGAGCGGCTGCGGGTAGGTGACTTCGTCCAGCATGGCCATGCGCTGCTCGTACTCGATGCCGTCGGCCTTCATCGCCGCGATGGCTTCGCCGCGGGCCTTCTTCTGCTGGGCGGAGAGGATCTGCCGCGGCTTTTCCAGCGTCGCTTCGATCACCGAGACCACGTCCAGGGCATACGACGGCGACTCCGGGTCCAGGAGTTCCAGGGCCGCCAAGGCAAACGGGGAGAGCGGCTGGTTCAAGGCAAAGTTGGCCTGGAGGTGGACGGTGAGCCGCACGGTGCGCCCGTCCGGCTCCTGCTCGGCGGCCGGAATGCGTTCCACCACTTCGGCGGCGAGGAGCTCGCGGTAGATTGCCAGCGCCTTCTTCATGAGCCGGAGCTGCGAAGACCGCGGTTCATGGTTCTCGGTGAGCAGGCGCCGCGTGGCCGCAAAGGGGTCGCCGGGCCGTTCCATCAGGTTCATGAGCATCGCGTGGGTCACCGTGAAGCTTGACGTGAGGGTCTCCGGAGCGGACTCCACAAGCCGGTTGTAGGTGGGTTCTCCCCAGGAGACGAATCCCTCCGGCGGCTTTTTCTTGACCACCTGGCGCAGTTTTTTCTGGTCGTCGCCGAACTTGGCGGTGGCCCTGGCCATCGCCTTGGCGTTCTCCACCACATGGTCCGGAGCCTGGACCACCACCGTTCCCGCGGTGTCGTAGCCGGCGCGGCCGGCCCGTCCTGCGATCTGATGGAATTCGCGGGAATTGAGCAGCCGGGTCCGCACGCCGTCGTACTTGCTGAGTGCGGTGAGCAGGACGGTCCGGATGGGCACGTTGATCCCCACGCCCAGGGTGTCGGTGCCGCAGATGACCTTCAGGAGGCCCGCCTGGGCGAGCTGCTCCACGAGCCGGCGGTACTTCGGCAGCATGCCGGCGTGGTGGACGCCGATCCCGTGCCGGACCAGGCGGTTCAGTGTCTTGCCGAAGCCGGCGGCGAAGCGGAAATTCGCGATGAGTTCGGCGATCTTGTCCTTCTCCTCGCGGCTGCAGACGTTGATGCTCATCAGCGTCTGGGCACGCTCAATGGCTTCGGCCTGGCTGAAGTGCACCACGTAGACCGGAACCTGCCTGGTGGACAGCAGTTCCTCGAGCGTCTCGTGCACGGGGGTCTGGTGGTAGTAGTAGTGCAGCGGGATGGGGCGCTCCGCGGAGCTGACGGTGGTGGTGGGCCGGCCGGTGAGTTCGGTCATGCCGGCCTCGAAGCGGCTGACGTCGCCGAGGGTCGCGGACATCAGCAGGAACTGGGCCTGGGGCAGCTCCAGCAGCGGAACCTGCCACGCCCAGCCGCGCTGGGGATCGGAATAGAAGTGGAACTCATCCATGATGACCGCGCCGAGTTCCGCCGAGGCCCCTTCGCGCAGCGCGATGTTGGCGAGGATCTCCGCCGTGCAGCAGATGATCGGGGCGTCCTGGTTCACACCCGAATCGCCGGTGATCATCCCCACGTTCTCGGCTCCGAAGATCTCGCACAGGGCAAAGAATTTCTCCGAGACCAGGGCCTTGATGGGGGCGGTGTAGTAGCTCCGTTCCCCGCGGGCCATGGCCTGGAAATGTGCGGCGATGGCCACGAGTGATTTGCCCGATCCCGTGGGTGTCGCCAGGATCACGTTGGTGCCGGACGCGAGCTCCATGATGGCTTCATCCTGGGCGGCATAAAGCTCCAGTCCCCGGCTTTCCGTCCACTCCACGAACCGCATGTACAGCGCGTCCGGGTCGTTGCCCGTTCCCGTGGTGATCCGTGCGGCCGGGGCGGGGAGCTGTTCAACGAGTTTCATTGCCTTCCAGCTTAGTGCCAGTGCCTTCACGGCGTGCGTTCAGCCCGGTCCCGCACTAGGCTCGCAATATCCGGACCCTTTGGCGCAGGCCCGGCAACGGGCGCCGCGCCAGGGTCAAACTTTCACGAGCAACCCGGAGGCCATGTGCAGTGGGATCCCGCCAAATACGTCCAGTTTGGTGACTACCGGCAGCGCCCGTTCTTTGACCTGACCGGCCGCATCGAGGCCGCGGCACCGCGGGAGGTCGTTGACCTGGGATGCGGCCCCGGCAACCTGACGGCAACGCTCGCCGCGCGCTGGCCCGGAGCCCGTGTCATCGGCCTGGACTCCTCCGCGGACATGCTCGCCCAATCCGCCGCGTACGCGCAGGCCGCACCTCTGCTGGAATACCGCCTCGGCGACATCGCCTCGTGGGCGCCGTCCCCGGAGACCGACGTCGTTGTCAGCAACGCCGCGCTGCAGTGGGTGCCGGGGCACGAGGAAATGCTCTCCCGGTGGCTGAACGAGCTGACGCCCGGGGCGTGGTTCGCGCTGCAGGTGCCGGGCAATTTCACCTCCGCGTCCCACATCCTGATGCGGGAGCTCGCAGAGTCGGGCGCCTGGGCGGCCAAGCTCGGCGGCGTCCTGCGCCACGATGACGCCGTGGCCACCCCTGCCCGCTACCTCGAGATCATGCTCGACGCCGGATGCGCGGCCGACGCCTGGGAGACCACCTACCAGCAGGTACTTCCCGGTGAAAACGCCGTCCTGGAATGGGTGCGGGGCACCGGCCTCCGGCCCGTGCTGGGTGCTCTTTCGCCCGATGACGTGGCGGCGTTTGAAGCCGAATACGCAGCCAGCCTCGCCGTGGCCTACCCTGCGTCCGAATACGGGACGGTCTACCCGTTCCGCCGGATCTTCGCCGTGGCGCGCAAGCTGTAGGCGGGCCCGCCTAGCGTGTCCGTCCAGCGGGCACGCTAGGAGCCCGCGCCACGCCTTCAGCACCACATCCGCATCGATGTGATGTGGCTTACAATGACGGAGCGGCTATGGGGGCGGTCAGGAAGGCTCCCGGTCGGTCCTAGTGATGGAGGAGGTGCGGTGCTTTTTGGCCTGATGATCCGACTCCTCGGAGAGCACCGGGCCGCAGTCTGGACCATCGTTGTCCTGCAGGTGGTGCAGACGGCAGGGAACCTGCTGCTCCCCACGCTGAACGCCAGCATTATCGACGACGGCATCCTCGCACGCCAGCCCGACGTGATCGTCCGCCTCGGCGGCTGGATGATGGCCCTGACCGCCGTACAGGCGGGTGCCGCCCTTGGCGCCGGCTACCTTGGCGCCGTGGTGGCCATGCGGCTCGGGCACCGGCTGAGGCGGGAGCTGTTCGACAGGGTCCAGGCCATGTCGTCCCAGGAAGTCGGCTCCTTTGGCACCCCGAGCCTCGTGACACGGGCCACGAATGATGTCCAGCAAATCCAGACCTTCGCTGTGCTGGTCTTCACCATGCTGGCCGCGGCCCCCGTCATGGGCATCGGAGGGGTCATCCTGGCAATCCAGCAGGATGCCACCCTCTCCGGCGTCGTCATTGCCATTGTTCCGCTGCTGGTGCTCATCATGTACGTCATAGTCCGCCGCCTCATTCCGCTGTACCGGCAAGGGCAGGCCCTCATCGACGGCATTACGCGGATTCTGCGCGAACAGATTATCGGGGCCAATGTCATCCGCGCGTTCGTCCGGCAGAAGCACGAGGCTTCCCGGTTCGCCGAGGCGAACCGGAAGCTGACGGGCAACAATCTCCAGTCGGCGCTCCTGGTGGCCGGCATGCTTCCCGTCATCATGATCGTGGTAAACCTCTCCTCGGTGGCCGTGGTCTGGTTCGGCGGACACCTCATTCAAAGCGGCCGGATGCAGGTGGGCGCCCTCACGGCCTTCATCGCCTACATCCTGCAGATCCTGCTCGCCATCATGATGGCGATGTACGTGTTTATGACCGCACCCCGCGCGGCCGTCTGCGCCGAACGCATCCAGGAGGTGCTCGACGTCGTTCCGGCGCCCGCCGTCCGCACGCACGCCGGCGCCGGGCGGCACGCCTCCGCCGACGGGGCGGCTGCTCCGCCATCACCGGCGAAGGGCGACACCCGCACCGGGAGCCGCCCCGGCGGACATGCCGCGGGCGGAACCGTCAACGGCGGAACCGTGCCCGGCGGAACCGTGGAGTTCCGGCGTGTCTCCTTCGCCTATCCGGGGGCGGAATCGCCCGTGCTGGCCGACATCTCCTTCACGGCCCGTCCCGGCACCACCACGGCCATCATCGGTGCAACCGGCAGCGGCAAGACCACGCTTCTGAACCTCCTGCCACGGTTCCTGGACGCCACCGCGGGTGAGGTGCGGTTTGGCGGACGGGACGTCCGGGACCTGTCCGCCGACCACCTGCGGGCCCGGATGGCCGTTGTGCCGCAGCACTCCTACCTGTTTTCGGGCACCGTTGCCGGGAACCTCAGGATGGCGTCACCCGACGCCACGGACGACGACTTGTGGCAGGTTCTGCGGATGGCGCAGGCGGACGACTTTGTCAGCAGCCTTCCGGGCGGGCTGTATGCCGCGGTCGTTCAGGGCGGGGCAGGACTTTCGGGGGGCCAGCGGCAGCGGCTCTGCATTGCGCGCGCGGCGCTGCGGAAAGCGGACCTCTTCCTGTTCGATGACAGCTTCTCGGCATTGGACTACGCCACCGAAGCCGCCGTCCGGCAGGCCCTGGTGCCTGCCCTGGAGGCGGCCACTGTGATCATCATCGCCGAGCGGATCCCCACCATCATGCACGCCAGCCAGATCCTCGTCCTGAACGACGGCCGGCTGGTGGCCCAGGGCACCCATTCAGAACTTCTTGGCACCTCGCCGGCCTACCGGGAGATTGCCGAGTTGCAGCTCGCCCTGGACGAGCAGCCATGAAAGGCGCGCACCTCGCTGACAGGAAGGGGGGCGCCTTCCTTCCGGCGGCCGCACGACTGATCGGCCTGCTGCGCCCTGTCAGGGGCCGGATGCTCATAGCCATTGCCGCCACCTGCGGATTCGCGGCGCTGAACGTGGCGGCACCCAAACTCCTGGGCGACGCCACAGACGTCGTCGTCGAACCCTTGGTGGGCGGCACCTTCGACGAGGGACGGCTGGCCGGGCTGCTTCTCGTGGTGGCGCTCATGTACCTCGGCACGTCACTCTTCAACTGGGTCCAGGGGGCCCTGACCGCCAGCGCGGTGCAGCGGCTGGTGTTCGGGCTCCGCTCCGCCGTCGAGGAGAAACTCCACCGGTTGCCGTCGGGGCATTTCCAGGAGCAGACCAGGGGCGACGTGCTCAGCCGGGCCACCAACGACGTCGACAACATCTCCCAGGCCCTCAACCAGCTGCTGACGCAGCTCATCATGTCCGTGCTGATGCTGTGCGGCTCGCTGGCCATGATGCTCTGGATCTCCCCGCTGCTCGCTGCCATCGCCCTCCTGTCGGTTCCGGTATCCACCCTCATCACGGTGTGGATGGCACGCCAGTCGCAGGTCTACTTCGCGGCCCAGTGGGCGTCCACCGGTGACCTGAACGCGCACATCGAGGAATTCGTCACCGGCCATGAAGTGATCAAGGCCTTTGGGCAGCAGGAGGCCGCGGCGGCAATCTTCGGGCGCAGCAACGACCGGCTGGCCCGCACCAGCGCACGCGCCCAGTATGTGTCCGGGGCCGTGCAGCCGCTCATGGTGTTCGTGGCCAACCTCAACTACGTAGCCGTGGCCGTGGTGGGAGCCCTCCAGGTGGCGGCCGGGGCCATGACCATTGGCGGCATCCAGGCGTTCATCCAGTTCAGCCGGCTGTTCACGCAGCCCATGGGCCAGATCGGCGGGATGCTCACGCTGATGCAGTCCTGTGCCGCGTCGGCGGATCGCGTTTTTTCCCTCCTGGACGCGGCCGAGATCCCGCGCGAGGACCCGGCGCAGGTCCGCCAGCCAATCCTCCGCGGTCGGATCGAGTTCGAGGACGTGACGTTTGGGTACACCCCGGAGGTCGAGGCGGTCAGCGGACTGTCCTTCTCGGTCCGTCCGGGCGAGACTGTGGCCATCGTGGGGCACACAGGAGCGGGCAAGACCACCGTGGTCAATCTGCTCATGCGCTTCTACGAGCTGGACTCGGGCCGCATCACCATTGACGGCACGGACATCGCCTCCGTGCCGCTGGATTCGCTGCGGTCAAACTTCGGCGTGGTGCTGCAGGATGTCTGGCTGTTCAGCGGCACTATCAGCGAAAACATCGAGTACGGCGCGCCGGGGGCCAGCGACGCCGAGATTGTGGCCGCGGCCGAGGCAAGCCACGTTGACCACTTTGTCCGGTCCCTGCCGGCCGGTTATTCCACCGTACTGGGAAACGACGGTGACTCCCTGAGCCAGGGGCAGCGGCAGCTCATCACCATCGCCCGCGCACAGCTTGCGGGCCGCAGCGTCCTGATCCTGGACGAAGCCACGAGCTCGGTGGACACCCGGACGGAAGTGCAGATCAGGCTGGCGATGAGCAGGCTAAGGCAGGGGAGAACCAGCTTCGTTATCGCCCACCGTTTGTCCACAGTGCGTGACGCTGATCTAATCTTGGTCATGGATCACGGACGCATCGTTGAACAGGGAACCCACCGCAGCCTGCTGTCCGTGGACGGACACTACCGGCGCCTCTACAACGCCCAGTTCCGCGGCATAGACGGGGAACAGGACCCGGACCACCACGTCGCCGGCCAGCCCGGCGTGCAGGAGCCGGGCCTGTGAGCACCGGCGAAGCCTTCCCGGGGCAGTGGAAGCCCAACCACGGCAGCTCCGTGGCGCTCTACGAACAGCTGCGGCTCCACATCATCGAACAGGCTGACCAGGGAAAGATTGCCCCGGGAACCCGGCTGCCCGCCGTCAGGAACCTTGCCGGTGTTCTCGGCGTAGCCCCGCACACTGTCGCCAGAGCCTACAAAGAGCTCGAGGCTGCCGGCGTCGTCGCCACCAAGGGCAGGAACGGCACCGTGGTATGCGCCCGTGACGAACGGTGGGGCGTCTTATCGGAGGCTGCTGCCGAATATGCCGCCGCCGCCAAATCCCAGGGCGCCACGTTCGCCGAGGCTGTCCACCTGCTGGCGGCGGCCTACGATGCCGGATAGCGAAGCCGCATGGATATTCGAAGAAGTTTTCGATTAGCATTAGTCCGTGCCTAAAGCCGTAGCTGAAGAAACAGCCGTTGATGCCCACTCCGCCGTCGTGCCGCTGAACCACCCCAAACCGGCCCGCCCGGATCTCTCCCGCCTGGTCGTCAAGGGCGCGCGCGAACACAACTTGCGCAACGTCGACCTCGACCTTCCCCGCGACGCCATGATCGTCTTCACCGGGCTGTCCGGCTCAGGCAAGTCGTCCCTCGCTTTTGACACCATCTTCGCCGAGGGCCAGCGCCGCTATGTCGAGTCCCTCTCGGCCTATGCCCGGCAGTTCCTGGGGCAGGTGGACAAGCCCGACGTCGACTTCATCGAAGGCCTTTCGCCCGCGGTCTCGATCGACCAGAAGTCCACGAGCAAGAACCCGCGCTCAACGGTCGGCACCATCACCGAAATCTACGACTACATGCGCCTCCTGTGGGCACGCGTGGGCCGTCCGTACTGCCCTGTCTGCGGCGAACCGGTCATCAAGCAGACGCCCCAGCAGATTGTGGACCAGCTGCTGGAACTGGAGGACGGCACACGCTTCCAGATCCTCGCGCCCGTCGTGCGGGGCCGCAAGGGTGAATTCGTGGACCTCTTCAAGGAGCTGACCGCGAAGGGCTACTCGCGCGCCCGGGTGGACGGCGAGCCCGTCCAGCTCAGCGACCCACCCAAGCTTGGCAAACAGTTCAAGCACACCATCGAGGTGGTGGTCGACCGGCTGGTGGTCAAGGAGGGCATCAGGCAGCGCCTGACGGACTCCATCGAAACGGCCCTCGGCCTTGCCGAGGGGCGCGTGCTGGCCGACTTCGTTGACCTGGACGCCGATGATAACGGCCGCCTGCGTGCCTTTTCCGAGAACCTTGCCTGCCCCAACGAGCATCCGCTGGCCATCGACGAAATCGAACCGAGATCGTTCTCGTTCAACAACCCCTTCGGCGCCTGCTCCGCCTGCAGCGGCATTGGCACCAAGCTCGAGGTTGACGAGGAACTCATCGTCCCCAACCCGGAGCTCTCGCTGGGTGAAGGCGCCATAGCCCCGTGGTCACTCGGCACAGCCACCACGGAATACTGGAACCGGCTCCTCGACGGACTGGCCAAGGAACTCGGTTTCTCCATGGACACCCCGTGGGAAAAACTGCCGGCCGACGTCCGCCAGACCGTCCTCCACGGAAAAGACCACAAGGTGGTGGTCCAGTACCGCAACAGGTTTGGCCGGGAGCGCAAGTACAGCACAGGCTTCGAGGGCGCCATTCAGTATGTGCACCGCAAGCACGGCGAAACGGACTCCGACTGGGCCCGCGACCGCTACGAGGAATACATGCGGCAGGTTCCCTGCCCCGCCTGCAACGGCGCACGCCTGAACCCGGCGTCGCTGTCCGTCCTCATCAACGGCAAGTCGATCGCCGAGGTGGCTGCGCTGCCCATGCGCGAGTGTGCCGAGTTCCTCAACAACCTTGTCCTGACAGGACGCGAGGCGCAGATCGCCCACCAGGTCCTCAAGGAAATCCAGGCCCGGCTGACGTTCCTGTTGGACGTCGGCCTGGAATACCTGAACCTTGAACGCCCGTCGGCAACCCTGTCCGGCGGCGAGGCGCAGCGCATCCGGCTCGCCACCCAGATCGGTTCCGGCCTCGTGGGCGTTCTCTACGTCCTCGATGAGCCCTCCATCGGCCTGCATCAGAGGGACAACCGCCGGCTCATCGAGACCCTCACCCGGCTGAGGGACATGGGCAACACGCTCATTGTTGTCGAGCACGATGAAGACACCATCCACGAAGCGGACTGGATCGTGGACATCGGGCCGGGGGCGGGGGAACACGGCGGGCAAGTGGTCCATTCCGGTTCCTACAAGGCCCTCCTCGAGAACACGGAATCGCTCACGGGCGACTACCTTTCGGGGCGCAAGAAGATCGAGATCCCCAAGAAGCGCCGCAAGTACGACAAAAAGCGTGAGCTGAAGGTCGTCGGGGCGCGCGAAAACAACCTCATCAACGTCGACGCCGCGTTCCCGCTGGGGCTGTTCACGGCGGTGACAGGGGTAAGCGGCTCCGGCAAGTCGACCCTGGTCAACGAGATCCTGTACAAGGTCCTGGCCAACAAGCTCAACGGCGCCAAGCAGGTGGCCGGGCGGCACCGCACGGTCCAGGGGCTCGAACACCTGGACAAGGTGGTCCACGTGGACCAGAGCCCGATCGGACGCACTCCGCGCTCCAACCCGGCGACCTACACCGGCGTGTTCGACAACATCCGCAAGCTGTTCGCCGAGACCACCGAGGCCAAGGTCCGCGGCTATATGCCGGGCCGCTTCTCCTTCAACGTCAAGGGCGGGCGCTGTGAGGCCTGCTCCGGTGACGGCACCCTGAAGATCGAGATGAACTTCCTGCCCGACGTCTACGTTCCGTGCGAGGTGTGCCACGGCGCGCGGTACAACCGCGAGACACTCGAGGTGCACTACAAGGGCAAGACCATCGCGGACGTGCTAAACATGCCCATCGAGGAGGGGGCAGAGTTCTTCGCGGCATTTTCACCGATCGCCCGCCACCTGAACACGCTGGTGGACGTCGGCCTGGGGTACGTCCGCCTGGGCCAACCGGCCACCACGCTGTCCGGCGGCGAAGCCCAGCGCGTCAAGCTGGCCGCCGAGCTCCAGAAGCGGTCGAACGGGCGCAGCGTCTACGTGCTTGATGAGCCAACCACCGGCCTGCACTTCGAAGACATCCGCAAGCTGCTGATGGTGCTGCAGGGCCTGGTGGACAAGGGGAACACTGTCATCACCATCGAACACAACCTGGATGTCATCAAGAGCGCGGACTGGATCGTGGACCTGGGTCCTGACGGCGGTTCGGGCGGCGGGCGGATCGTGGCGTCGGGCACGCCGGAGCAGCTTGCCAAGTCGAAGGAGAGCCACACGGCCTCGTTCCTGGCTGAAATCCTGGGGTAGGAGCCGCGGGGTCCGGTCCGTCGCACGGCACGACGGCGGGGGCCCCGAGACCCGCCCGAAGTATTCCCCGCACGGCATGTGAGTTTGTGCAGGGGTGCTGTCGTGAGAAACTAAGCCGGTGACTTCAACAACAGTACCCGTGATCTTCGACCTGGACGGCACTCTTGTCGATCCGGCCGGCGGGATAACAGACGGAATTGCGTCGGCTCTCACGGAACTGGGACTGCCTGTCCCCGGCCAGGACGTCCTGAACGCCATGATCGGGCCCAAGCTGAGCGACTCACTGCTGAACGTCGCAGGCGTCCCGGCAGCCCTGCTGGCGGACGCCGTCCGGATCTACCGCCAGCACTACCTTGAAAGCGGCATAGCGCAGAGCCGCCTTTACCCCGGCATTGTTGAGCTCCTCGACGGCTACGTCGCCTCCGGACGGCCTGTCGCGGTGGCCACGCAGAAGCCGGAAAACCTGGCGAACCTCGTCCTCGGGCACCACGGGATTGCCGACCGGTTCCACTTCATCAGGGGCTCCGCCGCGGACGAGACCGCAACAGCCGCAGGGCCCGTCGGGAAGACCGGGATCATCGCGGCCGCCTTGGCAGACCTCCGCACGCAGCACGCCATCATGGTGGGGGACAGGGCCCAGGACGTAGCAGGCGCCTTCGCCAACGGTATTGACTGCATCGGTGTCAGCTGGGGCTTTGCCCCCGACGGCGAACTGGAGGAAGCGGGGGCCGTGGCCGTGGTCCACGACTCCCTGACCTTGCGCAGCAAAATCGAGGAGCTGGAAGCAGTCCGGGCCGCAGCACTGAGCGAGGTGCGCAACGATGGAGCTGTTTGACGGAATCCGCTGGACCACGCGCGGCCTCATCTCGGGAACGTGCCGGCCCACGGTGATCGGACTCGAGAACGTCCCCAAGGAGGGTCCGTTCATCGTAGCCCCCAACCACCTCTCTTTTCTTGACAGCGTGATCGTGCAGGCCCTCATGCCCCGCCCTGTCGCCTTCTTCGCCAAGGCGGAATACTTCACCACGAAGGGCGTCAAAGGACGCATTATGAAGTCCTTCTTTGAAGCAGTGGGATCGATTCCGGTCGAGCGCGGCGAGCAGGCAGCCAGCGTACAGGCGCTGAAGACGCTCCTTGACATCCTGGAGGACGGGCGGGGAATCGGAATCTATCCCGAGGGCACCCGCTCCCGCGACGGGATCCTCTACCGGGGCCGGACCGGCGTCGGCTGGCTGGCCCTGACCACCGGCGCGCCGGTGATCCCGGTCGGGCTGATCGGCACGGAGAAGCTGCAGCCCGCGGGCCGCAACGCGGTCAAGCCGCAGCACTTCACCATGAAAGTCGGCGAGCCGCTCTACTTCGACAAGACCGGGCCGGATCACTCGCTGCCGGCGCGCCGCCAGGTCACCGACCGCATCATGGACGCCATCGCCGAACTCAGCGGGCAGGAACGCTCCGCCAGCTACAACCAGAGCAAAACCGTCGAGTAGGACGCCGGCCGGTTCCTTGCGCGGGGGCCTTCTGCAGGGCAGCCTCGGTCAAAGCGCCTCGTGGATGGCATTCGGCCGGTCGCCGGCTCAGTAGACTGGAACCGTGGCAGATCCAACGAGTTACAGGCCCCAGACGGGTGAGATTCCGACCAATCCGGGCGTCTACAGGTTCAGGGATCCCCACGGGCGGGTCGTCTACGTCGGCAAGGCCAAGAACCTCCGCTCGCGCCTGAATACGTACTTCGCGAACCCCGCGGGGCTGTTGCCGAAGACGCACGCGATGGTCCACGCGGCCAGCAGCGTCGAGTGGACGGTAGTGGGCAGCGAGCTGGAATCCCTGCAGCTGGAATACACCTGGATCAAGGAATTCAAGCCGCGGTTCAACGTGGTCTTCCGGGATGACAAGACTTACCCCTACCTGGCCGTCACCATGGGGGAGAAGCTGCCGCGCGTGCAGGTCATGCGGGGCGAGCGGAAGAAAGGCACGCGCTACTTCGGTCCCTACACGGCCGGCGCCATCCGGGAAACCATGGACACCCTGCTCCGGGTATTTCCTGTGCGCAGCTGCAGCCCCGGCGTGCTGAAGCGCGCCCAGGCCAGCGGCCGGCCGTGCCTGTTGGGCTACATCGACAAGTGCTCGGCCCCGTGCGTCGGGCGCGTCACTCCCGAAGAACACCGGGCCCTGGCCGAGGACTTCTGCGCCTTCATGGGCGGCGAGGCCAAGCGGTTCATCAGCCGTCTGGAAAAGGAGATGGCGGCGGCCGTAGCGGAACTGGACTACGAACGGGCCGCCAGGCTCCGCGACGACATCGCCGCCCTCCGCAAGGTCTTCGAGCGGAACGCCGTGGTGCTGGCTGAGGACACGGACGCCGACGTCTTCGCGCTGTACGAGGACGAACTCGAAGCGGCGGTCCAGGTTTTCCATGTCCGCGGCGGCCGCGTCAAAGGCCAGCGTGGGTGGGTGGTCGAAAAAGTGGAGGACGCCACCACCCCGGACCTGGTGGAGCACCTGCTCCAGCAGGTCTACGGCGAGGACGGCGACACCCAGGGGCGGCTTCCCCGGGAGGTGCTCGTGCCGGTCGAGCCCAGCAACGCGCAGGACCTGGCCGTGTGGCTGGGCGGCCTCCGCGGAGCCAAAGTCGACATCCGGGTTCCGCAGCGAGGCGACAAAGCCGCCCTGATGTCCACGGTCCGGGAGAACGCCGAACACGCCCTCAGGCTGCACAAGACACGGCGCGCCGGCGATCTCACTGTGAGGTCCCAGGCGCTGCAGGAACTTCAGGAAGCACTGGAACTGCCCGTCCCGTTGCTGCGCATCGAATGCTACGACGTCTCCCACGTCCAGGGGACCAACGTGGTGGCGTCGATGGTGGTGGTGGAAGACGGGCTGCCCAAGAAGTCCGACTACCGGAAGTTCGCCATCACCGGAGCGGCGGCAACCGATGACACCGCCGCCATGCACGACGTCCTGACCCGGCGCTTCCGCCACTATCTGGTGGACAAAACCGCGCAGGTGGCAGCCTCCGAGCTGGAATCCCCGGAGCCGGACCCCGCGGCCAAAGCCGCCGACTCTGCGGACGCCACGGTTTCGGACGCCAGTATTGCGGACACCACCACCGCCGCTCCGCGGGCAAAATTCGCCTACCCGCCCAACCTCGTGGTGGTGGACGGCGGCAAGCCGCAGGTCAATGCCGCCGCCCGTGCCCTGGCCGAGCTAGGGGTCGATGACGTCTATGTCGTTGGCCTTGCCAAGCGGCTTGAGGAAGTGTGGCTACCGGACAGCGACTTCCCGGTCATCCTGCCCCGCTCCTCCCAGGGCTTGTACATGCTGCAGCGCATCCGCGACGAGGCCCACCGCTTCGCCATCTCGTTCCACCGGCAGAAGCGCGGCAAGGCAATGACGGTCTCCGCCCTGGACGGCGTGCCGGGCCTCGGCGAGTCCAAGCGCAAGGCGCTGCTGGCCCAGTTCGGCTCAGTCCGGAAAATCAAGGCGGCCACCGCTGAGGAACTCATGACGGCCAAGGGCATCGGACCGGCGCTGGCTGCGGTGATCGTCACCCATTTCAGTGCGGGCGGAGCCGGCGGCGCGGCCGACGACGCGATGCCGGCCATCAACATGACCACCGGGGAAGTCCTCGAAACTTAGCTAGCGTCCTGAATGTTAGCTAGGGTAAGTACGGAATCCGACGTGCGCCGAGGTGTGCGCAATACACGGGACGCAGCACACAAGAAGCAACGGCAGGAATGGGGCTGGAATTAATGGCAGAGTCGACGGCGGGATCCGGCGCGGACGAGGACGGCCTGACGCCCGTCAAGCCCGCCGAAGCGGAAATGCTCGTGGTGACGGGAATGTCCGGCGCCGGCCGCAGCACCGCCTCGGATGCCCTCGAGGACCACGGCTGGTACGTCGTGGAAAACCTGCCCCCGCAAATGCTGGGCACGCTCGCCGAGCTGGTGTCGCACGCCCCGCAGTCCATCCCCAGGCTCGCCGTCGTCATGGACGTGCGGAGCAAGGCGCTGTTCGCGGACATCCGGACCGCCCTCGGTGCCCTCGCCGCGAGCGGCGTCACGTTCCGCGTGCTGTTCCTTGATGCAAGCGACGACGTCCTGGTCCGCCGCTTCGAGCAGGGAAGGCGCCCGCACCCGCTACAGGGCGGCGGCCGGATCCTGGACGGCATTGCCGCGGAACGCGACCTCCTGACGGAACTGCGGGATTCCGCCGACCTTGTCCTGGACACGACGACGCTCAACGTGCACGGGCTCGCCACCGCGGTCACGGAACTCTTCTCGGAAACCGGTCCGGTGGCACTGCGGCTCAACGTCATGAGCTTCGGCTTCAAATACGGCCTGCCCGTGGACGCGAACTACGTGGCGGACGTCCGGTTCATCCCCAACCCCCACTGGGTCCCCAAACTGCGCCCGCACACCGGCCTGGACCATGACGTGAGCGACTACGTCCTCAAGGCCGAGGGGGTGCCAAGTTTCGTCGAACGCTACGTCCTTGCCCTGGAGCCGGTCCTGGACGGCTACCGGCGGGAGAACAAGCACTACGCCACCATCGCGGTGGGCTGCACCGGCGGAAAACACCGCTCGGTGGCGGTCGCCGTCGAGCTGTCCAAGAAACTTGCGCAATATCCGCGCGTGACGGTGACCACGACGCACCGGGATCTGGGCCGCGAGTAATGGGCGTGCTCACCGGCCCGCTGCCACTGGTTCCGCCGGCCGGCCTGTCCGGCTCCCAACAGGCCAAAGGCCCCTCCGTCGTGGCCCTCGGCGGAGGCCACGGCCTCTCGGCGTCGCTGTCGGCACTTCGGCTGCTGACCTCCGAACTGACGGCGATAGTCACCGTTGCGGACGACGGCGGATCCTCCGGCCGTCTCCGCCAGGAGTACGGTGTCCTGCCGCCTGGCGATCTCCGCATGGCGCTGTCCGCGCTGTGCGACGACACCGACTGGGGCCGCACCTGGCGCGACGTCATGCAGCACCGGTTCAAGTCCCCGCGCGGCAGCGGCTCGCTGGACGACCACGCCATGGGAAACCTGCTGATCGTCACGCTCTGGGAGCTGCTGGGTGATGCGGTGGCCGGGCTGAAGTGGGCCGGGGCCCTGCTGGGAGCCCGCGGCCAGGTCCTGCCCATGTCCACGGTGCCGCTGACGATCGAGGGTGACGTGCGGGTTGCCGCCCCTGACGGCAGCAGCACGCTCACCACCATCAGGGGCCAGGCGCGGTGCGCGGTGGCCGGCTCGCTCGAGAGCGTGAGGCTGCTTCCTGACCACGCGCCCGCGTGCGTGGAGGCGCTGACCGCGATTGAACTCGCCGACTGGGTGGTGCTGGGCCCGGGCTCCTGGTACACCTCAGTCCTTCCGCACCTGCTGCTGCCTGAGATGAGGCAGGCCCTGTGTGACACTCCGGCCAAGAGGTGCGTAACCATGAACCTCGCCATGGACACCAAGGAAACGTCCGGGATGTCCGCAGCCGACCACCTGCACGTCCTGCGGGAATACGCGCCCGAGTTCAGCGCCGACGTCGTGTTGGCGGATCCCGCCTCGGTTTCGGACCTGCGGGAATTTGAGAAGGCTGCAGGGATGATCGGAGCCGAGGTTGTCTTGGGTAAAGTAGGGGCTTCGGGTCGGCGTCCGGTCCACGACCCCCTGCGGCTGGCTACGGCTTACCAGGATATTTTTGGGAACAGTTAGGAAGGTGCCATGGCACTGACAGCATCAGTCAAGGAAGAACTGTCCCGCCTGGACATAAAGAAGTCATCGGTCCGGAAGGCTGAAGTGTCGGCCATGCTCCGCTTCGCCGGCGGGCTGCACATCATTTCGGGGCGGATTGTCATCGAGGCCGAAGTGGACCTGGCCTCCACGGCACGGCGGCTGCGGGCCGCCATCGCCGAAGTCTACGGACACCAGAGCGAAATCATCGTCGTTTCCGGCAGCGGGCTCCGCCGCGGGAACCGCTATGTGGTGCGGGTTGTCCGGGACGGCGAGGCGTTGGCGCGGCAGACCGGACTCCTCGACACGCGCGGCCGCCCGGTGCGCGGGCTTCCCTCCGTGGTGGTCAACGGTTCCGCCGCCGACGCCGAGGCCGTGTGGCGCGGGGCCTTCCTGGCACACGGATCACTCACGGAACCCGGCCGGTCCTCGTCCATGGAGGTCACCTGTCCGGGACCCGAGTCGGCGCTGGCCCTCGTCGGGGCCGCCAGGCGGCTCGGCATTCAGGCCAAGGCCCGCGAAGTCAGGGGAGTGGACCGCGTGGTGATCCGGGACGGCGACACCATCGCGGCGCTGCTTACCAGGATGGGTGCCCACGACGCCCTGATGGTCTGGGAGGAACGCCGCATGCGGAAGGAAGTCCGCGCCACCGCCAACCGGCTCGCGAACTTCGACGACGCGAACCTGCGCCGCTCGGCGCAGGCGGCGGTCGCCGCAGGAGCCCGTGTTGACCGCGCCCTGGAAATCCTCGGCGACGACGTCCCGGAGCACCTGAAGTACGCCGGGGAACTCAGGGTGGCCCACAAACAGGCAAGCCTCGACGAGCTCGGCCGGCTCGCCGATCCGCCCATGACCAAGGACGCAATCGCCGGCCGCATCCGCCGCCTGCTGGCCATGGCGGACAAACGCGCCACCGACCTCGGCATTCCCGGCACGGACGCCAATGTGACGCCGGAAATGCTGGACGAGTAAATGCGCCCCTAGAATCAAGACCAGGTGGCGGAAATACCTTGGACGGCCCGGGAGTTACGGCTCGTGGAGGGTGGTCCGCAGGGGACCCGCCACCGCAGACTTCCGGGTGACCCGTCATCCGGATGCACAATCCGAGAGTTACCGAACCGGACAAACTGTCCACGACATTGGAGGATTTTGTGACCGAGTACGTTCTGCCCGAACTCAGCTACGACTACGCAGCGCTGGAGCCCCACATCTCAGCGAGGATCATGGAGCTGCACCACAGCAAGCACCACGCTGCCTACGTGGCAGGGGCCAACAACGCCTTGGCCCAGCTCGCAGACGCCCGCGACAAGGGCGACTTCGCCAACATCAACCGGCTTTCCAAGGACTTGGCCTTCCACACCGGCGGTCACATCAACCACTCCGTGTTCTGGAACAACCTCTCGCCGGACGGCGGCGACAAGCCGGAAGGTGAGCTGGCTGCCGCCATCGACGACGCCTTCGGCTCCTTCGACGCCTTCCGTGCCCAGTTCTCCGCAGCCGCCCTCGGCCTGCAGGGTTCCGGGTGGGGCTTCCTCGCCTACGAACCCATCGGCGGAAACCTGGTCATCGAGCAGCTCTATGACCAGCAGGGCAACGTTGCACTGGGCACCACCCCGCTGCTCATGCTCGACATGTGGGAGCACGCCTTCTACCTCGACTACGTCAACGTCAAGGCTGACTACGTCAAGGCGTTCTGGAACATCGTCAACTGGGCCGACGTCGCACAGCGCTTTGCTGCGGCCCACGCCAACGCCACCGGTCTGATCACGCTCTAATAGTGTGACGCGCCGTACACGCGCCAGTAACAAACTTCACATTCGGTTGCTTTAGGGCCGAATCGTGGACGGTCCGCCCCCGCACTTGCGGGGGCGGACCTTCTTAAACGTAAGATGGATCACGGAAGGCGGTTAGCCTTCAGCAATGTGGCTGGTCGCCCTCCGATCTGGTAATCATCTCTGCCCAATGGCGTGCGGGATCTGTTAGTTGGCTTGAACGCCCGCTCAACTAGTTGTGCTTTACAAGCACCAAGGAGACTGAAAAAGTGACCACCCGTATTGGTATTAACGGCTTTGGCCGCATCGGCCGCAACTACTTCCGCGCAGCGCTTGCACAGGGTGCGGACCTCGAGATCGTTGCCGTCAACGACCTCACCAGCCCCGAAGCGCTGGCCCACCTGCTCAAGTACGACTCCGTCGGCGGCCGCCTGACCGAAACCGTTGAGGTCAAGGACGGCAACATCGTTGTCAACGGCAACGTCATCAAGGTCCTCGCCGAGCGCGACCCCGCCAACCTCCCCTGGGGCGAGCTGGGCGTCGACATCGTCATCGAGTCCACCGGCTTCTTCACCAAGGCCGCTGCCGCGCAGAAGCACATTGACGCCGGCGCCAAGAAGGTCCTGATCTCTGCCCCGGCCTCCGATGAGGACATCACGATCGTGATGGGCGTGAACCACGAGCTGTACGACTCCGCAGCGCACAACATCATCTCCAACGCCTCCTGCACCACCAACTGCCTCGGCCCGCTGGCCAAGGTCATCAACGACGAGTTCGGCATCGAGCGTGGCCTCATGACCACCGTTCACGCCTACACGGCCGACCAGAACCTGCAGGACGGCCCGCACAACGACCTCCGCCGCGCCCGCGCCGCCGCGATCAATATGGTCCCGACCTCCACCGGTGCGGCCAAGGCAATCGGCCTCGTCCTGCCGGAGCTCAAGGGCAAGCTGGACGGCTACGCCATCCGCGTTCCCGTCCCCACCGGCTCCGCCACGGACCTCACCGTCACCGTTTCGCGCGAGACCACTGTTGAAGAGGTCAACGCTGCACTGAAGAAGGCGGCCGACTCGGACGCGTTCCAGGGCATCCTGACCTACACGGACGCTCCGATCGTCTCCTCGGACATCGTCGGCGACCCCGCTTCCTCCATCTTCGACTCAGGACTGACCAAGGTCATCGGCAACCAGGTCAAGGTTGTTTCCTGGTATGACAACGAATGGGGCTACTCCAACCGTCTAGTCGACCTCACGGAGCTCGTAGCATCCAAGCTGGGCTAGGGTTAGACACATGACATTCCACACCCTCAACGAACTGATCGCTGATGGTGTCCGCGGGCGGTACATTCTGGTTCGAAGTGACCTGAATGTGCCGCTCGACGGCTCTGAAGTGACTGACGACGGCCGCATCAAAGCGTCCCTCCCAGTCCTGACGAAGCTCACGGACGCCGGTGCCCGCGTGCTGGTCACAGCCCACCTCGGCCGCCCCAAGGGCGCCCCGGAAGACAAATATTCGCTCAAGCCGGCCATCACACGGCTCGCTGAGCTCGCCCCGTTCAAGGCCACTCTCGCCGATGACACAGTCGGCACGTCGGCCAAGGAGCTGGCCGCTTCGCTGCAGGACGGCCAGGTCCTGGTGCTCGAGAACGTGCGCTTCGACGCCCGCGAGACCAGCAAGGACGACGCCGAGCGCGGCGCCTTTGCTGATGAACTGGTGGCCCTGACCGGGGAAAACGGCGCCTACGTCGACGATGCCTTCGGTGCCGTGCACCGCAAGCACGCCAGCGTTTACGACGTCGCCACCCGGCTTCCGTCGTACCAGGGCGACCTCGTCCACACGGAGGTGGAGGTGCTGCGCAAGCTGACGGCAGACACCCAGCGCCCCTATGTCGTGGTGCTCGGCGGCTCCAAGGTTTCCGACAAGCTCGCCGTCATCGATAACCTCATCGGCAAGGCGGACACGATCCTTGTGGGCGGCGGCATGCTGTTCACCTTCCTTGCAGCCGAAGGCAACAAGGTCGCCGGCAGCCTGCTGGAAGAGGATCAGATCCCTGTCGTCCAGGACTACCTCAAGCGTGCAGCCGACGCCGGCACGGAGTTCGTGGTGCCCACCGACGTAGTGGTGGCAGCGAAGTTCGCGGCCGACGCCGATCACGAGACCGTCAGTGCGGAGGCCATCGAAAGCAGCAGCTTCGGTGCGCAGGGCATCGGCCTCGATATCGGCCCGGACTCCGCACAGGCCTTCGCCGAGCGGATCAAGGGCGCCAAGACGGTGTTCTGGAACGGACCCATGGGCGTGTTCGAATTCGAGGCGTTCTCGGCCGGCACCCGTGCCATCGCGCAGGCGCTGACGGAGACGGACGCTTTCACGGTGGTGGGCGGCGGAGACTCGGCCGCGGCCGTCCGCACCCTCGGCTTCTCGGACGACCAGTTCGGGCACATTTCCACGGGCGGCGGCGCCAGCCTGGAATACCTCGAAGGCAAGGAACTCCCCGGCCTGAGCGTTCTGGACCGCTAGAAGCACACCCAGCCGGCAGGCGCCTTCTTCCGCACGAAGGAAGGCGCCTGCCGGCTGTTTCACATGACAAGCACATTTGACCTGCACTTTTTGGAGAACACGTGACAACGTCAACTAACGGCACCTTTGACCGCACCCCTCTCATTGCGGGCAACTGGAAGATGAACATGGACCACGTCCAGGGCATCACCCTCCTGCAGAAGCTGGCCTGGACCCTGTCCGACGCCAAGCACGACTACAGCCGCGTGGAAGCAGTGGTCTTCCCGCCCTTCACCGACCTTCGCGGCGTCCAGACGCTGGTCCAGGGCGACGAACTCGACATCGCCTACGGCGGGCAGGACCTGTCCGAGTTCGACTCCGGCGCCTACACGGGGGACATTTCGGGGCAGTTCCTGAACAAGCTCGGGTGCAAGTACGTCCTGGTGGGGCACAGCGAACGCCGCACCATCCACAACGAGTCCGACGACGTTCTCAACGCCAAGGTCAAGGCCGCCTACCGCCACGGCATCACCCCGGTGCTGTGCGTCGGCGAGGGCCTGGAAATCCGCCAGGCCGGCACCCACGTCCAGCACACCCTGGGCCAGCTCCGCGCCGACGTTGAGGGACTCAGCGCAGAGCAGGCTGCTGAGCTCGTGGTCGCCTACGAGCCCGTGTGGGCCATCGGAACCGGTGAAGTTGCCGGCCCGGAGGATGCCCAGGAAATGTGCGCCGCCATCCGCGCCGAGCTCGCTGAGCTCTTCGGCGCGGACGTCGCCGCCAAGGCGCGTTTGCTGTACGGCGGATCCGTCAAGGCCAGCAACGCCGCAGCCATCCTCAAGGAACGCGACGTCGACGGCGTGCTCGTGGGCGGCGCCAGCCTCGATCCGGCTGAGTTTGCTAATATTGTCAGGTTCGAGAGTCACCTTGTGACGGGCTAGTCCGGACGCTGGCAAGACTCCCGTATTTCCTACCCTTCGAAAGGCCGTCGTGGACGTTCTTCATGTCATTCTGCAGATCCTCCTGGGCATCACCAGCCTGCTGCTGACGCTGCTCATCCTGCTCCACAAGGGACGTGGCGGCGGTCTGTCAGACATGTTCGGCGGCGGAATGAGTTCTGGCCTGAGCTCTTCAGGCGTCGCCGAGCGAAACCTGAACAGGTTCACCATCATCCTTGGCATCACCTGGGGCGCCGTGATTATCGCCCTCGGCCTGCTGATGCGATTCACGGGTGTAGCTGACTCCTAGCATGAAAGGCCCGGGCAAGCGCGGATCTATTCCGGACTTGCCCGGGCCTTTTCCTGCCACCACCGGCAACTCCGCACTAAACTGGCTGTTGAACCTAACGGCAGCGCAGCCATTAGAAGCGAGGAGTTCCCATGGTGCATTCCACTTCAGGATTCCGGGGCACCCGGGTGGGTGTCACCCAGGGAGCCGGATTGAAGAACCAGGGCGACGATCCTCTTGGGGAGCCCTTGCCGCGTATTTATGTCTCCTATTGGTGCGCCCTGGGACATGAGACGCGGCCTGTTTTCGTTAAGCTGCCCGAAGAGGAGATACCCGCTACCTGGGACTGCCGCCGGTGCGGCAGGCCGGCGTCGCGGAATCCGGGCGCAGCGCCCGCGCAGGAGACCGCAGAAGACGGTTTCAAGACCCATCTGGAATACGTTAAAGAAAGACGCTCCAGCCAGGACGCCGAGGACGTTCTGGCCGGAGCGCTGCGAAGGCTACGAGCCAGCAGGAGCCTTCCGGACTAGCTGGTGGGGCACGCGCGCCGCGGCGTTTTCGTCGATCAGCCAGAGAGTGCGCGAGCGTCCCGCAGGCCCGGCCGCTGGAACCTGAACCGGGTTGGCGCCGGCCAGGGCCAGGCCGACCGCCCCGGCCTTGTCCTCACCTGCCACCACCATCCATACTTCAGCGGCCGTGTTGATCGCGGGAAGCGTCAGCGAGATCCGCTCGGGCGGCGGCTTCGGGGAATTACGCACTCCCACGACCATACGCTCCTTTTCGCGGATGCCTGCCTGCTCCGGAAAGAGGGACGCGACGTGGGCGTCCGGGCCCACGCCCAGCAGGACGACGTCGAAACGGGGAAGGTAGCCCGGATCCTCCGGCCTGTCATCGGAGGTGTCCGCGGCGTGCTCGGCGGCCGCGGCCTCGCCGAGCCGGCGCGCATAGTCCTCAGCTGCCTGCTCGGCGGTTTCGAAGTCGTCCGTCGAACCCGGCTCGTGGATACGCTCCGGATCGACGTCGATGTGCTTCAACAGTGCGTCGTGCGCCTGGAGCGCGTTGCGGTCCGGATCCTTGGACCCGACGAAACGCTCGTCGCCCCACCAGAAGTTGACCTTTGCCCAGTCCACAGCCGGCGCAGCAGGTGAATCTGCCACGGCCTTGAGCGTGCCGATGCCCACCGTGCCCCCGGTCAGCACCACCGTCGCCTCACCGAATCGGTCCTGGACATCCACAAGCTTGGTGATCAGGCGGGCCGCAATGGCGGCCATAAGTACGGAAGAGTCTGGATGGATGCTTACTCTGGGATCAGCGCTCACTGGGTCGGACACTCCTTAGATTGGTACGTGGCAGTCCAATAGTAATCACTTCGCCGAACACTTCGTCGGGATCCAGGCGCCGCAATTCCTCCGCAAGGCAGTCCCGCAGGCTGCGACGCGGCAGGGAAATCCGCTGAGCGGGCTGGCCCGGCTGGGTCAGTTCGGCCACGGACAGCCCGGGACGGAACAGCTGGACGTCGCCGCTGGCCCTGCTGAGCCGGACACGCCGGATGCCCGTTCCTGCGGGATCCGCAACGATGGTCACCGGAGCGTCGAGGGACAGTGTCAGCCACGCCGCCAGCAGGATGGTGCTGGGGGAGTCGGATGCGCCTTCCACTGCCACGGCCGTGACCGGAGACGAGTCCACCTGGTCCAGCACCGCCGCCAGCTGGATCCGCCAGTTGGTGAGGCGCGTCCAGGCGAGGTCGGTGTCGCCTGCCTTGTAGGTGTTCCGGATGTTCTCCAGCGCAACCTGCGGTTCGGCCTCGTTCGCGGAGTCGGTGATGCGCCGGTGCGCGATCCGGCCGATCGAGGTTTCGCAGGCGTTCTTCGGCGCGCCGTGCGGCCACCAGGCCACGATCGGCGCATCAGGCAGCAGCAGCGCGGCGACCAGGGATTCGCTCTCCTCGGCGAGCTCACCGAAGCCGCGCAGCACGATCACCTCGGAAGCGCCGGCGTCGCCGCCCACGCGGATCTGGGCGTCGAGCCGGTTGGGCGCGGCCGAGCCGGCGTCCGCGAGCACGATGATCCGGCAGGGGTGCTCCCGGCTGGCCTCGTTGGCGGCCTCGATGGCCTCTTCCTCGAGCCCGGACTTGGTGACCACCACGAGGGTGAGCACGCGTCCGAGGGCGATCACGCCGCCCTGCTCGCGCAGGGACTGGATCTTCTTGGAGACCTTGGAGGTGGTGGTGTTCGGAAGATCTACAATCATGGCCTTCTCCAGGTTCGTCCGTCGCGGGCAAGGAGCTCGTCAGCCGAGGCGGGGCCCCAGCTGCCGGGTGCGTACGGTTCAGGCTGCTCGCCCAGGCCTTCCCAGTATTCCTCGAAGGGGTCCAGGATCTTCCAGGACAGCTCCACTTCCTCGTGCCGCGGGAACAGCGGCGGCTCGCCCAGCAGCACGTCCAGGATGAGCCGTTCGTAGGCTTCGGGGCTGGATTCCGTGAAGGAGTGGCCGTAGCCGAAGTCCATGGTCACGTCACGCACTTCCATCTGCGTGCCGGGGACCTTGGAGCCGAAGCGGATCGTGGCGCCCTCGTCCGGCTGGACCCGGATGACCACGGCGTTCTGGCCGAAGTCGTCCTCGCCGTGGTCACGGAACAGCAGGTTGGGGGCGCGCTTGAACACCACGGCAATTTCCGTCACGCGGCGGCCCAGGCGCTTGCCGGCGCGCAGGTAGAACGGCACACCGGACCAGCGCCGGGTGTGGATGTCCACCCGGATGGCTGCATACGTCTCGGTGGTGGAGTCGGCTGGAATGCCCTCCTCCTCCAGATAACCGAGCACCTGCTCGCCGCCCTGCCAGCCGCCGGCGAACTGGCCGCGGGCGGAATGCGTCGACAGGTCATCCGGAAGCCTGACGGCGGCCAGGACCTTTTCCTTCTCCGCGCGCAGGTCGTCGGCGTTGAAGGAGATGGGCTCCTCCATGGCCGTCAGCGCGAGCAGCTGGAGCAGGTGGTTCTGGATGACGTCGCGGGCCGCGCCCACGCCGTCGTAGTACCCGGCGCGGCCGCCGGTGCCGATGTCCTCGGCCATGGTGATCTGCACGTGGTCCACGTAGTTCGCGTTCCACAGCGGCTCGAACAGCTGGTTCGCGAAGCGCAGCGCAAGGATGTTCTGCACCGTTTCCTTGCCGAGGTAGTGGTCGATCCGGAACACGGCGTCAGGCGGGAAGACGGACTCCACGATGTCGTTCAGCTGCCGGGCAGACTCAAGGTCGTGCCCGAACGGCTTCTCGATGACCACGCGGCGCCACTTGTCGCCCTCAGCCTGCGCCAGCCCGTGCTTGGAGAGCTGCCGGCAGACCTGTTCGAAGGCTTTCGGCGGGATGGACAGGTAGAACGCGTGGTTGCCGCGCGTGCCGCGCTGCTCGTCGAGTTCCTTGATGGTCTCGCCGAGCCGCTCAAACGCGGAGTCGTCGTCGAACTCGCCCTGCACGAAGCGGATCCCTTCGGAGAGCTGGTTCCAGACGGCCTCATCGAACGGTGTCCGGGAGTACGTCTTGACGGCGTCCTTCACCTCTGCGGCGAAGTCCTCGTTGTCCCACTGCCGCCGGGCGAAGCCCACCAGGGCAAAGCTGGGCGGCAACAGGCCACGGTTTGCGAGGTCGTAGACGGCGGGCATGAGCTTCTTGCGGGCGAGGTCGCCCGTGACTCCGAAGAGCACGAGCGACGACGGTCCGGCGATCCGGTTCAGGCGGCGGTCCCGGGGATCCCGCAGCGGGTTCGCGTTCCTGCCTGCTGACCTTCTGCCGTTCAGGGTTTCTGGCATGGTTGGTTCGGTGCCTTAGCTTTCAGTGGCGGATATTGCCTGGCCGGCAAGCGCGGAAACGATCTCCTGGAGCTGGGCCACGCCCGCCGCGCGGTCGGTGAGGTGCAGGCGCAGGACGGGGCGGCCGTGTTCGCTCAGCACCTGCGCGTCGCCTGCGGCCTGTGCCGAGATCAGCTCGCCGAAGGTGAACGGGCGGTCCGGAATGGCCAGGTCCTGGCTGGAAGCCGCCGTGACCTGCAGGAACACGCCGATGGCGGGGCCGCCCTTGTGGAACTGCCCGGTGGAGTGGAGGAAGCGCGGTCCCCAGCCGAAGGTGACCGGACGGCCGCTAACTGCAGCGAGTTCGTCGCGGACCCCTTCAAAGCGCGCAAATGCCAGCCGGTCAAAGTAGGCCTGCACGCTGAGGTACCCGTTGCTGCCCAACTGACCGAGCAGCGCGGACACAGCCTCGGCCGCGGTGGCCGAGTCGCCTAGCCAGTCGCCGCCGCGGACTTCAATGACACCGTCAACAAAGGCTGCCGGCGTTGGTTCCGGCTGGGCATCCAGCAGGCCGCGGGCAGCGACCTTGGCTGCTTCGACGTCGGGCTGGTCAAAGGGGTTGATGCCCAGGAGCCGGCCGGCCACCGCCGTGGCAAACTCCCACACCATCATCTGGGTGGCGAGTCCGCCTGCGATGGCAACCTCGTTTTCGCCGAGTTCGACGTCGGCATCCGGGCTCACAAGGCGCACCACGAGTACGTCTTCGGCGCCGGAGGTAACCTCCGGTGCGGCCGGGCCGGCAACCACGGGCAGGACGCCGGTGCCGAGCTTGCCGGTGGATTCGGCGATGAGCTGCTCGGCCCAGTCGGCAAAGCCCACGATTCCCGAGCCGTCCTCGGCGATGACGATCTTGTCGCGCAGCGGGTTGGTGCCGCCGAGTGCCGCTCCCAGGGCCAGCCCGATGTTCTCGGGCGCGTCCTCGTTCAGGATTTCGGCGGCTTCCTCAGCCTCGTCCAGGAAGGATTCGATGTCGACGCCGGCCAGGCCCGAGGGCACGAGTCCGAAGGCCGTCAGGGCGGAATAGCGTCCGCCGACGTTCGGATCCGCGTTGAAGATGGCACGGTAGCCGGCCTCGCGGGACGCCTTGTCCAGCGGCGACCCGGGGTCGGTCACGATGATGATCCGGCTCTTGGCGTCAATGCCGGCCTCGTTGAAGGCGTGCTCGAAGACCCGCCGTTGCGAATCCGTTTCAAGGGTCGAACCCGACTTCGACGAAACCACGATCGCGGTCTCGGCGAGACGGTCCGCGAGGGCAGCACCGACCTGTTCCGGGTCGGTGCTGTCCAGCACGGTCAGCTCGACGCCAGCGGTGCCGGCGATGACTTCAGGAGCGAGCGAGGAGCCGCCCATGCCGCAAAGGACGATGCGGGTAACGCCGTCGGCCTTCAGGGCATCGCGGAGTTCCAGGATGCCGGCGACGAGTGGCCGTGCGACGGTGGCCGCCTCGATCCAGCCCAGGCGGACTGCGGACTCGGCTTCTGCATCGGGACCCCACAGCGTGTGGTCCTTCGCGAAGATGCGGGTGGCGATCCGGTCCTCCACCAGGGCGGGCAGGTGCTGCTCAAGAGCCTTCCGGGCGGCGCCGGTGGCGTCGTAGCTGATTGTGCTCATTGTGTACTAGGAAGCCTTCCGTGCGGTGGCGAGGGCGCCCTCAACGTCGGCCAGCAGTTCCTTCCAGCTGGCAACAAACTTGTCCAGGCCTTCGGATTCGAGCAGGGCCACAACCTCGTTGTACGAGACGCCCAGGGCGTCCAGTGCGTTGAGCGTGGCATTCGCGTCATCGTAGCCGTTGGTGACAGTGTCGCCGGTGACCACGCCGTGGTCGAACGTGGCGTCGAGGGTCTTCTCCGGCATGGTGTTAACCACGCCGGGGGCAACGAGTTCGGTGACGTAGAGGGTGTCCGGGTAGGCCGGGTCCTTCACGCCGGTAGAGGCCCACAGCGGACGCTGCGGCAGGGCGCCTGCCTCGGCCAGGACGGCCCAGCGCTCGGTGGAGAACTGCTCCTCGTAGACCTGGTAGGCGAGGCGGGCGTTGGCAACGCCGGCCTTGCCCTTGAGTGCCTTGGCCTCGTCGGTGCCGATGGCGTTGAGGCGCTTGTCGATTTCGGTGTCCACGCGGGAGACGAAGAACGAGGCCACCGAGTGGATCTTGGAGAGGTCGTGGCCGTTGTCCTTGGCCTGCTCCAGGCCGGACTGGAAGGCGTTGATGACGGCACGGTAGCGCTCCAGCGAGAAGATCAGTGTCACGTTGACGCTGATGCCCTCGGCGAGGGTGGCCGTGATGGCCTCGAGGCCTTCAAGGGTGGCAGGGATCTTGATGAGGACGTTGTCCCGGCCGACCTTCTTGTACAGGTGCTTGGCCTCGGCGATCGTGCCTGCGGTGTCCCAGGCGAGGCGGGGATCCACCTCGATGGAAACGCGGCCGTCAACACCGTTGGTAGCCGCGGCAACCGGAGCGAACAGGTCGCACGCGTCTGCGACGTCCGTGGTGGTGATTTCGAAGATGGTCTCTTCGATGCTGGCGCCGGCCGCTGCTTCCTTGGCGATGACGGCGTCGTAGTCGTGGCCGGTGGTGATGGCGGCGTGGAAGATGCTGGGGTTCGTCGTGACACCCACAACGTTCTTCTCTTCGATGAGCTTCTGCAGGGTGCCCGTCTTCAGGCGGCCGCGGGACAGGTCATCGAGCCAGATGGAAACGCCGGCGTCGGAGAGCTGCTGAGTGGGAGTGGTAGTCATTTCATTTCTCCTTGAAACTGTAGGTGCTGTCAGGACTGGATTCCGGCGAGGGAATCCTTGGCGGCGGCGGTGACAGCTTCTGCCGTGATGCCAAATTCCTGGAAGAGGCGCTTGTAGTCGGCTGAGGCGCCGAAGTGCTCGAGGCTGACGGAGCGTCCGGCGTCGCCGACGAACTCCTTCCAGCCCAGGGCCAGGCCCGCCTCGACCGAAACGCGGGCCTTGACTGCGGCGGGCAGGACTGCCCCGCGGTAGGCGGCGTCCTGCTTGTTGAACCACTCGACGCAGGGCATGGAGACCACGCGGGTGGCGATGCCCTCGGCCTGAAGCGCTTCGCGGGCGGCAACGGCGAGCTGGACTTCCGAGCCCGTGCCGATCAGGATGACCTGGGCCGCCACGGTCTTACCGTCCTTGGAGGCCTCGGCCAGGACGTAGCCGCCCTTGGCAACGCCGGCGGTGGAGCCGAAGGTGTCGCCCTCGGCTTCGCCTTCGCCGCGGGCGTAGGTGGGGATGTTCTGGCGCGTCAGCACGATGCCGGCCGGGTTTTCGTGGTTCTCCAGCATGGACTTCCATGCCGCAGAGACCTCGTTGGCGTCGCCGGGACGGACAACGTCCAGGCCCGGAATGGCGCGCAGGGAGGCCAGCTGTTCCACCGGCTGGTGGGTGGGGCCGTCTTCGCCGAGGCCGATCGAGTCGTGGGTCCAGACATACAGGGACGGCACGCCCATGAGGGCGCCGAGGCGGATGGCGGGACGCTGGTAGTCGCTGAAGATCAGGAACGTACCGGAAAACGCGCGGGTCTTGCCGTGGAGCGCGATGCCGTTGACGATCGAGGCGGCAGCGTGCTCGCGGATGCCGAAGTGCAGCACACGGCCGTAGGGGTTACCCTTCCAGGCCTCGGTCTGCTTGGACGCCGGAACGAAGGACGGCGAGCCTTCGATGGTGGTGTTGTTCGACTCAGCGAGGTCAGCGGAGCCGCCCCAGAGTTCGGGCATGACCGGGCCGATGGCGTTCAGGACTTTGCCGGAGGCCGCGCGGGTGGACACGTCCTTGCCTGCCGGGAAGACCGGCAGGGCGGCGTCCAGTTCGGACGGCAGCTTGCGCGCTTCCACGCGCTCCAGGAGGGCGGCCGCTTCCGGGTTGGCGGACTGCCAGGCCGCGAAGGACTCCTCCCATTCCTTGCGTGCGTGGGCACCGCGGTCCACGACACCGCGGGCATGGGCCAGCACGTCCTCGTCGACCTCGAAGGCCTTCTCGGGGTCGAAGCCGAGGACCTCCTTCAGTGCCGCCACTTCCTCGGAGCCCAGGGCCGAGCCGTGAATCTTGCCGGTGTTCTGCTTCTTCGGCGCGGGGTAGCCGATGATGGTGCGCAGCGAGACGATGGAGGGCTTGGACGCCTCTGCCTGGGCCGCCTGGAGCGCGGCGTGCAGCTCCTGGACGTCTTCCTGGTAGTCGCCGGTCTTGGTCCAGTCCACGCGCTGGACGTGCCAGCCGTAGGCCTCGTAGCGCTTGAGGACGTCCTCGGTGAAGGCGATGTCGGTGTCGTCTTCGATGGAGATGTGGTTCTCGTCGTAGATGACCACGAGGTTGCCGAGTTCCTGGTGGCCGGCGAGGGACGATGCCTCGGAGGTGACACCCTCCTGGAGGTCGCCGTCGGAAGCGATGACCCAGATGGTGTGGTCGAACGGGCTGGTGCCCCGGGCGGCATCGGCGTCGAACAGGCCGCGCTGGCGGCGCTGGGAGTAGGCGAAGCCAACTGCGGACGCCAGGCCCTGGCCGAGCGGGCCGGTGGTGATCTCCACGCCGGCGGTGTGCTTGTATTCCGGGTGGCCGGGCGTCAGCGAACCCCAGGTACGGAGTGCCTGCAGGTCCTTCAGCTCAAGGCCGTAGCCGGAGAGGAACAGCTGGATGTACAGCGTCAGGGACGTGTGGCCGGGGGAGAGGATGAACCGGTCACGGCCGATCCAGTCCGGGTTCTTGGGATCGTGGCGCATCATCTTCTGAAAGAGAAGGTATGCGGCCGGGGCCAGGCTCATTGCGGTGCCGGGGTGGCCATTGCCCACCTTTTCGACGGCGTCGGCGGCCAGGACACGGACCGTGTCAACCGCGCGCTGGTCCAAGCTGGTCCATGTCAGTTCTTGCTCTTTCAAATGTGGCACGAAAACCGGGCCCCTCTCTGTGCTAACGGCAAGCGGTACGGACAGGTCGCGGCGAGGCACAGGTCGGTGCCCGCTGCGTTTTTGTCTACCAGCCGTTCACCATTGAAACGTTGATCTTCATTCAGTCGCTGGACGGAACGGGAATGCGGTTTCTAGCCGTTTCCCAGTGTGCGCTGATCTGCAGACAGCTTAGCTCTATTCCACACTTCGGGCAGCGAAAATCTCACCAAATGGACGCAATTTCTCCTTTGTGAATCACTCTTGGCGGGAGTCTCCGGTGAGGCTGCGTTAATGTGCTCGAAGCGAGCTCGAAGGAATCATTTTCAGTGATTTGCCCAAGTCGGGCGGTGCCAACGACGGATGCGGGACCGCGGTATGATATCGGGAGGCCACCGGCGGACAGGCAGGGCCCGCGCAGCGGACTTTCAAGCCCGTCAACCGCCGTTGAGGGATCATTCCGGACCCAGGATTCGGGCAGATCAGTCAGAGACCACAGCCAGACAGAACAGAGTGACTGCCAACGTGAGCACAACAGATACGCCGCTGACCTCCGCCAGGGTCCACGGAAGAGCCGGACTAGCCCGCAAGGCGAAGGCGTACCTTGCTCTCACCAAACCGCGGGTCATTGAACTTCTGCTGGTCAGCACGCTCCCCACAATGATCTATGCCCAGCGCGGTTTTCCGTCCCTCGGGCTCATCATTGCAACGCTGGTGGGCGGCGCATTCGCCGCCGGCAGCGCCGGGGCCTTCAACTGCTACATCGACCGTGACATCGACAAGCTGATGCACCGTACCGAAAAGCGCCCGCTGGTCACCGGCGAGGTCACGCCGCGTGAGGCTCTCATATTTGCCTGGCTCCTGGGCGCGGCCGCCATCGCCATCCTCTGGTTCGGCGCGAATCCGCTGTCCGCCTGGCTCGGGCTGGGTGCGATCGTCTTCTACGTGGTGATTTACACCATCATCCTGAAGCGGCGCACGGCCCAGAACATCGTCTGGGGCGGGGCGGCCGGCTGCTTCCCGGTCCTCATCGCGTGGGCCGCTGTCACCAATAGCATCGAGTGGCCGGCAGTCGTGCTGTTCATGGTGATCTTCCTGTGGACGCCGCCGCACTACTGGCCTCTGTCCATGCGCTACGGCGAGGACTACCGGAACGCCAACGTGCCCATGCTCGGCGCCATCGCAGGCGCCAAGGTGGTTTCCGTCCAGGTGGTCCTCTACGCCTGGGCCATGGTGGCGTGTTCGCTGCTCATGGTTCCCGCGGGCGGTGCCGGCTGGGTCTACACCGTGACGGCCGTTCTAGCCGGTGCCTGGTTCCTGTACGAGTCCCACGCCCTGTACAACCGGGCGCAGGGCGGGGACCTGTCCGACAAGGGCGCCATGAAGGTCTTCCACGGCTCCATCAGCTACCTGACGCTCCTCTTCATCGCCCTGGCCGTGGACCCCTTCGTGGGCTCAGCCATCATGGGCTAACCGGGCCGCCCCGCCCGTTCCGCCCGCCCAGGCAACACGCCGTCCCGACAACACCCCGCCCCGACAACACCCCGCCCCCGTTCTGGCCCCCAGGACGCTCTCTCACTTTTCGCAAGAGATTCGGCAACGCTCCTTCACATCATGTGGGGGAGCGTTCCTTTTTGCCGCAGGAGGTGAGAGAGCGTCGGGGGGAAGTGTGCAGGAGGTGAGAGAGCGTCGGCGGAAAGTGCGCAGGAAGTGAGAGAGCGTCGGGGCAAAGGGAAGCACCCCGGTCAACGCGGACCGGGGTGCTTCCCTTGTATCGAACTACTTAGCCTCTTGCGCCGAACTCCTGCACCGAACTACTTAGCCTCCTGCACCGAACTGTTTAGCCTCTTGCACCGAACTGCTTCGCGGGGATTGCCCTACCTGGCCGGGCTGTAGCGGGCGATGTCCCAGGCGTTCGTTGCGGCGCTCATGAGCAGCGCCGCGCCCAGCATGTGGGCGCCCACGAGGAGCGCCGGGATGCCGTTGTAGTACTGCGTGAAGCCGATGGCGGCCTGCAGCAGCGTGACGCCGAGGAGCAGCAGCACCGCCGTGCGGAACATGCCGGGGATGCCGCGGCGGAACACCAGGTAGGCGGCAAACAGCGTTCCTGCGGTGATCAGGTAGGCAGGCACGGCGTGGATGTGGGAGAAGAGGTCCCAGTCAAGGTTGTTGCGGGGTGCCTCGGCGTCGCCGGCGTGCGGGCCGGCGCCGGTCACCACGACGCCCAGCATGACCGCCACGGCAGAGAAAACAGCGACGGCGGCCATCACCGGCCGCAGGACCCCCGGCAAGTACGTCAGCGGGTGGGTGAGGAACCGGCCGGTCCTGCCGTACGCGCGGTTGACCAGCAGGGTGGCGAAGACCACCAGGGCCATGGAAACCAGGAAGTGCAGGCCGACCACCCACGGGTTCAGCCGCGTCAGCACCGTCACGCCGCCGATGATGGCCTGCGCGGGAATGCTCGCCAGCAGCCCCAGGGCCAGCAGGAAGAGATCCTTGCGTTCCTTGCGCAGGTTCCACAGGTAGACCAGCATCAGCGCCGCGACGGCCGCGAGGGCGAAGGTCAGGAGCCGGTTGCCGAACTCGATGAAGCCGTGGATGCCCATTGCGGGGGTGTTGACCAGGGATTCGTTCGTGCAGCGGGGCCAGGTGGGACAGCCCAGCCCTGATGCGGTCAGCCTCACGGCGCCGCCGGTCACCACCAGCAGCGTCTGCCCGATCAGGGACAGCACCGCGAGGCGGCGGACTGTTGAATCAACGGTGACCGGAAGCTTTGACGCCAGGCGGCCGACGATGTGGGGGAGGCGCGAAGCCGTGCTCACGGTATTTCTCAATTCCACTTGAACCAACGGATGGCTGCCGCGCCGGCGACAACCAGCCACAACAGCAGGACAAGGACAGCGGCACCGTCGACCGCACCGTGCAGGAAGGCGTCGCGAAGGCCCTGACCGAGGGCCCCGGAGGGCAGGAAATGCACGGCATCCTGGGCAGGGCCGGGCAGCCGCGGCGCGGGGATGACGATGCCGCCCAGGGCGCCGAGGAGGATCCACAGCAGGTTGGTGATGGCCAGCGTGGCCTCGGGCCGGACCGTCCCGGCCACCAGCAGGCCGAGGGCCGTGAACGCGGCCGCGCCCAGTACCAGCAGGCCCATTCCCGGCAGCCAGCCGGTCGGATCGGGCCGCCATCCGAGCGTCAGGGCAATGCCGGAGACGATCAGGACCTGAAGGAACAGCACGGCCAGGACGGCGATGATCTTTCCGGCGATGAGTCCGGTGCGTCCCAGCGGCGTGGTGGAGAGGAAGCGCAGCACGCCGTAGCGGCGGTCGAATCCGGTCGAGATGCCCTGGCCGGTGAACGCCGTCGACATGGCGCACAGCGCGAGGATGCCGGGCACGGCCACGTTGATCCGACTGTCGCCCAGCCCGTCCAGCAGCGGCGTCACGGTGAGCCCGATCATGGCCAGCAGCGGCAGGACGATCGCGAGGATCAGCTGCTCGCCGTTGCGGAGCATCGTCAGGGCCTCGTACTGACCCTGCAGCAGGATCCGGCGGAGCAGGGGAGCGGGAGCGCTGCCGGTCACTGTCGTCATCGGACTTCCCTTCCGGAAATGTCGAGGAATACGTCTTCGAGGCTTCGGGCCTCCATGCTCATGGACCCCGGCATCACGCCGTGGGCGGCCCACCAGGCCGTCAGTGCGGCAAGATCTTCGGGGGTGAGCACGCCGGTGGCCGAGTAGCTGCCGGCCCGCGTCTCCCTGATGTCCACCTCGGCGGGAAGAACGCCCGTGAAGTCCAGCCCGGGCAGCGCCTCGAAATGCAGCGTCCGGACGTGATCTTTCCGGGTCATGTCGGGGGTGTGGTGCTGGAGGAGCTGGGCGACGGTGCCCTCGGCCACGTTCCTGCCGGCGTCGATGATGTACACGTAATCGGCCAGGCGCTGGGCATCGTCCATCAGATGGGTGGTCAGGATGATTCCCATCCCGCTGTCCCGAAGCTCGGAAATCAGCCCGAAAACGAGCTGGCGCGACTGCGGGTCAAGGCCTGCGCTCGGTTCGTCGAGGAAAAGCACTTCGGGATTGCCGATGAGCGCGGCGGCGAGGGCCAGCCGCTGCTTCTGGCCTCCGGAAAGCCGGCGGACAGTGGTCCGGCTGAACGCATCGATGCCGAGCCGCTGCACCAGTTCGTCGAGCGGTCTCGGATTGCGGTACATGCCGGCGATGTGGCGGAGCAGGGGAAGGGGACGGGCCGACGGCGGGAGGCCGCCGTCCTGGAGCATGACACCTACGCGGGACCGCAGTTCCGCCCGGGCGTTGCCGGGATCCTCGCCCAACAGGGAAATTGTGCCGCCTGAGCGCTTCTGAAGGCCCTGCGCACATTCGATCGTGGTGGTCTTGCCGGCGCCGTTGGCTCCGAGCAGGGCCGTCACCTCGCCGCGTCCGGCGACGAGTGAGACGTCGCTCACAACCCTCAGCATCCTGCCATCGAGGGTGGGCAGCGGACCAACGTCCTTAATTAGCCCGTTGATGGACAGTACGGGGGATTTGGGGGATCGCACCCCAACATTCTACGTGAAGTAGTACTGCCTCCGATGTGCCCGCCCGGAGCCGCAGGTCAGCCAAGCCTTACTGGATGGGTGGAGAAAATTACGACATGATTGTGTTGTGTATTCCATGAGAAATCCCACTTCCCTGCCTCTGGCCGGGCACGGCGCGCCGGTTGTTGCGCTGCGCGGTGGAAAGCGCGATGCCCTGGCGGCCGTGCATCCGGCAGCCGACGCTGACGAGCGCACGCGCGACCGCGTCCTCAGCGCGGTACTCGAACACGGGCCCGTGAGCGCCGCGGAACTGGGCGACCTGCTCGGCTTCACGCCGGCCGCCGTCCGCCGCCACCTGGACCATCTGTCCCGTGCCGGGGTGATCGAAGTCAAGCGCGTCGCCCGTGCAGGCGCCGGCGCGGGACGACCGGCCCGCCGCTATGTCCTGAGTTCACAGGGCCAATCGACGCTCGGTGACGACTATCTCAATATCGCCAGCACCGCGCTCAAGCAGCTCGAGGAAATCGCCGGCGCCGAAGCGGTGCGGAAGTTCGCCGTCGAACGTTTTGCCGAGATGGAACGCCGCTACGCTCCCGAAGTTAATGCGGCCGGAACTGACATCACTGCCCGGGCGAAGGCGCTTTCCGCCGCCCTGTCCCGGGACGGCTATGTAGCCTCCACCGCGTCCATTGAAGCCAAGGCGCCGCTGCCGGCAGCGCTTTCCAGCGTCCAGCTGTGCCAGGGGCACTGCCCCATCCAGCAGCTCGCAGCGCAGTTCCCGGTTTTCTGCGATGCTGAGACTGCGACCTTTTCCCGGCTGGTCGGCGTCGACGTGAGGCGCCTCTCCACCCTGGCGCGCGGCGGCCATGTCTGCACCACCCACATACCCACAGGCCGTCCGGCCGCGACGGTGGCGGAAACCACCCGAGCCGTTACGGACAACCTGGACGAAGTATCCAACCATCTGCAAGAAAGGCCGTGATGACGGACCAACTATCAGAGAAGACGGTTGCTGAGACTGCTGTGATTTCGGAGATTCTCGAAAAGAATCCCGAGCTCCACGGAATCGGTACCTACGAGTACGGCTGGGCCGACAAGAACGACGTCGGCGCCAACGCACGCCGTGGCCTCAACGAGGACGTCGTCCGCGACATTTCGGCCAAGAAGAGCGAGCCGGAGTGGATGCTGGACCTGCGCCTGAAGGGCCTGAAGTACTTCGGCCGCAAGCCCATGCCCACCTGGGGTGCGGACCTCTCCGGCATCGACTTCGACAACATCAAGTACTTCGTCCGTTCCACGGAGAAGCAGGCCGCCACGTGGGAAGACCTTCCCGAAGACATCCGGAACACGTATGAGAAGCTCGGCATCCCGGAAGCCGAGCGCAGCCGCCTGGTCTCCGGCGTGGCAGCCCAGTACGAATCCGAAGTTGTGTACCACCAGATCCGCGAGGACCTTGAAGCCCAGGGCGTCATCTTCCTGGACACCGACACCGCCCTGCGCGAGCACCCGGAGATCTTCCAGGAGTACTTCGGCACCATCATTCCCGTGGGCGACAACAAGTTTGCGTCGCTTAACACGGCCGTGTGGTCCGGCGGTTCCTTCGTGTACGTGCCCAAGGGCGTCCACGTGGACATTCCGCTGCAGGCCTACTTCCGCATCAACACGGARAACATGGGCCAGTTCGAGCGSACCCTGATCATCGCGGACGAGGACTCCTACGTCCACTACATCGAGGGCTGCACCGCCCCGATCTACACCTCGGATTCGCTGCACTCCGCCGTGGTGGAAATCGTGGTCAAGAAGGGCGCCCGCGTCCGGTACACCACCATCCAGAACTGGTCCAACAACGTGTACAACCTGGTGACCAAGCGCGCGATCTGCGAAGAAGGCGCCACCATGGAGTGGATCGATGGCAACATCGGCTCCAAGGTCACCATGAAGTACCCGGCCGTCTACCTCACGGGCGAGTACGCGAAGGGCGAGACCCTGTCCATCGCGTTCGCCGGCGAAGGCCAGCACCAGGACACCGGCTCCAAGATGGTCCACATCGCGCCGAACACCAAGAGCTCCATCATCTCCAAGTCCGTGGCCCGCGGCGGCGGACGCGCAGCCTACCGCGGCCTGGTTCAGATCCGCGAAGGCGCCAAGCACTCGGCCAACACCGTGCGCTGTGACGCCCTGCTCGTGGACACCATCAGCCGTTCGGACACTTACCCGTACATCGACATCCGCGAGGATGACGTCCAGCTGGGTCACGAGGCAACTGTCTCGCGTGTTTCCGAAGAGCAGCTCTTCTACCTCATGTCCCGCGGCATGCGCGAAGACGAAGCCATGGCCATGATCGTGCGCGGCTTCATCGAGCCGATCGCCCGCGAGCTGCCGATGGAATACGCCCTCGAGCTGAACCGCCTCATTGAACTCCAGATGGAAGGATCCGTCGGTTAATGACTGCCGAAATTACTACTGAAAAGGCCCGCATCGGAGCGCCTTCCATCGCAGGTTTCACCGAAGAAGGCGAGGGGCTGGTCTCCGCCAAGGTTGACCACAGCCACAATCACGGCGTGACCGTGATGTCCTCGCGCGCCGAGCGGCTCACGAGCTTCGATGTCGCTGACTTCGCGCTGCCCACCGGCCGCGAGGAAGAGTGGCGCTTCAGCCCGGTCCGCGGCCTGGCCAACCTGCTCTCGGACACCGCGACGGATCTTGATCCGGATCCGGCCGCCGCGTTCACCGTGGATGCGCCGGAAGGCTATGTCCGCACGCCGCTGGGTCACGGAACCGCCCCGCGCGGAACCGTGCTGACCCCGGCCGACCGTGCCGCCGTCGTCGCCTCCGCCAACACCGACGAGGCGCTGCACGTGGTCATCCCGGCGGAAGCCGAACCGGCTGAGCCGCTGCGGATCCTGGTCCACGGCGCGGGCGCCGGCCGCCGCTCCAACGCACACTACGTGCTGGAGGCCGGGGCCAACTCGCGCAGCGTGGTGATCCTGGAGCACACCGGTGCGGCAGACCACAACGGCAACCTGGAAGTCATCGTCGGCGAGGGCGCAAAGCTCACCGTGATCTCGGTGCAGCTCTGGGAAGACGACGCCAAGCACCTGGCACAGCACGACGCGCAGGTGGGCAAGGACGCCGTGTACAAGCACATCGCCGTGTCCCTCGGCGGATCCATCGTGCGCCTGAACTCAAACGTCCGCTTCGCGGGTGAAGGTGCCGAGGCCGAACTGCTGGGCCTCTACTTCGCCGACGCCGGGCAGCACCTGGAGCACCGGTCCTTCGTTGACCACAACGTGGCCAACTGCAAGTCCAACGTGCTGTACAAGGGCGCCCTGCAGGGCAAGAACGCGCACACCGTGTGGGTGGGCGACGTCCTGATCCAGAAGCAGGCCCTGGGCACCGACTCTTACGAGAAGAACCAGAACCTTGTCCTGACGGACGGCTGCCGGGCCGACTCGGTTCCGAACCTCGAGATCGAAACTGGTCTCATCGAGGGTGCCGGACACGCGAGCTCCACCGGGCGTTTTGACGACGAACACCTGTTCTACCTCATGGCACGCGGCATTCCGGAAGACGTGGCGCGGCGGCTCGTCGTCCGCGGCTTCCTCAACGAGATCATCCAGCAGATCAAGGTCCCGGCCCTCGAAGAGCGCCTGACCGAGGCTGTTGAGCGTGAACTCGCCGCAACCGAAAACTAAGCAGACCCGGAAAGTACAGGACAACGGATGACTGAACAGCCAAAGGGCGAGCTCGTCTGCAAGGTGAACGAGATCCAGCCCAAGCAGGCCCTGCGGATCCTGATCGATGACTTCCCCGTCGCGATCGTCAAGGACTCCATGGGAGAGATCCACGCTATCGGCGACACCTGCTCGCACGCGGACATCTCCCTCTCGGAGGGCGAGGTCGAGGGCTGTGCCATCGAATGCTGGGGCCACGGTTCGCAGTTCGACCTGCGCACCGGCGAACCCCTCCAGCTGCCGGCCTACGACCCCGTGCCCGTGTTCGCGGTGGAGATCGTCGGAGACGAGGTCTACGTGGACTTCACCAACGTCCTCAACGGCGCCGAAACCCCGAACTTCAGCTAGCCCGGCCTGTACCAGAACTGAACAACTTCCAGACCAAAAGACCGCACCGCCGCCCCAACGGCACGGTGCAGAGGAGAACAAGACACATGTCTACTCTTGAGATCAAGGACCTGCACGTCAGCATCGACACCGAGCAGGGCACCAAGGAGATCCTGAAGGGCGTCAGCCTGACCATCCGGACCGGTGAGACCCACGCCATCATGGGCCCCAACGGTTCGGGCAAGTCCACTCTTGCGTCCACCATCGCCGGACACCCGCGCTACAAAGTCACCGGCGGCACCATCACCCTGGACGGCGAAGACGTCCTGGCGATGAGCGTTGACCAGCGTGCACGCGCCGGCCTCTTCCTGGCCATGCAGTACCCGGTGGAGGTTCCCGGCGTCACCATGACCAACTTCCTGCGGACCGCCAAGACCGCCATCGACGGCCAGGCGCCGGCGCTGCGTACGTGGACCAAGGACGTCAAGGCCGCCATGCAGCAGCTGCGCATCGATGCGGACTTCGCGCAGCGCAACGTCAACGAAGGCTTCTCCGGCGGCGAAAAGAAGCGCGTGGAGATCCTCCAGCTCGAGCTCTTCAAGCCCAAGTTCGCCGTGCTTGACGAGACCGACTCCGGCCTGGACGTCGACGCCCTGAAGATCGTCTCCGAAGGCGTCAACCGCGCCCACGCCGAAGGCAACATGGGCACCATGCTCATCACGCACTACACGCGCATCCTGCGCTACATCAAGCCTGAGTTCGTCCACGTTTTCGTTGACGGCCAGATTGTCGAAGAGGGCGGCCCGGAGCTCGCCGACCGCCTCGAAGAAGAAGGCTACGACCGCTACGCCACCGGCGCCGGAGCAGCCACGATCGCTGCCGCTGCCGCCGCAGCCCAGGCCTAGTAAGGACACGCCATGACAGAAATCGACGCAGCCCGCACCGGGCTGGAGGATGTCGAAGAGGCGCTTAAGGACGTCATCGACCCCGAGCTCGGGGTCAACATCGTGGACCTCGGGCTGCTGTACGGCCTGAAGTACTCGGAGGACGACGGCGCCCTGCTCATCGACATGACGCTCACCACGGCGGCTTGCCCGCTCACCGACGTGCTCGAGGAGCAGGTCGGCAAGGCGCTGGACGGCGTCGTGGACGAGTGGCGCCTGAACTGGGTGTGGATGCCGCCATGGGGTCCGGAACGGATCACCGATGACGGCAAGGACCAGATGCGCGCCCTCGGCTTCAACATCTAAAGCAGCTGCTTAAAGTACGACGACGGCCGGCCACCTTCCAGCGAAGGTGGCCGGCCGTCGTCGTACCGGTTAGAGTGTGGCGGCTTAGAGGGTGGCGGCGCTGAACGTGTCGCACTGGTTGATGTCGCCGGTCCGGTAGCCCTGGTAGAACCACTTCTGCCGCTGGGCGCTCGACCCGTGCGTCCAGCCCTCGGGTGAGACGCGGCCGGTGGCGGCCTTCTGGATGCGGTCATCACCCACGGCCGACGCGGCCGAGAGGGCGTCGTTAAGGTCCTTTTGCGTCAGCGGCTCCAGGAAGGGCAGGCCGGACTTGGGATCCTTCTGCGTGGTGGCGTACCGGGTCCAGAGCCCGGCATAGCAGTCTGCCTGCAGCTCCACCCGGACGGCGCCGGACTCGGGTCCCTGCGGATCCTGCTGGGCCCTGTCCAGGTCGCCGAGGACGTTCTGGACGTGGTGCCCGAACTCGTGTGCCACGACGTACTCCTGCGCGAGCGGACCGCCGGAGGCTCCGAAGCGGTCCACGAGTTCCTGGAAGAAGCCGGGATCGAAGTATGCCGTGGTGTCCGCGGGGCAATAGAACGGGCCGACCGCTGACGTCGCGGCACCGCAGCCGGTGGGGGTGGCGCCTTCGAAGAGCACGGTCCTGGGCCGCGGGTACTTGACCTTGTAGTCGGCCAGGTACGCGGGCCAGAACGCATTGAGGCTGTTCACGGTGCCCTTGATGCGGCAGTCGAGACGCTGGTCGGCGTCGGCGCCCGACTTGCAGGCCTCCGCAGTCGTGGTCTGGCCCTGGCCGGGCTGTTCCTGCCCGGTGCCCACCAGTCCCTCGAGGAGCTGGGGATTAATGCCGAACAACGCGGCCAGCAGGAGGACGATGCCACCGCCGATACCGCCGCCGATCTTCGTCCCGCGGCCCATTCCGCCGCCGCGCCGGTCTTCCACCTGGGATGGGTCCAGCTCGACCCCGTCATTGAAGCTCATGCTGTCACAATAGTCTTTGCCCAAGGCGGGGGGCCGGTTCCTGCCGGTAAAGTTGGTCCGATGCCTTTTCTCAACAGACTCCAGCGCTGGGCTGATGACCGCCCCGACGACACCGCCGTCGTCGTGGCAGGACAGCGGCTCACCTGGGCTGCCCTCCGCGACGCCGCGGAGGCCGCTGCGGCGGACAATACAGCCGAAGTGGCGGTGCTCGCCCAGCACAATTCCACCCAGTTCGCGATTGACTTCGCCGCGGCCGTGGCGGGGGAGCGGCAGTGCGCCGTCCTGGATCCGACCTGGCCCCGGCCGATGCGGGAGGAAATCGTCGCGCGGCTGGGTGCGGCCGCCCTCGCAGTCCCCGGCGGCGGCGGGGCACCGCTGGCGGACGGGGATCCGGCGTCGTCGTTTTTGATCGGACTGACGTCCGGCACCACCTCCGTGCCAAAGGCTTTCACCCGTTCGCGGCAGTCCTGGCAGGAGTCCTTCGAAGCCTCCATGGAGTTTTTCGGCCTCAGCCAGGCGGACAAAACGCTGGCGCCGGGGCCGCTCGCCGCGAGCCTGAACCTGTACGCCCTCGCCGAATGCCTGTACGCGGGCTCGGAGTTCCACACCCTTGAATCCTTCGACGTCGGGGACGTCCACGCCGCCATCACCCACGACGCCATCACGCGGCTGGTGCTGGTCCCCACGATGCTGCGGCTGCTCAGCGAACGAGGCCTGACCGGATGCGTCGACGCCTCAGGCGTGCGGACCATCATCTGTGCCGGCTCGAAGCTGGACGCCCGCACGCTTGAAGCGGCGCGGCGCTGGGCCCCCAACGCCACCATCTTCGAGTACTACGGTGCCTCGGAGCTGAGCTTCGTCTCCGGCACCGGCCTTGCCGCCGGGGAGCCGCTTGACGCCGGCGGCACGGGCATCGGACGGCCGTTCCCGGGCGTTGACGTGCGGATCCTGGATGACACCGGCGCGCTGCTGCCGGACGGCACTGCCGGGAACATCAGCGTCCGCAGCGGCATGGTCAGCAACGGTTACCTGTGGGGTGACGACGGCCAGGCACTGCGCTGCTTCGACGGCTGGTTCACGGTGGGGGACCAGGGCTACCTGGAGGACGGCGAACTCCACATCCTGGGCCGCCGGGCGGACATGATCATCACCGCGGGCAAGAATGTCTATCCGCACGAAGTCGAGCTGGCCCTCGCGTGCGTTCCCGGCGTCGCCTCCGCAGTGGCGGCCGGCATGGCCGACGACGTCCGTGGCCAGCGCGTCGTGGCAGGAATCGTCCCCTCGCACGGCGGTGTCACGGCCACCCAGCTGAAGACCGGGCTGGAGGAAATCCTGGCCAAGGACAAGCGGCCGCTGCAGTACTTCGCCCTCGCCGAGCTCCCGCTGACCGACCGCGGAAAGGTCAGCCGCCGCATCATGCTGGACTGGATCACCGCCCGCGACTCACGGGCCCGGCGCCTTGTCTGACGTGCACTTGCAGATGCCGGAGACCCTTCCCCCCGAGCGGCAGCCGGTCATCATCGCCGCCCTGCGCACGCCCATTTGCAGGGCCAACGGCCAGCTCAAGCATCTCCGCGCCCACGAGCTCCTCGCGCCCGTGGTCAATGCCCTCCTGGCCCAAACCGGTGCGGCGCCGTCAGAAGTGACCGACGTCGTGATCGGCAATGCCGTGGGCGGCGGCGGGAATGTGGCGCGGCTGGCGGCCCTCGAGGCCGGGCTTCCCGTGACAGTCCCGGGACTCACGGTGGATAGGCAGTGCGGCTCCGGGCTGGACGCCATCGTCCTCGCGTCCCGGCTCGTCGCCGCGGGCGGCGGCGGCGTGTATCTGGCCGGGGGAGTGGAAAGCATCAGCACCGCACCGCTGCGCGCGCACCGGAACGACGACGGCGACCCCGCCTTTTTCGCCCGGGCCCAGTTTGCGCCGCACAGCCTGGGCGATCCGGACATGGGGGTGGCCGCAGAGAACGTGGCGGCCGAGTTCGGCATCAGCCGCTCCCGGCAGGACGAATTCGCCCTGCGGAGCCACCGCCGGGCCGTTGCCGCCGCCGCGGACGGCGCCTTCAGCCGGGAAATTGTTCCGCTGGCGTCGGCATCGGGAACGGTGGCAGCGGACGACGGCCCCCGGCCTCGGCTCACCGAAGCCCTGATGGGCAGGTTCCCGGCAGCCTTCGCGGAATCCGGAACGGTCACCGCCGGAAACTCCTGTTTCGACGCAGACGGCGCCGCCGCCGTCGTCGTAACCTCTCTGGCCCGCGCCCGGGAACTGGGCGTTCCGGACGCGCTCCTGGTCCTCGGGACGGACACGGCCGGCGTGGAGCCCCGGCTCCTTGGCATCGGTGCGGCCTTGGCGGCAGGACGCCTGCTCGCATCGCAGGCCGTGGCGGCGGATGACGTGGATCTCGTCGAGTTCAACGAGGCATTTGCCTCCCAGACGCTCGCCTGCCTGGACCGGCTCGGCATCGAGCCGGAGCGGGCCAACGCCGACGGCGGTGCCTTGGCGCTCGGTCATGCGTACGGGGCCTCGGGCGCCGTCCTCGTGACGAGGCTGCTGGCGCAGGCCCGGCAGACTCCGGACCGGACCAAACTCGCCCTGGCCATGATCAGCATCGCCGGCGGCATGGGCACGGCTGCCCTGTTCCGGTACATCAGGCTGTAGGCGGGCCATCAATCTTTCCCGTGGCGGCGCGTGCAGCCGCTGCAAGCGGGAGCAGGCGTTTATTCTGGTCGTTGCCGCCGTACACACGAAGGACAAGACGATCTCACGCCCTGCCACCAAGACGCTCATCATTCTCACTGCTTTGCTTCTCGCCGGAGGACTTGCCGGATGCAGCCCGGCCGCATCCGCCGCCCCCGGGGCGCTGAAGCCGGAAGCAGCAGCCGTGGCCATTGCCCAACTCGGCACCATTCCGGTGAAGGGCCGCGCACCCAAGACCGGGTACAGCCGCGATCAGTTCGGCGCGGCATGGGCGGACGTGGACCACAACGGATGCGATACCCGGAACGACATTCTTGCCCGCGACCTGACCGGGGATACGTTCAAGCCCGGCACACGGAACTGCGTGGTTGCTTCGGGCACGCTGTCAGACAAGTACACGGGGACGACCATCAAGTTCGTTCGTGGCAACCTGACCAGTTCAGCCGTCCAGATTGATCACATCGTTCCCCTCAGCGACGCCTGGCAGAAAGGTGCCCAGAAGATCGGAGCCGAACTGCGCAAGCAACTCGCCAACGACCCACTGAACCTGATGGCCGCTGACGGCCCCACCAACTCAGCCAAGTCCGACAAGGACGCAGCCACCTGGCTGCCCCCGAGCAAGCCTTTCCGGTGCGAGTACGTGGCCCGTCAGACAGCCGTGAAGGCCAAGTACAGGTTATGGGTCACCCAGCCCGAACATGACGCCATCGCCAACGTCCTGCGGTCCTGCTCCTGACCGTGAAAAGGTCTCGCCAAACCGGTTGATTCGTGCTGTGATGACATTTCAACGGGTTCATGGGTAACGGCCTCCGGGGAGTCATCGTGACGAAGCAAAACAATCTCGAGACAATCGATCTTCCGGGCCCGCGGGACTTCCTTCTGATTACCGGTGGCTTCGCGACCGGCCTGTGCTGGTGGATCGGCATGACGGCTGTCATCAACACCGGAGGGTTGGCCAGCGCCAGCGGCCTCGTTGTGTTCCTCGGCGCCCCTATCCTGGCAACGGCGGGAACCTACCTCGCTCTGCGACGCCGCACAGGCCGTGCCCTGGAAGGCCCGGGCGGCTCCCGCCGCCGCGAAGCCCGGAGGCATTCAGTCTCAGGCCGCCACCGCCAGCGTCCCGTGCGCCCGGCCGGCCGCTCGGCCAGCCACACAGCAGGAATGCATCCTGCGATGCGGGACTTCCTGGTGATCATCATCGGTTTGGTGGCGGTGCTGTGCTGGTGGATCGGAATGACCGCCTACCTGAACGCCGGCGGCCTCGCACACGTCGAGGCACTCGTGTTCCTGATCGTTCCCGTCCTGGCAACCGTCGGAACGTACCTGGCTGCGCGCCCGGGCAACAGTGCTGTGCGCCCGGGCAACAGTCCGGCACCGCGGGCTTAGCTAGCCGCCCGCGAGCGGGCTCTCAGTCGTCCGGCTCGCCCAGGCCCCGCGCGGCCAGCGCGTCGCCCGTGTGGCGGGCGTAGGCCACGGTGGTGATGAAGACCGGCAGGACCAGCGCGCGGGGGTTGCGTTCCAGCCCCCGGGCCCGTGCCGAATCCCGGACGTCCTCGAAGGCCCCGGCGATGAACGGGATGCTGCGCAGCATGATGGCGATGGTGAGGGCGAACCGCTCGGGGTCGGCGCCGAAGCGCTGGAAGGGGCGGGCCAGGGACACCACGCCGTCGAGCAGCCGGTGCAGCGGCGTGGTTGCTGTCAACAGCGACGCCGCCACCACGCAGAGCAAGATGTTCAGGACGATGCGTGTTGCCGTTGGCGCCCCGAGCTGCCACCACTGGAACAGGCCGATGGCCAGCAGGACGGGAAGCAGCGGCCGGACGGCGCGGAAGAGCCGGGCCGGCCCCGCGCCGCTGAACAGGAACAGGGTGCACATCAGGGCAAGGGCTGCGGCGGCCAGGCGCCAGTCCACGATCAGGAATGAGGCCATGCCGCAGGCCAGCACCACCAGGAACTTGAGCCAGAGCGGCATGCGGTGGATCACCGATGTCCCCGGCACGTAGTTGGCGAGGAGGACGCCGTTGCCCTTCACCGGGCGTCCTCGCCGGATGGGTCAACACTGCTCGCCACGTTTCGGCCGCGAGGAACCTCAAGGCTGTTCGCGCACAAGGCGCGGTAGTGCGCGACGGCGGCGGCAGCACCGCCGTCGTACGCTATCCGGCCGGACTCGACCACCAGGACGCGGTCCATGTCGAGGGCAAGCTCAAGGTCGTGGGTTGACATGACGATCTGCTGGCGGAGGCCCGCCAGCGTGCGGCGCAGCAGTTCGCGGTTCCGGAGGTCCAGCAGCGTGGACGGCTCGTCGAGGACCAGCACGTCGGGTTCCACCGCCAGCACAGCGGCCAGGGCAAGGAGTTGCCGTTCCCCGCCCGAGAGCTCGTAGATGCTCTGGTCCGCCAGGTGGAGCAGGCCGAAGCGGTCCAGTGCGGCGTCGGCCTGGCGGCGGCGCTCCGGGCCGTTGCGCACGGAGCGCCGCAGGGACAGTTCGACGTCCTCGCGGCCCGTGGGCATGACCAGCTGGGACAGGGGATCGGTGAAGACAAAGCCCACCTGCTGCCGGACGGCCCTCATGTTCCGGACGGTATCCGAGCCGTTGACAGTGACCGTCCCGCCAGTCGGCGCCACGAGCCCGTTGAGCAGGCGCAGGAGCGTGGACTTGCCGGAACCGTTGGCGCCGATCACGCCGATCCGCTGCTCCGTCAGGCTGAGTGTCACGTCCTGGAGCAGGACCTTGGGGTCCGGGAGGCCGTCGACGGCCACCCGGACCTCAACGTCGCTGAGGGAGACGGTGCTCACTGCTGCGGTGTGGCCTGCTGGCCGGGAACCTGCGGGTCCGAAGCTGCCTGGCCCGAAGCTGCCTTGCCCGGTGCGCCCAGCGGCCGGACACGTCGGACCAGCAGGTCCGGGAACGCCTTGTGCAGGGCGAGGGCGACAGTGACGGCCAGGACGTTCTTGATGATGTCGCCGGGGTAGTAGGCGAGGTCTGCGAGGAAGGCCTTGGACAGGTCAAGCTTGGCGTTGACCATCATGCCGAGCACACCGAGCCCGTGAATCACCACGATGCTGGTGACCATCGCGGCAGCGAAGAGGAACACGCCCCGGTACTTCAGGGTCCGGCGGATGACGACGGCGGCGAGCCAGCCGACCGCTGCTGCAGCAAGGGGGAACGCAATGATGTAGCCGGCGGACGGGCCGGCCAGGATGCCCAGCCCGCTGCGGCCTCCGCTGAAGACAGGGAGGCCGGCGAGGCCGAGCAGCGTGTGAAGACCGACGGCCGCGAAGGCCCGGCCCGGTCCGAGCGCCAGCCCGGTCAGGATCACGGCGAGGGTCTGCAGCGTGATGGGGACGCCCAGCCCGCCCACGGGGATCGCCGCAACGAGGGCCGAGCCGGCTACGAGAGCGGCGAAGACTGCGATGAGTCCGAGGTCGGTGGCGTTCCAGCGGCGGCGTTTGGCTTGCTGGCCGGTGTTGGCTGAATGGGTCTGGGTCATGGGAGGTCCTGTCGGAGGGGTACAAACAATTATCGGCTGATGTCGACGTTACTGGCCGGAGGATGCGGCCATTTTGTCGTTGTCCTACAAGACCGGTCCGCCGAGGCTGAGCGCACGGCACAAATGGCGGCGATGCGCCCGGCACGAATGGCCGGCGACGGCTCCCGCAACGTCCGGTTATGGAGCCTTGCTGCGGCCGGTTATGGAGCCTTGCTGCGGCCGGTAGACTTGTAGGGGCCGTTCTCCCGGCCGCACCGCCCCGGCACCCACCAGTTTCCATCCGCTGTGCCGCGGCGTTCCCTGTTGTGAAAGGCCTTACCTGCTTTGATTACCGTCCAGGATCTTGAACTGCGCGCCGGCGCCCGGCTGCTCATGGACCAGGTGAGCTTCCGGATCGACAAGGGAGACAAGATCGGCCTCGTGGGCCGCAACGGTGCAGGAAAGACCACCCTCACCCGCGTTCTTGCGGGCGAGGGCCTTCCGGCGGCCGGCAAGGTGACCCGCACCGGCGAGATCGGGTACCTGCCGCAGGACCCCCGCACCCCGGACATGGAGCAACTCGCGCGGGACCGGATCCTCTCCGTCCGAGGCCTGGACGTCGCCGTCGGCAAGCTCCGTGTCGCCCACGAAGAGATGGCGAGCGAGGATGCCGCTGTCCAGCGCAAGGCGATGAACCGCTACGACCGGCTCGAATCAGAATTCCTGGCCGCCGGCGGCTACGCTGCCGAAGCCGAGGCCGCAGCCATCTGCTCGAACCTCGCCCTGCCGGACCGCCTGCTGAACCAGCCGCTCAAGACCTTGTCCGGTGGCCAGCGGCGGCGTGTGGAGCTCGCCCGCATACTGTACTCGGACGCCGAGACCATGCTCCTCGATGAGCCCACCAACCACCTCGACGCCGATTCCATCGCCTGGCTGCGTGACTTCCTCAAGAACCACCAGGGCGGACTGATCGTGATCAGCCACGATACCGAACTGCTCGAAGCCACCGTCAACAAGGTGTTCCTACTGGACGCCAACCGCGCCCAGATCGACTTCTACAACATGGACTGGAAGCGCTACCTGACGCAGCGCGAAACAGACGAACGCGCGCGCAAGCGGGAACGCGCCAACGCCGAAAAGAAAGCCCAGGTCCTGTTCGACCAGGCCAACAAGATGCGCGCCAAGGCCACCAAGGCGGTTGCCGCGCAGAACATGGCCAAGCGCGCCGAACGGCTGCTCAGCGGGCTGGAGGCAGTGCGCGAAAACGACCGCGTGGCCGCCCTCCGCTTCCCCGACCCGTCGCCCTGCGGCAAGACCCCGCTCACCGCGGATGGGCTCAGCAAGTCCTACGGCTCACTCGAAATCTTCACCGATGTGGACCTGGCCATCGACCGCGGGTCCAAGGTGGTCATCCTGGGCCTCAACGGAGCCGGCAAGACCACCCTCCTGCGCATGCTCGCCGGCGTGGACAAGCCCGATACCGGCGAAGTCATCCCCGGCCACGGCCTGAAGGTGGGCTACTACGCCCAGGAACACGAAACGCTCGACGTCAACCGCACCGTCCTGGAGAACATGCGTTCCTCCGCTCCCGACATGAAGGACGCCGAGGTGCGCGGCATCCTGGGCTCGTTCCTGTTCTCCGGCGACGACGTCGACAAGCCGGCCGGGGTGCTCTCCGGCGGCGAGAAGACCCGACTGGCGCTGGCCACCATCGTGGCCTCCAGCGCCAACGTGCTCCTGCTCGACGAGCCCACCAACAACCTGGACCCCGCCAGCCGCGCCGAAATCCTCGGGGCACTACGGAACTACGCCGGTGCCGTTGTCCTGGTCAGCCACGACGAAGGTGCCGTCGAGGCTTTGAATCCGGAGCGCGTTGTGCTGCTGCCTGATGGTGTCGAGGACCACTGGAACGAAGACTACCTGGACCTGATTACGCTGGCTTAAGCCTCGTCTCTTCCGCGCCTGCCGGTCGTTCCCGTGGTAGCGTCCGCTCCGCAGCGCGCGTAATTTGCCGCGTGCTGGCTCGTACCTCGCCTTTGACGCACGCTACACAAATCACCCGCGCTGCTGCGCTCGGTGATTACGGCGCCTTAATCACGATGCTGCTGCGCTCGTGCCCTTTGTCACGTGCGGTTGTCACCTGCGCTGCTTCGATTGTGCGCTTGTCACTTGCGCTTAGCGGACGTTCATCTCTTTGGCTTCGGTGATCCTTTGCAGGTCTTCGTAGGTGATGGAGAACATCGAGTTGTGGTCTCCGGCTCCTGCCCAGAGGAGATCGTGGCTTTTCAGGGATTCGTCCAGGAGGGTCCTGATCTTTTCCGGGTGGCCTACCGGGGCCACGCCTCCTACTTCCTGGCCTGTGTGGTGCAGGACGAAGTCCGGAGCGGCGCGGCGGATTTTGCCGGCGCCCAGGCGCGAGGCAACCAATCGAACGTCCACTTTCGCGGCGCCGCTGGCCAGGATCAGCAGGGGAGCGCCGTCGAGTTCGAACACCAGGCTGTTGGTGATGGCCGCGACGTCGCAGCCGAGCGCGGCTGCCGCGGCAGCCGCCGTCGGGACCTTGTCCGTCAAGACGGTGACGGTGTCGCGGGCACCGGCTTCGGTCAGGGCGCGCCTTACGTTAGCCACGGGATCGGGAAGGATGTCCGTACTCCTGTCGTCAGTAGCCCTGGGCATCCAGGATCGCGTCTTCCTCTTCTTCCGCCGTGGGGTGCTTGCGCTTTCGCGCTGCCGGCGGACGACGGCGGGCTCCCGCACCGGCGCCGGAGGGCGCACCGCCGGAGACCGCTGCTTCCGCGTCCGCGGCGTCGATGGCGGCGTTCCGAGCCTGCTGGCGGGCGGCGTAGCCGAATCCGACAAACATCAGGATGCCGAAGGCGAACCACTGGAGTGAATAGGACAGGTGCGTCCCCTCTTCAACGGACGGCATGGGGAACGCCTGCGGCATGTCTGCAGCGGGCGGCGTCTCGGAGGCGAGCTGCCCGTAGGCTCCCGTCAGGAGCGGGTAGCCCAGCTGCGCGGAGTACGCAGGCAAGTCGATGGAGGCGAGCTGGCCGTCGGGAGCCCCGCGCTGCAGGGCGGGTTCGCCGTGCTTAAGCCGGACAACCGCGGTGATCTGTCCGGTAGGCGGGGCCGGAATGGAATCCGGCCGGCCCGGGTTGTTGTTGCCGATGGGCAGCCAGCCGCGGTCAATGACCACAGTTTCGCCTGAGACGAGCCTGAAGGGGACCACCACCTCGTAGCCTGGCTGGCCGTTGAGCGGACGGTTGCGCACAATCCGCTGTCCCGTCATATCGTAGCTGCCCCGGAGTTCCACCTGAGTCCATTCACGGTCCGGGTTGAGCTGCCGGAAGTCGTCCCTGGCGTCGGCAAAGCTGATTGGCGCGGCCGAATAGTTGGACGTGACACGCTGGATCTCGGCGAGCGTTTCTGCGCGCCGGTCCATCTGCCAGCGGCCCAGGAAGACACATCCGGTGGCAAAGATTGCGGCCAGCAGGAGATACCCGAGCCATTTGCTCGAGAACAGGAAACGGTACATTCAGCCGTTCCCGCCGGTCGCTGGTGTGGCCTCGAGCGGGACGGTTTCCTTCCACAGTCCCCGCGTCTGGAGGTAATCCTCCAGCCATTCCTTGTGCTCGCCGCACGCGAGCCACACCTTCCGGCGCTCCGGCGTGTGGATCTTCGGGTTGTTCCAGAGCAGCTGCCACGACGCACCTGCCCGGCAGGCCTTGCGCGAGCACATAGCTGCGGACGCCGGCCCGGCTGTCTCGCCGGTTCCGCCGCCCAGGTTGAAAAGGTTCATGAAGCTTTCTGTCCCCGGTCGTCGTCGTCTTCATCGCTGATCAGTTCGCCCTGGAGCACCGTCGGTTGGTCTTCGGGATACCCGGAGCCCTCCGCCTCCCCGGCCCCAGGGCCATCAGCTGCTTCCAGTTCAGCGTACGGAGTGTAGTCGAGGAGCGAGTCGCTGTGGATCTCGGCTTTGTCGGAGCCGTTGGCGATCACCACGGCAATCCACGGCAGGAAAAGAGCCCCGGCCACTGCAACAAGCTTTAGCCAGCCATCCACCACGAAGATCAGAATCAGGCAGACCATGCGGATTCCCATTGCCACGGCGTACTTGATCATGCGCTCCCTTATGTCTTCGGAATGCGCTGCAGCTGCGTCCGTGATGCTGTGTACCTCCGGATGACCGGATGCGGCGTCACGCTTCTCGGGCATCGGCTGTCCGGGCTGTTGTTCAGGTATCACGGCTGTCTCATCACGCTCCAATAGCTACCCCAATTCTCTCACCATCCGGGGGAGCGCCCCAAACGGGCGCTAAGATCGGAGGCAGTAAAAATCCAGCCATCACAGCGGAGCCAGGCTTCGCGGAATTCCGGAGCACTCATGTCTGAAGCAGCAACCACGGCCCGCAGCGTCCTCATCACCGGCGGTAACCGCGGCATCGGCCTGGCCATTGCGGAGGCTTTCCTGGCCAACGGGGACAAGGTGGCCGTGACGTACCGGAGCGAATCGCAGCTGCCTGAAGGCATCCTCGGGGTCAAGGCCGACGTCACCGACGAGGCGTCCGTTGACGCGGCGTTCACAGAAGTGGAGGCCGCCCACGGTCCCGTCGAGGTGCTGGTGGCCAATGCGGGCATCACCAAGGACACCCTCCTGCTGCGCATGAGCGAGGACGATTTCACCTCGGTGATCGACACGAACCTCACCGGAGCGTTCCGGGTCATCAAGCGGGCCTCCAAGGGCATGATCCGGCTGCGCAAGGGCCGCGTGGTGCTCATCTCGTCCGTCTCCGGCCTTTACGGCGCGCCGGGGCAGATCAACTACTCCGCCTCCAAGGCCGGGCTCGTAGGCATCGCACGGTCACTCACCCGTGAACTGGGCTCGCGCGGTATCACCGCCAACGTGGTGGCACCGGGATTCATCAACACCGACATGACCGCCGAGCTCCCGGAAGCCACGCAGAAGGACTACCTGTCCAAGGTGCCCGCCGGCCGCTTCGCCGATGCCTCCGAGGTGGCCAACGTGGTCCGCTGGATCTCCAGCGACGAGGCCGCCTACATCTCCGGTGCCGTCATTCCGGTCGACGGCGGACTGGGCATGGGCCACTGACCCCCATTGACTTTGCCTGTTTCGCCCGCGCCACGTCGGCGGCAACTTGTGCCTCCCCTCGGGCGGCAAGTCCTGCCACCACGCCGTCGACGTCGGCGTCGGGCCGGTTCTGGCTGAGTTTGTTCTTGGCTTCGATCCGCGTGATGAGCAGTTCGACGCCCACGATGGCGCGCAGCTGGCCCGAAATGTAGCGCTCCGGCGCGTCGTCCACGGCCCACGGCTGCTCGAATCCTGCTTCGTGGAGGTCGGTCAGCCGCCTTACGTGCCGGCTGAGCCAGTCGGGGTCGTCATGGACGGCGAGCTTTCCGTAAACATGCGCGGTGGAGTAGTTCCAGGTCGGCACGACTCGTCCGTGCGCTGCCTTCGACGCGTACCATGACGGCGAAATGTAGGCATCGCCGCCCTGGACGATGACGAGTGATTCGCCCATCGCAGGTTCTGACCACTGCGGGTTGTTGCGGGCGAGGTGCCCCTGCAGCGCGCCGTGTTCGCCGACCGAGGGGTCGTAGACAAAGGGCAGCATCGTGGCGAGGATCCCTTGCGGGGTTGCGGTGATGAGGTTGGCCGCCGCCGGCATCTTCAGGAGGTCCTGGACCGCATCGGGGTGGACTGCGAAGTGCTCTGGGGTGTACATGGGGTTTCCTTTGCTGGATGAAGAATTCTGTTAGTCCGGCGATCGTCAGGTATTGCGCTTCCCGGCCGGCGGGTTGAGTCGCACGCGGACCGCGGCGCCGGCGCAGAGGATGACCGCCAGGCCGCCGACAATGGTGCTCCAGGTCAGGGCCTCGCCCAGCAGCAGTCCGGCCCAGCAGATGCTCAGGACGGGCTGGACAAGCTGGATCTGGCTTACCTGGGCCATGGGGCCAATGGCGAGGCCGTGGTACCAGGCAAAGAATCCGAGGAACGCGCTGACGACGCCGAGGTAGGCCAAGGCAGCCCACTGCACCGGCGTGCCGGACAGCGGTTGCTCCGCCGTGGAGAGTGCTGTCAGGAACACCATCAGCGGCGATGCGAGCACTAGAGCCCAGGACACGGTCTGCCATGCGCCGAGCTCGCGTGCGAGCAGGCCCCCTTCGGCGTATCCGACGGCCGCGGCCCCGACCGCGCCGAGGAGCAGCAGGTCCGCCCAGTGCAACTGCCCCAAGCCACCGGACTGTGCGAAGGCGAAGAGGATCGCCGCCAGGGCGCCGACGGCCGTCGCAATCCAGAAAGCTGTCCGCGGACGCTCGCGCCCGCGGACAACGGCGGCGGTTGCCGTCGCGGCCGGGAGCAGGGCGATGACGACGGCGCCGTGGCTGGCGGGCGCGGTGGTGAGCGCATAGGACGTGAGCAGCGGGAAGCCGACGACGATCCCTCCGGCCACCACGGCCAGCCGCACCCATTGCACTCCCCGGGGAAGGCGCTGCCGGGTGAGCGCGAGGGCGAAGGCCGCCAGCACAGCGGCCAGGACGGCGCGCGCGGATCCGATGAACAACGGCGACAGGCCGGCTACAGCCACTCGTGTGAACGGAACGGTGAACGAGAAGGCCGCTACTCCGAGGAGGCCCCACCAGAGGCCGCTGGCCTGCCGCGACGGTATCGCTGGGCGAATAAGGGTAGTAGCGCTACTATTGTCTCTCATGAACAACGATAGCAGTTCGAGGATTGCGATGCGACTCCGGGAGTGGATCGCCGGGGCCGCCCCCGGAGCCAGGTTGCCGTCCACGCGGTCACTGGTTGCCGAGTACCAGGCCAGCCCCGTCACGGTGCAAAAGGCCCTGCAGACCCTGACAACGCAGGGGCTGATCGAGAGCCGGCCCGGCGTCGGGACCTTCGTCCGGGCCGTGCGGACCGCGCGCCCGTCCGACTACGGCTGGCAGACGGCGGCCCTCGGTTCGCCGCAGGCACCTCTTCGCCCGGCCTCCGCCGCGATGCGGAGCGCACCTAACGACGTCATCGCGTTCCACTCGGGCTACCCGGACCGGGAACTCCTGCCGGAGCGCCTGGTGCGGGCCGCGCTCACCCGGGCGGCCCGCGGGGACGCTGCCTTATCCCGTCCGCCTGCGGCAGGGCTGCCGGAACTGCAGTCCTGGTTCGCGCACGAACTCGGCACCTCGACCCCGGTCGGCATCACCCCGCCAACCCCGAGTGACGTCATCGTGCTTCCCGGAAGCCAAAGCGGACTGAGCTCCATTTTCAGCGCACTGGTCGGCCGGGGGCAGTCCCTGCTCATGGAGTCCCCGACCTACTGGGGAGCCATCCTGGCGGCTGCCCAGGCCGGTGTACGCGTCGTTCCGGTACCCAGCGGCCCCGACGGTCCCGATCCGCAGGAGCTGTCCCGGGCCTTCGAAGAAACCGGTGCACGGATGTTCTACGCACAGCCGAACTATGCAAACCCCACCGGAGCGCAATGGGCACCAGGGCGGGGCGAGCAAGTCCTGGACGTTGTCCGCATGAACGGAGCATTCCTTGTTGAGGACGACTGGGCGCACGACTTTGGCATCACCACCGCTCCGGTTCCCGTTGCAGCCCACGACGATTCCGGCCATGTTGTCTACCTTCGGTCACTGACCAAGAGCGTCTCCCCGGCCATCCGCATAGCCGCAGTCATCGCCCGCGGCCCGGCACGCGAGCGTATTCTGGCCGACCGCGGTGCCGAGACGATGTATGTGAGCGGCCTCCTTCAGGCGGCAGCACTCGACGTCGTCACCCAGCCCGGCTGGCAGACGCACCTGCGCGGCCTCCGCCTTCAGCTCCAAGCGCGCCGGGACCTCCTGGTGACCAGCCTGCGGCAGCACGCGCCGCAGGCCCACATCACCCACGTGCCCAAGGGAGGGCTGAACCTCTGGGCACGCCTGCCCGACGGGACCGACCTCGAACGGCTCGTCCGCGACTGCGAAACCGCAGGGGTGATCATCGCCGCCGGCACAGATTGGTTCCCGGCCGAACCCGCAGGACCCTTCATCCGGCTAAACTACGCCGGGCCAAACCCGGGCGCGTTCCCGGAAGGGGCGCGGATCCTCGGCGCGGTGCTCGAGCGCAACAGCCGCTAACTAGCTGCCCCGGCCTTCTTTGTCGCGTTCCGACAAGCGGATCGGGCTTTTCCGCTGGCATGATGGACTTCAGACCTACAGTGATTTAGACGTTTGGAACAAAAGGAGCTCATATGGGACTGCTGGACAACAAGACGGCCATCGTGACCGGATCCTCGCGGGGAATCGGCGCCGAAGTGGCCAAGATCCTCGCCGGCGAGGGTGCCGCCGTCGTCGTCAACTACCGCCAGAAGGCGCCGCGCGCCAACAAGGTGGTGGCCGACGTCGAGGCCGCGGGCGGCCGCGCAGTGGCGGTTGGTGCTGACCTGACCACGGACGAGGGAGTGCAGGCCCTGGCGGGCGCCGCCATGGAGAACTTCGGGTCCCTGGACGTCCTGGTGCTCAACGCCTCGGGCGGCATGGAATCGGGCATGGAAGAGGGATATGCCCTCAAGCTGAACCGGGACGCGCAGGTCAACATGCTCAACGCCGCCGTGCCGCTCATGAAGGCGGGCTCCCGCGTGGTGTTCGTCACCAGCCACCAGGCCCACTTCATCAACTCGGTGCCCACCATGCCGGAGTACGAGCCCGTGGCCCGCAGCAAGCGTGCTGGCGAGGACGCCCTCCGCGGGCTCCTGCCGAACCTGGCGGACAAGGGCATCTCGCTGGTCGTCGTGTCCGGCGACATGATCGAAGGCACGGTCACGGCAACGCTGCTGGACCGTTCCAACCCGGGCGCCATCGAGGCCCGCCGCGCCGAGGCCGGCAAGCTGTATTCCGTGGCGGAGTTCGCCGAAGTGGTTGCCAGCATGGCCACCGCAGACGTCGAGTCCGGCCACACGGAGTACGCCGGCGGCTCCGACTACTTCGGCAAGAGCGCCGAATAGCGATTCCCGGCATCCCTTAGAGGGCCGGTCGTCCAGGCGACAAAACCCATCACGACGAGCTCCGGGCAGCACCCCTGCCCGGAGCTCTTGTCTGTCGCGAAGCCAACCTGCACGTCGAGGGCGTTGTCCATGGCGGCCGAGCCGTTTACGGTTCTATTCATGGAACAGCAGCGAGAGGTGACCCGCCGGACCTATCCGTCAGGTGTTCCCTGTTGGGTGGATACCCTGCAGCCCGACGTGGAGGCCGCCATCGACTTCTACGGCGGACTCTTCGGATGGGAGTTCGAGGACGCAGCCCCGTCCGGCGCGGCCGGCCGGTACGTGATAGCCAAGCTTGACGGCCAGGAGGCCGGCGCGATCGCGGGCCCCGGAACCGGCGTCCCCGCGTGGCACACCTACGTCTCCGTGGAGGACGCGGATGCTGCCGCGCGCCACCTGCTCAAGGTCGGCGCAACCCTGAAGTCGGCTCCCGCCGACGCAGGCAACGGAGGCGTTCAGGCGGTGCTGGCGGATCCCGAAGGCGCCGAGTTCCGGATCTGGCAGGCCCGGGAGCGGCCCGGGGCGCAGGCGGTCAACGTGCCAGGCGGATGGAACTTCAGTGACCTCCACACAACAGACACCGAGGCAGCTGCCGCCTTCTACACCAGGGCATTCGACTGGCAGTTCGACCACCTGGACTTCGGAACAATGATCCGACGCCCCGGATATGGTGATCACCTGGAGGCCACTGTCGACCCCAACATCAGGGTTCGCCAGTCGGGGGACGCCGTGCCCCGAGGCTTCGAGGACGCCGTCGCCTGGCTTGTCCCGGCGGCGCCCGGTGAGCGCCCGCAGTGGCACGTGACGTTCACGGTCGCGGACCGGGACAGCACGGCCAAGGACGCAGAGCGCCTGGGCGCCCGCATCCTGGGGCAGGACGATACCGAGTGGACGCGCACCGTCCTGATCCGGGATCCCGGAGGAGCGGTATTCACCGCGAGCCAGTTCACGCCACCGACCGGCTGAATCGACCCGGCTGAATCAAACCGGCCGAAACGACCAGGTTCAGACGCCGGCGATGTGCCGCACGGCGTCGAGGTAGGGCATGTTGACGGCGGCGTCGGCCACGGCACGCACCGCGGGCTTGGCGTTGAACGCCACCCCGATTCCGGCCGCGCCGAGCATGTCGAGATCGTTGGCGCCGTCGCCCACGGCAATGGTGTGCTCCATGGCGATACCTTCGGCGGCGGCCCATTCGCGCAGGTACTTCTCCTTCGCCGCGCGGTCGATCACAGCGCCGAGCACCTTGCCGGTCAGCGCGCCGTCGACAATTTCGAGCTCGTTGGCGATCCAGTAATCCAGGCCTAGATCCTCGGCGATGGGGCGGAGGATCTGGTTGAAGCCGCCCGACACCACGGCCACCACATGGCCGGCGGCCTTGAACGCCGCGACCAGCTCCGCGGCTCCCTCGCTGAGCTTCACTTCAGTCCGAACGGAGTCGACGACGGCGGCCGGCAGCCCCGCGAGGACCGCCACCCGTGCGTGCAGGCTCTGGGCGAAGTCCAGCTCGCCGCGCATGGCGGCTTCCGTGACGGCAGCCACTTCATCGCGCTTTCCGGCATAGGCGGCGAGAAGTTCGATGACCTCCTGCTGGATCAGGGTGGAGTCCACGTCCATGATAAGGAATTTGCGTTCGGCCTTCCGCAGCTCCGCCGGCACGATGGCGGTATCAACACCCGCCCGTCCGGCGTCCTCTTTCGCCGCGGCAACGCGGTGCCGCAGCCCGGCAATATCAGCCACAGATCCGGACGGCACCGAAAAATCAACGGTGCAGACGTCATAGCGGCCGTCGCCGCTGCTCGAGGCAGCTCCGAATGTCGCGCCGGAACCGGCCAGCAGGGACCGGAGGCTTTCCGGTTCCGAAGGGGACAATTTCACGCCGTAGCTGACCGCGGTCACGTTCGAACTCATGGCTGCAATCTTAGCCAGCGCAGCGGTGCCGCCCGAATTCGTTTCGCCGGGCCGGCGCCGGGCCGGCGGCGCACTGGATGACGCACCGGCGGGGACAGCGCTTCAGTTATCAGTCGCACCCCGTTTTGTCCTAGTGTCTACTTCTATGAGTGATGTTCTTGAAATGGCCGCCGTCAGCGTTGTCCGCGGAGCCAAAACGCTCCTGAGCAAGGTTGACTGGCAGGTCAAGGAAGGCGAGCGGTGGGTAATCCTCGGACCCAACGGCGCCGGCAAGACCACTCTGCTCCAGATCGCTGCCGCCAGGCTCCATCCCACGAGCGGCATGGCAGGCATCCTGGAGGAAATCCTCGGCTCCGTGGACGTCTTCGAGCTGCGGCCGCGGATCGGACTCTCCTCGGCGGCACTCGCCAACCAGATCCCCGAGCAGGAGAAGGTCCTCAACGTCGTTGTCACCGCCGCCTATGGCGTGACCGGCCGCTGGCGCGAGGGTTACGAGAAGGACGACGAACGCCGGGCGTTCGCCCTGCTGAATGAATGGGGCATGGGCCCGCTGCTGAACCGCCCGTTCGCCTCACTTTCCGAGGGTGAGCGCAAGCGCGTCCAGATCGCCAGGGCCCTCATGACCGACCCCGAGCTGCTCCTGCTGGACGAGCCCGCCGCCGGGCTTGACCTTGGCGGCCGCGAGGACCTCGTGCACCGCCTCAGCCAGCTGGCCCTCGACGACACCGCTCCCGCGATCGTGCTCGTCACCCACCACCTTGAGGAAGTCCCGCCGGGCTTCACGCACGCGATGCTCATGCGCGACGGCGGCGTCGTGGCCGCCGGACCCGTCGAAGAGGTCCTCACTTCCGGGAACCTCAGCGCGACCTTCGGCCTGCCGCTCGAGGTCTCCGTCAACTCCGGCCGTTACACCGCCACCGCCCGCCGCTAACGGGGCGCCGGCACAGCGTGGAGTTTTTCAGCGGCATTCTTGTGTTCTTCGCCGGCCTGTGGGCCGGCACCATCAACAGCGTGGTCGGATCCGGCACACTGGTCACCTTCCCGGTGCTGATCGCCCTGGGGCTCGCGCCGGTCACGGCGTCAATGAGCAACGCCATGGGCCTGGTGGCCGGAGGAGCGGCCGGCGCCTGGGGATACCGCCGCGAGCTGAAAGGCCGCGGCAGGCAACTTCTGAGGCTGCTCCCGGCTTCCCTCCTCGGCGGCATATCCGGAGCGTGGCTGCTTCTCCACCTCCCCGAAAAAGTGTTCCACTACGCGGCGCCGGTGCTGATCGTCCTTGCGCTGCTCATGGTGGTCTTCCAGCCCCGGCTGCAGCGCTGGGTGCGCAACCGCGAAGAGAACCCGGAGCATGCTCTCCGGGACAAGCACCACAGCGTCCTCCTCGTGGTCCTCGTCTTCCTGGCCGGCGTCTACGGCGGTTATTTTGTCGCCGCCCAGGGGATTCTGCTGGTCGCCATCCTCGGCATCTTCATGACCGGCACCATCCAGAACGCCAATGCCATGAAGAACATCCTGGTTCTCGGCGTCAACCTCATCGCGGCGACGTCCTACCTGCTGTTCGCGTTCGGCCGGATCAACTGGACCGTGGTGGCCATCATCGCGGTCAGCTCGCTCATCGGCGGCCTCGTCGGCTCCAAGGTGGGCCGCAGGCTCTCGCCGCCGGTGCTGCGGGGCGTCATCTTTGCCCTCGGGCTGGTGGCGCTCGGCTTCATGATCGCGAATCTGCTGAAATAATCGGCCGGTGACATTCCACTATCTTGAATCCGCCGCCGATCCGCGGGTCTCCGATTACACGCAGCTGACCGACGTTCACCTGCGCAAGCTCCGCGAACCGGCCGAGGGCATGTACATCGCCGAGTCCTCCCGGGTGCTCCGGCGGGCGCTGGCCGCGGGCCACCGGCCGCGGTCGTTTTTCCTCGCGGAAAAGTGGCTTCCGGACCTGGCCGATATTTTTGAGCAGTACCCGGACGTGCCTGCCTACATCGGCAGTGCCGGCCTCCTCGAGGAGATCACCGGCTTTCACCTGCACCGCGGGGCGATGGCCGCCATGCACCGGCCCGCGCCGGTTCCGCTTCCCGAGCTGCTGGCCGGGGCCCGCAGGGTGGCGGTCCTTGAAGACATCGTGGACCACACCAACGTCGGGGCCATCTTCCGCTCGGCGGCAGCCCTCGGCGTCGACGCCGTCCTCGTGTCGCCGCGCTGCGGTGATCCGCTGTACCGGCGCAGCGTCCGCGTCAGCATGGGCACCGTTTTCCAGGTGCCGTGGGCGCGGCTGGAGTCCTGGCCCGGGGACCTTGCCGTCCTCCGGGACCAGGGATTTACCGTGGCGGCCATGGAGCTCACCGGGGACGCCGTGGACCTCGACGATCTGGCCGCGCGGAATCCGGACAGGCTCGCGCTGGTGCTGGGGACGGAAGGTGCCGGCATGAGTGCGGAGACGCTGGCCGCCGTCGACCTCGCCGTGAAGATCCCGATGCGCGCCGGGGTCGACTCGCTGAACGTGGCGGCGGCGTCCGCCGTGGCGTTCTGGGAGCTGCGGCCGCGGACGTGACGGCGTTCGTCACCCGGCCCCGGATCCGCTATTATTGATAGCTGGCTGCCCTGCGTCTTTTGCTTGCTTTTGATGCGGACAGCGGCCATCCCATTCATACCTGGCAGCTGGCAAAATCCAGCGCTGCGAACAAAGGTCCCACTATGAAGTCTGATATCCACCCGAAGTACGAAGCTGTTGTTTTCAACGACCTGGCTTCCGGCGTCAAGTTCCTGACCAAGTCCACCGTGTCTTCCAAGAAGACCATCGAGTGGGAAGACGGCAACACCTACCCGGTCATCGACGTCGAAATCTCCTCCGAGTCCCACCCGTTCTACACGGGCAAGCAGCGCATCATGGACTCTGCAGGCCGCGTCGAGCGCTTCAACGCTCGCTTCAAGGGCTTCGGCGGCAAGAAGTAACTTACTTCTCCCCAAGGTTCTTTGGAAAAGCCCGCACCGGCAACGGTGCGGGCTTTTTGCGTTCGTGGGGCAGGATGGAACTCATGACTGGCACGCCGCTTGACGTAAACGACAGTGACGCCCCGCGCCTGCACGGCGAGTACAAGGTCCCGGGCGGCAAGCTCGTCGTGGTGGATCTCGACGTCGTTGACGGCGCCTTCGCTGACGTCTCCCTGAGCGGAGACTTCTTCCTCGAGCCCGATGAGGCGCTGCTGGACATCAACTCCGCCCTCGAGGGACTCCCGGAAGGCTCGACGGCGGCCGAGATCGCCGCCGCCGTGGAGGCGTCCCTTCCGGCCGAAGCCGTGCTCTTCGGCTTCTCCGCGGACGCCGTGGCCGTGGCGGTGCGCAGGGCGCTGTCCAAGGCAACCCACTGGAGCGACCACGACTGGAACATCATCGGGCCCACCGTCTTGCCGACGCACCTGAACGTGGCGCTGGATGAGGTCCTCACCGAAGAGGTCGGCGCAGGCCGCCGCAATCCCACGCTGCGCTTCTGGGACTGGGAGGAACCGTCCGTGATAATCGGCAGCTTCCAGTCGGTCCGCAACGAGGTGTATCCCGACGGCGTGGCACGGCACGGGATCACGGTGGTCCGGCGCATCAGCGGCGGGGGAGCGATGTTCATGGAGGCCGGGAACTGCATCACCTACTCCCTCTACCTGCCGCAGACCCTCGTGGACGGCATCAGCTTCGCGGACTCCTACGCGTTCCTGGACGCATGGGTGATGGCCGCGCTGAAGCAGCTCGGCATCGACGCGTTCTACGTGCCGCTCAATGACATCGCCACCGACCAGGGGAAGATCGGCGGCGCCGCGCAGAAGCGGCTGGCCAACGGCGGCATGCTCCACCACGTGACCATGAGCTATGACATCGACGCCGACAAGATGGTGGAGGTGCTCCGGATCGGCAAGGAAAAGCTCTCGGACAAGGGAACGGCCAGCGCCAAGAAAAGGGTTGATCCGCTGCGGCGCCAGACCGGACTGGCACGGACAGAGATCGTATCGGCCATGATGGACGTGTTCGCCGGCAGGTACGGCGCCACGCCGTCGGAGCTCACCGGCGCGGAACTGGAAACGGCCCGGCAGCGGGTGGCGTCCAAGTTCGGCACGCACGAGTGGCTGTACCGCGTGCCGTAGGCGTGCCGGACTAGGCATCGCCTGGACGCGCGTTTAGGAGCCGGGGCTCTGCGTCAGCCCGGGGTGAGGACGCAGAACTCGTTGCCCTCCGGGTCGGCTAGGCACACCCATGGCACATTGCCCTGGCCGACGTCGGCGTCAGTGGCGCCCAGAGCCCGCAGCCGGGCCACCTCTGCCGCTTGATCATCACCGGGGTACGGCATCAGGTCGAGATGGACACGGTTCCACACGGTCTCCTCGCCGGACGTGCGAAGCAATTCCAGATACGGCCCCACACCCTTGGCCGAACGCAGCCTCGCATGATCGTCGGTCACCTCGTGCAGGGTCCAGTCCGTAGCCTCGCCCCAGAACCGGGCCATGGCCCGCGGATCCGCGCAGTTGACCACCACCGTGGCGATCGGCCCGGTGTCCCGGTAGATCGGTCGCGGCTCCAGCACGCAGAACACATTGCCCTCCGGGTCGGCCAGGACCGTCCACGGCACATCACCCTGGCCCACGTCCGCAGGCGACGCGCCGAGCTCCAACAGGCGCGCGACCAGTTCCGCCTGATGGGCCAAGGAGGTGGTGGCCAGATCGAGGTGCGCGCGGTACTTCACTGTCTCGGGGTCCGGGACGGTGACGACATCGACGCACACCGCGGTGGGGTCCGGCCAGGCGAAGCCCAGGGGTTCAACATTGGTCACCCCGGGTCCCTCGCTGGAAACACCCCAGCCGAGCGCCTCCGCCCAAAACCGGCCGAGGGCGGCGTCATCCCGAGCCTTGAAATTCACCTGAACAAGTCGCAGTGCCATACCGCCCGACACTATACCCAGGTAATACCCGATATGGGAGGCACGCCCGAGCTACGCAGGCCGGCCAGGGATGCGGACTGCGCCGTGAGTGCGCGGTGCAGGTGGCTCCGCTGCTCGATGATGATCCGGCGCAGCGCCCGCGGCGCGTCAGGGTGGGCCGCCAGCCAGGCGTCAGTGCGGGCGACCACCGGGTGGTCCTCCGGAGAACCGTCAGCCCGGGCCAGATCACGGGACGCGGGGTAGAGCCCGCGGACAATCCGGCTGGCGATCTCGATGCTCCGTTCCGCCCACACCGTTTCCAGGCAGCCGAAATACGGCTCCACGAAGGGATCCAGCAGGTCCTCGGCGCCGGTGTTGAAGCCGGCGATGGTGGCGCTGAGCAGCTGGTTGGACAGTTCCGTGCCCCGGACCGCCGCATCCCAGGCGGCAGCCTTGACAGCGGCGTCCGGCCTGGCGGCGAGGGCAGTGGCGTGGCCTGCGCGGCCCGACGCGGTGGTGTCCCGCTCCAGCTCGGCGTCGAGTTCGGCCTCGCCCGCCATGCCGTGCGCCGCGAGCGCATGCCACAGGCTCCACCGGAGTTCCGCGTCCACGGCGAGGCCGGGCACAGCGGCCGTGCCGTCCAGCATGCCGCGGAGCAGCGCCAGCTGGCTGGCGTCCGTGCGGCTGAGCGTGGCGAGGGTCCTGGCCCACGCGAGCTGCTGGTCGGAGCCGGGCGCGGCCCTGTGCAGCTCCGCGGCCGCCGCGGACACAAACTCTTCCCGCAAAGAGTCACGCTCGTCGGCCGGCACGTAGTGTTCCAGGGCCGTGGAGGCATTCCCGAGGACGTTCAGCAGCACGCCGATGCCCGTCTCGGCCGGGGCAAAGCTGCGGACGGCCTCCACGTAGCGGGACGCCGGCGTGACGCCGTCCCTGGCCGAATTCCACAGGGCAGTCCAGCACAGGGCACGGGCCATGGGATCGCTGATCCTGTCCAGCGAGGCACGGACGGTGGCCTCGGAGCCGGAATCCAGCCGGACCTTGGCGTAGCTCAGGTCCCCGTCATTGACCAGCAGCAGGGCAGGCCGGGCGACGCCTGCCAGTTCGGAAACCTCCTCCGCCGCCCCGGACAGATCCGTCTCAACCGAAGCGGTGCGGACCAGCATGCCGCCGGTGTCGAAGTTGTACAGCCCGATCCGCAGGCGGTGCGGACGCAGCTCCTGCCGGCCGGAGGCGGGGTCCGGCGTGTCCTGCAGCAGGGTCACCCTGTCCAGCACGTCACCGCTGGCCTCCAGCTCGACGCTCAGCGTCGAAATGCCGGACGTCTGGAGCCACTGCCGCGCCCACACGGCGAGGTCCCTTCCGGACGATGCGCTGAGGGCGCTGAGCAGCTCCGCCAAGGTGGTGTTGCCGTACTGGTGGTCCCTGAAATACTGCCGGGATCCCGCGACGAAGGCGTCGAAGCCGACGTATGCCACGAGCTGCTTCAGGACGGACGCGCCCTTGGCGTAGGTGATGCCGTCGAAGTTCTGTTTGGCGGCCTCGAGGTCGGGGACGTCAGCGACGATCGGGTGGGTGGTGGGCAGCTGGTCCTGGACATACGCCCAGGCCTTGCGGTTGTTCGCGAAGTTGACCCAGGCGGTGTCCCAGTCCGTGGCGCGGTCCACCCCGAGCGTTCCCATGTAGTCAGCGAAGGACTCCTTGAGCCACAGGTCATCCCACCACTGCATCGTGACGAGGTCGCCGAACCACATGTGGGCCATTTCGTGCATCAGCGTATTGGCGCGTGCCTGGTACTGGGAGTCGGCTGCCCGTGAGGTGAAGACGTAGTTCTCCGTGAAGGTGACCAGGCCGGGGTTCTCCATGGCGCCCAGGTTGTATTCGGGGACGAAGGCCTGGTCATACTTTCCCCACGGATACGGGAAGTCGAAGAGCCCGTTGAAGAACTCGAGCCCCTGTTTGGTGAGCTTGAACAGCTCGGCGGTGTCAAACGACTTCGCCATGGACGCCCGGCAGTAAAGGGCCAGGGGCACGTCAAGCCGTGTGCCGTCGTCGAGCGTTTTGCTCCAGTGGTCCCGGGCCTTGAAGTACGGGCCCGCCACGACAGTGGTGATGTAGGTGGACATCGGCAGGGTCGGGGCGAACTCCCAGCGGCTGGCCGCGGCGTCATCGTCCAGCGGGAAGCGCCCTGACTCGGTGCCGTTGGAAGCGACCTCCCACCCGGACGGGGCAGTGACGTGGAAGGTGAACCGAGCCTTGAGGTCCGGCTGCTCGAAGGTGGCGAACACGCGCCGGGCGTCCGCCGGCTCGTACTGTGTGTACAGGTAGCACTGGCCGTCGGCCGGGTCGAAGAACCGGTGCATGCCCTCGCCGGAACTGCTGTACAGGGCTGTCCCGGTGACGGTCACCTCGTTCTCGGCCTGCAGGTTGTCCAGCCGGATCCGGGACCCGTCAACGACGTCGGAGACCGGCAGTTCCGTGCCGTTGAGGACCACGCTGCCGACGTCACGGCAAATGAAGTCCATGAAGGTCGAGGCGCCGGGTTGGCTCGCCGAAAACGCGATGGTGCTTCGGCTGGGGTAGCCGGAGACGTCCGGATCCGCGGCGCTGCGGACGTCGAGGGAGACGTCGTAGCTGTGCGTGGTGATCAGGGCCGACCGTGCTGCCGCTTCATTGGCCTTTAGGTTCTCATTCGACACTCAGCTATTGAATCATGAGCAGTGCGGCTCCCAGGCCGAGGGCCGCGATCAGGAACCATGCCACGAGGGCGGCCAGCAGCGCGCGCAGCCCGGTGTGCAGCAGGGTGCGGATGCGCACCGCGGATCCGAGCCCGAAGAGCGCGGCGCCCAGCAGAATGTCCTGCAGCCCGGCCGCGGCGTCGAGCCAGCCAGCAGAGATCCAGCCCGTGGACCGGAGCGCGACCAGCGCCACGAAGCCCACCACGAACAGCGGCACCACGGGCGGAAGCGCTTCGGGCGGAGTCCCGGCTGCGGCGGACGGCTGAACGGCGGCCAGGCGTTGCTGCAGTCCCGCCGCGGCCACCATGGGCGCCAGCAGGATCACCCGCGTCAGCTTGACGACGACGGCGATGCCCAGCGCCGCCGGCCCTGCGGTCTGCGCTGTGGCCACCACCTGTCCCACGTCGTGCACGGACGCACCCGTCCACGCACCGAACACCTCGGCGCTGAGGTTCAGCGGATGGACCAGCAGCGGCAGGGCTCCGATGGCCAGCGTGCCGCACAGCGTCACAAGAGCCACCGGCAGGACGGTATCGGCATGCCGGATCCGACGTACGGCGGCCATCGCGCCGATCGCCGACGCACCGCAGATCGAAAATCCGGTGGCAATGAGCAGGGAGGCCTCCTGCGGAAGCCGGAACAGCCGGGAAATTCCGTAGGTCCCGGCGAAGCTGGCCAGCACCACCGCCGTAATCAGCAGCAGGGACGCCCAGCCGAGCCCCAGGACTTCGGTAATGGCGACCTTGAGCCCCAGGAGCACGATGCCGGCGCGCATCAGGTGCTTGCCGGCGAAATCCAGTCCCGGCCGTGCCCGGCCGGCTGCCCACACCGCCGTGAACGGCAGATTGGCGGCCAGCAGGCCCAGGACCACGGCCAGGGTCATGGCAGGCAGGGCCGGAACGGCGGCGTGGAGCGCGAAGGCGACTGCGAGCGCCACGAGGGCCGTCAGCAGCCCCGGCAGAATCCGGGTAAAGTGCTGATGCATCACCCCGCGCAGCTGCCGCCGCATCGGCGTCGGGAATCGGAAGTCTGGCACGTCCCAACCATGCCGGACACCGGCGGCAAAAGACCAACCGGGCGGACCCCTCCAACACGCCACAGACGGGTCCGGTAATGAATTCGCAACAAAAAGGTGGTTGGCTTATGACCATGTCTGACCTATTCCAGGATTACTCCGAGGCTGCCGGCCGCACCGGCGCCTACGACGAGATGTTTGCCCCTGGGCAAGTGGCCCGCAAGTCCTACGGACAGGTCGCGGGTGCCCTTCGCGAACTTTCGCTGGCGGACGTCAGCGCCCGGGCGGACTCGATGGCGCGTACGTTCCTGGACCGCGGCGTGACCTTCGATTTCGCGGGGGAGGAGCGTCCGTTCCCGCTCGACATCGTGCCGCGGGTGATCCCAGCCGACGAGTGGGACGTCCTGGAGCGCGGCGTGGCGCAGCGCGTTCGGGCCCTCGAGTCGTTCCTCAACGACGTCTACGGCAAGATGACGGTCGTTTCCGACGGCGTGATCCCCCGCCAGCTTGTCACCACCAGCGCACACTTCCACCGCGCCGTGCACGGCTTCGAGCCGGCCGGCGGCGTGCGCGTGCACATCTCGGGCATCGACGTCGTTCGCGACGCGGCGGGAACCTTCAGGGTCCTGGAGGACAACGTGCGTGTGCCGTCGGGGGTCAGCTACGTGCTGGAGAACAGGCGCGCCATGGCCAAGGGCCTTCCCGAAGCCTTCGGCCAGCAGCTCATCCGGCCCGTGGAGGAGTACCCCCGCCGGCTGCTGTCCGCCTTGCGGAAGACGGCGCCGTCCGGCGTCGACGACCCCACCGTGGTGGTGCTGACCCCCGGTGTCTTCAACAGCGCGTACTTTGAGCACACCCTGCTCGCCGGCCTGATGGGCGTGGAACTCGTGGAGGGCCGCGACCTTATCTGCCGCGGCAACCGTGTGTACATGCGCACCACCGCGGGCGAACAGCGCGTTGACGTGATCTACAAGCGCATCGACGACGACTTCCTGGACCCGCTGCAGTTCCGCGCCGATTCCATGCTGGGCTGCCCGGGCCTGGTCAACGCGGCCCGCGCCGGCGGCGTGACCATCGCCAACGCCGTGGGCAACGGCGTGGCGGATGACAAGCTGGTCTACAGCTACGTCCCGGACCTGATCCGCTACTACCTCGGCGAAGAACCCGTCATAGCCAACGTGGACACCTTCCGGCTGGAGGAAAAGGAAGCCCGCGAGCACGTCCTGGACCGCCTCGACGAGCTCGTCGTCAAACCGGTGGACGGCTCCGGCGGCAAGGGCCTCGTCATCGGTCCGGACGCGTCCAAGGACGAGCTGGAGGCCCTGCGCAAGCGGGTCATCGCCGACCCCCGCGGCTGGATCGCCCAGCCCGTCCTGCAGCTGTCCACCGTGCCCACGCTCAGCGGCGACAAGTTCGGCCCCCGGCACGTTGACCTCCGGCCCTTCGCAGTCAACGACGGCGACGACGTCTGGGTGCTGCCCGGCGGCCTGACCCGCGTTGCGCTGAAGGAAGGCTCGCTGATCGTGAACTCCAGCCAGGGCGGCGGATCCAAGGACACCTGGGTGCTCGCGGATTCCCCGCAGGTGCCGGTGGAGCGGCTGCCGCGGCAGACCGTCACCGTCCGGGAACGCGTCTCCGTGTGGCCGGTCGAGAGCAACTGGCGCGACCGCCAGTCGGAGCAGCAGCAGTGACGCCGCACATATTCATGCCCACATCCACCACCATGCTCGCGCAGGAGGTAGCCGCACATGCTTAGCCGAATCGCCGAGTCCCTTTTCTGGATCGGCCGCTACGTTGAACGGGCAGATGGCACAGCCCGCATCCTGGACGTCCACCTTGAACGGCTGAACCACCTGCCCACGGAGGAGCGGCGCAGCGTGGCCCGCGAACTGCTCGCCGTCATGGGGGCGCGCCCGCAGAGCGAGGACTTCGGCCTCGAGGAGCTCCTGCACGCCCTCGCCTATGACAAGCACAGCGCCACGTCCATCGCCGGTTCGCTCGGTGCTGCCCGGGAGAACGCCCGGCGTGCCCGCGAGACCGTGTCGTCCGGACTGTGGGAGAGCCTGAACACGACGTACTACGGACTGAACCAGCACCGCAAGGACGTGGTGGGCACGTACCGCTTCTGCCATTGGGTGCTGGAGCGGACGGCCATGGTGAGCGGACTGGCGGACACCACCGTCAGCCACGATGACAGCTGGCTGTTCCTGGCCCTGGGCCGCTCCCTGGAGCGCGCCGACATGACGGCCCGCATGCTCTCCACCCGAGATGTCCTCTCCGCAGGCATGTCCTGGGTGAACATGCTGCGCTGCGCCGGCGCCTACGAGTCCTTCCTGCGGACCCGCCGCGCCGCTTTCGGCGACCAGCACGCGGCCGAGTTCCTGCTGCTGGACCGGCTCTTCCCGCGCTCCATCGTCTACGCCCTGCGCGACGCCGACGAGTGCCTGGCGAAGCTGGATCCGTCGGCCCAGCGCGTCGGCTTCATCAACGACGCCCGCCGGATCGTGGGCCAGGCCCGCACCTTCCTGGAGTTCCACCGGACTGACGACCTGATGTCGGAGCTTCCGGAGCACATGGAGCGCGTGCAGAAGGCGGTTTCGCAGGCATCAGACGCCATTTCCCGTAAGTACTTCAATCAGGCGGACGAACTGGCCTGGGTGGGAGAAGTTTCATGACCCGGCTGAGCATCATTCACAAGACCGGCTACAACTACAACAAGCGCGTCACGCTGTCCTACAACGAGGCCCGCATGACGCCGCTGACGGATCCGCAGCAGGTGGTGCTGGAGTCGTCCATGAAAGTGTCCCCGTCCCAGGCGGCGGTCAGCAGCTACCGCGACTACTGGGGCACCCGGGTCACCGCGTTCGACATGCAGATGCCGCACGAGCACCTGGAGGTCCTGGCGACCACCACCGTCGAGGTACACCGGTCGGTCCGGATTCCGTCGGAAACGGACATTGTGGGCTGGAACGTCATCGCCTCTCCGGAGACAGTCAACCGGTTCAGCGACTGGGTTCCGCAGTCCCAGCTGACCGGCCCGGGGGAGGAGGTGCTCGGCATCATCCCCGGCGTCGTTGCGGGCAAGAACCCGCACGAGGCCGCCATGGCAATTTTTGAGTGGATGCGCGGTGAGATGACCTACATGAAGGGCACCACCGGCGTCACCACCAACGCCGAGCAGGCATGGAACCAACGGCAGGGCGTGTGCCAGGACCTGGCACACCTGGCTATCGGGTCGCTGCGCAGCTGCGGCATCCCGGCACGGTACGTCTCCGGTTACCTTCACCCGCGTTCGACGGCGGACATCGGCGAGCCCGTGGCCGGCCAGTCCCATGCGTGGCTGGAATGGTGGGACGGGGAGTGGCGGAGCTGGGACCCCACGAACCACAAACCTGCCGGGGACTTCCACGTCACGGTGGCACGCGGCCGGGATTACCGGGACGTGCCGCCCCTCAAGGGCATCCTGTCCGGCGGCGGCGGATCCACGCTCAGCGTGAGCGTGGAGATCACCCGGCTGGCCTGACGGCTTCCTTTGTTGCCGGCGGCGCCTACTCGGGAGAAGACCTGACGGCGCCGCTGAGCTGCGTCCACCATGTCAGCGGCGGCGTGACTTTGAAGCGCCTTCCCGTGACCGAATCGGGAGTGATACGGACGAAATGGTCCTTCTTCCCGCCCTGCCACGGGAAGAGGTAGAGGGAAGCGGTATCGAGGATTCCCTCAATGCCGGTGATGGCCGCGGCCTTGCCCTTGACCACCACGCTCCAGGCCATCCCGGTGGCCGCGTCAACGCCGTCCGCTTCCAGGGCCACGGGGGTGTCCCCGAGGGCGCCGCCAAGTTTGGTGCCCTCGTCCGTGCGGAACACCAAGGTCCCGTGATCCACCGTGTAGTTGAGCGGGAAGATGTCCGGATGGTCATCGACCCAGACGGCCAGCCGGCCGACGGAGACCTGCCGCAGGAGGTCCCAGCACTGCCGCGATTCCAGATGTTCCACAGGTTCCGGGGGCGCTGCGGGAGAAGGCTCGTTTGTCATGTTCCAGAGCCTACGCCGGCGCCGGTGAGCCCACCAGAGCCCGCCCGATGGCGCCGGCTTGGCTTCCGCCGGCAGGTTGCCGATTACCAGGGGCTCGGCTTGTAATCCTTCAGGAACACGCCGTACTGGTCCTCGCCGCTTTCGCCCATGACGATCGGATCGTAAACGCGTGCGGCGCCGTCCACGAGGTCCAGGGGGGCGTGGAAGCCTTCCTCCATCAGCCGGACCTTGGTGTAATGCGGGCGTTCGTCGGTGATCCAGCCGGTGTCAACGGCCGTCATGAGTATGCCGTCCGTGTCCAGCATTTCCTGTGCGCTGGTCCGGGTCATCATGTTCAGCGCCGCCTTGGCCATGTTCGTGTGCGGGTGCCCCGGGCCTTTGTAGGCCCGGGAGAACTGCCCTTCCATGGCGGAGACGTTCACGATGTACTTCCGGCGTGCCGTGGAGCGCTTCATGGCGTCCCGAAGCCTGCTGACGAGAAGGAACGGCGCGGTGACGTTGCACAGCTGGACCTCGAGCATTTCCAGCGGGTCCACCTCGTCCAGCACCTGGGTCCAGCTGTTGATCGCGGCGACGTCCGGTACCAGCCCGCCGGCGTCGATGGCGGTTCCGGACGCGATGCGTTCCAGCGACGCCGAACCGGTGGACAGGGCCAGTGAGGTGATGGCATCGCCGGCGAGGACCGGGTGCTCGGTGACGCTGCTTGCGAGGGCCAGCGGGTGCTTGTCGTGGGCGTGGCCGAAGGTCACCAGCTCGGGTCCTCCGTTGGCGGCTTCGAGGGCCGCGGGCAAGGGCTCGTCCTCTGCGTCCACGAGGGGCTTGTAGGCGTTGCCCGAGCGGCGCACGGTCTGCGCAGCGTTATTGATGATGATGTCCAGCGGGCCGGCGGCGCTCACCGAATCGGTGAGGGCCATGACCTGCGACGGGTCACGGAGGTCGATGCCCACGATCTTCAGCCGGTGCAGCCAGTCGGCGCTGTCTTCCATGGCGGCGAAGCGGCGCGCGGCATCCTTCGGGAAGCGCGTCGTGATGGTGGTGTGGGCGCCGTCGCGCAGGAGCCGCAGCGCGATGTACATGCCGATCTTCGCGCGGCCGCCCGTGAGCAGTGCCCGGCGTCCGGTCAGGTCCGTCCGGGCGTCGCGCTTGGTGTGGCTGAACGCCGCACACTCCGGGCAGAGCTGGTGGTAAAAGGCGTCCACCTGCGTGTAGTGCTGCTTGCAGATGTAGCACGGCCTGGATCTGATCAGGTGGCCCGCGACCTTGCCGGTGGCTGACGGCGCGAGCTTGTTGCCGCGGGTCTCGTCGTCGATCCGGTCCGGTGCGGCCGTGGCCGTCTGGGCGATCACGGCGCGGTCCGATTCCGCAATCAGGTCCCGTTTGGTCACGCGCCGGTGCCGCTTGACGGCCTTGAACATTTTGCCCGTGGCTCGGCGTACCGAGACGTAGTCCGGGTGCTCCTCGTCGTAGACGTGGATGGTGTTAAGGACTTTAAGGCAGGCCTGAATCTCTTCAGGCGACAGATCGGAGGAGCTCATTGATCTGATTTTACAGCCTGCGGAGCATCAGGCCTGCCCATATAGCCTTACTGAAACCGGGATCTCAGGAGCGGCTGTTGATGGTCTGCTGGGTGGGTGCTTCCACGCCGACGGCGGCAGCCCGGGCCTGGCCCGCCTGCGCCACAGACTCGCGCACTCCGGGGAGGTTCTCGGTGGCGGCCTTCACTGAGTTGGGAACAAGGTGCAGGTTGGCGGCGGAGAGTGCCCGTTCGGCGTCGTCGGGCTCGGGGACGGCCTGGCCCTTCGACAGCACGGTGATCCCCGAATCCGTGACCTTGAAGCCGCGGGCGCGGTCGAGTTCCGCATCGAGTCCGATCGCGGCACCGGCGGGAACCTTGACGTTTTTGTCGATAATGGCCCGGTGGACCACGGCGCCCTCGCCGATCTGGACCTTGTCCATCAGCACCGAATCAACCACGCGGCTGGCCGTGCCGACGTAGACGTCGTTGGAGAGGACGGAGCCTTCCACGATGCCGCCGGAGATGACCACGCCGCTGGCCACGATCGAGTCCAGGGCGCTGCCCACGGTGTTGTGCTCACCGCGCACGAACTTGGCGGGCGGGGAGATGCTCTGGCGCGTGTAGATGGGCCATTCGGAGTTGTACAGGTTGAAGACAGGCAGCGGCGAGATCAGGTCCATGTGGGCGTCGTAGAACGAGTCGATGGTGCCGACGTCGCGCCAGTACGTGCGGTCGCGTTCGGTGGATCCGGGGATGTCGTTGAGCGTGAAGTCGTAGACGCCGGCTTCGCCCTGGTTCACGAAGTAGGGGATGATGTCCCCGCCCATGTCGTGCTTGGTGTCCAGGCGTTCGGCGTCGACGTGCAGGGCGTCCACCAGGGCGTCGGCGTTGAAGACGTAGTTGCCCATGGAGGCCAGGAACTGGGTCGGATCCGCGGCCAGCCCGGGCGTCGAGGACGGCTTTTCAACGAAGGCGGCAATCTTCTGGGGGTCTTCGGGGTCAACCTCGATCACGCCGAACTGGTTCGCCATGTTCAGTGGCTGGCGGACGGCTGCGACGGTTGCCTTGGCGCCGCTCTTGACGTGCTGTTCAACCATCTGGGCGAAGTCCATCCGGTACACGTGGTCCGCCCCGACCACGACGACGATGTCGGGGTTGGCGTCACGGATCAGGTTCAGGGACTGGTAGATGGCGTTGGCACTGCCGAGGAACCAGCTCTTGCCGACGCGCTGCTGTGCGGGAACCGAGGCCACATAGTTGCCGAGCTGGGTGGACATCCGCCAGGTCTCGGAAATGTGGCGGTCAAGGCTGTGGGACTTGTACTGCGTCAGGACCACGATCTGCAGGTAGCGGGAATTCACGAGGTTGGACAGCGCAAAGTCGATCAGCCGGTAGCTTCCCGCAAAGGGCACGCCGGGTTTGGCCCTGTCCGCCGTCAATGGCATGAGACGGTTTCCCTCGCCTCCGGCGAGGACAATGGCCAGGACTTTCTTATTCAACGGCATGTGGTCGCTCCTGTACGCCTTCGTATCTTCCCCAAAAGTCCGGCTCGCCCGGACTTCTTCACACTAGAACAGTTCAACCGTAACGACTACCTTGGGTATCGTGCGAATAGACATTGTGACTAAAGAATTCCCGCCGGAGATTTATGGTGGCGCGGGCGTCCACGTAGCCGAGCTGAGCCGGGTCCTGGCCAAGCACGTCGACCTGCAGGTGCGTGCCTTTGGCGCGCCCCGGGACGCCGACTACCACGGGGCCACGGTGACGTCCTACTCCGTACCGGAGGATCTCGGGTCAGCGAACGCCGCGGTCCAGACGCTCGGGGTGGACCTGCGCATCGTTCCGGACATCGCCGGCGCGGACCTCGTCCATTCGCATACCTGGTACGCCAACATGGCCGGCCACCTGGCCTCGTTGCTGCACGGCATCCCGCACGTCCTGAGTGCCCACAGCCTGGAGCCGCTGCGCCCGTGGAAGGCCGAGCAGCTCGGCGGCGGCTATGCGCTGTCCTCCTGGGTGGAGAAAACGGCCTACGAGGCGGCCGCCGCCATCATCGCCGTCTCCGAAGGCATGCGCCAGGACATTCTGCGCAGCTACCCCGACGTGGACCCCGCCAAGGTCAAGGTGGTGCACAACGGCATCGACGTCAGCATGTGGAACCGCGATGAGAACCACGACGCCGTGCGCGCCCTCGGCATCGACCCCGACCGCCCCAGCGTGGTGTTCGTGGGACGGAACACCCGGCAGAAGGGTGTTCCCTACCTCCTGCGGGCCGCCGCCAAGCTCCCCGAGGACGTCCAGCTGGTGCTGTGCCTCGGTGCGGCGGACACCCCCGAACTTGCCGCGGAGACTGCCCGGCTGATCGAAGAACTCCAGAGCCAGCGCAGCGGCGTGGTGCTGATTGAGCGGATGCTGCCACGCAACGAGCTCATCCAGGTCCTCAGCCACGCCACCGCCTTCGCGTGCCCGTCCATCTACGAACCGCTCGGCATCGTGAACCTCGAGGCCATGGCCTGCGGCGCCGCCGTGGTTGCCAGCGCCACCGGCGGCATCCCCGAGGTGGTCCAGCACGGCGAAACCGGGCTCCTCGTGGAGATTGAACAGGTCACCGACGGCACCGGCACCCCGCTGGATCCAGAAAAGTTCGTCAGCGAGTTTGCTGCTGCCCTTACCGAGGTGGTTTCTGACCCGGAGCGCGCCCGCGCCATGGGCGAGGCCGGCAGGCGCCGGGCCGAGGAGCACTTTTCCTGGGAATCCATCACCGAGACCACCCTCGACGTCTACCGCTCGGTACTGTAACGCGAGGCGTTCTTGACCTTCCTGGAATGTTGCGAACCGCAGCATTCCAGGAGGGAAGGGTATTGATGCTGCAGGTTCGCGCTTTTCAGCTGAGTAACGTCGATGTCGGACGTAGTTCGATCCTGGACCCCGCTGAACTCACTCGAGCCGCGCTATTCAGTGATGAACTCCCGCGTCGGCGTTTTCTGGCTGGCCGATTAGTGCAGCGCCATTTTGCGGCAGAGCTTCTTGGGCTCGCAGATGATCGGCTGGAGATCGATTATCACTGCCCTGTGTGTGGCCAAGGTCCCTGGCTGAACCACGGACGGCCGGGATATACGGTGGAAGGCCGTCCCGTTCCGCTTGTGCTGAGCCTGTCGCGGTGCGGAGACTGGGCAGTTGTCGCCGGGCAGCTAGATGCCGACCTCACCGGAGCGGTCGGGGTCGATATTGAAGATGAATCGTCCACGGCCTTTGAGGGTTTCGACGCAGAACTGCTGACTGATGGGGAACGACGCCTCACACTAAACACTCCCGAGCACAGTCGTCCCCGGTTGAGGGCGCAACTGTGGACTCGGAAGGAAGCCCTCCTGAAGGCACTCGGAACTGGACTGGCGCGGGAGCCAAACAGCATTGATGTCGTTGCTGATCCTCGCGTCCGCAGCATGGCTCCGGAGCCACTCGGCCTTCCGGCGGATCTGGCAGTGGCCGTCGCCTGGCTTGCAGTGCCACCGCTCCGCTGAGGCGGTCCTAGGGCGCCTCGACGTCCGGGTACCTCCGCAGGCTGCCCAGTAGGTGCCCAATGACGGCGGCGAGGAAACCGCCGTCGGACGTCCTGCGATTCACTTTTCTCCTGAAAATCCAACACTGTGGCGGACAGAAGCCGGCAGCCACTTGATTGCTTGCCGCAACGAACTTAAGCTGGACTCGTCGGAAAGAGTCGGCTGGGAGCTGTTCCGGAGACACCATGCCGTAGTGGATGCGCTGGGCGTCCGTGGGATTTTAGTCCCGAAGGAAGATGACCTAGTGATGGACATATTCGACGCCATCGAATCCGAAGTTCGATTCTATTGCCGCAGCTGGGATGTCGTTTTCGAGCGGGCGGCCGGCAGCACCCTCTACAGCGAAGATGGCAGGGAGTATCTGGACTTTTTCTCCGGGGCCGGGGCGCTGAACTACGGACACAACAACCCGGTGCTGCTGCGGCCACTCGTGGAATATCTGCTCTCCGGTTCCATCGTTCATTCACTCGATATGAAGACGGTAGCCAAACGGCGGTTTTTGGAAACCTTCCAAGAGTTGATACTCAAACCCAGAGATCTGAACTACAAAGTGATGTTTCCGGGACCTACGGGGACGAACTCCGTGGAAGCGGCCTTGAAGCTGGCCCGTAAGACCACAGGTCGGCACACTGTCGTCAGCTTCACCAATGCATTCCACGGCATGACTCTCGGCGCTTTGGCCGTCACGGGCAATTCGATGAAACGGCAAGGGGCAGGGATTCCTTTGACGAACACCGTCAGCGTGCCCTACGACGGATTCTTGGACGGCGAGGCGTCGGATTTTCTGTGGCTCCAACGCGCCCTGGAGGACACCGGCTCCGGGCTCGACAAGCCGGCCGCCGTGATTGTCGAAACTGTTCAGGGTGAGGGTGGCCTCAGGGCGGCACGCGAATCCTGGCTGAGGAGGCTGTCGGAGATCTGCCATGAGCATGGCATTTTGCTCATCGTTGACGATGTGCAAGCTGGCTGCGGACGGACAGGAACATTCTTCAGTTTTGAGGCCGCCGGCATTGTTCCCGATATCGTCTGCCTTTCGAAGTCCATTTCGGGCTTCGGGCTTCCTTTGGCTCTTGTTCTCTTCAAGCCGGAGCTGGATATCTGGAAGCCCGGCGAGCACAACGGAACTTTCCGGGGACACAATCCCGCCTTCGTAACGGGAACTGCGGCCCTGGAGAATTTCTGGCAGGACAGGAATCTTGAGTTGAAGGTTGCGGGGCTCGGGGCACAGCTGCATGAAGGGCTCACACAAATCGCCTCCGCCACTGAAGGAGCCAGGGTCCGGGGTCGGGGTCTGCTGGCAGGTATCTTCTATCCTGACCCGAGTGCGGCTGGAAAGATTGCTGCTGAATCCTTCTCCCGGGGTCTGTTGGTGGAAACGTCGGGGCCAAACGGCGAAGTAGTCAAAACCATGCCCGCGCTGACTATCAGCGCCGAGGACATGCGGAAGGGACTGGAGATTTTGGCAGGCGCCGCGGCGGCCGTCATCGGTGAACCAGTCGTGTGGAGATCTGTGGCCTGAGATCCCAAGGAAGTGACTCGGTGCCGGTAGCGAATTCGGCAGCGCAGCCGTAAGTGAGGCGAGGCCGATCTAAGATGGGTGAATTTGAACGAGTATTGGATGACCGGTTCCGGCTACGGGACGTAAGCACGCAGACCCCCCGGCGCATTCGGCACATGATGAACACGCCGCCGTCTGACTCGTTGTCTGCAGTGGCGGGTCGGGCGATCGTTCCGGGGCTTATTGTACAAAAATTCGGCGGCTCGTCTGTTGCGGATGCGGCGGGAATCCGCCGTGCCGCCGAGCGGATATCCAAAGCGCGGCAGGCAGGATATCAGGTAGTTGTTGTGGTATCCGCTATGGGCGACACTACCGACGAGCTGTGCGACCTAGCCGCTGAAGTTTCCGCTCGGCCGCGTCCCGAAGATCTGGATGGCCTTCTGAGCACCGGGGAGCTCGTGTCATCGGCGCTTCTGGCCATCGCATTAGCGGATCTTGGCGAGGCGCCCTGCACGTTCACCGGGAGCAAAGCGGGCCTCATAACGGACGACATTTACGGCAAGGCGCACATTATCGACGTGAAACCCTTCCGCGTCCGCGCTTGCCTGAACGGCGGCGGGATCCCGATCGTGGCGGGGTTCCAGGGCCGAACGGAAAAGGGCAGGAGGGTCACCACCCTTGGACGTGGCGGTTCGGACCTGACCGCGGTGGCGCTTGCGGCGGCACTCGGCGCAGGCATCTGTGAAATATACACCGACGTGAAGGGCGTTTACACTGCCGACCCCCGTGTAGTTCCGACAGCTCGGAAGATCGCTGTCCTTTCGAGCGAGGAGATGCTTGAGTTCGCTGCCGGCGGAAGCAAGGTGCTCCAGCTGCGGTGTGTCGAGTATGCCCGCAGATTCGGTATTCCGATTCACGTGAGGTCCTCGTTCGTGCCGGATATGGGTACGCTGATTCTTCCCGGACTCGATCGCAATCCTTTTCGAAAGCCCGTTAGGGAGCAGCCAGTTATCAGTGAGGTCGTGAGCGCCAACACGGCTGCGCAAATTACAGTTGTGGGGATTCCCGATGAACCGGACAAGGTAGGCGACGTGTTCATCCGCCTTTCGCGGTCGGAAATAGATGCCCAGATAATCGGCCACAGTACTCCGGAACCCATTGCCAGGCGTTCCGACGTTGCCTTCACAGTTCCTGCTTCTCAATCCATCTCTGCACTAGCCGTGCTGCATGCGGCTCAAGCGGCCATAGGATTCCAAGAAATACGGCACAACGATCATGTCGGCAAGGTGTCGCTCGAAGGCTTGGGCATGCGGTCCTCACCCGAAGTCTTTTCCAAATTCTTCAAGGCGCTTTCAACGGCGGGAATCGACCTCGATCTTGTCGAAATATCGGAAACCCGTGTTGGGGCCATCACTAGAGCCGAGCAACTGGAGAAAGCCGCCGAGGCAGTCAGACTCGCGTTTGGCCTGGTTTCAGCTGGCGGGGCCGTGACGGGGGACCGGTTGAGCCGGAGGCCGCGGCACCCTGACGGCTTGTCGCCCGAGGATAGTCCTCATTGGAGCATTCAAAGCCAGTATTCGTCGTCCGGGACGGCGGTACTGGGGCGTAGATAGTCGATCGCCAGCTATATGAATAGGACCATCCAACGGCGCAGCCTGTGGCAACGAAGCAAACGATGTCGACGCCGCCGAAAGCCGTGAAGAGGCATTGCCACACAGACAAACGTGAACTGAAAGAGAGAAATCACGTGACGGTCGAAGAATCTGGTCAGGCAGGTGATTTGTCACTGCCCCGCGCAGGAATGCCTGCGAACGGGACCGTACTTGCGTCCTCCAGGGATCATAAAGGAATCCGCTGGGAACCGGGAGAAAGGCTGGAACAGCTTTTCGAGGGCGTCTGTGACCAGCTTCGTGTGAGCGGCAGACAGGGTCATGTCGCCGTGGACACCGGGGACGATGTCCTTACGTACGATGAGCTTGATGGGCAGGCGAACAGCCTCGCCCGCCACCTGCTTCAACGCGGCGCCCGTCCGGGGGATAGGATCGCGCTACTGTTCGACGACGCCCTGCCGGCCTACACGGCAATGCTCGCCTCCTTAAAAATTGGTGCCGCATATGTGCCACTTGATCCCGGATTTCCGTCCGACCGCTTGGCCTACATCACCAACGACGCCGATGTGTCGTTGGTGCTCACCCTGACGAGCCTCAAGGACCGGCTGTCTGAGACCGCGGCCCCACTGCTCTGCCTGGACCGCGAGCGATCTTTCATCGAAAGGCATGACTCGTCCCGGCTTACCGATGATGAGCGCCGCGGTGACCCGGAAAGCTTGGCTTACATCATCTACACCTCCGGCTCGACGGGTCGCCCGAAGGGGGTGGCCATCGAGCACCCCAGTATCTGCAACTTCGTCAGGGTGGCCGCCGAAACGTACGGAATCAGACCCCAGGACCGTATTTATCAGGGCATGACCATCGCTTTCGACTTTTCCGTTGAGGAAATCTGGGTCCCGTGGATGGCCGGAGCAACGCTCGTTCCGAAGCCGCGCGGAACTAGTCTTATTGGCACAGACCTTGCCGAATACCTTACCGAGAAGCGGATCACAGCGCTGTGCTGCGTTCCAACGCTCCTGGCCACACTCGAGGATGATCTTCCGAATCTTAGATTCCTCCTTGTCTCCGGCGAAGCGTGCCCGCGCGACCTCATAGTCCGCTGGCATAGGCCGGGGCGCAGGTTCCTAAATGTCTACGGACCCACAGAGGCAACGGTCACGGCGACAATGTCTGTTGCCCATCCCGACCGTCCAGTCACCCTGGGTGAGCCCCTGCCGACCTACTCCGCCGTCATCCTGCACCTGGATGAAGGCAGAGCGCTTCCCTCAGGTGAGCTGGGAGAAATCGGGTTGGCGGGCGTTGGCCTCGCCAAAGGTTACGTCAATCGGGACGATCTCACGGAGAAGGCGTTTATCCCTGACTTTTTGGGAATAGGAAACAATCCGTCCGGACGAATCTACCGGACGGGCGATCTTGGGCGCATCAACGGGGATGGTGAGATTGAGTACTTCGGACGGATCGACACCCAGGTCAAAATTCGGGGCTACCGGATTGAACTTTCGGAGCTGGAATCTGTTCTGCTCCAGATGCCGGGGGTGGCTCAGGCCGCGGTTGGCACGTTTGAACCAGAACCGGGATTAACTGAGCTTGTCGCTTACTACAGCAGGCGGCGGGGTGCCGCCGAACTGGACGCCAGAATGATGCAAGACCACCTGCGGGAGATGGTGCCCGCATATATGGTTCCGGCTTACTTCGAGGAGCTTGACAGCCTGCCGATGCTTCCCAGTGACAAAGTCGACCGTAAAGGCCTTCCTGCGCCCAGCGGGACGCGGGTCACTTCCCGAAGCCGAGCGTTCGTGATGCCGTCCACAGACATTGAGAGACTACTCGCAGAAGCCCTGGCCTCGGCGCTGAGATGCGAGAGCGTTTCAGTCGAAGACCACTTCTTCAACGACCTCGGCGCAAATTCGATGCTAATGGCCAAGTTCTGCGCACGGGCAAGGGAGCTTGGTCACCCTGGAAATTTGTCGATGAAGGACACGTATCTCCGGCCAACGATCAGGAGCCTTGCCGCTGGGATGGCGATACAGAAAGCAGTACCAGCCTCGGCGGCCCCCATGCCCGCAGGACCTGTGCGGCGTGCCAGTACCGCAGAATATGTCCTTTGCGGGACCCTGCAGGCACTCACTTTCCTCGCCGGCGCCTTCCTCGGCGGTGCCGTGCTGGTGGCCTCCATCCGGATCCCGTCTGTAGGGAATTCGTGGCCGGAAGTGCTGGGCTTGTCCTTCATTTTCAGCGTGGCTCTGTTCCTGGCCGTGTGTCTCCTCCCGATTATCACCAAATGGCTCCTTATCGGCCAGTGGAAGGAGCAGGAGATACCCTTGTGGACCATCGCTTACTTTAGGTTCTGGCTCGTGAGGACGCTGATCCGTGCCAATCCCATGAGGTTCTTCCTGGGCTCACCGTTGTATGTCCTGTATCTGCGGGCACTCGGTGCAAAGATCGGCCGCGGAGTAGCCATCTTCGCCTCGGACGTCCCGGTATGCACGGATCTTCTGACCGTGGGCGATGGCACGGTCATCCGCAAGGACGCGACGTTCAACGGGTATCGAGCTGTCGATGGCGTCATTCAAACAGGCCCGGTGACCATCGGGCGCGATGCCCTGGTGGGTGAGGCATCAATAATGGAAGTGCGCACAGCACTCGGGAACGCCGCCCAGCTCGGCCACGTGTCGACTCTCTTTGCTGGGCAGGCGGTGCCCGCGGGGGAACGCTGGCACGGATCCCCGGCACAGCCGACCAGTGTGGACTACAGCTCGGTGGAGCCGGCAGAATGCGGTACGCGCAGGCGGGTGATGTACAGCATCTTCATGCTCCTGAGTCGCTTCGTCCTACTGGCACCCATTGGAATCAGCTCCATTGGAACGCTGATCTCCGGGTATCTGTCCGGCAGCCACCTCGATCACGCTTCCTGGGCTTTTTACCTGGACGCGCTAATATTCTCGCTCGCGTTGGTGCTAGGCGGAATTGTCCTGTCCTTGGCGATGGTTCTCACTGTCCCTCGACTCTTCGAATTGCTGGTCAGGCCAAACAAGACTTACCCCCTTTACGGTATTCACTATGGCGCCCACCGAACTGTCGGCAGGATCACTAACCTGAAAGCCCTAATGACCCTCACGGGTGACAGTTCGCTGATCCTGCATTACCTACGGATCCTCGGCTACAAGTTTCCCGGTGCGCGACAGACAGGCACGAATTTTGGTGTCGCCGTCAAGCACGAGAGTCCCTACCAGTGCACGGTCGGCAGCGGCACCATGGTGGCGGACGGTCTGTCCTTGATGAACGCCGACTATTCCAGCACGTCCTTCAAGGTGTCTCCCGTGACCATTGGGGCACAGAACTTCCTGGGAAACGGCATTTACTATCCCACCGGTGCCCGCACTGGGGACAACTGCCTCCTCGCAACGAAGGTCATGATTCCCATCGATGGCCCGATGAAGCAGGATGTGGGGCTTCTGGGTTCGCCGTGTTTTGAAATTCCACGGTCGGTCCTCCGCGATTCACAGTTCGATGATTTCCGGACCGGTGAGAAGTTCCGGAAGGGACTGGCTGGCAAGAACCGGCACAACGCGGTGACCATTGCCCTCTACATCGCGGTGCGGTGGTTGTTCCTCTTCGCGGTCCTCATGATTTTTTCCTTTGCCACCGTAACGCCTGGTGTCCCTGAATCTGTGAGTTCAGGGCTGGCAGTAATTGCCGTCTTCATCTTTTCCTTGATTTATTTCATTTTCGTCGAGTGGGCCACAATGGGCTTCAAGCGGCTGCAACCACGGTTTTGCTCAATCTACGAGAAGAATTTTTGGCGGCACGAGCGCTACTGGAAGCTCAGCGGAGCTGCGTTCTTTGGAATACTGAACGGTACTCCCTTCAAGGGACTGAGCTGGAGGATACTCGGCGCCCGCGTCGGGCGGCGCCTCTATGACGACGGCTGCGGCATTCCGGAGAAGAGCATTGTCAGCCTCGGCGACAACTGTATGCTCAACGCGGGCAGTGTCATCCAGTGCCACTCCATGGAGGACGGCGCTTTCAAGCTTGAGGGCATCCGGATAGGCTCCGACTGCACGCTGGGCGTCAAGTCCTTCGTGCACTACGGCGTAGCCATGGCGGATGGCGCAGTCTTGGAAGTCGATTCGTTCCTGATGAAGGGCGAGGAGGTTCCGCCGAACGGCTGGTTCGGCGGAAACCCGGCCTCATCCATGGGGGAGCATCATCCGGCAGGCGAGGGAACGCGGCATGCCCTCCGTGGCCGCCGGGCTGGGGCCCGCTTCAAGGACTAAGGAGTTCAGCTACCGGCCCTGTCCGCTTGCCCGCCGCGCGTGGTAGTATTCGCGGGCCTCATCTTGGCGCACCTTTTCCGCGCCGGTGGCGATCGCGGCACGCAGGTGCTCCGGGCCGTAACCGAAAGCGTCCACCAGATCCAGCGCATGCGGGCGGATCTTGGTCAGCAGCCGGTTGATGTACTCGCCCACGGTGCGCCCGCGCTGCATGGAGAGCCTGCCGTTCATGAGGTACCAGGACAGGTTCTTCTCGATCAGGGACAGTCCGAACAGGTCCCTGAGCCACGTGAGGACGGTCTTGGTACCCGGGTCCGTGACCTTGCCGAGTGCCTCCGTGAATGCTTCCCACTGCAGCAGTTCGGCGTGGGCCTTGGCTGCATCGATAAGTTCGTCCTGGTGCTGGTTGAACACTGAAGCAGCCTGGGCCTGCGGCAGCTTGTTGGCGCCCTTGAGGGCAGCTCCGGCCTCGGCAACCATCGTCTGCACCCGGTCTGTCAGCAGCGCCCGCTGGCCTTCCTCATCGCGCAGGGCAATTGCTGCCTTCTGGGGGAGCCCGTTATCGGCGACGAACTGTGCCACTCCCCGGAGCCCGGTCCGGTGGACCGCGGTTCCTGCCGCCTGGTTGACCACGTAGCGCGCGAGGACCCCGAACCTGACACTGCGGAATTCCTTGGCGTAGTCGGCAAGCAGCCGCTTGGCCACCAGCTGGAGAAGGACCGTGTTGTCGCCCTCGAAAGTGACATAGACGTCGAGGTCGGCACGGAGCGACGCGAAGCGGTTTTCGATCAGGAACCCGGCGCCGCCGCAGGCCTCACGGCACTCCTGCAGGGTGTCGAGGGCGTGCCAGGTGCTGAGCGGCTTGAGGGCAGCGGCCAGGGTCTCCAGGTCCTGCCGGTCCTCATCAGTGTCGTGCGCGCCGGAGAAGACATCATCGAACTTGTGCAGCAGCTGCTCGTGGGCGAACGCGGCAGCGTAGGTGGTTGCCAGACGGGTGAAGAGCCGGCGCTGGTGCCGCTGGTAGTCGAGGAGGACCTCTTCTTCGGTGGCGGACGAGGCGTTGAACTGGCGGCGCTCGGTGGCGTAGGTGATGGCAGTCTTGAGTGCGAGCTTGGAGGCGGCCACAGCAGCGCCGTCGAGGCTGACCCGGCCCTGGACGAGGGTGCCCAGCATGGTGAAGAAGCGCCGGCCGGGGCTGGCGATCGGGGAGCTGTAGTTCCCGGCGGCGTCCACATCGCCGTAGCGGTTCAGCAGGTTGGTGCGGGGGACCCGGACATTGCTGAAGTGCAGGCGCCCGTTGTCGATCCCGTTCAGGCCGCCCTTGACGCCGTCGTCCTCGCCGCCTATCCCGGGCAGGAATTCCTTCGTGTCGGGATCACGGAGATCGACATAGAAGGCATGGACCCCGTGGTTCACGCCGCGTGTGACCAGCTGGGCGAACACCACGGCGCCAAGGCCGTCAATGGCGGCGTTGCCGATGTAGTCCTTCCAAGCCGCACGGAATGGTGTGTTGATAACGAATTCCTGTGTGCCGGCATCGAAGGTGGCGGTGGTGGCGATGCTGGCGACATCCGAGCCGTGTCCTGTCTCCGTCATGGCGAAGCACCCCGGGATGTCCAGGTTCATAATGCCCGGCAGCCACTTCGATTGGTGCTCGCCCGTGCCCAGGTGCATCACGGCGGAACCGAAGAGGCCCCACTGCACGCCGGCCTTGATCTGCAGGGACGGGTCGGCAGTGACCAGTTCCTCGAAGCCTGCAATGTTGCCGCCGTGGTCGTCCGAGCCGCCGAGGGCCGCCGGGAAGGCGCGGTGGACGGCGTCGTTGTCCACGAGGTAGCGAAGCTGGCCGAACGTGCGCTGCCGGTGTTCGGTATGGGTGAGGCCTTCCGTCTTGTGCAGTTCCGGGCGGCCGGCAAGCACGCGTGCCTGGCGTCGGACGTCTGCCCATTTGCCGAGCAGCTGCTCACCCAGCGCGGCGACGTCGACGGCGGGCTGTCCTGCCGGGGCGGGACGGGAGGATGTGCCCGTAGGGCGGTCCGCTACTTCAGTCATGTCTTTTCCTTCGTTGGTTCTGACAATTTGAGGGTTACTGAACGTCGGTAAGTTCGGGTGCGATGCCCACACACAACCAGGCGGTGATCTGGCGGGCCATGGTCTCCTGGTCCGGCTTCGCAGGGGAGTCCGGGCTGGCCAGCCATTGTTCGCCCGCATTGCGGACCAGTCCGATCGCCGCGTTCGGCCAGTAGCCGATCACCGCTTCCTTGCCCTCGCCGAGGTGCGCGCGCATGGGCCGGGCGATCATGTCCGCGATGGAGTCGAAGAAGTGCCCCAGCGCGCCGGCCGTGGCAATGGCGGCGGGGCCGCCGTCGGGATCTGCCGCTGAATAGCGGGTCACGAAGGTATAGACGTTGGGGCTGGTCTCGGCCATCTGGAGGTACGCGGAGACCATGGCGAACAGCCCTTCACGCGGGGTCTGGGCGCTTTGGGCCGCTTCCCGGATGCGGCGCTGCATCTGGCTGAGCACCACTTCACCCACGGCCTGCTGCAGCCCGGCCTTGTCACCGAAGTACCGGTAGAAGACCGACTTGGACGTGCCGGCCGCCGTGGCGATGTCCTCCATGGAGGCATCGCTGCCCAGAGCGTGAACAGCCCGCCGGGCAGACTTGATGAGCTCGCGCCGGCGCTCCTCGCGGTGGGACTGCCACCTGGAAGCACGGCCATCGACGGCCGCGGTTCCGGACAGGGGGTCTCCATCAGTCTGCCTCGTATTCACGATACCCAGCGTATCAGGTACGCTGGGTATCGATAACTCGCCCCGGACCTAAGGAGACACCGCATGTCCATCGACGGACAGTCAGTAAATGGACCCGAGGAGCCCGCTGTGTCGCGGGCCGCTTCATCCGCACAGGCCGTACGCCGCGCCGTGGTGGTGGGCGGTAACAGGATTCCGTTCGCCCGGACGGGCGGGGCCTACACCAAGTCGTCCAACCAGGACATGCTCACGGCCGCCCTGGACGGACTGATCGCCCGCTTCGGGCTGCAGGACGAGCGCATCGGCGAAGTTGCCGCCGGCGCAGTGCTGAAGCACTCGCGGGATTTCAACCTGACCCGTGAGGCCGTGCTGGGTTCTGCGCTCTCTGCGGAAACACCGGCCTACGACCTCCAGCAGGCCTGCGCCACGGGACTGGAAACGGTGCTGGGCCTGGCCAACAAGATCAAGCTCGGACAGATTGAGTCCGCCATCGCCGGCGGTGTCGACTCGGCCTCCGACGCACCGATCGCCGTCAGCGAGGGACTGCGGGAAATCCTGCTCGACCTCAGCCGGGCCAAGTCGCTGCCGCAGCGCCTGCAGATCCTCGCCCGCCTGCGTCCCAAGGATCTGGCGCCGGACGCGCCGAATACAGGCGAGCCACGCACAGGCCTGTCCATGGGGGAGCACCAGGCACTGACCACTGCCCAGTGGAAGATCACGCGTGAGGCCCAGGACGAACTGGCCTACAACAGTCACCGCAACCTGGCGGCCGCCTACGACGCCGGGTTCTTCGATGACCTCCTCACTCCGTACCGCGGGCTCACCAGGGACTCCAACCTCAGGGCCGATACCAGCCTCGACAAGCTGGCGTCGCTGAAGCCGGTCTTCGGCCGGAATCTTGGATCCGAGGCCACCATGACCGCAGGCAATTCCACTCCGTTGACCGACGGCGCTTCCACCGTGCTGCTTGCGTCGGAGGAGTGGGCGGACCAGCACGACCTGCCCAAGCTCGCCACAATTCTTGACGGCGAGGCCGCCGCCGTGGATTTTGTGCACGGCAAGGACGGTCTCCTGATGGCTCCGGCCTTGGCCGTGCCGCGTCTGCTGGCGCGCAACGGCCTGACGCTGGATGACATCGACTACTTCGAGATCCACGAGGCGTTTGCCGGTACTGTGCTGAGCACGCTGGCCGCCTGGGAAGACGAGGAATTCGGACGGACCAGGCTGGGGCTGGAAGGAGCGTTCGGGAAGGTGGACCGTTCCAGGCTGAACGTCAACGGCTCGTCGCTCGCCGCGGGCCACCCGTTCGCCGCTACCGGCGGACGCATCGTGGCGTCGCTCGCCAAGATGCTGCACGAGAAGGGCGCCGCCGACGGGCGTCCCGCCCTCGGCCTGGTCTCCATCTGCGCCGCTGGCGGCCAGGGAGTCGTCGCACTGCTCGAAGCACACTAGGGGATTCTCATGACAGACACTTACACGCGGCTGGTCAGCAAGGGCGTCGGCCGGGATGTTGCGAAGAAACTCGGGCTCCCGCAGCCGGCCTTGCTCCGGCGCTATGAACCCGGCCAACCCCTGGTCAACGGCCCGCTGCTGGTTGTGGGTTCGAGCACGGGAGCAGATGCGCTGGCGACCGATCTTCTTGCGTGGGACCTGGACGTCCGGCGCCATGCCGTCCCCCGGGAAAAGCTCGGCGGGATCGTGCTGGTCCTCGACGAACTCGAAAAGCCAAGCGACCTTGAGGAGCCGGTCCTGAGGGCGGCGCCCTCCTTGCGGGACCTTGCTCCGAACGGACGGGTCGTCACCGTTTCGCGCGAGCCCGGCGGCACTCCGGCCGCTGCGGCCGCCCGGCAGGGTGTCGACGGGCTGCTCCGCTCGCTGGCCAAGGAGCTCCGTGCCGGTGCCACGGGCAACGGCATTCTTCTGGCTGACGGGGTCGGCGCCACGGCGCCGGGAGCGCTGGGGGCGCTCCGGTTCTTCCTTTCCGCGCGGTCCGCATTCGTGGACGGCCAGTTCGTGCGGGTCGGTTCTTCGGACGGCAAGCTTCCCGACGACGTCGACACACCGCTCGCAGGAAAGGTCGCCGTCGTGACGGGTGCCGCGCGCGGGATCGGTGCCGCGATTGCCCGGACGCTCCACCGGGACGGCGCGACGGTGGTGGCGGTCGATATCCCGGCCGCAGGGGACCACCTGGCCGAGGTCGCCAATGAGGTGAGAGGAACAGCCCTGCAGCTGGACATCACCCGGGACAATGCCGGCGCCAGGATCATTGACCATGCTGTCGGCCGCCACGGGCGCCTGGACATTGTGGTCCACAACGCGGGCATCACCAGGGACAAGCTGCTCGTCAACATGGACCACTCCCGCTGGAGCTCTGTGATCGACGTGAACATCGCCGCCCAGCTTCGCATCAACGACGCCCTCCTGGCTTCCGAGCATTTCCGTTCCTCGCCTCGCATCGTGTCCGTTGCTTCCACCAGCGGTATCGCCGGCAACCGTGGCCAGACGAATTATGCTGCCTCCAAAGGCGGGGTGATGGGCATGGTTCGAGCCACGGCGCCTTTGTTGGCCAGGCACGGCGGTTCGGTCAACGCCGTGGCGCCGGGCTTCATCGAAACGGAGATGACCGCCCGCATGCCGTTCGCCATGCGTGAGATCGCGCGGCGGCTGAATTCCCTGCAGCAGGGCGGGCGCCCCCAGGACGTTGCCGAGGCCATTGCCTTCCTCGCCAGCGACGCTGCCGGCGGCATTTCCGGAGAAGTGCTTCGGGTGTGCGGACAAAACATGGTGGGAGCATGAGCAGCGCCCAGCCCGTCATCCTGGGAGAGATGCCGTCCCTCTCGAAGCTGTACGTGAATGCGGCCGCCGCGGCTGCCCGGCGCCGGATCCTGGGTTCCCATAACAGCACGGCCCTGCCCCTGGTAAGCCACGAAGTCAGGGGAGTCCTGGCCGACGTCGGAAATCTCACGGCCTATCAGCACCTCCTGGGTGAAAGTGCCAGTGATATTCTGCCCGCCGGTTTCATCCATGCGCTGGCGTTCCCGGTGGCCATGAGCGTCATGAACCGTGACGACTTTCCGTTGCCACTCCTTGGAATGATCCATCTGCGCAATGTCGTTGAGCATCGCAGCCCCGTGAGGTTTACCGAACCGGTGGATATTACGGCCTGGACCGAAAACCTTCGGGCGCACCGCGCCGGAACTCAACTGGACATCGTGGCCGAGGTCCGCGGGCCCGGCGAAGCAACGGTCCGCTGGCGTGGCGTCTCGACGTATCTGGCGAAGGGTGTTTTCCTGCCCGGAATCGATAAGGCCGCGGCCGCCGTGCAACCTGCGGTGTTCAAGGCACCGGATCCCACTGCGCTCTGGCAGCTCGGGGTCGACGCGGGGCGTGCGTATGCTGCAGTTTCGGGAGACTTCAATCCCATCCACCTCAGCGTGCTTTCCGCCAAGGCTCTGGGCCTGCGCCGTTCAATTGCGCACGGCATGTACCTCGCGTCCAGGGCGCTGGCGGACGTCGGTGCCGCCAAGGGCGAGGCTTTCCGCTGGGAGGTCAGTTTCGAGGCGCCGGTGTTCCTTCCCGCGAAGGTGGCTCTGGACATCTCCACGGCGCAGACGGAGGGCGCGGCCTGGCTGCGTTCCGACTACGTGGCCTGGAGCCCGCGGTCCGGCCGGAAGCACTTCAGCGGATCCGTGACGGCGCTGTAGTTCCGTCCGCGGACGGCCGGCTCACCGGCCGTCCGTACGGGCAACGCGCAGTATCCGGTGCAGGCTCAGCATGATGGATTCCGCGGCGCCGGGTGCGTCTGCGTCGACGTCCTCGGAGGTGATGCGGACTTCGAGGGCATCGACTGCGGCGCGGGCCGCACTCAGCAGCTCAGCCTGCCGGCCGGCGTCGTCCTCCTCCGCAGAGCGGAGCACTTCGCTGACTGCCGTCAGGGCTTCCGCCAGCGGCTCGCTGTACGGCAGCGGGATGGTGAAGGGCATGTCCTTGCTCCAGATCACGTCAGTCAGCACCTCGGTCATGTCCTGGATGTGGAAGGTGACGCGCTCCAGGTCCCGGACGTTACGGTAGTCCAGGTTCACATCGCGGGGATGGAAACGGCGGCGGGGGTTGGCCTCCCTGCTGGCATCGGCTTTTTCGACGGCGGCGCGGACGGCCCTGGCCGATCCGGCCAGTTCTTCGGACCTGCGGGACCACTCCTGGTGCTCCGGCGGCCATTTTTCGTGCATCGCCTCTCCCATGTCTGACAGCTGGCGGGCCAGCGCGAGACGGAGTTCAGCCAGGCTCAGGGCGGCTGCATTGAAGTGGAGGGGCGGGAATACGACCATGTTCACCACGATGCCCACCGCCACGCCCACGCCCATCTGGAGCAGGTATCCGAACGAGAAGTCGTCGGGGTTGTGTCCGCCCACGAGCAGGACCAGCAGCGCCGCCGTCGGGATCCAGTCCCGGCCGGCGCCCAGACGGGGTAGCCCGGCCAGCAGGACACCGAGGGCCATCACAACGCCCACGGTGAGGGGAGTGGCGCCGAAGCTGATCAGGAGGAAGGCAAGGCCGATGCCCGCCGCCAGTCCCACGAGCGTTTGCAAACCTTGCCGCATGGAGCCGGCGACGTTTTCGTACATGGCCACCAGCGCACCAAGTGGAGCATAGTACGGATACTGCGCCGCGGCGCCCGGCATCAGCGGAGCGATCAGGAACGCGAGGCCCGCGGCCAGGCCGGCTTTGGCGGCCAGTTGCATCCGCGGTGCGGCGCGGGCACGGGCCACCCTTCCTGCAGTGACCCGCCAGAGTTTCCGGGGCAGCGGTTCCCGGGCCGTTGTGTCCTGCTTCGAGGTGCTCATCCGGCCCCACAGTAGGACCGCCGCCCGTGTGAGGCAAGTGGACTAACCCTCAACCCCGGAGCCGGGTGAGACTGTGTTCAGGAGGCGCCGTGTCCCGGGGCCACTTCTTCCCCGGTTCTCGGTCATTGACCCAGCCTATGTCGCTGCGGCAAGAACCTTCGAGATCGGCTGCCAGGCCACTAACCATGAAGCCCCCACCAGTGTGGCGAAGAGCACGATCCAGACGCCCGAGGGCACCGCGGTGGCGCGGTAGAGGATGTAGGCGTCGGACGTCCGCAACTGGTCGCGGCGGCGGAGGTGGACATTGGTGAGCTTGGCCAGGTCACGCACTGAGGCCACGAGCAGCGCCAGCCCCAGGACGATGGCCACGTGCCCGGTAAAGGCAGCGGGGACCGTGATGATCATGGTGGCCGATGCAAGTACCGCCGCCAGGAGGATGAACACGCCCGCGACGTTGCGGACGAACATTAGCGCCGCCAGCAGAATCAGCAGCCCGGCGGACATGGCAGCAGGCCCCCACCCGGTGAAGCCGGACCATACGAGCGCGGCACCCGTCATGCCGGGAACGGGATACCCCCAGAACCCCGACCACACCGCGGCGAACCGGCCTCGGGTGTAGGAGGTGGTGGTGCCGGAATGGTTGAGTCGCAGCTGGATGCCGCCGAGCCGCTGGCCACTCGTGAGGGCGGCAAAAGCGTGCCCCAGTTCGTGGGTTACTGTCGCGAACAGCCCGAAGTACCGCCAGGTTGCGCGCGGGACCGAGAGAATTACGGCAATTACGACGACGGCCAGGAGTTCGGTGACAGATACCGCGGGAATGTCGGACTGGGCGAAGCCGGAAGCCACGCGGTCCCACCATAGTTGCGGGAGGGACGGTGCGGCTGCTTCGAAGTAAACCATAGGACTCTAGGCTACCGCCGGACTACTTCAGGTTGAGTCGTCCCGGTCTGAGGCCGGCCGCTTGGAGGGCGGTCAAAGCCTGTGCGACTCCTGCTGCCGTTCCGCCGCCGGGTTGGTTGGCATGGGCAATAATGATGTCCCCGGGCTTGGCCGCAGCGACTTCGCCAAAAACAACAGGGGCAGGGTAGGTCGCGCCGCCGTCGCCGTTGATGCTGAATGACACAGGGATCAGCCCGAGTTCCCTCACGATGGCGGCGGAGACCTCGTCGAGGTAGGCGGTTCCCGGACGGAAGTACCGGGCGGGCTTGCCGGTGAGCCGGTGCAGTGCAGCCTGGTTGACCATGACTTCGTCGTAGACCTCTGCCGCGCTGGCGGTGCCTTGGATTCCGTAAGCGCTGCGGCCGCAAACCGAGAGCGGAATATGTTTGGTGCCGTGGTTGCCGATCTCGAAAAGAGGGTTTTCCGCCAAGGACTTGGCGACTCCGGGATTTGCCTGGATCCAGCGGAAATTGAGGAAGAACGTGGCCCGGGTCCCCGTGCGCTGCAGCGTGTCGATGAGTTCTTGGTCAACGCCGTTCCCGCCTGGACCTCCACAGCAGTCAAAGGTCAGGGCGATCGTGCGTCCGCCGCCCGTGAGGTTCGCGGCAGTCCCCGGCACATGGAGGCCCCACGTCCCCGGGGCTTTGCCGGTGAAGTCAGCCACGATGCGGCCTCTGGTCGGCGCCGCGGGCAGGCGGCTGGGAGCCGGGCGGGGCGGCCGCCGGGTCTCCGGCGGGAGGGACGAGCCTGCCGCCTGGGGATCCGGCAGGGGACGCAGAGCAGCAGGCAGGGTCGCCGTCGGAGGTTTTGCCGGAGCGTCTGTGACTGGTGCGGCCACCGTCGATGCCGCTGTGCTTCCCGTCCCTTCGCTTCGGTTCGCAGGACCGCAGCCGCTGAGGGCCACGGCTACTGAGGCAAGCGTAAAAAGCCGGCGGCCTATTTTCGCGCTCCGAAGATTTCGGCCGTGCGGTTCCATTTGTTTATTCCTCCCCGGGCGGGGTAGCAGCCCCAAACCTTGACAACCATAACCGGAATCTTCGGCCCGTCTGGCTGCGGCATGCGGGTGGAACCGAGAGTGGTGGTAAGCCGATTTCCAGAGACGTGACTGCCGAGGCTGCGGGTCCTAGTGAGAACGAGTGCAGGGGTACACCATTGAAGTATTAAGAGCTACCGAAAGGACGAGATCATGGGCACGCTGAAAGAACGCCTGCACGCTGACGTTGTTATCCACATGAAGGACGGCAACAGGGTGGCGCTCACCACGGTGCGCAATGTCCTGGGCGAGATCGAAACGCGCGAGAAGTCAGGCAAGACACCCATAGAACTGGACGATGCCCAGGTGACCGCCCTCCTGCAGAAGGAAGCGGCACAGCGCCATGACACTGCCCGCGTCTACAAGGACGCCGGCCAGGAGGAACGTGCCGCCGCTGAATTGGCAGAAGCCGAGGTCATCCAGGCGTACCTGCCACAGCCGCTGACCGCAGCCGAAGTGGAAACCATCGTTGACGAGGCGATCGAAGCCCTGAAGGCCGACGGCGTGGAGCTGTCCGTCCGGCACATGGGCGAGGTGATGAAGCCCGTCACCGCCAGGGTTGCCGGACGTTTCGACGGCAAAGCCGTCAGCGAGATCGTGCGGAGCCGCCTCGCCTAGCCCGGAGTTGCCTCGCCCGGAGCCTTCGACATGGCCGGGTCTGGACCGCGCTGGCCGTGCGGGATAGCTTCAGGGTATGAAGCGGACTGCGCGTCTCGTAGCGGTCGGGCTGGTGGTGTCGGCGGCCGCCGGTTGCGGCTTGTTGCCCGGTGCGGGCGCGGAAGTTTGTGTTGACTGGGTCTGGTTTGAGACTCCACAGGCGCAGTTTGACGCGGCCGAGCTGGTGGTCATCGGAAGGTCCGTTCGCCGTGACGGGGAATCAGCCATCTACGGCTACGCTGCCCGGGCCCATGTGGTGGAAGTGGAGTCGGTGTTGAAGGGTCAGCCGGGTCCCGGCCCCCTGCGCATTGTCTCGATGCCGCCGACCTGCACCGGGGGCGAACCGTATCCGGACGGCGATCCGCTGGAGACGACGCGGCGGGTCCTCATCTACGCCACCGAACAGAATCACCACTGGTTCACGATGACACCGGCCCAGGGCGTCCTGCCGTTCGACCGCGGGGCCCGGCTTCCCTTCAACCCCGGCCCGTGACCTCTGCCACCAGCAGGCTGGCCAGCGCGGCTACGAACGGAGGGCGCGAAGAGCTCCGCGAACCGCAAACCCCGTTGCGCAGACCAAGGGGACGAGGCCGGCCAGCAGGGCAATCGTGTTGGGCCGGAACACCGGGTTGCCCCGGCTGCCGCGGCTGTAAACGCCGAGCGGGAAAACTACTCCACCGCCGCCTCCGCCCGAAGCGCCTCCGCCGTCCGGTTCGGCGTCGCTGCCTCCGCCGAAGCCGAACGAAACCAGGGCGACGGGCACGAACTCCTCGCCGTCGCCGAGCCTGACCGGAGCGCCGTAGGCTCTGGCCACCCCAACGTTCTTGAACGCTTCAATAAGAGAGGAATACGCATCAGCCATGGCACCACCCTAAGCCCGCTGCCGGCGGAGCTCCAGGGCTGTTAACGGAGGCCCCCGCCCGGGCCCCGCGCTACCGATCCGCAGGTCTCCGCGGACCGGCACTGGGCCACAGAGCTGTTCGGCTCCTCGTCCGGCGAGCTGGTGCCGGCAACGATCGACGGAGGCCCGGCGTGGATTGTCGCAGGGGATATCCAGAAGGCTTCGAGGAACCAGCTATGCCTGAGGCGACTCGCGGTGCAGGTAGTGTTCGATGGCGTCAACGGCTGCGGCCGGTCCTCCGGCTCCGCGGACGCGTTGGCTCATGGTCCCTAGGTTGCGCCGGATTTCTTGGTCGTCACTGACTTGGGCGATGACCGTGCGGATCAGGGTGGGGGAGAGCGCTTCTGCGGGGAGGCGGCGTCCCAGCCCCAGGTCCTCGACGCGGCGTGCATTGGCTTCCTGTTCCGGCTGCAGTGGAAAGGCCACCAGAGGCACTCCAAAGTACAGCGCCTCCATGGTGGAATTCATCCCCGTGTGCGAGAGGAACACGTCGGCATGGCGCAGGACATCCAGCTGCGGAAAGAACGCGCGGGCGTCAACGTTGTCCGGTATTTCCCCCAGTTCGGACATCCCGATGCGGTCGCCGATGGCCATGGCCACCTGCCACGGGGTGCCGGCGAATGCCTCCAGGCACATCCGGAAGAAGTCCGGGCGGTCATTCAGGGGTGTGGTTCCCAGCGAAATGAATAGCAGCGGCCTGTCCTTCCTGCCGGGCTGCCAGGCCTCCTCGATGGCTCTTTGGCCCAGGCAAGGTCCCACAAAGTGGAAGCTGGCGTCAAAGGTGTCGCCCGCGGGTTGGAACTCCCTTGGGATGAAGCAGATATTCAACGAGGCCGGCGGTCCTTCCATGAAGTTGAAATGGTCCAGGCCCTGCTCGGCTGCGAAATCATCGATCAGCCGGCGGACCTGTTTCCAGGCTGCCAGCATTTCCTCCGGCGCACGGGCCGGCATCAGCTCCCGCATGGAGAAATGTTCGTTGGTGGCATAGCTCGGCAGCAACGCGATGTCGGGCAGGGCAAGCTTCATCGCGACCATCTTCCCGGCCAGGGTCATGGCGTCGTAGCACACCGCGTCCGGCCGGTCCGCGGCCAGTACGGCCAACAGGGCGGGGAATTCCTCCCTCGCCCGCTCCAGTAGCCGCTCCAGCAGACCAGACATCATCCCCGATGCCAGTCCCGCCAGCATCCCCGCCCGTGGAGACGCCGCGCCGCCGCCTTCAGCTGGGCTGCCGGAACGGGGAAACTGCGCGGCCAGGTCCTCTCCACTCTCAAAAAAGGCGGCGCCGGCAGACTCAACAGCCTCCGCATACTTCGCCGAGGTTGCATACGTGACACGGTGGCCGCGCCGGACAAGCTCGGCAGCTACCGGCAGTGTCGGATTCACATGGCCCGCGGCGGGCAGACAAATAAAGGCGAAATGCATCAGCGCTGCTCCTCCGCCAGGCAGGGACAACCCCGTCCACCGGCGAAGCCAACCGCACCGGATTCCGGGCCTTCAATCATGGTACGTATGCACCGTTCGGATGGCCATGAGTCTGTTCAGCGCTCAATCCTGACCGCTTCGACGACATCGTCCTCGCGGAGGCAGTGCACGGTGGCCTGCCAGGATTCGTACCGCCCGTAGTTGACCGGCTCCAGGACAAACTCCCAGCTCTGCTCAAGTTCGGTCCGCAGGGCCACCGGCCAGTGCCTGTATCCCGCATCCCGCGGTACCCCGGCCGCGAGGATCCGGGCATCGACGTCGTCGAAGATGCAGTCCAGCCGGGCGCCGTAATCTTCGTCGCTCTCGCCCGGGAGCTCAAGGACATGGGGGGTCCGGTTCAGAACTGAATGCCAGTCACCAAAATGCGAGAGCAGCACCCGTTTCCGCGGAACCCTGCACGTCAGCAGAACTTCCCCCGAGGAGAGCCTGCAAAGCTCCACCAGCTCCCGGCGCCTGATCTGAGCCCAGAGCCAGATGGCCCCGTCACCTGCGGTAGGCAGCCGTGCCGCCATCTGCCGGAACATCCAGTCGTAAGCGTCGGCATGCAGCGGCTCAGCACGGGATATGTCCGGCACGAGTACGCCGTCCGACAGGAGTCCCTCGAAAGCTTCCTCAGTCTGGATCGTGTGCAGCAGGAGACGGTCCGCGGATATGTCGTAGCCCATGCGCCCCCGTGGGGCGGCGTCGGCGGGGCGGGCTTTGATGATCGGAAATGCAGGCACTGCAACATCATCGCTGAGAGCACGGACATTCGCTGGCCCACCGGTAGACGGCTCGGCGTCGCCGCACACACATGACGCGCAATGACCTATCCCAGGAGGAACCGCATGCCAAGGTTATGGACACGAAAAAGCCCCTGGAATCCTTGGATTCCAGGGGCTTTTCCCTTTGTGCGCGGAGGGGGACTTGAACCCCCACCCCCTTTCGAGGACTAGCACCTCAAGCTAGCGCGTCTGCCATTCCGCCACCCGCGCAGGTGGTAATTCGGGGACCCGTTCCGCCTTTCAGCGTTTCGCATCTCTCCGAAGCAGCGAGAAAAACTCTAACACGAACTTTGGGCAAACATGGAATCGGGCCGACTGGGTAGGCTGAACCTACGCGTTCCGGCGGCCAAAACCCGCCACTGCCCGCATGAATCCGCATTCCCCACGATCCAAGGAGTGATCAATGTCTCAGATCCGGCCAGAGGATGAAGTCGTCACTATCTGCCAGGAGCTCATCCGCATCGACTCGTCCAACTACGGCGACGGTTCCGGGCCGGGCGAACGGGCAGCGGCCGAGTACACGGCAGGCCTGATCTCCGAGGTTGGGCTGGAGGCGGAAATCTTCGAATCGGAGCCAGGCCGGGCAAGCGTGGTCACGCGGCTGGCGGGGGAGGACCCCTCCGCAAGCGCACTGGTGGTGCACGGGCATCTGGATGTCGTCCCGGCGCTTCGGGAGCAATGGTCGGTGGATCCATTTGGCGCCGAGCTGAAGGACGGGCTGATCTGGGGCCGGGGCGCCGTGGACATGAAGGACATGGACGCCATGATCCTGTCTGTTCTGCGGGACTTCGCCCGGACAGGCCGCAAGCCCAAGAGGGACATCGTCTTTGCCTTCTTTGCCGATGAAGAGGCCGGCGGCGTCCACGGTTCCCAGTTCGCCGTCAAGCACCGCCCGGAGCTCTTCGAAGGGGCCACGGAGGCGATCTCGGAGGTGGGCGGGTTCTCCGCCACCATCGGCGGGCAGCGGACCTATCTCCTCCAGACGGCGGAGAAGGGCATTTCGTGGCTGCGGCTCGTTGCCCACGGCAGGGCAGGCCACGGCTCGCAGATCAGCACGGACAACGCCATCACCCGCCTCGCCGGCGCCGTGACCCGAATCGGTGAGTACCAATGGCCCATCGAGCTGACGGCCACCACGCGTCAGTTCCTCGACGGCGTCACGGAGCTCACCGGCGTCGAGTTCGATCCGGACAATCCGGAGCGGCTGCTGAAGGAATTGGGCACAGTGGCCCGCTTTGTCGGCGCCACCCTGCAGAACACCTCCAACCCGACCCTCCTGAGGGGCGGCTACAAGCACAACGTCATCCCCGAATCAGCCGAGGCCCTGGTGGACTGCCGGACCCTCCCCGGCCAGCAGGAGCAGGTCCTGGAGATTGTGCGGGAGCTTGCCGGCAGCGGCGTGGACGTCAGCTACGTGCACCAGGACGTCTCCCTCGAGGTGCCCTTCTCCGGCAACCTCGTGGATTCCATGATCGATGCCCTGCACTCGGAGGACCCCGGGGCCAAGGTCCTGCCGTACACGCTGTCCGGCGGAACCGACAACAAGGCCCTCAGCAAGCTGGGCATCACCGGGTACGGCTTCGCCCCGCTCCAGTTGCCGGACGATCTGGACTTCACGGGTATGTTCCACGGCGTGGACGAGCGGGTCCCGGCCGACTCGCTGAAGTTCGGCGCACGGGTCCTGAACACCCTGCTCACCAACTACTGAGCCGTCCCGTGGACCCCGAACAGCTGCTGCCCGACGACCTGCTCGAACGCATCCGCGGGAGGGCCGCAGGCTACGACGAGAGGAATGCCTTCTTCTCCGAGGATCTCGCGGAGCTCGCCGCTGCCGGCTACCTGAAGCTTTTTGTTCCGGTGTCCGACGGCGGATCGGGCTTCGGTCTCGAAGCGGCGGCCAGGTGCCAGCGGCGGCTTGCGACGGCGGCCCCGGCCACCGCGCTTGCCGTCAACATGCACCTGGTCTGGACCGGGGTGGCGAGCGTCCTGGCCGCACGGGGCGACGCGTCGCTCGACTTCGTGCTGCGCGAGGCAGCCGCCGGGGAGATCTTCGCCTTCGGGAACTCCGAGGCCGGCAACGACTCCGTCCTCTTCGATTCCCTGACGGAAGCGAGGCCACAGCCGGACGGCGGCTACTCGTTCACCGGCACGAAGATCTTCACGAGCCTCTCGCCGGCCTGGACCCGGCTGGGGATCTTCGGCAAGGACAGCGCTGCCCGCGGCGGCGACGGCGAACTGGTGCACGGGTTCATGGAGCGCGGCGCCGCGGGGTACAGGATCCTCGATGACTGGAACACCCTGGGAATGCGCGCCAGCCAGTCCAACACCACCGTGCTGGACGGTGCCGAGGTGCCGGCGGACCGCATTTTCCGGAAACTGCCCGTGGGGCCCAACGCTGATCCGCTGATCTTCGCCATCTTCGCGTGCTTCGAGACGCTTCTGGCCGGCGTCTATGCCGGCATCGGCGAGCGCGCTCTTGTCCTGGGCGTGGAGGCTGCCAGGCGCAGGACTTCCTTCAAGTACGGGGGACGCAGCCTCGCCCAGGATCCGGACATCCGGTGGAAGGTGGCGGAAGCCGCCATGGCGATGGAGGCGCTCTACCCCCAGCTCGCGGAGGTGGCCAGGGATGTTGACCAGCTGGTGGACCACGGAAGCCTGTGGTTCCCCAAGCTCGTCGGACTCAAAGTGCGTGCAACGGAAACGGCGCGGACCGTGGTGGACCTGGCCATCCGGGTCTCCGGAGGCTCCAGCTACTTCCGCGGTTCCGAGCTCGAGCGGCTCTACCGTGACGTGCTCGCCGGAATGTTCCATCCCTCGGACGACGAGTCTGCGCACAACACGGTCGCGAACGCGTGGCTCGGCCCGCTCGAGGACTAGGCTATACGGTGCGCTGCACCTGCGTGACCCGGCGCCGCAGCCAGAAACGCCTGCCGCCGCCCACGTACAGCCGGCTGCGCTCCAATTCCCACTTGCCGTACTCCGAATGTTCGACCAGGCGGCGGCGTGCTTCGAGCAGTGAATCGTCAGGACTGACCGTCAGTACCAGGTACTCGTACTGCCTCACGTAGTCCCGTTCCCGCAGGACGGAGCTGGTCAGAAAATGTTCCTTCATTGCTCTCCATTTTCGTCCTTTTCCCGCTAACGTGAAGGCATGAGCATCGATCCGCGTGTCGCGCTTCAGTCCTTGACCGCCGCTTTGGAAGAACATCTTGTTGCAGCTTCAACACGCCGGGGCGATGGTGACCCCTCCGTAGAAGCCGCTTTTTTTGCAGTTGCTGATGCCTTCGAAGTCTACGAGGACGCCCTCTATGAGGCCTACAACGAAGTGACGCCGCTACAGGTGTTCGATGACGAGGAAGACGACGAAGACGAAGACGGCGAAGTGGACGACGACGAGGACCTCGAGATCCTGGAGGACTGACCCGGTCCTGGAACTGACCAGGTCCTGAGGACTAAACGAAGTCCTGGCGCTGAGCAGATCCTGGGGGACTCAGGAGCTGCTGGAGACGTCCTCGAGCGCCCGGGCAATCTCCGCGGGCAGCGGCGTCAGCTGTGAATCCAGGATCTCCTTGAGTTGCACCGGCGTCCGGGCGCCCACGACGGCGGTGGCCACGCCGTGCCGCGTGAGCAGCCAGCTGAGCGCCACATCCAGGGACGACCTGCCCAGGCCGCGGGCGGCCATGGCAACGGCCTCCACGACGCGCGACGCCGGCTGTTCCAGGTACGGTTCCACATAGGTGGCAAACCTGGTTCCGGCAGCCCGTGAGTCGGCGGGGACATGCCCGCGGTACTTCCCGGTCAGGACGCCGCGCCCCAGCGGGGCCCAGGCCATCAGCCCGAGCCCGGCATCCTCGACCGCGGGGATCAGCTCGGCCTCGGCATTCCTGCGCACCAGCGAATACTCCGACTGGTTGGCCACGAGCGGGAACCCCGCCACGGCCGCGGCCTTGGCAGTCTGCCAGCCGTTGTAGTTGGAGATGCCCGCATAGCGGGCACGGCCGCTGCGGACCGCGAACTCCAGCGCCGAAAGGGTCTCATCCAGGGGAACATTGGGGTCCCACGCCTGGGCGAACCAGATGTCGACATAGTCCGTCCCCAGCCGGGCGAGGCTGGCGTCGAGCCCGGAGAGCATCGCGTTCCGCGAAGCGTCCACTTTCTGCCGTCCGTCCGACGGCGACACACCCGCTTTGGTGGAGATGACCACTTCCGTGCGGGAGACGACGTCGCCGAGCAAGGCACCCAGCAAGGCTTCCGCCTGCCCGTCCGAGTATGAGGCCGCTGTATCAACGAGCGTGCCGCCCGCATCCACGAAAGTCCGCAGCAGTTCCGAGGCATCCTGGTCATCCGTTTCGCGGGCCCATGTCATGGTGCCGAGGGACAGGGCCGATGATCGTAGCCCGCTGTTGCCGATGTAACGCTGCTGCATAGCAGCAAGCTTACGGGGAAACCACCAGCAACATGACGTAGGGTCTTAGCGTGAACTGGATTGAAGCGGCCCTGCTGGGTCTTGTGCAGGGACTGACCGAATTCCTCCCTATTTCATCAAGCGCCCACCTCAGGATCGTGGGGTCCTTCCTGCCGAATGCGGCGGACCCCGGGGCAGCCTTCACGGCGATCACCCAACTCGGTACCGAAACGGCAGTGATCGTCTACTTCTGGCGCGACATTGTCCGCATCGTCAAGGCCTGGTCCGGATCCCTGGCGGGGCGCGTGTCCCGCCAGGACCCCGACGCGCGGATGGGTTGGCTTGTGATCCTTGGCAGCCTGCCGATCATCGTCCTGGGCCTGCTGTTCCAGGACCAGATCGAATCCGTGCTGCGCAGCCTGTGGATCGTGGCCACCACCCTCATTGTGTTCGGCCTTATCCTGGCGGTGGCGGACGCGGTCGGAAAGCAGAAACGGGACCTGACACACCTGACGTACAAACACGGCATCCTGTACGGATTTGCCCAGGCGATGGCCCTGATTCCCGGCGTGTCCCGCTCCGGCGGCACCATCACGGCCGGCCTCCTCATGGGTTACACACGGGAGGCCGCTGCCCGGTACTCATTCCTTCTGGCCATTCCCGCCGTGTTCGGCAGCGGCCTCTACCAGCTGTTCAAAGTGGTGTCCAAGGACGGAGTCAGCGGACCCTACGGCCTGCCCGAGACGGCCCTGGCCACGCTCATTGCCTTCGCTGTCGGATACGTCATCATCGGCTGGTTCCTGAAGTTCATTTCCACGCGCAGCTACCAGCTGTTTGTCTGGTACCGCATCTTTCTCGGTCTGGCGCTGTACCTGCTGCTCGGTTTCAATGTCATCAGCGCGTAGCACTAGGCTTGGGCTGTGAAGTCCTGGATATCCCGCCCCGTTCCTGAACTGCCGGGCACAATGCCCGCCCTCCGGCTCTACGACACGGTCGCCGGCGGCGTCGTGACACTCCAGGCCGACGGCGAGCAGTCGATGTACGTCTGCGGCATCACCCCGTATGACGCCACCCATATGGGTCACGCTGCCAGCTACGTCGCCTTCGACCTGCTGAACCGGGCCTGGCGGGACGGCGGCCAGCGGGTTTCCTACGTCCAGAACGTCACGGACGTCGATGACCCGCTGCTTGAACGCGCGGCCGCAACCGGCGTTGACTGGCGCGAACTCGCGGCCAGCCAGATTGAGCTGTTCCAGACCGACATGGAAGCGCTGAACGTGCTGGCACCCGACCACTACGTCGGCGCTGTCGAGTCGATGCCGCTGATCGTCCCCGCCATCGAGCATCTCCTCCAGGACGGACTGGCGTACCGTGTCACCGGAACCCCGGGCGAGCCTGACGGGGACGTATATTACGACGTCGAGGCGGCCGGCAAGCATGCCGTCACCGTCGACGCCTGGACGCTGGGCGCGGTTTCCGGCCTGCCGGAGTCCGAGATGCTTGAGCTGTTCGCGGAGCGCGGCGGCGATCCCGGCCGTGCCGGCAAGCGCCAGGCCCTGGATCCTCTCCTTTGGCGCGTTGCGCGCGACGGCGAACCCCGCTGGGATGGCGGGCAGCTGGGGGAGGGGCGGCCCGGCTGGCACATCGAGTGCACGGTGATAGCCCAGAGGTACCTTCCGGCGCCGTTTACGGTGCAGGGCGGCGGCTCAGACCTCGTCTTCCCGCACCACGAAATGGGCGCCGGCCATGCCTACTCACTGTCCGGAGTGCCTTTGGCGGAGCACTTTGCCCATGCCGGAATGGTTGGCCTGGACGGCGAAAAGATGAGCAAGTCCAAGGGCAACCTCGTCCTGGTGTCGAAGCTGCGGGCCGCAGGAGAGGAACCGGCAGCCATCCGGCTGGCCATCCTGGCACACCATTACCGCTCGGACTGGTCCTGGACGGCCGAAGGATTTGCGGAGGCCAAGGAACGGCTCGGACACTGGCGCGCGGCGCTGGCAGCGGCGCCCGCCGGGTCGGCAGCAGCCCTTATAACGGACATGCGCGCGGCGCTGTCCGACGACCTTGACGCGCCCGCTGCCCTGGCAGCCGTGGACAGCTGGGCAGCGCTGGCGCTGGCAGGCGGGGATGCGGCGTCGGCCGCGGACCGGGCACTGGTGAGTGATGCCGTCAACTCGCTGCTCGGCGTCGAGCTCTAAGGCGAAACCCGCGGCGCGGCCGCATCAAGCGGAATGACCTGCCGCGCGGGGCCCTAAGGCTTGTCCTTACCCCTGCGCTTGAGGTAGCGCTCGAATTCCCGGGCAATGGACTCGCCGCTGGCCTCGGGAAGGTCGGCGGTGTCTTTCGCTTCCTCCAACTGCCGCACATATGCCGCGATTTCCGGGTCTTCGGTGGCCAGCTCGTTGACGCCGCGTTCCCAGGCATCGGACTCCTCGGCCAGCTCATGGGTATCGAGCGGTACCTGCAGCAGTTCCTCGATGCGGTGCAGGAGGGCGAGCTGGGCCTTGGGCGACGGAGCCTGCGCCACATAGTGGGGCACCGCAGCCCAGAGGGACACGGTGGGAATGCCCGCAAGAAGGGACACCTCGGAGAGGACGCCCACGATGCCCACCGGCCCTTCGTACTGCGAGGCTTCCAGGTTCAGCCGCTCGCGCAGGGCGCTGTCGTCCGTTGATGTGCTGACCGGGATGGGCCGGCTGTGCGGCACATCCGCGAGCAGTGCCCCCACCAGGATCACGTAGTCCACGTGGAGGGCTTCGGCATGAACCAGCAGCTCTGCCGTATAGGCCCGCCATTTATACGACGGTTCGGTTCCCTGGATGAAAATCACGTCCACGTTCGTCCCGGGGGCGCTGGCCTTGTAGATCCGGGTGGACGGCCACTTGATCTTCCGTTCGCCGGAAGCCGTGCGCCGGACTGTGGGCCGCGTGAACTGGAAGTCGTAGTACTCGTCGGCATCAATGGATCCGACCTTCTTGCCGCCCCAGAGCTTATTCAGATAGCGCAGTGCATCGCTGGCGGCTTCCCCGGCGTCGTTCCAGCCCTCGAAGGCAGCCAGCATCACCGTGATGCGCTGGCCCTCGGGAACAGGCTGCAGCAGCTGCTCCGTCTCGGGCGCGTCGCCCGATTCGGTGGTGTCTCCGTCGTCGAAGCTATTCATCCCTTCACCCTACGTCCACAACCGTTCCCGATGCATTCAATGAACCGCCACAGATCCAGACAAGGGCCCGGGACGCAGCACAGTCCCGCAGATATTCGCCGAGGGCGTAGGCCGGGGCCCGTCGGGGAAAGCGCAGTGTAGTGGCCCCGTAGACTGGGGACCATGCAATCTTCTGCCGCACAGCCCCTGCTCAAAGCCGTTTTATGGGACATGGACGGCACCATCGTCGACACCGAACCCTACTGGATTGAGGCCGAACACGGTCTCGTTGAGGCGCATGGCGGAACCTGGTCCCATGGGCAGGCCATGCAGCTCGTGGGCCAATCGCTGGTCCATTCAGCCGGCATCCTCCAGCGTGCCGGCGTGCAGCTGGAAGTCCGGGAAATCATCGATACGCTTACCGCGCAGGTCATCAGCCGGGTGCGGAACCACGTCCCGTGGCGGCCAGGTGCCCGCGAGCTGCTCGATGAACTTTTCACCGCCGGCGTGCGTTGTGCCCTTGTGACCATGTCAGAGACACCACTGGCCCGGGAGATCGTTGCGAGCCTTCCGCGGCCCTACTTCGAGTTCCTGGTCACCGGCGACACCGTCACGCAGGGCAAACCGCACCCCGAGGCGTATCTCAAGGCCGTGGAGCTGCTGCAGCGGCAAGACCCTGGACTCACGGCGGCACACTGCGTGGCGCTCGAGGACTCAGCCCCCGGCGCCGCGGCGGCCATAGCGTCCGGAGCGGTGACAGTCGCAATTCCGCACATCGTGCCGCTGCCCGAAGATCCGCGCCGGGCCATGTGGGATTCCCTGGAAAACCGCACCGTCGCGGACCTTGAGGAGCTGGTCGCGTTTCGGCACGGGTCCCGTGCGCATGCCTCCACGCTGAACAGCGTCAACTAAGGAGCGTGGCACGTGTCTGATCCCGCATCAACCGGACAGCGGCCGCGGCGCCGCGGCCTCGGCGAGGGCATCCCGCTGGGCAGAATTGCCGGCGTTCCGGTCATCCTTGCCTATTCCTGGTTTGTCATTGCTGCGTTCACGGTGGCCGCCTACGGCCCCGTGCTGGCGTTAAGAAACCCCGCCTTGGGCGCCGGAGCGTACTATGTGGCTTTCGCCTACGCCCTGCTGCTGCTGGTCTCGGTGCTGGTCCATGAGCTGGCCCACGCCCTGACGGCAAAGATGTACGGCTGGCCAAGCGAGAAGATCGTCCTCAACCTCTGGGGCGGCCACACCCAGTTCGAGAGCTTCACGGCCACCCCCGGGCGTTCCGTGCTCGTGGCGTTGGCAGGCCCGGCCGCGAACTTCGCGCTGGCTGGTGCGACCTGGCTGGTGGTCTCTTCCGTCCACCCGACCGGCGTGGCGGACATCCTCACCAACATCTTCCTCTGGGCCAACCTCGTGATCGGCATTTTCAATGTGCTGCCCGGGCTGCCCCTGGACGGCGGCAGGCTGGTGGAATCCGCCGTCTGGAAGGTCACCGGCAGCCATGCCAAGGGCACCATTGCCGCGGGCTGGGGTGGGCGCATCATTGTCATCGCCCTGGCCCTGTGGTTCGTTGCCCTTCCCCTGCTCCGCGGAGGCGACCCCGACACCAGCACTCTGCTCATCACCGTGCTGGTGTGCGGATTCCTCTGGATGGGCGCTTCCGGCTCCATCCAGCAGGGCCGCCTGCGCAGCAGGCTGCACCTCGTAAGCGCCGCAGCGCTGGCTGAACCGGCGGTCGGGCTTCCCGAATCGGCGACCGTTGCCGACGTCCTGCAGGTGACGGCGGGTGGCGGGCCCGCCGTCGTACTCTATGCACCGGACGGCAGGCCCACCAGCGTGGTTGACCCGGTGGCGCTGGCGGCGGTTCCGGCGTCGGCGGCGTCCGCCACGCCGGCCAGCGCCGTAGCCCCCGTCCTCGGGGCCGGGGCATATGTGCCGGAATGGTCCAAGGGCCAGGAGCTGCTCCAGTACCTCGCCCAGCTGGAGGGCCACGACTATGCGGTGATTGACCACAATGGCCGGGTGACAGGTCTCCTGCGTCAGTCCGCGGTGGTGACGGTCATTACAGGCAAGGCGTCCCGTGAAAACACACGGCCGCAGGACCAGAACCGGTAGAGTTACGTGCCGGTCGTGAAATCGGCAGCCGAGACACGGCGCACCCCTGCCGCACCGTTACGGGGCACGGCAACACAGCTTTACAGGAGCGAGGAATATTCATGAGCAGCGAATCTGCCGCCAACGGGACCAGCACTGGCCAATACGACGCCGGAGCAGCCGGGACGGGGGATCAGCCGGTCGGCGCTGCCCGGCGGCGGGGCCCCTTCCGCGAGGGTGAACGCGTCCAGCTGACGGACGAGCGCGGGCGCATGAATACGATCAGCCTTGAAGCCGGCGGAGCTTTCCACACCCACCGCGGGTTCCTCAACCACGACGAAATCATCGGCAAGGTTGACGGCTCCGTGGTGGTCAACAATGTGGGGCAGCAGTACCAGACCCTGCGCCCCCTGCTGTCCGACTTCGTCCTGTCCATGCCCCGCGGTGCCGCCGTGGTCTACCCCAAGGATGCCGGCCAGATCGTCACCATGGCGGACATCTTCCCCGGCGCCAGGGTGGTGGAAGCGGGCGTAGGATCCGGTGCGCTCTCCATCTCGCTGCTCCGCGCGGTAGGCGACCACGGCTACCTTCACTCCTTCGAACGCCGCGAGGAATTCGCCGCGATCGCCCGCGGCAACGTGGAAACCATCTTCGGCGGCCCGCACCCGGCCTGGAAAATCTCGCTCGGAGATTTCCAGGAGGAAGTGGTCCGCAGCGAAGAACCCGGATCGATCGACCGCGTGGTGCTGGACATGCTGGCCCCCTGGGAGTGCCTCGACGCCGTGGCCACGGTCCTCGCTCCGGGCGGCGTCTGGATCAACTACGTCGCCACCGTCACCCAGCTCTCGCGCACGGCCGAGGCCATCCGCGCGGACGGCCGCTTCACCGAACCGGATGCTTGGGAATCCATGGTCCGCGGCTGGCACCTTGAGGGCCTCGCGGTGCGTCCCGACCACAGGATGGTGGCGCACACCGGCTTCCTGCTGGTGACCCGCCGGCTCGCCGACGGTGTCACCGGAATCTCCGTGAAGCGGCGCCCATCCAAAACGGACTTCAACGAGGAGGACGTCAACGCCTGGACTCCAGGCGCAGTGGGCGAACGCCTGGTTTCCGACAAGAAACTGCGGCGCGCGGCGCGGGACGCCATCGCGGGCACCAACGTCAAGGACGATCCGGAGATCACAAACTAGTCCGTATTTCGGATGTCTTCAGCAGTACCCGCCGACTTGGGGCTATGGTCTTAAGAGAAGCGCAGGAAGGGGCTGATGCATCATGGAGACGCCGAACAATGACTCCGTACCTACGCCGGCCGAGCAGGCGGCCAACGAGCTGTCTGTCGCGGACCGGCAGGTCAACATCCTCCGGGATAAGCTACGGCATATCGACCGTCAGCTGGCGGCTGCCACGCAGAACAACACCAAGCTGGTGGCGATGCTGGAGACGGCAAAGTCGGAGATCCTGAGGCTGAAGAACGCCCTCGACCAGGAGGGTCAGCCGCCGTACAGCTTCGGCACCATCCTCCAGCTGAACCCGAGGCGGCAGGCCACCGCTGGCAACAGCGGCCAGGCCGCCACCGAGGAATCGGTGGACATTTTCAACGCCGGCCGGAAAATGCGGGTGGGCATCAGCCCGCTGGTCAACATCAACCAGCTTGCCGTCGGCCAGGAAGTCCTCCTGAACGAGGCACTCCTGGTGGTGGCCGGCCTCGGGTATGAGCGTGCCGGGGAACTCGTCACGCTCAAGGAAATGCTGGGCCCGGACCGCGCCCTGGTCCTTGGCCGGGCGGACGAGGAACGCGTCATCCGGCTTGCGGGGCCGCTCCTGGCGGAGAAGCTCCGGGTGGGTGATGCCCTGTCCATCGATTCCCGCACCGGCTACGCCCTCGAAAAAGTCCCGCGGTCTGAGGTGGAAAACCTCGTCCTCGAGGAAGTTCCGGACATCACGTACGAAGACATCGGCGGCCTGGGTCCGCAGATCGAACAGATCCGCGACGCGATCGAACTGCCGTTCCTGCACCCGGACCTGTACCGGGAGCACGGGCTCAAGGCGCCCAAGGGCATCCTGCTGTACGGCCCTCCCGGCTGCGGCAAGACGCTGATCGCCAAGGCCGTGGCAAATTCCCTCGCCGCCCGCGCCGCCGAACGTTCCGGCAACATCGACCTGAAGAGCTATTTCCTCAACATCAAGGGACCGGAGCTCCTCGACAAGTACGTCGGCGAAACCGAACGCCACATCAGGCTGATCTTTTCCCGAGCCCGCGAGAAGGCCTCGGACGGCAGCCCCGTCGTGGTGTTCTTCGACGAGATGGATTCACTGTTCCGCACCCGCGGCACGGGCATCTCCTCCGACGTCGAAACCACCATCGTTCCGCAGCTCCTCAGCGAAATCGACGGAGTGGAACGGCTGGACAACGTGATCGTCATCGGCGCATCGAACCGCGAGGACATGATCGACCCCGCCATCCTGCGTCCGGGCCGCCTGGACGTGAAGGTCAAGATCCAGCGTCCGGACGCCGAAGCGGCGGCTGACATCTTCAGGAAGTACATCACCCCGGACCTCCCGTTCCATGAGGACGACCTCGCCGAGCACGAAGGCGAAGTGCAGGCAACCGTCGATGCCATGATCCAGCGGACCGTCGAAGCCATGTACTCCACGGAAAAGTCCAACGAGTACCTCGAGGTCACCTATGCCAACGGCGATACCGAGATGCTGTACTTCAAGGACTTCAACTCAGGCGCAGTCGTGCAGAACGTCGTCGACCGTGCAAAGAAATATGCCATCAAGGACTTGCTGACCACGCAGCAGAAGGGCCTGCGGATCGACCATCTGCTCCGCGCGGTGGTCGACGAGTTCCGTGAACACGAGGACATGCCAAACACGACAAACCCGGATGACTGGGCACGCATCTCCGGCAAGAAGGGTGAGCGCATTACGTACATCCGCACGATCGTCCAGGGCAAGGCCGGGCAGGAGCCAGGCAAATCCATCGAGACGATGCCCAACACGGGCCAGTACCTGTGACGGCCGGTTCCGGGCCAGCGCCGGGAGGAGCCCTGCCCGCGGGAGGCGCCATGCGGGTGATGGGGTCGGAAACCGAATACGGCATTCACGCGCCGTCCGCTCCCGGGGCCAACGCCACCATGATGTCCGCGCGGGTGGTCCAGGCCTATGCGCAGGTGACCCGGCTCCGGGCTGCCGGCGGGGCCGAAACCCGGTGGGATTACACCGACGAGGAACCGCTTCACGACGCCCGGGGCTGGACCCTGGAACGGGGCCAGGCGCATCCGAGCCAGCTGACCGACCAGCCTCCGGTCCTTGACGCCGAGGCGGTGGCGCTGGCCTACGGACGCGACGAGCTGGAACTTGACGGCGAAGACGAGTCCGGCTCGCTCCTGATGAACATGGTCCTCGGCAACGGGGCACGGCTCTACGTGGACCACGCCCACCCGGAGTACTCCAGTCCCGAGGTGACCAACCCGGCCGCCGCCGTGGCCTGGGATGCCGCCGGGGACCTCGTGGCACTGTCCGCCGTCCGGAGGCTGGCCGGCGACGCGGAGCTCCCTGCCGTCAACCTCTACAAGAACAACACCGACAACAAGTCGGTGTCCTACGGCAGCCACGAAAACTACCTCATGCCCCGCGCGGTTCCTTTCGGCGACATCGTGCGCGGACTGACCCCGTTCTTCGTGACCCGCCAGATCATCTGCGGCTCGGGGCGGGTGGGAATCGGCCAGGACAGCTCCCGCCCGGGCTACCAGATCAGCCAGCGGGCGGACTTCTTTGAGGCGGAAGTCGGCCTCGAGACCACCATCCGCCGCCCCATCATCAACACCCGGGACGAACCGCACGCCACCGCGGACAAGTACCGCCGCCTGCATGTGATCATTGGCGACGCGAACCTCAGCCAGGCGTCCAACTACCTCAAGTTCGGCACCACCGCGATGGTGCTCAGCCTGATCGAGGCCGGACTTGCTCCGAAGATCGAAGTCCACGAGCCGGTGGCGGCCCTGCAGGCCGTCAGCCACGACACGTCGCTGACCGCAAAGATCCGGCTGCTGGACGGACGCCGGGTGACAGCGCTGGATGTGCAGTGGATGTACCACGAGGCCGCCGCCAAGCTGGCACAGGACACCGGCGTTGCCGATGCCGTGGACGGTGACGGCCACACCCATGCCGTGCTGGACCGGTGGGCCGCCACGCTCACCCAGCTGGACAGCGACCGCACTGCAGCAGCCACGTCCGTGGAATGGCTGGCCAAGCTCTCCATCCTGGAAGGGTACCGGCAGCGCGACGGCCTCGACTGGGCCGATGCCCGCTTGGGCCTGGTGGATCTGCAGTGGGCGGACATCCGGCCCGAAAAGGGCCTGTACTACCGGCTACTGGCGAGGGGGCGCATGCAACGGATAGTGAACGACGCCGACATCGCCGCCGCGGTGACGGAACCGCCGTCGGACACGCGGGCATACTTCCGCGGACGCTGCGTCAGCAGCTTCAGCAAGGACGTGGTGGGGGCCAGCTGGGACTCGGTGATCTTCGATGTGCCCGGTTACGGCAGGCTGCAGCGCGTCCCCACGCGGGAGCCGCTTCGCGGCACGAAAGCGCTGACCGGGGCCCTGTTTGCCCGGCATCGCGAGGCCGGGGCCTTCCTTGCGGAACTACTTGGATCCGCACCGGCTCCGCCACCGGCATAAAGCATCCCGAAGAACCGCTTTGCGTGGCAATATGGGCATACAGGATGTCCTGTCGGAGACGGCGGGACTGTAAGAAGGAGATGAACATGGCAGGGCAGGAGCAACAGCAGCCGCAGCCACGCGACAGCGAGGTCGAGGAAGAGGTCGCCGCGCCGCCGGCACCGGCTGAGGGACAGGCATCCGCATCAACGCAGGGTGTTGACGATCTCCTGGACGAGATCGACGGCGTTCTGGAATCAAATGCGGAAGAGTTCGTCCGGGCGTTCGTGCAAAAGGGCGGACAGTAGCCCGGCAGCGCCGCCAACCGCACCGGGCACGGAGGCCTGAGGTACCGGACAGCCGCTGAATTACGTTGAAGGAGTGCACCAGTGCAGGAGACAACAGCCAACAAGGTAGCCGCCAATGCGACGTCGTCGTTCACTGAGCATCTCCAACGCGACCGTCCGGAACTGCTTCCCTATATCCGGCCCTTCGAGTTCGGCCCGTCCGCCGGCCAGCCGCCGCAGGTGCCGCACGCCACCACCATCGTCGCCATGACGTATGCGGGCGGCGTCGTCATGGCGGGCGACCGCCGGGCCACGATGGGGAACATCATCGCCAGCCGCCATATCGAAAAGGTCTTTCCCGCGGACCAGTACTCGGTGCTCGGCATCGCGGGGACGGCCGGCATCGCCATCGATCTCACGCGGCTCTTCCAGGTTGAACTGGAGCATTACGAAAAGATCGAAGGAACGTTGCTGAGCCTGGACGGCAAGGCCAACAGGCTCGGCGCGATGATCCGCGGAAACCTGCCCATGGCCCTTCAGGGACTCGCCGTGGTGCCCCTGTTCGCCGGCTTCGACACCGCGGCCGGAGTGGGCCGACTCTTCTCCTACGACGTGACCGGCGGCCGGTACGAGGAGCAGGAGCACCACGCCGTAGGCTCCGGCGCAATGTTCGCGCGCGGCGCCCTGAAGAAGCTCTGGCGCCCCAACCTCATGGAGGACGAAGCCGTGTCGGTCGCCGTTGAGTCCCTGTACGACGCGGCCGACGACGACTCGGCCACCGGCGGACCGGACCCTGTCCGCCAGCTGTGGCCCGTCGTCTACACCGTCAACCGTGCCGGCGCCAGGCGCGTCGCTGAACGGGAACTGGCCGCCGTCGCCGGGACCATCATCGAGTCCAGGGCAGCTGCCCGGCGGGAGGCCTGACATGACCCAGCAGTTCTATGTTTCACCTGAACAGCTGATGAAGGACCGTGCGGACTTCGCACGGAAAGGCATCGCCCGGGGCCGGTCGGTGATCGTCGTGAGCTGCGAAGACGGCATCGCCCTCGTGGCCGAAAACCCGTCTCCGTCGCTCCATAAAATCGGCGAGATCTACGACAAAATCGCGTTCGCTGCCGTCGGCAAGTACAACGAATTTGAGAGCCTCCGTCAGGCCGGGGTCCGCTATGCCGACGTCCGCGGATATTCCTACGACCGCGACGACGTCACCGCGCGGGGCCTCGCCAGCGTCTACGCCCAGAGCCTGGGCGCCGTTTTCACGGCGGAGCAGAAGCCGTTCGAGGTGGAGCTCGCCGTGGCAGAGGTGGGAGCGTCCCAGGACCGTGACCATCTCTACCGGCTGACATTCGACGGCTCCATCGCCGACGAACACGGCTTCATTGTGATGGGCGGGCAGGCTGACAAAGTCTCAGGAGCTGTCGAGGCCGGCTGGCAGCGTGATCTTTCCTTCGCGGCGGCCATCCGCCTCGCCGTGAAGGGCCTCGTGACGGACAAGGAGTCGCCCGAACTGCCTGCCAAGGCTTTGGAGGTGGCGGTGCTGGACCGCGGCTCGGAAAGCGGCAGGGGGACCCGCCGGGCATTCCGCAGGTTGTCCGACGTCGACGTCATGGAACTGCTGGCTGAGGAGAACTGAAAATGGACAAGAGGATCTTCGGTATTGAGACCGAATTCGGCATTTCCTATTCGAGCCCTGATTCGCGCCCGCTCGCGCCTGAGGAAGTGGCCCGGTACCTGTTCCGGAAAGTGGTCAGCTGGGGACGTTCCTCGAACGTCTTCCTCACTAACGGGTCCCGCCTTTACCTCGATGTCGGCTCGCATCCGGAATACGCCACGGCCGAATGCGACGACCTCGCGCAACTGATTGCCCACGACCGCGCCGGCGAACTCATTCTTGACGACCTCGTGGACGAAGCCCAGTCCAGGCTCGCGGCCGAAGGATTCAACGGAACGGTCTACCTGTTCAAGAACAACACGGACTCCGCCGGCAACTCCTACGGCAGCCACGAGAACTACCTCATTCCCCGCCGCGGCGAGTTCACCCGGCTGGCTGAAATCCTCATCCCGTTCCTCGTGACCCGCCAGCTCATCGCCGGCGCCGGCAAGATCCTCAAGACGCCCCATGGCGCCACGTACGCCTTCTCCCAGCGCGCGGACCACATCTGGGAGGGCGTCTCCTCCGCCACCACCCGCTCTCGTCCGATTATCAACACACGCGACGAACCGCACGCGGACGCCGAGTTCTACCGCCGCCTCCACGTGATTGTCGGCGACTCGAACATGTCGGAGACCACGGCGCTGCTCAAGGTCGGCACCGTTGACCTCATCCTGCGCATGATTGAGGCCGGGGTGATCATGCGGGACATGCGGATGGAAAACCCCATCCGGAGCATCCGGGAGATTTCCCACGACCTCAGCGGCAGGGCACTGGTCCGGCTCGCCAACGGACGCCAGCTCACCGCACTGGAGATCCAGCAGGAGTACCTCAACAAGGTCACGGCGTTCGTCCAGGAGCACGGCGCCCACAACCGGCATGTGCCCCTGATCCTGGATTTGTGGGGGAGGACCCTGCGCGCCATTGAAAGCGGCGACACGAGCACCATCGACACCGAAATCGACTGGGCCATCAAGAAAAAGCTCATGGACAGCTACCGCAACCGGCACGGGCTCGGGCTCGACGCTCCGCGGATCGCCCAGCTGGACCTTACCTACCACGACATCTCCCGCAGCCGCGGCCTGTACTACCTCCTGCAGGCGCGGGGTGCCGTCCGGCGGGTCACCGACGAGACGGCCGTCAAGGACGCCGTCGATGCACCGCCGCAGACCACCCGGGCCAAGCTGCGCGGCGATTTCGTGCGCAGGGCCCAGGAGCTGGGACGCGATTACACCGTGGACTGGGTTCACTTGAAGCTCAACGACCGCGCCCACCAGACCATCCTCTGCAAGGATCCGTTCCGCAATGTTGACGAGCGCGTGGATGCGCTTCTGGACTCTATGGGCTGATACCCAGCTTCAGGCGTTACTCTGGAATAGGCTGTTTTGCGGCCCTGACTGCCTTGCCGTGGGTTTCACCTACCGCGGCAACGCATCCATCTTGCCCCGACGAAAGTTCTTACGTGCGCCGACTACTAGCAATTCTCATTCCCGGACTGCTTCTGCTGACCGCCTGCGGCGGCCAGCCTGCAGCCCCGGAACCGACCAGCCAGTCCGCGGGTGAGACCGCCAAGCTGGACTCCCTCAAGCTGACGGACAACGGAGACAAGAAAGCACCGGGCGTAGAGTTCACCAAGCCCCTGGACGTTACCGAACCCACCGTCAAGGTGGTCACGGAAGGTAGCGGCGAACGCGTCAAGGCAAACCAGGTCGCCGAAATCTCCGTCCTTGCCCTGAACGGCAAGGACGGCGCCACGCTGGACGACAGCTTCCCGCGCGACCCCGAGCCCCTCGAGCTGAACGACAAGCTCAAGACCGGCAGCGCAATCGTGTACAACGCCTTTGTCGGAGCCAAGGTGGGGTCCCAGCTGGCCCTGGCCATCCCCGGCAAGGCTGCCGCTGAAGGCGCCGAAGCGCAGCCGACCCAGCTCCTGATCATCAAGGTCCTGTCCGCCAAGGACGCCCCGAAGGTGCTCGAGAAGCCCGAGGGTGAAGCTGTCACGCCGCCGGCCGGACTGCCGACCGTGACCGAGAAGGACGGCGTCCCGGAAATCTCCGTCAAGGGCGTCGCTGCCCCGAAGAAACTCATCGCCCAGGACCTGATCAAGGGCAACGGTCCCGAGGTCAAGGCCACGGACACCCTGACCGTCAACTACGTGGGCGTGGCCCTGGCCAGCGGCAAGAAGTTCGATTCAAGCTTTGACCGCAAGGAGACGGCTTCGTTCGGACTGGACAAGGTCATCAAGGGCTGGACCCAGGGCCTGGCCGGCAAGACGGTGGGCTCCCGTGTCCTGCTCGTCATCCCCAAGGACCTCGCCTACGGCGACGCCGGCCAGGGGGATGCCAAGGGCGACCTCGTGTTCGTCGTCGACATCCTGGGCACCAAGTAAGTACGCCACAGCAGTTTCCCATCCAAGCAGAAGGAGTAACTATGTCATTTGGTCAGCGAGACCTCGACCGCCAGAAGCCGGAAATCGACTTCCCTGAAGGCCCGGTTCCCACCGAGCTCGTCATCACCGACCTCATCGAAGGCAGCGGGCCGGAGGCGAAAGCCGGCGACACCGTCTCGACCCACTACGTCGGCGTTGCCTGGTCCACTGGCGAAGAGTTCGACGCCTCGTGGGGCCGCGGCGCCCCGCTGGACTTCCGGGTCGGCGTCGGCCAGGTCATCCAGGGCTGGGACCAGGGCCTGCTGGGCATGAAGGTCGGCGGCCGCCGCCGCCTCGAGATCCCCTCGGAGCTGGCCTACGGTTCCCGTGGCGCCGGCGGGGCAATTGGCCCCAACGAGGCCCTGATTTTCGTCGTGGACCTCGTAGGCGTCCGCTAGGCACTGCTGGCCGAGCAGCGGAAGCGCGGTAACAATCGGATGGAATTTCCGCATTGTTGCCGCGCTTCCGCGGTTTAACCCGCGCAGCTTTAGTAACGTAACCAGAGTGTCCGCCCAACGAACCGAGCGCCTGCTCAACCTCCTGATCGCCCTTTTGAACTCCAAGTACGGCCTGCGCCGCAGCGAACTCCGGGAGAAGATTTACCACGCCGGCGCGGCCAGCGACGCCGCTTTCGGCCGGATGTTCGAGCGCGACAAGAATGATCTGCGCGAGTTCGGCTTTGACGTCGAAACAGTCATGGACCACGGCTGGAACTCGGATGACCCTGCCACCACGCGCTACCGGATCGGCAAGGAATCGAACCGGCTTCCCGACGTGGAACTCACCCCGCACGAATGGACGGTTCTGCTGCTGGCTTCGCAGCTGTGGGAGCAGGCCGCCCTGGGCGCCGCCGCCACGAACGCCATGCGCAAGCTCCAGGCCTCCGGCGGCCTAGCCGACGTTGAACTGCCGGCTGGTGTCCAGCCCCGTATCAAACCGGCCGGACAGGCCTTCGAAGACCTCGTTGCGGCGATGCACGCCCAGCATCCTGTCCGCTTCCGCTACCTCGCCGGCAGCACCGGCAGGGAAGAGGAGCGCGTGGTTGAGCCGTGGGGCCTCGGCAGCCGCTTTGGGCAATGGTATCTCGTGGGTTACGACAGGCTGCGCGGCGCCCGGCGGTACTACCGGCTCTCACGCTTCACGTCGGCCGTCTCGGTGCTGGAGAAGGAGGCATTCACGCCTCCTGCCGCCTTCAACGTGCGGGCGGAGCTGGCCAGCCTTCCGGAGCTGCCGCTCGCTTTCGCCGTCGTGGACGTCCGGAAGGGGCGGCTGCTGGGACTGCGGAAGCGGTCTGCGCCCGCCGCCGTCGTGGCTGGGGAGGCAGTGGCGGGAGAGGCAGTGGCGGGACAGCCAGGAGCCGACGGCGATTGGGACCGCCTGGCGGTGCCGTACCGCGACGCTGAGCTGCTGGGCGAGGAACTTGCCTCCTACGGCCCGAACGTCAGGGTGGTGGCTCCCGCTGAACTCGCAGGGGCGGTGCAGCGCAGGCTGGCGAGTGCCGCCGCCTTCGCCGCCGCGCCGGTGCCGTCCTTCGACTTCGCTGACGCCGGACCCGGCAAGCGGCCCCGCAAACGGACCTCCGAAGACCAGCTCAAGCGGATGCTGCAGCTGGTTCCGTTCCTGGTCCACAACCAGGGACTGCATATCCAGGACGTTGCCGACCGGTTCGGGGTGACGCGCAAGGAACTCGAGAATGATCTGCTGATCCTGATCTGCTCGGGGCTTCCGCAGGGTTACCCCGACGAACTCCTGGACATCCAGTGGGAGGACGACCACGTCTTCATCAGCCAGTCCCTGGAACTGAACAGGCCCGTCCGCTTCACCGTGGACGAGGCCTGCGCCCTGCTCACGGGCCTGGAGACGCTGAACGGCCTCCCCGAGCTCGCCGAGGGAAGCGCCCTGGAATCGGTCACACTCAAGCTCATGGCGGCTGCCGGGGAGGAAGGGCTGCGCGCCGGTGCGCTGTCCGGTCCCGAGGTGGGACCGGCCAATTCCGCCAATCTCGACCTCATCCGCAGTGCCATCGAATCCGGGTCGCAGCTGCACCTTGTCTACCTCTCCGCGCAGAAGGATTCCCTGTCGGAGCGGGACGTGGACCCGCTGCGGCTCTACTCCATGGACAACACCTGGTACTTCGAGGCGTACTGCCACTCAGCGGCCGGGCTGCGGAACTTCCGCCTCGACCGCATCGAGGACCTCACGCTGAACGGCAAGCCCGTCTCCTCCCCGGTTAAACCCGACGGCGGGTTCCCGGCAAAGCTCTTCACGCCCAACGACGACGACACCCTGGTGACCGTTCAGCTGACCGGCAGGGGCGCCGGGCTTGCGGACGACTATTACGCCGAGCGGACCGCGGCACTGCCCGACGGCGGCCTGGTGGCCGAGATCAGGTTCGGCAGCACGTCATGGCTGCCGACGTTCGTTGCCCAGCACGGCGGGACGGTCCGGATCCTGGAGCCCGCCGCCCTAGCGGAGGCGTCCCGGGACTGGATCGAGGCGGCCCTGGCCCAGTACGCCAGCTAGACTACTCAGCATGCCTTGGTGGTCATGGATCCTTATCTGGATTGCGCTGATAGCGCTTTCCCTGCTGTTCTACGTGGTGATGGGCGTCAGGCTGTTCCGTCAGTTCATGGCCACGGTCAAGGAGCTCGGTGCCGCCGGGGAGAAACTGGGGCACCTGCCCGTGCCCGTTCCGGAGGCCAGCACCCCCGGGGAAGGCACCTCCCGCGCCGCCGGCACCCCGCCTGGAGCGGCTGTCTTTGCCTCACCGCACCGGATGCGACATGATTACCACGCATCCAAGTCTGCCCGCAGGGAATCGCGGCGTCAGCGCCGAATCCAGCGCAAGGCGGAACGTGGCCAGCCCCAGGCGCTGCGCGACATCGAATTCAGATAAACGTAGGATGTAAGCAGAGGAAAGGACTTCCAGTGGGACGACTCTTTGATGGCCCGTGGCCCATCGTAATTATCATCATCGTGGCATTGCTGCTGTTCGCGGCGCCGAAACTTCCGGCCATGGCGCGCAGCCTCGGCCAGTCCATGCGGATCATCAAATCCGAGGTCAAGGAAATGAAGAACGATGGCAAGCCTGAGGCTGCCAATGACGGCACCGGCCCCGTCGAGGGCAGGGTCGTCAACCACCCGCAGTCCAGGGCAGCAAACGGCGAACCGACCGACGGCACCGACGTCCCGCCGTCGAACCGCGCTTGACCTGAAGTGGCACTGACGAAGGGCCGCAAAGCCAACCCGGAGGGCCGCATGGCCCTCATGGATCACCTGAACGAACTCAAGAACAGGCTGATCAAGTCGGCCATCGGGCTGGTCATCGGCGGCGTCGGCGGCTGGATCCTCTATGATCCGGTGTTGAGCGCGCTCAAGGAACCCGTTGACCGCATCGCGGAGCACACGGGCGGCACGTCATCCGTGAACTTCTCGAGCATCGCGTCACCCTTCGACTTTAAGCTCCAGCTGGCGCTGCAGATCGGCGCCGTCATTTCCAGTCCGATCTGGATCTATCAACTGTGGGCGTTCATCACCCCGGGGCTGACCGCAAAGGAGAGGCGCTACACGCTCGGCTACATGGCCGCCGCGGTACCGCTCTTCCTCGCGGGCGTCTGGGTAGGCTGGATGGTCACGCCCCAGGTGGTCCGGGCGCTCACGCAATTCACCCCGGCAGGGTTCTCAAACCTCATTGACGCGCGGGATTACGTTGACTTCGTCACCCGCATGGTGCTTTTCCTCGGCCTTGCATTCCTGGTGCCGGTGGTCCTGGTGGGCGTCAACATGGCAGGCATCATCCGCGGCCACACCATCCTGAAGGCATGGCGCATCACGGTGTTCCTCGTCTTCGTGCTTGCCGCCGTGGCGGCCCCCGGGGCGGACGCCCTGTCCATGTTCCTGCTGGCCGGGCCCCTGCTGCTGCTTTTCTTCGCCGCAATCGGCCTGTGCATCCTCAACGACCGCCGGCGCGACCGGCGGACGGCGAAGCAGGCTGCTGAGACCGAGGCCACTGCCGACATTGCGACTCCGGGCAATGAACTGAGGAATCTCTAGCGCCGTCCCGGCTAGGCTTGAGGCATGTCCACCACAACCGGTTCACCGTCGCCATCCGAACGCTACCGGGCCAGCGCCGAACGGACGGCGGAATCCAAAACCCACCTGGGCTCATTTGCCCGGACCTTGGACTTTGACCTGGATGATTTCCAGCGGCAGGCGTGCAGATCGCTGCAGGAAGGCCGCGGGGTCCTCGTGGCCGCACCCACCGGCGCCGGCAAGACAATCGTGGGCGAGTTCGCCATCTATCTGGCGCTGCAGCGCGGGTTGAAAGCCTTCTACACCACCCCCATCAAGGCCCTGAGCAACCAGAAGTTCTCCGAGCTCGCGGAGAAGTACGGTGCGCAGAATGTGGGGTTGCTGACGGGAGACACCAGCATCAACGGCGAAGCGCCCGTGGTTGTGATGACCACCGAAGTGCTGCGCAACATGCTCTACGCCGACTCCGCATCCCTGGACGACCTTGGCTTTGTGGTCATGGACGAGGTCCACTACCTCGCCGACCGCTTCAGGGGCGCCGTGTGGGAGGAAGTGATCATCCACCTGCCCAGCGAAGTCCAGGTCGCCTCGCTGAGCGCCACCGTCTCCAACGCGGAGGAGTTCGGCGCGTGGCTGGACACCGTCCGGGGGGACACGGACGTCATCGTATCCGAGCACCGGCCTGTCCCGCTGTGGCAGCACGTGATGGTGGGCAAGGTAATTGTGGATCTGTTCGCCGGAGAGACCACCTTCGACGAAATCGCGCCCGAGGGTGACCCCGTGGCCGTCTCCGCACTGCCGGCGGCACCGAGTCCCGTCGATGCCGGACAGCGCGGCTTTGAGGTCAACCCCGAGCTGCTGTCCATGGCCAGGGCCGAAAGCCAACTGAACTTCCAGGGGCGCTTCGGCCATGGCGGCCGCAGCCAGCGGCGGCAGCAACGGCAGCGTGCCGATGACCGGTCCCAGCAGACTCCGCCGCGCACGGCTGTCAGGAAAGCCAGCCGGCCGCAGGTCATCGCCAGCCTGGACCGGCAGGATCTCCTGCCCGCCATCACGTTCATCTTTTCCCGGGCAGGCTGCGACGCCGCGGTGTCCCAGTGTGTGGCCGCGGGACTGTGGCTGACCACCGAGAAGGAACAGCGGATCATTGCCCAGCGTGTTGACGAGGCGGGCCAGGACATACCCTCGGACGACCTTGAGGTGCTCGACTTCTGGAACTGGCGTGAGGGGCTTCTGCGGGGCATCGCGGCGCACCATGCGGGCATGCTGCCCACATTCAAGGAGGTCGTCGAAAAGCTCTTCGCCGAGGGCCTGGTGAAGGCCGTGTTCGCCACGGAAACCCTGGCCCTCGGGGTCAACATGCCGGCACGCTCGGTGGTCCTGGAGAAGCTCGACAAATTCAACGGTGAAGCCCACGTGGACATCACGGCGGGGGAGTACACGCAGCTGACCGGCAGGGCCGGGCGGCGGGGAATCGACGTCGAAGGCCACGCCGTGGTCCTCTGGCAGCCCGGCACGGATCCCGCGGCGGTTGCGGGCCTGGCCTCGCGGCGGACCTATCCGCTGAACTCCAGCTTCAGGCCCACCTACAACATGAGCATCAACCTGCTAGCCCAGTTTGGCCGCCCGCGGGCGCGCGAGATCCTCGAGTCCTCCTTCGCCCAGTTCCAGGCGGACCGGTCGGTGGTGGGACTGGCCAAGCAGGTGCGCAGCCGCGAGGAGTCCCTGTCCGGGTATGCCAAGTCCATGACCTGCCACCTGGGCGACTTTACCGAATATGCGCGGCTGCGGCGGGAGCTCTCCGACGCCGAGAACTTCACGTCGCGCAGCAAGTCGAGGGAGCGGAAGTCGCTCAATGAAGATTCCCTCAGCCGTCTACTGCCGGGCGATGTCGTGAACGTCCCGGCCGGCCGGGCGCCCGGGGTTGCGGTGGTGCTGAGTTCGGACCACAGCTCCCGCGAGCCGCGGCCGGCAGTGCTCACGCTGGAAAGCCAGCTGCGCAGAATCGGCATCGACGACCTCGAAGGACCCATCTCGCCGCTGACCAGGATCCGGATCCCCAAGTCCTTCAATGCGAAAGTGCCCAAGTCCCGGCGGGACCTTGCCTCCTCCGTTCGGAATGCGCTGCGGGAGAACCGTCCGCCGGCCAGGGCCAGCAGCCGCAACAACGACTTCGGCCTGGGCACAGTCCTTCCGAACCAGGAAAAGAAGATCGCCGACCTGCGCCGCGCCTTGCGCGCCCACCCCTGCCACGGCTGCAGTGAGCGTGAGGACCACGCCCGGTGGTCGGAACGCTGGTGGAAGCTGCGGAAGGAAACGGACGGGCTGGTCCGCCAGATCCAGGGCCGCACGAACACCATCGCCAAGACGTTCGACCGCGTGTGCGATGTCCTGTCCGCCTACGGATACCTCGAAACGCCGGAACCGGGCCAACACAGAATCAGCACCGACGGGCAGCGCCTGCGGCGGATCTACGGCGAGAAGGACCTCCTGATCTCACAGGCACTGCGCCAGGGCGCCTTCGACGACCTCGATGCCGTGGAAGTGGCGGCCTTCGCCAGCGTGCTTGTGTACCAGGCCAAGCGCGAGGACCGCGGCCTGCGTCCGCGCATGCCCAGCGTCTCGCTCGAAACCGCCGTGGACATCGTGGTGCGGGAATGGTCGGCGCTGGAGGACGTTGAGGAACAGAACAAGCTGCCTCTCACGGGCGAGCCGGAGCTCGGCCTGATCTGGCCCATGTACAAGTGGGCCCGCGGGCGGCACCTCCAGGAGGTGCTCAACGGCACAGAACTGGCGGCCGGGGACTTCGTCCGGTGGGTCAAGCAGGTGATTGATCTGCTGGACCAGCTGGCCAAGATTCCGGGGCTGGATCCCCGGCTCGCCCGGCTGTGTGCCGAAGCCATCAAACTTGTCAGGCGGGGAGTAGTGGCCTACTCGACCCCGCTCTGAATCCTGCCGGTCCGAATCCCGCTGTCCGGCCCCGCACCGCACCCCAGAAATCCCAAGGAGTTCCACGCCCATGACCGAAGCACACGCGCGCGCCCAGGCCGGTTCCGCACCGTCGAAGGTGACGCTGTACCGGAACGGCTCCGTCTACACGGCGGCCGACCCGTTCGCCACCGCCATGCTCGTGGACGGTGACACGATTGCCTGGGTGGGCTCTGAACAGGCAGCAACGTCGATCGCCGACAGTTCCATGGAAGTCATCGATCTCCGCGGCGCGCTGCTTGCCCCCGGATTCGTGGATTCCCACGTGCACCTGACGGAGACGGGCATTGCGCTGGGCGGGCTGCAGCTGGGCAACGTCCGCTCGGCCCGGGAGCTGCTGGACGCTGTGGCCGGAGCCGGCGGGGCAGGCACCATCCTGGGGCACGGCTGGGACGAGACACTGTGGGATGATCCCACGCTCCCGGAACCCGGCGAACTGGAGCGCGCTGCCGGCGGCCGGCCCGTCTACCTGTCGCGGGTGGACGCCCACTCGGCGCTGGTGTCCTCCGCATTGGCTGCTGCGGCCGGCCTGCCGGACCTTGACGGGTTCGCGCCCGGCGGCCCCGTCAAACGGGAGGCGCATGCCGCGGCACGGCTGGCCACCAGGCGCCTCTCCGCAGCCGAGTTGCAGAACCACCAGCGGCGGGCGCTGGACGAGGCCGCGGCCAACGGCTACGTGGCATTGGCGGAAATGGGCGCACCCCATATCGGGAGCCCGCTCGATCTGCAGCTGGCCGTCGGCTGGAATGCGGGAGCTGATTCCGCGCCCTTGCCCGAGGTCCTGGCCTACTGGGGTCAACTGACGACGTCGGCGGCGGACGCCGAGTCCCTGCTCGCTGAGCTTGGGGTTCCGGTCCGGGGACTTGCCGGTGACCTGAACATTGACGGTTCCATCGGATCCCGGACGGCTTCCCTGCGGGAGCCGTACACCGACGCACCGGGGGAGAAGGGAACAACGTATCTCTCCGTGGAACAGGCCGCCGCACACCTGGCTGCCTGTTCCCTGCTGGGAATCCAGGGCGGGTTCCACGTCATCGGCGACGCCGGCCTCGACGCCGCCCTGGAGGCGCTGGACCTGGCTGCCGCCGAGGTGGGGGAGCAGCGGATCCGCGCGGCCGGTCACCGCTTCGAACACGTGGAAATGGCCGACGCCGACGCTATTGCGCGCCTCGCCAAGTACTCGGTGACGGTGAGCGTCCAGCCAGCCTTTGACGCGGCCTGGGGCGGACCGGGCCGGCTCTACGACCAGCGCCTGGGTTCCCGGAATGAGAACATGAACCCCTTTGCTTCCTTCTATTCGGCAGGCGTTCCCATCTGCTTCGGAAGCGACAGCCCGGTGACCCCGCTGCGTCCGTGGTCCAGCGTGCGGGCCTGCCTCGAGCACAACAATCCTGGACAGCGGATATCCGCCCGGGCGGCATTCCTCGGCCACACGCGGGCAGGCTGGCGGGCGGCCAGGCACGCCAACCCGATGGCCGGACAGCTGGTGCCCGGTGCCCCGGCAACGTTTGCGGTCTGGGACGTCGAGGAACTCATGGTCCAGGTGGCCGACGGCAGGGTCCAGTCCTGGAGTACCGATCCGCGGGCCAGGACACCGCTGCTTCCGGCACTGGACACCGGGACAGACCCGCGCTGCCTTCAGACGGTGCGGAACGGGCTGGAGCTGTTCTCCGCCGACGCCTTGCACGCCTGAGCCGGGGCCGGCACGGCCGCTGCAACAAGCCGCCCACCCGGGCATGAATCGGGGCGGTTTGCAGGCGCCGAATCCGGCGCTGACCTGCGGCGATGCACGTAAGAGCTGGTCAGGGGCCGGTTGACAGGCCAACGGCAGTCCGTAGCATTGAGGGTCAACGGACGGGTGCTTCTGGAGCAGTATCTGTCTGGCCGCCGCTCCACCTTTTTGGAACGCGAAAGCCGCCTGGTGACTCGTGGCGGTGGCATTCCGGGGCAGGTCCACAACGCAGCAGAAAACAGTTCCCTCACCGCCCATCGCGTAGTCGGGAACTGGCCCGCGGCAGTGTGGACCTGCCCGCGGCATCCCGGGGCGCAACCATGGACGCTTCCGTCATAAGCGGCGGGAACCAGACAGCGGCGGGATTATGGGCTGGTACGGGCCCGTATAATGGAGAGTTGCGCTTTGCGAGTCGGCGGTCCCGCCGTACTCCACGCGTGCTGACCGCTCCCATCCAGGAAAGGCCTCCCTGTGCGTGTCCTCACCATCATTCCCACCTACAACGAGCTGGAGTCGCTCCCCATAACGCTCGGCCGTCTGCGTGCCGCGGTGCCGGCGTCCGACGTCCTGGTCGTGGACGACAACAGCCCGGACGGCACCGGACAACTGGCGGACAGCATTGCTGCCGAAGACAGCCAGGTTCACGTCCTGCACCGCAAGGGCAAGGAAGGGCTGGGAGCGGCCTACATCGCGGGCTTCAAGTGGGGTCTCAACGCCGGCTACGACGTCCTCGTCGAAATGGATGCCGACGGATCACACCAGCCTGAGCAGCTACCGCAACTCCTGGACGCGGTGGAACAGGGCGCTGACCTCGCCATGGGCTCGCGCTGGGTGCGCGGCGGAAAAGTGGTCAACTGGCCGCTGTACCGGCAGGCGATTTCCCGCATTGGGAGCACGTACTCCCGCATCATGCTCGGCGTCAAAATCAAGGACGTCACCGGCGGCTACCGCGCCTTCCGGCGCACCACCCTCGAGAAGCTGAACCTAGACCAGATCGAGTCCGTGGGCTACGGCTTCCAGGTGGATCTGGCCTGGCGCGTCGCCAAAATGGGGCTGACCATTGTGGAACGGCCCATTACGTTCGTCGAACGCGAGCTGGGCGCCTCGAAGATGAGTGGCAACATCGTGGTCGAGGCCATGATTAACGTCACGAAGTGGGGCCTGACGGCCCGCTGGAACAAACTGACCGGAAAAGACCAGGCGGACAGCCGGGCCTAGCCGACCGGACAGCCGGCGGCGAAATTTGCCTGTCCGCTAACCCGGAACAAAAAGGCCGGATCCGCTGCGTTCTAAAAACGCAGCGGATCCGGCCTTTCGGCGTTTTAGCTCGGTGCCTTAGCGCCGGCTACGCGGTGCGCCGCTCGCCACGGCGTTCGCGCAAAATGGTGAGGCGGTCTTCGAGGATCTGCTCAAGCTCGGGAAGGGACCGGCGTTCCAGCAGCATGTCCCAGTGGGTGCGGACGGCTTTTTCGTTGCTGGTATCGGGGCGTTCGCCATCGACGAGCAGCGCTTCCTTGCCGGTCTTGGAGACCCATACAGGGGGAATTTCGGCTTCGGAGGAGAAGGTTACAAACACCTGTTCGCCGTCCTCGCACCGGTACTCAACCCGCTGACGCGGAGCCGGCTCCACGCCGGATTCGGTCTCCATGCTTTGTGCGCCAAGTCGCATACCCCGCAGGCTGCGATCGCTCATGATTTCTCCCTCTGGTCGGTTCGCGGAGCCGGGCTCCGCGCTAGCCGGCGGCTAAAAAGCGGCCTCCGGACTACGGTGTGCTCTACGTAGCATCACTAGATGAAACGCTTTGCCAAGCATTGTTGTTCCGCCCGGACTGATCCGGCCGGACAAATATACCATTATACGGTTTTCCGGCAATGACGGCAATGCGGGGCCGACCCCCGGACCGGTCCGTCGCCCAACTCCCGGGACGGGACCATCCGCGGCGGCAGGAAAAAGGGGGGCACTCCTGGCAGCGTGCCTCCCTTGTCCCTTCGACCTACTTCGCTGCGACCTACGATTCGGGCTGTTTGCCCGCATCAGGGCCGGGGCCGAACAAATCACCAGAGCGCGGATCCGGGTTAGCTCCGCCCAACGCGTTGCCGATGCCCTTCAACGCCTCGCCCACTTCGCTCGGAATGATCCACAGCTTGTTGGACGTGCCTTCGGCGAGCTTGGGCAGCGTCTGGAGGTACTGGTAGGCCAGGAGCTTCTGGTCCGGATTACCCTTGTGGATGGCGTCGAAGACCTTCTGGATAGCCTGGGCCTCACCGTCGGCGCGAAGGATGGCCGCCTTGGCATCACCCTCGGCCTTCAGGATGGCTGCCTGCCGCTGGCCTTCGGCCGTGAGGATGGCCGACTGCTTGGTGCCTTCGGCAGTCAGGATCGCGGCCCGGCGGTCGCGTTCAGCCCTCATCTGCTTTTCCATCGAATCCTGGATGGAGTGGGGCGGATCAATCGCCTTCAGCTCCACGCGGGAAACCCTGATGCCCCAGCGGCCCGTGGCCTCGTCCAGCACGCCGCGGAGCTGGCCGTTGATCTGGTCGCGCGAAGTCAGCGCTTCTTCCAGGTTCAATCCGCCGACAACGTTGCGGAGCGTGGTGGTGGTCAGCTGCTCCACGGCCTGGATGTAGTTGGCTATTTCGTAGGTGGCAGCCCGCGGATCGGTCACCTGGAAGTAGACCACAGTGTCGATGGACACCACGAGGTTGTCCTCGGTGATCACAGGTTGCGGCGGAAACGAAACAACCTGCTCGCGGAGGTCCAGGAGGGGCAGCAGCCGGTCCACAAACGGGATGAGGATGGTCAGGCCGGGGTTGAGGGTCCGCTGGTACTTTCCGAGGCGCTCAACCACTCCGGCCCGGGCCTGCGGCACGATCCGCACCGAGCGGACCAGCACAATGACGACAAAGACGATCAGGACCAGCATCACGAAAGTGACGGCGATTCCTCCTGGGCTATCCATACTTCTCCTTCTCCCCAAATTCAGTGAAGCTCTACATTGGCGGATCGCCCGCCGCATCTGCTGGCGCCGGAACGGCGGCAGCAGAAATCTCTGTGTTCGCGGTTCTTACTGGATCGCTGTTTCGGCCTGCGGTGCCACTACCGCCGTCGCGCCGTCAATGGCCGCGACGATTACGCGCTGGCCCTCAGTCAGGACGCCGGACTCGGAACGGGCGCTCCAGACGTCGCCGCCGATCTTGACCCGTCCTCCGGTGGCGGACACCGCCTCCATGACGAGTGCGGATTCGCCGATCAGGCGATCAACGTTGGTGCGCTGATCGGCCGGGCCCTTGTGCAGGTGCTTGAGGGTGACCGGGCGGACGAACGCGATCATCAGCAGCGACACGACGCAGAAGACCACGATCTGAAGCCAGAGATCGGCGCCGGCGAAGTCGGCCACGAGCCCGGCCAGGGCGCCGCCGCCAAGCATGATGAAGAAGAGATCAAGGGTCAGCATTTCCACGGCCGCGAAGACCAGGAAGACCGTGAGCCACAGTGCCCACCAGTTTTGGCCGAGCCATTCAAACATCCATTCCCCCTTGATTCCGGGGGCTGCGGGGCAGACCCTCCGTAACTTTCTTCCATCCTAGACCGAAGCAGCGGGGACCTGGCAGTGGACTTTCAGCCTGCGCCGGAACGTGGCCAAGCCGTTATGCGGCTGCGGTTCTTCGGGGCAGGAAGACGCTGACGCGGAACTTCCCGGAGACCGCGGTGACGGCCGGAAAGCCGGTGAGCCTGGCCGTGAGGGCCAGGCGGTCCGTGTGGTGGCCGGCGGGACCCATCAGCGCCAGGTTTGCCACGTCCTGCGGGGACAACCCGAGGGCCAGGTCGACGTCTTGCGCAGACAGCAGCTCAAAGTGGCCCGTGAGTGCGTCGGCCAGCCGTTCATCCTTCGCCGGTTCGATTCCGAGCATGCCGGCCTGGCTCGCGATTTCGGCAAGGTGTCCGGGCCGCGGCGTCACCACGATGAGCCGGCCCGAGGGCTTGAGGACCCGGGCGAATTCGGCCGCGTTGCGGGGCGCGAAGACCACAGTGACGACGTCGACGGCGGCGTCCGCCACCGGGAACTGCTGCCAGACATCGCTGACCAGATTCACGGCGTCGGGGTTGAGTTTCGCCGCCCGCCGGAGCGCGAACTTCGAGATGTCCAGGCCTATGGCCGCGATGGAGCCGCCGCTGCCGGCCCCGTCCAGGACTGCCCGAAGGTAATGGCCCGTGCCTGTTCCGGAGTCAAGCACGGCCGGTTCGGGTCCTTGCAGCGCCGTGGCCACCGCGCCGGCGACCGCGGCGGCCAGCGGCCGGTAATGCCCGGCGTCGAGGAAGGCGGCCCGGGCGGCCACCATGTCGGCGGAATCCGGCTGGAAGGCAGTTCCTTTGCCCACCAGCAGGTTGAAATAGCCCTGCCGGGCGGCATCGAAGCTGTGGCCCGCCGCGCAGGCCAGGGCCCGGGGCCGGGCAGCGGCCGCACTTTCGCCAGAGGCAGGAAGGAGCAACTTCCGGCAGACAGGGCACAGCAGGGACGGCAGGCGGGGAGGCATAGGGACAATCCTAGGGCTGTTGTTCCGGCACCGCAGAAGGGGCCAGGTGAGGTGTTTCACACGCCGTGCCGGAAACGCTAGGCTCACGTGGGTGAAGCCTGAACATCTGCCGCTACTCAAATCCGTCTCCGCCCCTGCCGCCCATCCAGACGGCACGCGCGCCGTCGTCTCGGTTACGCGTCCCGACTTTGACGCCGACGCCTACGTGGGCCAGCTGTGGAGCGTACCGCAGGATCCCGAAAAACGGCCGCGGCTCGTAACCCGAGGCTTCCGTGACACGGCCCCGGCGTTTTCGCCGGACGGGCGCGTGCTGGCGTTTCTCCGGGCAGCCGCGGGCGGCAAGCCCCAGCTCCACGTGGTGGAAGCCGCCGGCGGGGAGCCGCAGGCCCTGACCGACCGGGCCCTGGGTGTGTCCTCGTTCGCGTGGTCGCCCGATTCCCAGCGGATTGTTTTCAGTTCCAGGGAGCCGGAATCCGGGCGCTACGGCACGCTGGACGGCGTCAGCTCCGGCGGCGAGGATGCCCGCCTCATCACGGACTACAAGTACAGGATGAACGGGGTGGGCTACACCCGGGACAAGCCGCTTCAGCTTTTCGCGCTGGATGTGCCGGATCTGGGCGCAGAGCCGGCAGTCCAGCCGGCGGGGCGTGCCCTCAGGGACAGGAATCAGCCCCCGGCGGCCGGCGGGGTGACAAAGGCCGTGGGCCTTCCCGACGCCCGGCAGCTCACCACCGCGCCGACCGACCACACCGGCGAGTCCTTCAGCAGCGACGGCACGTCCGTCTACTTCGTCGCGGCCCTTCACGAGGCAAGTGACCAGGACCTGGTCAGCGGGATCTACCGCGTTCCGGCCGACGGCGGGGAGCCGGTTTGCGTCGAGGCCAACGCCGGTCTGCAGACAGTCCAGGACGTCCGCGAATCGATGGACGGAAAATGGCTGTTCTTCACGGCGCAGGACCTCGGCAGCACGGGCCAGGACTTTGTCGCGAAGAACACGGTCCTATACGTCATGCCCGCAGCGGGCGGGGAGGCGCGGGCGCTAAGCGACGCGGAACACATGGACGTCGCCGCGCCGGGCGTCCGGATTGAACTCCGCGGAAGCGACGGCGTCCTGGTGGTCAACAACGCGCAAGGCACCGTTGAGCTGCTGGAGTTCAGCGCCACCGGCAGCCATGCACTCCTGGTCCACGGAGACAGGGTGGTGACGGGTGCCGCAGCGGCAGGAGGATCGGTCTACGTCAGCGTCTCTGACTCGGCCACGACCGGTGACGTCTGCGCCCTTGAGGGCGGCCAGCTCCGGCTCCTGACCGACTTTTCGTCAGCACTCCGCACAGAGGCCGGAATCATCGAACCGCAGGAACTGACGTTCCCCTCGGCCGACGGCTACCCCGTACACGGGTGGGTGCTGATGCCCCCGGGCAAGGGCCCCCATCCCGTGCTCCTGAACATCCACGGCGGTCCGTTCGCCCAGTACACCGTCGCCCTGTTTGACGAAGCGCAGGTGTACGCCGAGGCAGGCTACGCGGTGGTGATGTGCAACCCGCGCGGATCGGCAGGCTACGGCCAGGCACACGGCAGGTCCATCAAGGAGCGGATGGGCACTGTTGACATGCAGGACGTGCTCGCCTTCCTCGACGGTGCCCTGGAGAAATTCTCCTCGCTGGATCAGGATGCCGTGGGAATCATGGGCGGCTCGTACGGCGGCTACCTCACCGCCTGGACCATCAGCCAGGTCCACCGGTTCAAGGCCGCCATCGTGGAGCGCGGCTTCCTGGACCCCGTCAGCTTTACCGGCTCATCGGACATCGGGTGGTTCTTCGGCGGCGAATATAACGGCCGCTCGGCAGAGCTGGTGGCGGCCCAAAGTCCCATGGCAACGATTGCCGCCGTCAGGACACCCACCCTCGTCATCCACAGCGAGGACGATCTGCGCTGCCCGGTGGAACAGGGCCAGCGCTACTTCACCATGCTGAAGCAGCAGGGCGTGGAATCGGCCTTCCTTGTGTTCCCCGGGGAGGACCATGAACTGTCGCGGTCCGGCACGCCGCATCACCGCCGTCAGCGGTTCGATCACATCCTGGCGTGGTGGGCGCGATTCCTGCCTACGGCCGAAAACCCCGGCCCGTCCAGCTAGCCTGACGGGTCCCGCTGGCCTGACGGGTCCGGCTGGCCAGGTACTTCCTCGCCGCCGAGTGGCTGCCCGGTCATGAAGCCAAGTTCCTGCCGGGCTCTGCCGATGCCCGGCTCCGCCCAGCGAGCGCCGTACTCGCTGTTGGTGCTGAGTGAACGAAGTTCGGCGCGGTCGAGATAGAGCGTTCCGTGGAGGTGGTCGGTCTCATGCTGGACGATCCGCGCCTGCCAGCCGGTAAAGTCCCGGCTGGCAGGCTGTCCCTCAGATGTCACATAGTCGAGTCGGACGCGCTCCGGACGCTCCACCACCGCCTGCAGCCCCGACACGGAAAGGCAGCCTTCGAAGAACGCCGCGGTTGTGTCGCCCAGCGGGGTGTACGACGGGTTGAGGATGGCGAAGAAGTCCAACGGAGCCCGTCCGCGGGCTGCGGCGGTCTCCTCGTCGATTTCAAACTGGTCTTCGAGGACCGCCAGCTGCAGCGGAATACCCAGCTGCGGCGCGGCCAGGCCGACGCCGGGAGCCTCGTGCATGACCCGCCTCATGAGCGTTATGAGCTGGCTCAGTTCACCCGCTTCCAGCTGGCCGTCGAACGGCGCGGAACGCTGCCGAAGAACCGGATGACCGGCCTGCACGATGGGCGGCAATGTGTCCGCGGCGAGCATTTCCTGCACGAGCTCGCGGATCCTGGCAGGGCTGAAGGACGTAGGCGGCGATGCTTGGCTCATGGGGACAGCCTAGTGGTGCGCGCACATGCGGCCGTGACAAAGTCAAGGATCCTGCCCCTCAGATCCCTGTCCGCGGTGACCTTCAGGATGCCTGTCCGGGCGCCCACCATGACGCGCAGGGGGATGACCGTACCCACCTTGTCCTCGGCCACGGCATGGGGATCGCAGCGGGCTGGGCGTATTCCGAGTTCAAGTTCCTGGGCAGGCCCGCCGGCCTCGATGGTCAAGTTCAGCGGCCACGGCCTGGCCGGGTCCTCAGCCAGAAGCGGCGTGCCGTCGATGCGCTCGATGACGAGCCGGCCAGCGCCGCTTCCGCCGCCCTGCTGTTCTGGTGAGGTCCGGGCAGACGGCCGGATGGACAGCCGCAACACGGCCCGCCGGCCATCACCAGAGACGTCAAGCTCCGGCCGCAGACCGATCGCGGCCACGGAGCTGGCGTCCCTGGCCAGGCACTGCTCTGTGTTGTTCCGAACGAGGACACCAAACGGGTCCGTGGCGGGGAGGCTCTCTGGGGCACCGTTCTCTGCTGCACCGTTCGGCGACAGCCGGACCGTGACGGACACCAAATCCTGGGCCTCCGTGCCGGGACTCCCGGCGCCGGTGCCAGTCCCGCAGTTGGCGGTCGTCAGGTGCGCCGGCAGGCTCTTCGCCTGGCCAGGCGGAATCTGGGTTCCGTCCGGCGAGGCCCGCCAGGCAATCCCGGCGGCGAAAAGCGGGGTGGCGATGCCCGCGGCCCGGACGGTGACCGTGCTTGCGCTGTTGTTGGTCAGCTGGATCTCGATGATCTGCTTCCCGTAGTTGTCCCGGAACTGGTTCACCCTGGCCGTAACAGGAGGCGCGGACGGCGAACCGGCCGACGCACTGGGCGGCGCACTGGGCGTCCGGGGCGCCTCAGCGGGCGGGGTGCAGGCTGCCTGGGCCAGCAACGCCGCAGCGGCGAGAACGACGGCGGGACCCCTGTTCTGGCGTCGAGTGCTCCGTCGCGTGCTCCGTCGCGTGCTCCGGCGTCGGGCGGTCCAAAATCGGGGACGCATGCTTGCAGTCTAGGCCCCCGGAGCGCGCCGCCACACGGGGACTGCCGGTCATTGCATGGTGAACCGTTTGGCCACGAACGCATTGATGGCAGGCACCGCGGCCACCCGGGCGATAGCAGTGTTTCGGGCCCGCAGCACGCCACCCGGGAGGGGCCTGCCGAGCACCATGTTCACCTCCGCCTGGCGCTTGGCTGCCGTGGCGGCACGGCGGCGCGCCGCGTCGAAGCGGCGAAGCGCAGCCCCGGAGGGCTGGCCGGTCAAGGCGGCAAGGATGACCGGCAGCAGGGATTCGGCATCAAGCCAGCCAAGGTTCATGCCCTGTCCGCCGATGGGGCTGATTTCGTGCGCAGCATCGCCGATGAGGGCCGTCCTGCCGGCCACCATGCGGGAGGCCAGCCGTGACCGCACGCCGAAGCTGCTGAGCATGCTGTTGCGCGAGGCGTCCACCGCCACCCCGGTCCTGGTTGCGACGAGACCGGCGAGTTCCGCAGCGTCGGGACGGGCCGGCGGGCGGTCCAGCCGGACCACCCAGCGGCGCACTCCACCGGGCAGCGGAAAGGACTCCACAATGCCGTCTTCTTCGAGGAACAGGGCCGCATCGCTGCCATAGGGGCTGGATTCGGGAAAATCGCCCATCAGGTAATGGTCCGGATACCGCTTTTCAGGAGCAGGCACTGACAACAGCCGGCGCACGGTCGAATTGGCGCCATCCGCCCCCACCGCGACGGCGGCGGACAGCCTCGACGGAACGCCCGCTCCGGTGACGGTCAGGGTGACCCGGCCGCCGTCGTCGTGCATGTCCGTCACCTCAGCCCCGCGGAGCAGCGCGCCGCCGTCCAGTTCAAGAAGCCGCCGCTCAAGGATCGACTCCGTCACCGGCTGGGGGACGGCGAGGACAAAAGGGTAGCGGTCGGAGACCGGCCCGAACGGCATGTGCGCAATCTCGCGGCCGGCACTGACAGCGTGGCCGCGGCGGATAGGGACGCCCCGGGCGACCAGCGCCGAGGCCACCCCGATGCGGTCCAGGGCGGCGAGGGCCGGGGGATGGATGCCGATGGCCCTCGTGTGGGCGTTGCGGCCGGTCCGCTTTTCGAGGATCCGGACGGCCACCCCGTGCTGCAGCAACAGCGCGCCCAAATACAGGCCCACCGGCCCGCCGCCAACGATGAGGACCTCGGTCATTCCGCGCCCGTGCGGTAGGTGAGGAGGCAATGGAAGGGGGAGTGGGGCTCCGCCGTCCAGCCGTGGGGGACGACGGCGGCGAGTTCCGGGACGGTGTAGCTGCGCCGGATGGAGGTCAGGCCGTCGCGGCGGATGTAGGAGCGCGTGAGCGGCAGCGCGGCGGCTGCAAACAGGGCGTAGGCCGCCGCACTGCGCCGGAGGTCGTTGTGAAACGCAGCGCGCAGGGCCAGGGCGGACGAGTCGCCGAGGAACGACTGCAGTTCGCCCGCGTCCAGATGGTGCAGCACGTGGTTCGAAATCACGACGTCGTATGCCGCGCCCTCCGCGACAAGCCCGGTGCTGGTGGCCTGGCGGAACCGCACGCGCGGCGCCGGCTCGCGGTTCGCAGCAAAGCGGTAGGCCCGCTCATCCGGGTCGATGCCGGTGACTCGGAGATCAATTCCGTCCGTGGCGGCCCAGCGGGCGAACATCAGGGCCAGATCGCCGCCGCCGCAGCCGACGTCCAGGAGGGTGGCCGGGCCGGTCCTGGAGAGGAGCGGCCGTATCCTGTTGCGGTACAGCCCATGCCAGCCGGACAAAGCCCGGTTGACCAGGGCAAACTGCCTGTAGGTGCGGTCAAGGCGGTCCGGATCACAGTCCGGCCGGTCCATTTCCTCGATGGCGTGGGTGTCGCGGGCGCCCAGGATTCCCATGACGGGTCAGGCGAGAGACGATTCAGCCTCAGCGGCAGCGGGCACCGGGATGTCCGGCCGGGGTTGCCGCACCTTGGTGAAAAGTCCGGTTTCGACGGTGAGCCCGGGTCCAAAGGCCATCGAGCAGATGCGTTCATCGCCATCACGCGGCGGGAGGTCGAGGATGTGCTTGAGGACAAACAGCACCGTCGCGCTGCTCATATTGCCGAAGTTCCGCAGCGTCTCCCGGGCCGGGACCAGCTGTTCGTCCGTGAGCTCCAGACGGGACTGCACCTTGTCCAGAATGCTCCGGCCGCCGGGATGGATGGCCCAGTGTGTGATGTCCCGGTAGGGGAGGCCCCTCAGCGAGGCGTCCCTGGCCAGCAGCGGCTCCAGGGCACCGACGATGTGGTCGTCGATGATGTGCGGCACGTAGTTGCCGAGCACCATTTCAAATCCCTCATCACCGATGTTCCAGGCCATTGAATCCTCACCCACCGGGGTCAGGACGGTCTCAAAGTGGTCCAGCTGGAGCAGCGCTGTTGACTCGGGAACGTCCCGCGCCGTCACGACGGCGGCGGCGGCGCCGTCCGCGAACAGCGCGGACCCCATGATGGCGTCCGGATCGTTGGACGTCCGGACATGGAGCGAGCAGAGTTCGGCGCACACGACGAGCACGACGGCCTCCGGATCCGCCTCGCAGAAGGACTTCGCGGCCCGGAGCGCCGGAAATGCTGCGTAGCAGCCCATGAAGCCCAGGTGGTACCGCTGCACGGCCGGGTTGAGCCCCAGGGCACGGACGATCTTGTAGTCAGGACCGGGGTTGAAGAATCCTGTGCAGGACACCGTGATGAGGTGAGTTATGTCAAGTGGATCGATGCCGGCGCAGTTGTCGACGGCCGCATGGGCCGCCTCGATGAAAAGCTTCGTGGCCTCCGTGGCGAAGAGGTCGTTGCGGGCCTTGGTGCTGGGACTGCGGAGCAGGCCGGTGTCGGGGTCGAAAAACTGCGGATTGTCTGCCCGGGAATCCATGGTCAGCTCCCGGACCGCCGTATACCGCGTGTCAATGGCGGCCGAGTCGAAGCATGTGGCCACCAGCCGTGAGCCGAGCCGCGTAAGGCCGGGCTGGGCGGCAAAGACGTCACGGGCTTCCGTCTGGACAAGCAATGTCGGCGGAACAGCAGTTTCGAGGGCTCGCACATATACCGTCATTGGTTCATTCTTAGCGACACCGCAGCTTAAGACAATGGATGGGCCTGGACCGGATTAAGCCGCTGACCAGCATCTTTAGCCCAGTCGAGGCGGGTTGTTGGTGCCAGCTGAAGCGAGTTTCGCTCGCTGGCAGCGGGACGCCGGCGGCGCTAGACAACTCCGGGATGACGTGGCACGATCTCGCATGTGACCAGCCCGGCGGTCAGCCTTCGCTTACGGGCTGGCCCCAAGAAGCCGAACAGCCAACGGCGAAAACCCCGGCCGGGCTGTCGATCCGGACTTCCCGTTCGTCCTTAAGCCAGACAGTCCCGACCAGACCCACGACCTCAGGAGTGACCATGACCGGCTCTTCCACTCAGGGAATCAAGACCGTGCTGCATCCCGTTTCCGACCTGGCGGCGGCCAAGGAGGTTTACACGGCCCTGCTCGGCGTTCCGCCGCAGACCGACGAGTCCTACTACGTCGGCTTCGAGGCCGCGGGTCAGCACATCGGGCTGGTGCCGGGCGGCGGGCCGCAGGGCATGACCTCACCGGTGGCCTACTGGCACGTGCCGGACCTCGAGGCGAAGCTGGCCGAGGTGACCGCCGCCGGCGCCGTCGTGAAGGAGCCAGCCCACGACGTCGGCGGCGGCCGCCTGGTGGCCACGGTCACCGATCCCGATGGCAACGTCCTCGGGCTGCTTGAAGACCGGTGAGTGCAGCCGGGCGTATGCGCCGCCCGGCGGCGTCACGGGCCGAAGCGAAAGAACGCCGGACCTGCTGCTCGAAGCTGGTTAGATAGAGCCAGACGACGCCGACGGAGGCCGCGAAGGCGGCACCGCCCAACAGATGGAGCCACGATGAGCATTGTCACGAGGACGGACATGCAGTCGCCCGTGCTGCGCGCTGCCGACAGCCACGATCTGATCCGCGTGCAGGGCGCGCGTGAGAACAACCTCAAGGACATCAGCGTGGAACTCCCGAAACGCCGGCTGACGGTGTTCACCGGCGTCTCCGGCTCCGGCAAGAGCTCGCTGGTGTTCAGCACGATCGCCGCGGAGTCGCAGCGGATGATCAACGAGACTTACAGCGCCTTCGTCCAGGGCTTCATGCCGACGCTGTCGCGGCCGGACGTCGACGTACTCGACGGCCTGACCACGGCGATCATCGTCGACCAGGAGCGCATGGGCGCCAACCCGCGCTCCACCGTCGGCACGGCCACCGATGCCAACGCGATGCTGCGCATTCTCTTCAGCCGGCTCGGACAGCCGTACGTAGGGCCCCCCACGGCGTTCTCCTTCAACGTCCCCACGCGCAAGGCGAGCGGGGTGATGAGCACGGAGAAAGCCGGGGGCCGGGTCGAGAAGAGTGTGGTGCATGGTGCTGTGTACCTGGGCGGCATGTGTCCGCGCTGCGAAGGCATGGGCTCGGTGTCCGACTTCGACCTCACTGCCCTGTACGACGACAGCAAATCGCTCGGCGACGGTGCCCTGACCGTTCCCGGCTACAGCATGGACGGCTGGTACGGCCGCATCTTCAGCGGCGCCGGCTTCGACATGGACAAGCCAATCGCGAAGTTCACCAAAAAGGAACTGAACGACCTTCTCTACAAGGAGCCGACCAAGATCAAGGTCGAGGGCATCAACCTCACCTACGAGGGCCTGATCCCGAAGATCCAGAAATCGATGCTCTCCAAGGACGTCGACGCGATGCAGCCCCACATCCGGGCCTTCGTGGAGCGCGCTATCACGTTCCAGGCCTGCCCGGAGTGTGACGGCACCCGGCTCAGTCCGGAGGCCAGGTCCTCGAAGATCCAAGGCAAGAACATCGCCGACCTGTGCGAGATGCAGATCAGCGACCTGGCCGCGTGGGTCCGCGAACTCGACGAGCCTTCGGTCGCGCCGCTCCTCAAAGGCCTGCAGCATCTGCTCGACTCGTTCGCCGAAATCGGGCTGGGTTACCTCTCGTTGGACCGGCCGGCGGGCACGCTGTCCGGGGGAGAGGCCCAGCGCACCAAGATGATCCGGCACCTCGGCTCGTCCCTCACGGACGTCACCTACGTCTTTGACGAGCCGACCATCGGCCTGCACCCGCATGACATCGAGCGGATGAACCAGCTGCTGCTGCAGCTGCGCGACAAGGGCAACACCGTGCTGGTCGTCGAGCACAAGCCGGAGACCATCGCCATCGCTGACCACGTCGTTGACCTCGGCCCCGGCGCCGGCACCGAGGGCGGCAGAGTCTGCTTCGAGGGAAGCGTCGACGGGCTCCGGGGGAGCGACACCATCACCGGCCGCCATCTGGACGACCGGGCCAGGGTCAAGGAATCTGTGCGCACGCCGTCCGGCACGCTCGAGGTGCGCGGTGCCTCGACGCACAACCTTCAGGACGTGGACGTCGACATTCCGCTGGGCGTCCTCTGTGTGGTCACGGGTGTCGCGGGTTCGGGCAAGAGCTCTCTGACTCAAGGTTCGGTGGCCGGCCGCGACGGTGTCGTGGTGATCGACCAGGGTGCCATCAAGGGGTCGCGGCGCAGCAACCCGGCGACGTACACGGGCCTGCTTGAGCCGATCCGCAAGGCGTTCGCGAAGGCCAACGGGGTCAAGCCGGCGCTGTTCAGCTCCAACTCGGAAGGCGCATGTCCCACCTGCAACGGCGCGGGCGTCATTTTCACCGAACTGGGTGTTATGGCCACCGTAGAGTCCACCTGCGAGGACTGCGAGGGCAGGAGGTTCCAGGCATCAGTCCTGGAATACAAGCTGGGCGGCCGCAACATCGCCGAAGTGCTGGCCATGTCGATGACCGAGGCGGAGGGGTTTTTCAGGGAAGGGGAGGCACGCACGCCGGCGGCCCACAAAATCCTCGACCGGCTCGTGGACGTCGGGCTCGGCTACCTCACCCTTGGCCAGCCGCTCACGACGCTGTCCGGCGGCGAGCGGCAGCGCGTTAAGCTCGCCACCCAGATGGCCGAAAAAGGCGACATCTACATTCTCGACGAGCCGACCACCGGCCTTCACCTCGCCGACGTCCAGAACCTGCTGGGCCTTCTTGACCGCCTTGTGGAGTCCGGAAAATCGGTCATCGTCATCGAGCACCACCAGGCGGTTATGGCGCATGCCGACTGGATCATCGACCTCGGCCCGGGCGCCGGCCACGACGGCGGCAGGCTCGTCTTCGAGGGCACACCGGCTGATCTGGTCGCCGCGCGTTCCACGCTCACCGGCGAGCACCTCGCGGCCTACGTCGGGAGCTGACCGAAGCCTGACGGGAGGCCTGCGGCGCACCTTCGCTCCTCAGATGGGCGGCGCCGGCGCGGATTGCTATGCCGCGTGTCCCGTCTTATGCGTGTCGAACTGCGCCGTGAAATTGGCCCAGCCGTCCGCCAGCTTGGTCTTCACCTCCTGGGTTTTCGCCTCCAGCGCAGCACGGCGGGCATCGGCAGCGGCCTTGTCAGCGGCTTCCCGGGCCGCATAGACTTCGGCCAGTACGTCCTCAACGGGCCAGCGGCTAACAGTGGCGTTCGTGGCTTCCGCCAGGGCGTCGACCGCGTCTGGCGTCGGTTCCCGGGCGGCTATGACCAACGCAGTTGTTTGCGGCTTCATCCGTGCGGCGATCTGCGGCAGGGCATCGAATGCATCGGCCGCTGTCATGACGTCGCTCGCGGAACCTGTCGCGGCACCGGCGCTGAACCCGAGGAGCACACCGACCGGGCCGCCGAGGATTCCGATAACGCTGCCGAGCAGGCCGCCGGTGATGGTCCCGATTTCGAGGGCGGGTTCGTCGGAATCTTTGATCGTTGGAGTGCCCTTGTCGTCTGTTTGGATGACGGCCTGGCCGAAGAGGTCGATGGCACCCTTGGAGCTGAGTTCCCTGATCCTGCTCTGAGCCTCGTAAGCGTGGCTTTGGTCTGCCGGCGTAATGAGGATGACGGAGTTATCCATCAGATGCCTCCAAATGATCTCGATGATGAATGGACTGACGTGCCCAGGCACCATAGGCGATGGCGCTGATTCGGGGACTCTTGTGGAGGCCCCGCGCACATCATGAAATGCTCGTATCCATGGGGGAGTGGCCGATTGAACTATGTCCTCCGACAGCGACCTGTACAGAGCCGGAGGGGCGCGGGAGCAGCTATGAAGGTGCGACCGCTGGGGGCCGGCCCAATTTCTTCACCCAGTGCCAACATCGGTCTTGTGCCGTAGGGTGGCGGACATGGAACTCCGCCTCGAGGTCGTACAGGTGCCCGTCTCGGACGTGGACCGCGCCAAGGCCTTCTACACAGACAACCTCGGCTTCGTCCTCGATCACGACGTCGAACACATCCCCGGAATGCGGGTTGTCCAGCTCACTCCGCCAGGCTCATCCTGTTCGATCGTCATCGGAACCGGAATGAACAGCATGGTCCCGGGCAGCCTCGAAGGCCTCCAGCTGGTGGTGCCTGACATGGAGGCGGCACGGACAGAACTTCTCCGCCGTGGAGCCCCCATCAGCGAAGCCCAGGATTTGGGAGGTTTTGCCTTCGCCCACCTCAGCGATCCGGACGGCAACCGCTGGGTCATCCAGGAAATACCGCCGAAGAAGGCACGATAAATAGGAAGAATGGCTTTCTCGGTGCGGGCAAAGATCAGCCCCTTCCGGCTGATTCTAAAACGCCGATAATCTACATTATGTCAAGTAACCGGCGAATCGCATCCGGTGCGAATTCGACATCCCCTCTCGGTGGCCCGTTAGGCCTGCGATTCCGTTGATTCTCGGCTCCTGCAAAGCTATTCGGGACGGCGTGTTCGGCACGATACTGCTCTGCCATCCAAGCGGCGTGTCTCCACTCACTGCAGTTGACCCATTGAAGGGTTCTGTCTCATCACAGTTGGACCATGACGGGTGTTTCGTCAGCGGCCAGTCACGATTTGGGCTACGGGCGTCTGCCATGTCTCGGCGCGTGGGTACGAATCCGACTCCTTGACGACTCAACCGCTTGGGGCGGCTTGGTGGTTGCCGTTCCGGGATTATTCGCCGGCCCGGGCGTTCCCTACCATCAAAGGACATCCCGGATTACTTCACACGGCTGAGTGACGGCACAGGCGTCGTCATCGACATCCGCCCGGACGAGCGCATCGGCGAACGTGACCGGGAGGTGTTCACGGCCACGGAGTCCGCCTGCGCCTCAGTCGGCTGGGGCTACAGAAGAGTCGGCGGACTCCCCCGGGCCTTCGTCGCTAACCTTCGTTGGCTGTCCGGCTACATCCGCGCTGCCTGAAGCCGAAGGGTTTATCGGGTCAGGGACGGGCTTGCGGGACCATCGCGGCGCAACCTCGTATCAAGAAGCCGCGAGTTCTCGCATCAGATGGAACTCGATAGGGTTCGTCGGCGGCGGCTCGTAGTCGGATCCCTCGAGTTCGCAGTCGCCGCGGGGTTGCAGCGCGTCACGATTGGCGAGGCTTGACCTAGCCCTCGTCGCCGAGTCCCGATCGCCGCAACCTGCGCGATTGCGAGGGAGAGTCAGAGTGCGAGTCACGCCCGGAGGGGATCCGCACCATGCGGATCTCTCGCACGCCGTCGTCCACGTTCACGGTCCCGTCCGCCACGAACCCGTGCTTGCGATAGAACGCCTGCGCCCGAGGATTCGGATCGGCGACCCAAAGCGCTGCCGAATCGTGCGGGTCGATGACGGCCTCCAGGAGGGCGGCCCCGGTGCCGGTCCCATGCTCAGCCGCAACGACGTACAACACGTAGAGCTGCGTGCCCCACTGCGACACGGAGCTCTGCGAGGGCCCCGCCATCGCGATCCCGATCACTTCGCCGTCGCGCTCGGCTACCGCGACGCGGTTCGCGCGGTAGCGCTCATCGCTGAGCATGGCAGTCCAGAACCGTTCCCGGGCGGCGGGCAACCCCGGGTCGTCGAGGACGTGGTCCGCCATCAGCCCGCGGTACGTCTCACGCCACGACCGCACATTCACGCGCGCCATCTCGGCAGCGTCCTCTACGCGCGCGTGTCGAACCCTCACCAGGGTACCCATAGGCGAAATCCTACCGGTTGGTTTTCAACGTGCTCGCGATTGTCGCGGAGTTCGAGTCCGACCTGATCCGTGCACGCACCCGTGAGCGTTCTCGTTCGGCCCCGGCGCGCCGGCGACGCTCATGCTCTCACCCACCGCCGACACCAACGACGTCTCCACCCAGCACTGCGTGACGGCGACGGTCAAGGATGCATCGGGCAACCCGACGCCGGGCATCACCGTGCGCTTCACGGTCACCGGGTCGGTCAACACGAGCGGCTCGGACACCACCGACGCGAACGGGGACGCGACCTTCTGCTACCAGGGCCCCGAGCTTCCCTGCGCGGACGCGATCAGCGCCTGTGCTGTCGACACCGACGCCGACAGCACGCAGGATCCGGATGAGCCCTTCGCCGCGGCGGCCAAGATCTGGACGCTGCCGATCACGACCCCGCTCTGCGAGGCCAACATCACCAAGGGTGGCCGGATTACCGCCAACAACGGCGACAAGGCCACGTTCGGCGGCAACGCCCAGTCAAATGCCGCCGGCAACGTCAAGGGCCAACAGCAGTATCAGGACCACGGGCCCGCCCAGCCGCAGAAGGTGAAGTCGATCAAGATCCTGGCGTTGACCTGCAACCCGCAGCGCACGCAGGCGACGATCTTCGGCCGCGCCACTATCAACGGCCAGGGATCGCACCTGTTCCGGATCGACGTCCAAGACCTCGGCGAGCCCGGCGTGGGCATCGACACCTACCGGATCCTGCTCGACACCGGCTACGACTCAGGCTCCCAAACGCTCGAAGGCGGCAACATCCAGATCCACTAGCCCGGACCGTTCGTGAAGCAACATTGCTCTGGTGCCGGGCGCCATGGCCGACGATTCGGATTATAGGCAATGACGGCTGAAGCGAATGCAACGACAGGATTCGGGTTTTTGGGTCAACTAAAGTGAGACAAATCAGGGAAACTTGTCTCACTTTAGTTGACCAAACCGCTCATTTCCGGGGCCGTACGGTTCAACTTAACTGAGACGGGCAGGTGGAGCGCCAAGTGGCCTCATCGATTGTCGCCGTCTCGGCGATCCGCTGCAGCGATACTGCGAAACGGTATTCCTTCGACTCACCGGAGGCCGTCTCTCCACGATCGACACAGTCGAGGCCCATCCCCCGTTTCCACCCGGACGGCGCCGTTGTCGGCCAGACCGGCACGCTAACCATCGCCGCATCACTTGAATAGCGATAGCAGCATGACCGTTTCGGTCAATCCCTCGTTTACGTTTGAACCGTTCAGAGCCGCAAAACCGCCGCTGGTCTGCGTAAATGCTCCGACGGCGGGCGGCGCGAGGCATTCTGTGGGAAATCCTGCGGGGCCCCGAAAGCGCTCGGCGTAGGTAGAGGCCTTAAGGCCATTAGACTTCCCAACTTTCACTCCAATCAGGGTTGAGATGCACCGCCGATCACTCATTCGCGGCAGCAGGACCCCCTGATCCCCCATCTTTGCCATCGCACGCCCGTCCATCGTCCAACAGGCCAGGACAGCAGCTGTCTCCTAGAGTCTCAAGACTGCGTAGCCTGCGGATGATGTGTCGCTCCACCTCCGCGCCGGCCAGAGGTGTATGCCCGCACCGATCGCCGAACACAAGATCCACCGGGTGTGCTCCAGCCATGCTCAACGGTCCAGTTAGGCATGGTCAACGCCGAACTCATCCTCCGCGGGAGCCGGATCCAGGACAACACAACAGAAGACTCTACGAAAAGGCCGGTTTCTACGAAGCCTGGGCCGCCGTGGACCGCGCCGGTTTCCACTACATGGTGTCGCGCGGATAAGGCTCGACGACGGCTAAGCCCCGGTCGTTTTCCTGTTCAAGAGCAAGTTCTTTCAGGTGGCGGCGCAAACTCGTTGCAACCTTTCCAGCGGCTTCGAGGTCTTCCGGCCCAAGGGCGTCGATAAAGAACCGGCGGACAAGCCGGAGGTGCGGCGCTGAAGAAGCACGGAAAGTCCGTGCTCCGTCGTCAGTGAGCTCCACCTCTGCGCCACGGCTGTCGTTACCCGACTTACGCCTTCGAACGAGCCCCCGGCTTTCCATACGACCCAGATGGTGTGAAAGTCGGCTGCGCTCCCATCCGATACCCTCGGCCAGCGCCGAGGACCGCAAACAGTGCCCTTCAGACTCACTCAGGGCCAGGAGCACGGCATAGTCACCTGGGGAAACGCCGGACGTGGCCTGCAGCCCCGCCGCCAAAGCCTGACGTATCGCCTCTGCCGTCTCGACATACTCGCGCCATACCGCTAGTTCATCCGGAGTAGGACTCTGTCGGGCACTCTTACCGCTTTGTTCCATGACCACCTCGTCTTCGCTTGACATGTCAACCATACGGGGTGATGATTGACGCGTCAATTAAGTGATTGACATATCAATTAGAGGAGGACCATGAGTGAAGTGATCTTTGGATTGGACACTTTCGGCGACGTCCCTGTTGACGACCAGGGTGCACCAGTCAGCCACGCTTGTGCGATCCGGCAGTTGGTGGACGAGGCCGTGCTGGCAGACCAGTTGGGTGTGGATGTCTTTACTGTCGGTGAGCACCACCGCCCGGAATATTCGGTATCGGCCCCGGAGACTGTCCTCGCCGGCATGGCCACGCGCACCTCACGCATCCGCCTTGGATCCGGTGTGACGGTGCTCAGCTCCGATGACCCCGTGCGCGTCTTCCAGCGATTTGCCACTGTGGATGCGCTGTCCAACGGCCGTGCCGAGGTCATTCTGGGGCGGGGTTCCTTCACCGAGTCGTTCCCACTCTTCGGCTACGACCTCAAAGACTACGATGTGCTCTTTGAGGAGAAGATCGAGCTGTTCGCACGGCTCCTTGAGGAGAAGCCGGTGACATGGAAAGGCACCATGCGTGCACCGCTGGCTGATGCTGATGTTTACCCCAAGACAGAGCGCGGACTCAAGACTTGGGTAGGCGTCGGCGGCACACCCCAGTCAGTGGTCCGCACGGCGAAATACGGGTTCCCTCTGATGCTCGCCATCATCGGCGGACAGCCGGAACGGTTCCTGCCCTTAATTGACCTCTACAAGCGGTCCACCGCAGAATTCGATACGACGGCGTGGCCGGTAGGAATGCACTCCCCCGGGTTCATTGCGGACACCGACGACGAAGCCAAAGAGATCTTCTGGCCCCACTACAAGGTGGTCAGGGACCGCATCGGAGCTCTCCGCGGTTGGCCGCCCGTCCGGCGTGAAGACTTCGAGGCCGAAACCCAGAACGGCTCGATGTACATCGGCTCACCAGAGACCGTCGCCCGGAGAATCGCGCGTGCAGTGGCATCGCTGGACGTTGGTCGCTTCGACCTCATCTTCACTTCCGGAGCCCAGCCGATCAGCGCACGCCTCAAAGCCGTCGAACTCTATGGGAGCAAAGTCGTGCCGATGGTCCGCGAGATACTCGCCGACCACCGGCACGCGATGGAAGTCGCATGACGGCCCCAGTCTCGAACAACCCAGTGCCTCACGAAAGAAGAACATCATGAACGTCGTCCTCTGGATCATCACCGCCGTACTGGCCCTTCTCTTCCTGGCAGCAGGAACCATGAAAATCGCCCAACCGAAGGCGAAACTCGCGGCCGCCGGCCAAGGGTGGGTGGAAGACTTCTCCGACGGCGCCGTCAAGCGCATCGGCGCACTCGAAATCCTCGGGGCCCTGGGCCTAGTCCTGCCTGCCCTGCTGCATACGGCCACCGTGCTGGTGTCCACAGCCGCGGCTGGACTCTTCCTTCTTATGGCAGGTGCGGCAATCACTCATAGTCGTCGCCACGAAACGCCCAATGTCATCATCAACCTCGTTTTGGGTATCCTTGCCGCTGGTGTCGCCATTGCCCGGTTTGGCCCGTACGGCCTCTGAGCGGAGGGTAAGAAGAACCTCACAGCAGAATTCCCGTTTGATCGCTCGCCGGGGCCATGCTGTGGGCGCGGCTGTTCTGGAAGCCATTCTCCCGCAGCATGACGGACCGACAGCTGTGGTTCCCACTGAAATGGCCGACGTCGGGCTTGAGAAAGTGAACGGGATCGAGGCGAAAGCGATCGTCGTCGAACAGCTCCGGGCCGCCCTCGACCTGATCCGGCAGCACGAGCCCACCGGAATCACCACCCTCGGCGGCGAGTGCTCGGTGAGCGTGGCTGCCTTCTCGGCGCTGGCAGGACGATACGCCGATGACCTCGCCATCTTATGGATCGACCCACACCCGGATGTAGGAACAGGCGCCAGCGAAACCCCGGCTACCATGCCATGGCAGTCTCACTCTGATTGGGCGCCCCTCGGCCAGGCGCTCGTAGAAGGCGCGCTCCTCCGACAGCTCCCAACTCAGCTCGAGATGGCTGCGCCAGCCGCTGACGTACAGCAGAGGCCGACCGGCTCCGATCGACGAGTAGGCCAGCGAGGTGCCGTCGGTCGAGGTCACCCGCCCTATGCGCTGCTGCACGCCCTTCATTATGGGCGCGCGCGACGCACGACCGACTCTGGCTGAGGTTGCCCTCGTCAGCTGGCCGGGTCGTACTGGAACTGCCGGACCTCTTGCGAGCAGCGGCAGGCGACGGCGATCTTCGCCGCCCACTCGAGTGCCGCCTCCCGCGAGGGCAGCTCGAGAACGGTGTAGCCGCCGTTGGGCACCTTGTGGCCTGGGTACGTGCCCTCGGTGACGGTGCCGTCACCGGCCACGAGCACCGGGTCTACGTCCTCATCGATCCCGCCGCCGAAGACGTACACGCCCGCCGCCTTGGCCTCGTCGATGACGGCATGCGAGGCTTCGACCACCGCCTCGAAGTCCTCCTCGGGGAACACCATGGCCTCACCGGGGAACGAGATCAGGTACTTCGTCATTCGAGGACTCCTCTGCTCCGGCGGCGCCATCCGTCGGCTCTTCTCTGCGGCACCGCTTTGGTGCCCAGCCCGATTATGGCACCGGCGCCCGACATGTGGTCAAGGTAGAGCGTCGCGACCGACCGGTGGTGTCGACGTTGCGGGCGGCATGAGCAGGTGTCGTCACGCCTCAGAGTCGACTGGTTTCGAGGGCGTCAGCGCCAGAATTCCGTGAGATGCTCGGCAAGGGCTCTGCCTTGGTCGTAACCACCTCGAGCAGCGGGCGGACGCAGCGACAGATCCATCGCATTGGCGCCGAACATGTGCTCGGAGTTGCTATCCGGGAAGATCGTTTCGACTCTGCTGCCGCGTGCGCGTAGTTCGTCGACCTGTGTTGCGAGATGCATGCCCCAGTCCACCGGCGTCCGTGATCTGCCGCCGAATGGTGACAGCACCAACACCCGTGCGTATCCGGCTGCCAGATCGGCATTCTCGGCGTTGGATCGGTAGCCGCCGTCGATGTATCGGCTGCCGCCGATACTGTAGGCGAAGCCACTGGCACAGCTGGCGGCCACGGCGTCCACCAAGTCGACCCCGCTGTGGCGGTCGAACACGACCGGTTCACCGGTATAGGCATTGACCGCCGTGATGAGCACCGTTCGTTCCGGCCAGCGCTGACTGGGCAGCCGCGCGGCGACGGTAGCGCGCCACCGCGTTTGCCCGGAGCCGTCCGACGCCGCATCCATTTCGAGCGCCGCCGCACCCATTCTGCGGCGCATATCGGCCGCATCCTCAGCGGCGGCGATGATTCGGCTCGTTCTCTCCATATGGTTCGCCGCCGGCCCAATGCGAACGCGTCCACCGTCGGATCCCACCGGAGCAGTCCGTGGCTGGGGGGCAGCGGCAAGGATGGCGGCAAGCAGTTCAGTCGGGGTCGCGCCAGCTAGCTGGGCCGCGGCCGTCGATCCGGCCGACGTGCCGATGATCAGATCGGCCTCGGTCACATCCAACCCGGCATCGAAGAGGCCGGCGATGACGCCGATCAGCCAGGCATTGCCTGCCGATCCGCCACCACCGAGGACCAACGCTCGCTCACCCGCGGCGCGTACCCGCCTTGTGGCGTCGACCTGCGGCTGATCCTGGTCGGACCTCGGCAGGTCGGAGGCCGTCGTCGAAATGGAGTGCAGAGGTGAAGAAGGTGTCGTGTTCATGGGAGTCGCCTTTCGCGAATTGCCTGTCGGGCGCTCCCGGTGGCGACTACCTCAGTCGCGCGATCGGGAACTGCAAGGGAGCACCCACTGCGGATACTGCGTACATGGGTCTCACCTCCTGCCGATAGATCACGATCACTGAAACGCTAGCACGCCCGCGAAGCGGTTCGCCATCGGCGCCATGCCGGTTGCCGTGTCGCTGCCGAACGCTACACCCTCATCTGTGATGGGCCTTTGCAATGGGCGTGAACATGCAACAGGCCGCGGCTTAGCGGATGCCGAGGGCGCGACCCCGGCCCGAGGGCGCCGCTACCCCTGGCTGATGTCGATGCCCGTGATCGGCGCGCCCGCGCGCTCGTATACGAGAGAGATCGCGCCTTTCGGGAACGCCTGCGGCGGCTGCGCGAATCGGAATGCCGCCGGCACGCCGGTGCCGTCGGCGAACAGCCGCTTGCCCGATCCGAAGGTCAGCGGGTAGAGGAAGAGGTTCAGCCGGTCGACGAGGTCGGCTTCGAGCAGCGACCGTGCGAGGTCGCCGCTGCCGATGACGTGGATGTCGTTGAACCGGTCCTTCAGCGCGGCCACCTCCGCGACATCCGACAGCGCCGTGGTGCCCTCCCATGCCGGGTCGGTCAGGGAGCGCGACACGACGAACTTCGGCAGGGCGTTGAACGTCACTGCGATCGGGTCGTCGTCGCCCCGGGTGGGCCAGAACGCCGCGAAAATGTCGTAGGTTTTGCGTCCGAGCAGCAGTGCGTCCATGCGGTTGATGCCGGCGACGATCGCCTCGCCGGTCTCGTCGTCGGAATATGCCGCCTGCCAGCCGCCGAACTCGAACCCGCCGTCGCGGTCCTCGTCGGGGCCGCCCGGCGCCTGGTACACGCCGTCGAGGGTGATGAACAGGTCGACGGAGAGGATTCCCATGGTGTGCTCCTTCGCGTGAACGGCGACCGGATGCCGCCTCTACCCGTGCGTCTATCGGGATGGCCCGGAATCGACATCACTGCGTGCCACACTAGCGACGAACGCACGGCAGGTCGAGAGATGGACGCGGGCGGAGACGCTGCGCCGCGCCGGGATCGCTCATCGGGAACGCATCGCCGACGCACAGCGTCCTGCTGGGGTGGCGGCGCCATGCTGGTGGCCACCCGAAAGGAGCTCACCATGCCAGCGGCCCCCGCTGGATCGGTCGGCACGGCAACGAGATCGATGGGACCACCGCGGGCTCGCTACGACATCCGCACCCTGCTCGACCGCCGTCGGGCGCTCGGCATTTTCGGTGGAATCGGCCTGACTTCGAGCGATCTTGGGTCGGGGCGCAGCTAGGTCATGTGTTCGGGTCGGCGGTGGACGTTGCGTACTCCGGGCGCCCAAGAGGCCGATAAGTCTGGATGGTTATGCCCCGGGAAGTGGTCCGCGATTTGACCAGATCGAGCGCGATGTCCGGACCGGAATCGGGGAACAGCCGTGTGCCCTGGCCGACGACAACGGGATAGGTGAGCAGGTCGAGCTGGTCGACCAGGTCGTTGGCGAGCAGCCATCGGACGAGGACACCGCTGCCGGGCACCAGCAGTTCGCCGTCTTGCTGCGCCTTCAGATCGCCGACGGCCGCGGCGACGTCGCCGGTCAGGACACTCGTACCCGCCCACTGCGGGTCGGTGAGGCTGGTCGATGCCACGTACTTGGGCCGGCTGTTCAGTGCGGCGGCGATCGGGCTCGTGGCCGGATCGATCATCGCTCCCCAGTAGCCGGCGAAGATCTCGTACGTCCGCCGGCCGAAGAGGAACGCGGCCGCACCGCCGTAGACCTGATTGAGATAGTCCCCGGTTTCGCTATCGAGAAGTGGTATGGCCCATCCGCCGCGGTCGAAACCGCCGCTGCGATCTTCGTCAGGTCCGCCCAACCCCTGCATCACGCCGTCCACCGAGACGTTGGTCGTCGTCGTCAACCTCATGTCGTGGTGACACCCCTTCCGGATCTGCGTTACTTGTCTAAACAAGCACACTTGCTGTTGCTTATCAACGGGTTGGCATCGCGTCGTGCGCACGCGGGACTATGGGCAGTTCTGCGGTCTCGCGCGCGCCACGGAGGTCCTCGGTCAACGATGGACGATCCAGATCGTGCGTGACCTGCTCGTGGGGCGACTGGTGCACGGCGATCAAGATACAGCCGTCCCGTTGGACCAAAGTGTTCAGTTCGCCCGGAAGCTGGAGGCAGCAGGCGTCCACGTGGACTCAAACGTGGTAGCGGGTGCTGGCTACGCATTCCTTGGTGTGGACTCCCGGCCCCTGATTGACGCAGACCATCAACTGGCTCAAGAAGCAGGTGTGAGGGCGCAAAGCACGCCGGTCAAACCTGCTTCATGGCAGCTCGTCCTGGAACGGGAGCGGATCGGACGCATAAGGCCATGCATCACCGGTCATTCTTCGATCTCTCCGCCGAACGCGCGCAGGTGCTGCCGGAAGGTGATGCTGGCGTCGGCGTCCCGGGCTGCGAGGTACTCCCCCAAACGGGCCTGGCTGCGGAACGTGGTGCCCATGTGCATCCGCGCCGCCTGGGAGCGTTCCGTGTCGCGGATCGTAGCCGCCACGTCCGCGACCTCGGCGGCACTGCTGAGCGGGATGAACAGGACACCGTCGTCGTCACCGAGGACGAAGTCGTCGGCCGTGACATTGTGCTGGCCGCACATTGCGGATTCCAAGGCACCAGCCTCGCGTGGATCGAGCCGCTGCGGACCCACCGGCAGTGCCCCCAGGCTGAAGACCGGCAGGCGGATGGTCCTCACCTCGGCCGTGTCACGGTGCAGTCCCCAGATCAGGATGCCGGCCAGGCCCGCGCGGCTTGCCTCCAGCGTCACCAAGTCCCCGACGCAGGCCTCGTCCTGGCGGCCGCCGTTATCGACAAGCAGGACGTCGCCGGGTTCGGCGCGTTCGATGGCCTCGAGGAAGACGTCGACGCTGCCGTAGTGTCGGGCCGGGCGGACCCGGCCCACCACGTGCGTGCCGCTCCACAGGGGGACGGTTTCCGGCGGGGCGCAGCGGACCGGGATGCCGAGCCGCATGCACGCGTCGGCCACATGCGGGGTGGTGAGGTCCAGATAGGTCCGGTGGAGCTGTTCGGGTTGCAAAGGTTACTTCTCCTGAAGGTTCTGGTGTTGATCGGCGCTGCGGTAGTCCCGGAGCAGGTGGTTGCATCGGTTAGTCATCGCCAGTGAGTAGCGCCGTCCGCGTCCTAGATGGGTGGGACACGGAGCTGCTCCGGCTTTCCCGTCGCGGGAGAATGGGCCCATGAATCCCTGTGATTCAGCCAATCGTGTCATGTTGTGTCCTTGGTAGTTGATCAGGCGTCTAGAAGGTGTGTTCCGGTCCGGGGAAGGTTCCGTCCGCAACGTCCGCGGCGTAGTCCATGGCGGCTTTGGTCAGGACGGAGGGGACGCGTACTGCTTGACGAAGCACGGCGTGAACCCGATATGGGCCATCACCGGGATCCCGGCCCGGTTGAGCATCCCGATCTGGGACCATTTCCTCGCCTCCTTCGAGCTTCACCGCGTGAGCGTTGGCTTCCTTCATGAACCGCACTGCCGTGTTGAAGCACTTGTCGTAGGCCGTCAGCATGGCCCACTTCTCGCCGCGTTCCTTCATCTCACGCAGATGATGGATGCGGACCCGCTTTCGGACCGGCACGGCTCCAGTGCTGGTACTGGCGTAGGGGGCAGGCTGCTCGCTCATGATTGATCTCCTCTGTTGTCCATGGCGAGCCACGGCATAATGTTTCGTTCCGGGCGATGGTGCTGTCGGCTCTTCGGCTCCTACGGCATCAGCTGCTCCACAAGGAGGAACAGACCAATAGCCACCATGGCGGCCCCGGATACGCGGGACACCACCCGGGCGGCTGCGGGCCGGGAGCGCAGCACTACCCTGGCGCCGGAACCCACTGCGGTGTAGATGACGGCGCAGCTGGCCACGTGGACCAGGCCAAGTGCCACGATCTGCCCGGCGATGGGCCAGCCGGCGCCGGCATCAATGAACTGCGGAAGCAGGGCCAGAAACAGGAGGAAGAGCTTGGGATTCAGCCCGCTGATGCCCGCGCCCTTCAAGGCCTGCCGCACCCACGAGCCAGACGTCTGCTCCCCGCCAGCCTGCGGCACTGAAGGTTGTTTGAGCATGCCGATCCCAAGCCACACCAAGTACGCCGAACCGACCACTGTCAGCACCGTCAGCACCGCGGGTGAGCCGGCCACCACTGCCCCTACCCCGGCGGCGACGACGGCGGTGGCCACCAGATGCCCGGTCAGCAGCCCTCCCACGGCGGGAAGAACTGTCCGGTGCCGAAGCCCGGCCGATATCGCGTACGCCCAGTCCGCCCCGGGCGTCACCACGAACAGGAAAGACACCGCCCAAAACGCAGCCACAGTCCCGAACGCCATATCTCTCTCCTTCGCAGTACGGACCTCAGAACCCCTGAAACGTCCTGAAGAAAAGCCTAGGGAAAAACGCCCGGAAAGTGCTTCCAACTTCTTCCACCCACGAGTGTTATTGAGGGAGAATATTCCGCATGGACAACATGGACAGGAAAATTCTTGCCGAGCTTCAGCAGGATGGTCGACTTTCCCTCACCGACCTGGCAGAGCGGGTCAACCTCAGCCTCTCGCCGTGCCACCGCCGCCTGCGCGCGCTGGAGCAATCCGGCGCGATCACCGGCTACCGGGCACAGCTCGACGCCGAGGCCCTGGGCCTGACATTCGACGCCCTCGTCTTCGTCACCATGCGCGACGCCGACCGCGACACCGTCGAGTCCTTTGAACAGGCCGTGGCCACCGTCCCTAACGTCCTGCGGGCCCAACGGCTATTCGGTGATCCTGACTATCTCCTGCAGGTTGTTGCCCGTGACCTCCGGGCCTTCCAAAAGCTCTACGACGAACGAATCTCCACCCTGCCCGGCGTCCAGCGCCTCAGCTCCACCCTCGTCATGAAAAGCGTCGTCGAAAACCGGCCGCTCCCCCTGTGAAACGCGGAGAGATCGCTCGCGCAGCCGAGGCGCTCGCCCGGTAGCGAACCTATAGCGATCGGGTCTTCCGCCAAAGACCCGCTTCGACGAGGACGGGGCGCCCATGGCAGTGTTTAGCGAGTCTGAGGGCGCGTCAGTCCGATACGTCGGCCTAACCCCGAATCGCTCGCTGGGCGGATACATTGGCTATCGGCTTGGGGGTATCCCCGGTGACGCCGTACGAATGAACGTCAGGTAAGGGGTCGGGCATGGAAGCCGAATTCAACATCTCCACGGATTTCAACCAGTTCATAGTCTTCGACTCCACCGTGGACTTCGAAGATCTCTACGAGAAATGGACCGATGAAACCGTCGAGTCCATGTTCGTACAGGGCGACGGTTACATCGCCATCGGCACCATGCGGAACTTCTATGCACCCGTCCTCATACGTTTTGAGAGTGATCGCCCTGTGCCCGCCGGCAGCGTGGACAAAACCGCCCACGGAGTCCTGGACGTGCCGAGCGGAGTTGTGGAGGTGTCCGGGTCAACCGATAACGGACTCAGCGGTGGAACACTGAATGTGCCTCCCGGCAAGTACCTTGTTTTGGTGGAATACCTCAACCTCGGATCCATCGCTGACGACGGGATCGAGGGTGACGACCGCTACGTCATCACGCTCACGAAATCCGACGCGTGACAGGTAGGCTTCAGACGCCGAACATGACGCCGTCCCGGCCAACCCCAACTACGCCATGGGAATCCTGCTGATCTGCGGCATGTACGTCCCTGCCAGCCTTGCCGAGCCCTTCCTGCACCTGCCGGCCCCGCATGTACCCCATGGACGCCTTACTGGTCACGGTCTGCCACAGCGGTCTCGGCCCGGACTGAGCATCTGCGGCTGGTGGCGAAGTATCTGGGGTGGCGGCTGCCGACGACGATGAGCTCAAGGAGTTGGACGAGTTCCTGCTGGCTCGGGCGTTGGAGCACGATTCGCCGACGTTGTTGTTCCGGCTGGGATGTGAGTACTTGATCTCGGCACGGGTGCTCCGGCCGGGGCCGGTGACCGTGGTCGAGCGGGTTGCGCATGCTCGCGCCGAGGCTCAGCGGGAGACATTCGACCGGCTGGCCCGCGAGTTTACCGACGCCCGGTGCGCCGCGTTGGACGCGCTGCTGGTGACCGACCCTGAGATCGGTATGACCCGGTTGCGGTGGCTGTCGACAGGTCCTGTCGTGGCGTCCCCGGCCGCGGTGAAAGCTGAGGTCGCCAAGCTGGAGTTCCTGCGCGGCCTGGGCGCGGACACCCTCGACCTGTCGGTGCTGCCCGCCGAGCGGCGTCGACGACGATGTGATCGTGGAAGAACGATGGCAGGGACTGAGTACCTCCCAAGTACCAGAGCGCTTTTCCCATGCTTCGAAGCAGGTACCTCTTACTCGTGACACCCGCTTGACCTGAATCCTAGGCTCGTAGTCACAGGGCACCCATGGCAATGGTCCATTCTGCTGCAGATGCTGCTGGGAATATGGAGTTCAACTCCGGGGAGCAACATTGCTGGACTACGGATTTTTTCACATGCGCGGGCGTGGTAGCGGCCGCAGGACTTCCTGGCTTGGCGTAAGGCGGGGAGGTGATCGCTCGGCTGGTCCTCATCTACGCAGGGCGCGGGATATGCGGCTTCAGGCGCTGCTGACAGTGCTGCTGCTTGCGCTGGGGGGTGGTCTGGTGGTGGTGCCGGTTGCGGCGTCGGTTGCTGAGGGTGAAATGCGCGCTGCCACGAACTGTGCGGTGCGGCTGCTCGCCGGTCTGGGTGGCCGGGGCAGCAACGCGATCGCCGCGAGCAGCAACGGCCTGGTGGTCGGCATCGCCGATACCGCCATGGGCGGGTCCGCACCGGTGCTCTGGCGGGACGGTCGGCCGACCCCGCTGACGATCCCACTCCAGACCGCGGTCCCCACCTCGGTGAACCGGGCCGGAGTCGTCGTCGGCTCGGGGTATGACGCCATCCATGAGGTGCTGGTGGGCTGGTGGTGGAAGAACGGGCTGTACCACCGGCTCCCCGTTAGCCCCGGTGACATCGCGCTCCCGTCGGCGGTCTCGGACAGCGGCGCCGTCGCCGGGGTGCTGATCGCCGATGAGGAGCACTCCGACGGGCCGGGCGCCGACGAGGACGAGCGTCCCGCTGTCTGGTCCACCGTGACCGCGGCACCACGCGAGCTTCCGCTGCCCGCCGGTGCCCGGGGCGGCCATGCGTTCGCGATCGGCCCTGACGGCACCATCGGCGGGGTGGCCCTTGCCGACGGCGGGACGCCGGTCCTGTGGGCACCGGACGGCACCCCGAAGGTCCTGCCGGCCCTCGCCGGGCGGGGCGGCGTGGTGCTCGCGATCGACTCTGCCGGGCAGGCACTCGGCCAGAGTGCCGTGCCCGAGGGAACCCACGCTGTTGCCTGGGGCGCCTCCGGCCTGGTCACCGACCTGGGTGCAGCGGCCGCAGGCCCTACCTCGAGCGCGCAGGGAGGGGTTGCAGGGATTGCCGTCGGAGCCGGCAGCACGCCGTCCTTTCGCGCGTCGCGACCGCAGGCGGTGATGTGGGTCGGCAAGAGCGCACGGATCCTGCCACCGGGTTCGGACGGCCAGCTCGCCGGAGTATCAGGGTCGGCGAGCTCGGTGTCACGGCAGGGCGGGACCACCGTTGTAGTGGGGTTCTCCGCGGCAGCCAACGGGCTGCGCCGCGCGACCGAGTGGAGCTGTCGATGAACGGCCGCCAGCGCGTGCGCCACCCACTGCGCCGAACGCTGGCCGTTCTGCTCGGCGTCGCACTCGTTCTCGTCAATGTTTACACTCTCGCCACATCGCGGGAGTCGCGGGCCACCGCCGCATCCACGGTGAGCCTGGGGTTCGTCGGAGATACAGGCGGCAACACGGTGACGGGCAAGGTGATCGACGCAGCGCGCAACGCGGGGACCGCGGCGATGTTCAACCTCGGCGACATGTCCTACTCCCAGATCACCCCGGAGTCGTCCTGGTGCTCGTTCGTCACGCAGCACGCCGGGACCATGCCCTATGAGCTCGTGTCCGGGAACCACGAGGACGACGGACCCGACGGTGTGTGGTCGAACTTCGCCGCGTGCCTGCCAGACCAGCTCGGCTCGACAGGAACCTATGGCCAGCAGTACTACACGGACTACCCGGCCAGCAGCCCATTGGTCCGGGTGATCATGGTGTCCCCGAAACTGACCTTCAGTGGGACGTCCCTGAACTGGTCCTACCGGGCCGGCACACAGGGTTACCAGTTCGTGTCGTCGACGATCGACGCGGCACGGGCTGCCGGGATCCCGTTCGTCGCCGTCGGGATGCACATGTACTGCCTGTCGATGGTCAACTACCCCTGCGCCGCCAGCCCTGACCTGATGAACCTGCTGGTGGCCAAGAAGGTGGACCTCTACCTACAGGCACATGACCACGCATACGCGCGCAGCTACCCGCTCGCGCTCCAGGGCACCTGCACGGCCATCCCCGTCGACACCTTCAACCCCGACTGTGTCGCCGACACGAACCCAAACGGCCAATTCACCGCCGGCACCGGGACGATCCTGGCCACTGTGGGTTCGGGCGGCAAGTCGATCAACAGCGAGAGCAACACTACGACGGCGCCGTACTTCCAGAGCTTCATGGGCAGCAACAACAACCCGACGTACGGTTTCCTGAAGGTCTCGGTAACCGACACGACGCTGACCGGCCAGTTCGTCGGTGCCTCGGGCGGTACCTTCACCGACAGTTTCACGCTCACCAGGACGGCACCCTCACCCAGCCCATCGCCTTCACCCTCGCCGACACCGACGCCTTCGCCGACACCGACGCCGACACCGACGCCTTCGCCGACGCCGACACCGACGCCTTCGCCGACACCGACCTCTGTCCGGTCGTCGGCAGCCGGATCTGGCGAGCTGTCTTCTTCGGGCTCGTACACGCCCACCCTGCCAGCAGGCTGGCAGCCTGGCGACGTAGTCTTCCTGTTCTCGCAGGTGACCGTGGCTGGGTCGGCGAACGCCACGACTCCCACGGGATGGACGCGGGCAATCGCCGACTTCACCAGCGCCGGATCCACCTCGGCGCACCAGGCGGTCTGGTATCGAGTGATGCAGTCCGGCGACACCGCGCCGAGCGTGCCTGAACCCGCCTCCCGGTATGCCTGGGTGACGGTTGCCGTGCAGGGCGCAGACGCCACCACGCCGCTGGACGTTACGCCCGCCAGTGACACCAACACGGGGGTGCCCTACCCGGATGTCCGGGCCCCGTCGATCACGCCGGTGACGTCGGGGGCGTTGTTGTTGACCGCACACGGCGTGAGGAACGGCACCAACTCGGCGACCACGACATTCACGCCACCGTCGGGGACGGCCGAGGTCGGCGACGTAACGTCAAGCGCTGCGTCCAAGTCGAACGCGGCCATCGAGGTCGACTTCCTCTCGCTGACCGATACGTCCGCCACTGGCGCGAAAAGCGCGACCGCAGCCTCAAGCTCCGGCACGATCATCAACCAGTGCGGCTCGGCCATCGTCGTGCGCCCAGCCTCGCCCTGACCGGTGCGGGGCAGTGATGGCCGCTGCGGGCCAGGTCGGCGCCTCCGGGGCCGCCACCCTGGTCGAGAACAGCTCCGCCGACCCCGACCTTTAACTCTCCTGCCCACAGGCGTGAGGTTTCCCCCCGAACCGCTGATGCCTCTACGGTCCGGGGGAACCTCAGGCCGTGCCCGATGCAGGGGTCTGGTTACAGCCGGTGGGGTGGGGCGTTGCCGGCGGCGGTGATGGCCCGGCGTATCGGGACGGCGAGGAGGGGCGACGAAGCCGGCGATGAAGAAGACCAGCACCGAGACGATGCCGAGTCGGCAGCTGGTGGTGGCCTGGTAGACCAGCCCGAACAGGAGGGGGCCGAGCCAGCTGGTTCCGTTGTCGGAGATCGCGTAGAAGCCGAAGTACTCGGCCTCGCGGCCGGATGGGATGAGTTGGCTGAACAGCGAGCGGGACAGCGCCTGGCTGCCGCCGAGTACGAGACCGATGCCGGCGCCGAGGGCCAGGAACAGGACCGGCGCGCGGGCGGGTAGCCAGAATGCGGCCAGAACGAGCCCGGTCCACGCGGTCAGCGAGGCGAGCACGGTCTTGCGTGCGCCGATGCGGGTGGCGATCGGTCAGCCATGTCCGCCCATTTTTTCTCCGTTACTACCGCGACCCCGAGTAGGCGCAATTTCGACAGTCATGCCCTGTTCCTCGGATGCCAGCGGCTGCTGCTGGTGCTGTCAAAGTGCCGTCAGGCCGCCGTCGACGGTGAAGAGTCCGCCTGTCGCGTAGGCCGATTCATCGCTGGCGAGGTAGACCATGATGCCTTCGACGTCCGCGGCGGTGCCTGCCCGTCCGAGCATGGTGGAATCCACCAGGCCCGCGCGGCTGGCGGGATCATCTGCGATGGTCTGCACGAGAGGGGTCTCGGTGTATCCCGGTACCACGGTGTTCACCCGGATCCCTTCCTTGGCGTAGTCCGCTGCGACGACGCGTGCCAGCCCGTGGACGCCGGCTTTGGAGCTGGAGTAGGCGGTGAAGGTTTGCCCGCATGCCACCACCGCTGTGGGGCTGCCGGTGCAGATGATTGACCCGCCCCGGCCCTGGAGCGCCCTCACGGCATGTTTGAGGGTGAGGAACGCTCCGCGGTGGTTAATTGCGACGGTTTTTTCCCAGACTTCCAGGGACAGCTCGCCCACTCTTGCGTCCTGGCCGAAGAGCTGGACGCCGGCGTTGGCCACGACGATGTCCAGCGGGCCGGCGGCCGCGACGGCGGCATAAGCGGCTTCTACGCTGTTCTCGTCGGAGATATCCACTGGCAGGGCGACGGCACGGTCGTTGCCGGTGGCTGCGGCTGCTTTTTCGGCAGCGTCGACGTTGATATCGGCGAAATACACGCGTGCACCTTCGGCGGTGAAGCGCTGTGCGACGGCCAGCCCTATTCCGGATCCGGCGCCGGTGACGAGAGCGGTCTTGCCTGCAAGCCTGTTGGACATCATGTTCCTCATTTCGTTGTGGATGGATCAGCCGAGCGGCCGGGTTACTACCGACCAGGCGGGAATGTCTACCGTTCGCGTGTATCCTCCGTACTCGAGCCTGACGGCCGTGCGCAGCGGCTCTGCCGTAAGGTTCGCGGCGAAGAGCAGCACACCGGAGTCTTCTTTTACCGGGTAGAGGACCAGCCCTGGGACACCGCCGTCGACCTCCATCACGTCGGCGCCGCGCATTGCGGAAAGTTTTTCCAGAAGCTGGAAGGCCGACGTCGGGGTGCCGGCGTCGGTGAGGAGGCCCCTGGGTCCGCTTGCCTCGAAGTAGCTGATGGATTCCACACCGGGCAGTGTCAGGGCCGCGATGCTGCCCAGCAGCCAGGCGGCGGTGAAGTTCTCTGCCTGCAACGGGTCGGTCGTCATCGCCTCGACGGTCAGGGAGTCGTAGGCTCCGTCCGTGGAGACGGCGTTGAAGCGGGCCTTGAGTGTCACGGGGCCAATGTGAAGTGGCTTGCCGGACCCGATCCGAAGGGCGTTCAGCGCTGTTTGCCGTTGGATCGGGAGGCTTTCGACAATGTGGGGCACTTCGGTCGCGTGCATCTGGGGCGTAATGCTGTAAGTGATGGCGTCGGCGTTGCCGGGAAGGACGCCTTGCCGCCGGTTGAGCTCGGTGAAATGGGAGCGTGCACCGGCGAGCAGTGCGCCGGTGAAGCCGCGCCGCTGCGCTTCGGAGTGCAGTTCCTCCCCCAGGCCGGGCTCTGTCAGATGGCTATCGGAGCTGAATGCGCCGATTCTGAGGACATTCTCCACGGGCAGCAGGTCCATCACGGGTCCGATATCCCCGGGGCCGGTCGCGGTGATCCTCACGTCGAGCGCGGCTCCCAGCTCTGCGGCCTGTTGCACGGCGTGCCGGAGGATCTGGGCGGCCGCGGCGGTGTCACCGCCCGGAACTTCGACCATCAGCGCGTCCAGGCCGGGCACTGCGCCGAGTCTGGCTACCGACCGGGACGACGACGTTCCCAGCGCGGGAACCCGGCCATGGGTCTGCCTGCGCACCGTCAGCACGTCGGGTGCGGGTTCCGGGGACGGAGCTTCCGCCGCATGGACCGTGGGTGCGGCGGTGAGGCGGATGCCCTGCTGCACCCGGTCTCCGGCGTGCACGGTGACCGGGAAGGGGCGGGACAGCGGGGTGCTGTAGGTCTTGAAGGAGGCGTCGGTCCAGTTTCGCTGGTCTTCGGTTTCAAAGATGTCGCCGGAAAATTCGAGCCCGAAGGCGGTGCCGTCGCGTTCCCAGCTCATCGCTGCGATGTTCACGAAGGGCTGGTGCGGGCTGATGTCCACGGGAAATGCACGCTCGGTGCGGCTCTGGTCCGGCGCGGTGATGGTGACGTTGCGTCCGGCGTCGTCGGGTCTGTGCAGGACGACCAGGCCTATGCGGTTGCTGCGGAAGTCGCTGGGCGCGACACCATCGAAGGTGACCGTGAGGTCATTGCCGGAGGCGTGAAGGGTCAGCTCCGCGCGGTATTCTGCGCCGAAGCCGGTGAACCTGACTGCCAGTCGCAGGGTGAAGGTGTCCGCGTCTTCGGCGCCGGTCACTGATTCAACCGTGGGTGACAGGGTCCGCCAGTCGTGATCGCGGACCACGGGCCGGATGGCCCTGAGCACGGGGTGCCCGCGGTACTCGATGTCGGCAAGTTCGTCCCCGCGCAGCTGCAGGCGCCAGGGGCCGGTTTCAATTGTTTGGGCAGGTGCGAAAAGCCGGGGGCGGTTCTCGGCGTTGATCACGGCTGTGCTTTCGGGTCGGGATGGGTGAAGCCTGGACGGCCGGGGGGCAGGAGAACCTGCCCCCCGGCCGGTCGGTAGGGAGTCAGGCCACGGCGCGGAGCCGCACGGCAATGTACTGCTGGCCGGGCAGTTCGATGCGGAAGCGGCCTTCGAACGTCTCCGGAAGAGTCTCGATGGTCATGTTCCATGTGTCGATGACGTCGATGTGGAAACGGATGCCCGGGGGCATGACGAACCGGCGGTAGGTGGGCTGGTTGAAGCCGAAGTAGATCAGTTCGTGCTGGTCCTTGATGCCGGCGCTGGCGGCATCCCAGTGTCCGGGCAGGGGCTCGAGGTGGCCCTGGGGGCTTTCCTCCAGGATGCGGCGGAGGAATCCGATCCGGTCCGGGCTGGTGCCGTGTAGTTTCCCACCCTTCGCCCACCAGAGGATGTCGTCCGGGTGGACGTAGGTTTCACCATGGCCGACATAACCGCCACGGACGGCGCCTTCCCAGAACCGGCGGGTCATTTCCTCGCCGGTGATGTTGCCCCAGCCCTGGTCGATGTTCCCTTCGTAGGCGCATTCGTCGATGACGACGGGCTTCTGCCATTCCTGCCGCCACTGGGTGGTCATTTCGGCGGTTTTGTAGATGTCCAGCCTCTGGATGCTGCAGTGCGTGATCCAGGGGCGGGAGTGGTCGTACATCTCGCGGCAGTTGTGAATGGACAGCAGGTGCTTGTTGGGGTCGTTCGCCTGCACGATTGCGGCGGAGCGTTCCCAGTCCTCGACAGTCTTTTCGAACATGAGGTCGAATTCGTTGGCCAGTGACCACCAGATGTTCCTGTGGGAGGCCAGGCGGGCGGTGACGTACTTGACGTACAGGTCATCGGCCGCGGCGTTCATCGTGGAGAAGCCCCACCGGTCGTAGGCGTGGAAGAGGATCAGGTCGGCCTCGATGCCAAGGTCCTCGAGCTGGCTGATCCGCTTCTCCAAGTGGTGATAGTAGGCGGGGTTGGGCCGGGCGTAGTCGAAGCCGTCCTCAAGGGTCCCCTCGTAGGGGTAGATTTCGGGCTCGTTTTCATTGAACAGGTAGGACTTGGGGAAGACGCACATGCGCATCTTGTTGAAGGGCCCGGCCGCCAGGGACCGCAGGGTCTGTTCCTCGAGGGCCTCGCCCTGGTGCGTCCAGACGTAGGAGGTCGTGCCTATCGGAAGGTAGGGTGTTCCGTCCTCGTAGGCGAAGTGGAACGTGTCGGCCACGCGGACCACGCCACGGGAATCCGGCGAAGCCGCCACAGCCATGAAGCTTCCGGAGATGGCATCCAAGGACTTGGCGTTGCTTCGGGTGGCAAAGGACCACTCCCCATCGGCCGGGACGAGCAGGCGGATGCGGTAGGTGCCGTCGCCGTCGTAGAAACCGGGAACCGTGAGGGTTTCTCCGTTGGCGGTGAAGTCGGCGGCGAGGTCAACGTCGGTGAACGGGTTGCCGTGGGTAGGGCCCTGGAGCGCGATCTCGTACCGCTGCCACTTCCGGCCCTTCGCAGCGAAGTCGGCCCGGGCGCTGCCGCGTTCCACCGATTCCGGTTCGTAGCCGGCGGCCGGTTCGCTGCGCCGGACGGACCGGTCCGGCACCGGTGAGGGCTGCAGGGCCTCAATTTTTGCGAGGACCTCGGCCTTCTTTGCCGGGTCGTTGCGCAGGGATTCCTCCGTGCCAAGGATCAGGCCCAGCTGATAGTGGTACAGGGTGTGGAGCAGCGGGTTGGCCGCGAGCTCGGGCACGTGGTGGGCCAGGATCTCGTGTCCGGCCGGGTCGCGCATGACCTCGAACAGTGGAGTCGTTGCGGTAAAGGTCGCCATGGTGGCCTTTCTGCGTTAAGAGTTTCGTAAATGAGCGGGCGGGTCAGCCCTTGACGGCGCCGCTGAACATGCCCTCGACGAAGTAGCGCTGGAACAGCAGGTACACGATCAGGACCGGGAGGATCGACATAATCGTGAAGGCGTTCAGCGGGCCGTAGGAGCTGGTGAACTGGGACTGGAAGCCCTGGATGGCCAGTGGAATGGTCTGGGCCGCCTGGTCCTGCAGGATCACGAGGGCGATGGCGTATTCGTTCCAGGTTGCGACGAAGTCCAGGATGAACAGGGCGGCAAGGGCGGGCTTGGACAGGGGAAGGATGATTTGCCAGAACAAGCGCCAGTTGCCGCCGCCGTCCACGCGGACGCTTTCGTCGATTTCCTTCGGGATCGCGCTGAAGAACCCGTGCAGGATGAAGATCTGGATGGGCAGGCCGAATCCGATGTACGGGAGGATCACGCCGACCGGGCTGTTGAGCAGGCCCAGGTCCAGGATGATCTTGAACAGCGGTCCGAGGGCGACCTGGATCGGGACCATGGAGCCAAGGGCGAAGGCTCCCAGCAGCAGCTTGCTGTGCTTGAAGCGGATGCGGGACAGACCGAAGGCGGCAGCTGCTGAGAACAGCAGGCCCAGGGGCACCTTGATGGCGGCGATCAGGAGGCTGTTGCCTCCGGCGGTGAGGAGGTTTCCGGTTTCCAGCGCCTCGGCGTAGTTCTGCCATTCAGCTGCGGTGGGCAGGGCGAAGGATGAGGTGGAGAAGATCGCGGATTCGGACTTCAGCGACGTGAACATCACGAAAATCAGGGGCATGGCCCAGATGACCATGGTTACGGCCAGTGCGATCCACAGCCCGACCCGGACATAGTCGACGTTGCCGCGTGGGCGGGAGGTCCCGTCGGCGTGCTTTGCGCGCCCGATCGTTAGGGTGCTCATCAGTCTTCGTTTCCTTTGGTGGACCAGATCAGGTAGGGGATGACAAGGACAAGTGTGATTGCGAGCAGCACCGTGGCTACCGCGTTGCCCATTCCGAAGTCGTGCTGCAGGAATGACTGGGAGTAGGACCAGAGGGCCAGCACCTGCGAGGATTGGGCGGGGCCGCCGCCGGTCATGCCGACCACGAGGTCGAAGACCTTGATGGAGTGCACGATGGTCAGCACAAGGACGACGACGACGGTGGGGCGGAGGGCCGGGAAGGTGACGTGACGGAAGACCTTCCAGTTGCTGGCCCCGTCCAGCCGCGCCGATTCCACAAGTTCCTTGGACACGCTTTGCAGACCGGCAAGGAAGAGGACCATGTTCAGGCCGGCGATCTGCCAGACGAATGCGGCGAAGATGGCGTAGATGGCCACTTTGGGATCGCTCAAAAAGGTGACGCCTGAGCCGTCGCCGAGGTGCCAGGCCTTGGCAAGCTCTGAGAAGACGCCGTAGTTCGGGTTGTACATCCAGCGCCACACGTTCGCGATGGCGATCGGCGCCAGGACGCCAGGGATGTAGAAGACGGAGCGGAAAAGGTTCCGCCCAAAGATCGRGCGGTTCAGGGCCAGAGCCATCACCAGACCGAGGGTGGTCGGAATTATCAGGGAGAGCAGCACCCAGACGATGGTGTTCTGCATGGCTGTCCAGAACACAGGGTCCTGGGTGAACAGACGGACATAGTTCTGGAACCCGACGAACACCTGCGGATCAGTGTTGAAGCCTGACCACTCGAACAGGCTCAAGCGCACTGCGCTGACCATCGGGCCGATGACGAAGACAACGTATGCGGTCAGGGCAGGGGCGAGGAACGGCAGGGCTGCAATGAAGCCGCCGCTGGCGATGCGCTTCAGGAGTGGTTTCTTGGGAAGTTGCCGCGGAGCGGGCACCGGGGGCGTCTGGAGGCGCGTGGCTGTGAGCTTAGACAAGAGAGGTCGCCTTTGATCTTTGGATCGGTCAGTGGGCTGAAGGGTGGGACTGCGCGGGACGCCGTCCCACCCTTCAGCGAAGGGAGCTACTTGCTCGAATCAAGGAACTTCTGGAACTCGGCCCCGGCCTTTGCCGGGTCCAGGCCGCCGGTGGCAACCAGGTTCTGGATGCGCCAGTACTCGGTGGTTTGGGACTGGCTAAGGTTTTGGTCGTTGTTCATGTACAGGCCCTTGGCGTTAGAGAAGATGCCCTCCCAGGACTTGCTGAGTTCGTCTGTGCTGGTGGGTTTGACTTCCTTGTTCACCGACTGCGTCGAGAACATGCCCAGCGTCTCCTTCTGAACCGGAGTTGACATCATGAAGTCCAGGAACTTGGCCGCAGCATCCTTGTGCTGGCTGTCCTTGGTGATGTACATGGCCTGTTCGAAGCCATACATGCGGCCCGTGCTTGTCGGCAGGGGGAACACTCCGTAGTCCTCGACTTTGGCGTTGTCCTTGATCTGGGCGTTGAACCAGTCGCCTTCAAGGGCCATGGCTGCCTTGCCGCTGAAGAAGAGGGAGGAGGATTCGTCATTGTTAATGCCGATGAAACCGGGGTTGAAGTAGTCCTTCGACCACTTCTGAAGGTTCGTGAAGGACTTGGTCACGCATTCTTCCTGGCCCCAGTTGGCCTGCTTGGTGACCAGCTTGTCGAACGTCGCTGACCCGCAGTAGCCCTCGAGGAAGGTGTCGAGCAGCCGCATGACGTGCCAGTTGACGGTACCGCCGAACTCGATCGGGGTGATGCCGGCGTCCTTCAGCTTGGCAGCGGCGTCGTTCAGTTCGTCAATGGTCGTTGGCAGTTTGGTGATGCCGGCCTTTTCGAACAAGGCCTTGTTGTAGAACATGGCCTCACCGTTGAGCTTCCACGGCACACCGTGGAAGCCACCGTACTGCTTGGCGGGGGGAAGGGCGGCAGTCGTGAACCGGCTCTCCCACTTGTACTCGGTGTACTGGCTGGTCAGGTCGGCGCTGGCGTTGTTCTTGACCAGCTCCCCGCCGAGGCCGGGACCGGCCCAGTAGTCATAAATGTCGGGCGCCGCAGAGGTGCCGATCGCGGTCCGGAGGGCGTCCTTGTGGGCGTCCACTGCACGATTGGTTTTCTTGACCGTGATGTCGGGGTTGGCCGCTTCGAAATCCTTGATGATCTTGTCCTGGGCCTTCGCCGCAGTCGGGGAGCTCGGGTTGATCACCCACCAGTCCAGCTGGGTTTTGCCTGCGGCATTGGATCCTGAACCGGCGGAGCAGCCGGCCAGCACAGCAATGGCCGTAAGAGCAACAGCGCCTTTGGCAAGCAAACGCATCGTCGCGTCCTTTCGTAGGTGTGAGTTGAGGGTGCTTTCGTCACGGGTATCTCGGCCGAAGCCTTCCTAGGAACGCCGCCGATGTGACCTGGCCCATAACGAGTATGTGGGTTTACGATAACTCAAGTCAACCGGTTGACCAATAATTGGGCAAAAAGATAAGCCTCCGCCTCGGCGGAGGTATCCGCCCTGGCCTCGCACAGGCTTGTGGATTCGGAAGCACTGGCCAAAGAAGTCATCGCGGGACGCCAGCGCAGGTGATCGTAACCTGTCGGTGGGTGATCGTAAACTTGCCTTGGATGGGACCAGTGCGGGGGCCGGGTGACAGACTGTGTGAAGGAGGTGGACACTTGGCGAAAGCAAGGACGGCGACACGCCCCAGCATGGCGGACGTCGGCAGACTGGCCAACGTCTCAACCCAGACGGTGTCGCGCTACTTCACCGGTGTCGGTTATGTGCGGGCCGAGACGCGCGAGCGGATCGCCGCTGCCATCGAGGAACTTGGGTATGTACCAAATCAATCCGCCCGCACTCTTCGCACGAGCAGGACGAACTCTGTCGGTGTCTTGGCCATCGGCGCCTTTAACTACGGGAGCGCAAGTGTGCTGACCGGATTGGGACTTGCGGCTCGCGAGGCCGACGTCACGCTCACTATCGCTCAGCTTGATCTCGACTTCGAAGCAAAGAACTGGGAAGCCGAGGCGCGACGGGCGCTCACCCATTTCAAGTCGGTGCAAGTTGACGGGATTGTTTTGTCGACACCACTGCCGGGCGTCGACAAACTGCTCACCGATTGGGACCAGTCAATGCCCTTGATCACGGTTTCCGAGCTTCCGTCGGCGGACGAAGGCTCCGCAGGCACCCACTCGCACGCCGCCGGCTGGGAGGCGACCCATCACCTCATCGAATTGGGACACCGCGACATCCTGCATGTCGCCGGCCCTTCGACTCGCAATGAAGCACGCGAGCGTGAGCGCGGCTATCGCGATGCCATGCAGAGCCGCGGCCTTAGCCCACAAGTGCTCGCTGTCGCAAATGACTGGTCCTCGGTTTCTGGATATCGTGCTGGCGAACTCGCGGATCCGGCCACGTTCACGGCTGTCTTCGCAAGCAACGACGAGATTGCGCTCGGCTTCATGAGCGCCTTGGAAAGACGCGGCGCTCGAGCGCCTCAGGACTTTTCAATCGTGGGGGTTGACGACATGCCTGCAGCCGCCTACTTCTCACCTCCGTTAACCACCATGCGACTTGACTTCCGGGCGCTGGGCATCGCGACTTTCAAGATGCTCCACCATCAGATCCTCACGGGAGAACGCGCTCAGCACTACGTCGTCGAGCCCGAACTCGTGATTCGCGATTCGACGGCACGTATCGCACCGCCGTGAGAGTCCGTGGACCGCAGCAGGCGACAGGCCCGCGAAGGACCTGTTCGGAGACAACAGTGGGTCCCTGGCCCACAGGGTCGCCGGAACACTGCTCCTCCTCTTTGCCCACCCAGTAGTCCGGGTGGCCGCGTTCCGCGCATGTCCGCTAAGACCCGGGCGTAGTGACTCATGTCAAGATGCTCGCGAAAGTGTTGTGCGTGCCTCATCTATTTGTGCTCGCGTGGATGCTGTTTCCAGGGCCCGTGTTTTTGCGGCGGCGACGTAGTGACTCATGTCAAGATGCTCGCGAAAGTGTTGTGCGTGCCTCATCTATTTGTGCTCGCGTGGATGCTGTTTCCAGGGCCCGTGTTTTTGCGGCGGCGAGGGCGATCAGTTGGGTTTGGATGGCGGTGATGCCTCGGGTGAGGTCGGCCGGGTTGGTTTTGTCCATCAGTTCCGCGAGTTCRGCGGCTTTGGCTTCGGTGAGGATTCCGGAGTCGATGACGCGATGGTATGGAGTTCGGGGCTTGTCGTAGATGCGGGTCTTTTTCCCGTGTTTGTTTGAGCGCCAGCCGGTCGCTTTGGTGGTGGCGGTGAAGAGGTTCAGCCGGACCCTGACCAGGGCGTAAAGGGTGTTGAGNCGGGTCTTTTTCCCGTGTTTGTTTGAGCGCCAGCCGGTCGCTTTGGTGGTGGCGGTGAAGAGGTTCAGCCGGACCCTGACCAGGGCGTAAAGGGTGTTGAGGAGCCTCACTTCCGCTGCGGTGTCGTAGCGGTAGTGGAAGGCGTGCCGGCGGACCACGTCGCCGTTTTTCTGCTCGACGTGGGCGTTGTCGTTGGACTTGTACGGCCGGGAGCGGGTGAAGTAGATGTCCTTCTCGCCGGCCCATTTGACCAGGGCGTGGTTGATGAATTCCCCGCCGTTWTCGGTGTCCAGGCCAACCAGGGGGAACGGCAGCCGGGCCAGGACCTCGTCCATGGCTTCGAGCACCCATTTGTGCGCGCCGTTGCGGACCGCGACGTTCTCGGTCCATCCGGTGAACACGTCCGTGGCGGTCAGGGTCCTGGCGAATTCCCCGGCCAGGGTGGGGCCGCAGTGGACGACCATGTCCGCTTCGATGAACCCGGGTGCCTGTTCGTGTTCGTCCCCGGCCTTGCGGACCGTGATGGAGTTGCGCAGCAGCGGCCCGGCTTTGGTCGCGGAGAGCCCTTTGGGTCTGTCCGCGTC
>NZ_LMSB01000013.1:0-42278 GCF_001428005.1 Arthrobacter sp. Soil736
GGGAAACGCCCGGTCCCATTCCGAACCCGGAAGCTAAGACCCACAGCGCCGATGGTACTGCACCCGGGAGGGTGTGGGAGAGTAGGTCACCGCCGGACACTATTTATGGCTCAGGCCCCGACAACGTATGTCGGGGCCTGAGCCTTTTAACGGCACCTCGACCGTTTTCGACATGCACAACCAGTGCAGGAACCGGACGCTCTCTCAGTTCCTGTCGCCCGGAACGGGACGCTCTCCCACCACCCGCACCCTTTTGCGGGACGCTCCCTCAGTTCCTGTCGCGTGGGACGGGACGCTCTCTCACTACCCGCACCTTTCCGGGCATCGCTCTTTCACCACCCCCGGCCGGGCACACCAAGCCACCACCCGCCGTCGTCACCGGCAGGAAGTGAGAGAGCGTCCGTGATTTACCCGCGGGAAGTGAGAGAGCGTCCGTGATTTACCTGTGGGAAGTGAGAGAGGGTTTCTCGACAGGCTCAACCAGCGCCTCACGTGCCAGGCGCCGAATACCGGCTGCGGCTATGCCAGGTAACCAGCGCTAAGTTCGACACCGTGAGCCCTACGTGTGCCGGTAGAGTTGGTGCCCATGGAAAACCTCTTCAGCCACGCCGCCGGCCCCGGCGCCAATGAGCCCGTCCCCGCCGAGAGCCTGGACCCGGTGATCTGCACCGTAGTAGTCCCCGGACCGGTGTCGCGTGCCTTCATGGGCTTCACTGATCACACGCACTTGTGGTGGCCGATGGAGACCAACAGCGTGTACGGCCCGGGCTCCTACGTGGAGTTCGAGGAGAACATGATCCTGGAGACCGCCGACGACGGCAGGAGCACCACCTGGGGAACGATTGATGACTGGCAGCCTCCGCTGTCCTTCCATGCCTCCTGGTACCCCGGCACCACGGCGCTGTGGTCGACGGAGCTCAGGATTGCGTTCCGGGCGGTCGATGGCGGCACGGAGGTCCGCGTGGTGCATGACGGCTGGGAAGGCGCCGAGGACCCGGCGGGCACGCGCGCCAGCTACGAGAAGGGCTGGCCGGACGTCCTGGAACGGTTCGTACGGTTCATGGGCGGCGAAGGCGCCTAGCCAGGAAGCCTAGGCCGGCGGCACAGCAGTGCTCGACCGGATGACGAACTTCGTCGGATACTCGGTGTCGAGCACCGCCTGGTCCGTTCCGCCGTCGAGCCCCTCCAACAGCAGGCGAACCGCCAGCGCGCCCTGGCCACGCGGATCCTGGTCAATGGTGGTCAGGCCGAACAGCGCGCCGAGTTCGTGCCCGTCCATTCCGATGACCGACAGGTCATCCGGAACCCGGAGCCCGAAATCACGGGCGGCGAGGATGGCGCCGATTGCCATCTCGTCGGAAGCGGCGAAGACGGCAGTCGGCCGCTCTGCAACGCCACCCAGCAGCGTGCGGGCTGCAGCGTAGGCACCCTGGACCGTGAAGTCCGCGGACACTGTCCACTCGGGCCGCACACTGAGCCCGGCGCCCTGCATGGCCTTTTCATAGCCGGCAAGGCGGGTGCGGGGGATCTTGAAGTCCTGCTCGTACACTGAATCCCCGGTCAGGTGCGCGATCCTGGTGTGGCCCAGCCGGATCAGATGGTTCACTGCTGCCTGGGCGAGGCCGTGATCGTCGATGCGGATGGTGGAGGCTCCCGGCAACGGCCCGCCGATTCCCACGATGGGGCGGTGGATCGCCAGCATCTGCGCGATCTCGGACTCTGTGAGGGCGAGCGTAACCGCAATGACTGCGTCAACGCGCTTTCGCAGGAGAAAGTCGTTAAGGACGCTCTGTCGGCGCGCGGAGGCCTCGGTGGTGTTGTACAGGGTCAGATCGTAGCCGGCATCCAGCAGCGCCGCCGAGACCCCCTCCACCACCGAGGCAAAGTACCAGCGCTGGACGGAGGGCACCACGAGGCCGATGTTGTAGTTCCGGCCGGAGGCGAGGCTCGAGGCCTGGTAGGACGGCACGAAGCCAAGGTCCGCGGCTGCCGCCTGGGCACGCGCACGGCTCTTCGGCGATACGTGGCCCCTGCCGCTCAAGGCACGCGAAACGGTGGCTATGGACAGCCCGGCACGTTCCGCGACTTCCTTGATGCCGGCCATGAACCTAGCTTTCCGAGTCCTCTGCTGAAATCCGCAACCAAACGGTCTCTCCAGAGCTTATTCCATGCCAGCCGTCGGCCAATTCACGGTCCGCGGAGGAGCTGCGGAGCAACACCTCGCCGGCTGGCAGTTCAAGGGACTCGGTGCCCATGTTCATGACCACCAGGACGTCGCCGTTGAGGAACGCCAGCGAAGAGCCCGTGCACCATTCTTCGGCCCAGGACAGGGAACCGCGCCCGAGGCCGAGTTCGCGGCGGGCCGCCAGTATGCGCCGATAGAGATTCAGGTGCGACGACGGGTCCGCCGCCTGGGCGTCCCGGGCCAGCTCCGTAAAGCTCTCCGGCTGCGGGAGCCAGGGGTGCACGCCGTCGCCGAAGCCGTTGTGCCGCTCCGAGGCACGCCAGGGCAGCGGGACGCGGCAGCCGTCGCGGCCCAGCCGTGTGCCGCCGGTCCGTGTAAACGTGGGGTCCTGCCGCTGATGGCCCGGGATGTCGATGCCGTCAGGCAGGCCGAGTTCCTCGCCCTGATAGAGGTAGGCGCCGCCCGGCAGGCCCAGCATGAACAAGGACGCGGCCGCGGCCCGGGACCTGCCCAGCGCGTGATCCGGCTGGGGGTCCGCCGGCCCGATCCCGTCGCCTTCGCGCGGACCTGACCAGCCGTAACCGAAGCGGGTGGCGTGCCGGACGACGTCGTGGTTGGAGAGCACCCAGGTGCTGGGGGCACCCACGGCATCCAGCGACGTCAGCGACTCCGTGACAATGGTGCGCAGCCGGTGCAGGTCCAGTCCGGCATGCAGGTACGGGAAGTTGAACGCCTGGTGCATTTCGTCGGGCCTGACCCAGTCGGCCAGCCGGGGAAGCGGGTCCACATTGGCTTCTGCGCAAAGGATGCGATCGGGTCCGTACTCCTCAAGGATCCGGCGCCAGGCCCGGTAGATGTCGTGCAGCGCAGGCTGGCCGAACATCGGTGCTTCATGGCCGGGAAAACCGTCTGAGCTGCTGCCGTCCGCGCGCCCGCCCCATGCCGGAAGCCCGGGCGCTTTAACCAGGGCATGGGCCACGTCCACGCGGAAGCCGGAGACTCCCCGGTCAAGCCAGAACCGCAGGACGCGCTCAAACTCGTGATGGACGGCCCGGTTGTCCCAGTTGAAGTCCGGCTGCGAGGAATCGAACAGGTGCAGGTACCACTGTCCCGGTTCGCCGTCTGGCTCGGTGATACGGGTCCAGGCTGAACCGCCGAAGTGTGACTGCCAGTTGTTGGGCGGCTGTTCGCCCGCGGGGCCGGTGCCATCGCGGAAGATGAACATGTCCCGTTCCGGGCTGCCCGCGCCTGCGGCCAGGGCAGCCTGGAAATCGCGGTGCTGGTCGGAGCAGTGGTTGGGGACGAGGTCCACGATCACCCGAAGGCTCAGCCGGTTGGCCTCCGCGATCAGTCCGTCGAAGTCGCCCAGCTTGCCGAACAGGGGATCGACGTCGCAGTAGTCACTGACGTCGTAGCCGGCATCGCGCTGTGGCGAACGGTAGAAGGGGGAGAGCCACACCGCGTCTATGTCCAGTTCTGCCAGCTGCGGGAGCTCCGCCGTGATGCCGGCCAGATCGCCGATGCCGTCTCCGTTCAGGTCGCGGAAGGACCGGGGGTACACCTGGTAGATGACGGCAGAGCGCCACCATCCGTGGGCGTGGTCGGCTGCATGAACCGGTGTCAGGGAGCCGGCAAGGGGGCTGGCAACGTGAAGCAATGAGTCAACAGACATTGGGCCAGCTTAGAGGGGCGCAATGGCGAAATGAAAGCGTTTCCAGTCCACAGTGCCATGACAGTTTCCGTAAAGAGACCTACAGCATGCCACTTATGGCACACGGAACTGGAAGCGTTTGCAGCCGATGTGGGAGGGCGCCTCAATGGTTTTCGTCAAGCTGCTGAGGGAAGGTTCCGTGGTTCCGGGGCCTGATAGAGGGTTCCGTCTCTGAGCATGGCGAAGAGGGCGTCTGGGCGGCGGCGTGCGAGGGCGATGAGGGCTTGGTTGTGCCGTTTGCCTTCGGCTCGCCGCGCCGTCGTTGAATGCGGGAGCGGTGTCAGGACCGTTACCCGGCAGCAGAGGGACCTTTGCTGCCGGGTAACCAACCCCCACCCGATTCCCGATTCGGTAATGTCGAAACGTGCGGCGGTGCCTCCGGTCGTGTCCAGCCATTCTGTTGAACACGGTCCGTGCGGGACGGGCGCCGGGGACTTGTCCGATCCTGTGAAATCGCCATTGCGTGAACCATCATCGGAGTCAGTCAGTGGCTGCCGGATTCTTCCGTGCCTGGAAGGTGAGGTCCAGGCTCCAGTCTTGGGGGGCTGAGGGACCGAGTTGCCAAACGTACTCGTTCTTGAGCTTCGCGCCGTCAGACCTGAACGGGCCTGTGCGTAGCGGATAGAACGCAACCGTGGGCAGGCTTGTGTCAGGTGATGTAAGGATTGCGTTGTTGAAATCGCCGTTCATGCCTCTAAGTTGCTCAAGGATGTATTTCCTGTAGGCAACCTCGTCCAGGGTGCGCTCGTGAGTGGCTTTCGCGGTGAGCTGCAGCGCGATGTGAAGTTGTCGGTTTCCCTGCTCGTCTTCGAAACTGACGAGGCGGTGGTTCTCTACCGCCGCAAGAAGGGTCCGGTCGCCGCTGAGGACGTCGCGCAGTGCATCCGGTGCGACGACGGCTCCGTTGAAGTCGACGGACAGGTCGCTCCTGCCGTAGTGAAAGAGCAGGGGGAGATCGAGGAACTGCTGCCGAATGATGTGTTCGAGCCCGAATTCCTTGAGCACGGCGTTGAGGTCGCGCACGCGCAGCACGTGCCCGCGGTCATGAATGTTGTATCGGATCCGCGGATTGACGTTCTCTTTCCGCACGATCGTGACGACCAGTTCTCCGTCCTCGTTTGTTTCTATGAGGTAGTCGTAGGGGTTGAACTGGAAGATCATCGGCAGCACACCGTACTCTGCCTGCCTGGTGAGCCGCGCCGACAGTGCGGGGTTGGCCGCGATGGCCTGTCGGAGCTCCACTGTGTAGTCCGTCTCGATAGCCAGGTTGATCTCAAGGTCGGAGGCCCCGTAGGAGCCGAAAGCGCTGTGGGCGTACTTTGTGATGTGCGCGCGCATGTTCTCGCTGATGCCCTCGCCGCCGAACGCCGCCACGATGTCGTAGGCTTCCCAGTTGATGCGGTCATCTTCGAACAAAGCCTTCAGGAAGGGCGGGTAACTGAGGATGATGTATGTGTAATCCGTCCCGAACTCGAGCATCGTGGCGATTACCTTGTCACGGTCCGGGCCAATGGATTTGATCATGGTGACGTCCGTGAGGGAAGTACTAACGTTCATTCCTGTCGCCCACGCTCCGAGCGAGAAGCAGTTGAGCACGAACGGCTGCTTCTTGAGGGTCTCCGCAGTGCGCGAGAAGCCAACCTGGAGCAGCTGTCGGGTGGCGAGGCGTTCGTCGAGGCCACGCACCCAGCTGGTGGGCACGCCTGAACTCCCCGAAGATTCATCGACAACGACACCGTGGCGGGGAAGAACGCCGTCGACGCTGCGGGCCGGAATGGTCCAGCGTCTGATATAGCTGTCTTTGTCCATCTCTGGCAGTGCGGCGAAGGCCTCCGCAAGTGTCTTGCCCTTGAGGGAAAGCTTTCCAGGTACACCACGTTCGAAGAGGAAGTCGCGATAGGCCGGTACGCGTTTGGCTGCCATCTCAAAGGTTCGCCAGGCCCTCCAGCGTCCGGCGGCCCACCGAAACGGCTCAATGCCGGGCATCAGCAGTATCCGATGAGTGGAGACCCTTGGGGTGAAAAGCCCGACAAACCTGTCCATCAGAAAGACAAATGCGAAAATGAACGTTTTACTCAAGGAGTAGCTCCTGTCGGGACGTGTCCCTCGGGCAAAAAACCGAGCAGCATCGAGGTGGCGGGGCGGCGGTGTGCTGTTGGAGGGCTGGAGCTGTAGCCGAATCTGAAGAGCATCCACGCCATTCTGTTCGCGGATTCGTGGATTCCGGCCTCCAAAACGAATTCGGCGTGCGAGGCCGGGTTGGTGATCACAGTGCCGAAGGGATGCAGGTACACGCCTCTTTCAGAGAAGAAGAGCCAGACCCGCATGAAGGTACGCCCGGCTTCGAGAAAGTGGGAAGGCTCGGCGAATGGGCCTTCCAGCCACCCGAGCTGTCGCACCCCGCGCATCGTGCGCAGATACATGGTTCTAATGAGGCCGCCGATTACCGGGAAGGACCAAAGACTGCGGTTCCGCATCGCGAAGCGAAGCACCCGACCAGGCATGATCATGGTTTCTGCACTCAGCCCGTCCGCCTTTGCGGCCGCTTCATCCTTTGAGAACCTCAACCACTGCATGATCTCGGCGTAGACCGCGTCATTGCGCAAATCAGAAAAAAGAGTCTTCTGATTGATCCGCACTAGCGAAGAGACCATGCGGGCATCCACCGTCGAGCGGAAATCGAATCCTTGCTCGGTGGCGATCGAAGAAGCTGCCGACAGAATCTCATCGCCCACGATCCTGCTGTCATAGGGCCGGCGGGAAGTCTGTCTAGACCGGAATGCAGCCAGCCGACGTTGAGCCGCGGACCGGGCCTCGGCATCCGCGTCGGTGGGTTCCAATCGCACTGTGCCAATAAGATGCAAACGGTCTACGGCATCGAAATCCATTTCGGAGTGGTCAAGGGCCTCGATGGTGCGGTAGCCGCGGGCGGCGGCGACCACAGACAACGACTCCAGGAAGACGCCTGCACAAACGTGGGCGAAAGGGATGCCAAACGATTCGGCAGGCAGCCCGAGGTCAAGGTCATAATAAACCCGTGCAGCTGTCTCGCTGATGGCCCTCAGCTTGATGGGCTGGGAGTTATGGGGCGAGGGATACCATCGGACGTCCTCGACGATATCGAGCCACAGAGCCCCAGCATCCTTAAACATGTCGCCAATCTATGAGACACCAGTAACGATAGCCAGCCACGGGGAGCACTTCCCTTCGGTAAGTAGTTCGGGGAAACCAGCGAACTGAGCCAATAAGTCAGTTCAGTGGAGGGGTACGGCCAGATCGGGATAAAAAGCCCCGGCCTGAGTACGGCAACTATTGCACTCTGCGCCCCTCAGGTGATGCCGTACCGGGTGGTGTCGCGGTAGATATTGCTCCGACATGGTTGGCGGATCATTTGCGGGGCAGATTCCGTGGTTCGGGATCCTGGTAAAGCGTTCCGTCTCTGAGCATGGCAAAGAGGACGTCTGTGCGGCGGCGTGCGAGGGCGATGAGGGGTAACGGGGTGCCCCGGCGCCAAAAGGCCCGCAAACCACGCCATCCCGACATCTAGACTGGGAGCCATACGTGATCGAAACGGGAGAGCTAATGGGCAGCATTGCTGACGAACTCACATCAGTCCTGGGGCCAGGAAAAGTACTCCAGGACGAGTCCGCCCTGGCTGCCTACGCGGTGGACCAGGCGCCGGTGCTGGATTACCAGCTGCCGCTTGCCGTCGTCTTTGCCGGTTCGGTGTCTGACGTGCAGGAGACTGTCCGAACGTGCGCAGCCCACAACGTGCCAATCGTGCCACGCGGGGCCGGGACGGGGGTCTCGGGCGGCGCGCACGCCAGCGAGGGATCGGTTGTTCTCAGCCTGGAACGGATGAACCGGATCCTGGACCTGAATCCGGACGATGAGACCGCCGTGGTTGAACCAGGTGTGGTCAATGCCGACCTTAACGACGCCGCGGCGCGGCACGGGCTGATGTTTGCTCCGGACCCGGCCAGTTTCCGGACGTCAACGATCGGCGGAAATGTTGCCACTAATGCCGGCGGGCTACGGTGCGCCAAGTACGGGGTGACCCGGGATTCAGTGCTGGCGCTGGACGTGGTGCTGGCTGACGGCAGCCTGATCCACACCGGCCACCAGACCTTCAAGGGCGTGGCGGGCTACGACCTCACGGGGCTGTTCGTCGGTTCCGAGGGGACGCTGGGGATTGTGGTGGGTGTGACGGTGCGGCTCAAGTACCTGTCACGCGAGGTGCACACCATTGCCGCGTTCTACCCGGACTTCCGGCAGGCCGCCGCCGGGGTGCTCGCCGTGGGCAGGTCCCGCGTGCAGCCCGCCATCATGGAACTGCTCGACGGCGGGTCCCTCACCCAGCTGGACGAGATCCACGGCTCGGACCTGGCCTCCCGGGGCGCCTCGCTGCTCCTGATCCAGACCGACGGCTTCGGCGCGGCGGCGGAGGCCGACGTCGTGCGCGAAGTCCTTGCCGCGGGCGGTGCTGTGGTCACCACCGAGGCCAGCGCGGAAGCCGAGGATCTGGTGGAACTGCGACGCAACAGCAGGGGCGTTGAAGTCGATGACCAGTACCGGGTGGGCGAGGACGTCGCCGTTCCGCGCTCCCGGCTCGTGGGCTATGTGGCCGCCCTCGAATCACTGGCGGAGGTCCACGACGTGAAGCTGAAGGTGGTGGCGCATGCGGGCGACGGAAACCTGCACCCCACCTTCTGGGTGGACCGCGTGAACGACCAGGTGGACGCGGACGCCATGCGGCGACTGAACAAGGCCCTCGACGCGTCAATCGCGGTGGCGCTGGACATGGGCGGCACCATCACTGGCGAGCACGGCGTGGGGCAGTACAAGCTGCGCTGGCTCGGCCTGGAGCAGCCCGAGCCCATCCGCGAGCTGCAGCACCGGATCAAGGAGCTCTTTGACCCTGCGGGTCTCCTGAACCCGGGCAAAGCCATCTAGATTCTGGTATTCCAAAACGAGCTGTCCTAAAACGGATGGTCGCATTCGCCTCCACTAAAACCCCGGTTTACTTTGATCCGCCGCGCCCCTAGTCTTATTTGGTATACCAAATGGGATTAGTGGGAGGCAATCAATGGGAGCAGCACGCCCGCCGCGCCGCAGTCTGACGGGGCACGCCAGGGGGTTCGCCGCGGCCGGGATGCTGGTTGCCCTGGTCCTTGTCTCCGTCAATCTGCGCCCGGCCATCACCACCGTTGCGGGAGTCATGGGACAGCTGGAAGGGGGCTTCCGGCTGGACCCGCACCTGCTCCCGCTGCTGGGCGCCTTGCCCGTGCTGGCGTTCGGCGTCTCGGCTCCTTGCGGTCCCTGGCTGGCCCGGCGCCTAGGGACCGGCCCGGCTGTGGCGTTGGCGCTCCTGGTGCTGGCTGTTGCGTTGGTGGGGCGTGTGCTGGTGCCTGGACTGCTGCTTCCCGGTACCTTCCTTGCCGGAGCCTCGATCATGACGGCCAGCGTCCTGGTGCCGCAGATCGTCAAGGCCAACCGCGGGACGGGGTGGTGGACGGGGCTTTGCACCATGGGCTTCGGACTCGGGGCCGCGATGGGGGCAGGGCTGGTCCAGCCGCTGCAGCATTCCCTTGGCGGGAGTCTGGCTTGGGCATTGGCGGTCTGGGCCATCCCGGCACTGCTGGCTGCCGTCCTGATCCGCGGCGCCGGTATCCGCGGCGCCGGTATCCGCGGCGCCGGCGTCCGCGGCGCCCGGGGCCGGCCACCGCAGGCCGCGGGGTCAGTGACGGGCGTTTCGCCCACGGATATCGCGACAGAGGCCGGCGTCCGCCTTCCGGCTGTCCCGCTGTGGAAGCAGCGGACGGCATGGGCGGTGACCGCGTTCTTCGGACTGCAGGCCTTGCTGTATTTCGCCATCACCTCGTGGCTGGCAGTGTTCCTGGTCTCAAAGGGCGTGACCGCGGAAGCCGCGGCGGGACTGCTGGCGTGGTTCAGCATTGCCGGCCTCCCGGCGAGCCTGCTGGCGCCGGTCCTCGCCGGGCGCGCATCGGTCCTGAAGTACATGGCTCCGGGGCTCGGGCTGCTGGTGGCCGCGGCGATGCTGGGTGTTCTCGCGGCCCCCGCCGAGCTGCAGTTTGTGACGGTCGGCGCGCTGGGGGTCGTCCAGAGCGCAGGCTTCGGGCTGGGCATGGCCCTGATGGTCATCCGGTCCGCCGGGCCACAAAGCGCAGGACGGCTCTCCGCCATGAGCCAGGGGCTGGGCTTCGCGCTGGCGTCCCTGGGGCCCTTGGCCGCCGGCTTCCTGCACGAGTGGTCGGGAGGCTGGAACGCCACGTTCTGGGTGCTGGCAGCGGAAGCGGTCCTGCTGGCCGGGGCCGGCTACCACGCCGTGCGCGGGGCTCCGGTGACCACTGGCGCGCCAGCCGGGGAACTCCCCGGCATGCCGGCCGCCGTCGGGCGCTAAAGCCCGCGGCGCCGTGCCCGCCGGCACAACGAAAAGTGGCCGGTCCCTCAGCGGAGGGGCCGGCCACTTTCGCATGGCAGACCTAGACCAGCTCCAGCCCGTCGGCGACAACCCTGCCCCGGTGGATCACGGTGCGGTCGGTGCCGCGGTCCATGACCGCGGAGGCCACCGTCTCGCCGTCGAGCAGCAGCAGCTCGGCAGGATCGCCCGCATCAAGGCCGGGGCGGTGCGCCGTGCCCTTGAGCCGCGTCGCCGACGGGTCCAGGACGCTCGCGCCGCCCACCGTGGCGATGGCCAGGCAGTGTTCGATCAGCTCGTCCTTGCGGAAGCCGTGCGTGAAGGCGAGCTGCCACGTGCGGTCCAGCATGTCCGTGTTGCCGTACGGGGACCAGTAGTCCCGCTGGCCGTCTTCGCCCAGGCCCACGCGGACACCGGCCTCGGCAAGCATCGGGAGCGGGAGCTGGCCGGCTGCTGCCGGCGCCACCGATGCCATGGAGATGTCCAGCTCGGCGAACTCCTCGATCAGCCGGCGCGTGGTGGCCTCGGAGACTCTGCCCAGCTGGTAGGCGTGGGACATGGTGACCTTGCCCTGCATGCCCAAGGCGCGGGTGCGCTCAAGCACCAGGTCGGTGCTGAAGACACCGAGTTCGCCGGGCTCGTGCAGGTGGATGTCGATGGGGACCTGGTACTTCTCAGCCAGCCCGAACACGATGTCCAGGTGCCGGGCGGGGTCGCGGTCCAGGCTGCACGGATCGATGCCGCCCATGACGTTCGCCCCGGCCTTCAACGCCTCCTCCATCAAGGGGACGGTGCCCTCCTCAAGCAGGAGGCCGGCCTGCGGGAACGCGATGATCTCGACGTCGGCCTGGTCCCTGAACTGGTCCTTGGCCGCGGCGACGGCCTCGAAACGCTCCAGGCGGCAGTCCACATCGACCTGGGCGTAGGAACGGACACGGGTGGTGCCCCGCGCAATCATCCGGCCGAGCGTGTTGTTGACGCGTTCCTGCAGCGGGACTTCGGCGTTGCGCCAGTTCAGCCGGTCGTTCATCATCATTGCCCACACACCCGGCCCGCCCGTGTGCTCGCGGAACGGCAGCCCGATACGGGTGGAGTCCAGGTGGACGTGGACGTCGGAGAAGGACGGCACCAGCAGCCGGCCGCGGCCTTCGACGACGGCCGCCGGCTCGCGCGCGGCGCTCGCCGCCGGTCTCGCCGGGTCATGCGGTTCGACGACGGCGATCTTGCCCTCCGTGATGAGGACGTCGCTCAGCGCCTGTCCCCAGGGCCGGACGGCGCGGATCAGGGTAGTCAATGTAGTGCTCCTTTGTTGTGGGTCTATTGCACACCCGCGGCGACGGCGGCTGCCAGTCCCGCGTGGTGGCACGCAGGTGCGGCCGGGCCGGCCGGTGCGGGGATCTCGCTGATGCAGTGCTGCTGCTGCTCTTCGGGGAGCGTCCCGATGAGGGGACAGCGGGTGCGGAAGACGCAGCCGCTTGGGGGATTGGCCGGTGACGGCAGATCCCCGCGGAGCCGGATCTTCTGCTGCCTCCGGGCAGCCCTGGGATCCGGCAAGGGGACAGCCGACAGCAGCGCCTGCGTGTAGGGGTGCCGGGGATCGCGGAACAGCTCGTCCCGGGATCCTTGTTCGACGATCTTGCCGAGGTACATGACGGCCACCTGATGGGAGATGTGCCGGACCACGGAAAGGTCGTGGGCGATGAAGATGTACGCGACACCGGTGTCCCGCTGGATCTCCTGCAGGAGGTTGACCACCTGCGCCTGCACCGAGACGTCCAGGGCAGACACGGGCTCGTCGCACACAATCACCGACGGGTTCAGCGAAATGGCCCGGGCGATGCCCACGCGCTGCCGCTGGCCGCCGGAGAACTCGTGCGGGAAGCGGTTGTAGTGTTCCGGCTTGAGGCCCACCTGATCCAGGAGCTCCTTGACCCGGTTCTTCAGCCCGCCGGCGGGGTTGATCCGTTGCGCCACCATGGGTGCCGCGATGGCCGTCCCCACGGTCTGCCGCGGATTGAGCGACGCGAACGGGTCCTGGAAAATCATCTGCACCTTGCGGCGGAAGTTGTACAGCTCCCGGCCGCGCAGCTGGCTGATGTCGGCGCCGTCGACCATGATCCTCCCGCCCGTCGGATCCAGCAGCCGGGAGATCATGCGGCCGGTCGTGGACTTCCCGCAGCCGGACTCACCCACGAGCCCCAAAGTCTGGCCGCGTTCCAGGCTGAACGAGACGCCGTCGACGGCTTTGACGGCTTTTGCTGCACGGCTGCTGTCGGGGGAGAAGAGGCCGCCTTTGACGGGAAAGTGCTTCTGGAGGTTCTCCACCTGGAGAATTGCCTGGTTGTCCATGGCGGGTCCTAACGCGAATTCCGGATGGTGGTGATCTGCGGGCCGCTGAGATGGCAGCGCGTCCCGTGGCCGTTCTCGGCTTGGAGGGCGGGCCTCTGCTCACGGCAGACGCCGTCGCCGGCCAGGGCGGCGTATTCGCAGCGCGAGCTGAAAATGCATCCCGCGGGCAGGTCAAGGAGCGACGGCGGCTGGCCCGGGATGGGGCTCAGCCGGCCGGAGGAGCTGTTGAGTGTGGGCATGGATTTGAGCAGCCCCAGGGTATAGGGGTGCCGGGTGTCGTAGAAGATCTCGTCCACCGCGCCGGACTCGACGCACTGGCCGCCGTACATGACCAGCACGGAATCGCACACCTCGGCCACGACGCCAAGGTCGTGGGTGATGAGGATGAGCGCCGAGTTGGTCTCTGCCTGGAGCTCGGCCATGAGGTCGAGGATCTGGGCCTGCACCGTGACGTCCAGGGCCGTCGTGGGTTCGTCGGCGATGAGCAGCTCCGGTTCGCAGATGAGCGCCATGGCTATCATGGCCCGTTGCCGCATGCCGCCGGAGAAATGGTGCGGGTATTCATCGAAGCGCTGCTCTGGGCTCGGGATGCCGACCCGGCCGAGCATCTCGACGGCGGCGGCCCGGGCCTGTTTCCTGGTGGCACTGTTGTGGACGAGGTAGGCCTCGGCGATCTGGTGGCCCACGGTGTAGAAGGGGTGCAGCGCCGAGAGGGGGTCCTGGAAGATCATGCCGATGTTCCGGCCGCGCAGCCGGCGCATTCCGGACTCCGGCAGCGTGACGAGGTCCCTGCCCTGGAACAGGGCCTGGCCGCTGACCTGTGCGGAGGTGCCCTTGAGCAGACCCATCAGGGCCTGGCTCGTGACGGACTTCCCGGACCCCGATTCGCCGACGATGCCCAGGGTCTGCCCGCGTTGGAGCGAGAAGTCCATGCCGTTGACGGCCGAGACCAGGCCGTCGTCCGTGGGGAACTTCACCGAAAGATTGCGGACGTCCAGGAAGGGGATTGCCTCCTGTTCGGTGGCCGGCGTGCTGGGCTGGAGCTGGGTCATTGGAGCCTCACTCGGGGATCGATGGCGGCATAGGCGAGGTCGACGACGACGTTCGCGACGATGACGAAGAATGCGGCCAGCATGGTGATGGCCATGGTGACGGGGAGGTCGCCGGAGATGGCGGCCCGGACGGCAGTGAATCCAAGCCCGGGGACCGAGAAGATCTGCTCGGTCAGGACGGCGCCGCCGAGCAGCAGCCCGATGTCCATGCCCAGCATGGTCACGACCGGCGTGATGCCGGCCCGGACACCGTGCTTGAACGTCACTGTCCTCGGGGCCAGGCCCTTGGCGCGGGCCGTGCGGATAAAGTCCTCGCCGAACGTCTCGATCATGTTGGTGCGGGTGACCCTGATGTAGGACGCGCTGAACAGCACGGCGAGGGCAATCCACGGGAGAAGATAGTTCAGCACCCACGCCCACGGTCCCTGCGGGCCCAGCGGGCTGGCAATCTCGTTGGTGGTGAACGGCAGGAGATGGAGCTGGTTGACGAACACCAGCAGGAGAAACAGGCCCGTGACCGGGATGGGCAGCGAGACCCCCACCGAGGCGGCGCCGACGATGAACTTGTCCGTCGCGCTTCCCTTGCGAAGGGCGGCCAGCAAACCGAGTCCGACGCCGGAAACCGTCCAGAGCACAAGGGCGCCGATGGCCATGGACAGCGTGTAGGGCAGGGACCGGCCAATGATGTCCGAGACGTCCTCGTTGGTCTGGAACGACTTGCCCAGGCACGGCCATTGGCAGACGGATTCGGCGCCGGGGGCGCCGATCATCCGCGGCGCGACGAGTCCGCGCATGTAGTCGGCGTACTGGACCAGGAACGGCTGGTCCATGCCGAGGGCGACGCGTGCCTCCGCGACGCGTTCAGGCGTGCACTCCTGTCCGCAGGCTGCGGACGCCGGGTCCGCAGGCCCCAGCTGGAACAGCGTGAAGGTGATGAAGCTGACGGCTATGAGAAGCAGGATCAGGGAGCCTGACCGGCGAAGTATGAATCTGATCATTGTGCTGGTTGCGGGCCGCCCGGGTGGTGCCGGGCGGCCCGCGTCTCCTTCTGGACGAAGCCCGGTTAGTGCTCGACGCCGACGATCGAGAGGTCGATGCCGCCGAAGAAGTAGCCCACCTGGGCGTTGCGGATGTTGGAGCCGACCACGCTGTTGGTGTGGCTGCGGATGAGCGGGATGATCGGGTAGGTCTTCAGGGCCTTGCCGAATTCCTCGGACCACTTCCTGCCCAGTTCCTCAGAGGTCCCCGAAGTGTTCCGGAGCTCGAACATGGCCCTGGAGACCTGCGGATCGAAATACCGCGAGGTGTTGGAGAAGCCGTAGCTGGTGCCGTCGTTGTTGGGTCCCAGGATGGGATCGGCCGAGGTCCGGACCGAGGCAGGATCGGCGCCCCCGCACCAGCCGGAGCGCCCGATGTCCGGCAGCTGGTCGCTGGCCATGATCGAGTAGTAGTTAGGGGCCGGAATCGGCACAAGCTGGACGTCGATGCCCAGCGCCTTGAGGTTCTGCTGGACCACGGTGCCGGTGTTCTTGTAGGCGTCGCGGTTGTTGGCGTAGCCGAAGGTGAGGGACTTGGGGTAGGTCTTGCCTTCGAGGAGCTTCTTGGCTTCGTCGAGCTTGGGCTTTCCGCTGGGATCAAGTTCCAATTCCTGGGCTACGTAGCCGCGCATCTTGGCGTTGAGCGGAGTCTGCGTGATTTCGCCGAAGCGGCGCCCCCCGTACTGCACCAGGATGGACTGGCGGTCCAGGGCGAGTGCGATGGCCTTGCGGACATCCGGATCGGAGATTTTTTCCGTGTTCAGGCTCAGGACGTCGTTGCAGCCGAGCAGGCCGGAGGCCACCCTGTCCTTGACCTGCGCGTCGGCAAGCTTGGCCGAATCGGAGGTCTGCAGTGCACCGTTGGAGTCCAGCGTGATGGCGTTGGGGTCCGAGTTGGCCAGGAGCTGCTGGCTGATGGTGGCCTGCGAAGTGGAGAGCGAGAAGCTGAACGTGTCCGGCAGGGCCGTGCGGTTGGGGTCTGTGGCGGGATCCCAGTGCGGGTTGCGGACCAGCTTGAGTGACTTGCCGCGGTTGTACGTTTCCACCATGTAAGGGCCGGAGGACACCGGGTGGTTGGTGTAGTCCAGCCTGGTGTCCTTGTCCTTCGGGACGGGCGCGGTGTTGGAGCGCGAGGCGAGGGCCGGGAATTCGGCGAACGGCTTCTTCAGATGGAATACGACCGTGCGCTCGTCAGGGGTTTCCACTGCCTTGAGCACCGCGGAGGGATCCTTGTACGGCCCCTTGTAGCCGCCGGCGTCGAGCGCTGCATTGAGCTCTTGCGGGGCCTGGGTGAAGACGTCCTGGGCGAAGGTGCGTTCGACGCCGTACTTGATGTCGGCGGAGGTGATGGGGCGGCCGTCCTCGAACTTGACGCCCTCCTGCAGGGTGAACGTCCAGGTGAGCCCGTCCTTGGAAACCTGGCCGGTGTCCGTTGCGAGGTCCGGAACGATGGTGGGCGGCTGGCCGGCCGTCTCCTTGGCCATGGTCAGGGTCCGGTAGTACAGCTGGCCGACGTTGGCCGTCTGCACGTAGTTGCTGTTTCCCGGGTCCAGGGTCTGGAAGTCGGACGACATCAGGACGTTGATGTTGCCGCCCTTGGCATTGAAACCGGATTTCACCACGTGCGCAGCGATGTCGGTGACGGAGCCTCCGGGTTTGGCGGTGCCGGGCTGGTTCTGGCCTGCCGCGCAGCCGGTGGCCGCCGTGGCGATCAGCACGGCAAGTGCCAGTGCTCTGGTGCGGGTTTTCATAGTGCTCCTCAGAGGGGTGGATGGAACGGAGTTCGAGGGGATGGGTTAGTGGCGGGAGGCTTTGGGGTCCAGTGCGTCACGCACGGCGTCACCGAGCAGATTGAATGCCAGGACGGTGACGATAAGCATGGTGCCGGGGACAGCCAGGAACCAGGGATCGCTGAGGTACCAGTTGCCTGATTGGGCGGCGTTGAGCATCTGGCCCCACGACGGCGTGGGGTCCTTGACGCCGACGCCGAGGAATGACAGTGCTGCCTCTGCGGAGATGTTGGTGGGGATGAGCATTGTGCCGTAAACCAGCACCACGCCCATGACATTGGGGATGACCTGCCGGAACAGGATGCTCAGGTGTGAGGCGCCGAAGGACCGGGCAGCCTCGACGAACTCGCGCTCGCGGAGGCTCAGCACCTGGCCGCGGACGATGCGGGCAAGGTACGCCCAGCCGAAGAAGCCCAGGATGATCACCAGCGACGCCATGGGAAGGAAACTGCCTTGGCCGAGAGGGGTGTCACGGAGCCGCGACTGCAGGATGGGAGTCAGCGAGAGCACCAGCAGCAGATGGGGGAAGGCCAGGAAGAGGTCCATGATCCGGCTGATGATCGCGTCCGTTTTGCCGCCGAAATACCCGGCCGCGGCACCGAGCACGGTCCCCAGGACCACGGAGACGGCAGTGGACAGCAGGGCAATGGTCAGCGAAACCTGGCCGCCGTGGGCCAGCCTGGCAAACAGGTCCCTGCCAAGTCCCGGTTCCACGCCAAGCCAGTGACCGGCCGAGGGGTACATGTAACCGGGGAGCGGCAGGCCGGGGGTTTCAAAATCGTCCAGCACCTCGGGGCTGGTGTTGGAAGTGAAGGGATCGTTGCCGGACACGGCGCTGAGGAACGGGGCGAGGATGGCGAACAGCACGATGGCCACCACGACGCAAAGGCTCAGCAGCGCGATCCTGCTCCGGCGGATTCGCAGCCAGGCCGTTGCGAGGAGCGATCTCGCCTCGACCGGGGCGGCCTCGCCTGCGGGCCCTGCCTTGGGGGCGGCTTTGCTCCGGCCGGAAGGGGCGCCGTTGCCGGCGGGGGATGAACTCGCAGCGCCAGGTTCGGCGGTGGACTGTAGCTGGGTCAACGGGGGTGCTCGATTCATGGTCCAAGGAGCAAGCTCCGGAACGTTTTGTATACCAAAAATAGAGTAGGGCACGTTTGGTGCGATGTAAATCACAAATAATGCCGTATTTGGAATACCAAACAGGTAGAATCGCAGAACTGCCACCTTAGAAAGGACCCGCTGTGATCACGAAGGTAAACGCCCGGCATGTGCTCGGCTACCGTAACGGCAGGCACGTCCTCCTGGACGACGCCTGCGTGGTGTACCGGAACGCCACCATTGAGTTTGTCGGCAGGGACTACCAGGGTGCCTTTGACGCCGAGCTGGACCTGGGGGAGTCCCTGATCACGCCGGGGCTGATCGACCTGGATGCCCTTACGGATATAGACCACCTGCTCCTGGATAGCTGGGCAGATCCGGAACTCGGCAAGGGCTACCAGTGGTCCGAGGACTACTTCCGCAGCCGCCGCGCGGATGTCTTCACGGCCGGGGAACGCCAGCAGATTCGCGAATATGCCCTGATCCAGCTGGTCCTGCACGGCATCACCACGTACGTGCCGATCGCTTCCGAGGTCCATTCCGAATGGGCGGAAACATTCGACGAGCTCGCGGGGATGGCCGAGACCAGCAGCCGGCTGGGGTTGCGCGGCTACCTCGGACCGGCCTACCGGGCCGGGGTCAACGTGGTGCTACAGTGCGGCGAACGCTCCGTGCTGTTCGACGACGGCCAAGGAGCCGCCGGATTCGCCGACGCCGTGGCGTTCCTGGACCACGTCCGCGGCCTGGCCGACCCCTTGGTGGAAGGAGTCCTCCTTCCCTGCCGGATCGAGACCCTTGGGCTGGAGCTGCTCAAAGCCACCGCACAGCTCTCGGCGGAGCGGAATGTCCTGGTCCGGCTGCACTCCCTGCAGGGCCTGTTGGAACGCCGGCTCATCATGGACGAACACGGCGTAACTCCGTTGGAGCTCATCGACCAGGTGGGCCTGCTCAACGGGAGGCTCCTCATTCCGCACGCCACGTACACGGACCGGAACCCTGCAGTCCATGGCGAGGACCGTGGCGACCTCGCCCGGCTGGCGGACTCCGGAGCCAGCATCGTCCACTGCCCGCTGACCTCCCTGCGCTACGGAAGCACGCTGGACTCATTCGCGGCCTACAAGGCCGCCGGCATCAACATTGCCCTGGGCACGGATTCCTTTCCGCCGGACCTGATCCGCGGCATCGACGCCGGAGTGCAGCTGGCCAAGATCCTGGCCGGGGATACCGGCGCAGGGGACGTGGCCGGATACTTCGATGCCGCCACGCTGGGCGGAGCCCGGGCGCTGCGGCGTCCGGACCTGGGACGGCTTGAACCCGGAGCGCAGGCGGACATGGTGGCTTTTTCGCTCGACGATGTCCGGGACGGCGTCCGTGATGATCCCTTCCGTACCCTCCTGCTGAACGGCACGGCCCGCCAGGCGGTGCTGTCAGTGGTGGCCGGGAGGACCATCATGCGGGACGGGGAGATCGACGGCGTCGACCTCGGCTTCTGGCGCCGCAGGGGCCAGGAACTCTTTGACAAAATGCGCTCTGCCTATTCGCTGCGGGACGCGTCCCGTAGGACTTCCGGCGAGCTGTTTCCGCCCGTGTATGCTCGGGAGGAACGCTGAGCGGCAAGGCCCGCCCGGCTCCTGGGGCGACTGCACAGATGGGAATGGGATAGTGGCCAAGCCGATGCCTGAGACGCTGAACGGCCGCGACGACGAAGCCCGCGCCGAACAGGTCTACCAGCTGGTCCTTGAGGGGATCGTGGCCGGAAAATACGCGCAGGGCATGCGGCTGCGCGAACGTGAACTGTCCGAGCTTTACAGCGTTTCGAGGATCCCCGTGCGGGAGGCCATCCAACGCCTCGAGCAGGACGGGTTCGTGGAGACGTTCCCCAGGAGGGGTGCCGTCGTACGGCAGCTGACCCTCACGGACGTCAACGAACTCTTCGACGTCCGGCTCTGCCTGGAAACCTTCGCGGCCCGCATGGCGGCCATCCGCGTTTCCGCGGGCCAGCCGGGCGGCCGTCTGCAGGAACTCCTGGACGAAACCCGGCAGGCGATCGACGACGAACGGACCGACGACGTGGTTCGCCTCAGTGCGGAATTCCATGCCGAGATCGTCCATCTCTCGGGCAACCGGCTGCTCATTGATTCAGTCAAGCCGCTCTTCGGCCGCATGCGCTGGATCTTCGGCCTGGCCCATAACCGCAGCAACGAGCTCCAGCGCGACGAGCACATGGAACTGTGCAAGGCCATCCTCGGCGGAAAGGCCGATCTGGCCTATTCGCTCGCCTACTCACACATCGAACTCGGCCGCGAGCCGGTGCTCGCGGGACTGGCGGCGTCGCTGGAGCCCTGAGTGCGGTGCCTCAGTCGTCGGCGTCGGGGTACTCGTCGATGGATTCCTCGGCGCCGTACCGTGATTCCTCGGTTTCCACTTCCAGGATCTTCAGCAGCCCGGTGTCCGGGTTCAGCATGATGGCGGCCTCGTCGCGGCGGTGGCGCAGGATGGAATCGATGTAGGACTGGACGGCTTCCGCCAGCGGGATGTGGCGTTCCTGCTTTTCGGACATGTACCAGCGGTGTTCGAGCACCTCGTGCACGGCCTCGGCGGGTTCGAGCTTGCCGGACAGGTCGCGGGGGATCGAGCGGACGATCGGCTCGAAGATCTGGCTCACCCAGAGGTGCGCACTGTACTCCTCGTCCATCTCCGGGTTGTTGTCCGCACGGAACGAGTCCATGTCATTGAGCAGGCGGCGGGCCTGGTTCTCCTGGGCATCCAGCCCGGTGAGGCGCAGCAGGCGCCGCATGTGGTGGCCTGCGTCCACGACCTTCGGCTGGAGCTGGATGGTGGAGCCGTTCTGGGTGGTCTTGATCGCGTATTCCTCGACGTCGAAGCCCAGCTCGTTGAGGCGCCGGATGCGGGCACCCACCCGCCAGCGTTCGCCGAGCTCGAACGATTCCTTCTCGGTCAGTTCCGTCCAGAGGCGGCGGTAGCTTTCCATGATGAGTTCGCTCGTGGCCACCGGGTCCACCTTCTCCTCGATCAGGCCGCCGTCCAGGAGATCCATGAGCTCCCCGGCGATGTTGACGCGCGCAATCTCGAGGTCATACTCGCGCTGGCCGGTGGAGAGGTCAGGATAGAGCTCGCCGGTTTCGGCATCGACGAGGTAGGCGGCGAAGGCGCCGGCATCGCGGCGGAACAGGGTGTTGGACAGCGAGACGTCGCCCCAGTAGAAGCCGATCAGGTGCAGCCGCACCATCAGCAGCGCCTGGGCGTCGATGAGCCTGGTGAGGGTGTCCTTGCGCAGCATCTGGGAGAAGAGCGCGCGGTACGGCATGGAGAACTTCAGGTGGCGCGTGACCAGCACCGGGTTCAGCGGCCTGCCGTCGGGCGTGGTGCGCCCGGTGATGACGGCGACGGGCTCCACGCAGGGAACGTCCAGCCGGGCCAGCTTGCGGAGCATGTGGTACTCGTGGCGGGCAACGTGTTCGGACGTTTCCTTGATGGCGATGACGGAACCGCCGAGGTGCGCGAAGCGGACGATGTGCCTCGAGATACCTCGGGGGAGCGCGGCGAGGTTCTCCGCCGGCCAGTCTTCGAGCGCGACGTGCCACGGAAGATCGAGCAGTTCCGGATCAGCGGCGGCGGCCGTGATGTTCAGCGAACTGGCGACCGAGGACATTTTCTCGTCATTGGCGCTGGCGGGCTCGAACCGCGGCAGTTTGCCGATCTGCCCGTAGTCGGTGGGTTCGTCGTGCCACTGGGCGCTGTATTCCTCGGTCATGGGGTCAATTCTTCCGTACGTTGGGGCAGCGTACCTAACAGGAGGCAGGCAGCCGGTGCTTAACGGCCGACGGCGGCCCTTCCGGTTGAGAAGGGCCGCCGTCGGTTGCGGTGCCTGGGCCCACGCCGGCAGGGTTCCCTGGCCGAAGCGGAGCGAGGTTAGGGAGCCGGTGGGGACTAGGCGCCCAGGCGCTCGCCGGTTTTGGTGTCGAACAGGTGTACGTGGCCGGACTGCGGACGGACCCAGATGGACTCGCCCTTCATCGGGGGGCGGCGGCCGTCGACGCGGGCCACGATGTCGTGGATCTTGCCGTCGAGCGTGGTGTGGCCGTAGACGTAGGCGTCGGCGCCGAGTTCTTCGACGACGTCGACCTCAACCTGCAGGCCTTCGCCCTGGGGAGCGGTCTCGAGGTCTTCGGGGCGGCTGCCCAGCGTGACGGTCTGGCCGTGCGCCTCTTCGAGGACGTCGCGGGGCACCGGGTAGACGGTGCCGCCGAACTGGACGCCGCCGTCGACGACCGGAAGCTCGAGCAGGTTCATGGCGGGGGAGCCGATGAAGCCGGCAACGAAGACGTTCTTCGGACGGTCGTACAGGTTGCGGGGGGTGTCCACCTGCATCAGCAGGCCGTCCTTGAGCACTGCGACGCGGTCGCCCATGGTCATGGCCTCGACCTGGTCGTGGGTCACGTACACGGTGGTGACGCCCAGGCGGCGGGTGAGGGAGGCAATCTGGGTGCGGGTCTGGACGCGGAGCTTGGCGTCCAGGTTGGAGAGCGGCTCATCCATGAGGAAGACCTGGGGGTTACGCACGATGGCGCGGCCCATGGCGACACGCTGGCGCTGACCGCCGGAGAGTGCCTTCGGCTTGCGGTCCAGGTACGGCTCGAGGTCCAGCAGCTTGGCGGCTTCCCGGACGCGCTCGGCGCGCTCTTCCTTGCTGACGCCCGCGATCTTCAGGGCGAAGCCCATGTTGTCCGCAACGGTCATGTGCGGGTAGAGGGCGTAGTTCTGGAAAACCATCGCGATGTCGCGGTCCTTCGGCGGAACGTCGGTGACATCGCGGTCGCCAATGAGGATACGGCCGGCGTTCACATCTTCGAGGCCTGCGAGCATGCGCAGGGAAGTGGACTTACCGCAACCGGAGGGTCCAACGAGGACCAAGAATTCGCCGTCGGCGATTTCGATGTTGAGCTTGTCAACAGCGGGCTTTTCTGTGCCCGGGTACAGACGCGTAGCGTTATCAAAAGTAACTGTTGCCACAGTTATCAATCCCTTCACCGGCAGGTACGTGCCGGACGATCCGTTGTGAATGGTTCATGTAATTCAGTTATGTACTGCTTGATGTACTCCCCGGCCGAAGCCGAGGAGTATCGCGTGACGCCGCACGGTTCCTGTGCGCCACATCACACCTAGAGTATGTCAGATTTATCTTTAATGGGTGCAAATGTTACGGCTGTCACATATGAGATCTCCCACAGCCCGGCACGGCAGGGCGCCTGCCGTGCGCATCAGGACGCCGGTTCCACTGCCTTCCGGCGTTCCCGCAGCAGCGACTCCAGCAGTTCGGCGACGTGCACCGGTGCCTCCACCCGGAACTCCGCCTGGGTGAAGTCGAGCCCCACTTTGACCCCGACGTCGTGCCGGCCCAGGCGGGCCAGGGCGTCCTCGTCAGTGGTGTCGTCGCCGGCAAAGAAAACGCCCGTGGCCCCGGTGGCCTGCCGGAGGAAGTCCACGCCCTCGCCCTTGGAAGCGTGGACCACCGAGGTTTCAAGGACCCTCTTGCCGTTCTTGAGGAAGACCCCCTTGCGGTCCTGCAGCGCGGCCCGCGCAGCGGATACGGCGTCCTCTGCCACATCGTCCTGCGCAAGCCGCGTGTGGAGGACGACGCCCGCGGGTTTGTCTTCCAGGACCGTTCCCGGGGCGAGGTCCACAATCTCCTTCAGGACGCTGCGGACCTCGGCCAGGAGTTCCCGCTGATCGGGGTCGAGCGTGAGCGGGGCCGAGCCTGGGCCCAGCCAGGCTTCGGCTCCGTGGCTGCCGATGAGCAGCGTCTCTTCCGGCGGCGAGGCGACAGCGCGCAGGCTGTCGAGCGCCCTGCCGGAGATGAGGGCCGTCGTCGTCCTCGGTAGGGCCGCGAGCTCCGAAAAAGCAGCCGCGGAACGCGGAAGGGGGCGCGCGTCCCCGGCATGGTCCACGAGCGGTGAAATGGTGCCGTCAAAGTCCATGGCGACCAGCAGATGCTCGGTGCCTGCGATGCGCCGTACGGCGTCCAACAGCTCGGGTGGAAGCGAAAGCCGGGCGTCGCCCGTGCCGGGGCGGTCTGCCTCACGAGTCATCGCGGATCACCTTTTCATTGAGTGCGTGCAGGAACTCGGCCGACCAGTAGTCGACGTCGTGGTCCAGGATCTGCTTGCGCATGGAGCGCATGCGGCGGGCCGACTCCTTGGGGGACATTCTGACGGCCCGCATTACAGTGTCCTTGAGGCCTTCGATGTCGTGGGGATTCATCAGCAGCGCCTGTTTGAGCTGGTCCGCCGCGCCGGCGAATTCGCTGAGGACCAGGGCGCCGTCGTTGTTGGTCCGGGCGGTGACGTATTCCTTTGCCACAAGGTTCATCCCGTCGCGGAGGGCGGTGACCAGCATGACGTCCGCGGCCAGGTACAGCGCCACCATTTCTTCGATCGGGTAGCTGTGGTGAAGGTAGCGGACCGCGGTGTTCTGAATGGTGTCGTACGTGCCGTTGATGTGGCCTACAGTGCCTTCCACTTCCTCGCGCAGCAGGCGGTACTGCTCGACGCGCTCGCGGCTGGGGCTGGCCACCTGGATCAGCGTGGCGTCGCCGACCTGGAGCTTGCCCTCGTTGAGGAGCTCTTCGTAGGCCTTGAGCCGGTGGCGGATTCCCTTGGTGTAGTCGAGCCGGTCCACGCCCAGCAGGATGGTCTTGGGATTGCCGAGGTCCTGCCGGATCTGGCGTGCCCGTTCGATGATCTCCGGTTTCCGGGCCAGTTCGCTGATCTGCTGGACGTCGATGGAGATGGGGAAGGCCTGGGCGCGGGCGATATGCGTGATGCCGCCGTCTGCGCCTTTGACGTGGACCTGCTGCTGCTTGACGCTGGCGCCGAGGAAACGCCTGGCCGAGCGCATGAAGTTGCCGGCGTCGCTGCTGCGCTGGAAGCCCACCAGGTCCGCGCCCAGCAGTCCGTCGATGATGGCGTGGCGCCAGGGGAGCTGGGCGAAGATCTCCGGCGGGGGAAAAGGAATGTGGTTGAAGAACCCGATCCGCAGGTCCGGACGCGCCTCCCGCAGCATCCGGGGCACCAGCTGGAGCTGGTAGTCCTGGACCCAGACGGTGGCGCCGTGCCCGGCGTGGCGGACGACGGCGACGGCGAACCTTCTGTTGACGCTGCGGTAGGCCTCCCACCAGGTTCGGTGAAACTCCGGCGGCGCAATGACATCGTGGTAAAGCGGCCACAGGGTGGCGTTGGAGAACCCTTCGTAATACAGCTCAACGTCGTCGGTGCTGAGCTGCACGGGGACAAGGTCCATGCCGCCGTGGCTGAACGGCTTGACCGTCTCGTCCGGAGCGCCGTGCCAGCCGACCCAGGCGCCTTCGGTCTTGGTCATCATCGGGGCAAGGGCGGTCACCAGGCCGCCGGGTGACCTGCGCCAGCCGGACCCGTCGTCGCCCGGTTCGCCCGGTGCGCAGCGGTCCACGGGCAGGCGGTTGGACACCACCATGAAGTCGTATTTCGCAGCGTCGGAGTGTTCGCCCGACGCCGCCCCGGTTTCCGTTTTAGTATCGGATTTATCGTGGTCAGGTCGTTGCATTGCGGCCCCCTGGGGTTGCTTGTGACTCTCACTCAACCCTAACGGGCCGGAATCTTCCGTGCTATTCGTCCGTTGGGCACGCTGAAGGAATGCTTGAAAGCGCAAGCTCTGGGGCTTCCCCCTAAAATGGGAGAGTTGCCCCCGGGTGGTCCGCACCTGTCCGATCGACACGAGGAACTAATGAGCCCCGCAAACGAACCCCGCAAGTCCAAAGCAGAACGCACGGCAGAGGCCCGCGAGAAAGCACGCCAGATTCGCGAAGAGCAGCTGAAAAAGGACAAGCGGAACAAGCTGCTGATCGGCTGGGGCATCGTCGTAGCAGTGGTTGCCATCCTCGCTGTTGTGGCGCTCGTGGTCAGCACCAGCCTCAAGAACAACGCTCCCGTGGCGGACCAGGGCCCGACTCCTGCCAACGCCAACGTCCATGGCGGCGTCACCCTCCTGAAGGGCTCAGAGGTAGCAAAGTCGGAGCCCGGCACGGTGAACATCGCCGACCTTCCGTCGGCGCCGGCAACTCCTCCCGCCACGGTGAAGGCTCCCGGTGCGGATGCTGAGGCCGGCAAGCCGGTGAAGGTGGTGCTGTACATCGACTTCATCTGCCCCGTGTGCAAGAACTTCGAAGCCCAGTACAACGAGACCCTTACGAAGCTCCGCGACGAAGGAAAGATCACCGTGGAATACCGTCCGCTGGGCTTCCTGGACAGCCGCTCCACCACCAACTACTCCTCCCGCGCAGCCAATGCCGCGGCGTGTGTAGTGAATGAATCCCCGGAGAAGTACTCGGATTTCGTCAACGCACTGTTTGACAAGCAGCCGGCTGAAGGCAGCGCCGGCCTGTCCGACGACGACCTGAAGAAGATGGCCACGGAAGTCGGCGCCAAGAGCATCGACTCGTGCATCGATCAGAAGACCTACCGTCCCTGGGTGAAGTACGCCACCCAGGAGGCGTCCATCATCGGCGTCTCGGGCACACCGACCGTCATGGTGGACGGCAAGCAGTGGGGCAAGGGCGACAGCGCGCAGACCGAATTCCCGGCCTTCGTCGAGGCAGCGATCAAGGCCAAGGCCTAACCGCCGGCGGCCTGCCCGAATGAGCCGATGGCCCGGTTCCCGGATTTCCGGGAACCGGGCCATCGCCGTTTTTACCAGCAGGCCGTCCTTGGGCTAACCTTATCTAGCGCCTTCGCGGCGCCAGCCCTGACGGGCGCGCCTCCTTAGCTCAGTTGGCCAGAGCACCGCTCTTGTAAAGCGGGGGTCGTCGGTTCGAATCCGACAGGGGGCTCCACAGCGGCCGGGACCGGCCTGCGGCATTAGTCCGCGTCAATCTGCTCCAGCAAATCCTTGGCCGCCTTGCGGATGTCCTCGTGATCGTGCTGCGCGGCCCGGCTCTCCAGCGAAATGACGGCGCAGCGGTGGACTTTCTTGAAGTCGCCGAACGGGAAGCTGCCCGCCAGCCCCGCCAGAGATTTACTCGGCGGAGACGCCGCCGAAACGTGGCCACAACACGGGGCGCCTAACTTTGCTCCATGACCACGACATTGACCCCGGCCAGAGCCCTGCTGGAGAGGCTGCGCGGCACCGTCGCGGACGCATTGTTCCTCGCCCGTCTTCCGGCCACCGAGGAGCAGGCCGCGGACGCCCTTTCGGAGGTCACGCGCTGGGCCTGGCTGCCTGCCCTGAGCGGGATTGCGGTCGCGGGAGACCACGCGCGAAAGGCCCATGACGCCGCCGCCGGCGGGGGAGCGGAATAGCCCTGACACGCTGGCAATGTCGCGTTGCGCACACTATTCTTCAACCTCCTGCTTAATGACCTAAACTGCTTCACTGAGGTGCCTGAAATGGCGCTGCGCAGCAACGAAAGTGAACAACGCTATGGCTACCGATTACGACGCCCCACGCAAGACAGAAGAAGAGTCTCCCTCCGAATCCCTGGAGGCCCTGCAGGCGTCTCGTGGCGGCGGCGCCCAGACCGCAGTTATCGACGTCGATGAGAACGACACCGCCGAGGGCATCGACCTTCCGGGCGCTGATCTTTCCGGCGAGGAACTGACGGTCATTGTTGTTCCCGAGCAGTCCGATGAATTCACCTGCTCCTCCTGCTTCCTGGTCCGTCACCGCTCCCAGGTGGCCCGCGAAAAGAACGGCATGAAGTACTGCCGCGACTGCGAAGGCTGATACTGCCCCCCCAGGCGCTCGCCCTTCCTTACAGCAAGCTACGCGAGACGCCGGCGGCCCCCTCAGGGGTAGCTGGCGCCTCGCTTTTTTGTGCCCTTTTCTTGTTCACCATGGCCGTTGCATTCCCGGTTGGAGGCGCTGTCCGCAAGTACAGTGCGGTCCCGGAGGATAACCTCCGTTATGAGCGATAACGGCCAAATGGAGGAACGGCCACAAACGCCTCTCGATGCCACTAAGAAAGCCCCGGGAATCACGGTCCTGTGATCGGCGTAGGGCGAGATTAACGGTTGCGCTCCGAACCGGATACACCCCTCGTTTGGGGGGTTCTGCGCTCCTACGCTTGAGCTATCCAATCACTCGAGGGGGTGGCCAAAAATGAAAAAAATTCACGCTTGGCTGACAGCTATCCTTATGGCTGTCGGACTAGGCCTTCTGGCTCCGGGGGCCGCCTCCGCAGCCTCTTACTGTGGACTGGTCTGGGGCTCGTTGGAGGAGTCCAACCAGACCATGAGCACCGCATCCGTATCCAATGTAAGGACGGGGCAGCACTATTGCTTCGACCGGCTGGTAATCGATCTCAAGGGAAAGGCCCAGGGCTACAACGTCCGCTACGTCTCCAAGGTGGTCCAGGACGGCTCCGGCCTGCCCATCAAAATGAGGGGCGGCGCGTTCCTGCAGATCACCGCCAACTCACCCGCCTATGACAATGAAACCGGCAAGGCCACCTTCATTCCGGCCAACAGGTCCGAGGTGACCAACGTTTCCGGTTACCAGACCTTCCGACAGGTTGCCTGGGCAGGAAGCTTTGAGGGCTACACCAGCCTGGGTCTCGGTGTCCGCGCGCGGCTTCCGTTCCAGGTATTCACCCTGGACGGACCGGGCTCAGGCTCCCGCCTGGTCATCGACGTTGCCCACTACTGGTGACATCCCGGCGTCGCGAGCCAACGGCGTCCCTGGACCGGCGACGCACTGACTAGCACAGCGAATGCCCCGCCCCCGGGAAACCGGGAAGCGGGGCATCGCTGTGCTGCTTTCTCTGAGCTGTGCTGCTTTTCTGAATCTGCTGCTATTCCGGAACCACAAGCGCCGGGGTGTCCTTGCGGATGGTTTCGCCGCGGAAGAACCCGGGGTGCCTCCGGGCTGCGACCAGCATCACCACCACACCCGCGGCCAGAATACCGATGCCCAGGATGAACACCAGCCCCACACCGAAGATCTCGGAACCGCTGCCGAAGTCGGGAGCCCAACTGTCAACCGCCGTCTGGAAGAACACCACGGTGAGCACCAGGCCGCCCAGGACCGGGAACAGCAGGCGCATCAGGAAGTTGCGGACGCTGGAGAACAAGCTGTGCCGGAAGTACCAAGTGCAGGCGAACGCCGTCAGGGCGTAGTAGAAGCAGATCATCAGGCCCAAAGCCATGATGGTGTCGTTGAGGACGTTTTCGCTGACCACCTTCATGATTGCGTAGAACCCGCCGGAGATCAGACCGGCCATGAGCGTGGCATAGCCGGGCGATCCGAACCGCTTGCTGACCGTGGCAAAGCGCGCCGGCAGGGCGCCGTAGTGGCCCATGGCCAGCATGCTGCGGGCCGGGGATGCCATGGTGGACTGCAGCGATGATGCGGTGCCGGACAGCACAGCCAGGGACATCAGGATGGCCAGCGGGCCCATTACCGGAGAGGCCAGCGCAGCAAAGACGTTCTGCTGGTTGTCCGGATTGTTCAGCCCGATGCTGTCGGCACCGACGCCGGCCACCATCATGGTTGCCAAGATCACCGCGATGTACAGGCCGAGAACGGCGATCGCCGTCGTCGTGCCAGCCTTGCCGGCAGTTCCCTTACCGCCCTTGGTTTCCTCGTTCACGGTCAGGCAGACGTCCCAGCCCCAGTAGACGAAGACCGCCAGGGACATGCCGGCAGTGAACTGTTCAAAACTTTCGATCTTCGCGGGGTTGAACCAGTCCCAGCTGAAGCTGATGGCGGTGGGGGAATCACCGGAGGTGGCGTGGGTGACGGCCATGACGATGAAGACCGCTAGGACGACAACCTGGAACCCGACCATGCTGTACTGCACGAGCTTGGTGGCGTGCAGGCCGCGGTAGCTGATCCAGACGGCCAGCGCAACGAACACCAGGCAGGTAGCGATGTTCAGCGCCTTGTTGGAGGTCAGGTCCGCGAGCTCGGGATTGCCGAACACCTGGGCCAGGAAGAGGTAGAAGAAGTCCACTGCGACGCCCGCCAGGTTGGACAGGACGATGATGTTCGCGGCGAGAAGCCCCCAGCCGCCCATCCAGCCCACGAACGGGCCGAAAGCCTTGGTGGCCCACGTGAACGTGGTGCCGCTGTCCGGGGAATCGGCGTTGAGCTCGCGGTAGGCGAACGCCACGAGGATCATGGGGATGAACGCGATGATGAAGATCGCCGGCAGCTGCACGCCCACGGCGCTCACGGCAGGCCCGAGCGAACTGGTCAGACTGTAGGCTGGCGCGACCGAGGAGATGCCAAGCACGACGACGGCGAGGAGGCCCAGCTGCCCGCCCTTGAGGCCCTTGCCGGTAATGCCGTGCGGGGCATCATCGGCCGTAACGGGTGCACCAGGCGTTGAGCTTTGGCGGATGGTTTGAGTCATGTCCGGCCCTTTCTGGGAGTGAACAGGTTCTAGGAGGCAGCAGGCTGCTGCTGGGTGATGCAGTGGATGCCGCCGCCCCTGGCGAAGAGTTCGCGGGCGTCGATGCCCACGATCCGGCGGCCTGGGTAGGCGTCTGCAAGGATGCGCAGCGCCTTCTCGTCATTGGGGTCCGAGAAGGTGCAGGCGATGACGCCGCCGTTGACCGCCACATGGTTGATGTAGCTGTAGTCCACGAAACCTTCCGGATCCGTGAGCGTTTCCGGGGCCGGAACTTCGATGATGTCCCACTCCCGCCCGGCGGCGTCTTTCGTGGAGGACAGGAAACTGATGATTTCGCGGCTGACGTCGAAGTCGGGATGTGCCGGATTCTGCTGCGAATGGACCAGCAGGGTGCCCGGTGACGGTATGGTGGCGACAATGTCCACGTGGCCCCGCGTGCCGAACCGTTCGGAATCGCGCGTAAGGCCGCGGGGAACCCAGATCACGTGCGTGGCGCCGATGGTCCGGGCCAGCTCGGCTTCGATCTCGGCCTTGCTGAGGCCGGGGTTGCGGCCCGGATCCAGCTGCACGGTTTCGGTGACCAGCACGGTTCCCTCCCCGTCCACCTGGATCCCGCCACCTTCGTTGACCAGCCCGGATACGAGGTGGTGGGCGCCGGACCTGCCGGCGACCTCGGCGGCGATGAGCGAGTCCTTGTCCCACCTGGCCCAGTCCTGCGCGCCCCAGCCGTTGAAGACCCAGTCCACGGCGCCGAGCCGGCCGCCGCCGTCCAGCACAAAAGTGGGGCCAATATCGCGCATCCAGGCGTCGTTCAGTTCGGCGGTGAGCACCTCAACGGCCGGATCCAGGTAGCGGGCGGCGGTCCCGACGTCGGCCGGGTCAACCACCACGGTGACCGGCTCAAATTCGACGGCGGCATTGGCAACTGCGGCCCAGACCGAACGCGCCGCGTGGGCCTCTTCCGCTGTGTCGCCCAGTGTGTAGCCGGCGGCGGGGAACGCCATCCAGAGCCGCTCCTGGCGTGCCGTCTCGGCGGGCATGCGCCAGTTGCTCATGCGGTCACCTCCGCGGGTACGTAGCCGGTGGTTGGGCTTGTCGAAATCCCGAACGGCGCATCGCGGCGGACCGGTTCGGTGAGCCGGGCGTAGGTGTCGGGACGCCGGGTGGTCAGGAAGGGGAACAAGGTGAGCCAGTCACGCCGCTGGTCCAAGTCAAGGTCCGCGACAAGCACTGCCGATTCGTCGCGCGGCGCCTGCACCAAAATCCGGCCGTAGGGATCGGAGATGAAGGAGGAACCGTAGAAGTTCAGGCCCCCCTCGTGGCCCCAGCGGTTGGGGACCACCATGAACAGCCCGTTTGCGATGCCGTTGCCCACGATGACCTGCTGCCACAGGGGCTGCGTATCGAAGTCCGGGAAGAGCGGCTCGGAACCGATCGCCGTCGGATATACGAGCAGTTCGGCACCGCCCAGCGAGTACATCCTGGCGAGCTCCGGGAACCATTCGTCCCAGCAGGTGGGCATCCCGAGCCGCGCGCCGCCGAGTTCGACGGGGGAGTGGACTTCGTAGGCGTCCCCGTCAGCCGGGCCCTGACGGAAGAACCTGTCCTCGTAGTAGCCGGCAGTCACGGGGATGTGGAGTTTGTGCGTCCGGGCCAGGAGCTCGCCGCCCGGGGAGACCAGAATGGACGTGTTCAGGCCCAGGCCGTCGTCCGTGCCGTCCGGGTTCTCGGCCCGCTGGTAGAGCGAGGCATGGACGCTGATGTTGTTCCGGCGGGCAGCTTCGGCGGCGAAGCGGAAGGTGGGGCCGGTGAGCAGGTCTTCGGCATTGTCCGAGGGACGCGGCCGGGTTTGTCCGGACCTGCCCAGGTCATTGTCCGGAACCTGGTCCGCCGGATAGCGGGACAGGGTGAGCTCAGGCAGGAAGACCACGGTGGCGCCGAGCCGGGCCGCGCGGTCGATGCCGTCGTTGAGTTCGGCGCGAAGGGCAGCGGCGCTGCTGTGCCAGCGGTGCTGCACAACGCCTACCCGCAGGGCGGGGCGCGTGGACGGCGTTGTCCGTGCGGGCGAGGCGGGCGAATCGAGGCGGGTGATTTCAATCATGATGACTACTCCAGTGAGACGACCGTCACTAAATGAATGACGTTCATTTAGTATGCACAGTGAGGATGCGTCTGGCAAGGGTTATGTGAATACCGTTCATTTATGACTGGATAGTAAGTAAGCTGATCGTGAAATTTGCAACGCGTCCTCCCCGCCCGCGGGGCCCCTGCGGTAGCGTCGAAACCACTGGACCAATCGAGGAGGATTCATGAAAGCTTCACCGACACTGACCAACAACATGCAGGCCGTGCTGGCCGATCTGATCGAGCTGCACCTTCAGGGCAAGCAGGCCCACTGGAACATCGTGGGAACCAACTTCAGGGACCTCCACCTCCAGCTGGACGAGATCGTCGACGCCGCGAGGGCGTTCGCGGACGACATGGCGGAGCGCATGCGGGCGCTGCATGCCCTCCCTGACGGCAGGAGCGAGACTGTGGCAAAGTCCACGAGTCTTGCCCAGTTCCCCCAGGGGCTCATCAATACCAAGGATGCGATCGACCGGATCGTGGCCGCGCTTGAAGCGGCCGTCGGCACCATGCGCAAGGTTCATGACGAGGTGGACGAGGAGGACCCCACCACGGCAGACCTGCTCCACGCCTTCATCGAGAAGCTCGAGCAGTACGCCTGGATGGTTGGCGCCGAGAACATGAAGGCTTCGGCGAGCGTCACGCGGCCTGACGGCAAGTAGCAGGCAGCAGCAAGCAGCCGTCAGCGGCGGGCAGGCGCTGCTGGCCGACATGCGGACGGCCCCGGAGTATCTCCGGGGCCGTCCGCATGTCCACTTAATCCCTTGACATCTCGCTCCTTCGGGGAATACTTAAGCATGTGCTTAACAATTCATCACCGGCAGACGCGGAGCTCGACGCCGTGTTCCAGGCGCTCGCCGACCCCACGCGGAGGGCGATCCTGATCCGCTTGTGCGAGGGCCCGGCGTCGGTCTCGGAGCTGGCCAGGCCCTTTGCCATGAGCCTGCCCGGAATTGTGCAGCACCTTCAGGTCCTGGAAGGCAGCGGCCTGGTGCGCACCGAAAAGATCGGCAGGGTGCGCAGCTGCAGCATCGTCCCGGCCACCGTCCGCCTCGCGGAAGGCTGGCTCAGTGCCCGCCGGACCGCCGCTGAGCGCCGGCTCGACCGGCTGGAGTCGTTCCTTGATTCAGATGATCCACCCACAACAACCAGGAGTACGTCATGAGCACCCCCATCACGCATGCCAGCTTCACGTTGTCACGCAAACTCAACGCGCCGCCGTCGCGCGTTTTTGAAGCGTTCTCGGACCCTGCCAGCAAGAAGAAGTGGTTTGCCGGGCCACCGGAATGGAGCCAGGGCGAATCAGGCCTTGACTTCCGGGAGGGCGGCAGCGAAACGGACGTCGGAGGTCCTGAGGGCGGCTTCGTTTCCACGATGCACGCCAGCTACTACGACATCGTTGAGAACGAACGGATTGTCTACACCTACGAGATGCTGCTGGACGGCAAGCGCACGTCTGTTTCGCTCAGCACGGTGGAGCTCCAGGCCGACGGCGACGGAACCCTGCTGACGCTGACGGAACAGGGCGCCTACTTCACCGAGGAAGATCAGGTGGCCGGACGCAAGGAGGGGACCGAGGGGCTGCTCGACGCCCTGCAGGCCTTCGTTGAAGGCGACTGAGAACCCGGCCCGCTGCGTCGGTCCGCCACCGCAGCCGCGGTGACGGACCGCCGTCGGGCAGTGCGCGCTTACTTGGCCTTCGGCACTCCCCGCAGCACGACGGCGGCGAGGGCCGCCGCTCCCGCCATCAGCACCAGCGCGATGGCCGCCGTGATGTGGACGCCGGAGTCGAACGCCGCGCGGGCCGCCGCCGCGAGGGCCTCCGAAAGCGGCGCGGGCAGCGTTCCCGCCAGCTCCATTGCGCCGGCGAGCGTTTCCCGGGCCCGCTCCGCGGAATCGCCCGGGGATGTTTGGGCAACGGCGTCGGGCAGCACCAGGTGCCGCTGGTAGGACGCGGTCAGAATAGATCCCAGAACCGCCGTCCCCAGGAGGGATCCCACTTCATAGCCGGTCTCGGAAATCGCCGCGGCCGCGCCGGACTTCTCCGGCGGGACGGCGCCCAGGATCAGGTCATTCGAGATGGTTTCGGCGGCTCCCACACCCAGGGCCAGGATGAGCAGGGCTCCCAGCAGCAGGGCCGGTCCGGCCGAATGATCGCCAAACGCCACGACGCTGTAGCCCGTCGCGCTCAGCGACAGGCCGCCGGCCACGACGAACCCCGGCCGGACCTTCCGCACCAGCGGCACCACGAGAAGGCCCGCCATTACCGTGGCGGTCAGGGCCGGGAGCATCGCGGTCCCCGACGCTGACGGTGACATCCCGTCGAGCAGCTGCAGGTGCTGCGCGAGGAACAGGATGAAGCCGTTGAAGGAGAACAGTGCCAGCACGTTTGCCGTGATGGCCGTGCTGAACACCCGGTTCCTGAACAGGGACATGTCCAGGAGGGGCGATTCCAGCCGCTGCTGGCGCCGGACGAAAAGGAACCCCATGGCAGCGCCGAGCGCGATGACGGCCAGCGGCTGCACGCCCGGGCCCTCGGTGGCCAGTTCCTTGATGCCGTAGACCACCGGCACCATGGTCAGCAGCGACAGGAAGATGCTGGGCAGGTCCACGCGGCCGGGGCTGGGATCCCTGGACTCCGGAATGAAGGAGGGGCCGAAGACAAGCAGCGGCAGCATGATGGGCACCGCCACGAGCAGCACCGCGCCCCACCAGAACTGTTCCACGAGCCAGCCGCCGAAAATCGGGCCGAGGGCAGCGCCGCCGGAGAAGCCGGCGGCCCACACCGCCACGGCCAGCCGTCGCCTGCCCGGATCCGGAAAAATGTTGCGGATCAGGGACAGCGTGGACGGCATGAGCATCGCGCCGAACAGGCCCAGCGCGGCGCGCCCGGCGATCAGCCATTCGGCGCTCGGAGCGAACGCGGTGGCGGCCGAAACCGCGGCAAAGCCCGTGGTGCCGATGAGAAGCAGCCGGCGGCGACCGATTCTGTCGCCCAGGCTGCCCATGGCCACCAGCAGGCCTGCCAGCACCAGGGCATAGGAGTCCACGATCCACAGCAGCTGCACTCCCGACGGGTCCAGGCTGCGGGCGATGGCCGGCAGGGCAAAGGTTAGTGCGGTGTTGTCCACGGCCACGAGGAGGACCGGGAACATGAGCAGTCCAAGGGCCGTCCAGTCGCGCACGCCGCCGTTGGCGGGGGTTGGGTGCCTGGTGTCGCCGGAGGTGTTCTGGCTGTGCTGATGAAGGAATGGGACGGTGGTCATCACATAACTATACCGTCTGGACGGTATAGTTATAAAGTCGCCTGCAGGAACAGGCATGATGGGAGCCATGGCCAGAAAACCAGTCGCCCGCGGCGCCGTCCTCGATGCCTTTGAATCGCTCCTCATTGAGGTGGGCGAGCGTGCTGCCACCCTGGACGCCGTCGCCGGCCGCGCGGGCGTGTCCAAGGGCGGGCTGCTGTATCACTTCCCGAACAAAGAGGCCCTGATCGGCGTCCTGCTGGACCGGCTGGACGAGTACACGGAGGCGGATACGCGGGCCATGGCCAAGGCGCCGGAAGGTGCCGCGGCCTACTTCATCAAATCGTCGGTGTGGGCGGACACCCCGCTGGACCGCGTCATCGTGGCAGCCACCCGCCTCGCCGAAGTGGCCCATGAGGAGACCCGGCGCCGTTTCGCCCACATCCAGCAGCGGTGGCTCGACGAGATCGCCAAAGACGTGGGCCCCGGCCTTGCGAAGGCGGTGCTCTACATGGGGGACGGTCTGTATTTCAATGCCATGCTGTCGATCGGGCCGGCGGCCACTCCCGCGGAGAGGGCTGCCGACGTCGAGAGCCTGCTCGCCGCGCTGGAACGGCTCCGCGGCTAGCGCCCACCACGCCGCCGGGCCCCTTCGAGACAGTTTGCGGAGGCCTTCCGGACGTAGGAGAATAGCCCCTGTGACTGTTGTCATCGCTAATTGAATATGCCTTTGATCTGCGGCGGGAGAGTTCTGCAAGTAGGTACAAGCAGGCGCCGTAGGAGCAAAGCCTCCCCAGGAATCTCACAGGCCCATGTACCGCCGCGGCAAGGCAACTCTGGAAAGCAGCAGGCTGCCCATCTGGAACGTTCCGTAACTACCTGGAACGTGTTCAGGGCATGCTGTGCTCACCGACGGTGCAAGCGGGGCTGTGCGAAAGCACGGCTGCGCGGAAACTCTCAGGTCCAATACAGAGCGGGGAGGAACCCGAATCAATGTGGCGTACCCTGCGTCGCCTTAGTTTATGGAGTTCCTTTTGACTGTCTACCCGGCCTCCGCCACCCCAGCCTCCACGTCCTTCGTTGACCGGCACATCGGCACCCGCCGTGCAGCCGACGTCGACGCCATGCTCAAGGCTGTCGGCTACGACACTGTTGATGCGCTGGTTGACACGGCAGTACCCAAAGACATCCGGCAGGATTCGCCGCTCCAGCTCGCCCCGGCATTGAGCGAAGTCGAAACGCTCGCCGAGCTGCGCAAGATCGCCGCCAAGAACAAGACGGCCGTGCAGATGATCGGCCAGGGCTACTACGACACCGTGACCCCGCCGGTGATCCGCCGCAACATCCTCGAGGCTCCGGCCTGGTACACGGCCTACACCCCCTACCAGCCGGAGATCTCCCAGGGCCGGCTCGAGGCGCTGCTGAACTTCCAGACCATGGTCCAGGACCTCGTGGGCCTGCCCATCGCCAACGCGTCGCTGCTGGACGAAGCGACCGCCGTGGCCGAGGCCGTGCTGATGATGCGCCGCGCCAACAAGAACAAGGAAGCCCACGACGGCAAGACCGTCCTGGATGCCGACTGCCTGCCCCAGACCATCGCAATCGTCAAGGGCCGCGCCGAAGCGCTCGGCTTCGAGGTCGAGGTTGCGGACCTGTCCAAGGGACTGCCCGACGGCGTCATCAACGGTGTGGTCCTGCAGCAGCCGGGCGTCTCCGGGCGCGTCTTCGACCACTCGGAGGTCATCGCCGCCGCCAAGGAACGCGGTGCGCTCGTGACCGTGGCCGCAGACCTCCTGTCGCTGACCCTCATCACGCCCCCGGGCGAACAGGGCGCGGACATCGCCGTCGGCTCGGCGCAGCGCCTAGGCGTTCCGCTCTTCTACGGCGGCCCCCACGCTGCCTACATGGCCGTCCAAAAGGGCCTTGAGCGGTCCATGCCGGGCCGCCTCGTTGGCGTCTCCAAGGACTCGGCCGGCGTACCTGCGTACCGCCTCGCGCTGCAGACCCGCGAGCAGCACATCCGCCGTGAAAAGGCGACGTCCAACATCTGCACCGCCCAGGCGCTGCTGGCCATCGTCGCATCCATGTATGCCGTCTACCACGGACCCGAAGGCCTGAAGGCGATTGCCGAAACCGCCCACGGCCACGCCAAGACCATTGCCGCCTCGCTGAAGGCTGCCGGGCTGGACGTCCTGCACACCAGCTTCTTCGACACCGTGACCGTGTCCGTCCCGGGCAAGGCTGCAGGCATCATCGCCGCGGCCGAGGCCCGGGGGATCAACCTCCGCAGCATCGACGCCGACACCGTGGGCATCTCCACCGATGAAACGACGACGGCGGCTATCGTCGAGGACGTCCTCGGCGCCTTCGGTGCCAAGGTTGTTGACGCGACGGACGCCTTCTCCCTGGACACCGCCGTCGAACGCTCTTCCGGATATCTGCAGCACCCGGTGTTCAACACCCACCGCTCCGAAACCCAGCTGCTGCGCTACATGCGCCGGCTCTCCGACCGCGACCTCGCGCTGGACCGCACCATGATCCCTCTGGGTTCCTGCACCATGAAGCTGAACGCCACGGCCGAGATGGAGGCCATTTCCTGGCCCGAGTTCGCCTCGATCCACCCGTTCGCGCCTGATTCCCAGACCGAGGGCTGGCGGGAACTGATCGCCGACCTCGAGGCACAGCTGACCGAGATCACCGGCTATGACCAGGTCTCCATCCAGCCGAACGCCGGGTCCCAGGGCGAGCTCGCGGGCCTGCTGGCCATCCGCGGCTACCACCTCTCCCGCGGTGACGCCCAGCGCAACGTCTGCCTCATCCCGGCCTCGGCCCACGGCACCAACGCGGCCTCGGCCGTCCTGGCCGGCATGAAGGTCGTGGTGGTGGCCACCGCCGCCGACGGCACCATCGACCACACCGACCTGAACGCCAAGATCGAGCTGCACAAGGACGCCCTGTCCGCCATCATGATCACCTACCCGTCTACCCACGGGGTGTACGACGCCGACGTGCGCGAGGTCTGCGACGCCATCCACGCCGCCGGCGGCCAGGTCTACATCGACGGCGCCAACCTCAACGCCCTCGTCGGACTGGCCCAGCCCGGCAAGTTCGGCGGCGACGTCTCCCACCTGAACCTGCACAAGACCTTCTGTATCCCGCACGGCGGCGGCGGCCCGGGCGTGGGCCCCGTCGCGGCCAAGGCCCATCTGGCGCCGTTCATGCCGGGCAACGCGGCAACGTGGACCGAGGGCAACGACGTGCCGATCTCCGCTTCGCGCTACGGCTCCGCCGGTGTCCTGCCGATCTCGTGGGCCTACGTGAAGCTCATGGGCGGCAGCGGCCTGACCGAGGCCACCAAGTCGGCGCTGCTCGCCGCCAACTACGTCGCGGCCAGCCTGAACGACTTCTTCCCGGTCCTGTACACGGGCGAGGGCGGACTTGTGGCGCACGAGTGCATCCTCGACCTGCGCGCACTCACGGCCAAGACCGGCGTCACGGCCGAAGATGTGGCCAAGCGCCTCATCGACTACGGCTTCCACGCGCCCACCCTGGCGTTCCCGGTTGCCGGCACTTTGATGGTTGAACCCACCGAGTCCGAGGACCTGGGCGAAATCGACCGGTTCATCAAGGCCATGATTTCCATCCGGGCCGAAATCGACCAGGTGGCAAACGGTGACTTCACCGTTGAAAACAGCCCGCTGCGCAACGCACCGCACACCGCCGCCGCCGTCATCAGCTCGGACTGGGCCCGCGAATACCCGCGGGAGCAGGCAGTCTTCCCCGTCCATTCCCTGAAGCAGGACAAGTACTTCCCGCCCGTGGGACGGATCGACGGCGCCGCCGGTGACCGGAACCTGATCTGCTCCTGCCCGCCCATCGAAGCCTTCGAAAGCTGAGGCCCGCACCATGTCTGAGAACTACACAGCCCTTTACGAAGAGCACAAGAAGCTGGGTGCGTCCTTCACCGACTTCGGCGGCTGGCAGATGCCGCTCAAGTACAGCTCCGAACTGGCCGAACACCACGCGGTCCGCAAGGCTGCCGGCATCTTCGACCTCTCCCACATGGGCGAAGTCTGGGTGACCGGCCCCGATGCGGCAACATTCCTGGACTATGCCCTGGTGGGCAAGATTTCGGCGATGGCCGTCGGCAAGGCCAAGTACTCGCTGATCTGCAACGAGGACGGCGGCATCATTGACGACCTCATCGTGTACCGCCGGCCGGCAGACGCCGAGGGCCACGACCGGTTCCTGGTGGTGCCGAACGCAGGTAACGCCAAAGTGGTGGCCGCGGCTCTTGCCCAGCGTTCGACCGGCTTCGAAGTTGTCGTCGACGACGTATCCGCCGGCACCTCGCTTATCGCCGTGCAAGGACCGAAGGCCGAGGAGATCCTCCTCCGGCTCGTTCCCGCGGCCCAGCACGAGCTCGTCACGGGCCTGAAGTACTACGCCGCCGTGGAGGTCCCGTTCCTGGTGGCTGGCGCCGGCCAGGAACTGCTGCTCGCCCGGACCGGCTACACCGGCGAGGACGGCTTCGAGATCTTCGTGAACAACGACGGCGCCGCCGCCCTCTGGCAGGCTATCGTCGCCATTGCGGATGAAGGGGAGCTGACGCCCGCCGGCCTCGCCTCGCGCGATTCGCTGCGCCTCGAAGCCGGCATGCCGCTCTACGGCAACGAGCTGTCGCTCGTAGGTGACCCGTTCGCCGCCGGCCTCGGTCCCGTCGTCGCGCTCTCCAAGGAAGGCGACTTCGTGGGCAAGGCGGCCCTGGCCGCCAAGAAGGAAGCAGGGGCCGGCGCCACGTCGGGCCGCAGGCTCGTCGGCCTCAAGGGCCGCGGCCGCCGCGCAGGCCGCGGGCACTACCCGGTGCTCAAGGACGGCAACGTTGTTGGCGAAGTGACCTCCGGACAGCCCAGCCCCACGCTCGGCTACCCGGTCGCCATGGCGTACGTCGACGTCGAGTTCACCGAGCCCGGCACTGCCCTGGACATCGACCTCCGCGGCAAGGCGGAGCCGTTCGAAGTGGTCGCACTGCCTTTCTACAAGCGCGCCAAGTAGCCCCGACTCCGCTGGTTGAGGCTGTCGAATCGGCACTTGGCCCCGTCGGGGCTGACATCCTCCGCGTGCTCGGTCGCGTGGACGCCCGCTGGGCGGACGTGACGCTCCCTTAGACGCACGCTTCCGGATGCCAGCCCCGAAGGGGGGCCGCAGCTCACCTTCGGACAAACGGAAAGGCAAGACCGCTCCGGCTTTGCCGCCTTCGAAAGCCAAAGGTGCTGGGGGGTGAAGCGCTTACCGGGGCTCGGCTCCACGCATAACCCAAAGCCACAGTTTCTTCCGGGGAACCGTTGGTTTCTCGGAAAACTGTTGGCCCCCAAGACTGAAACCGGCGGTCGGCGGGTGAGGGGATTCCGGAAGCGTGCGTCTGTCTAAGGGAGCGTCGCGTCCGCTCAGCGGGCGCCTTCGCACGCGGAGGAATTGCCTCTCCGCCACCCAACCCCACCGCGGTCGCCGCTTGACCCAGCCACAACTGATTTAGCACCAAGATTTCAAACGTAAGGAAAAAACATGGCAAAAGTTGCCCCTGAACTGCAGTACTCCGACGAGCACGAGTGGGTTGCGCGCGAGGCCGGGAATGTTGTGTCCATCGGCATCTCGGCCGTGGCCACGGACGCCCTCGGCGACATCGTGTATGTGGACCTGCCCGAGGTGGGCTCGGCCGTGACCGCGGGCGAGACGTGCGGCGAGGTGGAGTCCACCAAGTCCGTCTCGGACCTGTACGCCCCGGTGACGGGCGAGGTGGTCGAGATCAATGACGACGTTGTTTCGGATCCGGCGCTGATCAACAGCGATCCGTACGGTGCCGGCTGGCTGTTCAAGGTGGCAGCCGAGTCCGAAGGCCCGCTGCTCTCCGCGCAGGACTACGCCTCCAAGAACGGCGGCGAGCTGTGAGCGGGGTCGCTGCCGTAACGGCCGCGTTTGAGCAGGTTGTGTCTCCGTCCCTTGACGCGGAGTTGTCGGCGCTGGATCCGGAGATCGCGGCGAAGATCGATGACGAGCTGACGCGGCAGCGCAGCGGGCTGGAGATGATCGCGTCGGAGAACCACACCGCGGTTGCGGTGATGCAGGCGCAGGGCTCGGTGCTGACGAACAAGTACGCCGAAGGGTACCCGGGCAAGCGGTACTACGGCGGCTGCGAGCACGTGGACGTGATCGAGCAGCTGGCGATCGACCGGGTCAAGGCCCTGTTCGGCGCGGAATACGCGAACGTGCAGCCGCACTCCGGGGCGCAGGCGAACGCTTCGGTGATGCACGCGCTGATCAAGCCGGGCGACACCATCATGGGCCTGAACCTGGCCCACGGCGGGCACCTGACGCACGGGATGCGGATCAACTTCTCCGGCCGGCTCTACAACGTCGTTCCGTACCAGGTCCGCGAGGAGGACCACCGGATCGACATGGCCGAGGTGGAGCGCCTGGCCCTGGAGCACCGGCCGGCGCTGATCGTGGCCGGCTGGTCCGCCTATGCCCGGCAGCTGGACTTTGCGGAGTTCCGCCGGATCGCCGACTCCGTGGGCGCGTACCTGATGGTGGACATGGCGCACTTCGCCGGGCTCGTGGCCGCCGGGCTGCACCCGTCCCCGGTGCCGCACGCGCACGTGACGACGTCGACGACGCACAAGACCCTGGCCGGTCCGCGCGGCGGGATCATCCTGTCCAACGATGCCGACATCGCCAAGAAGATCAACTCGGCGGTGTTCCCGGGCCAGCAGGGCGGGCCGCTGGAGCACGTGATCGCGGGCAAGGCCGTGGCGTTCAAGATCGCCGCCTCGGCCGAGTTC
>NZ_LMSB01000013.1:42285-119925 GCF_001428005.1 Arthrobacter sp. Soil736
ACGTGCACCTGGTCCTGGTGGATTTGCGCGACTGTGAGCTGGACGGGCAGCAGGCCGAGGACCGGCTCGCGGAGATCGACATCACGGTCAACCGCAACGCCGTGCCGTTCGACCCGCGTCCGCCGATGGTCACCTCGGGGCTGCGGATCGGCACCCCGGCGCTGGCGACCCGCGGGTTCGGCGAGGCGGCCTTCGCGGAGGTCGCGGACATCATCGCCGAGGCCCTCATCGCCGACGCCGGCGCGGACCTGTCGGGCCTGCGCTCCCGGGTGGAGGCCCTCGCCGAAGCCCACCCGCTCTACCCGGCCGTAGCCCACGTCGCCGCGGCAAAAACCGCGTAGCGTGGATTAAAACAGGACGACGGCGGGCGGCGCCACAAGCTGCCGCCCGCCGTCGTACTGACCGAGTGCAAGCCGCGACCCGCGGCCAGGCAGTCATCCGGCGGGACCATCTGCCGGACCATAGTTAGACCTAGTTAGGAACCGACAATGGCTGTTGGAGTCTTCGACCTCTTCTCCATCGGAATAGGCCCATCCAGTTCGCACACGGTGGGCCCGATGCGGGCCGCCGCGGTGTTCGCCGAGGAGCTCAAGTCCTCCGGACAGTTGGCGAGCGTGGCGTCGTTGCGGGTTGATCTCTACGGCTCGCTCGCCGCCACCGGGCACGGCCACGGCACCATGACGGCCATCCTGCTCGGCCTGGAGGGCTTCCACCCCGAGCTGATCCTGCCCGAGGAAGTGGAGGAGCGGCTCGCCGCCATCGCCGAAACCGGCACCCTGCAGCTGGCCGGGTCCGTCCCGCTGCCCTACGGGGTGAAGGACATGGTCCTGCGCCCGCTGACCATCCTGCCGCGGCACACCAACGGCATGACCTTCACCGTCTCCGACGCCGGCGGCGAGGTCCTGCACAGCGCCACCTTCTTCTCTGTGGGCGGCGGCTTCATCGTCCGCGAGGGCGAAGAGGACGCGGCGCTGAAGGAACTCGACGAATCCAAGAAGGAACTGCCGCTGCCGTTCCGCACGGCAGCGGAACTCCTGGGCCGCTGCCAGTCCAAGGGCCTGTCCATCGGCGAGATCATGTTCGTCAACGAACGTGCCTCCCGGTCCGAAGAGGAAATCCGCGAGGGCCTGCTCCACATCTACTCCGTGATGGAAGGCTGCGTGGAAACCAGCCTGAAGCGTGAAGGCCTGCTGCCCGGCGGGCTGAAGGTCCGCCGTCGTGCGCCGGACTGGCACGAGCGGCTCCTCAAGGAAAGCCGGGACCATGATCCCGGCTACCGGGAGGCTACCGGGACCCGAAGTACTGGCAGGAATGGGTGAACCTGATCGCCCTGGCGGTCAACGAGGAAAACGCCTCCGGCGGCAGGGTTGTGACCGCGCCGACGAACGGCGCCGCCGGCATCATCCCCGCCGTGCTCTACTACGCGCTGCACTTCGCCCCCGGCATGGACAAGGCCAGCCAGCAGGACCGCGACGACGTCGTGGTCAAGTTCCTCCTGACGGCCGGCGCCATCGGCGTGCTCTACAAGGAACAGGCGTCCATCTCGGGCGCCGAGGTCGGCTGCCAGGGCGAGGTGGGATCGGCGTCGTCCATGGCCGCAGCGGGCCTGGCCGAGGTCATGGGCGGCACCCCGGCGCAGGTGGAAAACGCCGCGGAAATCGCGATGGAACACAACCTGGGCCTGACCTGCGATCCGATCGGCGGGCTGGTCCAGGTGCCCTGCATCGAACGGAACGCCATCGCCGCGGCCAAGGCCATCAACGCCGCCAAGATGGCGCTCTGGGGCGACGGCTCGCACCGCGTGTCCCTCGACGAGGTCATCGTGACCATGCGCGAAACCGGCAAGGACATGAGCTCCAAATACAAGGAAACCGCCATGGGCGGCCTGGCCGTGAACGTCGTGGAGTGCTGACTCCGGTAACCTGGGCTGCCGTGGCCTAATTGTGGGCGGCCGCCCACACGTTCAGGCTGGCGGCAAAGACCACCCAGGACAGGTACGGCAGCATCAACAGCCCGGCCGTCCGGCTGATCGGCCCGAAGCAGAGCACCGTAGCGGCGACTGCCAGGGCAAGGGCCACGATGATGACGAGCGCCAGCCAGAGGGCTGCGGACCCGAGCGCCGGATACAGCCCGAAGAACACGGGCGTCCAGGCCAGATTCAGGCCCAGCTGCAGGCAGTACACGGTGAGCGCTGTCCTGCGTCCGGGGGCGTCGCTCCGCCACACGAGCCAGGCGGCCACGGCCATGGCCGTATACAGCGCCGTCCACACCGAGCCGAACACCCAATTGGGCGGAGACCAGGGCGCCTTGTCCGCCGTGGCATACCAGCCGTCGACGTTGCCCACGGTGACCTGGGAACCGAGCCAAGCGACCACGGCAGAGGCAGCCAGGAACGCAAGGAGCGCTGCCGCCTGAACGGCCTTTCCGCCGCGGCCGTGGTCCTTGGGTTCCATGGTTCAACAGTTGCCACGGGAGGACGGAGAGTCAAGCCGGTGCGAACGGTCGGCCCTGTGAACTGTATGACGCCGGTGCAACCATGGACGCATGGGCAGAGGATATGATCCCGGCTTCCTGCGGGCGGCCGTTGAACTGCCCTGCCCGGACCGCCCCACCGTCCTCCTCGACTACACCCACTTCTCCGTCCGGCTCGTGCCAGCGCGCAGGCTTGCCGCGGTGGTGGGCGTCAACATCAACGGCCGTGAGCTGGTGCCGCTTGACCGGATTGGAATCTGGCATTTCGACCCCAGAGTGCCCCGGAGCGTGCAGGCCGGGCCCGAGGTCTACCGCCACAACAGCCTGGACCGCGGCCACCTGGTCCGGCGCCTCGACCCCGTGTGGGGCGATGACGCCACGGCACTGACCGCCAACCAGGACACATTCGCCTATCCCAACGCTGCCCCGCAGGCATCGGACTTCAACCAGGGCAAGGAACTGTGGCTCGGGCTGGAGGACCATGTGCTGAACCATGCCGGTCAGTACGACGCGAGGATCAGCGTCTTCACCGGGCCTGTCCTGGCCGACGACGACGTGCCGTACCGGGGAGTCCAGATACCGCGGAAATTCTGGAAAATAGCAGCCTGGACCATGGAGGGGACGCTGGCTGCCGCGGGATTCCTGCTGGACCAGTCTCCGCAGCTGGGCAAGGAGGAACTGGCGCGGGCCGTCCGGGAGCGGCTGCTGGCGGACGAGCCGCCGCCCCTTGGCCCGTTCCGCGCCTTCCAGGTCCCGGTGCCGCAGATAGCGGCGCTGACCGGAATACCGCTCACCAGGCTTGAGGAGGCCGACCGCATTTCCTCAGGTGCAGGCCCCGCAGGTCCAGGCCCGGCGGGTCCAGGCCCAAGTGACACGGAACCCGGCGGGGAAGGCAACGCGATGGTCCTCACTGACCTCAGCCAGATACGGCTGTGAGCAGCATGGCATCCATCCATCCAGCCAGCGGCAAGGCTGGGCGGATAGACTTGAGGCTGCCTCTCCGGGCACCTGCTGAAGAAACGTACGCGAAGATTGGACACGGCACACTTGCGAGAATTCACTGCCCGCTTTGCCTCCGCCGAGGAGGTCGCCAACTGGGACTCCCACGTCACCGCGAATCCGAACGGCGGAAACCTGCTTCAGTCTGAGGCCTTCGCGGACGTCAAGCAGCACTTCGGGTGGAAGACACTCCACCTCGTCTACGAAACGGCTGACTACACGAGCTATAACCTCGTGCTGGAAAAATCCTTTCCGGTGCTGGGGAAGCTCTGGTACCTCATCAAGGGGCCCGATGTTGCCGCCGTCGAAGACATTCCGGGCATCGCTGCGGCCAACGCAGACTTCGTCAAGAGGGCACGGCTGGGCGTCTTCGCCATCAAGATCGAGCCTGACATCGTGCAAAGCGACTCGGCACGGGAAGTCATCGAAAAAGCCGGGCTGGTCAAGACCCACAACCTGCAGCCCAACGACTCCACGGCCCTCCTGGATATTTCCCCGGACGAGAACCAGCTACTCCGTAATCTGCATTCGCGGGGCAGGAATGCCGTCCGGCGCGCCATCCGTGAGGGCGTCGACGTGCACAACGTGGACCCCACCGAGGAGAATTTCAGGGCCATGTATGCGCTCATGACCAACACCGTGGAGGCAAAATCCCAGGTCCGTGTCCGCGAGTATGAGTACTACCGCCAGTTCTGGACCAATTTCGTCAAGCGGGGCCAGGGACGGCTTCTGTTCGTCTACGAAAACGGCGTACCGTCAGTGGGGGCGTTCGTGATCAACTACGGGCGCAAGGGCACGTACAAGGACGGCGGATCCCTGCAGAAACGCAGGCAGTACGGCGACTCGCACCTGGTGCAGTGGACGGCGATCAACCAGCTCAAAGAGCTGGGCTGCACCGAATACGATTTCTGCGGTACCCCGCCCAGCGACAAACTCAAGGACACATCCAACCCGTTCCACGGACTGGGGCTTTTCAAGACCAGCTTCAGCAAGACGGTCACCGACTTCGTTGGCTGTTACGACCAGGTCATCAGCCCGCTGAAATACAAGGCGTGGATGGCAGCGGGCGAGCGCGTGGCCCGGCAGGTGTACACCCGGCGGACGGGACAGCAGTTCTACTAAGGTCACAGGCACGGCACGGAGGGAGGCCCGAATGACTAAACAGCCCCGCGGCGGCAATAGGCCGCACACGGAAGGGCTGCCCAAAACAGAGCCGCTCACGGCCTCCCAGGTGCACCAGAACGCGGCGGCCAAGCGCATGCTGCGCCGCCTGGTCCAGAGTGAGAGCCCGCCGACGGCGCCGCTGAGCATCGTGGACAGGCTTACCGGCAGCCCCTACGCCAACCCCATGATCCAGGTGGGCGGCATTGACGCGTCCGCGCGCAAGACCATGGACTTTGCGCTGCGCCTCGCCGAATCGATGTTCCGGTACGGCGCCGGTGCCCTCGAGGTGGAAACCAGCATTATCGCGGTCACGGCGGCGCTCGGCCTGAGCAACATCGAGGTGGACATCACCAACCAGTCGGTCGCCATCAACTATGCGCCGCAGGACCAGACGCCCATCTCGCTGCTGCGCGTCGTGCGCTCCTGGACGAACAACTACGCCGGCCTTGCCAAAGTCCACCAGCTGGTCACGGACATCGTGGCGGGCGGCGTGGGCCGGGACGAGGCCATCCGGCGGCTGGACGAGATCATCCGCAGCCCCAAGCCGTTCCCGCGCTGGATGGTCACCGTGGCGTTCGGAGTCTTCTCCGCGGTGTTCGTGGGGGTCCTCGGCGGCGGTCCGGGCGCGTCCGGCATCGCGTTCGCCTCAAACCTGCTGATCAGCCTGCTGGCCCGGCAACTGGGCCGCTGGCGCACGCCGGACTTCTTCAACACGGCGGCCTGTTCCTTTGTGGTGACGCTGATCGCGCTGCTCATGTGGCGGTTCGGCAGCCCCGTGGGGATCCAGATTGCTCCGGCCATCGTCGTGGTGGGCGGGATCCTGCTGCTGCTTCCCACCGGGCGCCTCGTCTCCTCGGTCCAGGACGCCATCAACGGCTTCCCCGTCACGGCGGCGGGCCGGTTCCTGTCCACCGTGCTGACATTCGGAGCGCTGGTCGCAGGTATTGCGGTGGCGTTCGTGGTGGGCGACATGACCGGCATGGAACCGATCAACGTCACCGAGACGTTCCCGCCCGCGTATCCGCTGTGGGCGCTGGTCATCATGGTCGCGGTGGCCGTCGTGGCCATCGGCATCACCGAGCAGACGGACTGGAAGCTGCTGCTTCCGACGGCGGCCGTGGGCGTGGTGGGCCACCTGGTCCTGATCGCGGGGGAGACGCTCGGCGTTGGCCCGCGGTTTTCCGCCGCGCTGGCCGCCGTCGTGATCGGCCTGCTGGCCCGGGTGGTGGCGCTGCGGATGGGTGCCCCGCAGCTGGTGGTCGCCGTGCCGGCGGCGCTCATTCTCCTGCCCGGACTCACCATCTTCCGCTCGATGTACGTCCTGACGATTGAGGAATCCGAAATCCTGCTCGGCGCCGGCGGGATGCTGAGTGCCGGGGCGATTGTGTTCGGCGTCGCCGGCGGGATTGTGCTCGGCGACACGCTCGCGCGGCCGCTCACCCGGAGCCTCGCGAGCAATGAACGACGGCGGGCCCGCCGCCGCTAGATCTTTCCGATCGGCAGCTTCTTCTCGGCCTGGAAGTCATCCTCGACGCGTCCCATGGCCCAGTAACCGGACAGCGACACCTGGCCGCGCTCCAGGCCGCGCTGGCGGAACAGCACCTCCCGCAGGCCCTTCATGTAGCCGCGTTCACCGTGGGCAAAGACGTCAACCCTGCCGTCGGGCCACTCGGCATCGCGGACCGCGTTGACCAGCAGGTCGCTGCCGCCGGCCGGGGCGCCGTCGCGTTTCAGCCAGACCAGCTCCAAGGCCGCCGGCGCGGCAATCGGCTGGACATCGGCGTCGGTGTCCACTTCCAGGAACGCCAGGCCCCGGGCGCCGGAAGGCAGGGACTCGATGACGGCGGCGATCGCCGGCAGGGCGGCTTCGTCTCCGGCCAGAAGATACCAGTCGGCCGCGGGGTCCGGGTTGTAGCCCCCGCCCGGTCCCGTGAAGATGAGCGAGTCGCCGGGCTGGGCGGCGGCCGCCCAGGGGCCCGCCAGGCCTTCGTCCCCGTGGATGACGAAGTCGATGGCCAGCTCGCCGGCAGCCGCGTCCACCCAGCGCACGGTGTAGGTCCGGGTGTGCGGCCACAGCTCCCGCGGCATTGATTCGCGGACGGCCCACAGGTCCAGCGGCTCGGGGTAGTCCACACCCTTCTGCGGAAAGGCGATCTTGACGTACCTGTCCACAAAGTCGTTGTTGACGTACTCCGCGAAGCCCTCTCCGCCGGCGACAATGCGCACCATGTGGGCCGAAAGCTGCTCCCGGCGCAGGACGGTCAGGTTGATCTGGGGACGGGATTTCCGCGTGGCGGACGTAGCGGCGGGAACAGAAGTCATGAAAGTAAGCCTAGGCTAAGTCCGGTGCCCGCCGTCCTCCGGCTACCTTGCGGGTTCGCTAGATTACTGCACTTGTTGGTCTAATTGGTGTGGACTTCATCGCAGCCGACCGGGGGACTGTCATGCCAACGCCAAAAAACTTCCTTGCACAGCACAGGCGGTTGCTTCAGGCGACAGGCTTTTCAGCGGTGACCGCGCTGATGGCGGCGGCCGCTTTTCTCTATCCGGGCGTCAAATCAGCCGATGTGGATCTCAACGACGGCGGCGTCTGGGTGACCAACAAGAGCGTTGGGATGACCGCACGGCTCAACTATCCGTCGAAGACCCTGGACGGCGGCGTGACGCCGCCGGGGGCGGGCTTCGACATCCTCCAGCACGAGGGCGAAGTATTGGTGGACGCCGGCTCGTCCCTGACGGCGGTGGACCCGGCAGCCATGCGGCTCGGCGAACCGGTCATGCTGCCCGGGGGCGTCACCGCCGCTGCCGGGCAGGGCGCCTACGTCTTCAGCGATCCGGGCACGGGGGAGGCCTGGCTGGCTTCGACCGACACCGTCCGGGGTTTTGACCGGCAGACCTCGGAGCCCGTGATTTCCGGGGCGCCGAACCTTCAGGCTGTGATCGGAGCGGACGGTGCCGCCTACATCGCCAACCCCGCGGCACATGAGGTCAGCCGGCTGACCGTCGAGGACGACGGATCCGCCGGGGACAAGGCAACGGCGTCCTACGCCGACTTTTCCGCCGCGAAGAGTCTTCAGCTCACGACGGTGGGAGCCGACGCGGTGCTGCTGGACCCCGATTCCGGCCGGCTTTACCTGCCCGGGGGCCGGACGGTTGACCTGCCCGGCGCCGAGGGGTCACGGCTGCAGCAGCCCGGCCCCGCAGGCAGCTTCGTCGCCATCGCCACGCCCGAGGGCCTGGTCGAACAGCCGCTGGACGGCTCCGCGGCCACCACAAAGACCTCAGGCGGGAACGGAAATCCGGTCCGCCCCGTGCAGCTGGACGGCTGTGTGCATGCGGCTTGGAACAAGAGCAACCTGTACCTTCGGGACTGCGCCGATGACGTCCACGACAAGCTGACGGATGTCCCGAACGCCAACAACAAGTCCGAGCTGGTCTTCCGGGTCAACCGCAGCGTTGTGGTGCTCAACGACACCAACGGCGGCAACGTGTGGCTCGTCCAGCAGGCGATGCAGCTGGTCAACAACTGGCAGGACCTCCAGACGCCGCCGAACCGGTCGGAGGAGGAGAAGGAAGACGCCGCCGACCAGAATCCGCTCAACCAGCTCCCGGACCGCACCAAGGCCAACCGGCCGCCCAACGCCCAGGACGACGTCTTCGGCGTCAGGCCGGGCAAGACCACGCTGCTGACTCCGCTGGACAACGACTCGGACCCGGACGGCGACCTGCTGACCCTGAATGTTCTCGGTTCGGGGCCGGGCAACGGCACGGCGCAGCCCATCTACAACGGCTCCGCCCTGCAGATCAGTGTTCCCGAGAAGGCCTCGGGAACGTCCGACTTCGGCTACCAGGTGGACGACGGCCGGGGCAAGAGCGCACAGGCCCGGATCAGGGTGGCCGTGCGGTCGGACTCGGAGAACGGTCCGCCCACCCAAAAACGAAAAACCGTCATCCTCCTCGAACAGGGAAAGTCCGTCAGCCAGAATGTGCTGACGGACTGGACAGACCCTGACGGCGACGACCTCTTCCTGAAGGCCGCAACGGCGGACAACGGCAATGACCAGGTCCAGGTGCGCCCGGACGGCCTGCTGCAGTTCCAGGACGTCGGCACCACTCTGGGCCGCAAGGAGGTCGCCCTCCGGGTCTCCGACGGCCGGACCGAGATCGAGGGCAAGATTACCGTGGAGGTGCGCCCCCGCGGGAGCCTGCCGCCGGTGGCAAACCCCGATCACCTGAGCGTTGTTGCCGGCATGGACGCGGTGGTTTCTCCACTGGAAAACGATTTTGACCCGGCCGGCGCCACGCTGCGGCTGGCCCGGGTGGAGGGTCCTCCGGCCGCCAAGGTGGCTCCCCATTTTGACTCCGGCACCTTCGTCTTCAATGCCCCGGCCGCCGGCACCTATTACGTGACCTACCAGGTGACCAACGGGCCCGCGAGCCAGCTGGGCCTTGTCAGGATCGATGTCACCAACGGCGGAACCAACGGCGCCCCGGTGGCCGTCCGGGATGTTGCACGGCTGCCGCAGGGCGGCCAGACGCTCGTGGATGCGCTGGCCAACGACATCGACCCCGCCGGCGGCGTGCTCGTCATCCAATCGGTCAACCTTCCTTCCGGATCGCCCCTGTCCGTGGCCGTTCTCGACCACAGCGTGATCAAGATCAGCGATGCGCACGGCCTGGCCGCACCGGCAACGTTCACGTACACGGTGTCGAACGGCCTGGAGAGCTCGGTCGGTGAGGTGACCGTTCAGCCGGTGCCCGCACCGGCACGGCTGCGGCCGCCCCGCGCGGTGCCGGACGAAATCACAGTGCGCGCCAACGACGTTGCCACCGTGAATGTGCTGGCCAACGACAGCCACCCGGACGGGGCAACACTGGCGCTGAAGCCGCAGCTTGCCCAGACAGTAGACACCGCCGACGGGCTGCTGGGCATTTCCGGCGACGTCCTGCGGTTCAAGGCCGGCCCGACGGCGAAGACGGTGCACGCCATCTACGTCGTCCGGGGTCCTGACGGCCAGGAGTCCTCCGCGCAGGTCACCATCCGCATCAAGGGCGGGGGCGCCGACCAGAATTCCCGGCCTGAACCGAAGAACCTCACCGCCCGCACGATCGCCGGCCGCGCCACGCGCATCCAGGTTCCGCTGGACGGCATAGACCCCGACGGCGATTCCGTGTCGCTGGTCGGCCTGGACAAGGCGCCGGCCCAGGGGACCGTCACCGTCGGCGCAACGTACCTGGAGTACACGGCGTCGGCGAAGGCCGCCGGGCAGGATGCCTTCAGCTACGTCGTGCAGGACACGTTCGGCGTCCGCAGCACAGCCACCGTGGCGGTGGGCATCGGTGCCGCAACCGCCGCCAACCAGCCGCCGGTGGCGGGTAACGATGCGGTCGCCGCCCAGCCCAACAGAAAAGTGGCCGTGGACGTGCTGCACAACGATGCGGACCCGGACGGCGACGCCCTGGCCCTCGTACGCGGCGGGGTTGAAGCGGATGCCGCGCTGAACGCGTCGATAGAAGACGGGAAGCTGCGGTTTACGACGCCGGACACGACTGCCGCCGTCGTAATCCGTTACCGGATTTCCGACGGAAGGGGAGGCCAGGCGACGGGCACCCTGAAAGTCGACGTCACGCCCTCCGCCCCGCGGAAGGCACCGATCACCAGGGACGACCGCGTGTCCTTCGCCGAAACGCTGGGCAAGTCCGCAGTGGACGTTCCCGTGCTCAAGAACGACGAAGACCCCGACGGCGTGACCTCCGACCTGAACGTCACGCTGGGCGCCGGAACCACTGACGCGGCAGTCCGCGGTAACGGCAGCGTCAACGTCACCCTGTTGCCCGGCCCCCGCATCATCCCGTACACGGTCACGGACCTGGACGGCCTGACGTCCACGGCATTCATTCACGTGCCCGGAACGTCGGAGCAGCGCCCGGCGCTGAAGAGCCCGGCCCCCTTGGAAGTGGTCAGCGGCAGGGAACTGGCCATCGACCTGAACGACGCCGTGGTGGTCCGCCAAGGCCGCAGCCCGCGTCTCACAGTTGATTCGCGCGTGTCGGCGGTGGCGGCCAACGGCAAGCCGCTCGTCAAGGACGCAGCCGCTCTGGTCTTCACGTCAGCCGACGACTACGCGGGGCCGGCGTCCCTGACCTTCGAAGTGGCCGACGGCCCCGTTGAGGCGCCGGACACGCTCACGTCCGTGCTGACCATCAGCATCAACGTGCTGCCAGATCCGAACCGGAACCACCCGCCCGCCATTTCCTCCACCCACGCCAGCGTGGTCAAGGGCGAGGAGGCGGAGGTGAAGCTGGACACCCTGGTATCGGATCCGGACGAGGCCGACAACGGCAAACTCAAGGTGACCCTGGGCGGGCAGCTTCCTGCCGGCATCAGCGCCAGCGTTGACGGGACCACCCTGAAGATCAGGGCCGCGGCGGATGCGCCGGAGCCGGGAGGCATGCTGCCACTGACTGTCACGGACCCGCGCGGACTCTCGGCACAGGGGACAGTGGAAGTGCAGCTGACGCCTTCGCTTCGTCCGCTGCCATTGGCCAACGACGACGAGGTGGCGGAGGCCAGGGCCGGCGAAAACCGACGGGTCCCGGTGCTGGCCAACGACGTCAACCCGTTTGCCGACACGCCGCTGACCGTTGTCAGTGCCGTGGTGGAAACAGGCAACGGCACCGCAACTGTCTCGGGGGACGCCGTGGACGTCCGCCCCGCGGAATCGTTCGTGGGCACCATGGTGGTGCGGTACCGGATCCAGGACAAGACACGGGATCCCCGGCGCGAGGCCGACGGGCGGATCAGGCTGACGGTCAAAGCGAAGCCGGACAAGCCAGGCACTCCCGTGGCCACCGAAGTGCGGGACAGCACCGTGGTGCTGAACTGGACGACTCCGGCTGCCAACGGCTCGGCCATCACCGGCTACAGGGTCACGGGGACCAACGGCGTTTCGCAGCTGTGCCCCGCCAACACGTGCACGATCGGATCGCTCACCAACGACGTCGAATACACGTTCAGCGTGGTTGCGGTGAACGGCATCGGTGAATCCGAGGCCTCGGAACGTTCCGCTCCGGCACGCCCGGACCAGCGCCCGGAGGTACCGCAGGCGCCGTCGCTGTCCTTCGGCGACAGGCAGCTGGCGGTCAGCTGGCCGGCTGCCAGAACCACCGGATCCGCGATCACCGACTACGAGCTCCAGCTCTCGCCGGCGCCTCCTGCGGGCTCCGCCGTGCGGTCGGCCGGTCGCGGGCTGAGCTACACCTGGACCGGACTGGCGAACGGCACGTCGTACCGGGTCCAGGTCCGGGCCAAGAACAAGGCGCCCACGCCCTCTGAGTGGAGCCCCTTCTCGGCAGCGGAGATCCCGGCCGGCGTGCCCGCCGTGCCCGGCAAGCCGAGCACCACGCTCGCGACGTCGGGGGCCAACAGCTCGGTCATCCAGGTCAGCTGGGCGGCGCCGGACGGCAACGGCGACGCCGTCACCGAGTACACCGTGGTGTCCTCCCATCCCGGCTCGCCCGACGCCTCGCAGGTTGTGTCTGGCGGCCGGACCAGCGCGGTCTTCACCGTAGGCAATTCGGATGCCGGCTACACGTTCACCGTTGCCGCGCGGAACAAGGCCGGATACTCGGCCGCCAGTGCCCCGTCGGATCCCCGGCGGGCCGTGGGGGCTCCCGGCCCCGTCAACGGACTGCGGGCGGATCCGCTGGACAACAGCGCCCAGCTCACGTTCACCCCGCCCGCCGCCATGGGCGGGGCCGCGGCCGAAGAAACCGTCTATGAGTATCGGGTGAACGGCGGCCAGGTGGCAGCGGTGCCGGCCAACAAGGTCATTACCGGCCTGGCGAACAACGGCACGTACACGATCGGCGTCCGTGCCACGAACGTGGTGGACGGACAGTCCTACCCGGGTCCCTTCACCGACGCCAATCCGGTGGCTCCCTTCGGGAAACCGTTCCAGGCCATCACGGACGGCTTTCACTACGGCAACACCCAGGTGAGGACAACCGTTGCGCCGCCGGCGGCGAACGGCAGACCCATTGCCGGCTTTGAATGGACCAGCAGGTATCCCGACGAGGGCAGGAACGGGCCGTCCGGAACCCTTCCGGCCAGCGGCGGCGAGATCTTCGCCGGCGACAAACCCGACCAGAACGTCCAGGTGTTCATCACCACCCTCGACAGCGAAGGCCATCGCAGCGACGTGCTGCAGGCCGGCGGCCGGACATACCAAAACGTCAGCTTCACGGTCAACGGCGAGTTCGGCGGCCTTTGCGCCTGGACCAGCTATCAGGCCAGCGGCGCTGACAACCAGGTGAACTGCCTCGCGGACGGCGGCGAGTGGATGGCCAACGGCCAGGTGCGGCCGATCAACTGTGCAGGCACCAACGCGGTTTACACATTCCGGGGCTCTTCGGCAAGCCAGTGGGCCGTGAAGAGCGGGTATGCCGCGGCGAAGTTCGTGCGGATGGCCGGCCAGTCACTCAGTGCCCAGCCGCTGACCTGCCAGTAGACCGGGCTACCGTGCCAGGGCCGGAAGCTCCCAGTCGACAGCGCCGGCACCCTGCTCCGCCAGCAGGGCGTTGGCGCGGCTGAACGGCCGGGAGCCGAAGAATCCCCGCGCGGCGGACAACGGGCTGGGATGGGCGCTGGCCAGCACGGGGGTGTCCCCCAGCAAAGTCCGGACGCCCTCGGCGTCCTTGCCCCACAGCATGGCCACGAGCGGCGCCGGGCTGCCGTCAGCGGAGCGACGGCCTGCGACGGCGGTCACCGCCGCCGTCGTGATGGTTTCCCAGCCCTTGCCGCGGTGGGAGCCGGCGGCGCCCTCCCGGACGCTCAGGACCCTGTTGAGCAGCAGGACACCCTGCCCTGCCCACGCGCCCAGGTCCCCGTGGACGCGCGCCGGGAGCCCGAGGTCGGCCTCGAGCTCCTTATAAATGTTGGCCAGGCTGCGCGGGATGGGACGCGTGCGGCCGTCCACCGAGAACGCCAGCCCGACGGCATGTCCCCGCGTGGGATACGGATCCTGGCCCACGATCAGCACCCGCACGTCCGCCAGCGGCTGGCGGAACGCGCGGAGGACGTTCGACGGCGACGGCAGCACCCTATGCCCTTCCGCCACCTCCCCGGCCAGGAAGGACAGCACCGACCTCAGCTCAGCCTCCACTCCGGCCAGAGCCGCGGCCCAGTCGGGAGCCACCAGCTCCTCCAGGGGCATCCCCGCCATTTCGGCAAAGCCGGCGCTCTCCGGCTCGGCCTGCTCCAGGTCAAACAACGGTTCAGGTTCAATCACCCACTTATTCTCCCCCAGCGCGGCAGGCGGGACCTCGGCGTCATGCGGCGTAAATGACAATGCTGTTATTCGTCCGTAACATGGGGGTTGGGCTTTTTACCGGATTCAGCGAAGGAGGGTGCAGTGGCAGAGCCGTTGCAGGACCATCTCGCAGGCCAGCCGGCGGCTGACGCGGCGCCGGATGCCGGATCGCAGCGCGGTTTGCTGCTGGACGATTTTCAGCTGCGCGACTCGCCGTTGGGCGGGCGGGAGCAGCAGATGCTGGCTCTGGAGCGGCAGTGGTGGAAGTACGCGGGAGCCAAGGAACAGGCCATCCGCGAGCTGTTCGACCTCTCGGCGACACACTACTATCAGATCCTTAACGCACTGATCGATACCGAGGCTGCGCTGGCCCACGACCCCATGCTCGTGAAGAGATTGCGTAGACTACGTACGTCACGCCAGCGGGCCCGCACAGCACGCCGCCTGGGATCTGACGCGTAAACGCCAGTGCCGGACCGCCGGCAAAAAATCCACCAAGGACGTCACTTCACCATGACCAACTATGCTCGGGACGAATTCGACAGGGTCCCTGAGGCCTCTGCCCGTCAGGGCGTACACCGTGCCGTGTCGGCCCCGGCCCGCGCCAGGCTCTGGCCGATTCTGACCGTGGGTATCGCGTCCCTTGCCGTCGGCGTGGTCGCGTTCCTGCTCCTGCCGCAGCTTGGATTCCAGGCCGCCGCGAGCCCGCTGTCCGCCATGACCGGCGAAGCGCCGCCCAGTTCACAGTCCGGCCCGCCGGCCAGCCCCACGGCGACGCCGTCCGCCGGGACTACGTCGCCTGGCGCCACCGCCTCCGGCACCCCGTCGGCTTCCGCCTCCGAGTCTGCCCCGGCCGAGGACTCTGCAGGCGCCGACGTCCTGGGTTCCTCCGCCGTGGACAAGTCGCAGCCGGTGTCCGTCTACAACGCGACGCTCACCCCGGGCCTTGCCGGACGGGTGGGCGCCACGGTCCAGAAGGACGGCTGGGTCTTGGGCCAGGTGTCCAACTGGCAGGGATCGCCCCAGCAGGAGTCGGTGATTTTCTACTCCGACGCAGCACATAAAGCCAACGCCGAGGCCCTCGGTGCACTCCTGAACATCACGAAGCTCGTTGAAACTGCGGACCTGCAGGCCCCGGTTGCCGTGGTGCTGGGCCCTGAATTCCAGTGACCGTTTGGGTTACGCCTCAATAACTATTGAGTCCGGTTTTCGGTGCCTGCCTGCGCCCGGACGGGCCCGTCGATAGAGTGATTCCAGACTTCAATGCGTAATTCACGGCACACACTGAAGTGGGCCTTACGGAAGCAATCTGAAAGTGTGGAGATCATGGCATTGGGAACCGTGAAATGGTTCAACGCGGAAAAGGGCTACGGCTTTATTACGGTTGACGGCTCGGGCGACGACGTCTTTGTGCACTGGTCCGCCATCCAGGGCGACGGCTACCGCGCCCTTGACGAGGGCCAGCGCGTCGAACTTGAGATCGGCGAAGGCGAAAAGGGCCCGCAGGCTGAAAACGTCCGGCCCGCCTAGTGAGCCGCCGCGCCGCCCGCAGGTCCTCCCCGGTGACTGCCCGACGCCGGACCGGAACCTTGACGTCCGCCCCGGCCGCCGTCTGGGGTGCCGCCGTCTGGGGTGCCGCCGCCGTCCTGGCGCTGACCGGGTGCTCCGGTTCTGCGGGTAACGCGAGGACGGCCTCGGTTGAGGCCAGCGGTGACGGCATCCTGCGGATCGGCCTGATCCTTGACAACACCGGCCCCCAGGCGTTCCTGAACGCCGCCCAGCTGGCCGCCGCCAAACTGGCCGTCCAGGAAATCAATGCGGCCGGCGGCCACAAGGGCCGGCCGGTGGAGCTGTTGCCGGAAAACACCGACGCCGACACCGCCGCGCAGGCGAGGGAACTCGTGAACGCCAAGGCCGACGTCGTAATCGGTCCCACCGATTCGAGCAGGGCTCCGGGCGCCATTGACGTGTTGTCCAAGGCCAAGGTCACGCTCATTTCGCCTGCGAATACTGCGGCGGAACTCAGCAAGTACAACAGCGCCGGATACTACTTCCGCACGGCCGCAGCCGACGTCGCCCAGGCAGCCGTCCTGGTGAAAATGGCCAAGGACGGCGGGGCCAAGAGCCTCGCCGTGGTGTACGAGGACAGCGGCTACGGCACGGAGGTGTCCGCGGCCGTGTCCGCTTCAGCGAAGGGTGCCGGGCTGGGTCCGGTGACGCTTTCCGCCTTCAAGCCGGGGGAGGCGCAGAAATCCGCGGCGGCCGCCCGGGAGGCTGCGCCGGACGCCGTCGTCGTCATTGCCCGCGACGGTGCGCAGGGCGCCCTGGCCGAACTCACCAACGCCGGGATGCCGGGAAGCAAGCTCATCCTGAGCGACGGCGCCTTCAAACAGTACGGCTCGGGGCTCGGTTCCAAGGCGCTGGACGGCGCACGCGCCGTCGTCCCCGGCGTCTTCCCGTCCGCGCACCTGCAGGGTGAACTCGTCGCAGTGGACGCGGACCTCAAGGACATGACCTTTGCGCCGGAAACCTACGATGCCGTCAACCTTGCCGCCGTGGCGGCCGCCGTGGCGGATGACGACGCCGGCGCTTCGATCGCTGCCAAGCTGATCTCCGTCTCGGGCGGCTCGGCAGGCCAGGGCCAAACCGCCGCCCAGCCCGCCGGGAAGCCTTCCGTCTGCAAGACGTACAAGGAATGCCTGCCTGCCATCAAGGCGGGAACCGCTGTGGACTACGACGGCGAATCAGGCCCGGTCCGGTTCGATGCGAACGGCGATGTCACCGCTGCCAACTACATGGTGTTCACCTATGGCACGGACAACAACGCCAAACTGACCGGCAGCGAGGCGGCCGGCCGGTCCGCCGGCTGATCGCTGGGAGCGAAGCGACTGGCGCAGTTGCCCGGTTTTCGGCCGCATCTGCTTGCACTCTCCCCGGGGGAGTGCTAATTATTGATTAGCACTCCGACGTATCGACTGCTAAAGCATCGCCCGGTTCAGGCCGTCAGCGAGGTCAGTCGCATACGTGGAGCGGAAGAAACACCTGGTTGGGGTGAGATCCGGACTGCCGGCATACAGAGGCCTGCGGGAAGGATTGTCCGTCGCGGGCACCGCAGCGAGGTTCATTCTTAACGACTGTCCCGAAAGGACCACTGCCGTTATGGCCAAGATCATTGCATTTGATGAAGAGGCACGCCGCGGCCTTGAGCGGGGCCTGAACATCCTCGCCGACGCCGTTAAGGTCACCCTCGGCCCGCGTGGACGCAACGTCGTCCTCGAAAAGAAGTGGGGCGCCCCCACGATCACCAACGATGGTGTTTCCATCGCCAAGGAGATCGAGCTGGACGATCCTTACGAGAAGATCGGCGCCGAGCTGGTCAAGGAAGTTGCCAAGAAGACGGATGACGTCGCTGGCGACGGCACCACCACGGCCACCGTGCTGGCGCAGGCCCTGGTCAAGGAAGGCCTGCGCAACGTCGCGGCCGGCGCTGACCCGCTGTCCCTCAAGCGCGGCATCGAGAAGGCAGTTGAAGCGGTAACCCGCGAACTGCTGGACTCCGCCAAGGAAATCGAAACCAAGGAAGAGATCGCCGCCACGGCCTCGATCTCCGCCGGCGACAACGAAATCGGTGCCCTCATTGCCGAGGCCCTGGACAAGGTCGGCAAGGAAGGTGTCATCACCGTCGAGGAGTCCAACACCTTTGGCCTGGAGCTCGAGCTCACCGAAGGCATGCGCTTCGACAAGGGTTACATCTCCGCGTACTTCGTCACCGACACCGAGCGCCAGGAAACGGTCCTTGAGGACCCGTACATCCTGATCGTCAACTCCAAGATCTCCAACGTCAAGGAACTGGTTGCTGTCCTCGAAAAGGTCATGCAGTCCAACAAGCCGCTGCTGATCATTGCCGAAGACATCGAGGGCGAGGCCCTGGCCACCCTGATCGTCAACAAGATCCGCGGCACCTTCAAGTCCGTCGCCGTCAAGGCTCCGGGCTTCGGTGACCGCCGCAAGGCACAGCTCGCCGACATCGCCATCCTCACCGGTGGCCAGGTCATTTCCGAGGAAGTCGGCCTCAAGCTGGAGAACGCAGGCCTGGAACTCCTCGGCCACGCCCGCAAGGTTGTTGTCACCAAGGACGAGACCACCATCGTCGAAGGTGCCGGCGACGCCGACCAGATCGCCGGCCGCGTTTCCCAGATCCGTGCCGAGATCGAGAACTCCGATTCCGACTACGACCGCGAGAAGCTGCAGGAGCGGCTGGCCAAGCTGGCCGGCGGCGTTGCAGTCATCAAGGCCGGTGCCGCAACCGAGGTTGAGCTCAAGGAGCGCAAGCACCGCATTGAGGACGCTGTCCGCAACGCGAAGGCTGCCGTTGAGGAAGGCATCGTCGCCGGTGGTGGCGTTGCCCTGATCCAGGCCGGCGCCAAGGCATTCGCCAACCTGCAGCTCGAAGGCGACGAGGCAACGGGCGCGAACATCGTCCGCGTTGCCATCGACGCTCCGCTCAAGCAGATTGCCTACAACGCCGGCCTCGAGCCGGGCGTTGTGGTGGACAAGGTCCGCGGACTGCCTGCCGGTCATGGCCTGAACGCTGCAACCGGCGAGTACGTTGACCTGCTGGCTGCCGGCATCAACGACCCCGTCAAGGTAACGCGCTCTGCACTGCAGAACGCCGCTTCCATTGCGGGTCTGTTCCTCACCACCGAGGCCGTAGTGGCCGACAAGCCGGAGAAGAACGCTCCGGCCATGGGCGGCGACGAGATGGGCGGCATGGGCGGTTTCTAACCCCCCGGCCTTCCGGCTAGCGAACATCGCATGAAGACCGGCGGCGGTCCCACCTTCTGGTGGGGCCGCCGCCGTCTTTAACCGCACTGGTCTTTAACCGCAGTGGTCTTTCAGGTCAGTGGTCTTTCAAGGCGCACGGACGGCAGTGTCGGTGGTGTCTGGCAGGATGGATGCGTGACGATTACAGCAGCGGCCGACGGTTCGGCTTTAGGAAATCCCGGCCCGGCCGGATGGGCCTGGTACGTGAACGACGATTGCTGGCGCGCCGGAGGGTGGCCGCACGGCACGAACAACCAGGGTGAGCTGATGGCTGTGCTGGACCTATTCCGCGCCACCGCCCACATCCCGCAGGAGGACCTGCGGATTCTCTGTGACAGCCAGTACGTGATCAATTCAGTGACCAAGTGGATGCCCGGTTGGAAGCGCAAAGGGTGGCGCAAAGCGGACGGCAAGCCTGTCCTGAACGTTGACATCCTCAAGGAAATTGACCGGGAACTGGTGGGCCGGAAATACAGCTTTGAGTGGGTCAAGGGCCACGCGGGCCATGACCTGAACGAAGCTGCCGACGAACGCGCCCGTGCCGTGGCCGTGGCCTACCAGCAGGGCGTGGCTGCCCGGTCGGGGCCCGGCTTCCGCGGGGCTCCCGCCGGGGTCCAGGAACCGGCGGGCCGGGAGGCCCCGCGTGCTGGTGGGGCCGCCTCCGTCCCCGCACCGAACGGAATGGACGAGCCAGACCTTTTCAGCGGCCTGGGCAGTGCCCGAGCGGACAGCATGGTCATTGCCGGCCTGGACCGTGCCGGCCTGAACCATGCCGGCCTGAACGGTGCCGGCCGGGACAGTGCCACCCGAAACGGCAACGGGCTTGGCAGCGGCGTGCCCGAAAGCAACGGCTCGGCCGCCCTCAGCGAGCCGGACCTGTTCAGCGAACTGGGCCCGGACGACTTTTCCGCGGCGCGGGGCCGAACACCCAGCGCCGAAGAAACCGTTGAAGCGCTGGAGCGTGAGCTCCTGCGCCCCGACGTGCGCAGCGACATCGGGCGGACGGGCGTGCTGCTGCATCCGGATTTCGTGGAAATCGGCAGCGCCGGAAGAATCTGGACCCGCGACGCGATGATGATGACCCTCGAGGAAAGCCCCGGCGGCCCGATCGAACTGGACGTGCTCGGTGCCGACCGCATCGGCTCGGACGCGATCCTGCTGACCTACCGGAGCTACTCGCGCTCCGGCACAGCCCTCCGGAGCTCCCTGTGGGTCCTGGACGGCGGACAATGGCGCCTCCGCTTCCACCAAAGCACGCCGGAGGCCTGACGGGGCCCGACGCCCGTCCGGCGACGCCAGCTGAAGCCGCGACGCTAGCTGAAGCGCTGGGCGTTGCCCTGTTCAGCCTGGGCGTACGTGGCCGCAGCGGAGGACAGGGCGAGGTTGATGGAGGCCAGCGACGCCTCCACCTTGCCCTGCGTCAGCGTCCATTCGGTGACGAGTGCCTGGAAGTTGGTGGCGGCCGAGCCGCGCCAGGTCCCCTGAAGTTCGTCCAGGCCATGTTTCATGGCCTGGACGTCGGCGCTGATGCGGTCAACCGTGGCCTTCACGTTGGCTGACTTCATCTGGAGGAGTTCGGTATCGACGGAAATGATGCTCATGGCTGTGGCCTCTCGACAGTGTGCGGGGACTGCCATGCGCGGTACTGCGCTGCGCAGGACGGTCGGTTGCGGAATGGGGCCGGTTCTCCGGTCCGCTATGCCGAGCCTATGAAGTCAGCCGCAGTCGGCGCGACAGGTCAGTTCCTGTATGTGGATAACCCGGCCTGGCTGCCGTGGCCGCCCTGGCTGTCTCCGCCCTGGCTGTCGCCGCCTTTGCCGTCGGCACCCCGGCCGTCGTCAGGGCTGCCGCCGTCCCCGGTTCCGTCGTCGGGAGTCCCGTCCATGACTTGGCTCCCTGCATCCTCATGATGCCCTTCCCCGGCATAATTGCGGCCGGGCAGGCTGACCGTCAGCGTTGCGCCGCCGCCCTCGGTGGTGTCCACGCGGACGGAGCCGCCGTGCGAACCCACAATGGCCGCCACGATGGCCAGGCCCAGCCCGCTGCCGCCCGTATCCCTGGTGCGCGACGTGTCGGCCCGGTAGAAGCGTTCGAAGACTTTAGGCGCCTCGCTGTCCGGAATTCCGGGCCCATGGTCCCGGACTTCGAGGACCGCCTGCAGAGAATTGTCCTTGCCTGAACGCATGCCCACCGCGAGTTCGATCGGCGTGCCCTCCGGTGTGTACCGCAAGGCGTTGCCCACGAGGTTGCCCACCACCTGGCGGAGCTTCGCTTCGTCGCCGAGCACGGGCGCGGGCTGGGCTCGGCCTCCGTTGAGGCCCGTCAGGGTGATCACGCGGTTTGGGTCGCTGGCCTGGGTATCCACCACGGCGTCGTGGGCGAGAAGCTGAAAGTCGACCGGTTTTTGCTGGAGCGGCCGCTGCTCATCGAGCCGCGCAAGCAGGAGCAGGTCCTCCACCATGGAGCCCATGCGCTTGGCTTCGCTCTCGATGCGGCCCATTGCGTTGGCAATCTCCTCAGGGGACTCCAGTGCGCCATGCCGGTAGAGCTCCGAATAGCCCCTGATGGTCACGAGCGGAGTGCGAAGTTCGTGCGAAGCGTCTGCGGCGAACCGCCGCATGCGGTCCTCGGAGGCCATCCGTGCCGCGAAGGCAGCCTCGATGTGGGCCAGCATGGCGTTCAGTGAGCGTCCGAGGCGGCCCACCTCCGTGTCCGGATTCTCCACTGCCACGCGGCGTGACAGGTCACCGGCTGCAATGGCGGCGGCCGTCTTTTCCACCCGGGCCAGCGGGCGGAAGGATCCGGTCACTGTCCAGGAGGCGATAAAGAAGGCGAGGATCAGCGTCAGCAGTCCAACACCCACCACCACCAGCGTGGCGTGGCCTAAAACTTCATCCACCGTCGAGAGCGGCAGGCCGATAACCACCACAGCCCGCTGCTGGTTGCTGTCAACGATGCTGACAGCAACCACACGCCAGTTTTCGTCGTCTGTCCCGCGGACCTGGTAGGGCGCGAAGCCACGCTGGCGTGCCTCATCCACAGTGATGGAATCGATGTCCGGGCGCGGGTGCTTGTTGTCGCTAAGAACCCGCCCTGCGACTCCCGGATAGTAGACGACCACGGCGTAATCGGTGGGGACGCTCGTGTTGGGCATGGCGATCTGGCTAAACGACCCCTCCTCCTTGGCAGACTCGACGGCGGCCTTCAGTTTGTCGTCCACCTGGCCTTCGAGGTAGCTGCGCAGCAGGGTCAGCGTGCCCGCCCCCGTCACAGCCAGGGCAACGAGCATGAGTGCCATCATGATCGCCACCAGCTGGGACCGGAGGGTGGCGGACTTCCAACGTTCCAGCAAGGTCAGCGCTTTTCTGCTGTCCGCAGCACGTAGCCGACGCCGCGTTTGGTCTGGATCAGGGCCGGGGCGTCGGGATCGATGTCCACCTTGCGCCGCAGGTAGGAGATGTAGGACTCCACGATCGAGGCATCTCCGTTGAAGTCGTACTCCCAGACGTGGTCCAGGATCTGCGCCTTGGAGAGCACACGGTTCGGGTTGAGCATCAGGTACCGCAGGAGCTTGAACTCGGTGGGCGACAGCTCAATGACCGTTCCGCCGCGGCGCACCTCGTGGGCATCGTCGTCGAGCTCGAGGTCGTCAACGCGGATGACCGCCTCGTCGTCGTCCAGCATCGGCTGGGTGCGGCGCAGCACCGCGCGGATGCGTGCCACCACTTCGTCGAGGCTGAACGGTTTGGTGACGTAGTCGTCGCCGCCCACGGTCAGTCCGGTGACCTTGTCTTCGGTGTCGTCCTTGGCGGTGAGGAACAGGACCGGGAAGTGCTTGCCTGCGGCGCGGAGCCGCCGGGTGACGGTGAATCCGTCCATGTCCGGCAGCATGACGTCCAGCACGGCGAGGTCCGGAGTGTGGGCTTCCGCGGCAGCGAGGGCTTCCCGCCCGTTGCCGGCCGAAACGACCTCGAACCCGGCGAAGCGCAGCGATGTGGACAGAAGCTCGCGGATGTTGGGCTCGTCATCGACCACGAGGAGCTTTGCTTCGGCACCGTTCTTTTTCATATCTCCCATGATGCTCCCAGAGTCTGGGAGTTTTCTGGATGAAAGTTGTGTGTTGCTTGGGCTAGCCTGCCTTGTCCACGTCCTTGGCGTCCATGATCCGGTACGCGTAGCCCTGCTCTGCCAGGAACCGCTGCCGCTTGGCGGCGAAGTCCTGGTCCAGGGTGTCCCTTGCCACGAGCGAGTAGAAGCGTGCCGCGCGGCCGTCCTGCTTGGGACGCAGCAGCCGGCCGAGCCGCTGGGCTTCCTCCTGCCGGGATCCGAAGGAGCCCGACACCTGGATCGCCACGGATGCTTCCGGGAGATCGATGGAGAAGTTGGCCACCTTGGACACGACGAGGGTCTGGATTTCACCGGCACGGAATGCGTCAAAGAGCTTCTGGCGTTCCTTCACCGGGGTTTCGCCCTTGATGACCGGGGCGTCCAGGCGCTCGCCCAGCTCATCGAGCTGGTCGATGTACTGCCCGATCACGAGCACCTGATCGCCGCGGTGCCGTTCCACCAGCTGCTCCGCGACCAGGGTCTTGGTCTCGGACGTGGCGCAGAGCCGGTACTTGTCGGCGTCCTCCGCCATGGCGTAGGCCACGCGCTCGTCCCGCGGCAGGTCCACCCGCACCTCCACGCAGTCCGCGGGCGCGATGTAGCCCTGGGCCTCGATGTCCTTCCACGGCGCGTCGTACCGTTTGGGTCCGATCAGGCTGAAGACCTCGCCCTCCCTGCCGTCCTCGCGTACCAGCGTGGCCGTGAGGCCCAGCCGGCGGCGGGCCTGGAGGTCCGCTGTCATCCGGAAGATCGGTGCGGGGAGCAGGTGGACCTCGTCGTAGATGATCAGGCCCCAGTCGTTGCCGTCCACCAGCTCAAGGTGCGGATACAGGCCGCCGCGCTTCGTCGTGAGGACCTGGTACGTGGCGATCGTCACCGGCCGGACTTCCTTGACGGCACCGGAATACTCGCCGATTTCGGCCTCGGTCAGCGAGGTCCGCTTGAGCAGTTCGTCCTTCCACTGCCTCGCCGCGACGGTGTTGGTCACGAGGATCAGCGTGGTGGTGGAGCTCGTGGCCATCGCCGCGGCGCCGACCAGTGTTTTGCCCGCGCCGCAGGGAAGCACAACCACGCCGCTGCCGCCCGCCCAGAAGTTCTCGGCGGCCAGCCGCTGGTAGGGCCGCAGCTGCCAGCCTGACTCGTTGAGCATGATGGGGTGGGGCGTGCCGTCGACATATCCGGCCAGATCCTCTGCCGGCCAGCCGATCTTCAGCAGCAGCTGCTTGAGCTGACCGCGCTGGGAGGAGTGGACCACCACGGTCTCGCCGTCGATGCGCGGACCCAGCAGCGGCTGGATTTTCTTGGCCCTGCTGACTTCTTCAAGCACGGGGTAATCATTGGTGCGCATGACCAGCCCGTGCTGCGGATCCTTCTCCAGCCTGAGCCGCCCGTAGCGGGACATGGTTTCCTCGATGTCGATCAGCAGCGAATGCGGGACCGGGAAACGGGAGTACTTGAGCAGGGTGTCGAGCACTTTTTCGGCATCCAGGCCGGCCGCCCTGGCGTTCCAGAGCCCAAGCGGCGTCAGCCGGTAGCTGTGCATGTGTTCAGGCGCACGCTCCAACTCGGCGAACGCAGCGATGGCGTGCCGTGCCTCGGTGGCCTGTTCGTGGTCGACTTCCAGGAGAATGGTCTTGTCGCTCTGGACAATCAGCGGGCCGTCGTTCACGCTGCGAAAACCTTCACGGATGCGATTCCTCTGCTGCTTCGATGTCGATGATCCGGTGGATGGAGAGCACCCTTTCGGTGTCCTTGGCGGGGTCGAAGACCCTGACGCGTCCACCGGTTACGGAGACCGGAACAACGGTTTCCAGCTTCGCATTTCCCAGGCTGTCCACCACGTTCATGGTGACCCGCTGTTTGAGCCGGATGGCCCTCCTCAGCGTCTCAAGCCCCAGCTGTGTGGCCTCTTCGGCAGCGCCGGCAAAGGCCGGATGCGCGCCGTTGGGGCCCGCTGCGGCCGCGGCGGCGTGACTGCGGAGCACTGCGAGCTGGGCGTCCACGTCCGCGTCCGGCGGGGCCGTGCGGGGTGCGCTGTACACCGGGCGGGCGCTGCCCGGGAGCGGCGCGGTGCGATTCAGGCGGACGACGGCGGATCCTGGTTCCTCGACGGCGGGCGAAAGTCCCAGCCCGCGCAGCACCAGGGCAGTCTGCCGGGGCGACGCGGTGGAAATCAGGACGGTGGGGGCGATCCGGACCAGGCCCAGTGATGATGCGGCGGCCTCGCCGGCCAGTTCACCCAGGGCCGCCTCGTCGTCGCTCTGGATGAAGCTCGTTGCCGCGCCGACGCGCAGCTTGCCGTGCCGGGCTGCGGTGTCCTCCACGAGATACTGCAGCGGCTGCGGAACCGCGGTGGCTGAGTGCTGGCGGAGGAAACCGAGGATGGCGGCGGCGCCCTGCCCCGAGTCCAGCGCACGCCGGATGGACGCCGCCGAGAACCGGTAGATGGTGGCCGGGCCCTGACCTTCGGCGTCGGCCATCCGCAGCAGCTGTTCGCTCAGCTCCGGAGCCAGGTAGCCGGGCGCCACCGCGGTGAGATCAGCCTGCAGGAGCACGTGGTTCAGTGCCGCGGGCAGGTGTTCGCCGAGGATGTTCATGGCGTCCTGGGGTGCTTCGGCGGCAATGGCTGCGCCCACCTGGCTGAGCGCGCCGGAGCCGATCAGTCCAAGCATTTCCGCCTCCGCCAGGACTCCCCGGATCAGTGAGCTGAACCGGCGTGCCATGCGCGGCTGCGACCACTCGGCGCGCTGCAGCACGGCTTCGGCGTTGAGGACAGGGGCCGTCCCGTCGGGCGCTTCCGCTTCAAGGGTCAGCTCCTGCAGGATTTCCAGGATTCTCTTGCGGATGACGGGCGCATCGGAGCGCTGGGCCTCGGCGGACAGCGCGCTGACCGTGGTCCCGGCGGCGGCCCGGTGGCTGGGCGGCCCCCCGGGCTGGCCGTTGATGGGCTGTCCCACCATGGACGGGGCGCGCTCGCTGGCCAGCCAGGCGTTGACCAGCCACAGCCATTGTTCCTGCCGCGGCAGGCTCAGCCACTCCAGCTGGGGCGGCTGCACCCAGCAGGAGCTGTCCACATCCAGCCGAACCAGCCCGGAAAGTGCGCAGAACTCCAGCAGCACCGCGGCCACCTGCTGATCGACGCGCAGGGAATCGGCTAGCCGCCGCATTTCGCGGATGCCCACGCCGCCGCTCCGCAGGGTGGCCAATGGCTGCATGCGAACGGCGTGGAGCAGTTCGCCGGTGAGCCGGAGGGTCTCGGCGATGGCGCCGAGGGCGGCGTTGCGGCGCCGCGCGGCGGTGGTGGTTCCGAGCGTCGGCACCGGGGGAGCCAGGGAGAAATTGTCGATGACGGCGCCGCCGCGGAGCGACATGCCGACGCTGTGCGGGAGCTCAACGTGCGCGGCGTCCAACGGCACCAGCAGGCCGCGCGCCAACAGCCAGTCCACCGGCCCGACGTCGGACGCCTCGGCGGTCACGGATGCTTTCCGCTGCGCCTGGGGGACGGCACCCATGGCCCAGTTGCTGAATCTGGCGAGCAGCGCCGTCGTGCGCTCCGGAGCTGTGGCGAGAACTGCCCGCAAGGCCTCGGGGGAGGACGTCCAGTGCTGCAGCGCCAGCGCTGCCTCCATGGGAGTGGTGGCCGCCTGAATGTCGGCGCCGCTTCGGTGCAGCTCGCCGACAAGTTGGACGACGCGCTGGGCGAAGGCCGGCTGCAGCCGCACGAGTTCGGTATAGCTGCGGCCCAGCCCCGCCGGGTAGATGCCGACGACGTCCTTGAGGCTGCCCACCGGGAGGTAGAACCGCTGCCTGTGCGCCGCCGGACCGGCGGTGTGCGGCGGCTCGGACCGGTGCACCAGCGCCAGTTCCTGCAGCGACAGCAGTATCCGTTCAACGGCTGCCACGGTTGAACCGGCGATCATTTTCTTGAGGACCGTGGCCGATGCGCTGTGGCCGGTGTCCGTGTTCGTGCACAGGTGGAGGGTCTCGAGGACCTGCATTTGGGGCCGGCTCAGCCGTTCCAGGGCGCGCTGCACGCTCACCCGTGCGCTGGCGCGGGCAGCGAGTGCCGCAAAGTCGGGAACACCGGGGGACATCAGGTCCGGCCGCGCGGCGAACAGGGCCCGCAACGACTCATCGCTGCGTGCCTCCAGTTCCTTGCTGAGCGCACGAATGAGGGACATCAGTCCAACGTTACCGCCCGCCGGGGTTTCCCGCCCGGCGGCGGGCTGCAACGCCGTCGATTATCAGGATGAGCATCAGCAGGAAAGCCGCCGGAAGCCCGTAGAGCGCGGTGGAGGTGATCCACTGCGGCGCGGCCCGGCCGCCGAAGGCCATGGCCATCACCGTTCCGACGGCCAGGAGGGAAAGCACTGCGAGGACCGCTGCGGCGATCGTCAGCGGACGCCGGAAACGCGTGGATATCATGCCGTAACGCTAACAGTCACGCCGCAGCCGCGCCGCAAAGCAGGATAACGGGGCCAATCAGGATAACCTTGAATTAACAGACCAACATGGACCAGGCCGTCATGCCCTGAACCCGCACATCAGTGTGGATGCGGTGATGGCCGGACATGTCTCAGAACGTCAGAACGAAGAAGGTTGATTACGTGCCTACCGGCAAGGTCAAGTGGTATGACAAGGACAAGGGTTTCGGATTCCTCGCAGGCGAGGACGGGCAGGAAGTATTCCTCCCCAAGTCTGCCCTCCCTGAGGGCCTCACGGAACTGAAGGCCGGAACGCGCGTCGAGTTCGGCGTCGCAGACGGCCGCAAGGGCGCCCAGGCCCTGGGTCTGCGCGTCCTCGATAAGACGCCGTCCATCGCCAAGGCAAAGCGTCCCAGCGCCAAGGACCTGGCTCCGCTGGTCCAGGACCTCGTGACGGTCCTCGACAACCTTTCGGGAACCCTGTCGGCGGGCAAGTACCCGGAGGGCAACAAGGGCAAGGCCATCGCCGCAGCCCTGCGTAAGGTTGCCGACGAGCTGGACGCTTAGGCCCCTGATGAACCCGGAACCTGAACAGGCCGAAGCCAAGGCGGAGTCCAAGGCGCCCAAACGGCGCGCCGGCGTCCCCGTATGGCGCACGGGCAAGCCCGACGCCGTGCTGGCAGCGGCCGTGGACGTCGCCAGGGCCGCCGTCGAAGGCATTGCGAAGGCATCCGAAATCGGCGAACACCTGGCTGCCCGCACCGAGGGCGACCGTGTGGTGACGCACCTCTTTGAATCGCGGCTGCCCGGTTACGGCGGCTGGCAGTGGTACGCCGTCCTGACCCGCAACTCGCGGTCCAAGGTGATCACGGTGAACGAACTCGGCCTGCTCCCTTCCGAGGACTCGATCCTTGCGCCGGAGTGGGTGCCCTGGGCCGAGCGGGTCCGCCCCGAGGACGCCCGCGAGGAGGACGTTTCCGAGGACACTGCCCCCGAGGACAGCGCTGCCGAGGAAGCGGCCTCCGAGGAAACGGCTGCCGAAGACACGGCCTCCGAGGAGAACGATGCCGAAGACACGGCCCTCGAGGAGAACGCTGCCGCGGCTGGCGGCGGGACTCCCGCAGCGGCCGACGAGGCGGTCCAGGATGAGGCTGGCGACGACTCTGACAGCCTCCCGGAGAGTTCCGGGCGGGGCTGACCGCACCGCTGGGATCATCCGGGATTGAGTTCCTCGAAGGCCGGCCATGATGTCCACCTTCAGATCCCTGCATATCCGCAACTACCGCATCTGGTTCGTCGGCGCGCTCATCTCCAACATCGGGACGTGGATGCAGCGGACCGCGCAGGACTGGCTCGTCTTTGACCACCTGACAGCGCACGACGCCGGCGCCATGGCCGCACCATGGCGCTCCAGCTGGGGCCCCAGCTTTTCCTCGCCCCAGTGGCAGGCCTGATCGCCGACCGCTACAACCGCAAGCGGCTGCTGGTCACGACCCAGAGCGTCATGGCGCTGCTGAGTGCCGGCCTGGGCCTGCTGGTGGTGCTCGGTACGGCCCAGCTGTGGCATGTCTACGCCTTTGCCCTCCTGCTGGGAATGGTCTCGGCGCTGGATGCACCCGTCCGTCAGACCTTCGTTTCAGAGCTGGTCAGGGACGATTTCCTGCCCAAAGCCGTGGCCCTCAACAGCGCCTCCTTCAACGTTGCCCGGATGATCGGACCGGCCGTGGCTGGCATCCTCACGGTGGCCGTGGGGCCCGGCTGGGTGTTCCTGATCAACACCGTCACGTTCCTGGCGCTGCTGGCCAGTCTGTGGAAGATCCCGACGGCGTCGCTCAGGCCGCTGCCCAGGGCGGCGCCGGGCAAGGGCCGCATCCGGGAAGGCCTGCGCTATGTGCGGTTCCGTCCGGACATCGTGGTGGTCCTGGTGGCCATTTTCATCGTGGGCACGCTGGGACTCAATTTCGTCGTGTTCATTGCCGCGATGGTGGGAACCGAGTTCGGCCTGGATGCCGGTGCCTTCGGACTGATGAACTCCATCATGGCCATTGGCTCCGTGGCAGGTGCCCTGTTGTCCGCGCGCCGCAGCAGACCCCGGCTCCGCATCATCTTCGGGGCCGCGGCGGCCTTCGGCGTCGCCTCGGGGCTTGCGGCGCTCGCGCCAAGCTACATGGCGATCTTCATGGGCGGCACGCCGATCGGTGCGCCGCTGGTGGGCTGGGTGGCCAACGTGGCCGGGGCCCGGTGGGCACTGGCGGTCGCGGCCGCCTCGGGCCTGCTGGCCGCGGCGATCGGGCTGGTCTGGATCATCCGCGCCAAGACGCTCCGGGTCCGGGTGAACCGTCAGCCGCGCGGCCTGCCGCGGGTGCGGCTTGTCTCGATGGCAGGGGCGGACCCCCGGGCCGGAACGGCGGACGGCGCCGGCCGGGACGCAAGCCCGGACGACGCCGTCGAACGCTGACGCCCAGGGCGCCACCGCTTAGCTGGGGGAATGAGGCTACTTCTTCAGCTCGCCCACCACGTAGTCGATGCATTCGAGCAGGGCGCTGACATCCGAAGGCTCGATCGCCACGAAGGTGGCGATGCGCAGCTGGTTGCGTCCCAGCTTCCGGTACGGTTCCGTGTCCACGATGCCGTTTGCGCGGAGCACCTTGGCGATGGCGGCTGCATCGATGGAGTCATCGAAATCGATCGTGGCGATGACGTTGGACCGTTCCGCGGCGTTGGCCACGAACGGCGTGGCGAACTCGGAGGCTTCCGCCCACTTGTAGATGCGTCCCGCAGAGTCGGCGGTGCGGCCGGCTGCGAAGTCGAGGCCGCCGTTGGCATTGAGCCACTGCACCTGGGCATCCAGCGTGACCAGCGTTGCCAGGGCCGGCGTGTTGTACGTCTGGTTCAGCCTGGAGTTGTCGATGGCGGTCTGCAGGTCCAGGAAGTCCGGAATCCAGCGGCCGCTGGCCTTGATCCGGGCGGCACGCTCCAGCGCGGCGGGGGAGAACAGGCCAAGCCACAGGCCGCCGTCGGAGGCGAAGTTCTTCTGCGGCGCGAAGTAGTAGACGTCCGTCTGGGCAACGTCGACGTCCAGCCCGCCGGCAGCGGACGTGGCGTCGACGAGCACCAGCGAGCCGGCGTCGGCGCCGTTCACGCGCTGCACGGGAGCGGCAACACCGGTGGAGGTCTCGTTCTGCGGCCAGGCATAGACGTCCACGCCGGCCTCGGCCCGCGGTGCCGGGCATGTTCCCGGCTCGGACTTGATGATGGAGGATTCCGCCAGGAACGGGGCCTTGTTGGTGGCTGCGGCGAACTTGGAGCCGAACTCGCCGAAGGACAGGTGCTGCGCCTTCTCCTCCACCAGACCGAAGCTGGCCACATCCCAGAACGCGGTGGATCCGCCCACACCGAGGATCACTTCGTAGCCTTCGGGAGCGCGGAAGAAGGTACTCAGGCCCTCACGGACCGATCCGACGAGGTTCTTGACCGGAGCCTGGCGGTGCGACGTTCCCAGGAGGGTTGTGGCGGCTGCGGACAGTGCCTCGATCTGCTCGGGCCTGACCTTGGAGGGCCCGGCGCCGAACCGTCCGTCCTTGGGCAGGAGGTTTGCTGGGATAGTGATGCTGGTGTCGCTCACAGTGGCTCCAATTTTCGGCATGGACATGCGGTTCGGCGGGGTCAATGAATGACCGGCGGGCAAACGTGGCTGCCCGCGAAGGCCCCTTTTATTCTGCCTGAGACCCGGAAATCCCGGGAAATGCACCCGTCACAGTCCAGTCATTGAGACAGGTCCGGGCACATCCGCGGATTATCCGGAGTAATTCAAAATAGGCTAAGCTTTGAATGGACGTACGGGCGGGGGCCGGTGTTGCTCCGCCGTCGAATCGCGACCGCGGCAGCAGGTTGCCGGAGCCCGGTACGGTGGGCCCGCGGTACGGTGGGACGGACACAAAGTACTGTGCTCGAGGAGCTGAGCTGAATGACGGATCTGATCGACACCACGGAGATGTATCTTCGGACCATTTTGGAGCTTGAAGAAGAGAACATCGTGGCGCTCCGGGCACGAATCGCCGAACGGCTTCGCCACTCCGGGCCCACAGTGTCCCAGACCATCGGCAGGATGGAACGCGACGGGCTGGTGGTTGTCTCCGGCGACCGTCACCTCGAACTGACCGAAGCCGGCCGGAAGCGCGCCACCGAAGTCATGCGTAAGCACCGCCTGGCCGAGCGGCTCCTCGCCGATGTCATCGGCCTGGACTGGGCGTACGTTCACGACGAAGCCTGCCGCTGGGAGCACGTCATGAGCGAGCGTGTGGAGCGCAGGATTTTCGAACTGCTCAACCACCCGACGGAGTCGCCCTATGGCAACCCGATTCCCGGGCTGGCGGCGCTCGGCGGACAGCCGTCGCACTCCTTCTCGGACGGGGTTCTGAACCTCCTCGACGCCATGGCGGGCTACGGGCCGGACTCCCGCGTGACCGTCAGCAGGCTGGCGGAGCCAATCCAGGTGGAGCCTGAGCTGCTGGTCCAGTTGGACGAAGGCGGGATACGTCCGGGCGCCGCGGTGTCGCTCGAGCGCGTGGGGGAGTACATCTCCGTGCGCGTGCCCGGGTTCGAAGGCGCGCTGGAGCTGCCACCCGAAGTGGCCGCCCACGTCTTCGTTCGCGTAGGCTAAACCCGCATCATCGCCGGGTTGTCTGACATCAGATGGCAGGATGCCCTACGACTTTTGCACAGGCAAGATAACGGAATTATTACCGTGCAGTTTAATCACCTATAGTTAAACGGCAGCGCCGATACTAAAGCGTTACCTGATCTGGAGCCGAACTCTGCCAGCAGATCAGTAGCACGAATCACCTACTGGCAGAGGCGGGGGAACCACAATCGGCTGTTGAAAAACAGCCTTGGGGTGAAGTCCGCAGCAGCAAGCCACTTTCCGCAGAAGGAATCTCCCGGGATACCCCTGCGCCGAAAAGCTTGTCACGGCGGACCGGGTCGATGATCTCTCTGACCCGAATCCGACAGCTAACTTCGCAGGCTATCCAGAGAGGAAACAGTACTTGACCATGCAGCATGCCCGGGGCCGCCGCCGCGCGACCGGTCCCGCTTCGGAGCCGCGCGTCCCCGAAGCCTTCTCCTCGGACCGCCCCCGGGATGCGCAGCGCGAAGCCCGTCGGCGCCGCGGCCCGTTCCGCCAGGTCACGGACTTTGCCGCGGCCAGCGGAGTGGGCCAGAAAGCCGGAGTCGCCCTCGCTGCCACGGGCCTTCTGCTGACCGTTACCGTTCCTGCCACCAGCCCCGTCATGGCCACTGGCGAACAGGGCTCCACGTCCGCTGCCTTTGCCTCGCCCGCCCAGCCGGAAGTCTCCGCTGAAGCCGCCGCCAAGGTGGATTTCAGCCGCACGTCCGTGTCTACCCAGGGTGATCCCGACGGCAAGCTCAAGCAGCTCCTGAGCGCTCAGTCCGCCGGCAGCATTTCCCGGGAGGCGTCGGCCGGCAGCCTCGGATCGCCCCTCGAAACCCTGGTCAAGTCCTCACCCTTTGGCTACCGTGTGAGTCCCATCACGGGCGGTGTGGGCGAGTTCCACCGCGGCCAGGACTTTGCGGCCCAGTGCGGCACGTCTGTGTTCGCGGCCGCCAGCGGCACGGTGACCTTCGCGGGCTGGCACCCGTACGGTGGCGGCAACCGCGTTGTCATCGACCACGGTAACGGCCTGGAGACCACCTATAACCACCTGTCGTCCTTCAGCGTCCAGGTCGGCCAGAAGGTCACCAGGGGCGACGTCGTGGCCCTCAGCGGCACCACCGGCGCCTCCACCGGCTGCCACCTCCACTTCGAGGTGATGGTCAACGGAGAAGTCGTTGATCCCACCGGCTGGCTCTAAGCCAAGCCGATGGAGTGCTCTCTCATTCGTGTGACACGCCGTGACCTGAATGTGACATTCGCTCCGAACTGCTGTACCGTCTAAACCGCGTCAACTTTTCCGAAGTTGACGCTCTTGAGTGGATTGCCTAACTCTGCCACCGCTCAAGGTCCGTTCGCATTACATCGTCTGGCAGGGGCGGGGGAACCAATTTTGGTCTTCGCAAGAAGACCTTGGGGTTAAGTCGCAAAGCTTCCCAGGAAGCCGAGCGGCCGGGTGACTCCCATCCGAATCCGACAGCTCACCTCGTAGGCATTGGGAGAGGCTACCTTCGTGTCTTCACGCCACAATCTTGCGCGCCACCGTGCGCAAACGGTTCGTATGAACCCGTTGGACTCCGTGTCCAAGGCAGTAAGCGTTAATGCTGGCACAGTAGGTCGCCAGGCAGCTGTAATCGCAGCTGCTTCAGGGCTCATCCTGAGCATTGGCATGCCGGCTTACGCCGCCGACGCCAACATCGGTGTCTCCGCCTCCGCGGAGTCCGGTTCCCAGGCCACGCAGCTTGCCGTGACCGCCGCGCCCACCGCCACTGTCTCCTTCGAGCGTCCTGCCGTCACCACCGAGGCAGCCCCCGTCACCGAAACCCTCGCCGCGCAGTCCAGCGACGAGAGCGGGGCTGAAGGGTCCATCACCGCGAAGGCCGACAAGCTGAAGTCCGCTGCGGCTTCGGGACTGGCAGCCATCGCCTACACCGGAATCGGCAGCCCGTACGTCTGGGGCGGCACCACTCCCAGCGGCTGGGACTGCTCCGGCTTCACCCAGTGGGTCTATGCACAGGCCGGCATCAGCATTCCCCGCGTCAATGCGTGGAACGCCATGACGCCCACCTCAACGCCCGCTCCCGGCGACCTGGTCATGCAGAACGGCGGCGCCCACGTGGGCATCTACGTCGGCAACGGCATGATGATCAGCGCGCTGAACCCCTCGGAGGGCACCATCCTGCACGCTGTGTCCGCCACGGGCACTTCCTCGTTTTACACACTTCGCTAAGAACCCCATTCGAGACGATCCGGCATACCCCCAAGATGCCGGCGCGTCGCTAAACCACGGCCTGCTACCGCGGACCGTGGACCACGAAAGAGAGAAATCATGACTACACGTGCGACCATTGCACGCCACCGCGCCGAGGTCACCAAGACCAACTCGCTGGCCGTCATTGCCAAGGCTGTCGGCGACAACGCCGGTGGAGTAGGCCGCCAGGCCGCAGTTATCGCTGCTGCTTCCGGACTCGTTCTGACCAGCGGCATCGCCGCCAACGCCGCGGAAACCAACGTTCAGCGGGAGTCCGCTCCTGCTTCGGCTCTTGAAGTTCAGTCCGCTGCGCCGGCAACCATTTCCGCCGCTTCGAGCATCGCCATCTCCTACGAGAAGCCTGCTGTTTCCACCACGCCGGCTCCCGAGGCTCCCAAGCCTGTCGTCCAGGTCCAGGAAGCGGACCCCGCAGCTCCGGCGGTGGACGCCGCCGTCTCGGCCTCCGTTCCGGCAGCGCCGAAGACCTCTTCCGGCAGCGGCATGGGCGCCTCGATCGCCGCTGCTGCCTACGCACAGCTGGGTGTCTCGCAGGACTGCACCGCGCTGGCCACCAACTCCCTCGCAGCCGTGGGCATCAACTACCACGGCTGGCCGGCAGGCTACCTGTCCCTCGGCCGGACGGTCAGCGCCGCTGAGGCCCAGCCGGGCGACCTCGCCTACTACGAAAACGGCGGCATGGGCATGGCCCACATCGCGGTGTACGTCGGCAACGGCCAGGCTGTGCACGGCGGCTGGAACGGCGGAACCACCGCACTGTTCAGCGTCAACGTCGGCTCCGGCCCGGTCTTCATCCGCGTCGGCGGCTAAGACTAAAGCCCAAGGCTTACAAGGGACCCCTGCCACTGCGGCGGGGGTCCTTTGCGTTCCCCCCTGCGATTTTCCGGTCCGACACAGGACGGCCGTCCGCACCCCCGATTCGCTCATCTGCCCCGTCAGTGTTTACTCTTGTGGTGTCGATCCATAGCCCGGACAAGCAGAGGGCAGCCGGCCCTCGCGCCTCTGCCGGGTGCGGCCGTGAAGAGGTATGTGCATGCGCACTCTCGTTCTGAATGCTGGATATGAACCGCTGGCGGTAGTCACCTTCCGCCGGGCGCTGGTCCTTGTGCTCACCGGAAAAGCAAGCGTGGTGGCCGAAGGCGACGATCCTGTCGTCGGGCCGCAGGACATCATGGGCCGTCCGTCCGTGATTCTCCTCAACCGCTACATCCGGCCGCGGTACAACATGATCACCGCCGTGAGCCGCCGCGGCGTCCTCCGCCGGGACGGTCACCGGTGCGCGTACTGCGGCAAGGCAGCCCACACCATAGATCATGTCCAGCCGAAGTCCCGGGGCGGTGCCGACTCCTGGGAAAACCTCGTCGCGGCCTGCCTCCGCTGCAATAACGTTAAGGGTGACCACACCCCCGGTGAAATGGGCTGGAAGCTCCGGTTCGTGCCGGCCCCTCCCGTGGGCACCATCTGGCAGATCAAGGAACTGGAGAAGCCCACGCCGGCGTGGGATCCCTTCCTGCTGCCGGAGACCGCCGCCTGACCTGCGCCGCACTACGCTTGGTACGTGGACTTTGATGCAATAGTTCTGGCCGGCGGCCGTTCCGCGCGCCTGGGCGGCACGCCCAAGTCCGGGTTGATGTACGACGGCGCCACCCTCCTCGAGCGATCGATCGCCGCTGCCGGGGGCGCGAGGCGCATCGTGGTGGTGGGCCCGGAACCGGCCGGCCTCCCGGCCGGCGTGCTGAGCTGCCGTGAGGATCCGCCCTTCGCCGGACCGGCGGCGGCCATCGCCGCAGGACTGGCGGCCCTCTGGCAGGCCCGGACGGCAGGCGAGGACGATGCTGCGATGGTGCTGGTCCTGGCCTGTGACATGCCGCGGGCGGCCGACGCCGTCCGCGCACTCCGGGATTCGGCCGCTGCCGCCGGGGCCGGCAGCGTCATGGCCTCCTCCCCGGACGGACGGCTGCAGCCGCTGGCCGGTTTTTACCGCACAGCCGCGCTACAACGCGCCGTCGACGACGCCGAGGCCGGCGGTACGCTGACGCATGGGTCAGTTTTCGCTCTCCTTGCTAGGCTTGACGTGCAGGCTGTCACTGTCCCTGCCGGCTCCACGGATGACGTGGATACCTGGGACGATGCCGCCGCACTAGGAGTGGCCGCGCGGGAGCAATGATCCGCATCCGCAGCGCCGCAGCAGCAGCAGTCGAGTTTTGGAGGCAGGCATGAAAAGCCAGGACGAAACCCTTGAGGAGTGGTGCCGGCTGCTGCTTCGGGCGTTCGAGCTCGAGGACGTGGACGTGGACATCAACGAGGTACTGTCCCTCGCCGGGGTTGCTGCGCACTCGGTTGTCCGGCCAGCGGCTCCGCTGACCACTTTCATTGCCGGCTTTGCCGCCGGTCTAGCCTCCGGTGCGGGCCAGGCCACCGATTCCACATCGATGAAGGCCGCCATGGACGTGGCCCGCTCCCTGTCGCAGGCGTACGCGGCCGACGAGCCGCAGGGCACTGCCGTTCCGCCCGCTGCGGACGGACCAGCCGGCGTTCCGGCTCCCAGCGGGACACCGGGGGAATGACCGCCCCATCCGAACCCCCTCCGGCCGACGCCGCCCCGCAGGCTGACGCGCCCGCCAGGCATCTGGCACATACCTGGGAAGAAGCCCGGCAGGCCGCCTTCGACTGTGCGGCCCCCATCCCTCCCGGCCCCGTTCCGTTGCGCGCGGCGTTGGGACGGACCCTGGCGGCCGATATCACCGCGCTGCAGGACATGCCCCACTACGCGTCCTCCGCGATGGACGGATGGGCCGTCAACGGCACGGGGCCCTGGATCCTGGCCGACCCCGGGCAAGGGCTGGCGCCGCACCAGGCGAGCGTTATCGTGACCGGTGGGCTTCTTCCACCGGGCGCAAAGGCCGTGCTCCGCAGCGAAAGCGGCGTCATGTCCACGGACGACGACGGCCTGCCGGTGCTGGCCCTGGGCGGCACGGCCCGGCCCGGCGAACCCCGCAACGGACAGCACATCCGCAAAGCCGGCGAGGAGGCCGCCGCCGGCGATGTGCTGGTGAAGGCCGGCACCACGCTGAATCCCGCCCAGCTGGCCCTGGCTGCCCTCGCCGGTTACGACGACGTGGTGGTGCTCGGCAAGCCGGTGGTGAAGCTCGTGCTGACGGGCGCCGAGGTGGTGGACCACGGCCTGCCGGTCCCGGGACAGGTGCGGGACACCTTCGGCCCGCAGCTGGCCTCGGTGGTGGAAATGCTGGGCGGACTCTGCACCGAGCAGGTCCGGATCGGGGACAGCTACGGCGAATGGCTTGAAGCGCTCGAGGACGCCAGCAGTTACGCAGGTGACGCAGTCGCCGGTGACGCCGCGGCATCCGGCCCTCCGCCCGACGTCGTAATCACCACCGGAGGCACCGGACGATCCGGAACCGACCATTTCAGGCGTGCTGTGGCGGAACTCGGCGGAAGGCTGGTGATCGACGGCGTGGCCATGCGGCCGGGACACCCGGCCGTCCTTGCGGAGCTGCCGGACGGCCGTTTTGTGCTGGGCCTGCCCGGCAACCCGCTGGCGGCCATGATGGCGCTGTCCACGGTGGGCGCGCCGCTACTTTCCGCACTGGGCCACGGGGCCAACCCGCCCGTGCAGGACGTCCCCTGCGGAACCACGATCGACCCCGACCCCGGCAGGACACGCCTCATGCCGTTCCGGCTCCTCTACGGCATGGCCTCGCCCGCCCAGCACACGGGCCCGGGCATGATGCGGGGCCTGGCCTCCGCCGACGGCGTCATGGTGGTCCCGCCGCACGGCGTGCAGCTGGGCGGAATGGTCCCGGCCTTCGCCCTGCCGTGGGGGCCGGCCATCCCCGAACCCAAGACCGCCGAATCCAAGCCCAAGGCGCCGGCGCGGAAAGCGGGAAGCAGATCCTCCGGCAATCCGGCAGCGCAGGACGGGCCCGTGGACTGGAGCGCGCTGCTGGACTGAGTGGGTGGACGTTGGTGTCCAGCCGCCTCGCTTGCAATGATGGAGGCATGAACAGCCAATCAGCGGGGGTAGTCCGATGGGGCGCGTGACGCAACGACGCAAGGTGCACCGCTACGTCCTCGACGGTTCGCCCGCGGCACTTGAATTTCCCGTCCGGCACCGGGAAGACGTGCTGGCCGTGGAGGAGCCCCTGGAGATCCGGCTGGGCGGTCTTTCCTACTCCGTGACCATGCGCACCCCCGGGGACGACTTCGACCTGGTGGCGGGGTTCCTGGTGTCCGAGGGAGTCATCTGGGACCCGGACCAGCTGATCTCGCTGAGGTTCTGTGCGGGGGAGGACGAAAACGGCGTCCAGACGTTCAACGTGGTGGAAGCACAGCTCAGGCCGGATGTCGCCTTGCCGGACACGGGGCGGCATGTGTACACGTCCAGTTCCTGCGGCATCTGCGGCACGGACTCGATCGACGCCGTCAGGAAGTCCTCGCATTTCAACCCGGCGGAGGACACACTGACGGTGCCCCTCGGAACGCTCGCCTCCCTGCCGGACCTGCTCAGGGAGGCTCAGACCGTCTTTGACACCACCGGCGGCGTGCACGCCGCCGGCCTGTTCAGCATTGACGACGACGGCGGTGCCCGGCTTTTGTGCCTGCGGGAGGACGTGGGCCGGCACAACGCCGTGGACAAGGTGGTGGGCTGGGCCCTGCGTGAGCGGCGCCTGCCGCTCACCGGAACGGTGCTCCAGGTGTCCGGACGGGCGTCCTTTGAACTCGTGCAAAAAGCGGCGCTGGCAGGGATCCCCGTCCTCGCCGCCGTAAGCGCCCCGTCCAGCCTGGCCGTGGAGCTCGCCGAGTCCACCGGGATCACGCTGGCGGGCTTCAGCCGGCGGACCAGCCTCAACGTTTACGCAGGCTCCGGGCGCATCGCCATGCCCGCGCCACTGCCCCGGTAGCGGCTCCGGACCCTTGGCTATTGCACCGGGACGCAGTAGATTTTATCCATCGAATGGACACGTTGATCCGCTTTTCAAGGCAGTTAGCCTGCCCGGAGACCAGCTGACCGCGACGCCCATGCCCGCAACGTAAGCCAGCACTGCGCGCTCCAGCTTCAAGCATTAAAGAGGAACACATTGCACGACGACCGCCGGATCACGGAAGTCCGTCTCGACCGCTTTCTCCGCGAGCGGATCACCCCAGCGATCTACACGCGAACCACGCCGCTTGCACTCACCAGCTGGGACGTCCCGGATGAACCGGTTCCCGTGATGGAGGCCCTGCGGCAGGAATTCCTGCCGCAGGAACACGGTGCCCCCTGGGGCAAGCCGTGGGGCACCAAGTGGCTGCGGCTCCAGGGCGAGGTGCCGGATTCCTGGGGCACCGCACCGGACACCGAGGTGGAGATCGTGGTGGACCTGGGGTTCACCACGGAGATCCCCGGATTCCAGTGCGAGGGGATTGCCTGGCGGCCGGACGGCAGCATCGTCAAGGCCATATCGCCGCGCAACCAGCACATTCCGTTGAAGCTCCTGGGCAGCGGCATGGCTGTGGACTTCTATGTGGAGGCGGCAGCCAACCCCGACGTCGCCCAGGGCTGGAGCTTCGCGGCGACCCCCTACGGAGACAAGGCCACGGCGGGGACCCAGTCCCAGTACCGCCTGGGCAGCATTGCCATTGCGGAGCTGAACCGGACCGTGTGGGAGCTCCAGCAGGACGTCTGGACCCTGAGCGGCCTGATGCACGAACTGCCCACGGAACTGCCGAGGCGCCACGAGATACTCCGCGCCCTGGAACGGATGATGGACGTCATAGATCCTGACGACGTTGCGGGCACCGCCGCAGCCGGCCGGGCAGCCCTGGCCGAGGTGCTGGCGAGGCCCGCCTATGCCTCCGCCCACCAACTGCTCGCCACGGGCCACGCGCACATCGATTCCGCCTGGCTGTGGCCAGTCCGGGAGACCATCCGCAAATGCGCCCGGACGTTTTCGAACGTTGTTGCCCTCATGGATGAGGATCCCGAGTTCGTGTTCTCCTGTTCCTCCGCGCAGCAGCTGGCCTGGATCAAGGAGTTCTACCCGGAGCTGTTCGCGCGCATCCGCGAGAAGGTCAGTTCCGGCCAGTTCGTCCCCGTGGGCGGCATGTGGGTGGAATCGGACACCAACATGCCCGGCGGGGAGGCCATGGCCCGGCAGTTCCTCGAAGGCAAGAGCTTCTTCCTGGACGAGTTCGGCGTCGAATGCAGGGAAGCCTGGCTTCCGGATTCATTCGGCTACTCCGCCGCCCTGCCGCAGATCGTCAAGGCCGCCGGCAGCCAGTGGTTCCTCACCCAGAAGATCTCCTGGAACCAGATCAACCGGATGCCGCACCACACCTTCAACTGGGAGGGGATCGACGGCACACGCCTGTTCACCCACTTCCCGCCTGTTGACACCTACAACTCCGAGCTGAGCGGCAGGGAACTCGCCCACGCCGAGCGCAACTACCGCGACCACGGGCACGGCACCGTCTCCCTCGTTCCCTTCGGCTACGGCGACGGCGGCGGCGGACCCACGCGCGAAATGCTGGCCGCCGCCCGCCGGACGGCCGATCTGGAGGGCTCGCCCAAGGTGCGGCTCGGGACCGCCAGCAGCTTCTTTGAGCAGGCCCAGGCCGAGTACACGGCGCTGCCCGTGTGGGTGGGGGAGATGTACCTGGAGCTGCACCGCGGCACGTACACCAGCCAGGCCCGCACCAAGCAGGGCAACCGGCGCAGCGAGCACCTGCTCCGCGAAGCCGAACTGTGGTGCGCCACAGCGGCGGTCCGCTCGGGCGGGCAGTTCGCCTACCCCGCGGCCGAACTGAAGCGGCTGTGGCGGCTGGTGCTCCTGCAGCAGTTCCACGACATCCTGCCCGGGAGCGCCATCGCGTGGGTGCACCAGGACGCGGAACGGAATTACGCGGCCGTGGCCAAGGGCCTCGAAGCGGTCATCGGCCAGGCAGCCGAGGCCGCCCTCGGCGAAGGCAACGAAGAGTTCCTGCTCAACGCCGGTCCGCACGCACGCGACGGCGTTCCGGCGCTCGCGGCCGCACCGGCCATCCGGCCCGTCGAATCCGTCCGGATTACGGCGCAGGACGGCGGCTTCGTGCTGGACAACGGCATCATCCGTGCCGTGCTGGATGACAACGGACTGCTGACCTCGCTGCGGGACCACGCCGGGGGCCGCGAGGCCATCGCCCCGGGACAGTTCGGGAATCACCTGGAACTGCACCGCGACACGCCCAACGAATGGGACGCCTGGGACATCGACGAGTTCTACCGGCGGAACGTCACCTCCCTGACCGAGGCGGCCTCGGTGCGGCTGGAGCAGCCCGGCCCGGACGCCGTCGTCGTGGTGGAACGGCTCTTCGGTGCCTCCCGGATCACTCAGCGCATCACGCTCGCGGCCGGCAGCGCCGCCCTGGGGATCTCCACGGAGGTGGACTGGCAGGAGCGCGAGAAGCTGCTGAAGCTGGGCTTCCCGCTGGACCTCAGGGCGGACCGCTCAGCCGCGGAGACGCAGTTCGGTCACGTCTTCCGGCCCACCCACGTCAACACCTCGTGGGAGGCTGCGAAGTTCGAGATCTGCGCGCACCGCTGGATCCACGTGGCCGAGCCCGGATACGGTGTGGCCATCGCCAATTCCTCCACGTACGGGCACGACGTCGCCCGGAACATCAGGGACGACGGCGGCACCACCACCACCGTCCGGCTCTCCCTGCTGCGCGCGGCGAAGTTCCCGGACCCCGAGGCCGACCGCGGCCGGCACGTGCTGGACATCTGGATCCGCCCGGGCGCCGGCATCGCGGAGGCCGTGGAGGAGGGCTACCGCGCCAACCTTGCGCCGCGGACCGTCAAGGGCGGGCACCCGGTTGAGCCGCTCTTCTCGGTGGACAACAGCGCCGTGGTGATCGAAGCCGTGAAGCTGGCCGAGGACGGGTCCGGCGACGTCATTGTGCGCCTGTACGAATCGCTCGGCAAACGCTCCGCCGGGCGGATCACCGCCAACTTCGCTGCGACCGGAGTCCGGGCGGTGGACCTGCTCGAGCGGCCGGTCGACGCGCCGGGCGTTGCGGCCGGGCGGGACGCGGCGGAACTCACCCTGCGTCCGTTCCAGCTGGTTACGCTGCGGTTCGCCCGCTAAGCGCGCAGCCGGAAGTCGCAGCCGGAAGTCGCTGCACGAACTCTGCCGGAAGTAGCGGTCAGAATTCGTGCAGCAGGCGCCGGACGAACTGCCGGGTGCGTTCCTGGCGCGGGGCCCGCAGCACTTCGGCGGCGGGCCCGCGTTCCACCACCACTCCGCCGTCCATGAAGATGACTTCGTCGGCCACCTGGCGGGCGAAGGCGAGCTCGTGGGTGACGATCACCATGGTCCAGCCTTCCTCCGCGAGTTCCTGGATGACGCCCAGGACCTCGCCCACGAGCTCCGGGTCCAGGGCCGAGGTGGGTTCGTCGAACAGCAGGAGCTGCGGCTTCAGGGCGAGTGCGCGCACGATGCCCACGCGCTGCTGCTGGCCGCCGGACAGTTCGAACGGGTAGGCGTCGCGCTTGTCCGACAATCCCACCCGGGCCAGCAGCTTCTCCGCGTCAGCTATGGCTTCGGCGCGCTTGCGCTTCTGCACCTGCACGGGGCCCTCGATGACGTTCTGCAGCACGGTCATGTGGGGAAACAGGTTGTAGTGCTGGAACACCATGGCGCTGCGGTCCCGGAGGTCCGAGACGTCCTTCTTGGACACCTTGGCGGAGAAATCCAGCGCCAGGTCCGTGCCGGTGTCCGTATCCGCGAAGGTGACGGTCCCGGCGTCGGGCGTTTCCAGTCCGTTCAGCGAACGGAGCACTGTGGTCTTGCCGGAACCGGAGGGCCCGATCAGGGCCACGACATTCCCGCGGCGCACGTCAAGGTCGATGTCCCGGAGGACCACGTTGCTGCCGAAGGCCTTGGCCAGATTGCGGACGGACAGCACAGGCTTGGCCATCGGGGAGGCGCCGCGGGCCGGCCTGTCCCCGGGCTGGCTAGTGGGCGACATAGCGGTCCAATCTCTTTTCGAGGGCGGATTGCCCGGTGGACAGCGCCAGGCAGACGACCCAGTACACCAGCGCGGCCTCGAGGTACAGCACCATGAACTCCTGGCTAAAGGCCGCGATCTGCTGGGCGTTGCGGAAGAGCTCCGTCACCAGGATCAGCGAGGCAAGCGACGTGTCCTTGACCAGGGAAATGAAGGTGTTGGACAGCGGCGGCACAGAGACCCGGGCTGCCTGCGGCAGGATGATCCGCCGCAGGGCCTGTCCGCTGGACATCCCGATGGTGTGCCCGGCTTCCCACTGGCCCTTGGGCACGGAAAGGATGGCGGCCCGGATCACTTCGGCGGCATAGCCGCCGACGTTCAGGGAGAACGCGATGATGGCACTCGGCCACGGGTCCAGCTTCACTCCCAGGCTCGGCAGGCCGTAGAAGATCACAAAGAGCTGCACCAGCAGCGGGGTGCCGCGGATCACCGACACGTAGAACCTCGCCGCCCCCGATACCACGGCGTTCCGGCTCAGCCTCATGAGCGCCACGAGCAGGGCCAGCGCCAGGCCGAGCACGAACGAGGCCAGGGTCAGGGGAATGGTGCCGGTGACGGCTCCGGTGACGATCGGGCCGAAGGAGCTCCAGACGAGGTCCCAGTTGAACGGCATCTACTTGGTGACGTCCGTGCCGAAGTACTTCTCCGAGATCTTCGCCAGCGTGCCGTCGGCGCGGAGGTCGGTCATCGCCTTGTCTACGGCGGCCGTGAGCTCCGTGGAACCCTTCCGGAAGACGAACGCGCTTTCCGACTTGTCTTTGGTTTCGGCGGCAATCTTCAGGCCGGCATCCGGATTGGTCTTGGCGTAGTCGAGGTAGGTCAGTTTGTCGTTGACGACGGCGTCCACCCTGCCTTGACGGACCAGCGCCACGGCCTGGGCCCAGCCCTCCACGGACTGGACGTTCGCGCCGGCATCCACGGCCAACTTGTAGAAGTTGCTGGTGAGCGACTGGGCGGTGGTCTTGCCCTTGAGGCTTTCGAAGCTGGTGATGGAGCTGTTGTCAGCCTTGGTCACGACCACGCCGTTTGAGACTGTGTACGGTGCGGAGAAATCGTACTTGGCCTTGCGCTCGGCGTTGATGGAGATCTGGTTTGCGATGGTATCGAAGCGCTTGGCGTCAAGGCCGGCGAAGATGCCGTCGAACTGGGTCTCCTGGAACGTGGCCTTCACGCCGATCTTGTCCGCGACGGCCTTGGCGATTTCAACGTCGAAGCCGGTGAGCTCGCCTGCCCCCTCCGCGTGGAAGCTGAACGGCTTGTACGTACCCTCGGTGGCGATCACGAGCTCACCCTTGGATTTCACATCGCTCAGCGACGTGTCCGAGCTGCTGGCGGCCGGCGCCTGTGAACCGCCGCAGGCCGACAGGGCCAGCGCCAGGCCGGCGAGGGTGGCTGCGATTGCGGTGCGGCGGGAGTGGACGCGGTTCATGGCGGGGACCTTTTTCTTCGGGTGCAGATGCTTGTTCAGGTGCAGATGCTTTGTCGCGGCGGCCGGAGCCGAATACTCCGCGAGACTACTCCTTGCAACGCATTTGGAAAGACCTTTTATTTCGCCATCTTACGGGGCGCCAAAGGGCCGTTAAACAGGCTGAGTGGGGGCGGTCCCCAACGGCCGCCACCACTCATCCCCCCAATGTGTGATCCGGCAGGCGCCACGACCTTCGCACATCGGCGGGGCCAGGCAGCAACTGCTTTCACACATTCATGATTCTCTCACGGTCTAATGATTTTGTGAATCCCGCGTTGCTACCCTTCAGTACATGACGTTCCGAGTCCCGCCCATCCGTTGTGCCCGGACCCGGGCAAGCCACACCATTACCAGTCCCGACGCGAAGAACAACACGGCACTGTTATTGACCACCAGGCGCTCAAGAGAGACGGCGGGAGCCGCAAAATCAAGCAGGAATCCCGCAGTCGTAGCAACAGCTCCCGCCGCCATGAGGCCTGCTCCCGCACGGACGAGCGGGGGCAGCCTGCTCCCGAGCGTGCGGACCAGTGAAGGCAGCAGGGCAAGCGAAACGTACATCGGGTAACCCCGGGCCGTGGCCCAGTAATAGGGCAGCAGAGCGGCATTTCGCGGACTCCTGCTGCTGGCGTCCGCCAATCCCGGAGATGAAGCTGAAATGTCCATCAGCAGGAACAGCGTCACCAAGGCCGCGGAAAATAGCCCGAGCACGCCGAGCCCGATGCGCCCGGAAATCAGGGCGTAAGCGTCCCTGGCGCCAAATGCCCTGCTCACACGGAAAGCCACCAGGTAAATCGCGGCGAAAACGATGAGCCGCAACAGGAGGCTGGCGATGTTGATGCCGCCAAGAGCCCGGTCTATCGGGAGGTAGAACACGTCCAGGCTCAGGACACCGGCCGCGGTGGCAAGGAGAAAGATGAAGAACAGGGACCGGTTGGTGCCGCGCAGGGCGCTGGGAATCCGGGCGAGCGTGGCAGCCGCGCAGACGATCAGGGTGGTCCACTGCAGGATCTCTCTCATCCGAGGTTCTCCAGGATCATTTCCGATTGTTCCTGGTCCTGTTCCTGGCGCCGCAGGGTCTTTCCCATCGCCTGGAGGCGGTCTCCCGCCAAAACTGTCAGGTCGCCGTCCGACAGCATATCGAGGGCTGCCTGGCGGGCGCCGGGTGTCCAGCCGGCTTCGGCTTCCGTGACGAGGCCGGTGGCCACGAGGCCTCCGGTGAGTCCGACGCCGGCGGCGCGTGAGGTGGCGATGGCCACCTCGGGCGCCATCCGGTTTGCGGTCAGCTGTGCCGAGTAGTTCTGCGGGGCGATGCCGGTGGCGGCGGAGACGCGGTGGCGCCGGGCCGAGCGCCAGCGGTCCGGGCTGCGGTGCTTCGGAGCCGTCCGGGGCCGGACCGGTCCCGGAACGGGCGATCACCGCGCGCAGGAGGTCCACGGTGGAAATCTGGCTGACCAGCTCCCGCGGCGTGGGCGGGACCGGCTGGTCCCCGAGGCTGGTGTAGATCTCGAAATAGGCCAGCGCCGCCACCGGGTTGACGTTGAAAGCACGGCTGATGCTCACAACGGTTGCCTCGGCCACCTTGCCCCGGACCAGCTGCTGGGCCAAGGTGGTGCGCTTTACCCCCGACAACCGGCAGACATCGGCCGTGCTGGTGTCCGGCGCAATGCCGTGCAGCCAGCGTTGGAAGGCTTTGGCGGGGAGGGGCATGGGACGCTCTCTGCGGAACCGATGATTGGCTTGAACTTAGCGGTGGGCCACGGGCCGCCGCGTGCTGTCCCTGGTCTTCCTGCCCGCCCGGACCTTGGCCACCCAGACCAGCGCCAGGCCGAACACGAAGCACAGGATGGCGGTGTAGTTGATGATGAACGTCAGGTAGCCCAGTGCGGGTGGAATTGCCGGGAAGAACAGGCTGAGGGTGACGGCTATCCCGCCGATGGCCAGCAGCAGCGCGCTGATCCGGAGGAGGGCCGGCAGGGTGCTGCGCACCGCGCGCAGCATGGCCGGCAGGAGCGCAAGGCAGACATAGGCCGGGTAGGCCCGGCCGGCAGCCCCGTAATATTCCACCAGGGCTCTGTTCCGTTCATCCTTGGCGTAGACGGCCATCATCCCTGCTGACGATCCCCCGGTATCCATGAAGGCGAACAGAACCAGCAGGGCCACCGAAATCAGCGCCAGGATTGCGGAGCCGGCATGACCCCTAATGAGCCGGAGCCCGCGCTGGTCTCCGAAGCCGTTCGCGATCCGGATGCCCAGGAAGTAGATCGCCCCGAAGATGATGAAGCGCAGGAGCAGGTTGGCCAGGTTCGTGCCCCCCAGCAGGCCGTCAATTAGCAGATAGGGGCCGTTGATACTCAGGAGGATGGCCAGGGTCATCAGCGCAAGAACGTAAAACAGCGACCTGTTCTTCTTGCGCACCAGAGTCGGGACCCGGGACAGCGCCGCAGCCGCGCAGACGATCAGGGTGGTCCACTGCAGGATCTCAATCATCCCAGGTTCTCCCAGATCTTTTCGGTTTGTTGATGGTCGTGTTCCTGGCGCCGCAGGGTTTTCCCGAGCGCCTGGAGGCGGTCTCCCGCCAAAACTGTCAGGTCGCTGTCCGACAGCATATCGAGGGCTGCCTGTCGGGCGCCGGGTGTCCAGCCGGCTTCGGCTTCTGTGACGAGGCCGGTGGCCACGAGGCCTCCGGTGAGTCCGACGCCGGCGGCGCGGGAGGTGGCGATGGCCACCTCGGGCGCCATCCGGTTTGCGGTCAGCTGTGCCGAGTAGTTCTGCGGGGCGATGCCGGTGGCGGCGGAGACGCGGTGGCGCGGGCCGCTCCGCGGCCGGCGCGGAGCGGGCAATGACCACGCGCAGGAGGTCCACGGTGGCAATCTGGCTCACCAGCTCCTGCGGCGTGGGCGGGATTTGGGGGCCGGCGAGGTCGCGATAGGTCTCAAAGTAGGCCAAGGAAGTGACAGGGTTTACGTCGAAGGCCCGGCTGATGCTCACAACGGTTGCCTCGGCCACCTTGCCCCGGACAAGCTGCTGCGCCAAGGTGGTGCGCTTGACCCCCGACAACCGGCAGACATCGGCCGTGCTGGTGTCCGGCGCAATGCCGTGCAGCCAGCGCTGGAACGCCTTGGCGGGGAGTGGCATGGAACGCTCTCTGCTGAACGAAGGGGTGACACTGTGTCGGCGGCGGACAACGTCGATTTTACGCAGCCCGCAGCATCAACTATGCTAGATGGTCGAACCCGTTGGTCCGTACACCCCCCAAGTCCGGACCAGCGGGTTCTTTCATGCCCGCCGGAATTTTCTGGCCAATACGGGCAGCAGTGAGAGGATGGACTAATGACTGCAACCCTTGTTGCCAAAGAACTTTCGGGCGGTCATGATCACCGCACCCTTTTCTCCAAGCTCTCCCTCACGGTTGCCCCCGGGGACGTTGTTGGCGTGGTCGGCGCCAACGGTGCCGGCAAATCCACGCTGCTCCGGCTGTTGGCCGGCGTGGACCAGCCGCAGCAGGGCAGTGTCAGCCTGGCCCCGGCCGATGCCTTCGTGGGCTGGCTTCCGCAGGAGCACGAGCGGATGGCCGGCGAAACCATCGCCGGGTACATCGCCCGGCGCACCGGCTCCGCCCAGGCAACCCAGGAGATGGAAGCCGCCGCCGAGGCACTGGGCGCGGGCGCCCCCGGCGCCGACGACGCCTATTCCCTCGCGTTTGACCGCTGGATGGCCTCCGGCGCCGCGGACCTGGACGAACGCATACCGCCGGTCCTGGCCGATCTGGGCATGGACGTCGGCCCGGATGCTGAAATGACCGGGCTCTCCGGCGGCCAGGCGGCGCGTGTTGCGCTGGCGGCCCTGCTGCTGAGCCGCTTCGACATCGTGCTGCTGGATGAACCCACCAACGACCTTGACCTGGACGGGCTGGCCAGGCTGGAAGCCTTCGTCCAGGGTCTCCGCGGCGGCGCGGTGCTGGTCTCGCACGACCGCGAGTTCCTGGCCCGCTGCGTGACCACCATCGTGGAATTGGACCTCGCCCAGAATTCCGTGGCCGTATACGACGGCGGCTACGAGGCCTTCCTGGAGGAACGCGCCGTCGCCCGCCGGCACGCCCGCGAACGCTATGACGAATTCGCCGCCACCAAGGCGGACCTGGTGTCCCGGGCGAGGACCCAGCGTGAGTGGAGCTCCCAGGGCGTCCGGAACGCAATGAAGAAAAACCCGGACAACGACAAGATCCGCCGCGCTGCCAGCTCCGAATCGTCGGAAAAGCAGGCGCAGAAGGTGCGGCAGATGGAATCACGCATTGCCCAACTGGACGTCGTGGAGGAGCCCCGCAAGGAGTGGCAGCTGCAGTTCAGCATCGGCCAGGCCCCGCGGTCCAGTTCCGTGGTGGCGACGCTCCGCGACGCCGTCGTCCGGCAGGGGAGCTTCACCCTGGGGCCGGTGAACCTGCAGCTCAACGCCGGCGAGCGGATCGGCATCACCGGGCCCAACGGGGCCGGCAAGTCGACGCTGCTCCGGCTGCTGCTGGGCGTGCAGGAACCTGATTCCGGGGATGCGTCCCGGGGAGCGTCCGTGGCCGTCGGCGAGATCGACCAGGCCCGGGGGCTGCTGGCCGGCCACCTGAAACTCGCGGATGCGGTGGAGGCCGTGCTGGCGGATCAGACATCAGCGGAGGTCCGCACCCTGCTGGCCAAGTTCGGACTCAAGGCGGACCACACCGCCCGCACCGTGGACTCGCTGTCGCCCGGTGAGCGCACCCGCGCTGCCCTTGCCCTCCTGCAGGCCCGCGGCGTGAACCTCCTGGTGCTGGACGAACCCACCAACCACCTGGATCTGCCGGCGATCGAACAGCTGGAGGAAGCGCTGGAAAGCTATGAGGGCGCCCTGCTGCTGGTGACACACGACCGGCGGCTGCTGGAAAACGTCCGGCTCGACGTGCGCTGGAATGTGGACGACGGCGTTGTCACCGAACTCATGACAGGCAAGATGGAGCAGAAACAATGAGCATGGATGGCGTGGCCTGGCGCTCGCTGTACAACATCACCCGGGCCAAGAGCGGCTCCAAGCCGTTTTCCAAGGAGACGCTGAAGCGGGTCCTCGGCTTTGCCAGGCCGCACCGCGGCAAGCTGATCGCATTCGTTACCGTGTCCATCGCCATGGCCTTCCTTGCCGTGGCAACACCGGTGCTGGCCGGCCAGGTGGTCAACGCCATCGTTGCCCGGTCGGGCGCTGGCGAGGTGATCCGCCTCGCCGCGCTCATCGCCGGAGTTGCCGTGGCCGAGGCCGCGCTCGGCATGGTGAGCCGGTGGCTGTCCTCCACCATCGGCGAGGGCGTCATCGTGGACCTCCGCACCAGGGTCTTCGACCATGTGCAGAAAATGCCGATTGCCTTCTTCACCCGGACCCGCACCGGGGCGCTCGTCAGCCGGCTCAACAACGACGTCATCGGCGCGCAGTCGGCGTTTGCCGGCACCCTGTCCGGCGTAGTCAGCAACGTCGTGGCCCTCGTGCTGACCCTCGTGGTCATGCTCAACACGTCGTGGCTGGTCACCGTGCTGGCCATGGTCCTGCTGCCGATCTTCCTCATTCCCGCCCGGAGGATGGGCTCGCGGCTGGCCGACCTTCGCCGCGAGGCCGCCGAGCACAACGCCGCCATGGGCACCCAGATGACCGAGCGCTTTTCGGCACCCGGCGCCACACTGGTGAAGCTTTTCGGCCGCCCCGACGAGGAATCCCGCGAGTTCGCGGTGCGGGCCGGCCGTGTCCGGGACATCGGGGTCCGGACGGCGATGCTGCAATTCACCTTCGTGACGGCGCTGACGCTGGTTTCGGCGCTGGCGCTGGCGCTCGTCTACGGCCTCGGCGGCTGGCTGGCCATCGCGGGCCAGCTCGCGCCCGGCGACGTCGTGGTGCTGGCGCTGCTGCTCACCCGCCTCTACGCGCCGCTCACCGCGCTCTCCAACGCCCGGGTGGAGATCATGAGCGCCCTGGTCAGCTTCGAACGGGTGTTTGAGATCCTCGACCTCGAACCCCTCATCCAGGAAAAGCCGGACGCCGTGGAGGTCCCGCCCGGCCCTGTCGCCGTGGAGTTCGACGACGTCAGGTTCGCCTACCCGTCCGCGGACAAGGTCTCCCTTGCCTCGCTGGAGGAGGTGGCCACGCTGGACACCCGCGGCGGCGAGGAGGTGCTGCACGGCATCAGCTTCCGGGTGGAACCGGGCCAGACCGTCGCCCTCGTGGGCTCGTCCGGTGCGGGCAAGTCCACCATCGCCCAGTTGCTCTCGCGGCTGTACGACGTCGACTCCGGCGCAGTGCGACTCGGCGGCCCGGTTTCCGGCGGCCCGGCTTCCGGTGGCATGGGGTCCGGCCGGGGCCTGGACGTCCGCGACCTCACGTTCGACTCCATGCGGGACACCCTCGGCATGGTCACGCAGGACGGGCACCTCTTCCACGAATCGATCGCCTCCAACCTGCGGCTGGCCCGTCCCGAGGCCACCGAAGAGGACATGTGGGACGTGCTGCGCCAGGCCCGGCTCGAATACATGATCCGCTCGCTGCCGGACGGCCTGGACACCGTGGTGGGGGAGCGCGGCTACCGGCTTTCCGGCGGCGAACGCCAGAGGCTCACCATCGCCCGGCTGCTCATCGCCCAGCCGCGCGTGGTCATACTCGACGAAGCCACTGCGGCGCTGGACTCCACGAACGAAGCGGCCGTCCAGGCGGCGCTGGGCGCAGCGCTCGAGGGGCGCACCGCCGTCGTGATTGCCCACCGGCTGTCCACGATCCGCGCCGCGGACGTGATCCTGGTGGTGGAGGACGGCTCGATCGTGGAGCGCGGCACGCACACCGAGCTTCTTGCCGCGGACGGGCGCTACGCCGAGCTGTACCGGACGCAGTTTGCCGAGGCAACCGCCGTGGCCGAGGAAGCCGTCCCGGAGCTTTAATCCTTTTCAGCCGCACCGAGGCGTGAGCTTTCGGCATTTAGATCAGATCAAAGCGCCGGGATCTCACGTCTCGATGTGCGCTGCCCCGCATGCTGCCAGCGCCGGAAGGATGTGGTCCGTGAGCAGCGGGGCGAGGTCGGCGGGCAGGTCCGCGTCCAGGTCCAGCCAGCGGATCTCCGCGATCTCGGCCGAGGGATGGGCCACCCAAGTCCCCGGTGCCGTGAAGACGGTCGCCTCGATTTCCGTGGCGGCCTCGTTGGCGGCTTCGGCCAGCCATACGCCCATGAGCGTCAGCTCACGCGGATCCACGACGATCCCCACTTCCTCCTCGAGTTCCCGGGCGGCCGCTTGCACCGCGGTCTCGCCCGGTTCCGGCTTGCCGCCGGGGTGCATGAACTTGTCAGTGCCGCGTTTGCGGACGGTCAGGAGGCGGCCGGCGGGGTCATAGACGCAGACGGCGGAGACGATGATGCGCGGATTCACGGGTTCGAGCCTAGCTGCTCCGTGTCCGGCCGCTCCGTGTCCGGCCGCTCTTGCGGGACAGCCGCCGCGGGAAGGCGCCGCAGCACGGATTCCAGCAGCAGGTCCTTGCGGGGCCCGGTGACGTCCCAGGCGTAGCTGAACTGGTCGGGGCCCGCGAGCGAATACGTGACGCGGTAGGTGTCGGGGTCGCACCAGTGCCGGTCCTGGCTGGCGTCCGCGGAGAAACTCATCCGGTGGAACGGCCGGCCGTCGGGAAACTCCATGTCCATGGCGTCGGGGGAGTCCGTGGGCCTGAGCACGTAGTCGCGGGTGGCCGGGCCGGTGAAGGTTTCACCCTCCGCAGAAGGCCAGCGCACGGTGCCTTCCTCGTGGAAGCTCAGCACGCCGTCGTCGTCCGTTTCCGAAAAGGTGACGACGCCGGAAAAGGTTCCGCGGGTGCCGGCCGCACGGTCCACCATGGTCCGCTGCACGGACCAGCGGCCCCCACGGGCGGCCTCCGGCAGCGACGGGCCCAGCAGATAGCCGCGGAGACCGGAGCTGAGCCGCGCATTCAAGTGCCCTCGATTGGAATCGAACCAACGACACCGGCTTTAGGAGAGCCGTGCTCTATCCACTGAGCTACGAGGGCGGGCGTCCGGCGCCGCCGGTATTAGCCGGCCCGTTCGAACACGATTACAAGCATACAAGGTGACGGCGCGTACTACGCTCTTGGCATGGCCGCCGCAGCTCAAGCCCCGTCCGTCCGGGGCACATTCCTGCCTGACACCGCCTCGACCCGGCAGTACATCGGCGCGTGGGCGGTCCTCAGCGTGGTCCAGTATTTCGTGGCGGAAGCTGCCGTGATCGGGGCGTGGGCCGGCCCTGAGCGGTACAGCCGGCGGACCGGCCTCATCAGCGATCTGGGCGCCGTCAACTGCGGTGTTTTTGACGGACGCAACGTCTGCTCGCCCCTGCACCTCCTCATGAACGCGTCGTTCGTTGTCCAGGGCCTGGGGATGCTGCTGGGCGCGATTCTCCTGAGCTCCGCACTGTTGCGGATCGCCGCGAGGCCGGGCGTGCGGGTTGCGGTCACCCACGCCGGAGAGGTGCCGTGGCTGGCGGCGGTGGCCGCGCGGTTCCTCACCGGGGCTGCCGGTGCCGGAACGGTTACCGTGGGGCTGGTCCCGGAGGATGTGGGCTCGGGCTGGCATTACGCCGGAGCGGTCGTCTATTTCATCGCAGGAGCCCTCGCGCTTCTGCTGCTGGGCGGCGTGTGGCTGCGCCAGACGCCGCTGGGATGGTTCATCCTGGCCGCGGGAGGGGCGTCCACGGTGGCGCTCGTCACGGCGGGCGCCACTGGACTGGACGTCCCGGAACCGGGCGCCCTGGAACGCCTCATTGGCTACCCCATCACCATCGGCCTGGCCGCCGCGGGCCTGGTGATCGCCCAGCGCGTCCGGCAGGAGCGCGTGGTGCGCAAGGCCCTGCGGGCGGCGCCTGCCGAAGGCAGCCCTGCCTAAACCTTCGTGGCCGTGCCTAGGCCGGCGCCGGCTGCTTCCGCGCCCGGCGCCCCAGGAATACGGACACGCCGCCGATCACCAGGCTCAGCACCAGCAGCACCCAGCCGGCAACCGTGAGGCCGGAGGCCAGGGCCACCGGCCCGGGGTCGAGGTCGACAGCAGCCACCATGGAGTCAACGGCCACATTGCCCCAGAGCCGGACTACGACGAACAGCAGCGGCACGCCCCACAGCGCCCAGCGGAGGGCTTTTTTCGCCACGTTCGTGCCGATCAGAAGCAGCCACGTGAAACCGAAGATCAGCGGGAACAGGGTGCCGGCAGTCTTGTGGATGTAGCTGAGCTGGCCGCGGGCGTCGCCGTCCATGGCCCGGCGGAGCTGCTCGACGTAGCCGGCATCGAAGCCGCCGATGAGGGAATCGGGCATGGGCAGGCCGCCGGAAAGCTGGGTGAGCTGGTTCAGCGTGAGCAGGTGGACGTACCAGAACAGGAACAGGCTGGCCACGACGCCGGCTATGACTATCAGGCTGCCGTTGTTCTGGGCCTTTTCCGGGGTGCGGGCCGTGGTGGGGTTGATCACCGGAGGCAGATGGTGCTGGGGAACAGCGGCCTTTGCGCCGTGCTTCTTGATCCGCTGTGCAGGTGTCTTGGCCATGCGTCCATTATCGCCCGGCGGGAATCGACGGCGGGCATCGCCCTGAGGGCAGTCGCGCCGATAGGCTGGGGACCGTGACCGAACTAGGAAGACACAAACTGGGTAAACACAGCGCCGCCAACCTGAGCCCCGAGCTCGACGATTTTGAGCTGGCGTCCGCGCTGGTCCGCGAGGCGGGAATGCTGGCCCTGATGATGCGGCAGGGGGGCCTCGACGCCAAGCGCAAAACGTCCGTCTCCGACGTCGTCACCGCCGCTGACCATGCCGCCGAGGCGTACGTGCTGGAACAGCTGCGCCGCTGCAGGCCGGACGACGGCGTCCTCGGCGAGGAAGGCGCCGCTGTCCACGGCAGCAGCGGCCGGACCTGGGTCATCGATCCCGTGGACGGAACCTACAACTTCCTCCACGGTTCCACCTACTGGTGCTCCGCGATTGCCCTCAAGGACGAATCCGACGTGCTGCTGGGCGCCATCTTCCAGCCCGAGGAAGACAAGCTGTGGCTCGGCGGCACGGGCCGGGCCGCCACGCTCAACGGCGATCCCGTCACCACGTTCGCACCGGACGGGGCCAACCGCGGCGCCGACGAGCTTTCGCAGATCGGTGCCGCCACCTACATCCACCCCCGCTGGCTGGCGGATCCGATGTGCGCCATGCCCTGGCATGCCGCCGCCAGCTCGGCCGCCACGCTGCGCATGTTCGGGTCCGGCTCCTGCGACCTCGGGCGCGTGGCGGACGGTGAACTTGGCTGCTGGTTCCAGCACAGCTGCCCGGAATGGGACTGGCTGCCCGGGAAGGCGATTGTCGTCGCCGCCGGCGGCGCCGCCGGAAGCGTTTACGTGAACGGGCTGGAGTGGTTCATGGCAGGGGGCGCGACGGCGGTGCACCAGCTGCGTGCGGCCCTTGAGTCAGGGTCCGTGGACTAGCCCGCTGCGCGGTCTCCAGGGGTAGCGCAGGGGCGTCATCCACAGGGCGGACTGCAGTGTCAGCCCCACCGCCTAGACTTGTAGTCACCATGGATATGTTGTTTGACCCGTACGCTGACGGTCCGTTCAAGGCAGGCTCCCGCGCAGCCGCCCTCACCAAGTCGCGCCCGGAATCCGGGCAGGCGCCCGTCGAATTCGGCGGCGGCGGACCCGGCCGGGAGGACCATGCACCGGGTCCGGCCGGCGGTCCCGGTGCGGGCCAGGCAGGTGGGGGCCAGCCCGGTGACTGGGCTGCCCGGCCGCAGCTGCCGGACGCCGCCGCGCTGCTTGAGGGCCTGAATCCCCAGCAGGAAGAGGCCGTCAAACACGCCGGCAGCGCGCTGCTGATCGTGGCCGGCGCGGGCTCAGGCAAGACTCGCGTACTCAGTAACCGGATCGCCTACCTGATTGCCACCAGGCGCGCCCACCACGGTGAGATCCTGGCCATCACTTTCACCAACAAGGCTGCCGCCGAAATGCGGGAGCGCATCGAGGCACTCGTGGGCGGCCGGGCCAAGACCATGTGGATTTCCACGTTCCACTCGTCGTGCGTGCGGATCCTGCGGCGCGAAGCCGCCAACGTGGGGCTGAAGTCCAACTTCTCCATCTACGACTCCGCCGATTCCCTCAGGCTCATCACGCTCGTGGCCAAGAACCTGGACCTTGACCCCAAGAAGTTCGCGCCCAAGGCCATCCAGCACAAGATCTCGGCGCTCAAGAACGAACTGATTGACGCGGATGCCTATTCGTCCTCGGCCAACCACAATGATCCCTTCGAGCAGGCCGTGGCCGACGTCTTCAAGGGCTACACCCAGCGGCTCCGCCAGGCCAACGCCATGGACTTCGATGACCTCATCGCGGAGACCGTCTACATGTTCAGGGCGTTCCCGGCGCTGGCGGATTCCTACCGGCGCCGCTTCCGGCACGTGCTGGTGGACGAATACCAGGACACCAACCATGCGCAGTACGCGCTGGTCCGGGAAATCGTGGGCGAGGGACCGGGAGCGGCCGAGCTCACTGTCGTGGGCGATTCCGATCAATCCATCTACGCCTTCCGCGGGGCCGACATCCGCAACATCGTGGAGTTCGAGAACGACTACCCCGATGCCCGCACCATCAAGCTCGAACAGAACTACCGCTCCACCCAGAACATCCTGAGCGCTGCCAACTCCGTCATCTCGCGCAACCCGAACCGGCCCGAGAAGCGGCTGTGGACGGCGGAGGGCGAGGGCCACAAGATCATCGGCTACGTGGGCGAAAACGAACACGACGAAGCCCAGTTCATCGCCAAGGAGATCGACCGGCTGCAGGACGAGGACAACCTCCGCCCCGGGGACGTCGCCATCTTCTACCGCACCAACGCCCAGTCGCGGTCCATCGAGGACGTCCTCGTGCGCGTCGGCCTGCCCTACAAGGTGGTGGGCGGCACCAGGTTCTACGAGCGCAAGGAAATCAAGGACGCCCTCGCGTACCTCCGGGTCCTGGTCAACCCCGACGACGACGTCAACCTCCGCCGGGTCCTCAACGAACCCAAGCGCGGGATCGGCGACCGCGCCGAAGGCGCCGTTGCAGCCCTCGCCGAACGGGAGCGGAGCTCCTTCATGGCGGCCGCCCGCCGCGCCGACCAGGCGCCCGGCATGGCCACCCGTTCCGTCAACGCCGTGCTCGGCTTCGTGAAGCTCCTGGAGGACCTCGCCGAGGTCGCGGCCGGTTCCGGCGCCGCCGCGGCGCTCGAGGCAGTGCTGGAACAGACCGGGTACCTGGCAGGGCTGCGGTCCAGCACCGATCCCCAGGACGAGTCCCGGGTGGAAAACCTCGCGGAACTAGTCGCCGTCGTGCGCGAATACGAACAGGAAAATCCGGAGGGCTCCCTCGGCGCCTTCCTGGAACAGGTCTCCCTGGTGGCTGACGCCGACCAGATCCCGGATGCCCCGGGAGCCGACATCGATGCCGCGGTGGCCGAGGCCAAGCGGCTGGGCGTGGTCACGCTCATGACCCTGCACACGGCCAAGGGGCTCGAGTTCCCCGTGGTGTTCCTGACCGGCATGGAGCACGGCCTCTTCCCGCACCAGCGTTCGGCCACGGATCCCAAGGAGCTCGCGGAGGAGCGACGGCTGGCTTATGTGGGCCTGACCCGTGCCCGGAAGCGGCTGTATGTGACCCGCTCGGAAGTCCGGAGCATGTGGGGCCAGAGCCAGTACAACCCGGCCAGCCAGTTCCTCGAAGAAATCCCGTCCGAACTTGTCGAATGGAAGCGAGAGGGCACCAGCCGGCAGACGGGCGGCTGGGGGAGCGGGGCGCCGATCGGCTCGACCCGGTACGGCGGATCATTCTGGGGAGCCGGGACGTCGCGCGGTGCCGCGGCCGATTCCTCGGCGGGCTTCAACGCGGACGTTCCGGCCGCCGTCGCAAAGAACCGCGTCCAGCCGCAGAAGGAAATCGTCGCGGTCAGCGTAGGGGACAAAGTCAACCACACCAGTTTCGGCAACGGAACGGTGCTGGCGGTCGAGGGGGCGGGGGACAAAACCGTGGCGAAGGTGAAGTTCGACATCGGCGAGAAGCGGCTGCTGCTGCGCTACGCGCCGCTCACCAAACTCGACGCCTGACCGTGGCGGTTCGATTGGCCGTCCGTTGGGCGGCCGCGGTTGCGGCCGTCGGCTTGCTGGCCGTCACCGGCTGCACCGTCACCGTGCCGGATCCCGAGTACACCGCCCCGCCACCGCTGCCTGCCCTCGATCAGCTGAAGCAGGCCCCGCTGTCCGATGCCCGCGCATTCTCCGCGGGGGAGGACGTCCTGGCCTTCGTCACGGCGGACCGGAACGTGGTCTGCTCGCTGACCTCAGTGCGCGGGCCGCACGTCAACCTGCCCTATGAGCAGAACAACTTCGGCGACGCCGCCAACCGGAAACTGGCCACGGTTCCCGCAGCGCACTGCGAGCTCGCGGTCTACCCCGCGCCCCAAACCGCGGACATCAAGGACGACTGCTCGGGGACCGGCCTGGGCTACCTGGGCGGAACCGCCCTGCTGACGCCTGACCGGGCCGGATACGGCGAGTGCCGGTCCGGTGTCACACAAATGGAATCCGAATACGGGCCCCAGGGGTCACGCGCCGGTCCGATCTCGCAGCTGCCGGTTCTTCCCGAGGGCGGAAACCTGGAACGCAACGGCCTGAGGTGCTCCGCGTACGACGCCGGGGTGGCCTGCGGGAACGTCTCCGGGGGCACCGCGTTCTTCGTCAGCCGCGATCATTACGAACTCATCTCCGGGGGCGGCAAAAAGGCCTCCACCACGCCCTCCAAGGCCCCAAAAACCCCGTAATCATGCGGTTTTTCTACGCTCCATAGAATAGTGTCCTTACTCACATAACAGGTAGTCTGGAACGGGCCGGTCCGCAGAAAGGACTAGAGTTCCGAGAGGAGCATTGCGCCGTGTGGCACGTTTGAACCTGTCGCAGGGTGCGTTTATTCCGCAGCCCGGTAACCACGATTACGTGGGGTCCGGCTGTACAGAAACTACTTCGACGTAGAAGGACACTAAACCGTGGACCTGTTTGAATATCAGGCGCGCGATATGTTCGAGGCGCACGGTGTACCCGTGCTTGCTGGCATCGTGGCGCACACCCCTGAAGAAGCAAAGGCAGCTGCCGAGAAGATCGGCGGCGTAACTGTCGTCAAGGCACAGGTTAAGGTCGGTGGCCGAGGCAAGGCCGGCGGCGTTAAGGTCGCCAAGACCGCCGATGAGGCTCTGGAGCACTCCACCAACATCCTGGGCATGGACATCAAGGGCCACACCGTTAACAAGGTGATGATCGCCCAGGGTGCCGATATTGCCGAGGAATTCTACTTCTCCGTCCTGCTGGACCGGGCCAACCGCAACTACCTGGCCATGTGCTCGGTTGAAGGCGGCATGGAAATCGAGCAGCTCGCCGTCGAACGCCCCGAGGCGCTGGCCAAGGTTGCCATCGACCCCGCCGTGGGCATCGACCAGGCCAAGGCCGACGAAATCGTCGCCGAAGCCGGCTTCGCTGAGGAACTGCGCGGCAAAGTCGCCGCCGTCATCCTCAAGCTCTGGGACGTCTTCAAGAAGGAAGACGCAACCCTCGTGGAGGTCAACCCGCTGGTGAAGACCGGCGCGGGCGACATCGTTGCCCTCGACGGCAAGGTGACCCTGGACGAGAACGCTGACTTCCGCCACGCCAAGCACGCGCTCCTGGAAGACAAGGACGCTGCCGATCCGCTCGAGGCCAAGGCCAAGGCGCAGGACCTCAACTACGTCAAGCTCGACGGCGAAGTTGGCATCATCGGCAACGGCGCCGGCCTCGTCATGTCCACCCTTGACGTCGTCGCCTACGCCGGCGAAAAGCACGGCAACGTCAAGCCGGCAAACTTCCTGGACATCGGCGGCGGAGCGTCCGCCGAGGTCATGGCAGCCGGCTTGGATGTCATCCTGGGCGACGAGCAGGTCAAGGCCGTGTTCGTGAACGTCTTCGGCGGCATCACCGCCTGTGACGCCGTGGCCAAGGGCATCGTGGGCGCACTGGCCGAACTGGGCCACTCCGCCAACAAGCCGCTGGTTGTCCGCCTCGACGGCAACAACGTCGAAGAGGGCCGCCGCATCCTGGCCGAGGCCAACCACCCTCTGGTCACCCTGGCCGCCACCATGGACGAGGGCGCCGACAAGGCCGCCGAGCTCGCCAACGCAGCCCGCTGATCGAGCCTGTCGAGATCTAGGAAAGAAAACATGTCTATTTATCTGAACAAGGACTCCAAGGTCATCGTCCAGGGCATCACGGGCGGCGAAGGCACCAAGCACACCGCCCTCATGCTCAAGGCCGGCACCAACATCGTGGGTGGCGTCAACGCCCGCAAGGCCGGCAGCACCGTCCTGCACGGCGACAAGGAAATCACCGTCTTCGGCACCGTCAAGGAAGCCATCGCCGAGACCGGCGCCGACGTCTCCATCGTCTTCGTACCCCCGGCCTTCACCAAGAACGCCGTGGTTGAAGCCATCGAGGCAGGCATCGGCCTGGTCGTCGTCATCACCGAAGGCGTCCCGGTCCAGGACTCCGCCGAATTCTGGGCGCTGGCCCAGTCCAAGGTGGATGCTGACGGCAACCAGGTCACGCGCATCATCGGACCGAACTGCCCCGGCATCATCACCCCCGGCGAGGCCCTCGTCGGCATCACCCCGGCCAACATCACGGGCAAGGGCCCCATCGGACTGGTCTCCAAGTCCGGCACCCTGACCTACCAGATGATGTACGAACTGCGCGATCTGGGCTTCTCCACCGCCATCGGCATCGGCGGCGACCCCGTCATCGGCACCACGCACATCGACGCCCTGGCTGCCTTCGAAGCCGACCCGGAAACCAAGGCGATCGTGATGATCGGCGAAATCGGCGGCGACGCCGAAGAGCGTGCTGCCGACTTCATCAAGGCCAACGTCACCAAGCCGGTTGTCGGCTACGTGGCAGGCTTCACCGCGCCGGAAGGCAAGACCATGGGCCACGCCGGCGCCATCGTCTCCGGTTCCGCCGGTACCGCACAGGCCAAGAAGGAAGCCCTTGAGGCTGCAGGCGTGAAGGTCGGCAAGACGCCGTCCGAGACCGCCACGCTGCTGCGCGAAGTTTACGCAGCCCTCTAGGCTCCCTCAAAGCAACGCGGGGTCACTCCCGGCCCAATCCACCCCGGATTGGGTTCAGAGTGACCCCGCGTTCTTTGTTTAACCCAACTGGCTCGCAATAGGTGTCGTTTTGGACGCTCAAAACGACCACAACTGCGAGCTAGTTGGGCTACCCCTTGCGCGGAATCCGGCACGGGTCTACGCTGGTTAACAACCGATTGGTTGATCAACATACAGGTTGATTACAGTACGTTGATTACAGCAAGTTGATTTCAGCACACGAGAACGACTCCGGGGCAATGACAGTGGACACGGGCAACGACGACGACCTTCTGAACGCGGCCTTCCTGGCGCTTTCCGATCCGGTCCGGCGCCGCCTCATCTCCCGGCTCAGCCGGGGGCCCGCCACCGTCAATGAACTGGCTGAACCCTTCGCGATCACCAAGCAGGCGGTCTCGAAGCACATCCAGGTCCTCGAGCAGGCACAGCTGGTCACGCGCAGCCGCGACGCCCAGCGCCGGCCCGTCCACCTGAATCCCGCACGGCTCGAAGCGCTCACCGCGTGGATCGACCAGTACCGGCTGGTCCGCGAGGCGCAGTACCGCAGCCTCGATGCCGTACTCCGCTCCAACGCCGCCCCGGCGGCGGCAGTGAAAAGGACCGACAATGAGCAACGCGCTTAAACTCACCGTCCCCGACGGCGTCCCGTTCATCGATTTTGAGCGGGAATTCGATTTCCCGGTCGCGGATGTCTTCCGAGCCCACAAGGAGCCGGAGCTGATCACCCAGTGGCTGGGCCCGCGGAACACGAATATCGACATCGACCACTATGACTTCCGCTCCGGCGGCACCTACCTCTACAACCACACCGGTCCGGACGGCGTGACCTATGCATTCAGCGGCATCTTCCACACTGTCCGCGAGAACGACTTCGCCATCCAGACCTTCGAATTCAGCGGCTACCCGGACATCGTCAGCATCGAATTCATGACCTTCGAGGACCTGGGCGGCGGACGTTCCAAGATAAGGGGGCATTCCGTCTACCCCAGCATGGAAGCCCGCGACGGCATGGCCCAGTCCGGCATGGAAGGCGGCATGACCGAGGGCTACGAACGGCTGGACGAGCTGCTCGCCAAATGACTCCGGCGCGCCGGCCATAATTCCAAAAAGTACGACGTCGGGCGGTCACCTTCTCCGTGAAGGTGACCGCCCGGCGTCGTTCGCCCTTTCAGAACGGCTCCAAAACCGGCGGCCCCGGCAGGCCTGTACGCTGCACATGTATGTTTGATAGCATGTCAGGACAAACTATCAAAGGAGCGGAACATGCCACTGGTTCGAATCGACGTCAATGCAGGCCGCAGTCCGGAAGAGCTGGGCAGTCTAAGCCGCGGCATTCACGACGCCATCCTGGCCGAATACGGCATTCCCGAGCGCGACTACTTCCATATCCTGACCGAGCATCCCGCCGGGCAGATTGTTGCCCAGGACGCTGGCCTGGGCTTCGAGCGCACGGCCGACGTGGTCATGATCCAGATCTTCACGCAGGGCGGCCGCAGCCAGGAGGCCAAGCAGTCACTCTTCGCGGCCGTGGCGGACCGGCTCGGGCAACTCGGCGTTGCCGGCGAGAACGTCTTCATCGGCTATGTGGAAAATACGGCCGGCGACTGGTCGTTTGGCTTTGGCCGCGCGCAGTACGTCACGGGCGAGCTTGCGGTGCCCAAAAAGTAGCCTCCCGCGGGCGTGGCGCAGGCTGGTGGTCTGGGCCGGTAGAGCGGTCTAATTAGTCTTCCAACCGCACGGATGCAAGTTGTAAATATGTCAGTACAAACCTTTGACAGGACATGAATTCTAGGGCAAAGTAGTGGATGTGGTCCCGCTCACGGGGGCCGCGAGGCACCGTAGCCCTGGCCTTTCGGCTGCTTAGAGGTACAGAGTTCAAACAGAAAGGTCCACGATCACCGTGACCCACGAACTGCTCACGATCGGGCGCATCAGCGTTGATATCTACCCGAACGACATCGGGGTGGATCTGGAGGACGTCACGTCCTTCGGAAAATACCTTGGTGGATCACCTTCCAACGTGGCTGTGGCAGGCGCCCGGCACGGCCGCCGGACCGGAGTGATCACCCGCACCGGCGATGACGCCTTCGGCAAATACCTGCACCGTGAACTGCACAAGTTCAACGTGGACGATACTTTCGTTACGCCGGTGAAGGAATGGCCCACCGCGGTCACGTTCTGCGCCATCAAGCCGCCGGAAGACTTCCCGCTCTACTTCTACGGACGTTTCCCCACGGCGCCGGACCTGCAGATCAAGGCCGAAGAGCTGGATCTGGAAGCCATCCGGGACGCACGGATCTTCTGGTCCACCGTCACCGGCCTGTGCCAGGAGCCGAGCCGCGAAGCACACATCAAGGCCCACGAAGCCCGCCCGCACGCCGGCCTGAAAGAAGGCCAGTACACCATCCTTGACCTGGACTACCGCCCCATGTTTTGGGCGTCGGAAGAAGAAGCCAGGGCACAGGTCGCCAAGATCTTGCCGCATGTCACGGTGGCCATCGGCAACGACAAGGAATGTGCCGTGGCAGTGGGAGAGGGAACCCCGGACGAGCAGGCAGACCGGCTCCTGGCCGCCGGCGTCGAAATCGCGGTCGTCAAGCTGGGCCCCGAGGGTGTGATGGCCAAGACCCGCACCGAACGTGTGGTGTCCGCCCCGGTTCCGGTGGAGACGGTAAACGGCCTGGGCGCTGGTGATTCCTTCGGCGGAGCCTTCTGCCACGGACTGCTGTCCGGCTGGCCCCTCGCCCAAGTCCTGGATTACGCAAATGCCGCCGGCGCGATCGTCGCGTCCCGCCTGTCCTGCGCCGACGCCATGCCGACGCCGGAAGAGGTCACCTCTCTGCTGGCCGAACGCGGCCGCCTGGTTCCCGGCAATCGAATCCCTAACGGGCTTGCCACCGAAGGAGCAGCACTGTGACCCTCAACGTCTCCCGGACAAACCCGGGTTCCCCGAACTCCGCACCATTCACCGCGGACGGGGACGATGATCCCCGCCGCTATGAGCACCTCAGTACCATCCGCCTCGAAGACCCGGACGCCGTCGCCCGGGCAGCGAAGGCGCGGCGCCGCCACCCCGGCCTGAAGTACGGCCGGCAGAACTTCATCGTCGCCGCCGACCACCCCGCCCGCGGCGCCCTCGCCGTCGGCAACGATCCCGTGGCCATGGCGGACCGCCGGCAGCTGCTGGACCGCCTGCAGATTGCGCTGGCCAATCCGGACGTGGACGGCGTGCTCGCCTCGCCGGACATCATGGACGACCTGCTGTTGCTCGGTGCGCTCGAAGGCAAGCTGATTTTCGGTTCGATGAACCGCGGCGGACTCTCGGGCCTGGTGAACGAATTCGATGACCGCTTCACCGGCCACACCGCAGCAGCGCTGGAGGCACTGGGTGCCGATGGCGGGAAGATGCTGACGCGCATCTGCCTCGGCGATCCGGACACCGTGTCCATGCTGGAAGCGACGGCCAAGGCCATCGATTCGCTTGCCGAACGCAAGCTCATCGCCATGGTGGAACCGTTCCTCTCGGTCCGCGAGAACGGCCGGGTCCGCAATGACCTCTCCACGGATGCCGTGATCAAGTCCATCGCCATCGCCGAAGGACTGGGCTCCACGAGCGCCTACACCTGGATGAAGCTGCCCGTGGTGCCCGACATGGAACGCGTCATGGCCGCCACCACCATGCCCACCGTGCTGCTGGGCGGGGACCCTGAGGGAACCCAGGACGAGGTCTTCGCCACCTGGGAAGCCGCCCTCGCGCTTCCCGGCGTGCAGGGACTCACCGTCGGACGGACCCTGCTGTACCCGCAGGACGGCGACGTTGCCGGCGCCGTCGCCGCGGCTGCCTCCCTCCTCAAGCACACCACAGAAGTATCGGAGTAAACGATGGGAACAGGAACCCGCCGAATGACCGTGGCCCAGGCCGTGGTTGAATACCTCTCCAAGCAGTACACGGTTGACCGCATCGGCAGCGAAGACTACCGGGAACGCCTCATCCCGGGCACGTTCGGGATCTTCGGCCACGGCAATGTGGCCGGCGTCGGCCAGGCGCTGAAGCAGTACCAGGCCGCCGACCCCACGATCATGCCCTACTACCAGGGCCGCAACGAACAGGCGCAGGCGCACCAGGCCGTGGGCTACGCCCGCCACACCCGGCGCCGCCAGACGTTCGCGATCAGCACCTCGATCGGGCCCGGCTCCTCCAACCTCCTGACCGGTGCGGCACTGGCCACCACCAACCGCCTGCCGGTGCTGCTGCTGCCCAGCGACACGTTTGCCACCCGCGCCGCGGACCCGGTCCTGCAGCAGCTTGAGCAGCCCTACGCGTACGACATTACGGTCAATGACGCGTTCCGTCCGCTGTCCAAGTTCTTCGACCGGGTCTCCCGCCCGGAGCAGCTGTTCTCCGCGTTCCACCACGGCCTGCGCGTCCTCACGGATCCGGCCGAGACCGGCGCAGTGACCATCTCGCTGCCGCAGGATGTCCAGGCCGAGGCCTTCGACGTGCCCGAGGAGTTCCTGGCCGAACGCGAGTGGCGCATCCGCCGCCCCGACGCGGACGACGACGACATCCGCCGCGCCGCCGAGGCCATCCGCGCAGCGAAACGCCCGCTCATCATCGCTGGCGGCGGCGTCCTCTACGCCTACGCCAACGATGAACTGGCCAGGTTCGTGGAGCTCACCGGCATCCCGGTGGGCAACACCCAGGCCGGCGTCGGCGTCCTGCCGTGGGACCACAAATTCTCGCTCGGAGCCATCGGCTCCACGGGCACGACGGCGGCCAACGCCATCGCTGCCGAAGCGGACCTGATCATCGGGATCGGCACCCGCTACGAGGACTTCACCACCGCCTCGCGGACCGCGTTCCAGAACCCGGACGTCAAGTTCATCAACATCAACGTGGCACCCATCGATGCGTACAAGCACGGCACCTCGCTGCCGATTGTGGCCGACGCCCGCAAGGCCCTGGTCAAGCTGAACCAGGCCCTCGGCGGCTACCGCGTCGGTGCCGACCTGGAACAGCAGGTCGCCGCGGAGAAGAAGCGCTGGGACGCGACGGTGGACGAGGCGTTCGACACCCGGTTCACGCCGCTGCCGGCCCAGAACGAAATCATCGGCGCCACGAGCCGGGCCATGGACGCCCGGGACGTCGTCATCTGTGCCGCAGGCTCGCTCCCGGGCGACCTGCACAAGATGTGGCGCGTCCGTGACCCGTTCGGCTACCACGTCGAATACGCCTACTCCTGCATGGGCTACGAAATCCCCGGCGGGCTCGGCGTGAAGCGTGCGGCGCTGGCCGAGGCGGCCCGCGGTGGTGAGCAGCGCGACGTCGTCGTGATGGTGGGGGACGGCTCCTACCTGATGATGCACACCGAGCTGGTCACCGCCGTCGCCGAACGCATCAAGCTGATCGTGGTCCTGATCCAGAACCACGGCTACGCCTCCATCGGATCCCTCTCCGAAATGCTCGGTTCGCAGCGTTTCGGCACCCAGTACCGGGCCCTGAACGAGGAGCAGCACAGCTTCGACGAAGGCGAAACCCTCCCGGTGGACCTGGCCCTGAACGCCGAAAGCCTCGGCGTGAAGGTGATCCGGATCGAACCGGGGGAGAAGGTCATCGCCGAACTGGAGCAGGCCATCCGCGACGCCAAGGCAGCCCCGGAACGCGGCGGCCCCATCCTGATCCACCTCGAATCGGATCCGCTGCTGGACGCCCCCAGCTCCGAATCCTGGTGGGACGTGCCCGTCTCCCAGGTTTCCGACCTCGACTCCACCCAGCAGGCCTTCGAGACCTACACCGACCACAAGAACCGCCAGCGCAAGCTGCTGGGCTGAACCCCTTAGCGAACAACAGCACCCTTCGACCACTCAAGGAAGAGTCCCATGACTGCCATTACTGACCAAAGCACCACCACGATCAACCACTTCATCAACGGCGCCGAGACCGCCGGCGAAGGCACGCGCACCCAGCCCGTCTACAACCCCGCCACCGGCGCGGTGTCCGCAGAGCTGCGGCTGGCCAACCGCGCGGACCTGGATGCCACCGTGGCGGCGGCCCGGGCCGCCGCCGACAGCTGGGGCGACATCTCCCTGGCCAAGCGCACCGCCGTGCTCTTCAAGTTCCGCGAACTCGTCGCGTCCCACGTGGACGAGCTCGCCGAACTGATCACCGCCGAGCACGGCAAGGTCCTCTCTGACGCCAAGGGCGAGATCGGCCGCGGCCTCGAGGTCGTGGAGTTCGCCTGCGGCATCCCGCAGCTGCTCAAGGGCGACTACTCGGACCAGGTCTCCACCGGCATCGACGTCTTCTCCTTCCGCGAGCCGCTCGGCGTCGTCGCCGGCATCACCCCGTTCAACTTCCCCGTGATGGTGCCGCTGTGGATGGCGCCGATGGCCATCGCCACCGGCAACGCCTTCATCCTCAAGCCCTCCGAGCGCGACCCCTCCGCCTCGATGCTGCTGGCCAAGCTCTGGAAGCAGGCCGGCCTGCCCGACGGCGTCTTCCAGGTCCTGCACGGCGACAAGGAAACCGTGGACGGCCTCCTGACCCACCCGGACGTGGACGGCATCTCGTTCGTCGGCTCCACCCCGATCGCCCAGTACGTCCACGAGACCGCCACCAAGCACGGCAAGCGCGTCCAGGCACTCGGCGGGGCCAAGAACCACGCCATCGTGATGCCCGACGCCGACCTCGACAACGCCGCCGACCACCTCGCCGCCGCCGCCTTCGGCTCCGCCGGCGAACGCTGCATGGCCATCTCCGTCGCCGTCGCCGTCGGCGACGCCGCCGAACTGCTGGTCAAGAAGGTCGAGGAGCGCGCCCTCGCCGTCAAGGTCAACAACGGCACCGCCCCCGGCGCCGAAATGGGCCCGGTCATCACCCCGGCGTCCAAGGAACGCATCGTCAGGATCGTCACCGAAGCCGAAGCCGCCGGCGCCGCCATGGTGGTGGACGGCCGCGACCTCGTGGTCCCCGGCCACGAAGAAGGCTTCTGGGTCGGCCCGACCGTCCTGGACCACGTCAAGACCGAAATGACCGCCTACACCGAGGAGATCTTCGGACCGGTCCTCGTGGTGGTCCGCGTCGATGACCTCGACGCCGGCATCAAGCTCATCAACTCCAACCCCTACGGCAACGGCACCGCCATCTTCACCTCCTCCGGCGCCAACGCCCGCAAATTCCAGCGCTCGGTGACCGTGGGCATGATCGGCATCAACGTGCCGCTGCCCGTACCGGTTGCCTACCACTCCTTCGGGGGCTGGAAGGCATCGCTCTTCGGCGACAAGCACATCTACGGCCCCGAAGGCGTTTCCTTCTACACCCGCGGCAAAGTCGTCACGTCACGCTGGCCCGAGCCCACCCACGCCTCCGGTGCCTCCTACAACTTCCCGTCCAACTAGAACCCAACAACCATGATCGATTGCTCCGCAACCGCCGTTTTGAGCGTCCAGAACGGCACCTGCGGAGCAATCGATGAGAAGGAATGGAAATGGCAGAGAATAAGCTGATCATCGGCACGGCGCCGGACTCCTGGGGCGTCTGGTTCGCGGATGACCCCAAGCAGACGCCGTGGGAGCGGTTCCTCGACGAAGTGGCCGAATCCGGTTACAAATGGATCGAACTGGGCCCCTACGGCTACTTGCCGAACGACCCCAGCCGGCTGGCCGACGAGCTCAAGGCCCGCGACCTGAAGGTCACCGCAGGAACGGTGTTCACCGCGTTCCACCGCGGCCTGGACCAGTGGGAGACGGCCTGGGAGCCGGCCCGCAAGGTCGCGGAGCTCACGGCGGCCATGGGCGGCGAGCACATCGTGGTCATCCCGGCCATGTGGCGCGATGACGTCACCGGCGAAGCGGTGGAAAGCGGCCAGCTCACGGAGAAGGCCTGGAGCGACCTGTTCGCCGGCCACAACCGCCTGGGCAAGACCCTGATGGAGGACTTCGGCCTGAAGCAGCAGTTCCACTCGCACGCCGATTCCCACGTCGGAGCCCAGGAAGACATCGAAACCCTCCTGGCCGCCACGGATCCGAAATACCTGAACCTGTGCCTGGACACCGGCCACGCCGAATACTGCGGAGCCTCCAGCCTGGAGCTGATCAAGAACTACCCGGACCGCATCGGCTACCTGCACCTGAAGCAGATCAACCCGGACATCCTCAAGAAGGTCAACGAGGAAAACATGACCTGGGCCGCGGCCAACCTTGCCGGCGTCATGACCGAACCGCCGAACGGGCTGCCTGACCTCCGCGCCGTCATCGAAGCCGTGGAGGCACTGAACCGCCCCATCTTCGGCATCGTGGAACAGGACATGTACCCGGTGGCCTTCGACGTTCCCATGCCGATCGCCAAGCGCACCCGCAACTACCTGCTGTCCTGCGGTTCCCGCACCGCCGTCAACTAACTGCCGCCCGGGCACCCGAAACGTAAGGAAATAACAATGACTGAAACCCTTCGCGTCGCCGTCATCGGCGCCGGCCGCATGGGCGCGGACCACATCCAGCGGCTCAGCAAGCGCATCCACGGCGCTGAAGTCGCCGCCGTCGTCGACGTCGACCTCGCCCGTGCGCAGGCCGCCATCGAAGGCATCCCGGGCGCAGTGGCGCTGGCCGATGCCGAAGAGGCCCTCAACAACGGCGACGTCAACGCCGTCCTGATCGCCACGCCCGGTTTCCTGCACGAGGACATCCTGCTCAAGGCGATCGCGAAGGACATCCCCATCCTGTGCGAGAAGCCGCTCACCCCGGACGCAGAGTCGTCCTGGAAGATCGTCCAGGCCGAGGAGAAACTGGGCCGCAAGCGCATCCAGGTGGGCTTCATGCGCCGCTTCGACGCCGAATACGCCGCCCTCGGCTCCATGATCCGCAGCGGCGAGCTCGGCGAACTGCTGATGCTCCACCACCAGCACCGCAACCCGACCACCCCCGCGGGTTTCACCAACGAGATGCTGATCAACGACTCGGTGGTGCACGAGTTCGATGCCATCCGCTTCTTCACCGGCGAGGAAATCACCAGCGTCCAGGTCCGCCTGGGCAAGGCGACGAGGAACGCCCCGGCCGGCCAGCACGATCCCCAGCACGTCCTGATCGAGACCGAGTCCGGTGTCCTGGCCGACGTCGAGATCTATGTCAACGCCAAGTTCGGCTACGAGGTGGGCACGCAGGCCTCGTTCGAAGACGGCATCGTGAACATCGGCGGCGACAAGGGTCCGTACACCCGCAGCGCCGGCCGCTGGGGCGGCAACGTCACCCCCGGCTTCGAAGAGCGCTTCGGCGCGGCGTACGACGTCGAAATCCAGGCCTGGGTGGACGCTGCCCTCCGCGGTGAGATCGGCGGCCCCACCGCCTGGGACGGCTACGCCACCGCTGCTTGCTGCGAGGCCGGTGTTGAGGCGCAGAAGAACGGCGAAAAGGTCGCCGTAAAGCTGAACTCCAAGCCCGCCCTCTACAGCTGAGAACGACGGGAAGGGGCCGGTCCTGGCCGGGCCCTTCCCCTCATTCCGGTCCTTTTGCACAAACTGACTGATCCACAATGGAGTGCCCCGTGAAAATTGCCCTCGATCCCACGCCCTTCCACCACAGCCACAGCCTGCTGGAATTCCCCAAGGTGGTGGCGGACCTCGGCTACAAGTACATGCAGATGACGCCGCACGCCGATTTCATCCCGTTCTACAACCACCCGAAGGCCGACGACGAGCTCGTGGGCCAGCTGAAGAAGTCCTGCCGGGATGCCGGGATCGAAATTGCCTCAGTCCTGCCGGTGCTGCGCTGGTCCGGTCCGGACGAGGACGCCCGCGAGGCGGCCGTCCGCTACTGGAAGCGCGCCATCCAGATCACGGTGGACCTGGGCGTGGGCACCATGAACACGGAATTCAGCGGCCGCCCGGAAAAGGCGGAGGAATCCGAGCGCGCCTTCTACCGCTCCATGGAAGAGCTGCTGCCCACCATCGAGCGCGAAGGGATCGACCTGCTGATCGATCCGCACCCCGACGACTTCGTGGAAGAGGGCCTTGCCGCCATCCGCGTCATCCGGGGCCTGAACTCCAAGAACGTGGGCCTCGTCTACGTGGCCTCGCACAGCTTCCACATGAAGAACGCGCCGCTGGACATCATGCGCGCTGCGGGGGACAAGCTCCGCCTGGTCCACGTCGCGGACACCATGGACCACCATGCCTCGCACGGCCTGCGCTACATCACCAACCCGCCGGGCAATCCCGTGCGCGTGCACCAGCACCTGAAGATCGGCGACGGCGACGTCAACTGGGACGAGTTCTTCGGCGGCCTGAAGGAGATCGGCTTCCTCGACAGGGACAACTCCGTCATGGTGTCCAGCGTCTTTGCGGAAGACGACAACGCCCAGGACGTCTCGAAGTATCAGCTGGAGGCGATGAAGCAGTACGTGCAGAAGGTCAGTGTATGAGGCAACAGGAAGACACCCTCGTAAGCCCTTCGACGACGGGGTCCCCGGTACGGGCGGCCGCTGCCGCCAATCCCAAGGGGTTCTTGCGGCGGGTTGCCCTGTTCTCCACTTTTGGCGGACTGCTGTTCGGCTATGACACCGGCGTGATCAACGGTGCGCTGCCGTTCATGCAGCGCGACCTTGGGCTGACGCCGCTGACGGAAGGGCTGGTCACGTCCACCCTGCTGTTCGGCGCGGCGTTCGGAGCCATCACGGCCGGCCGGCTGTCGGACCGTTTCGGCCGGCGCAGGACCATCATGGGGCTCGCCCTGATCTTCGCCGTGGCCACAGTCGCCTGTTCCATTGCGCCCACCACGGAACTGCTCATCGCTGCCCGCACGCTCCTTGGCCTGGCGGTCGGCGGGGCATCGGTGATCGTCCCCGTGTACCTTGCGGAAATGTCGCCGGCGGCCCAGCGCGGGCGGATCGTCACGCAGAACGAGCTGATGATCGTCACGGGCCAGTTCCTGGCGTTCACGTTCAACGCCGTGCTGGGCAACGCCTTCCCGGAGGCCTCCCACGTGTGGCGGTGGATGCTGGTCATCGCCACCCTGCCGGCAGTCGTGCTCTGGTTCGGAATGCTGGTCCTGCCCGAGAGCCCGCGCTGGCTCGCGTCGGCAGGACGCTTCGGCGAGGTCCTGGACGTGCTGCGGAAGACCCGCGCGTCGGAGGACATTTCAACCGAGTTCGACGAGGTGCGGCAGGCCGCCAAGGAAGACTACCAATCCAAGCTCGGAACCTTCCGGGACCTCACCGTTCCCTGGATCCGCCGGATATTCGTTGTTGGCCTGGGCATGGCCATCATCAACCAGATCAGCGGCGTCAACGCGATCATGTACTACGGTACGTCCATCCTCTCCAGCTCCGGCTTCGGGGACCAGGGCGCCCTGCTCGCCAATGTCGTCAACGGCGTCACCTCCGTGGTCGCCGTCATCGTCGGCATGTCCCTGATGACCCGGGTGCCCCGGAAGTCGATGCTGATGGTGGGCCTGGGCGGTACGGCGTCCTCGCTGCTGGCCATCGGCCTGATTTCGATGCTCGTCCCGGAAGGCACTTTCCGCGGCTACCTCGTGCTGCTGTTCATGGTGACGTTCCTGGCGTCCATGCAGTCCTGCATCGGCACGGTGACGTGGCTGACGATGTCCGAAATCTTCCCGCTGCACGTCCGGGGGATCGGCATGGGCATCTGCGTGTTCGTGCTGTGGATGATCAACTTCCTGATCGGCTTTTTCTTCCCGCAGATGGTCGCCTGGATTGGCGTTTCAGCCACGTTCTTCATCTTCGTCGCCATCCAGCTGGCGGCCATCGTCTGGGTGAAGCGCGTGGTGCCGGAAACCCGGGGCAAGAGCCTCGAGGACCTGGAGCATTACTTCAAGCAGCTCGCCGCGAAGTAGCCCCGCCCGCATTTAAGCCCCGCCCCGCATCACCCAACTGACTCGCATTAGGGGTCGTTATGAGCCCTCATAACGACCCCTAATGCGAGTCAGTTGGGTTGTCATGGGGCGGGGCTTTTTGGGCTGTCCACTTTTTAGCTGTCCAGGCGGTGACCCGTTAGAGGCGGGCGTGCAGCCGGGGGAGGGCGTCCACAAGCGGGGCCAGCTCGGGGACTTCCTGGGCCTCGGCCAGGGTCCGCTCCAGCGTTGCGTCGTGGACCGGACGGGCCTCCTCCAGCAGCTTGATCCCGCTTTCCGTGAGTTCGGTGTAGATGCCGCGGCGGTCGTCGGCGCACAGGATGCGCGTCAGCAGCCCGCGGTCCTCCAGCCGGTTCACCAGCCGCGTGGTGGCACTCGCGCTCAGCGCGGTTGCCCGTGCCAGCTGCTGCATGCGCATGTGCCAGCCGTCCTGCCGGCTGAGCGCATCCAGCACGGTGTACTCCACGACGGACAGCTGCGCCCCGGCCTGCAGCGAGCGTTCGAGTTCCGCCTCGATCAGCCCGTGCAGCGCCGCAAGGGTCCGCCAGCCCTGCGCGCGCACTTCCACGGCGTCGTCCTTGATGCCCATCGTTCTTCCTCCTTCAGCATGCCCGGCATTTGAAACGGGGCAGCTTAAATAATTAGTTGCTTGCGCGTGGTATCTGCTTGTGCAACAATAAATAACGCGTCTGCAACTACTAGCGTACGCGCCCCACCCCATTCCGTACAGTTTCCTAAGGAGCTCCTCCATGCCTATTGGCCTGATTGCCCTCGCCCTCGGCGGGTTCGGCATCGGACTCACCGAGTTCGTCATCATGGGCCTGCTGCCCGACGTGGCCGCGGACTTCCGCGTCAGCGAGGCCTCGGCGGGCTGGCTGATCTCCGGCTACGCGCTCGCCGTCGTGGTCGGAGCACTGGGGCTGACCGCCGCGGTGACCCGTTTCGAGCGGAAACCCGTGCTGGCCGTCCTGCTCGTTCTGTTCATCGCCGGCAACCTCATCTCCGCCGCGGCCCCCGACTACTGGACCATGATGATCGGCCGCATCGTGGCCGCCCTGGCGCACGGCGCCTTCTTCGGCATCGGCGCGGTTGTGGCCGCCGGCATGGTGGCCCCCACCAAGAAGGCCGGAGCCATCGCCATCATGTTCACCGGCCTGACCGCCGCCAATGTGCTGGGCGTTCCCTTCGGCACCATGCTGGGCCAGGCAGCCGGCTGGCGCTCCACGTTCTGGGCCATCACAGGCATCGGCGTACTGGCCCTTGCCGGCATCCTGACCCTCGTGCCGAAGGCCGGCCACGGCGACACTGCGCCCGGCGGTTTGCGGAGCGAACTGCGGGCGTTCCGCTCAGGCCAGGTCTGGCTGTCCATCCTGGTGACCATCCTTGGCTACGGCGGCATGTTCGGCGCCTTCACCTACATCGCCTTCACCCTCACCGAGATCTCCGGATTCTCCGCCTCCACCGTCCCCTGGCTGCTGATCGTGTTCGGCGTAGGACTCTTCATCGGCAACACGCTCGGCGGCAAGGCCGCCGACCGGAACGTCGACCGCACCCTTCTCGTCGTCCTGTCGGTCCTCGTGCTGGTCCTCGTGGCCTTCGCCCTGGCGGCCGCCAACCAGCCCCTCACCATTGCTTCCATGGTGCTGATGGGCGGCTTCGGCTTCGCCACCGTGCCGGGCCTGCAGATGCGGGTCATGAAATACGCCGACGGCGCCCCCACCCTCGCGTCCGGCGCCAACATCGGCGCGTTCAACGTGGGCAACGCCCTGGGCGCCTGGCTGGGCGGCGTCACCATCACCGCCGGCCTCGGCTACACCTCGCCCATCTGGGCCGGGGCCGGCATCACCCTGCTGGGCCTGGCCGTCATGGCCTTCGCCGCGGCCAAGGCCCGCGCCGCCGCTCCACGCTCCACCAACGCTCCCGCAGATTCCGTCGGCTCGGACGCCCACGCTCCCGCACTGCCGGCCGTCCGCTGATCCAGCCAAACACCACAACAGGAGAGGCCTTCCATGAACACCAGCCACACCGCCGCCCCGATCCCCGCCGTCACGCTCAACAACGGCGTCAGGATGCCCCAGCTCGGCTTCGGCGTCTTCCAGGTGTCCGACGACGACACCACCGCCGCGGTCAGCGCAGCCCTTGCCGCCGGTTACCGGAGCATCGATACCGCCGCCATCTACGGGAACGAGGCGGGAACCGGACGGGCCCTGGCAGAGTCCGGGATAGCCCGCGAGGAACTGTTCGTGACGTCCAAGGTGTGGGTTGCCGACCTCGGCTATGACGCCACCCTTGCCGCCTACGAATCGAGCCTGGACAAGCTCGGCCTGGATTACCTGGACCTCTACCTCATTCACTGGCCGGCCCCGGCCACGGACGGCTACCTCGAATCCTGGCGGGCCCTGGAAAAGCTGCTCCAGGACGGCCGGGTCAGGGCGATCGGCGTCTCCAACTTCCTGCCGGAGCACCTGGAGAAACTGGTCGGCCTGGGCGGAACCGTCCCGGCGGTCAACCAGGTGGAGCTGCATCCGGCGCTCCAGCAGCGGGACGTCGCCGGGCCCAACGCGGCCCACGGCGTTGCCACGGAGGCGTGGAGTCCGCTGGCGCAGGGTGCCGTGCTGGGGGAGCCGGCCGTCACCGCAATCGCCGCGGAACACGGTGTGTCGCCCGCGCAGGTGATCCTCCGCTGGCACCTGCAGCAGGGCCGCATCATCATCCCGAAGTCAGTCACTCCGGCGCGGATCCGCGAGAACCTGGACGTGTTCGGCTTTGAGCTGGCGGACACCGAGCTGGCGGCCATCGATGCCCTCGAGCGCGACGGCCGGACCGGCCCGCACCCGGCTGAATTCAACGGGTAAGCGGGACGCTACGCTTCGAACGGCAGCCGGGGATCCACGTCCTGGCCTTCCCAGCTCTGGCGGACCCACCCGTGGTGGGGGTCGTCGCTGATGAGCCAGTCGCGGACGCGGCCGGGCCCGGCCATGACATTGAGGTAGTACAAGTCGTAGCCGGGCGCGGCCATCGCCGGACCGTGCCAGCCGTAGGGGACCAGGACGACGTCGCCGGTGCGGACCTCGGCGGCGACATCGATGGGGCGCTCGTCCGAGGCGTAGACCCGCTGGTAGCCGATTGCGTCAGCGTCCTCCCCGGGGCCGGCAATGCCGGGAAGATCGGCCACGCGCGTCTCGAAGTAGTAGATCTCCTCGAGGCGCGTCTCGCCTTCCTTCTCCTCGTCGTGCTTGTGGGGAGGGTAGGAAGACCAGTTGCCGGCGGGGGTGATCACCTCGCACACAATGAAGCGGTCCGCCTCCAGTGCCGCCGGTGTGCCAAAGTTGTGGACCTGGCGCGAGCAGTTTCCGGCGCCGCGCAGCTCCACGGGGGTCTCCGCCGCGGTGATCAGGCGGGTGGGGTACTGGACCTTCGCGGGCGCCGTGGCGACGGCGACCCGGCCGCCGTCGGACGAGCTGACCGTGACTGCCTTTTCCGTTCCGGAATACAGCACATCGGTGGGGCCGCCGAAGACACCGGCGCGGCCGGCCAGCTGGTACTTCTCACCGTCCACGCTCACCGTGAAGGCTCCGCTGAGCGGAATCACGATCCGTTCCTCGGCCGCGGCGGGGAGTTCGACGGCGGCACCCGGGGCCAGCGTTGCCACCTTCAGTCCCGTATGTGCCCAACCGTCCACGCGGAGTGAGGAGTCCGACGTCCCCAGCGAAACGTCCCAGCAGCCTTCGGCTGCGCTGCCCAGCGGATATACCCAATCGGCCATGAATGTGTTCTCTTTCAGATCGTGTCGGTTGCGCGCCCTGTGCCCAGCGCTGGATGTGCTTAACGCTGGATGCGTTTAACGCTGGACAAGGGTCATTTCAAAGCTGTACGAATCGGCGCGGTACACATGGTGGCCCGTCTCGACGTTCCTGCCGGTGTCGTCCACGGCGGTGCGCTCCATGGTGACCAGCGCGGAGCCGGGCTCGGCTTCGAGGAGCGGGGCCTGGTATTCGTTGGCCACCATCGCCCCGATCCGCTGCGTGGCCAGCCGGAAGTTGACCCCGCCGCTGCGAAGAATCCCGTAGAGGCCCTGGGAACCGAGCAGCTCCTCGTCGATATGCGTGATGTCATCGCGGACCCAGTTCTCCATGAGGGCCAGGGGCTTGCCGCCGACCTTACGCAGACGGGTGAAGTGGTAGACCTTCGCGCCTGCCGGGAGGTGCAGCGCCTTCCGCGTGGCGTCGTCGGCTTCGACATGCGCGAACGTCAGGACCTCGGTGGTGGGCTTGCTGCCGTTGTTGGTGAGGTCGTCGTAGAGGCTGGACAGCTCCAGGGGGCGGCGGACCTGGCTCGAAACCACCTGGGTGCCCACACCGCGTTTGCGGACCAGCAGCCCGGAGCGGACCAGCTCGTCCATGGCCTTACGCATGGTTGGCCGGGAGAGGTTCAGCTGGGCGGCGAGGTCGATTTCGTTCTCCAGCCGGCTGCCCGGCTCCAGGAGCCCGGTGTGGATTGCGGCCTCGATGCCCTGGACCACCTGGTGGTACAGCGGCACCGGCGACGACCTGTCGATGCTGAGTTGAAGTTGGTTCGCCATTGAGTGCTCCCTTAGTGGTGCGGGCCGTCCTGCGTCCAGGAATTCGTATGTCCGGTGCATGTTCGCTTGATAGGACATACTGCCTTTCTGATAATAGCAGTGACCCGCGGGCGGTCAAGGGGTCGACGAGACTCACCAATAGTGCTCGCGAAACGGGGTGCATGCCTCATTTGAGAAACGCTCGCGAAATCACGGGCCGCTACGGGCACGGCGGTGACGAT
>NZ_LMSB01000014.1 GCF_001428005.1 Arthrobacter sp. Soil736
CACGGGGTGGACGAGTCCGGCACAATCAACCAATTCATATAAAATAAACCGGTATCAACAAACTTGGCACACTATTGAGTTCTCAAACAACAGACACATTCGAATACTTCTCGAAACAATTCGCGATTCAATTCGCTAATTTCTTTTGTTTCGCATTTCTTCGCTGCGATGTTTATAGCTTATTTCATTCATTTTCACTTTGCAAATCCGGTTTGTTTTCCCGTTATTCACTTCCGTGAAACGAATCCGCCCAGCACCATTGGAAGCTTTTCTTCATTCAGTGCTTTGCACATGAAGAATTGCTTSTCAGTGAAGGGGGTTTGTCACCACTCAGCGGCGGCGACTCAGAAGACATTACACGCTCCCCCGCGGCCGTGCAAATCGGCTGCGGAGAATCGTGCAATGAGGAGATCGTGGTGCTAGTTGCCGGTTACCTGCACGGTGGCCAGGTTCTTTTTGCCCCTGCGCAACAGCAGGTATTTGCCGTGCAGCAGTTCGGACCGGGGTATCACAGCATCAGGGTCGGACACCTTGGCATTGTTGACGTACGCTCCGCCTTCGCCAACGATCCTGCGCGCGGCCGACTTGCTCTCCGACAACCCTGACGCAACCAGCAGATCAATGATCCCGAGGCCGGCCCCGTCCACCGCGGCCGACGGAAGCTCGGATGTCGCCGCGGCGAGAGTCTGCTCATCCAGCGCAGTCAGGTCCCCATTGCCGAACACTGCAGCCGACGCCGCGATGACCTTTTCAGTGGCTTCGACGCCGTGCACCAGGGAGGTCACCTCGTATGCAAGCTTGCGCTGGCCCTCTCGTGCGAAGGGACGTTCGGCAACGGACACCGCAATGGCCTCGATCTCGGCGCGGCTCAGGAAGGTGAAGACCTTGAGTCGGTCAACAACGTCGGCATCGGCGGTGTTCAGCCAGAACTGGTAGAAGGCGTAGGGGCTGCACATGGCAGGATCCAGCCAGATGGCATTGCCTTCGCTCTTGCCGAACTTGGTCCCGTCGGCGTTGGTGATGAGCGGGGTGCCGAGCGCGTGGACGGTCTTGCCCTCCACCTTGCGGATGAGTTCCGTGCCGCTCGTCAGGTTTCCCCACTGATCGGAACCGCCGGTCTGCAGCACGCAGCCGTAGTCGCGGTAGAGCTGCAGGTAGTCCATCCCCTGCAGGATCTGGTAGCTGAACTCCGTGTAGCTGATGCCCTCGTCGGAGCTGAGGCGCGACGCCACGGCGTCTTTGCGCAGCATTGTGCTCACGCGGAAGTGCTTGCCGATCTCGCGCAGGAAGTCGATGGCACTCAGCGGCGCGGTCCAGTCAAGGTTGTTCACCATGCGGGCCGCGTTGGCGCCGTCAAAGCTGAGGAACCGCCGCACCTGGGCCTGCAGGTAGCCCACCCACTCGGAAACTGTGTCCTTCGTGTTCAGGGTGCGCTCCGCCGTCGGCCGCGGGTCACCGATCAGACCCGTGGAGCCGCCCACGAGGCCAAGGGGCTTGTGGCCTGCCAGCTGAAGGCGCCTCATGAGGAGGAGCTGGACCAGGTTCCCCAGGTGAAGGCTCGGGGCCGTGGGATCGAATCCGCAGTAATACGTGACCGGGTCCCCCGCGAGGAGTTTCTCCAGTTCCACCTCATCGGTGGACACGTGGACAAGCCCGCGCCATTTGAGCTCCTGCCATACATTGGCGAAGCTGGGGTCGTTGTGCTGGGATTCGAGGTCGTTTAGGTGTGACACGCCTTCTAAGTTAGCAGGATCGGCGGCTCGAGGCGGCCCTCACGTCAGCGCACCAGGCGCCCGTCATCAAAGCCGGCCACGGGCGCCCGGAACCGCTCCGAACAATCTCAGCGTTCGATGCCCGACGGAATGCCCGCGCCCGCGATCAGCCGGAGCCGCTGCGTCGGCCGGGTCATGGCCACGTAGAGGTCCCCCACCCGGCCGTGTTCGTGGTTCAGCATCACGGACGGTTCCAGGACCACAACGCCGTCGAATTCCAGTCCCTTGGCTTCCCGGGGGCTGATCACCACGACGTCCTGTTCGTAGCTGCCTGCACCTGTGCCGATCCGGCGGCCGTATACAGCGCGCAGCGCGGCGGTGGCCTCGCCGAGAAGGTCGCCGTCGGCAATCACCGCGAGCAGGCCGCCGTCGATCGCGTCCAGCTCCTCCGGAAGCACCTCCACGAGCCGGCTCACCAGGCTGCCCGGCTCCACCCGGTCGATGATGGGCGACCAGCGGCCCTCCCGGACCGCCTTGGGCGCGGACACGACCAGGCCTGCTGCGTTGGCCATGCGCGCAGCGGCCTCGGCCACCTGCGACGGCGTACGGTAGTTGACAGTCAGTTCCTCAAGCTGCCAGCGGTCGCCGAACAGCGGCGCAAGGGCGCCCTGCCACGAATTTGCGCCTGCCACGGAGCTGGTCTGGGCGATGTCCCCCACGATGGTGAAGGATTTCAGCGGGCAGCGGCGGACCAGGAGGCGCCACTGCATGGGTGACAGCTCCTGCGCTTCGTCGACCACGATGTGGCCGAACGCCCACGTGCGGTCGCTGGTGGCGCGCTCCGCTGCCGTCAGCCGGGTCTCGCGCTCCTGGTTCTGCTCAACGAGTTCCTCGGCGGACATCAGGACATCGACGCCGGCGGTCTCCATGTTGACCAGCGTCTGCCGGGCATTGGCCAGGTCGCGGGCGCGGTCGTGCTCCTGCTGGGCGAGTCCGCGGCCTGCGGCGGCATCGAGCTCGCCGAGGAGCTCTGCTGCCTCGTCGAGCAGGGGAACGTCTGACTCGGTCCACGGGGCGTCCGGGGCGCGCAGCAGCAGCTCGCGCTCCCGTGCGGTGAGCTTGGGCGTGCAGGCTTCCAGGATGGCGGGCTTGCTCAACAGTTCGCTGACCAGCTTTTCCGGCGTCATGGGCATCCAGCAGAGGTTCAGCGCGACACGCACGTCCCGTGCGCTCCGGACGTCCTCGGCGAGGTAGGAGCGGTCGGCGTTGTTGCCGATGCTGCCGGCTTCCACCAGTTCCGTCATCTGTTCCGTCAGTTCCCGCAGGAGGATCTTGACGAACGTCACGCGGGCCTCGTTGTGGGGCTTTCCGGTGGAGCGGGCACGTTCCCGGGCGCGGCGGACCTGGCGCGGAGTGAGGACAAGCTTGCGCCCGTCAACTTCCAGAGTGCGGTTCTCGGCGGGGATGCGCTGCCGGTTGCCCACGGCATTGGCGATGACATCGGCCATGTCCAGCCGCCCCTTGATGGCAGCAATGTCCGCCTCGGGCTCAGGCACGGCATTGATGCCCGGCATCAGCCTGCCAAGGCTGGCCATCACCACGCCTGTTTCGCCCAGCGACGGGAGCACCCGCTCGATGTACTTCATGAACGACGACGACGGCCCCACCAGCAGGACGCCGGCGGTCTTGAGCCGGTCCCGGTGGGTATACAGCAGATAGGCGGCGCGGTGGAGGGCGACGGCGGTTTTTCCGGTGCCCGGCCCGCCCTGGACCACGAGGGCCCCGGAGATCGAGGACCGGATGATGCGGTCCTGCTCGGACTGGATGGTGCCGACGATGTCCGACATCCGGCCCGTGCGCTTGGAGTTCAGGGCAGCCAGCAGCGCGCCCTCTCCCTGCAGGGAATCCGAGTCGGCCAGCATGTCGGCATCGAGGACGTCGTCCTCGATGGCCTTGACCTCGCGGCCCTGGAGGATCAGGTGCCGCCGCCGGCGCACGCCCTGGCGGTCGAACGCCGTGGCCTGGTAGAAGTGCCCGGCCTCGGGCGCGCGCCAGTCCACCATGAGCCGGACCAGGTCCTCGGTGGTCAGTCCGATACGGCCGATGTACTGCGCCTCGCCGGAGTCGAGGTCAAGCCGTCCGAAGACCAGGCGGTCGTCGACGGCGTCGAGCTGTGCCAGGCGGTCCTCGTAGAGGGCCGCGAAGGCGTCGCGCTCGGAAACGTTCTGCATGGTGCCCACGGCACCGGCACGGCGAACCTGAGCCAGCTGGGCGCGCTTTTCCTCGCGCAATTCATCAAGCCGTGCATACAAACCGGCAACATAGTCCCGTTCGTGGGCCAATTCGGCATCGTGCATCTAGACGTTCCCCTATCGCAAAAGACAGACCGTCCATTCTACAACCATTTTGGAAAACATGGCGGCGGTGGCTGGCCGTGGCTGCCGGCGGGCGAGGCCGGCGGAATCATGGCGGACGCTAAAGCCGGAGCAGGGAGCGCACGCGGTGCCCGGCGAGGGCCGACCGACCGCGCAGTTCCCCGAGTTCCATGACCACGCCCACCCCGGAGACGTGGACGCCGCAGCGCTCGAACAGCCGTGCCGCCGCGCCGAGCGTGCCGCCCGTGGCGAGGACGTCGTCCAGGATCAGCACGCGGCTGCCTGCGGCCAGGTCAGTGGTGTGCAGCTCGAGCGTGGAAGTGCCGTATTCCAGGGCGTAGTCCTCCGAGAACACCCGGCGGGGCAGCTTGCCTGCCTTCCGCACGGTAATTACCCCTTTTCCCGTGGCGTACGCTGCCGCGGCGGCGAGCAGGAAACCACGGGCCTCGACTCCGGCCACGGCGTCGAACTGTCCCTTGAAGGGTTCGACCAGCGCGTCCACGATTGCCCGCAGAGCCCCGCCGTCGGCGAATACCGGGGTCAGGTCCTTGAACATGATCCCCGGCTTCGGATAGTCCGGCACGGTGGCGCACAGGCTGCTGATCAGCTCGTCCACGGGGACGGATTTGGGGGCGGGGGTTTGTTCGCGCTGGTTCACCCGTCAAGCCTACGTTGGTTGGCCGGACAAACTTACTGCGCCGAACGGATCTTGGCCGCCTTGTAGCGGGAGACGGTGGGGTCGCCGGTCAGCCAAAACCGCCAGGGGTAGTCGTGTGATCCGCCGTCCCCGGAGACGCCGACCCTGGGTCCGGAGCTGACATCCGCGGCGGGAACCGCGGGAAGCTGCAGCCCGAAGGGAGCGCTCAACGCGTCGCGTCCGCTGTCCGCCGTCGTCAGCCCGAGGGCAAGGGCGAGCCGGGCCGGGCCGCTGGCCAGGTCCCTGGCCGATTTCGACGTCGGCCGCCTCACCATCGCCGCCTCCCGGCCCGCCACCACCTCGCCGGCGCGCAGCAGGACGGCGGAGGCGTGTCCGGCCGGTCCACAGACGATGTTGGCGCAGTAGTGCATCCCATACGTGAAGTAGACGTAAAGGTGTCCGGCCGGGCCGTACATCGGGGCGTTCCGGCGTGTGGGGCCGCGGAACGTATGGGAACCGGGGTCCGGGTGCAGGGAGTCACCGGGCCCCATGTACGCCTCCACCTCGGTGATCCGCACGGAGACCGGCCCGTCGGGGGTGTCGTGCGTAAGGATTGCGCCCAAAAGCAGCGGAGCGATCTCCCGCGCATCGCCGGACAGCACTTCCCGCACATGGTCCTCCGGCACCGACGGACTGCTGTTGACGGTCATGCCACGACTCTATCGAACGCCCCAGCGGACGGGGCTTGAGTGCCGGACTGGCCCGGTTTTGAGCCCCCGCCGGCGGAACGGCACCCCGGGCGGCCGCGCCGCCGCCGCAAAAGAGGGCCAGTCCGGCGGCCCGTCAGACCCTCCACGCCCATGTCCGATTTCCGCTAGCCCTGCCTCGTGCCGGCTGGCAGGATGGGTTCATGGACTTTTGGCAGCGCTACCGCGCAATCGATGCGCGGGACACCCGTTTCGACGGGCAGTTTTACACGGCGGTGCGGACCACGGGCATCTATTGCAGGCCGTCGTGCCCGGCCAGGACGCCGAAAGCCGAGAACGTCACCTTCTACGAAACCTCGGCTGCGGCCCACGACGCCGGCTACCGCGCCTGCAAGCGCTGCCTGCCCGAAGCAGTTCCGGGAACACCTGCCTGGAACATCCGCTCCGATATTGCCGGCCGCGCCATGCGGCTCATCAACGACGGCGTCATCAACCGCGACGGCGTGGAAGGCCTGGCCGCGCGCCTGGGATATTCATCCCGGCAGCTGAACCGGATCCTCACCCATGAACTCGGCGCCGGTCCCCTGTCCCTCGCCCGGGCCAGCAGGGCGCAGACCGCCCGCACGCTGCTGGTGTCCACAACCATGAAGCTGGCGGACATCGCCTTTGCCGCCGGCTTCAGCAGCGTACGCCAGTTCAACGAGACCGTGGGCGAGGTGTTCGACATGACGCCGACCGCCCTGCGCGGCACCGCCCGCCACCACCCGACACCGGCAGCCAGCACAGCACTCACCCTGAATCTTCCCTACCGCGAACCTTTCGATCCGGGCATCTTCAGTTTCCTGGCACTCCGTGCCATCCCGGGGATCGAGGCAGGAACGCCGGTTTCCTACGCTCGCTCGCTCAGGCTCCCGCACGGCGACGCCCGCTTTCGGGTGGATTACGACGCCGGCGCTCCGGGCCGGCCGCTGGTTCTCACCATCGGCGCGGTGGACCTGCGGGATCTACCGTCGCTGCTAAGCCGGGTCCGGCGGCTTTTCGACCTCGACGCCGATCCGGTGGCCATCGACGGTGCGCTGGGCGCGGATTCCCGGCTCGCGGCGGCGGTGGCTTCCGCTCCCGGCATCCGCATGCCCGGCGCCCTGGACCCGCAGGAACTCCTGATCCGCGCCATGATCGGCCAGCAGATCACGGTGGCCGCGGCACGGACAGCACTCACTCAGCTATCCGCCGCCGGCAGCCCCAGCATGGCGGCCGGCGACGGGCTCGACCGGCTGTTCCCCACGCCGGCGCAGATCGCCGAGGCGGGCGGCGAACTGCTGCGCGGACCGCGGCGCAGAATAGAATCACTCGTGGCAACGGCCCAGGCCCTTGCCACCGGAGACCTGGAGCTGGGGTACGGGGATGACCTCCGCGGGCTCCGCGCAAAACTCCTGCCCGTGGCTGGCGTAGGACCCTGGACGGTGGGATATGTCGCGATGCGGGTGATCGGCGCCCCGGACGTGTTCCTGGCCAACGACGCCGCCGTGCACAACGGAATCCGCGCTCTGTCCGGCGGGGAGGGCTCCGGCGGACAGGGTGCCCGCGCAGACAGCAGGGACCCGACATCCGGTTTCAGCGAGGTCAGCCCGTGGCGGTCCTATGCCACCATGCACCTCTGGCGCGCCGCAGCGGCCGCCCCCAAGACCACTGCCAAGACAGCACAGACAACGAAGGCGATGACATGAAAGCCCAGTTACTCACGATGGCCACACCGGACGGCCCGTTCACCATCATTGCCCGGGACGGTGTGGTGCTTGCCTCGGGCTGGACCGCGGACGCCGGCAAACTCACCGGCCAGATCCATCCGGAGCTTCTTCCTGAGGCCTACGACGCCGTTGACGATCTCGGCCCCATTTCCGCGGCGGTGGAAGCTTTCTACGCCGGCGATCCGGCACCGGCAATGAGCGTGCCCGTGCTGCAGAAATCAGGACCGTTCCGTTCCCACGCCTGGGACATGCTGCGTACCGTCAACCCGGGAGCCCCCGTGACCTACACCGAGTACGCGGAACTCTCCGGCAACGCGAAAGCGGTGCGTGCGGCCGCCAGCGCGTGCGCCTTCAATGCCGCGGCCCTTTTCGTGCCGTGCCACCGGGTGGTCCGAACGGACGGCACCCTCGGCGGCTTCCGGTGGGGGCTCCGGGTCAAGGAAAGCCTGCTGGCCCGCGAAAAGGAATCGCTCGCAGCGGAATCTCTCACGGCCGAATCACCCACGGCGGAATCGCTCACAGCACAGGCTCGCTAGGCCAGGTGCCCCGCCGGGTCCCTACTTTGACGCCGGAACTCCCGACGGCCACGGCAGCAACTCCGGGAGCTCCACGCCGTCGGCCGCCGCGGAGGCGCGCAGGCTGCCGAGTGAAGGTTCGCGGCCGGCGAGCCAGGCAGCGATGTCGGTGACCATTCCGCTGATGACCGTGGAGCGCCCGCCGGCACCGATTGCCACGGGCGGCAGGCCGAGGGGCTGGAGCACGAACTTCTGTCCTTCCGGCACACGGGCCGACAGGAAATCGAAGAGGTGTTCGCAGAACTGCCTGCTCCAGGTTTCAGGCCTGCGCCCGGTGCCGAGGTCGGACGCATGGATCACGAGCTCGCGCCACAGGGCCAGGCCGCCGTCGAGCACCACTCCCCCGCGGTAGGAGATGGGAACCTGCCAGCCGCCCGGTTCCAGCGAGTCGAACGCACGCAGGGCCCGTTCGAGCGCTGCGGCGAGGTCGCGGCGGTGTTCGTCGATGCCATGGCCGGCAGCTGCTTCGATCGCATTCGTGCGGCCTTCGTAGCCGCCGTCGTACAGCTCCACCGTTTCACCGCGGGCGGCGAATTCAAGCTGCCGGGCCATGGCGTTCGAGATGCCGGTGATGTGCGCGAGCACATGTCCGCGGGTCCAGCCCGCCAGCAGGGAGGGCGCCGGGACGTCTTCCTCAGTGAGCTTTGCGGCGAGGGAGGCAACGGCGTCGGCCGCTTCGTGAAGTTCGGTGAGTACCGTGTCAGGTGTGATTGCGGTCATACGGCAATCGTAGCGGACAGTTAATGAGCCTTAACGCAGGTCCCGCACCCGGCCGGGGCCGTAGAAGTGCCTGATGTGCCGGCGGTCGTGCCGGGCCTGCCAGGGCCAGTAGAAGTTCAGCGCCGCCTTCGGGTTGGCGGCGAGCTCCCTGCCCTGGCGCGAGGCCCTGGACGTGGCGATGTGCCAGCCGTCGACGTCGATGTTCTTGAGGATCAGCATTCTGGAGGACGGCTGGCCGTCGGAGTCGGCGGTGGCAAGGCTGCACGCATGGGGTTGCGGCACGCCCGCGGCCAGGGCTTCGCGGAGCCACTGGCGGAAGGCATCGCTCATGGCGCCATGATAGTGGGGAGTCTTCGGCGGTAAACGCACAACGCTCTCTCACTTTTCGCAGAAAATCCGCCGACCCTCCGGCAGGTGGTGCAGGAGGGTCGGCCAAAAAGCTGCAACAAGTGAGAGAGCGTGCTGCTACTAGCCTGCGTACTCGCGGACGCCGGCGAGCTCGCTTTCCAGCGCGGCAAGCTGGCGTTCGACGGCGGCCGGCGCGGTCCCGCCCTGCGAGTTCCGGCTGTTGAGCGAGCCTTCCGTGCTCAGGACGGTGCGGACCTCGGGCGTGAGGTGTTCCGAGATGGCCGCGTACTCGGCGTCCGTCAGGTCCCAGAGTTCGACGTCGCGGCTTTCGGCCTGCTTCACCGCGGCACCGGAGAGCTCGTGCGCCTCGCGGAACGGGACGCCCTGGCGGACCAGCCACTCAGCAATGTCCGTGGCCAGCGCGAAGCCCTGGGGTGCCAGCGACTCCATCCGTTCGGTGTTGAACTTCAGGGTGGCGATCATGCCGGACACGGCCGGGAGCAGAACTTCCAGCGTGTCGGCGGCGTCGAACACCGGTTCCTTGTCCTCCTGCAGGTCGCGGTTGTACGCGAGCGGCAGTCCCTTCAGGGTGGCCAGCAGCCCGGTGAGGTTGCCGATGAGCCGGCCGGCCTTGCCGCGCGCCAGTTCGGCCACGTCCGGATTCTTCTTCTGCGGCATGATCGAGGAGCCGGTGGAATAGGAATCGTGCAGGGTCACGAAGGAGAACTCCTTGGTGGCCCACAGGATGACCTCTTCCGACACCCGGGACAGGTCCACGCCGATCATGGCCGTGACCCACGCGAACTCGGCGAAGACGTCGCGGGAGGCGGTGCCGTCAATCGAGTTGTGCGTCGCCGAGAAGAAGCCCAGGTCCGCTGCCACGGCTTCCGGGTCCAGGCCAAGCGAGGAGCCCGCAAGGGCACCCGAACCGTAGGGCGAAACCCCTGCGCGCTTGTCCCAGTCCTGGAACCGCTGCACATCGCGCAGCAGCGCCCAGGCGTGGGCCAGCAGGTGATGGCTGAGCAGGACAGGCTGCGCGTGCTGCAGGTGGGTGCGGCCGGGCATGGCCACTCCCTGGTGGGCCTTGGCCTGGTCCACCAGCGCCTGAATGGTTGCCAGGACGCCGCGTGCGATGATCCGGGCATGGTCGCGCAGGAACATGCGGCCCAGGGTGGCCACCTGGTCGTTGCGCGACCGCCCGGCCCGGAGCTTGCCGCCGAGCTGGGTTCCTGCGCGCTCGATCAGCCCGCGTTCCAGCGAACCGTGCACGTCCTCATCGGACTCCGCCGGCAGGTAGGCGCCGGAGGCCACGTCGTCATCGAGCTGGGCCAGGGCAGCGAGCATGCCTTCGAGTTCGGCGTCGTCCAGCAGCCCGGCCTTGTGCAGCACGCGGGCGTGCGCCTTGGATCCGGCGATGTCGTAGCGGGCCAGCCGCCAGTCGAAGTGCGTGGACTTGCTGAGCGCCGCGAGGGCGTCCGCGGGGCCGCCGGCGAACCGGCCGCCCCACAATGCCCCCGTGTTGGTTGCTTCCGATTTCCGGGTGTCGACAGGCTCAGCCACAGGGACTACTTTCCTGCGACGCGGATGTCGCGGCCGGAGGCAACCTTGGCGGACATGCCCCACAGTTCAATGAAGCCGCGGGCCATCGACTGGTCGAAGGTGTCGCCGGTGTCGTAGGTGGCGAGGTCGAAGTCGTACAACGAGGTCTCGGAACGGCGTCCGTTGACGATCGCCTGGCCGCCGTGCAGCACCATGCGGATGTCGCCGGAGACATACTTCTGGGTGTCGTCGATGAACGCATCCAGGGAGCGCTTGAGCGGGGAGAACCACTGGCCGTCGTACACCAGCTCGGCCCAGCGCTGGCCGACAGTGGCCTTGAAGCGGGCCTGTTCGCGCTCAATGGTGATGTCCTCGAGGTGCTTGTGCGCGGTGATCAGCGCCATGGCGCCCGGAGCTTCGTAGATTTCGCGGGACTTGATGCCCACGAGGCGGTCCTCGACGACGTCGATCCGGCCCACGCCCTGGGCACCCGCGCGGCGGTTGAGTTCCTTGATGGCCTGCAGTGGGGTGACCTTGACGCCGTCGATCGCTACCGGAACACCGGCTTCGAAGGAGATGGTGACCTCGTCCGGCGCCGGCGGGAATTCCGGGGCCGCGGTGTAGTCGTAGATGTCCTTAGTGGGGGCGTTCCAGATGTCCTCGAGGTAGCCGGTTTCGACGGCGCGGCCCCAGACGTTCTGGTCGATGGAGTACGGGTTCTTCTTGGTGGTCTCGATCGGCAGTCCCTTGTCCTCGGCGAAGGCGATGGCCTTGTCTCGGGTCAGGGCGAGGTCGCGGACCGGGGCGATGCACTTCAGGTCCGGGCCGAGGGTCTGGATGCCCACTTCAAAGCGGACCTGGTCGTTGCCCTTGCCCGTGCAGCCGTGGGCCACGGTGGTGGCGCCGAATTCACGGGCCGCCTTGACCAGGTGCTTGACGATGACGGGGCGGGAGATGGCGGACACCAGCGGGTAGTGGCCCTGGTAGAGGGCGTTGGCCTTCAGCGTGGGCACGCAGTATTCGTTGGCGAATTCGTCGCTCGCATCGGCCACGTACGCCTCCACGGCGCCACAGCCCAGCGCGCGCTGGCGGATGGTCTCTAGCGATTCGCCGCCCTGCCCGACGTCGACGGCCACGGCGATGACCTCGGCGCCGGTGGCTTCACCGATCCAGCCGATGGCTACGGAAGTATCCAGGCCACCGGAGTAGGCCAGAACAATACGCTCAGTCACTTGAAATGCTCCTTAGTTGTTTTGTTGATCATGCTTGTCTGAATAAATTCGATGAAAAAGCCGCCCGGTGAAAGCCTTTCACACCGCCACACGCGGCTGGCAACCGGCCGGCTACTGGCTGGTGCCGGCTTCCTCGGCGAGCTGCAGGAACCGCGCCGCGAGCTCGGGTCCGCCCAGCGGATCCCGGGCAACCAGCAGCACGGTGTCGTCCCCCGCTATGGTGCCCAGGATGGACGGCATCACGGAATGGTCGATCGCGAGGGCGAGGAAATTCGCGGCCCCGGGAGGCGTCCGCAGCACTGCGATGTTCGCGGATGCCTCGGCCGTCACCAGCAGTTCCCCGCACAGCCTGGCCAGCCGCGCATCGAGGATTTCCTGGCTGACCCCGCTCTTGGCAGCCCGCTCGCCGCCCTCGCCGGGGACGGCATAAACCAGGACGCCCTCCTTGCCGCGCACGCGCACGGCACCGAGCTCCACAAGGTCCCGGGACAGCGTGGCCTGGGTGACCTGCACGCCGTCGTCGGCCAGCAGCGCGGCAAGCTCCGCCTGGGAGCGCACCGACTCGCCCGTCAGGATCGCGATGATCCGCGCCTGGCGGGCTGTCTTGGTGGCCGGGCTCGCGCCCGGCGACGGGGGCTGGAGGGACAACTAGGCCTGCCCTGCCCCCGGCGCCAGCCCATCGACAGGCGCCAGCCCGTCAACAACTGCCAGTCCGGACCGGTGCATGAGCCAGGCCATCAGTGCCTTCTGCGCGTGCAGGCGGTTTTCGGCCTCGTCCCAGACGATGGACTGCGGGCCGTCAATGACGCCCGCCGAAATCTCGTAGCCCCGGTAGGCGGGAAGGCAGTGAAGCACGACGGCGTCTTCCGCCGCCTGCGCCATGGCGGCCTCGTCGACGGAGTACTCGCGGAACAGCTGCAGCCGGGCTTCTTTTTCCGCCTCCTGGCCCATGGACACCCACGTGTCGGTGGCCACGACGTCAGCGCCCTTGAGCGCTTCCGCGGCGTCCGTGGTGATGAGGACGGAGCCGCCGGTTTCGGCGGCGCGTTCCTGGGCGGCGGCCACGATGCCGGCCGCCGGCAGGTAGCCTTCGGGGCCGGCGATCCGGACGTGCATTCCGGCGGTGACACCGGCCAGCAGGTAGGAGTTGGCCATGTTGTTGGCGGCATCCCCCAGGTAGGCCATGGTGAGCCCCTTGAGTTCGCCCTTGTGCTCCTTGACGGCCAGCAGGTCCGCCAACAGCTGGCAGGGGTGGTAGTCATCGCAGAGGGCGTTGATCACGGGAACCCGGGAGTTTTCCGCCATCGCGACCAGGCCCGAGTGCGCGCCCGTCCGCCACACGATGGTGGAGACCATGCGCTCCAGCACCTTGGCGGTGTCCTCCACGGATTCCTTGTGGCCGATCTGTGCCTCGCCGGGGTTGATGATCAGGGCGTTGCCGCCCATGTCCGCCACGCCGGTGGCGAAGGAAACCCGGGTCCGGGTGGAGGTCTTGTCGAAGATCACGGCCACGGTCTTGCGGCCGCTGCCGTCCGCGGCAAAGGGCTGGACACTGTACGGCGCCGCCTTCATGCGGACCGCCAGCTCGAGGACTTCGGCCTGCTCGGCAGGGCTGAGGTCGGTGTCCTTGAGGAAGTGCCGGGTCATGGGTGTGGGAGTCACTGCTGCAGTCACTGTGCTTCCTTTGCGGTTTGCAGGATGGCCGGAAGGGCGGCCAGAAAACGGTCGGCCTGATCTTCCGTGAGGATCAGCGGCGGGGCCAGGCGGATGGTCCGCGGCCCGGGGCTGTTGATGATGAAGCCGGCGTCGAGCGCGGCCGTCACGGCGGCCGGGGCAACCTCGGCGTCCAGGTCGAAGCCGATCAGGAGTCCCTCCCCGCGGACCTCCGTGACACCGTCGACGTCGGCCAGGGCGGCGCGGAGGTGCTCCCCCACCGCCCGGACGTTGTCCAGCACGTGCTGGCTTTCGACGGCGTGCAGCGTGGCGAGGGCCGCGGCCGTGGCCACGGGGTTTCCGCCGAAGGTGGTGCCGTGCTGTCCGGCTGTCAGGAGGGACGATGCCTTCTCGCCGAACGTGACCAGGGCTCCGATGGGAAAGCCTCCGCCGAGGCCCTTGGCCAGGGTGACGGCGTCGGGAACAATCCCGGCGTCTTCGCTGGCCAGCCATTTTCCGGTCCGGCCGATGCCCGTCTGCACTTCGTCCAGGATCAGCAGGGCACCGGCCTGCGACGTGAGCTCGCGGGCCGCCTGCAGGTAGCCGGCCGGAAGGGGCCGGACGCCGGCTTCCCCCTGGATGGGTTCCAGGAAGACGGCGGCGACGGTGTCGTCCAGGGCGTTGCGGAGGGCCTCAATGTCGCCGAACGGAATGTGCACCACACCGCCGGGCATCGGTTCGAAGGGCGCCCGGTAGGCTTCCTTCGCCGTGAGGGCCAGGGCCCCCATGGTCCGGCCGTGGAAGGCGCCCTCCAGCGCGATGATCCTGGTCCTGGGCTTGCCGTCGGAGCCGCCGGAATTCCGGCGGGCCAGTTTGAAGGCGGCCTCGTTGGCTTCGGTGCCGGAGTTCGTGAAGAAGACCTTCGAGCCCGCCGGCGCCTTGCTCAATGCCAGCAGTTTCTCGGCAAGGGCGATCTGCGTGGGACTCGTGAAAAAGTTCGAAACGTGCCCCAGCGTGGCCAGCTGGCTGGCGATCACCGAGGTCACGAACGGGTGGGCGTGGCCCAGGGCGTTCACGGCGATACCGCCGAGCAGGTCCAGGTATTCCTTCCCGTCGGCGTCCCATACCAGGCAGCCGGCTCCGCGGACCAGGACGCGCTGCGGCGTGCCGAAGACGCCCATGAGCGACGACGAGTAGCGGGCCAGCCATTCGGCGCCGCTGGAGTGGCCCTTGGTTTCGACCAGCTCAACCACCGGTGATTGCTCAACGAGGGCGGATTGTTCAAAGTTGCTCATGCGTTCGTCTCCTCGTCCGGGACCACTTGCGTGCCGATCCCCGCCGTCGTAAATGTTTCAAGCAGCATGGAGTGGGCGAGCCGCCCGTCCACGATGTGCGCTCGCTCCACCCCGCCGTCGACTGCCTTGAGGCAGGCCTCCATCTTGGGGATCATGCCGGATTCGAGCGAGGGCAGAAGCTCCCGGAGCTCGGAGGCAGTCAGCGACGAAATCAGCGACGACCGGTCCGGCCAGTTCGCGTACAGGCCTTCGACGTCGGTCAGGATCACCAGTTTGGAGGCGCCGAGCGCTTCGGCCAGCGCGGCAGCAGCAGTGTCCGCATTGACGTTGAGGACCTGCCCGGTGGTCTGGACCCGCTGCCCTCCGCCGTCGCCCGTGCCGTCGTCGAAAATCTCCGGGGCCACGGTGGAGATCACCGGAATCCGCCCTGCGGCCAGGATGTCGACGATTCCCTCCGGGTTCACGCCCACAACCTCGCCGACGAGGCCCAGGTCCACCTCTTCGCCGTCAACGACCGTGCCGGTGCGGACCGCGCGCAGCAGGCCGCCGTCCTCACCGGACATGCCGACGGCGTACGGACCGTGCGAGTTGATCAGGCCCACGAGCTCGCGGCCCACCTGGCCGGTCAGGACCATGCGCACCACATCCATCGCCTCGGGGGTGGTGACGCGCAGGCCACCCTTGAACTCGGACTCGATGCCCAGCCGGCTCAGCATGGCGTTGATCTGCGGGCCGCCCCCGTGGACCACCACGGGGTGGATCCCCACGTGGTGGAGGAACACGACATCTTCGGCGAAGGCGCGGCGGAGTTCATCGTTAACCATGGCGTTGCCGCCGTACTTGATCACCATGGTGGTTCCGGCGAAGCGCTGGATCCACGGCAGGGCCTCGATCAGCGTGCCTGCCTTGCCCTGGGCATCGCTCATGGACGTGGTCTCGCGGGTCTGGGTGTTCATGCTGCTGTTCTCCAGGGGTGGCTGGTGGATCTAGCTTGAGTAGGCGCTGTTCTCGTGGACGTACTCGTGGGTGAGATCGTTGGTCCAGATGGTGGCTTCCGCGCCGCCGGCCTGCAGGTCGATCTCCACAAGCACTTCCCTCGGTTCGAGGTCCACGAGCTTGCGGTCCTGGCCGATGCTGCCGTTCTGGCAGATCTGGATGCCGTTCATGGAGACGTTCAGCTCGTCGGGTTCGAAGGCGGCGTCCGTTGTTCCGACCGCGGACAGGACGCGTCCCCAGTTCGGGTCCTTGCCGAAAATGGCCGCCTTGAAGAGGTTGGACCGGGCCACGGCACGGCTGACGATTTCGGCGTCGCGTTCGCTGGCCGCGTTGAACGTGCGGATGGCGATGTCGTGGCTCGCGCCTTCGGCGTCGCCGATCAGCTTGCGGGCCAGCTCGGCGCACACGCTGGTAAGGCCCTCGCCAAATGCCTCGGCGGACGGCACTGCACCGGAGGCACCGGAGGCCATCAGGACCACGGTGTCATTGGTGGACATGCAGCCGTCGGAGTCAGCCCGGTCGAAGGTGACGCGCGTGGCGTCGCGGAGGACGACGTCGAGCATTTCCGGCTGGACGTCGGCGTCGGTGGTGAGGACCACCAGCATGGTGGCCAGGCCGGGCGCGAGCATGCCGGCGCCCTTGGCGATGCCGCCGATGGTGAATTCATTGCCTTCGGCGTCAACGCCGGTGAAGACTGCCTGCTTCGGGACCGTGTCCGTGGTCATGATGGCCGTCGCGGCGTCCGCTCCGCCGTCCGCGCTGAGGACGGCAGCGGCGGCGTCGATTCCCGGGACGATCTTGTCCATGGGCAGCTGCTCGCCGATCAGCCCGGTGGAACAGACCAAGACGTCGGTGGCTGAAATGCCGAGGGCTTCGGCTGTTTTCTCCGCCGTGGTGTGGGTGTTCTGGAAGCCCTGCGGTCCGGTGCAGGCGTTGGCTCCGCCGGAGTTCAGGATGACGGCGTCCACGCGGCCGTCCGACACCACCTGGCGGGACCAGTGGACGGGGGCGGCGGCCACGCGGTTGGACGTGAAGACGGCTGCGGCTGCCTTCGACGGGCCGTCGTTGACCACAAGGGCGAGGTCCGGGTTTCCGGAGGCCTTGAGGCCGGCAGTGACGCCTGCGGCGCGAAATCCCTTCGGGGCTGTAACGGTCACGGGGCAACTCCCTGCAGGTTGAGGCCGGCGGTCTCCGCCAGGCCGAGGGCAATATTCATGGACTGCACGGCGCCGCCTGCGGTCCCCTTGGTGAGGTTGTCGATGGCGCACGTGACGATGACGCGTCCCGCGTGGTCGTCGAAGGCCAACTGCATGGCGGCGTTGTTGGATCCCTGGACTGCCTTCGTGGAGGGCCACTGGCCTTCCGGCAGCAGATGCACGAACGGTTCGTCGTCGTAGGCCTCGGCCCAGGCGCTGCGCAGTCGTTCAGCCGTCACCCCGGGCTTGACCCGGGCCGTGGCGGTGGTGAGGATGCCGCGGCTCATGGGGGCCAGCGTTGGCGTGAAGGACACCGTCACGGGCTCCCCTGCGGCGTTGCCGAGCCCCTGCTCGATTTCGGGCGTATGGCGGTGGCCGCCGCCCACGCCGTAAGGACTCATGGACCCCATGACCTCGGCGCCGATCAGGTTCACCTTGGCGGCCTTCCCGGCCCCGGACGTGCCCGAAGCGGCGACGATGACGACGTCCTCCGCCTGTAGCAGCCCTGCGGCGAAACCGGGCGTGAGCGCCAGCAGCGCCGACGTCGGATAGCAGCCGGGCACGGCGATCCTCGTGGCGCCCTTGAGTTTCTCGCGCTGGCCGGGGAGCTCCGGCAGCCCGTACGGCCAGGTGCCGGCGTGCGCGGAGCCGTAGAACTTCTCCCACGCTGCGGCGTCTTCCAGGCGGTGGTCCGCTCCGGCGTCGATCACCACGGTGCCCTCAGGCAGCTGCGCGGCTATTTCCGCCGAGGCGCCGTGCGGGAGCGCCAGGAACACGACGTCGTGCCCGGACAGGTTGTCCACCGTGGTGTCTTCAAGAATCCTGCTTGCCAGGCCATGGAGATGGGGCTGCAGTTCGCCTAGTCTGGAACCGGCGTTGCTGTGCGCGGTGATGGCACCGATGGTGACATCCGGATGACCGGCCAGGAGGCGGAGCACTTCGCCGCCGGCATAACCGCTAGCGCCGGAAACGGCAACAGAAATAGTCATGGGAACGACTATACAGCAAGAGTATGCATAGGTCCCGATATTTATGCAGCGCGTTGGTGCGCCCGGAATCACCCCACTATCCGCCTCCGGCACCTCCCGAAATATTTGGACAAGCGCTCCCGGCGTATGCTTGACAGAGGGTAGTCCAGACCGCGCGGGCCGAATGTCGGCTGCAGCGTTGCCCGTAACAGTTACGAGGCAAGCCGTACATGACGCCCACCATCACTTCTGAGCGCCCGCAATCCCGGGTGCGGCAATCCAGGATCATCCAGTCCAACCCCGTGACCCAAAGCTATTCGGAGCTGCTGAAATCGGTCCGCGCCGCAGGGTTGCTGGAACGGCGCCAGGGCTTCTACATCACCGTTTTCTCGAGCCTGGTGGTTCTGATGACGGCCACCTGGTTTGGCTTCGCGCTGATCGGGCAGAGCTGGTTCCAGCTCCTCATCGCCGCGGCACTGGGGATCATCTGCACGCAGCTGAGCTTCCTGGCCCATGAAGCGGGGCACCGCCAGATCTTTGCCTCCCGGCAGGCCAACGACTGGTCGGCGCGGCTGATCGCCACCTCCGTGGCCGGCATCAGTTACTCCTGGTGGGAGCAGAAGCACGGGGCGCACCACAACCACCCGAACGTCATCTCCAAGGACCCGGACATCGCCACGGGCGCCCTGGCGTTCCACACCGAAGCCGCCGCCGGCCGCCAAGGCCGCCTCTCCTTCCTCACGCGCAACCAGGGCTGGTTCTTCTTCCCGCTGCTGTTCCTCGTGGGCCTGGGCCTGCAGATTGATTCGGTCCGCTTTATCTTCCGCCGCGCCAAGGTCACGCACCGCTGGGTTGAACTCCCCATCCTCCTGGCCAGGCTCAGTGTTCTTCCGGTCCTCGCCTTCACCTTCCTTCCGATCGGCATGGCCTTCGCCTTCATCGGCGTGCAGCTTGCTGTTTTCGGCTTCTACATGGGCGCCTCGTTTGCGCCGAACCACAAGGGCATGCCGGTCCTTCCGGCGGACAGCCGCGTCGATTTCCTTAGCCGGCAGGTCCTCACCTCCCGGAACATCTCCGGCGGCCGGTTCATGGACATCCTGCTCGGCGGCCTCAACCGCCAGGTGGAGCACCACCTCTTCCCCGACATGGCCCGCCCGCAGCTGCACAAGGCGACGGCGATCGTGCGGCAGTACTGCGACACCCACGGCATTCCCTTCACCGAGACGACGCTGACGGCGTCCTACGGCATCATCGTCCGCTACCTCAACGAGGTGGGCCTTGCCGCCGGCCGCCGCTTCGAATGCCCCATGGCCACTGTCGCCCGGCGTTACTGAGCCACGCTTCTGACCGGCACAGGTCCGACTTCGCCCTTCAGCGCCCCGGTCCCTAGGATGAGGTGAGGATCAGGTGCCGGAGGTCCCGGGCCGGAGAAGGAGAGTTTCAATGACGCACGCCATCGTTGCCCCGCAGCCGGGCGGACCGGAAGTCCTGGATTTCGCGGAGGTGGAACGCCCGGTTCCGGGTCCGGGCCAGCTCCTTGTCAAGGTCGCGGCAGCCGGCGTCAACTTCATTGACACGTACCAGCGGAACGGCACGTACAAAGTGCCGTTTCCGTTCACTCCCGGCTGCGAAGCCTCGGGCACGGTCGAAGAAATCGGCGAGGGTGTCACCACGGTCGCCGTCGGAGACAGGGTGGCCACGGCTGAAGGTTCGCGCTGCTACGCCGGCTATACCGTCCTGGATGCCGGCAAGGCCCTTCCCGTGCCGGACGGGCTCGACGATCTCACCGCGGCGGCACTGCCGCTGCAGGGCATGACTGCCCACTACCTCATCAACTCCTCCTTCCGCGTGGAACCCGGCCACACGGTCCTGACGCATGCCGGCGCCGGCGGAGTCGGCCTCCTGCTGATCCAGCTGCTCAAAGCCAAGGGGGCACGCGTCATCACCACCGTTTCCACTGATGGGAAGGAAGCGCTCGCCCGGGAAGCCGGCGCGGACCATGTGCTGCGCTACCACGGCTTCCCACACCACGTCCGGGAGCTGACGGACGGTGCCGGCGTTCACGTGGTGTACGACGGCGTCGGAAGGGACACGTTCGACGGTTCACTGTCCTGCCTGCGCACCAGGGGTTCCCTGGTGCTGTTCGGCGCCGCCTCCGGCCCCGTCCCCGCTTTTGAGCCTCAGCGGCTCAATGCGGGCGGGTCGCTGACGCTGACACGGCCGTCGCTCGCGCATTTCCTGCTCAATGAGCAGGAGCGGCACTGGCGCGCCGGAGAGATCTTCGCGGCCGCAGCCAACGGGGAACTCAACGTCCGGATCGGCGGCACGTATCCGCTGGCCGAGGCCCGGCAGGCCCATGAGGACCTCGAGGGCCGCCGCACCACCGGCAAAGTGCTGCTGGTTCCCTAAGCGGGCAGACCCTGTGCCGGCGCCTGGTTAACGCCGGGCAAACCGCGACACCTTCCGTTCATCTTGCCGGGAAAGAATTCCACCTGTGAATGAGCAGCTACCGCAGACCACCGGCACCGTCGGCGCCCTGACGGGCGAAGCGACGCCCGCCGTCGTGCACGCACCCCAATTGCCGGGTGCTGCCGCGGCGCCGCCGCAGCGGACGCTGCTGGAGATCCTGGCCGACAGCGCAGCCCGTTTTCCGGACGCGTCCGCCCTGGACGACGGCCACCGGTCCCTGAGCTACGCGCAGCTCATGGCCGAGGTGCGGGCTGCCGGCCGCCGTCTCCACCTGGCCGGCCTCGGCGCGGGCGACAGGATTGGCGTCAGGATCCCTTCCGGCACGAACGAGCTCTACATCTCCATCCTGGCCATCCTCCTGATCGGTGCGGCCTATGTCCCGGTCGACGCGGACGATCCCGACGAGCGCGCCAAGCTGGTGTTCGGTGAGGCCGGGGTGGCGGGGATCCTGCGCGCCCGCGGAGACATCGTCACCGACAAGAAGCGTCCGCGGCCCTTTCCCGGGCCACGCACCGCACATCCCGACGACGACGCGTGGGTCATCTTCACGTCCGGTTCCACGGGGACGCCCAAGGGAGTGGCCGTGCCGCACCGGTCCGCGGCGGCCTTCGTGGACGCCGAGGCCAGGATCTTCCTGCAGGATGAACCCGTGGGGCCGCAGGACCGGGTGCTCGCCGGCCTGTCCGTGGCCTTCGATGCGTCATGTGAAGAGATGTGGCTGGCCTGGCGCCACGGCGCGTGCCTCGTGCCTGCTCCCCGCGCCCTGGTCCGCACGGGCATGGACCTCGGGCCGTGGCTCATCAGCCACGGCATCACCGTTGTCTCTACCGTCCCCACGCTCGCGGCCTTGTGGCCGGCCGAGTCCCTTGAGAGTGTCCGGCTGCTGATTTTCGGCGGCGAAGCCTGCCCGCCGGAACTCGCCGAACGCCTTGCCGTGGAGGGCCGTGAGGTCTGGAACACGTACGGCCCCACCGAGGCGACTGTCGTTGCCTGTGCCGCGCCCCTGGGCGGTGGCGGGCCGGTCAGGATCGGCCTGCCCCTCGACGGCTGGGACCTCGCGGTGGTTGATTCCGGCGACGTTCCCGTGGCCGAAGGGGAAATCGGTGAACTCATCATCGGAGGCGTCGGCCTGGCCCGCTACCTCGACCCGCTGAAGGACGCGGAGAAGTACGCCCCCATGCCCTCGCTGGGCTGGCGCCGCGCCTACCGTTCCGGCGACCTCGTCCGCTACGAACAGGCCGGCCTGATTTTCATGGGACGTGCCGACGAACAGGTCAAGCTCGGCGGCCGCCGGATCGAACTCGGCGAGATCGATGCCGCCCTGCAGTCCCTTCCGGGTGTGGCGGGCGCCGCCGCCGCGGTCCGCACCACTGCGGCCGGCAACCAGGTCCTCGTGGGATACCTGGCGGCGGCAGGGGACGCCGAACTGGACCTGGCGGCCGCAAGGGAGCAGCTTCTCGCCACGCTGCCTGCACCGCTCATCCCGATGCTGACCGTCGTCGAAAGCCTGCCCACGAAGACCAGCGGAAAAGTGGACAGGCACGCCCTCCCGTGGCCGCTCGAAGGGGCCGGAGCCGCGGACGCCGCGGCCGCCCCCTTGAACCTGCCGGACGACGCCCAATGGATTGTTGACCAGTGGAGGGCGGTCCTTGGCAGCAACGTGGCAAGCCTCGACGCAGACTTCTTCGCCCACGGCGGCGGCTCGCTGGCGGCAGCCCAGCTCGTCTCCGCCCTCCGTGTGCGCTACCCCACCATCACGGTCGCGGACATCTACGCCACCCCGCGCGTCGGCGCCCTGATTGACACCGCCCGGCAGTCCCTGCCCGAAGGCGCCGCCGCGGGCCCGGCACCGGACCGGCCGGTGCGGCCCACTGCCCTCAAATCCCAGGTCTTCCAGACCCTCATGGGCATCCCGCTGCACATCCTCGTGGGCATGCGCTGGCTCACCTACCTGATGGCTGCCAACAACCTGCTCGCCGCGTTCGCAGGCTTTGCCGCCGCTCCCACGCTGTCCTGGTCGTGGATTGCGGTGTCCTGGCTGGTCTTTGTGAGCCCGCCTGGCCGAATGGCCATCTCGGTGGCCGCGGCGCGGGTGCTGCTCCGTGGCCTAGTCCCCGGGACCTATCCGCGTTCCGGCAGGGTGCACCTGCGGCTCTGGCTGGCCGAGCAGATCCAGGATCTCGCAAGCGCCATCAGCCTGGCCAGCGCTCCGTGGGTTCCCTACTACGCAAGGGCGTTGGGGGCCAAGATCGGCAACAACGTCCACCTGCACTCGCTGCCTCCCGTCACCGGGTTCCTCACCCTGGGCAGCGGCAGCAACATCGAGCCCGAGGTGGACCTGTCCGGGTGGTGGATCGACGGCGACATTGTGCACATCGGCCGCGTGCACGTGGGGGCCGAAGCCACCGTCGGCGCCCGCAGCACGCTGATGCCGGGGGCGGGCATCGGCGCCGGCGCCCAGGTGGAACCGGGCTCGGCAGTCCTGGGCAAGGTCAAGGCCGGGCAGGTTGTGGCCGGCTCCCCCGCCGAACGGCGAGGCAAGGCCAAACAGGACTGGCCGTCCGTCCAGCCGGTCAGCTCGCTCATCGGCAGGCTCTGGTTCGCAGCCTTCGCTGCCGCCTCCGCGGTCCTTGCCATGATTCCCTACGCGTCAGCGGTGTCGGCTGCCCTGGTGGTCTTCCTGTTCATCAGGGGAAGCGAATCCCTGGTGAGCGCGTGGCCGCAGCTGCTGGCGTCGCTGCCGCTGGCTTCCCTCACCTGGTTCCTGCTCAACGCCCTGCTGATTCTAGGCACCACGCGCCTGCTGGGCGTGGGCCTACAAGAGGGCTACTACCGCGTCCGGAGCCGCATCGGCTGGCAGGTGTGGGCCACCGAGCGCGTCCTGGACCTGGCACGCGACCTGCTGTTCCCGATCTACGCCAGCCTCTTCACTCCGGTCTGGCTGAGGCTGCTGGGGGCCAGGATCGGCAAGAACGTCGAGGCCTCCACCGTCCTCCTGCTGCCGAAGATGACCACGGTGGGCGAGGGCGCCTTCCTGGCCGATGACACGATGGTGGCATCCTACGAACTGGGCGGCGGCTGGATGCGGATCGCCCCGGCCAAGATCGGTAAGCGTTCCTTCCTGGGCAACTCGGGAATGACCGCGGCCGGACGCAATGTTCCGAAGAATTCCCTGGTTGCGGTACTGTCCGCAACGCCCAGCAAGGCGAAGTCCGGCACCTCGTGGCTCGGCAGCCCCCCGGTCAGGCTGCGGCGGACAGCGGTGGCGTCCGATGACACCCGGACGTTCCAGCCGCCGCTCGGGCTCAAGGTGGCCAGGACCCTCTGGGAGCTGTGCCGCTTCGTGCCGGTGATGCTGACCGTTGCCCTGGCCCTGGGGGTCATGGTCATGTTTGATTGGCTGGCAGCCATGTTCAACTACGGTGCCGCGGCCGCGCTCGGCGGGCTGGTTATCCTGCTCGCCGGCGGCGTGGCTGCCGGAAGCGCCGTGGCGGCCAAATGGCTGCTGGTGGGCAGGATCAAGACCGGCGAGCACCCGTTGTGGAGCTCGTTCATCTGGCGCAATGAAGTGGTGGACACCTTCATTGAAATGGTCAGTGCGCCCTGGTTCGCCAGGTCTGCCAGCGGAACCCCGGCCCTCGTGTGGTGGCTGCGCGCCCTCGGCGCCAGCATCGGCCGCGGCGCGTGGTGTGAAAGCTATTGGCTGCCGGAGGCCGATCTGGTGACGCTCGGCGCCAGCTCGACAGTGAACCGCGGGTGCGTGGTCCAGACCCACCTCTTCCACGACCGCATCATGAGCATTGACACTGTTACGCTCGAGGACGGGGCAACGATGGGCCCGCACGGCGTCATCCTGCCGCAGGCGCGGATGGGCAAGGGCGCCACGGTGGGTCCGGCGTCCCTGGTGATGCGGGGTGAGACCGTTCCGGCAGGGACCTACTGGATGGGCAACCCGGTGAGCCCCTGGACGGGGCCGTCCGTTCCGGCACCCCGCCTGAAATAATGGCCAGTCCGGGCATGCCCGGACTGGCCAACGACAGCTTGAGTGAGGCACGCGCTTTATGAGTCCCGCAGAATCCCCCGGTCCGGCGGCTGTCCTGCCCGGCGCCGCCGGCACCAGCGACCCCTACGTTCCGGGGCACGGGACGGATGCATACCGCGTGGTGCGCTACGAACTGGACCTTGACTACAAACTCGCCAGCAACCGCCTGAACGGCCGCGCGGTGCTGCACGCCGTCGCCGGCCGCCGGACGTCCGCCGTCGTCCTCGACATGACCGGCCTCCGGGCCCTGAAAATCCAGTTGAACGGCTCGCGGGTGCGCAGGTTCACCCAGCGGGCGGAGCAGCTCGTGGTGCACTGTGAGCAGGACCTGGACCCGGGAGCGGAATTCACCCTTGACATCCGCTATGAAGGAAATCCGGCGCCCCGCAAGGGCCTCTGGGGCGAAGTGGGCTGGGAGGAACTGACCGACGGCGTGCTGGTCGCGGGCCAGCCCAACGGCGCGCCGTCGTGGTTCCCCTGCAACGACCACCCGCGGAACAAGGCAAGCTACCGCATTTCCGTCACCACCGACGCCGGGTACCGGGCGGTGTGCAACGGCCTGCTCGTGGAACACACCACCAGGTCGAGCCGGCAGACCTGGGTCTATGAACAGACCGAGCCCATGGCCACGTACCTGGCCACGGTTCAAATCGGCCGGTACGAGCTCCTGACCTTGCCGGCGTCCGGCGGGGTGGCCCAGTTCGCCGCCGTCCCGGCAACGCTCACGCATTCTGCGCTGGCCGGGCTGACGCGCCAGGCGGACATGATGCGCACCTTCGTCAGTTGCTTTGGCCCCTATCCGTTTCAGGAGTACACGGTGGTGGTGACGGAGGACGAACTGGAAATTCCCCTCGAGGCGCAGTCGCTGTCCATCCTGGGCCGCAACCATCTCCGCTCCGATTGGGAGTCCCAGCGCCTCATCGCGCACGAATTGTCCCACCAGTGGTTCGGGAACTCCCTGACGGCCAGCACCTGGAGCGACATCTGGCTGCACGAGGGATTTGCCTGCTATGCGGAATGGATCTGGTCGGAGGAGGCCGGCATCATGACCGTGCAGGACCGGGCCGCCGCCGCCTGGCGGCGACTTCGCTCCAGCCTCCAGGACCTGCTCGTGGGAGACCCTGGCCCTGAGCTCATGTTCGATGACAGGGTCTACAAGCGCGGTGCGCTGGCGCTTCACGCGCTCCGCCTGGCCTGCGGGGACATGGCTTTCTTCGCGCTGCTCCAGGAATGGACCCGGACCAGGACCCATGGCTCCGTATCCACCGCCGAATTCATCCTGACGGCCGACCGTGTGACCGGCCTGGACTCGGAATCCCTGCTGCACCCGTGGCTGTACGAAGAGGCACTTCCGGCCATGCCGGGAGCCTGAAGCCTGGAGCCTGAAGCCCTTCACGATGTCCACGCCGAGCCGGAGTCCGGACGGGGGCGACACGACGGCTGCCACGAGCGTCCGCGGAACCGTCCGGGGAAGCACGGAAGACCACGCCGGCGGGCGTGGTCTTCCGTGGTTTACTCAAGCCGGTTGTGCTCGGCCTATCGCTGGACCGCACCGAACCGCGAGGCGGCCATGGCGACCGCGTTCTCCCGGGCAGCCGAGGCCTCGTCGGCAGTCAGCGTCCGGTCCGCGGCGCGGAACCGGAGCCCGAAGGCCAGCGACTTCTTGCCTTCTTCGATGCCCTTGCCCGCGTACACGTCGAAAAGCGCCACGTCTTCCAGGAGCTCCCCGGCTCCCTCCCGCAGCGCGGCCAGCACGTCGTCCGCCGGAACGTCCTGCGGCACCACGAGCGCCACGTCCTGGGTGGCCACCGGGAAGGTGGAGATGTGGCGGGCCACAATGACGTCGGCCGCGGCTTCGAACAGTGCGTCCGCGTTGAACTCCAGGGCCACGGAACGCGCCGGCATGTCGTGGGCGGCCAGGAGCTTCGGATGCAGCTCGCCGGCGTAGCCCACCACGTCGCCGCTACGCAGTGAAAGCTGCGCGGCCCGGCCCGGGTGGAACGCCTGGTGATGGCCCTGGCTCACCACAATCTCAACGCCGAGCACGTCGCCGGCCTGGCGGGCAATGTCCAAGGCATCCGCCCAGTCCCATGCCCTGGGCGTGTGGCCCGCGGCAGCGGGCGAATCGTGGCCGGTCAGCACGGCGGCGATGTGCAGCGGCTGGTCCGGAACGCCGTCGTACAGTGCATCCAGCACCTCGTCGGAAGGCTTGACGCCCAGCGGCGGAATGCTGGCCGTGCCCACGGTGTCGCCGGGCAGGAACACGAGGCCGGCTTCGAACAGCGCCAGGTCGCGGAACCCGCGGGAGTGGTTGCGCTTGGCCACCTCGATGAGCCCCGGCAGCACCGAAGTGCGCAGGTAGCCATGCTCCTCGCTGATCGGGTTCGCGAGCTTGACCGCAGTCCTCGGGCCCCCCGCCTCGGCCACGCCGAAGGTATCGTTGGCGGTCTTCGATACGAACGGGTAGGACAGGACTTCGGTCAGCCCGGCATCCGCCAGCGCCTGGACCAGGCGGCGGCGCTGCTGCTGCACACGGGTGAAGCCGCGGCCGGGAGGCGCCACGGGCAGGGTGGCCGGGATCTTGTCGTACCCCACTAGGCGGGCAATCTCCTCGGAGAGGTCCTCCTTGGTTTCCAGGTCGTTCCGCCAGCTCGGGGCAGAGACTGTCCAGCCGGCGTCGCTCTTTTCGACTGCGGCGCCAAGATCCTCAAGGCAGGTGACGATCTGCTCTTCGGTGAAGTCCAGGCCGATGCGCGCGGCGGGGAACTCCGCCGGCAGGTCGATCGTGACGGCGTCGGGGGCGGTTCCGACGTCGGTACCCGCCTCATCTGCCGTCCCGCCGGCCAGCTCGACCAGGAGGTCGACGGCGCGCTGCGCGGCGACGTTTGCCACCTGCCAGTCCACACCGCGCTCGAAGCGCTTGGAGGCCTCCGACGGCAGCTTGTGGCGCCGGCGTGAGCGGGCAATGGACACTTCCTCGAAGTGGGCCGCCTCGATCAGGACGGTGGAGGTGGCGTCCGAGACCTCGGTGGACGCGCCGCCCATGACGCCCGCGACGCCGATCGGGCCGGAGGCGTCCGTGATCAGCAGGTCCTCGGGGTCAAGCGCGCGCTCCTTGCCGTCAAGGGTGGTGAGCTTCTCCCCCGCCACGGCGCGCCGGACCACGATGTCCCCGGACAGCTTGTCCTGGTCATAGAAATGCAGCGGCTGGCCGAGTTCAAGCATCACGTAGTTGGAGATGTCCACGGGCAGTGAGATGGAGCGGATGCCGGCCAGGCGCAGGCGTGAGGACATCCAGGGCGGAGTTGGCCGCGTGGCGTCCACGCCGCGGACGGTGCGGGCGACGAACCGGTCGCAGCCGGGCTTACCGTAGACGGGCGCGTCGTCGTTGATCTTGACGCCGTAGCCGCCGGACAGTGTGGCCGGCGCCTGCACCTTGGATGCGGGGTCCGTGAACACCGTGCCGGTGGCGTGGGCGTATTCGCGGGCCACGCCGCGGATCGAGAAGGCATAACCGCGGTCAGGCGTGACGTTGATCTCGGCGGCCTGGTCGTAGAGGCCCAGCAGTTCCATGGCGTCGCTGCCGATTTCCGGATCCAGCCCGATCCGGGAGAGCACCAGGATGCCGTCATGGTCCTCGCCGATGCCCAGTTCGCGGACGGAGGCGATCATGCCGGCCGACAGGTGCCCGTAGGTCTTGCGGGCCGAGATGTGGAAGTCGCCGGGCAGGACGGCGCCCGGAAGCGTGACCACCACCTTGTCGCCTTCCACGAAGTTGTGGGCCCCGCAGATGATGCCCTGCACGCCGGAGGGGTCGATGCCCTTGCCGGTCAGGGTCTGCTCCTGGCCTTCGGGGACAACGCGGACCTGGCACCAGTTGATGGTCTTGCCGTTGGTCTGCGGTTCCTTGACCAGGCTCAGGACCTGACCCACCACGACGGGACCCTTAAGTCCGTCCGTGGGGCGGTGGACTGCTTCTTCTTCAAAGCCGACCTTGACGAGCTCCGCCATGACGTCTTCGGCCGTTGCTCCGGCCGGTACCTGCGCGAATTCGCGCAGCCAGGAAAGGGGAATACGCACTGTTAGATCTCCATCCCGAAGTGCTCGCTGAAACGTACGTCGCCTTCGATCATGTCGCGCATGTCGCCGACCTCGTTGCGGAACATGAGCGTGCGCTCAATGCCCATTCCGAAGGCAAAACCTGAATAGATGTCCGCATCGATGCCGGCGGCGCGCAGCACGTTGGGGTTGACCATGCCGCAGCCGCCCCATTCGATCCAGCGCGGGCCACCCTTGGCGCCCGGGTGCCAGATGTCCAGCTCGGCGGACGGCTCGGTGAACGGGAAGTAGTTGGGACGCAGGCGAATCTGGGCCTCGTCGCCGAACATCTGGCGCGCGAAGTGCTCCAGCGTGCCGCGGAGGTCTGCCATGCTGAGCTTCTTGTCGATGGCCAGGCCTTCGAACTGGTGGAACACCGGCGTGTGCGTGGCGTCGAGTTCATCGGTGCGGAACACCTTGCCGGGGCACAGCACGTAGATGGGCAGCTCGCGTTCCAGCATGGAGCGGACCTGCACCGGCGAGGTGTGGGTGCGCATCAGCAGGTGGGCTTCCGGCGGCTCCACGAAGAAGGTGTCCTGCATTTCGCGGGCGGGGTGGTCCGGCTTGAAGTTCAGTGCGTCGAAGTTGAACCACTCGGATTCGACTTCCGGGCCCTCGGCGATTTCCCAGCCCATGCCCACGAAGATGTCAGCAACGCGGTCCTGCAGCGTGGAGAGGGGGTGGCGGGCTCCGGCGCGGCGGCGGCGCGGGGCGGCCGTCACGTCCACGGTTTCCTCGACCAGGATGCGGGCATCGTTTTCTGCCTCGAGCTCGGCGGTGCGTTCGGCGAGCGCTTTGTTGACGCGTCCGCGGGAGGAACCCATGATCTTGCCGGCGGCGGCCTTCTGGTCTTTGGGAAGGCCGCCGATCTCCCGGTTGGCGAGGCTCAGCGGCGATTTCTCACCGGTGTGGGCCAGGCGGACAGCCTTGAGTTCATCGAGCGTGGAGGCACCGGCAATGGCGGTGATGGCCTGGTCTACGGCGGCGGCGATGGCGGCTTCATCCAGAGGGTTCGGGATGGCAGCGCCCGGCAAAGTTTCAGTCATCTACTGTTCTTAGCTACGAGTCGGGTGATGCCAATGGCCGGTGCTGCAGTGCCGGTTCCCCGGCGGCGCGTCCGTCACTGGCACGTCATTGCATGAAGTCATCCAATGACGTCACCCAATGACAAGGGCAGGCTCGCCGGAGGTTGGCCGGCAGGCACTGTTCCCAGTCTAATTGACGGGGCCGGGCTGCCCGAACGGGGCATCGCGTACTGCACTCGTGTGTAGCGCAGGCACCTGCCGCTAGCATGGCTTCATGACCCCGGGACAGCGGCTGCGGCAACTCGCGAACGTGCTGAACGGCTCCACGGCGCTCGGGCTGCTGCTGGCCGGGCTGGCGCGGACCAGGACGGTTGGCGGTCCGCGCGGCCTGGTGATCGCCACCGGCTACGGGTGGAGGCTGCCCTTCGCGGGGGCCTTTGCCGTGGGCAACGTGATCATCTACCGCGCCGGTCCGGACGCAGCCTTCGCCAACCCCGTCCTCCTGCAGCATGAAGAGCGGCACAGCACCCAATACGCGTGGTGCCTGGGTGCGCCTTTCCTCGTGTTCTACTTCCTAGCCGCAGTCTGGTCCGTGCTGCGGAACGGCGATCCGGCGTCGGGGAACCTCTTTGAACGCCGGGCCGGCCTGGAAGCCGGCGGCTACGTGGACCGCAGGCGGAATCGGTCACCGCGCCGGCCGCCGCGGCGGACGGCAGGCCCAACTGCCGGCAGGACCACCGGCGGCAATGCCGGCGGGACGGAGGCCTGAGTGGGTGAGATGTCCAGGACCGTCACGGTCACGGGGACCGGAACGGCCGAAGCCGCCCCGGACCAGCTGACCATCTCCGTCGGTGTGGAGTGCCGGAGGGAGAACGCAGGAGAGGCCTTCCTGCTGCAGGCGCGGCGTCCGCGGCCGTGGCAGCGGCGCTGCGCGGCCACGGCGTCGACGATCGCGACATCAGCACGTCCGGACTCAACGTCCGCGCCGATGTCATCTGGCAGGAAGGCCAGGGCCAGAGAGCCACCGGCTATGTGGCGTCCAGCGTGCTGAGCGTGCGTCTCCGGAACCTGGCGGCCGCAGCCGAGGGCATAGCCGCGGCCGTGGAGGCAGGAGGGAACGACGTGAGGCTGGATGGGCTTCAGCTGGGCTTCACGGATGCGGCGGCCGTCACGGCGTTGGCGCGCGAGGCGGCCTGGCAGGACGCCGCATCCTCGGCCGCGCAGTTCGCCGCGCTGGCCAACGCTGAACTGGGCGACGTCGTCACTGTCTCAGAGCACCCCGCGTCCTCCGCCCCCGTCCCGGTGGCGGAGATGCAGCGCGCGTTTGCCACCGACGCGGTCGCCGTGGAAGCTGGCGCGGCCAGCGTGAGTGTCACCATCGCGGCGCAGTGGGAGCTCCGGCACCGGACGCGCTGACCTGGCGGGTGGACTGGCCTAATGGGTACTGCCCGCGGCCAGCCTCCGGTCCGGGCGTTGCGCCAGTGATGTGCGGGCGACGACGGCGATCGCCTCCATCGATTCCACCGGCATTGACGGGGCGGCGCTTCCCGCCGGCACCTGACCGGGTTCAAACGGGACATGGACGAACCCGCCGCGGGCGCCCGGTCGCGACGTGAGCGCATGCATCAATGCATAGAAGGTGTGGTTGCAGACATAGGCTCCCGCCGTCTGCGAAACCTCCGCGGGAAATCCGGCCATGGTCACGGCCTGGAGCGCCGCCTTCACCGGCAGGGAACTGCAGTACGCGGCCGGCCCGTCCGTTACGACCTGGCAGTCCACCGGCTGGTTCCCGGCGTTGTCCGGAATCGGCGCGTCATCGCAGTTGATGGCGATCCGCTCCAGCGACACCCTGCCGCGGCCGCCCGCCTGGCCTATGCACACCACCAGGTCCGGCCCGAGCACATCGAGGGCTTCGCCGAGGGCGGTGACTGCCTCACCGAAGACGCACGGCAGTTCAACGGCCTCGACGGCCACGCCTTCTCCCCGGAGTATGGTCCGGGCATGCACGGCCGCCCCCCACGACGGGCTGGCCGCCAAACGGTTCAAACCCGGTGAGGAGGATCATGGACCAAGCGTAGCTCCCCGCCGTGCATCGATACGGGGGCTGGCGGCAGGACGGCACGGACCGCGAAACGCCGGGGCCGGACCTTGACTTATATTCGAACATACCTTCGAATAGAGTTCATGAGATGGGACGCACAGGCACTCAGACCACGGCTCGGAGAACAGGGCGGAGCGCAAGGCGGAGCGCAGGGCGGAAACAGCACGGGCACCGCCGCCCCGGCCGCGGAACCGCTGCTGCCGCTGGCAGGGCTTGTGCGGTCCGTTTCCACCCCTGATTTTGCCGGGGTCACCTTCCATGAGGTCACTGCCAAATCGGTGCTCAACAAGGTGGCTGCCGGTTCCCGGATGCCCTTTGAATGGACCGTCAACCCCTACCGCGGCTGCAGCCACGCGTGCGTGTACTGCTTCGCCCGCAAGAGCCACACCTATCTGGACTTCGACGCCGGCCTCGATTTCGACAGCCAGGTGGTGGTCAAGATCAACGCTGCCGAAGTGCTGCGCAAGGAGCTGGCCAAGCCGTCGTGGGGGCGGCAGCAGGTCGCCCTCGGCACCAACACGGACCCGTACCAGCGCGCCGAGGGCCGCTACAGCCTGATGCCGGGAATTATCGGGGCACTGGCCGACTCCGGCACTCCCCTGTCCATCCTGACAAAGGGGACCCTGCTGGCCCGCGACATTCCGCTGCTGAAGCACGCCGCCGCCCAGGTCCCTGTGGGCATCGGGATCTCGCTGGCCATGACGGACGAGCGGCTCTCGGAGGCCGTGGAGCCTGGCACCCCGGGCCCGCGGGCCCGGCTCAAGCTGGTATCCCGGCTTCGCGACGCCGGGCTGCCCTGCGGCGTGATGGCCATGCCGATCCTGCCCTGGCTTTCGGATAGCGACGAAGCCCTGGACTCGCTGTTCGGCGCCCTGGCCTCCGCCGGCGCCACCGGCGTCACCGCCGGAGCGCTCTACTTGAAGCCCGGCACCCGCGAATGGTTCATGCAGTGGATCGCCGCCCGCCATCCGGAACTGGCCGCCCGGTACCGCAGGCTGTACGGCACGGGTTCCTACGCCTCAAAGGAATACCGGGAGTGGCTAGCCGGCAGGATTCGCTATTTCAAGGCCCGCCATGGTTTTTCCGGTTCGCACGGGTTCAGCCACCGCGACGTCGACGACCCCCGGGGCGAAGAGGCGCAGTACCCGGCCGGCAGCCTGCCCCTGGACGGTGCCGGCAGGACGGGCCAGGCCGGTGCTTCGCCGGCGGCGGCCCAGCCGACACTCTTCTGAGGGGACAATTCCTCCGGCCATAGCAAAGGGCAGGACGGTGAACCGTCCTGCCCTCAGTCAGTTCAGCTGGCCGGAAATCAGCGCCACTTAATTTCCGGGGAGGGAGTCAGCGCGCACCGAGGCGGCCAGCGTTTCCAGCAGCGCCCGGACAATGGGGAGGTCCGCCGGGATCCACGGCAGCGTGAGGGCTTCGTCACACGCGCGGAGGCTGATCCATCGGAGTTCGTCATGGTCCTCGAGCGGCCGGGGCTCGCCCTCCGCGATCTCCGCGAACCATACGCGCATGGAAGCGCGCTCATTGAGCGGCCAGCCGGCACCGTCCGGAGACTGCAGCTCAGCGCCGAGCCGGACACTGATACCCAGCTCCTCGTGGAGCTCCCGGTGCAGTGCGACGTCGGGAGCCTCGCCGGGCTCCACCTTGCCGCCGGGAAATTCCCACATGCCGGCAAACTGCGGGGGTGCTGTCCGCCGGGCAACGAGGAGCCTGCGGGGATCCGCCAGCGAATCGAGGACGGCGCCGCCCACCACCTTGATAAGTTCAGTCACGGCCCCAGTCTATGGGGCACCATGGGGCAGAATGGAAAGAGCGGGAATACCGGCCGCGCCTTCGCCGTTGAAAATTCAGATCCAAAAAATAAGATTTGTTGCGCCCTTTTTGCCGGTCCCGTCCGGCCCGCTGAGGCGGTTCACCACCTTACGTTCCCGAAAAAGAAGGCACATGACTACTACTGTTCAGGCGCCCGGCAAGCCCAAGGCCGGCACCACCCACCTCGGACTGGCCATCCTCGCGCTGGCCATGGGCGGCTTCGGCATCGGAGTCACGGAGTTCGCCACGATGGGGCTGCTCAAAGAGGTGGAGCTGGGACTCGGCATCAGCACGCCGGAAGCCGGTCACCTGATCTCCGCCTACGCCCTGGGGGTTGTCATCGGCGCTCCGGTGCTGGCCGCCGTCGGTGCGAAGCTTCCACGCAAGCACTTGGCCCTGGGACTCATGCTGTTCTTCAGCATCGCCAATCTGACTTCCTTCATCGCCCCCGATTACGCCAGCATGCTGGTGTCGCGGTTCGCCGCCGGCCTGCCGCACGGAGCTTTCTTCGGCGTGGCAGCCGTGATTGCGGCCTCGCTCGTGGCACCCACGAAGCGGGGCTGGGCCATCTCCATGGTCATGGCCGGACTGACCGTTTCCAATGTCATCGGCGTGCCCTTCGCCACGTGGCTCGGCCAGACCTTCGGCTGGCGGCTGCTCTTCGTCCTGGTGGGAGCTCTCGGTCTGGTGACCCTTGCGCTGATCTGGCGATTCGTTCCCTTCCAGAAGGTGCACGCCGACGCCAGCATCCGCCGGGAACTGGGGGCGCTCAAACGCCCGCAGGTCTGGCTCGCCCTCATGATCGGCATCGTCGGGTTCGGCGGGTTCTTCGCAACGTACACCTACATCGCCCACACCATGACGTCGGTCGCCGGCATCCCGTCGGCCCTCCTGCCCTTCGTCGTGGCCCTGTATGGCCTGGGAATGGTGGCAGGCAACATTGTGGGTGGCCGGATCGCGGATAAGTCCGTCATGGGGACCATCTACCGGGTCCTGCCGGCCATCGCGGTTGCCTTGGTCGTTTACGCCGTCGCCGTGCACTGGCCCTGGTCGGCATTCGTGATGGTCTTCGTCGTGGGAACCGCCGGCTCCATGCTGGTCCCCGCGCTACAGACACGCTTGCTGGACGCTTCGCCGGATGCGCCGTCGCTGGCGTCCTCGCTCAACCACGCCGCACTGAACGTGGCAAACGCCCTCGGCGCCTTCCTGGGCGGCCTGGTCATCGCCTGGGGCTGGGGCTACGTCGCGCCCGCCCTCGTGGGGGCCTTGCTGGCGGTTTTGGGACTCGGCGTCGCAATTCTCAGCGGCTGGCTGGAACGCAAAAAGCCGCTGACCCCGTAACCAGCGGTTACGCGGCCAGCGGCCGGAAAGACGGACAAGCGCCCTGGTTGTCAGGCCCCGGCGTCCCCCGCGAACGCCTGTCCGCTGGGCAGTTCTGCACGGTCCACGTCAGGCTCAAGATAGATGACCCTCGCAATCGGCACGGCCGTGCGGATACGCTCTTCGGCAGCATCAATGAGCCTGGCAATGTCCAGTCCGGACTCCGCGGCGCCCACCGTGATCTTGGCGGCCACGAGCAGTTCCTCCGGCCCGAGGTGGAGGGTCTTGAGGTGGATGATGCCCGCGCCGTCGGACTCGATCGCTGTCCTGATCTTGGCAACATCGTCCCGCGTCGCGGATTCGCCGAGCAGCAGCGATTTCGTTTCCATGGCAAGGACCACGGCGATGGCCACGAGCAGCAGGCCGATCATGCCCGTGCCGAGGGCATCCCAGATGCCGTCTCCCGTGATCAACGTCAGGCCGACGCCGAACAGTGCAAACACAAGGCCGAGCAGGGCGCCGAGGTCTTCCAGCAGGATCACCGGCAGCTCGGGCTGTTTGGCGTTCCGCACGAACTTGACCCACGTCTGCTTACCGCGGATGTGGTTGGACTCGATGATGGCCGTCCGGAACGAGAAGGACTCGGCAATGATCGCGCCCACAAGCACGGCGAGCGGGACCCACCAGAAGTCGCCTTCGATGGCGTGCGGGTGCTGGATCTTCTCCCACGCCTCATACAGGGCAAACAGGCCGCCGACGCTGAACAGCACAATCGAGACGATGAACGCGTAGATGTAGCGTTCGCGGCCGTAGCCAAAGGGGTGCTCCTCGCTTGCGGCCTTCTTGGCACGCTTTCCACCCACGAGCAGGAGGAGCTGGTTTCCGGAGTCGGCCACCGAGTGGATGGCTTCGGCCAGCATGGAGGACGACGTCGTCAGAATGAATGCGACGAACTTCAAGACAGCGATGGTCAGGTTTGCAGCCAGAGCCGCGACGATCGCCTTGGTACCGCCAGTTGCAGCCAAGGGAGCTTCACCTCTTCACGGGAAATTACAAGGGAATGGACACGGCCGCCTACCGGGGCCGTCTAGTAAATACCGTACCCGGACGATCCGCGGCGGTGCACCAGCCATGACGCGCCGCCGCCACGAAAGCCTTGAAACTAAGCGTGCTGACAAATAATCGCGCGCTGTGTTAGCTTGAAGCCATATCGGGACTGACACCAATCGATCCCGACGAATATGAAGGAGGAGACAATGGGTTTTCTTGCTTGGATTATTCTCGGCCTGATCGTAGGCGCAATTGTTAAGGCCGTTATGCCCGGCAGGGTTGGCGGCGGCTGGGTCACCAGCTTGGTATTGGGCGTCGTAGGCGCCATCGTTGGCGGCTGGATCGGCAGCCTTCTCTTCGGCAAGGGTGACCTGGCGTTCTTCGACCTCGGCACCTGGATCCTCGCCATTATCGGCGGCCTGGTCGTCGCCGGTGTCTACGGGGCAATTACCGGACGCAACAAGACCACCTGAGACTACTAGGCGCTGGTCAGCCGGAAGGCATACCAGCTGCACATGAGAAGCGGGGACCCACCGGTTGGTGGGTCCCCGCTTTTTTATCTGCCGCTTTTTGTTTGCCGCTATGGGCGCCGATCCCCCGGTGACCGGCTGGCCTATGCAGGCTGCTGGGACTGGATCGGCTGCTGGGAACGGGCGCTCGCGTAAAGGCAGACGGTGGCCGCCGTTCCCAGGTTCAGGCTTTCGGCCGCGCCGTAGACGGGAACAGCCACCCGGTGGTCGGCCAGTGCCAGCTCGGCCTCGGACAGGCCCTGGGCTTCGTTGCCGAAGAGCCAGGCTGTGGGGCTTTCGAGGGCGTACTCGGAGCCGGCCGTTGACGCTCCGAGACGCCGTGCAGCGCTCTCGTCCTGGAGCCGGTCGAGGTTGAGCTTGCCGTAGCCGTCCGCGGCCAGGACACCGATGCCGCGGGACCTGCACTGCGCCACCAGGTCCTCCACGTCGGCGCCCAGCACCACAGGCAGGTGAAACAGGGATCCGGCCGTCGAGCGCACGGCCTTGGGGTTGTAGATGTCCACGCTGGAGCCCGTCAGGACTACGGCATCCGCGCCGGCGGCGTCCGCGGCCCGGAGGACAGTGCCGGCGTTTCCTGGGTCCCGAACCTGGCAGAGCACGGCAATCAGCCGCGGACCGGCGTCGAGCACATCCGCCAGCGTGACGTCGACGAAGTCACAGACGGCGATGATCCCCTGGGGTGTCACGGTGTCCGCCATGGCCGCCAGGACTTCCTCCGTTGCCAGCCGTGCGCTGGTTCCCGCAGCCAGGTCCTCGAACTCGGGATACCGGTCCAGGCATGCCTCGCTGGCGAAGACCTCGCGGACAATCCCCGGTTCTCCCGCCGCTGTCCGTTTGCGGTCCAAAATCAAGGCTTCACGGACCGCCTGCGGGCCCTCGGCCAAAAACTGGCGGCGCCTTAAACGGGCCGGGCGCCCTGCAAGCTTAGCCACATCCCTCACCCGATCGGCTCGGGGGTTGGAGAGTGGAAAGTCTTGCGGGCGCCCGGTTTCGTTCATATAAGAACCTTAGTGGCAGTTGCCACCGGTCCTTGAACCACCAGTTGCTGTACTACTCGGCAGCTTCGGCAACCGGCTTCTTCGCAGCAGGCTTCTTGGCGGCGGGCTTCTTAGCAGCCTTTGCCTTGGGGGCCGGAGCCGCTTCAGCCTTCACGGCGGGAGCTGACGTGTCGGCAGGCAGGGAGTCCTTGGCGACGTTGACCAGCGCGGCGAAGGCGTTGGCGTCGGAGACGGCCAGCTCGGCCAGCATGCGGCGGTCAACCTCGACCTCAGCGGCCTTCAGGCCCTGGATCAGGCGGTTGTAAGTCAGGCCGTTGGCGCGGGATGCAGCGTTGATGCGCTGGATCCACAGGCGGCGGAAGTCGCCCTTCTTCTTCTTGCGGTCGCCATAGCTGTACACAAACGAGTGCAGCAGCTGCTCTTTGGCCTTGCGGTACAGGCGTGAGCGCTGTCCACGGTAACCTTTGGCGCGTTCGAGGATAACCCGGCGCTTCTTGTGGGCGTTTACCGCCCGCTTCACACGTGCCACGTGCGTACTCCTTCAAAATTCTGATCCCAAGCGTCTACTGCCGGTAACCCGGCCGGCCTGAGAAGGCTTATTGGTAGTTGACTGGTGCCAGGTGGCAGTCAGTCAGAGTGCTTGGAAATTAGATGCCGAGCATCTTCCGGATGACCTTGGCGTCGCCCTTGAAGACGATCTTGTCGCCGGCGAGGCGGCGGGTCAGCCTGGAGGACTTGTGCTCGAGGTAGTGGCGGCGGTTGGCCTGCTGGCGGCGCAGCTTGCCGCTGCCGGTCAGCTTGAAGCGCTTCTTAGCACCACTGTGGGTCTTCATCTTCGGCATGGGAACCGATCTCCTAACGTATCCGCGGACAATGTCCGCAGTTCTTTCGTGCAGCCGCCCCTGCGGGCGGCATGCTGGTTGCTGACTGCCTGAAGGCGATACCTTCCGCAGTTGTGAACTAAGTGGTCTTCTTACCTGCCGGCTTCGGCATGGCACGCGGCGCGGGGCGCGCAGCGGGCTTCGGCGCGGCCGGCCTGGCCACCGGCTTGGGCGGAGCAGGAACAGCTGCAGGCTTGGGCGCTACCGGAGCAGCAGCCTTCTCAGCCTCAGCCGCCTTGGGAGCAGCAGGCGCTGCGGCCTTGGGAGCCACGGGCGCTGCCGCCTTGGGAGCAGCAGGCGCTGCAGCCTTGGGAGCCACGGGCGCTGCCGCCTTGGGAGCGACGGGCGCTGAGACCTTGGGAGCAGCAGCCTGGGGTGCCTCGCGCTTCGGCTCGGCCTCCTTGGCAGCCTTGGGTGCTTCCGCGGCGGGAGCTTCGGCAGCCGGAGCTGCTTCGGCCGGAGCGGAAGGCGCTTCGACGGCGGCTTCCGGAGCGGCCGCTTCAGCTGCTGCCGGGGCTTCCTGCACAGTTTCCTCCGTGGAAACCTGGAAGCCTTCCGGCAGAAGGTCAGCAAGGGACTGCGTCAGGGGTGCCTGATCGTCACCTGAGGTGTCGATGCGTCCGGATGCCTTGGCTTCGTTCTGGGCCTTGGCTTCAGCGCGCTGCGTTGCACGGCGGGCTTCGGCCTTGGCTTCCGCCTTGTTCTTCAGCGGACCGATCACCATGACCATGTTGCGGCCGTCGATGCGGGGGCTTGACTCCACCACGCCGACTTCATTGACATCTTCCGCGAAACGCTGAAGCAGGCGCAGACCCATTTCCGGGCGCTGCTGTTCGCGGCCACGGAACTGAATCATGGCCTTGACCTTGTCCCCGGATCCAAGGAAGCGCAGGGCGTGGCCGCGCTTGGTCTCGTAGTCGTGGGTGTCGATCTTCAGGCGGAACCGGATTTCCTTCAGAACCGTGTTGGTCTGGTTCTTGCGGGCCTCACGGGCCTTGACTGCGGCCTCGTACTTGTACTTGCCGAAGTCCATCAGCTTGCACACCGGAGGCTTGGCCTGCGGTGCAACTTCAACGAGATCAAGATCGGACTCGGCAGCCAGACGCAGGGCATCCTCAATACGGACGATTCCTACCTGTTCGCCGGCAGGGCCGACCAGCCGCACCTCTGGGACGCGGATACGCTCATTGATTCTTGGCTCGCTAATGTTAAAGCTCCTGTGTTTGTGATGGGTATTCCACCGGCAAAATAGAGAAGGCCCCCAATTGCCGGAGCAATCGAAGGCCTCGAGGATCGGATGTGCAGGCCCCGCAGGGACTGCACGCGGTTTCCCAGGCTCCTGCCTGATGAAAACGCCCGACCTTTACCCGGCAACCTTGCTTCCCGTAACTACTCGGGTAAACGGCTGACGCGGGTGGGAGAGAACTCCGCTTGCAAACTGATTATCAATTCTACAGAACGATACCCGCTTACCGCACATTGCGGCAGTGGGTCTCATCCACGGCAAAATAACGACATCCAGTCGGTCTGTGACAAGCTTACCGTATGAGCACTCCAGACAGTAATTCACACGTTTACCAGGCCCCCGGTGACCAGGCCGATGTTTCACAGCAGGTCCGGGACATCGCCGAAGTTCCGGCCATCGAGGTCATCACCACTGCCGCCGTGCACCTCATGAGCGCCGCTGCCGTGAAGCTCGGCCTGGCTGCCGAAGAGAATGCGGAAGAGCTCAAGGACCTGGACGAGGCCAGGAAGCTCATCACGGCCCTCGCCGGCCTCGTGACCGCCGCCGCCCCGGAGATCGGTTCCCAGCACGCCGGACCGTTGCGCGACGGCCTGCGCTCCCTGCAGCTCGCCTTCCGTGAAGAGTCGATCATCCCCGATCCTCCGGGCAAGGGCCCGGGTGAAAAATACACGGGAGCCGTGAACTAAGTTCCGCACGAACAAACCACGACGACGGCGGGCTGACCTTGAGAGGGGCGGCCCGCCGTCGTTCTGTGTCGGGAAGCAATCGCCTCAGACTGGCGGCGGGCTGACCTTGGACTCGGGCTGGTGCAGGGCTGGCGCTTGGCGCCCGGCTAGGCCCTGGCGGCGCGCCGCCGGCGGCGGCGCTGCAGCCTGAGTCCGACGGCGCACAGCAGAACGCCGGCCACACCCACTGAAACGAACCCGCCCCACGGGCCGACGCCGTCGATGAACACTCCGGCGAGCGGCGCGCCCAGGGCGACTCCGGCCGTGAGCGCCGATCCGTACCAGCCCATCGCCTCACCGCGCCGCGCCTCGTCCACGAGGTCAGCGACCTTTTCCGACGCCGCCGAGAGCACCGGCGCGCAGAGGAGGCCCGGGAGCAGGGAGAGCAGGCTCAGCGTCAACGTGTCTGTGGCGAACCCCATCGGGATGGTCAGCGCCGCCATCCCCAGGAGCAGGAGGATCGGCGACACGGGGCGGTGCATGGCACCGTAGACGAGGCCGCCGATGACCGACGCCGCACACCAGAAGAGGAACACAACCCCGATTTCACTTTGGTGCCCTCCGGTCTCCAGTGCTGCCACGATGCCCACATCGGTGCCGCTCAGCACCATGCCCGCCCCGGAGGCGACGGCAAAGACCGCGGCTACGGCCGCGGTAAACCAGGTGAAGTTGTGGGCGACCTTGCGCCGGAGACCCGCCCGGCGGCGGCTGCCGGCGGCCGCGGGCCCGAGCTCGGCGGCAGCTTCGTGGAGGTGGGCGGGGGCGGCCGCCACGACGGCAACTTCGGCCGCCTCCTGCTCGTCCGCCTCGCACGCCTCATCGCGGTCCGCACTGCGGGTGGGCGGGTTGAACCACATCAGGAACAGGCCGGCCAGGGAGGTAGAGACGCCGACGATGGTCAGTCCGACGACCGAATGGCCGCTCGTGGCGACGATCGCTCCGGCGGCCGGCCCGATCATGAACACCACCTCCGTGCTGATGGCATCCAGGGCGAAGGCGGTCCTGCGCTGGTCACCGTCCGCCAGCACGCCCAGCGATTGGCGGACGACGCTGAAAATGGGGAGTGTGAGCAGTCCCCCGACGAACACGAGCGGCAACAGCCACTGGTAGGAGACGTGCGGCACGATGGACCAGATGACGGTCTCGGACACGACAGACGGTATGAGCGCCGTCCGGAGTCCCGCCGTGTCCACGCGCCGCCCCCGCCACGGGGCGCCCAGCGCAATGCCGATGGTCATGACGGCCGCTGCTGCCCCGGCGGCGGCGTAGCCCTCTCCAAGGGTCAGAACGATGTGCAGGGTCAGGAGCACGCCGGCTGCCGAATGAGGTATGCGCGCGATCATGCCGACGACCAGGAGCCGCCGGATGGGCCTGACGGCCAGCAGCTCCCGGTACAGGGTGAAATTCACAGGTAGGTCCTTAGTTCCGCGGCCGGGCAGCAGCAGGACGGACCATCTTGGGACCGCCGGTTACTGCGCGGCGCGCCTTAGCTTGACTTCGATCGAGTCAACACGCTCACCAAACAATACATTCCGGCTCCAGTCGTTTTGCAGCCCGGCAACGAGGGACTGGACCGCGGCGGCATCCAGTCCGTCCTCAAGGTAGAGCACGACGCGCAGTTCCGGCCCCGGTCCGCCACCGTCAATCCGGCGGCCTGAGGCGGTCGATGCCGCCACGCCACCGCCGGGAAGGACTTCAAGACCGCGGACGGCCGGCCGGGTCTCGGCGGCGGAGCGCAGCAGTGCCGCCAGCTCGGCATCGCGGTAGGCAGGAACCCACTGCTTCTGCTGAGCCAGTGCCCAGACGGCCGGGCGCCGCACGACGAAGGTCACCTCGGACCCCGGATCCATGACCAGCAACTCAGCGCCTTCGGCCACGGCGGACAGCGCCGCCCGCGCCGCGTAAACCGCAACAGGCCTCGCTTCGGGGTGCCACGCGGCCAGGGCCTCGGCCGAGCTGAACACCGGCATGGCCAGCCGCCCGTCGGGCGCCTTCAGCGTCACGAGTGCCATGTCCGCCTGCTTGTCGGCATGGAGCCCGTCCACGCCTTCGGCTTCCTCGGCCAGCTGGGCCACAATCGGAACGAAAACGCGCGCCGTGGCAAGCGAAGCTACGACGGCGGCCTCGTCGCCGTCGGCCGTGAGGAGGCCCGAAACGGCGGCGAGATACCCTGCGTCCGCCGTGCCGTCGTCGTCCTCGAAGTTGTGGATGCTGGCGTTCTCACCCTCGAGGCTGCGGCCCGCCCAGGGCTGGCCGGCAGAATCGGTAGCGCCGCCGGCGCCCGCAAGGGCAGCCTGGATGTGCCCGGGAAGGCGGCGTACCGGAGACTGTTCCTCCTCAGTGCCTTCCGCACCGTCGGGCATCCGCCCGTGCTCGGCCATGACGGGGCGCTGCCTAGCGGCGGCCGGCGACGTCGAGGGCCTGCGGCAGGGTGAATGCCCCGGCGTACAGGGCCTTGCCGACAATGGCACCCTCGACGCCGAGCGGAACCAGCGAGCGGAGGACCTTCAGGTCATCAAGGCTGGAGATGCCGCCGGACGCCACCACGGGCTTGCCGGTTTTCTCGACCATCTGCCGCAGCAGTTCGACGTTGGGGCCCTGGAGCGTGCCGTCCTTGGTGACATCGGTGACCACATAACGGGCGCAGCCGGCCTCCTCGAGGCGGCCCAGGACGTCCCAGAGGTCGCCGCCTTCCTTGGTCCAGCCGCGGCCCGCGAGCGTGGTGCCGCGGACGTCCAGTCCGACGGCGATCCTGTCGCCGAAGCGCTCGATGGCCCGCGCCGTCCAGTCCGGATTTTCGAGGGCGGCAGTGCCGAGGTTCACGCGGGCCACGCCCAGGTCCAGCGCCTTTTCCAGCGACTCGTCGTCGCGCAGCCCGCCGGACAGCTCGACTTTGATGTCCAGCCGGCCCACCACTTCACGCAGGAGCTCGGCGTTGGAGCCGCGGCCGAACGCAGCGTCCAGATCCACCAGGTGGACCCATTCCGCGCCCTGCTCCTGCCAGTTGAGGGCCGCCTCCAGCGGTGTGCCGTAGCTCGTCTCGCTGCCGGCTTCACCTTGCACCAGGCGGACAGCCTGGCCGTTCACGACGTCGACTGCGGGGAGCAGTTCCAGTACAGGAAGCTCGGTTTGGCTGATCATCTCGTGTCCTCGGTTCTCGTGTGGCGCTGATTTCCATGAAGCGCTGTTGTTTCCGTCCAGCGCTGTGGCGGGTGGTTCCGGCCGTTGCTGCTATTGGGCGGGCAGGGTCAGCAGGTACGCGGCCAGCAGCGACATGCCTGCCAGCACGTAGAAGCTGATCTGCGTCCAGAACGGCTTCTTCTGCTGCCGAAAGGACAGCGCGCCGCCGACCAGCAGGCCGGCCAGGCCCATCAGCACGATGGACCACATCTAGGCATCCGCCGCTGGCGAAGCCGGCGTGGTGTCCGCCGGCGTGGCATCCGCCGCTGGCGATGCGTGCCGCTGGTGGTGGCTGCGGAGCCCGTCCACCCAGTTCTTCAGGAGCCGTGCGCCGGCATCCCCCGACTTTTCCGGGTGGAACTGGGTGGCGCACAGCGGTCCGTTCTCGACGGCGGCGATGAAGGGCGCGCCGTGCTCCGACCACGTCACGAGCGGTGCGGCCATGCGGGGCTGCACGACGTCGAAGTCCCAGCTCTGGACACCGTAGGAGTGCACGAAGTAGAAGCGCTCGGACTCCACGCCCTCGAAGAGCCTGGAGCCTTCGGGGACCTTCACGGTGTTCCATCCCATGTGCGGAACGACGTCTGCGGGCAGGAGTTCGACTTTGCCGGGCCACTCCCCCATGCCCTCGGCTTCGGTCCCGTGTTCAACGCCCGCCTCGAACAGCACCTGGAGGCCTACGCAGATGCCCAGGACAGGACGGCCTCCGGCTACCCGGCGACCGATCATCCTGATGGCGTCCACTGCCTTGAGTTCGCGCATCACGGTCTCGAAGGCACCGACGCCCGGCACCAGCAGCCCGTCCGCGTTGAGAACGTCTTCGGGCTTGGAACTCAGAATGACCTCGGCGCCGGCGCGCTCGAGGGCACGGACGGCTGAACGGACATTGCCGGAACCGTAATCCAGGACCGTGACAGTCGGCTTGCCTTCCGGGGACGCCGGCTTGACCGTGGCTGAGGGATCGATGATGGCGCCCTCCCGCAGCACTTTGCCGGTCACAGGGCACCCTTGGTGGACGGAATGCCCTCCACACGGGGGTCCGGCTCCACGGCCGCACGCAGCGCCCTGGCGAAGGCCTTGAACTGGGCCTCGACAATGTGGTGCGGATCGCGTCCGGCGATGACGTTCATGTGCAGGCAGATGCCCGCGTGCAGCGTGATGGCCTCGAAGACGTGCCTGGTCAGTGATCCCGTGAAGTGGCCGCCGATCAGGTGGTACTCCTGCCCCGCGGGTTCACCGCCGTGCACCAGGTACGGCCGGCCGGAAACATCCACGACGGCGTGCGCAAGCGCTTCGTCCAGCGGCACCGTGGCCTCGCCGAAGCGGCGGATGCCGGCTTTGTTTCCGAGGGCCGTGCGCAGCACCTCACCGAAGGTGATGGCGACGTCTTCGACGGTGTGGTGCACGTCGATGTGGATGTCGCCGGTGGCCTTAACCGTCATGTCAATGAGTGAGTGCTTGCACAGCGCGGTCAGCATGTGGTCATAGAACGGGACCGAGGTGCTGATGTCCGACACTCCGGTGCCGTCGAGGTTGATCTCCACCAGCACGGAAGATTCGCTGGTGGCACGCTCCAGGCGTGCAGTCCGGGCCTCGGCAGCCTTGATTCCGGTGTCGCTCATGGTGATAGGTGTCCTTTTGACGAAGGAGAGTTCAGACGTTGCTTGGTCTACGCTCAAGTTTAGGCCGGAAGGGCAGCCTGCCTGGCCAGGATGCTCTCCAGCGCCTCCAGGAAAGCTGTGGTTTCCGTCTCAGTTCCGGCCGTGACGCGCAGGTGCCCGGGGATGCCGACGTCCCTGATCAGCACGCCCGCGTCCAGCAGCGCCTGCCAGACCTCGTGGGGGTTGTCCAGCCCGCCGAAAAAGACGTAGTTGGAATCCGATGCCGCCGGTCGCAGTCCCATCCGCGTCAGTTCGGTGACGATGCGGTCGCGCTGCCGCTTGATGTCCTGGACGTCCGCCATGAGCGCCTCGCGGTGGTGCAGCGCCGCGAGTGCGGTTGCCTGGGTAATGGCCGACAAGTGATACGGCAGGCGCACGAGGCGCAGGGCGTCGGTCACTTCCGGTGCCGCCGCCATGTAGCCGAGCCGGGCGCCGGCGAGGGCGAACGCCTTGCTCATGGTCCGGGACACGATGAGCCGCTCGCGGCCCGGCAGCAGGGTGAGGGCACTGGGAGTGCCGTCGTGGGCAAACTCGTGGTAGGCCTCATCCACGATCACAATGGTCTGGCTGGCCTCGCCGGCCTCGTAGACCGCCTCCACCACATCCAGGCCGAGGCCGGTGCCGGTGGGGTTGTTGGGTGAGCAGAGGAACACAATGTTCGGCTGCAGCTCCCGGACCTGGCGGGCAGCGGCCTCAGCGCTCAGGCCGTAGTCCCCGGCGCGCTTGCCGACAATGTAGGCGGTATCGGTTCCGCTGGCGAGCAGCGGGTACATGGAGTACGTGGGCGGGAAACCGAGGGCCGTACGCCCCGGCCCGCCAAAAGCCTGGAGAATCTGCTGGAGCACCTCGTTGGAGCCGTTGGCCGCCCAGATGTTTTCGGCGCCGAGCCCGTGGCCGAGGTATTCGGCAAGGGCTTCCCGGAGTTCGGTGAATTCGCGGTCCGGGTAGCGGTTAAGGCCCGCGGCGGCCACCGTCACGGCTTCGGAGATGGCGGCCCTGACATCAGCCGGCACGCCGTGAGTGTTCTCGTTGACATTGAGCAGGATGGGGACGTCAAGCTGCGGCGCACCGTAGGGTGTCAGCCCCCGCAGGTTAGTCCGGAGGGGCAATCGGTTAAGTCGCTCAAGCTGGTCACTCACCTGAACAGTTTAAGTGCCGCGAACGGCACGCCTGAAACTGTGACGATTTGGCGGGTCCGAACTCCGCAGGAACGCCGCCTACTTGGACGGTACAAACAGCTGCTGACCCGGCATGACCCGGCCGCCTGCCAGATCATTCAGCTGGACAATATCCGCGATGACATCGCGCGGGTCCCGGCTGGGGTCCACGGCCCCGGCGATGGCCCACAGCGATTCCCCTGGCTGGACCGTGACGGACACCGTTGGCGTGACGGCCAATCCGCTGGCGGTGTCAGCCGCCTTGGCCGGCGAGTTCAGCAGGCCGGCCAGGGAGAGCAGAAGAGCAGCCAGCAGAACGATCGGCAGGCCAATCAGGACGATCCGGCCGCGGCGCGTGAGACGGAGCCGCGGCGGCTTGACCGCCTGGCCGCTGACCGGCGCACCGTGCAGTGGACCCTGCTGTGGACCCTGTTGTGGACTGTGCCGGGAACTTTGCCGCACCGCTGTTTTCATACCCTGCGGACGTGAGCACTGAACTGTTGTTGAAGCTGACATGACCTGAGCCCTCCTGGACCAATCTGTGCTGCCCGGTTTGTGCCCGCCCGCCGGCCGGTCGCCGGGATATTCGAATAACCCGGTCGCTTCGCAGCTGGACTAGAACACATGTTCGAACTTTACTTTCCTAAGTTTTAGCACCTATCAACGAATTAAGTCGAGACTCGCTAGAACAAATGTTTGAAAAACGCGTAGGGCTGGCCTACGTTTGGAATCAAAGAACAACCACATCTGCAGTTGATCAGCAGGGTCTGACAATTTCAGTCCGGAAGTTCCCGGCGACTGCAGCCACGGATGCCGGGTGGAATGGAAAGGCGTTGGCAAACATGGCAGCACAAGCCTCCGGCGGCACGGCTCCCCAGCGCAGCCAGCGGTCTCAGCGGACACCCAAGGGACTCACCGTCCGCCAGAAGAGGATCCTGGAAACGATCCAGCGGTCAGTCAATGAGAACGGCTACCCGCCGTCCATGCGGGAAATCGGCGACACCGTTGGCCTGGCCAGCCTGTCCAGCGTCACCCACCAGCTCTCGCAGCTGGAAAAGCTCGGTTACCTGCGGCGGGACCCCAAGCGCCCGCGGGCCATGGAAGTCCTCATGCCGCTCACCCTCGACGCGGGCGGAGCAAAGGCCCAGGGGGCGGAGAAGGACGCCGCACTCCACAGCGTGGGAGGCGGATCAGTCTCCGAACTGCCCAGCGCCATGGACACGGCCATGGTGCCGCTGGTCGGCCGGATCGCGGCAGGCGGACCCATCCTTGCGGACCAGGTGGTGGAGGATTTCATGCCGCTGCCCCGCCAGCTCGTAGGCCATGGCGAACTGTTCATGCTGAGGGTGGCCGGCGATTCCATGGTGGATGCCGCCATCTGCGACGGCGACTGGGTGGTGGTCAGGCGGCAAAGCGACGCCGTCAACGGCGACATCGTCGCTGCCCTGCTCGACGACGAAGCGACCGTCAAGACGTTCCGCCAGCGGGACGGGCACACCTGGCTTCTTCCGCAAAACACCCAGTACGAACCCATTCTGGGCGACCACGCCGTGGTCATGGGCAAAGTGGTCTCAGTACTGCGTTCGCTGTAGGGCCTACCCGTCAGCGTGCAGGTGCCCGTAAACCCCTAGGACCGTGCGCCGGCCAGCCTCTCCAGGGCAGCCACGGCGATCTTCCGGTCGGTCGTCGGCCAGAACGGCGGGAGCGCGGCACGGAGGAAAGCTCCATAGCGCTCGGTGGACAGCCGTGAATCCAGCACCGCCACCACGCCCTTGTCATCAGTGGACCGGATCAGTCGTCCCGCGCCCTGGGCCAGCCTGATCGCCGCGTGGGTGGCCGACACCGACATGAACCCGTTGCCGCCGGCCTGGGCCACGGCACGCGAGCGTGCGGTCATCAGCGGATCATCGGGCCGGGGGAACGGGATCCTGTCAATCACCACGAGCCGGCAGGATCCGCCGGGGACGTCCACACCCTGCCAGAGGGACATGGTCCCGAACAGGCACGTGTCCGGCTCGTCGGCGAACTGCTTGACCAGGGCCGTCATGGTGGAATCTCCCTGGCACAGGACGCTGACATCCAGCCGGGGCCGCAGCGCCTCGGCCGCGTCCTCGGCGGCACGCCTCGACGAGAAGAGGCACAGGGCTCCCCCGCCGGAGGCACGGATCAGCGACTCAAGTTCGTCGAGGGCCTCAGGCGAGGTGCCCCTGCCAGGCTTGGGCAGGTGGCCGGCAACGTACAGGATGCCCTGCTTCGGATAATCGAAGGGCGAGCCAACGTCCACTCCGGTCCAGCTCGGCGCGCCCTCGCCCACGAGGCCAAGCCCGCCGGCAGCGGGTTCGAAGGCGGAGCCAATCGCAAGGGTGGCTGACGTCAGCACCACGGTGTGGCCGGCGAACAGGCCTTCCCGCAGCCGGCCCGCGACGCTGAGCGGGGCGATGTTGATGAGGGCGGGCGACGATTCGTCCGGCGCCGAATAGCCCTGCTGCGGGTCAAAGGTGCTGTTCCGCGAGAACCACACCACCTCGCGGTTTTCCCGCGCCGCGATCAGCCGCTCGCACAGCTCCAGGATCACCAGGAGGCGCGACCGCGCGAGCTGCCGGCCGCCGTCGGGCGTGTTGCTGCTGTCCCCCTTGGAATCGGACAACGCGGCCCGGCACGCCTCGCGGAGCTGGTCCACACAGTCCAGCTGCTCGGCATTGAGCCCGTTCGGGAGCAGGCCGCTGGGCACCCCGGCGACGGCGAGTTCCAGGTTCGCGGCGGCGGTGTTGAGCGCGTCCACGGTGATGCCGGTGTGCTTGCGGGCGCCCGAGGCAGCCGCATGGACCATGGCCACCGACAGCTGTCCGGAGACGGCGCCAGTGACCCTGTCCTGGAGCTCGTGGGCTTCGTCCACCACCACGACGTCGTATTCGGGCAGGACGGCCAGGCCCTCAAAGGCGCTGACCGCGAGCATCGCGTGGTTGGTGACCACGACGTCGGCCTCGGCTGCGTTGTGCCGCGCAAGTTCGCTGAAACACTCCGCCGCCAGAGGGCATTTCTGCGCCCCGAGGCATTCCATGGAGGTGACCGAGACCTGGCGCCAGGCCCGGTCCGTCACGCCGGGGAGGAGTTCGTCGCGGTCGCCCGTGGCGGTTTTCTCCGCCCATTCGCGGAGACGGACCACTTCCTTGCCGAGCTGCGACGACGGCCCGCCCATGGCGGCTGCGAAGTGCGGCACGCTGGTGTCTTCGCCCAGGGAGAAGAGCTGGCCTTCGGAGGGCTCCTCCGAGGGGAAGCCGCCCTCCAGCTTGTGCCGGCACACGTAGTTGGACCGGCCCTTGACGAGCGCGATCTTGACGGGCCGGTCAAGGGCAGGCGTGATGGTCTTGAGCAGCCGGGGAAGGTCCCTGCCCACGATCTGGGTCTGCAGTGCCAGGGTGGCGGTGGACACCAGTGTTGGCTTGTCGCTTTCCAGCGAGTGGGCGATCAGCGGGATCAGGTACGCGAGCGACTTTCCGGTTCCCGTGCCCGCCTGGACAAGCAGGTGGTCCCCGGTCTCGATCGCCCGCGCCACCTGCCGCGCCATCTCGTGCTGGCCGCTGCGGCTTTGACCGCCCATGCCGGCCACGGCGCGGTCGAGCAGTTCGATGACGAACTGCTCGCCGGCTGTGGCGTCGGCGTGGTCCGCCGCCCGCTCAGTCATTGCTGATGAAGGATTCCAGTTCAGCCGCGAGGCCTTCCCGGACCATGACCACGGCGCGGGTGCCGCCCTCTTCGTGATCCAGGCTCAGGATCTCCGCATCGGAGTCGTGGAGCCTGCTGATCAGGTCGCCACGGTGGTACGGGACGAGCAGTTCCAGCTTGACGCTGGGCCGCGGAATGGACTCGCTGATGGCCTTCAGCAGTTCGGGGATGCCCTGGCCCGTGCGCGCGGACACGACCACGTGGCGCGGTTCGCGCTGCTTGAGCCGCTCCACGACGAAGGGGTCTGCTGCGTCCGCCTTGTTGAGCACGATGATTTCGGGCACCTTGCGGGCGTCCACCTCGGCGAAGACGGAGCGCACCGCGGCGATCTGCCCCTCGGGATCGGGGTGGGAGACGTCCACGATGTGGAGGATCAGGTCCGCATCCGCGACCTCCTCAAGGGTGGAACGGAACGCCTCCACCAGCTGCGTGGGAAGCGAACGCACGAAGCCCACGGTGTCCGCCAGCGTGTAGCCCAGCCCGTCAGCGGTTTCGGTTTTGCGGACGGTGGGGTCCAGGGTGGCGAACAGCGCGTTCTCCACCAGGACGCCCGCATCCGTGAGCCGGTTCAGCAGGGAGGACTTTCCGGCGTTGGTGTACCCGGCAATCGCGACCGAAGGCACGGCATTGCGACGGCGGTTGGCCCGCTTGGTTTCCCGGGCCGGCTTCATCGCGGCGATCTCACGCCGCAGCTTGGCCATCCGCGTCCGGATCCGCCGCCGGTCCAGTTCGATCTTGGTTTCACCAGGACCACGGGACCCCATGCCGGCGCCGGCGCCGCCCACCTGGCCACCGGCCTGGCGGGACATGGACTCGCCCCAGCCGCGGAGGCGCGGAAGGAGGTATTCCAGCTGCGCCAGCTCCACCTGGGCCTTGCCTTCGCGGCTCTTGGCGTGCTGGGCGAAGATGTCGAGGATGAGCGCCGTGCGGTCGATGACCTTGACCTTGACGATGTCTTCGAGTCCGCGGCGCTGCGACGGTGCCAGCTCCGCGTCCACCACCACGGTGTCCGCGCCGGTGGACATCACCACGTCCTTGAGTTCCAGGGCCTTGCCGGAGCCGAGGAACGTGCCGGGGTCCGGCTTGGCGCGGCGCTGGACTAGGCCGTCGAGCACCTCAGAGCCCGCGGTTTCAGCCAGGGCGGCCAGTTCGCGCAGAGAGTTCTCGGCGTCGGCCAGCGTGCCTTCCGTCCACAGCCCGGCCAGGACCACACGCTCCAGGCGAAGCTGCCGGTACTCGACTTCGGTGACGTCTTCGAGTTCGGTGGACAGCCCCGCCGTGCGGCGCAGTGCCCGGCGTTCCTCGAGATCCTGCTGATCGCCGTCGAACAGGCTGTGTTCCTCATCAAGCCGGGAAATCGCCTGGGCCTTGCCAAATACTGCCCTGCTGCCGGCACCGGCGCCGCTTCCCGGCGCGGCATTCTTCGCCGGGACGTCCTTGGCGAGAATCCGGTCGATGACAGCTTGGATTTCCTCAGGACTCATGTCCTGGGCTGCCGGCTCGGATCCGGAGTTTTGCTGACTGGTCATGGTCTCCTTAAAAGGTTCTGCATCTTCAGAATAGTGCTGATTGCTGCCCTTGGGCGCGGTATTCGCGCTGGGCTGACGGCGAGGGGTCATGGAGAGGCTCCTGTGAGGCCGCGGCGGGTACGCCCGGGGGCCGGTTAGTTGATCTGAGTGGGGGGTGCTGCGGCGCGCGGGGCGGAAGGTCAATACCTGCATCGCTCCGGGAGGGGTCGTCTGCGCCCGAGGCGACCGCCGGAATGGCGGGCTATTCGGGGAGGTCCGACGGGGCCGGCTACTCAAAGATCAAGAACATGCGTTCCAGCCTAGCAGACCGCATGGTCCGGTTTCCCATGTGGGCGGCTGGCCCACTAATCTGGCCAGTTATGGAGTCTGCCCACTATTTCAGCGCCTCGCCCGCGGGGCCTTTCACCCGCAAGCCACTCACGGTGGAACTGGCGGGTGAAACGCGGAACCTGCAGACCTCCGCCGGCATCTTCAGCCCCGACGGAATCGACAAAGGCACGGCGGTCCTGCTGGCGGACGTGCCCGCGCCGGCCCCGCAGGGGAACCTGCTGGACATCGGCTGCGGGTGGGGGCCGATTGCCCTGACGATGGCGCTGCGCGCTCCGCATGCACGGGTTTACGCCGTGGACGTCAATGAGCGCTGCATCGCGCTCACCAACGGGAACGCTGCCCTGCTTGGCCTGGACAACGTCACGGCCAGCACTCCGGAGGCTGTTGATCCGGACCTGCGCTTCGACACGATCTGGTCCAACCCGCCGATCCGGATCGGCAAGGATGAACTGCATTCACTGCTGCTGCTCTGGCTGCCGCGGCTGGCCCCTGGCGGTTCCGCCTGGCTCGTGGTGCAGAAGAACCTGGGCTCGGATTCCCTTCAGCGCTGGCTGGTCGAGGTGCTCGATGACTCGTTCACGGTGAGCCGGGAGAGCACGTCGAAGGCTTTCCGGATCCTGCGCGTCAGGAAAGCGTCCCGGTAGCAACGATCGTTGCCGGGCCGCTGAGCTCCACGTGCTCGCGGCCGTCGGCCACAGTGAAGAATTTAACCCCGACGACGCCGCCCGGCACCTTCACGCGCCAGGCGTCCGGTGCGCCCTGTCCGGCCCAGTGACGGATTGCCACCGCCGCAGCACACGCTCCGGTTCCGCACGACTGCGTTTCGCCGACGCCGCGCTCATGGACACGCATGGTCACCGTGCCGACGCCGTCATGGACCAGCGGCTCCGCCGGGACGACGAACTCGACGTTGGTGCCGTGGGCAGGCTTGGGGTCAACGTGCGGTGCCGTGAAGAGCCGCATGCCCTCCAGCTCGGAGAGTTCGGCCAGCGCGACAACCGTGTGCGGGTTGCCCATGCTGACGGACAACGCCGGGCGGGGCACTTCCAGGCCGTCGGCGCCGACGAGGGAATCCATGGCGCGCGCCGCCGCCTCAGCCGGGAAGATGAACTCCCACGGCCCCATATCGACGGCGTATCCGTCACCCGTGCGGACAATGGTCTTGACGCCGCCGCGGGTGCCGATGGCCATCGAACCGCCCGCCGGGAGCTCCGCCAGGCCTTCGGCGAGGAGGAAGTGGACGAACACGCGCACGCCGTTGCCGCACATCTCCGACAGCGAGCCGTCTCCGTTCCGGTAGTCCATGAACCATTCGGCGTCGGGGTGCAAGGCAAGAAGCTGCCGGCCTTCGTCGAGGAGCCGGGAGGGGACGGCCCGGATGAGTCCGTCGCCGCCGATGCCGCGGTGGCGATCGCACAGGTGGGCAACCTGCTCAGGGGAGATGGAGTGCGTGCCCTCGGGGTCGGCGATGAGGACGAAGTCGTTACCCGTTCCGTGGCCCTTGGAGAAGCGGAGGCCGCTCAGTTGCGAGGTGGCTGACTCGGCTGTTTCTGCAAGGGTTTCATCCATGGTTCAAGGTTACCTTCACGCCGCCGGGGTCCGGAAAACGGGCTTCAGGAGCACAGCGCCGCGGCCTTGGCCGTGAGGGCGGGGTCCTGCCAGTCGAGCCACTTGATGCGGGGATCCGCGCGGAACCAGGTGAGCTGGCGCCGGGCAAACTGCCTTGTAGCCACAATGGTCTCCTCGGTGGCCTGGGCGACGTCCGCCTCGCCGTCGAGCACTTTGAGGAACTGGGCGTAGCCAAGGGCGCGGGGCGCGGTCCTGCCCCGGCGCAGCCCGGCTGCTTCGAGCCGTTCAACCTCGGCCAGCAGTCCGCGCTCCACCATCCGGTGAACGCGTTCGGCCAGCCGTCCGCGCAGCACCTCCCGGTCAACCGCCAGACCGATCTGCACGGCTGGCTGGACGTACTCGCGCGTGGGCATGAAGGAGCTGAACGGCCGCCCTGTCAGCTCGAAGACCTCCAGCGCACGAATGATGCGCCGGCCGTCACCGAGCCGCCCGGCGGACACCGGGTCGACGGCCCGCAGGCGTTCGAGCAGCGGAGCCGTCCCGACGGAGGCGTGGTCCTGCTCGAGCCGGCCGCGGATCTCCGGATCGGTCCCCGGGAATTCCAGGACATCGAGGGCGGCGCGCACGTACAGCCCGGAGCCTCCGGCCAGGATGGCCCGCTTTCCGCGGCTGTGGATATCGGCGACGGCGGCCCTCGCCAGTTGCTGGAAGTCGGACACCGACGCTTCCTGGGTGACGTCCAGGATGTCCAGCAGGTGGTGCGGCACTCCCCTGCGCTCGGCATCGGTGATCTTGGCCGTCCCGATGTCCATGCCCCGGTAGAACTGCATGGAATCGGCGTTGATGACTTCGCCGTCCAGTGCCAGGGCGAGCTCGACGGCGAGGTCGGACTTTCCCGAGCCGGTGGGCCCGACGACGGCAATGACGGGCGGCCCGTCCGGACTGGGCGTCCGGGAACTCACGGCTCCGGAAGTGTCGCCCACGTTATTGGCGGCTCCGGACAGGAAGGGACGGCATGCCCAGCGAGACCCCGGTCTTCCCCGCGGTGCCCGTGGCACCCGGGGCGGGGGCGCCGCAGGAGTCGGCCTGCGCCCTGTCCCAGGCGTCGCCCGCGCGCGAACGCCGCAGGGCGTAGTCGGCGGGCGTTGCCGGGTCCGCGACCAGGTGGAAGGCTGCCGCTTCCGTCACGGTGACCGTGACCAGGTCGCCCGGGCGTGGCGCCGGGGCACCGTCGGGGACGGAGAAGTGGACGAGCCGCTGGTCCTGCGAGCGGCCCGACAACCGGTGGGTTTCCTCCGCCTTGCGGCCGGACTGGGCGGTGACCATGACCTCGACGCGGCGTCCGAGCTGCTTCGCGTTCTCCTCCGCGGCGATGCGGTCCTGCAGGGCCGTGAGCCGTTCGAAGCGTTCCTGCACCACAGCCTTGGGCAGCTGATCCGGCAGGTCCGCGGCCGGCGTGCCGGGCCGCTTGGAGTACTGGAAGGTGAAGGCCGTGGCGAAACGTGACTTTTCGACGACGTCCAGGGTGGCCTGGAAATCCTCTTCCGTCTCCCCCGGGAAGCCGACGATGATGTCGGTCGAGATCGCGGCGTGCGGAATCTTCGCCCGGACCTTGTCCAGGATTCCGAGGAACTTCGCGGAGCGGTAGGACCGCTTCATGTCGCGGAGGACCTTGTCGGAGCCCGACTGGAGCGGCATGTGCAGCTGGGGCATGACGTTGGCTGTTTCGGCCATGGCGTCAATGACGTCGTCGGTGAACGCTGCCGGGTGCGGGCTCGTGAAGCGGACCCTTTCCAGGCCCGGGATCTCGCCGCAGGCGCGCAGCAGCTTGGAGAACGCCTGGCGGTCGCCGAATTCCACGCCGTACGAGTTGACGTTCTGGCCAAGGAGCGTCACTTCGATGGCGCCGTCATCCACCAGGGCCTGCACCTCGGCGAGGATGTCCCCCGGCCGGCGGTCCTTTTCCTTGCCGCGCAGGGCCGGGACGATGCAGAACGTGCAGGTGTTGTTGCAGCCCACGGAGATGGACACCCAGCCCGAATACACGGAGTCGCGTTTGGTGGGCAGCGTCGACGGAAAGACGTCCAGAGACTCGAGGATCTCGAGCTGGGCCTCGTTGTTGTGGCGTGCCCGGTCCAGGAGTGCCGGCAAGGCGCCCACGTTGTGCGTCCCGAAAACGGCATCCACCCACGGCGCCTTCTTCAGGATGGTCTCGCGGTCCTTCTGGGCCAGGCAGCCGCCCACGGCAATCTGCATGCCCGGGTTGGCTGCCTTGATGGGCGCCAGCATGCCCAGGTTGCCGTACAGCTTGTTGTCCGCGTTTTCCCGTACGGCGCAGGTGTTGAACACGACGACGTCGGCCTGGGCGCCTTCGGCCGGAACATAGCCGGCGGCCTCCAGCATCCCTGCCATCCGCTCGGAATCGTGGACGTTCATCTGGCAGCCGAACGTTCGCACCTGGTATGTGCGGGGCGCGGCCGAAGCGTCGGTTGCTGCTGGAACGGTGCCGGATGCGGGGGAAGGATAGGTCAGACTCACCCGTTAAGCGTACCGGCTGCGCCCGGCTCCCTCATGCCCCAGCTGCCTGCGCCCGAACTGCTGGCGACTGAGCCGCGCAAAGCTTGGCTGCCGGACCCTCAGCTGCCTGATGCGGCGTCGAGCACTTCGCCCACGATGCGGAAAGCCTGCGACGGCTGGTACCCCTTGCGGGCGAGCATGGACGCCAGCCGGCGGGTGGCCTTGTCCCGCTCGGCGCGGTCTGACAGGTCAGTTCCCACCCGGAGGCGGCGTTCCACCAACTGGCGGGCCGCCGCTTCCTCGTCGTCGTCGCTGAGCTGTTCCAAGGCCGACGCCGCGGTGTCCCCGTCGATGCCTTTTTCCGCCAGTTCCCTCCGGAGGGCACCCTTGGCCAGCTTGCGGGTCTGTGAGCGGCTCCGCACCCACATCTCGGCAAACTCCGCGTCATCGACCAGCCTGACCTCTTCAAAGCGGTCAAGGACAGCGGCGGCGACGTCCTTGGGCACGTTGCGCTCCGCCAGCTTGCGCTCGAGCTGCAGCCTGCTCTTGGGCGAATTGGTCAGCTGCCGCAGCACGATGGCGCGCGCCACCGCAGCAGGGTCAGGCTCCCTGTCCTCCGCGAACCTGCCCTCCGCGAATGCTGACGGCGGGGCTGACTCCTGACCGGCGGACGCGGCGCGGCGCTTGCTGCTAGAACCCGTCAACGGCCTTCAGCTTCGGGGAAGCCGCGGCGTCAGCGGCCGCGGGGGCCACCCCGACGCCCAGCTTTTCCTTGATGAGCCGCTCCAGTTCCGCAGCCAGTTCAGGGTTGTCGCGCAGGAAGCGGCGGGAGTTCTCCATGCCCTGGCCGAGCTGATCGCCGTCGTAGGTGAACCAGGAACCCGACTTCTTGATGATGCCGTGCTCCACGCCCATGTCGATGATGCCGCCCTCGCGGGAGATGCCCTGGCCGTAGATGATGTCGAACTCGGCGATCTTGAAGGGCGGGGCCATCTTGTTCTTGACGATCTTCGCCTTGGTCCGGTTGCCAACGGAGTCAGCACCTTCCTTCAGCGTCTGGATCCGCCGGACGTCGATACGGATGGAGGCGTAGAACTTCAGCGCCTTACCACCGGTGGTGGTTTCCGGCGAGCCGAAGAAGACACCGATCTTTTCCCGGAGCTGGTTGATGAAGATGGCGGTGGTCTTGGTCTGGCTCAGCCGGCCCGTGATCTTTCGCAGGGCCTGGCTCATGAGGCGCGCCTGGAGGCCGACGTGGCTGTCTCCCATGTCGCCTTCGATTTCCGCACGCGGCACAAGCGCGGCCACGGAGTCGATGACGATGACGTCAAGGGAGCCGGAGCCGATAAGCATGTCCATGATTTCCAGCGCCTGCTCGCCGGTGTCCGGCTGGGAGACCAGCAGGGCGTCAGTGTCGACGCCAAGCTTGGCCGCGTACTCGGGATCGAGGGCGTGCTCGGCGTCGATGAAGGCGGCGATGCCGCCCTGCCGCTGGGCGTTGGCCACAGCATGCAGCGCAACGGTGGTCTTACCGGACGATTCCGGTCCATAGATTTCGACGATCCTGCCGCGCGGCAGTCCGCCAATTCCCAACGCCACGTCCAGGGCGATGGATCCTGTCGGGATAACCTCAATCGGGGCCCGGACTTCATCGCCCAGCCGCATGACGGAGCCTTTGCCGAACTGCTTGTCAATCTGGGCAAGCGCTGCTTCAAGCGCCTTTTCACGATCCGGGGCTGCCGCCATGGTTCACACCTCTAATGCTTTCTCGCGTTGGAGTGGCCTGTGCGGCCTGTTTTCTGTCATCACTGACGCTAATGCCGCCCTCTGACATTGTTGCCGGGCGGGAGTGCGTATGTGGATAACCTGCTCAAAAAAAGCATAGCCCTACCCGAACAGATATTCGAACAATCTGTCGGCGTGTCAGGCCTCTTCAGTCGTGCCAGGGACGCCGGTCAGTTCCGGCTGGGTTTGATGTCGCGGCCCAGGCGGCGCTCCGCGGGGACGTCCTGGACATCACAGACGGCGAGCCAGACGTCGCGAGGGTTGACGCCCGCGGCAAGGGCCTGGACCGCGGTCCGGCTGCCTACGCCGGCAAGCACCAGTGAGCCGCCGAGCACGCGCGAGTAGCCTGCGCCGAATTCGTCGTCCATGAGCCGCCAAAAATCACTAATTCTCACGCCATAGAGTCTCTCACGGGCGCGGACCATAGAATGGTTGCCATGAGCAACCCAGCTGACGTCCCCGGAGTCTCCGCCCCCTCCGAGGACACCCTCGATGCCGCGCTGAAGACCGTGGAGCATCAGATCAGCCTCTTCTGGCGGCGTGCCCGGTCCGTATCGCAGCAGCTGTCACGCCAGGTGCATCCGGACATGGAGCCAGCCGCATACGGCCTGCTGACGGTGATCCGCAAAGAGGGTCCCATCCGGCTGACAGAGCTGGCTTCCTGCATCGGTGTAGGCAAGCCGTCGGTCAGCCGCCAGATTGCATTCCTCGAGAGCATCGGCCTCGTAGTCAAGGAGGCAGACCCGATGGACGGCCGCGCCCAGACCATCAGGCTCACGCCGCACGGCGAGGAGAAAATGCACCAGGTGCAGGACGCCAGGCGGCAGGTTTTCCGGGAGAGGCTGGGCGAATGGCCCGTGGAGGATCTTGAGGCCCTGGCCACCTACCTGGCCAAGCTCAACGCCACGTACGAACGTGACGGCTTCCCGAAGGACGGCACTCCCTAAAACGCCAGGAACCCCGACTGGGCCGGGCGCCGGCAAACGGTGTGCCGCTCGTCCCGGGAAGGCGCGACTAAGGCCCCCGGCCTGAGCCGGAGGCCTCGCGTCTATATTCCGTGGAGCTGGTTACCGGGCGCCCGAGAGCAGCCCCTTGGCCAGTTCGTCAGACAGGTCAGTATTGAGTTCGCGGTCAAGGTCGCGGCCGTAACGCTGCGAGAATTCCTGCGGCACGGTGTCCGGAACGGCAACGCCCTCGGCCACTGCCACGCGGTCGCTGACCTCTCGGAGCATGCTGGACAGCGGAACGTCGAGGGCCGAGCAGATCGAAGACAGCAGCTCCGAAGAGGCTTCCTTCTGGCCGCGCTCCACTTCACTGAGGTACCCAAGGGAAACCCTGGCACTGTGTGAAACTTCGCGGAGCGTCCGGCCCTGACGCTGGCGAACGTCGCGCAGAACATCACCGATTTCGTGACGAAGTACTACCATCTTGCGCTCCTTCTGTTCGCTCTTTGCCTGATCGGCGAGGCCCACATCCTTCCAGCGGACAACGCCGTTTACGGATACGGGCTGCTTTACCATCTGTATCGCCTTGCTCCCTCTTTAGTCCGGTGCGCGTGAAGCGAACCGCTTTTGGTCTTTTCATCCTAGGCGCCTCCCTGATGCGGAGGCGACACAAAATAACAACTATTCGGATTCGCTTTTTGTTCCCGGCAACCTTACTCCCGGTAGCTTAGCGACGCTAGGGCCTCTTGAAGCCGTTCCAGCGCGGCCGCGCAGGCCAGGGCCCGGATCTCTGCCCGGGTGCCCTCGAAGCTGTACGGAAACGACGTCGAGCCCTGGGCTGTGGCGACGCCGATGAACACTGTCCCCACTGACTTGCCGTCGTGCTCGTCAGGCCCGGCGACTCCCGTGGTGGACACTCCGAGGTCCGCGCCCAAGGTTCGTCGCGCGCCGTCGGCCATCGCTGCCGCCACTGCGCCGTCAACGGAGCCGACGGAGTCCAGCAGCGCCTGCGGAACGCCAAGGACGTCCCGCTTGACGGAGTTCCGGTAGGAAACAACGCCGCCCTGCAGCATGGACGATGCGCCTGGCGTGTCTGCCAGCATCGCCGTGACCATGCCGGCCGTCAGCGATTCTGCGGTGGCGACGGTGATTCCCCGTTCCACGGCTGCGGCGACGGCCTCGCCGGCGATCCGGTGCAGGTTGGTCATGGTCATCCCTCCCGGGTTTCCGGTTTGCGGTGTTCGTGGTCGTGGTGTTCGTGTTCCTGGTCGTGGCGTTCCTCGGCGCGCCGGCGCAGCCCCTGCGCCCGGACCTTCATCGCTTCAATGACATATTCGACGCCGGTCCACACGGTGATCAGCACGGCGACGAGCATGACGGCGAAGGCGACCCAGACCAGCCACGGTGCGATGGCGGACAGCGGGAGAAGGTAGAGGAAAATGGCCGCAGTCTGGACCACGGTCTTCAGTTTGCCGCCGCGGGACGCCGGGATCACGCCGTAGCGGATCACGAAGAACCTCAGAGCGGTGATGCCCCATTCACGGACCAGGATGACGACAGTAATCCACCAGGGCAGCTCGTTCAGGACAGACAGCATGACCAGGGCCGAGCCGATCAGGAGCTTGTCCGCAATCGGATCGGCGATCTTTCCGAAGTCGGTGACCAGTCCCCTGCTCCGGGCGATGTCACCGTCGAGCTTGTCCGTGTAGATGGCGACGGCGAACGCCGCCACGGCGGCCCAGCGCCAGGGTCCGGACTCACTGCGCAGGCCCGGTGCATCGGCGACAAGGAACCAGACGAAGAACGGCACCAGCACGATGCGGAGCATGGTGAGGATGTTGGGAAGATTCCAGATCCCGGAGCTGTTGGAGCCGGCCGCGGTCGCTTCGGTGCTAGTCACCCTTCTAGGCTACCGTCCGGTGAGGGACCAGGCGTCTTCGGAACCGTCCTCGTCGTCGCCGGAGCTGCCGTCCGCGCCGTCGTAGTACTCCACGCTCTGGGTGCGGTTGTCCAGGTCGGCGGCAACAAGATCCTCGGCGTACCCGCCTTGGGCGATGTTGGCGTTGGCGTTGTCACTGAGCGCGGCGGTTTGGGAATCAGGCGCCGCCGGGGCCTCCTGGCCCTTCATGGCAGCCAGCACGGTGGCGAGGTCGTCCGGCTTGACCAGCACGTCCCGGGCCTTCGAGCCCTCGGACGGGCCCACGACTCCCCTGGATTCGAGGAGGTCCATGAGGCGGCCGGCCTTGGCGAACCCGACGCGGAGCTTGCGCTGCAGCATCGACGTCGAACCGAACTGCGTGGTGACCACCAGCTCCGTGGCCTGCAGCAGCACCTCGAGGTCGTCTCCGATGTCGTCGTCGATCTGCTTCTTCTGCGCCTCCGGGGCGACGTCGTCACGGTAGACCGCCTTGAGCTGACCCTTGACGTGTTCGACCACCTTGTGGATTTCGGACTCGGTGACCCACGCGCCCTGGACACGCATGGCCTTGGAGGCGCCCATCGGCAGGAAGAGGGCGTCGCCCTGGCCGATCAGCTTTTCCGCTCCCGGCTGGTCCAGGACCACGCGGGAGTCGGTCACGGAGGACGTGGCAAACGCCATACGCGACGGAACGTTGGCCTTGATCAGGCCGGTGACGACGTCGACCGAGGGACGCTGGGTGGCCAGGACCAGGTGGATGCCGGCGGCGCGGGCGAGCTGGGTGATGCGGACGATCGAATCCTCGACGTCGCGCGGCGCAACCATCATGAGGTCGGCGAGCTCGTCCACGATCACCAGCAGGTACGGGTACGGCCGGATGACGCGCTTGGAGTCGACCGGCGGGTGGACCTTGCCGGCCCGGACAGCCTTGTTGAAGTCATCAATGTGCTTGAACCCGTAGTTGGCGAGGTCGTCATAGCGGGCGTCCATTTCCCGGACCACCCACTGCAGCGCCTCGGCGGCCTTCTTGGGGTTGGTGATGATGGGGGTGATCAGGTGCGGAACGCCCTCGTACGCCGTGAGTTCCACGCGCTTGGGGTCCACCATGACCATGCGGACCTCGTCCGGCGTGGCGCGCATGAGGATGGACGTGATCATCGAGTTCACGAACGAGGACTTGCCTGCACCGGTGGCGCCGGCAACGAGAAGGTGGGGCATTTTGGCCAGGTTCGCCACGACGTAGCCGCCCTCGACGTCCTTGCCGACGCCCATCACCATGGGGTGGTCGGTGCGGCGGGCGTTCTGGCTGCGCAGGACGTCGCCGAGCGAGACGGTTTCGCGGTCCGTGTTGGGGATCTCGATGCCGATGGCCGACTTGCCGGGGATGGGGCTCAGGATGCGGACGTCACTCGAGGCCACGGCGTACGAGATGTTCTTGGACAGTGCCGTGACGCGCTCGACCTTGGTGCCCGGTGACAGCTCGATCTCGTAGCGCGTCACGGTGGGGCCGCGGCTGAAGCCGGTCACCTGGGCGTCCACGTTGAACTGCGTCAGCGTCTCCGTCAGGGAGGCAACGATGGCGTCGTTGGCCTCGGTGCGCTCCTTCGGGATGGACCCCGGCGTCAGGACGTCCGACGACGGCAGGGTGTAGGTGACGTCGCCCGCCAGCGACAGCTGCTCGGTGCGCTGCGGAATGGGCGTGGGCGGCGGGGCGGGGGCGACGGGCCGCGACGGGACCTGGGCGGCCGCTGCGCCGGCTGCCGGGTTCAACGAACCGGCGGCGACCATGCCGGGGGTGACGAGCGGGATGGCTTCGGTGGCGTTCTCGCCCGCCGGTCCGGCAGTGCTGCCCAGCCCCTGGGCTGCCTTGATCTTCTCGACGGCGATCTCGGCCTGGGTGGGGCGGCGCACGCCTGGCGCCACGGCGCTGGAGGCCTTGGCGCCCTTGGGAGAACCGGGTGCGGGGTCGTCGTCGATGACGGCATGTTCGAAGGCTTCGTCTCCGACGTATCCCTCGAGGCGGGCGTCGGCGTCCCGGTCCTTGCCGAAGAGCCGTTTCCGCTTCTTTTTCGGCTCTGCCGGGGCGCTGTCGTAGAGGTAGCTGCGGTCGTGTCCGCCGCCGTCGTCTCCGTTGTCCTGAAGGTCGATGCCCATCAGGTGCTCGTAGGCGCCGCGCAGGCGCCGCGGAATGGCCCCGAAGGGGGTGGCGGTGACAATCAGCAGCGAGACGAATGCCAATAGGGCGTAGAGGACCACCGGCACGGCGGTGTGAATAGCCGCGAGCGGTGAGGCCGCGAGGAAGCCCAGCATGCCCCCGGCCTGACGCAGACCGTCAAAGCCCTCGCTTACGGTCGGCTGGCCGCCAACGATGTGGGCAAGCCCGCAACCCGCGAACGTCATGATGAGGAAGCCGATGCCCACGCGGTTGTTGCCCCGGCCGTCGGCCGGCTGGCGGAACAGCCTGAAGGCGCAGGCCGACAGCATCAGCGGCAGCACGAGGGACATCCAGCCGAACGTGCCGTTGACCACCGCGTAGACGGTGTCCGGGAACCAGCCCCGGAGTCCCCACCAGGCAAAGGTGGCAATGAAGACCGCCAGCGCGAGGTTGAACAGCGCGGCACCGTCACGGCGGTCTTCCGGGGAGAGGTCGCTCACGTCGTGGCCGATCCGCCGCACTCCCCCGCCCACCAGATGGCCGATGCCGAGCCACGCGCCGCCGACAACCCTCAGCAGCCAGGGCTGCCGGATTTCGACGGCGGGCAGCTGACGCGTGCGGGCAGTGCCGGCCGACGCTCCCGCCCGGCCGGACTTGGCCGCCGCGGGACCGGCGCGGCCTGCGGACGTGCCTGCTTTGCCGCCGGAAGTACGTTTTGGCGCGGGGGAAGTACGTGTGGCCATATGTGCCACGGTACTCCACCCCGGCCCCGGATCCGCGGATTTACGGGCCTTCGGGGCTGTGTTCGCCTGCGCGGCCGGCCCCGGGACGTGCGCCTAGGCTTCCAGGACCACCGGAATGATCATGGGCTTGCGGCGGAGCTTGCGGTTGACCCAGGTTCCGACCACGCGGCGGACAACTTGCTGCAACTGGTGCGTGGTGTGGTCCGTGCGGTTGAGGACGGCTTCCTCCAGCGCAGCATTGATCTTGGGGATGATGTCGTCGAAAACCGAATCATCCTCGGCGACGCCGCGGGCGTGGATTTCCGGCCCCGAGACCACCTTTCCGGTGGCGCGGTTGATGACCGTAATGATGGAGATGAAGCCTTCATCGCCCAAGACACGGCGGTCCTTGAGGTCGGCGTCGGTGATTTCGCCCACGCTGGAGCCGTCAACATAGACGAAGCCGACCTCGATCTGTCCCACGACGTCAGCCTGGTGGTCCCTGAGGTCAATCACGGTGCCGTTGTCCGCCAGCAGGATGCTCGCCTCCGGCACGCCCGATTCCTCGGCGATTTTTCCGTTGGCAATCAGGTGGCGCGTCTCGCCGTGCACGGGCATGGCGTTGAGCGGTTCCAGGATGTTGTAGCAGTACAGCAGCTCTCCGGCCGCGGCATGGCCGGACACGTGGACCTTGGCGTTGCCCTTGTGGATGACGTCCGCACCCAGCTTCAGCAGGCCGTTGATGATGCGGAAGACGGCGTTCTCGTTGCCGGGGATAAGGCTTGACGCCAGAATGACAGTGTCGCCCTCGCCAACCACCACCGGGTGGTCGCCGTTGGCCATGCGGGACAGCGCGGCCATCGGCTCACCCTGGGAACCGGTGGACATCAGCACCACGCGGTTGTCGGGAAGGTTCCCGATGTTCTTGACGTCCACGAGGATGCCGTCCGGCACGTCCAGGTAGCCAAGCTTCGCGGCGATGGCCATGTTGCGGACCATGGAGCGGCCCACAAAGGCAACTTTGCGGTTGTGCTTTCCCGCGGCGTCAAGGACCTGCTGCACACGGTGCACGTGTGACGAGAAGGAGGCTACGATGATGCGCTTGCTGGCCTGCCCGAAGAGCCGGTCCAGGGTGGGCCCGATTTCCTTTTCCGCGGTGGTGAACCCGGGGACGTCGGCGTTCGTGGAGTCGGACATGAACAGGTCCACACCCTCTTCGCCCAGGCGGGCGAAGTGGCGGAGGTCCGTGATCCTGCCGTCCAGCGGCAGCTGATCCATCTTGAAGTCACCGGTGTGCAGGACGGTTCCGCCCGCAGTGCGCAGGAAGACGGCGAGGGCGTCGGGAATCGAGTGGTTGACGGCCACGAACTCACATTCGAAGGGGCCGAACTTCTCCACTTGCCCCTCGACCACCGTGAGGGTGTACGGCTTGATCCGGTGTTCCTGCAGCTTCGCCTCGATGAGCGCGAGCGTCAGCTGCGATCCCACCAGCGGGATGTCGTTCCGGAGCCGGAGCAGGTACGGCACAGCGCCGATGTGGTCCTCGTGGCCGTGGGTCAGGACGACGGCGACAATGTCATCCAGCCGGTTCTCGATGTAGGAGAAATCGGGCAGGATCAGGTCGACGCCGGGCTGCGTTTCCTCAGGGAAGAGGACCCCGCAGTCGACGATGAGCAGCTTGCCGTCGATTTCGAACACAGCCATGTTGCGGCCGATCTCGCCGAGCCCGCCGAGCGGAACGATCCGCAGGGTGCCTTGGGGAAGACGGGGAGGCGTGACGAGGCCGGGTAGGGCTACTTGGGTCATAATGCACTTCTTTCCAGGCGGAAGAGTGCCGGTCTCAGTCCGTCAGGAAAAGACCAGCCCTCCCGCCGCCAAATCCTCGCGGATGATTTCGATCTCGGCTTCGTCCGGCTCCACGAGGGGCAAACGGACAACCGAGTTGGGCAGGACTCCCTGCCATTTAAGAATTTGTTTGGCCGCAACGGCCCCCTGGACGCGGGTCATCGTCGCGCGCACCACGGGCTCAAGTTCGAAGTTGATCTTGCGGGCCGTTCCGAGGTCGTTCGCGTTGACGGCGTCGATGAGTTCCCGGAAGCGGCGGGTAGCGACATGTGTGGTGACACCCACGAGTCCCACGGCGCCCAGGGCCATCCACGGAAGGGTCAGTCCGTCGTCGCCGGAGTAGAAGAGAAGATCGGTCTCCGCCATGACGCGCGTTGCCGCAGCGAAATCGGCCTTGGCGTCCTTGACGGCGACTATGTTCGGGTGCTGCGCGAGACGGATCATGGTCTCGGGTGCGATCGCGATGGAGGAGCGGCCCGGGATGTCGTAGAGCATCACGGGAACGTCGGTTGACGACGCGATGGTTTCGAAGTGTGCGCGGACGCCAGCCTGGCTGGGCTTGTTGTAGTACGGCGTGACGAGCAGGAGGCCGTCGACGCCGAGCGCGGCCGCCTGCTGGGAAAGGTGCACGGAGTGAGCGGTGTCGTTGGTCCCGGTGCCGGCGATGATGCTGGCCCGTCCTCCGACAGCCTCTTTTACGGCGCGGAACATTCCGAGGTTTTCCTCGTCCGTGAGGGTGGAGGTTTCCCCTGTGGTTCCCGTGACCACCAGACCGTCGCAGCCGTCGTCGACGAGCTTGCTGGCCAGCTCCGCCGCCTGCTGGTAGTCCACTTTGCCATCCTTGGTGAAGGGCGTGACCATAGCGGTCAAGAGGGTACCAAGTGCAGGAATGTTCGCGGAAGTGTCAGCCATGGGAAAAACGTTACCCTGTCACCTGCACGTTAGGACAATGGCCGGCGCGTGATGATCGTCAAATTCCGGAAAACACCAGGCCTGCGGCCGCCGCGTCACCCAGCGGCGTGCCTGTACCGTTCGAGGGGGCCGCGCCGCAGGACGGCTGTGACCACTTCCGTTCCGGTCCCGGAGGCATGCTGCATCGGCAGGCCGTCCGGGCCCCAGAAACCGCTCAGGCCGCAGGAGGGCCCCAACGGCGTCCGGCCGCCCAGGTTGGCCAGCACCGTGTACATGCGGTTGTCCATGGCCCGCGCCCCCAGATGCAGCCCCAGACGATGCCCCTCCCCCTCGGTGTAGAGGGCAGATACGGCGTAAACGTCCGCGCCGGCGTCAGCGGCCGTACCCGAGTGGACGGGGTGGGCTGCGTCGAAGCAAATGGCCAAGGCAATCTTCCAGCCGTCCACCTCCAGGACGGCCGGCCCCGGCCCGGCGGCAAACAGGGACTCCTCCTCCCCGTGGAGATGTGTCTTGAAGCCGACATCGGCCGTGCCGTTCGGGTGGAGGGCCACAGCCGCCAGCCGCGGCGTGCCGCCCGCTTCGCGAAAGGCCGCTCCGACCACTGCGGTAATCCCTGTCCGCCGGCAGATCTCCCGGACGGGATCCAGGCGGATATCGCCGGGCACCAGCCACTGGTCCCCATCCTGGAGAAGGCGCAGGTTATATCCGGTGAGGGAAAGTTCGGGAAAAATCACCAGCCTGGCACCGTGGGAATCGGCATCCTCGATGAGGCCGACATGCTCCGGCACGTTGCGGGCAATGCCGCCGTCCAGAGCCTGATACTGGACGGAGGTTACGGTCAGCGCTGAGGTCACGCCTCCATCCTAGGCAGGGTCCGTCCCCGCGCAGTAGCGTTCCACAGCCGCTTCCCGCAGCGACTCCGCCCAGCTGGCGAGGCGCTGGGCGGCGCGAACGTAGTGGAACAGTTCCGTGGGCGTCAGCGCATCAAGGTCCGTTTCGGACAGCCGGCGCGCCAGCTCCGCCCCGGGAACCTGGGCCGAGAGCGCGATTCCCTCCCTGCTCCACTGCAGGTCCTCGGCGGACTCGCCGGCGACGAGTTGCCTGAACAGATAGTCCACTACGCCGGGGCTCATCGCCTTCAGCAGCCCTGCCGTGCTGTGTCCTGTCGTGCTGCGTGCTGCAGTGCCATGTGCCGGCGGTGCAGGCCGCGCAGCCCCCTGGTCCGCGCGTTTGTCCGAGAGCTTGTCCGGGCGCTTGTCCGAGCCGCGCCCTAGCGTGTGCCTGGATGAGTTGTTCATGCTGACGATAGTATTCGAACATATATTCGAATACAAGACCTGTCTCCGTCCACCGCGCATTCGGGCCGGCGGACAACCGGCCAGGAGGGAACGGCGCCATATCCGGATGTGAGACGATCGCTTCATGACCTCGCGGAGCACGGCTGCACAGTCCGGAACCAAGAAAGGCGCCGCAGCCGGCACCCGGCTTTCGGGAATAGACGCCGCGCGCGGCCTGGCCCTCCTGGGCATGATGGCCACGCACCTGATGCCGACGTTCGAATCCGACGCCGCGCTGACCCCGACCTGGATCGGGCTGACGTTCTCCGGCCGGGCTGCGGCCCTCTTCGCCGTCCTGGCCGGCATCGGGCTGGCCCTTTCCACCGGCAAGCAGAGGCCCCTCGAGGGCAGTGCCCTTTCGGCGGCACGGCGGGGCATCGCCTTGCGCGCCCTGGTGATTGCCGTCGTCGGCCTTGCCCTCGGCGGGCTGGACGTCAACGTGGCGGTGATCCTGGTCCACTACGCCGTCCTCTTCCTATGCATCCTGCCGTTTATCGGGCTGCGGCTGAAAGCACTCTGCGCCTGGGCCGCAGGCTGGATCCTGGGCTCCCCCGTGATCGCTTTCCTGCTGCGGCCCTGGCTCATGGCCGCCGATCCGCCCCTGCAGCTGAACCACAACCCCGGCTGGGAAGATCTGTCCACCCCCGGCCAACTGCTGGGCGACCTCTTCCTGACGGGCTACTACCCGGTGTTCCAGTGGATTTCGTATCTGCTGGTGGGCCTCATCCTTGGCCGGTTGGCGTTGTCGACGGCGGTGGTCCCGGTGCTGCTGCTGGCCGGCGGCACCGCGGTGGCCGCCTTCGCGAAGGTTCTGGGCACGGCAGCCATGGAGGAATGGGGCGGCCGGGCCGAACTGCAGGCACTCCTCACCGACCCCAACTACCCGCTGGACAGCCTCCTGCAGGTCAACTTGGCAGGCGTCCGGCAGGAGGGTTCATGGTGGTGGCTGGCCAGCAGCGCACCCCACTCCGGGACCGCCCTGGATCTGCTGCACACGAGCGGCGTGGCGGCCGCCGTCGTCGGGCTGTGCCTGCTGGTGGGCCGGCTGGGGGAATGGCTGGACCTGGACCTGCTGCTTCCGCTGCGCGGCGCCGGGGCCATGACGCTGACCCTGTACACGGCCCATGTGTGCGTGGTGGCGTCGTTCCACCTCAAGCCCATGCCGGCCGGATGGACCGAGGACGGGATGTACTTCGCCCATGCCGCGTTGGCGGTGCTGATCGGGATGGTCTTCGCGATCCTGAAGTGGCGCGGCCCGCTTGAATGGCTGGGGCACGCCGCCAACCAGGTGGGACGCCACCAGCCGGCGGGGATCCGGTAGCGCCCGCGCTTACCGCGTCAGGGCGCCTTTGGAGGCCTGGAACAGCCGCACCGCGTCCCGCATGGAGGAACGGGCGCGCTTGCGGTCACCGGCGGCGTCGTAGGCACAGCTAAGCCTGAACCACGACCGCCAGTCGTCCGGGGCTGCTTCTGCTTCCGCCCGGTACTTCTCGAATTCCTGGTCCGCCGCGGCACGGACTATCCGCCCGGCGGGCGTGCGGGGAAGGTTGTCCACCGGCAGGCCGCCTTCGGCTTCGAGCACGCGGGCCATCTGTTCGGTGCGGGCGCCGAACAGCAATTCACGGATCAGCGCCCACGCGCCGATGGCCGGCAGGACCAGGTACGCCGCACCGATGGCCTTGGCCACGGGCTCCGCGTCCGTCAGCAGGAGCACCGAGCGCTGGAAGGACACCACCAGGTAGAAGACCAGCAGGAGGGTCACGGCGCCCACCCAGATTTTGGTGCGGTACTTTTTCAGCGGGCCAAGGAGTGGTTTCACGGTACTTACAGCCCCAGGTCCAGGTAGCCGTCCAGGCCCACCGTCAGTCCGGGGTGGTTAGCGACGTTCCGGATGCCCAGGAGGACCCCGGGCATGAACGAGGCCCGGTCGAACGAATCATGCCGCAGGGTCAGCTGCTCCCCCGGGCCGCCGAAAAGAACCTCCTGATGCGCGACGAGGCCGCGGAGCCGCACGCTGTGCACACGGACGCCGTCCACTTTGCACCCTCGGGCGCCGGCAAGTTCGCTGGTGGTTGCATCGGGGCTTGGTTCCAGGCCGGCCGCTGCCCGTTCCGCCGCGATCAGCTGGGCGGTCCGTACGGCCGTGCCGGAGGGCGCATCGACCTTGTCAGGGTGGTGGAGCTCGATGATTTCCACGGATTCAAAGTACTTGGAGGCCTTGGCGGCGAAAGCCGACGCCAGCACGGAACCAAGGGCAAAGTTCGGCGCAATCAGGACGCCGACGTCCTGACGTTCTGCCAGCAGCGCGTCCAGCTGCTGCAGCTTGCCGGTGTCCCAGCCGGTGGTGCCCACTACGGCGTGCATGCCGTTCTCGACGGCGAAACGGACGTTCTCCTCGGTGCTCTCCGGAACGGTGAGATCCACCACGAACCTGGCACCGGCGCTGAGCAGTGTGTCCAGGGAGTCACCCCGTCCCAAAGCTGCGACGAGCTTCATGTCAGGGGCAGCTTCTACAGCTTTGACGGCCTCGGCGCCCATGCGCCCGTTCGCGCCCAGGACGGCGACGGCGAGTTGTTCGGTCATGGATTCAACACTACCTTTCGCCCGCCCGGCGAAAGGAACCGGGCGCCATGCGTTACCTCACGTGCCACCGACGCCCCGGCCCGTAACTACTCCCCGGCCCCGACCCACTCCACGGTGCCGTCGCTGAAGAACTGTTCCTTCCAGATGGGGACCTGTGCCTTAATGCGGTCCACGAGCTCGGAGCATACGGCGAAGGCCTGCCCGCGGTGTGCCGCCGCCACAGCGCAGACCAGGGCCGGTTCGCCGATTTCCAGCGAACCTACCCGGTGCGCGGCCCAGATCCTGACCGGCTGCGTGGAGGCGCCGGCGTCACCCTCGTGCTCAGCGACCAGCTGCGCCACGACGTCGGCCATCACCTGGTGGGCCGTGGGGTGCGCGCTGTAACTGAGCCGGTCAACCGGCTTGCCGCCGTCGTGGTTCCGTACCACGCCGCTGAAGCTGACCACGGCGCCGGCGGTGTCCGACTCCACGGCCGCGATGGCCTGGTCCACGGAGATGGGCTCCGCGCTCAGCACCGCATGCACTATTTCAAATGAGCGTCCCGTCAGTGATGGTTCCGTCAGGGATGGTTCAGTGCCCATGTCCGCCCTCCAACTGGTCGCACAGGTGCCCGATCACCGGATCCAGCACGGACAGTCCGTCCATGACGCCCTTCGGTGATCCGGGCAGATTAACGATGAATGTCCGTCCGGCCGCGCCCGCATGCCCGCGGCTGAGCATGGCATGGGGCGTTTTGGCCATCCCGGCTTGCCGGATGCCCTCCATGATGCCGGGGATTTCGCGATCGAGCAGCGGCAGCGTCATTTCCGGCGTCCGGTCATTGGGGCTCAGCCCGGTGCCGCCGCTGGTGATGACGACGGCGGGCTGCTGGGTCAGGAGGGCGCGGATCGCGGCTCCCACCGGCTCGCCGTCGGGCACCACCATCGCCGGAAACGGCTCAAATCCGTGTTCGGTGAGCCAGTCGATGATGACCGGGCCGGTCTCGTCCCGGTAAATGCCGGCAGCGGCGCGCGTCGATGCAATGACGACGCCTGCCTTCCGGCCCTGCACCTCACCGTGGACGTGGGGCTTTGAATTAGCCGAAGCGTTGCTCACAGTGCCCAGTCCCCGCTCTTGCCGCCGCTTTTGGCGAGCACTTTGATGTCCGTCAGGACTGCATGCTTGTCCACGGCCTTGATCATGTCGTAGACGCTCAGCGCTGCGACGGAGGCGGCGGTCAGCGCCTCCATTTCGACGCCGGTGACTCCCCTGGTCTTCACCGTGGCCAGGATGTCCACGGCCTCCTCACCCAGTTCGAAGTCGACCGTAACCTTCGCAATCGGTAGCGGGTGGCACAGCGGAATGAGTTCCGGGGTTTTCTTGGCCGCCATGATTCCGGCGACCCTGGCGACGGCCAGGGCATCGCCCTTGGGCAGGCCCCCGGAACCCAGCAGTGCCAGGACCTCCCGAGTGCTCCGAACCGTTGCGGTGGCCGTGGCCTCGCGGGTGGTCTCCGGTTTTCCCGAGACGTCCACCATCTGGGCCGTGCCGTCACGGCGGAGGTGCGTCAGCGCGGCGTTGTCTTTTTCTGCAGTCACAGCATCCATACTTCCACTTCGGCGCCCGCCGCGAGTGCGTCGACTCCAACGGGCACGTGGACCAGCGAGTTTGATTGCGCGAGCGCCCGGACCAGATGGGAGCTTTCGCCGCCCTCGAGCCGCACGGTTCCGTCCGCCAGCAGCGTCCCGCGCCGTACCTGGTGCTTGCCCGCCGGGGACGTCAGCGGCTGCGCGAGCCGGGCGCGGATCACGGGCCTCGGAGCCGGCGACCCGAACAGTTCGCTGAGCACGGGACGAAGGAACATCTCGAAGGAGACGAGGCAACTGACCGGGTTCCCCGGGAACCCCAGGAGGGGGACGCCGTCGAAGGTTCCGAGTCCCTGCGGCCCGCCGGGCTGCATGGCCACATGCTGAAAAGCCACGTCCTGGCCGTCCATGGCCTGCCGCACCACCTCGTAGGCGCCCTTGCTGACTCCTCCGGTGGTGACGATGAGGTCCACGGCCGCCGTTTGGCTGCGCAGCAGGCCCCGGAGCTCCGCCGGGTTGTCGGTGGAAATGCCTGCCCGGACCACGGCCAGCCCGGCCTGCCGCAGCGCGGTTTCCAGCAGGGTGCCGTTGGCATCGTAGATCTTGCCGCCCTCCAGCGGTTCGCCTGGTTCCACCACCTCATCGCCCGTGGTCACGAGGAGAACCGCCAGCGGAGGGTGGACCAGGACGTCCGCCAGCCCCAGGGCGGCCAGCAGCCCCAGCTGCCCGGGCCCCAGGAAGGTGCCCGCAGCCAGGGCACGCTCGCCCGCCTCGATGTCGCTTCCCGCCTCGCGGATGAATGTCCCCGCAGTCGCCGGGGGCAACCACACCGTGGCCTCGTCGCCGGCGGCAGGGAACGCGGCTGGAACGGCCCGCTCGATTGGCACGACGGCATCAGCCCCGGTGGGGACCATGGCCCCTGTCATGATCGGGGCTGCCGTGCCCGGTTCCAGGGCTGCCGGGCTGGCCCCCGCCGGAACGGGAGCAACCACGCGCAGCTCCGCGCCGCCGTCGGGCACGTCCCCGGAGCGGATGGCGAAGCCGTCCATCTGGGAGTTGGCGAAGGGAGGCAGGCTCAGAGGCGCCGTGACGGTCTCGGCCAGCCCGCGGCCCAGTGCCTGGACGAGGGGAAGCCGTTGGCTGCGTCCGGCTGCGAGCGGTTCCAGGAGTTCCCGGACTGCCTGCCGGTGTTCCGCCACGCTCCGGTGCGCGTGGCGGGCGGAGGTACCGGCGCTGGTGGCAGTGGCGTGCGGCTGCGGGTGGCTGTGCATGGTCCTGCCTTCGGTGCGGCGGCTACGGGTTTACGTCAACTCTAATGGTGTGGAAGCCGGTGGCGCCGTCCGGGGCGACCGACCGCTGTTCTTCGGTCTGCACGGAACCGCGAAGGTCGGTGGCTCGCACCTGGACTTCGTGCTGTCCCGGCTGAAGGTCGACGCCGAGCTGCCACTGGTACCAGGTGTCCACGGAGATGCCGAGAGCAAGGTCGGCCTGCTGCCAGCTCCCCCGGTCAACCCGCAGCTCCACCTTTCCGATGCCGGTGTGCTGCGCCCACGCCTCCCCGCCGAACGCCACGCGGCCCGAAGGCACGGACCCGCCGTTACGGGGGACGTCGATGCGCGAGGACAGCTTGATGGGTCCGCGCGCGGACCAGCCGCGCGGCGTCCAGTAGGCGACGTCGTCGGCGAACCTGGTGACCTTGAGTTCAGTGAGCCATTTCGTGGCTGACACGAACCCGTAGAGCCCGGGGACGATCATGCGGACCGGAAACCCGTGTTCCAGCGGGAGCGGCTCGCCGTTCATGCCCACGGCAAGCAAGGCGTCCCGGTCGTCCGTGAGGACGTCCAGCGGAGTGCCGGCGGTAAAGCCGTCCGAGCTCCTGGACAGCACCATGTCCGCGCCCGGCTTGGGGCCTGCCATCGCCAGCAGCTCCCGGACGGGCCAGCCGAGCCAGAGCGCATTGCCGATCAGGTCGCCGCCCACCTCGTTGGACACGCAGGCGATGGTCACGTGGCGTTCCCTCAGCGGTTTGGCCAGCAGCGTGGCGAAATCGAGTTCGATCTCACGGTCCACCAGGCCGGTGACCCTGAGCCTCCATTCCCGCGGATCGATGACCGGGACTGACAGCGCGGTGTCGATGCGGTAAAACTCGGGATTCGGCGTGACGAGCGGTTGCATTCCGGCCAGGCCGATGTCGGCGCCGGGCGGAATGGCAGCCGCCGGGAGCGTTGGCGCCGGCAGGCGCAGTGTCCTGCGGAGCTCGTTGACGCCGGCGGCGCCTCCCCGCCAGGCAGTGGCAAGGGCACCGCCGACGACGACAGCAGCCGCGGTGCCGCCCAGCAGCTGGAAGAAGCCGCGCCGCGCGGGCACGTCAGCTGCCTCGCCCTGCCAGCCGGCAAGCTGCCAGGCGGCCAGCCGCCCGATCAGGTTCCGGAGCACCAGCACGGCGATGCCGGCGGCAAGCATAGGAAGCACGACGGCGCTGACGGTCACCTGGGCGCGCGTCAGGACCGCCGCCACTCCCACGATGCCGAAGGCGGCGAAGATCGCGGCGCCCGCGAAGCGCCGGCGCAGCTCGACCACGCCGGACACCGCGGCGAAGACGGCGATCCCCAGCGCCATGCCCGCCAGCAGCGCGAGCTTGTCCGCTGTGCCAAACAGCGAAACTGCCCAGTCCTTGACGCCCGGCGGAACGGCATCGATGACGGCGCCGCCCAAAGCTGTCATGGTCGAGAGGGAGGGGCTGACAAATCCGGCGATGAGTTCGCTGGCCACGAGTCCTGTGCCCGCCGCCACGATACCGGCGGCCGCGGCCCACCAGCGGGGCTCCTTCCGGCCTGTTTCGGGGGCTTCCCCTGCGTCGTCCGGTCCCACGCGCACAGCGTCGGCCGGCCGTGATTTTGCGTCGGGGTGGTCCTGGTGTCCGGCTGCCGCCCCGGGTCCGGCTGGCTGGGACTCGTTCACACTTCCAGCATAGGTTCGATGCAGGCCGTTGACACCGCGTGTGGCCGCGTGGACCGGTCCGTCCCGCATGCTGCTGCCCGGGCGCGGCCGCCCGCCGCGAAGTCACAGGCGTGATCGATGCACCCCGCGTGGCGTAGCCTGAATTCATGAGTGTTCAGCTTGGCATCCCGCAGCCCCGCGACGGAGGCACCCCGGTTTCCGGCGCGCAGCCCCTTCCTGCTGCCCGCCCGGCCGATGCTCCCGCGGGGCTTGCGGACCGCTACGGGCGCCGTGCCACGGACATGAGGCTTTCCCTCACGGACAAGTGCAATCTGCGGTGCACCTACTGCATGCCGGCGGAGGGGCTTGAATGGCTGGCCAAGCAGGCCGTCATGTCTGCCGCGGAAATCATCCGGATCGTAGGGATCGGCGTGGATCTGCTGGGTGTGCGCGAGCTTCGCCTCACCGGAGGGGAACCGCTGGTCAGGGCCGACCTCATCGACATCATTGCCGCCCTCCGGAAGGCCCACCCCGAGCTTCCGATCTCCATGACCACCAACGGCGTGGGCCTGGACAAAAAGGCGGCCGCGCTCAAGGCTGCCGGGCTGACGCGCATCAACGTCTCCCTCGACTCCCTGCACGAGGAAACCTTTACCAAGCTGACCAGGCGCCCCTTCCTGGACCGCGTCCTGGCGGGTGTGGACGCCGCCTGGGCCGCAGGCCTGGGCCCGGTCAAGATCAATGCGGTGCTGATGCGGGGCATCAATGACGCCGAGTCGCCGTCGCTGCTGGCCTGGGCACTGGAGCGGGGGTATGAACTCCGGTTCATCGAGCAGATGCCGCTCGACGCCGACCACGGCTGGACGCGCCGGAACATGATCACGGCGTCGGAAATCCGCGAGCTGCTCTCGGCCAAGTACGTCCTCAGCCCGGATCCGCGGGAACGCGACGGTGCGCCCGCCGAACGTTTTGAAGTACGACGCCGGGTGGCCGGTTCAGCCGGCGGGCACGGGGCGGCGCTGGGAACCGTGGGCATTATCGCCTCGGTCACCGAACCGTTCTGCTCGGACTGCCGCCGGACCCGGATCACGGCGGAGGGCAAGATCATGAGCTGCCTGTTCTCCCGTGAGGAGTTTGACCTGCTCGGGCTGCTCCGGGAGGGCGCCAGCGACCGGCAGCTGGCCGAGCGCTGGCAGGACGCCATGTGGATCAAGCCGAAAGCCCACGGGATGGACCACGTGGGACTCGATGCCCCGGACTTCGTCCAGCCGGACCGCAGCATGAGCGCCATCGGAGGCTGAACAGTTGAACGTAAGGTACTTCGCTGCCGCGCGCGCCGCGGCAGGCGTCGACGAGGAACACTTCGAACTTCCCCCGGGCTCCACGGTGGAAGCGCTGCTGGCCGCGGTGCTCGACGTCGAACGTCCCCAGCCGCCGGCCGGAACTCCCCCGCTGGAGCGGATCCTGGCCCGCAGCAGTTTCCTGCTCAACGAGGTCGCCGTCCGGGACCGGACGGTTGTGCTGTCCGACGACGACGTGGTGGACGTCCTGCCCCCGTTCGCCGGCGGATAACCTCCGCAGCCCATCTCCCCAACTAGGTAGCAGCTCTCGCCGTTCCCAGCGCCCAGAAACGCGCGAGCTGCTACCTAGTGGTGTGTCTCCAAAATAGTTTTAGATTTGCTTGTTAAGCTTGTGGTATGGCGAATGTTGCTCCTGCTTTGGTGGTATCT